>CBDFIG010000002.1:0-1837530 GCA_965248045.1 Candidatus Nitrosopumilus sp.
CACTGGTACAGTTGACAACGCACCGCCAACAGTTGTATCCATTGGAACTGCCAGCCCAACTACCATTAATCTAATACTATCTGAGGTCATTACACTCAGCTCTGCTGAGCCCGGAGACTTTGTGCTGTCCGGTGATATCACTGCAACCCCGACTGTAACTGCAGTTGCAGCTGCCAATGGAGCTACAGTCACCCTCTCCCTTAGTGGCACACTTGATTATGATGATCTCATTAGTCTGGCATACACCAAAAGTACCGGCAGCATAGATGACGCTGCATCCCCGTCGCCAAACTCCCTTGCCAGCTTTGCAGAAGCTACAGTTACAAACAACATTATTGCTCCACCGCCAGATGTTATTACTCCACTGCCAAGCATCACTGCAGCCTCTGTTGATTCGGCTGATACCATAACTGTTACGTATAGCGAGGATGTAGATGTCGCAACAACTGACGGCGCAGGCTTTGCACTCTCAACTGGAATCGTATCTGCAAACTCTGATCCTGGAGGCTTAACTGATATTATTACGCTTACAGTATCTGGTATTACCACCTCTGATACGCCAGATGTGACTTATACTGAATCATCAGGCACTGTGATTAATGCTTCATCCATTCCTGCAGAAGACCAGACATTCACTGGTACAGTTGACAACGCACCGCCAACAGTTGTATCCATTGGAACTGCCAGCCCAACTACCATTAATCTAATACTATCTGAGGTCATTACACTCAGCTCTGCTGAGCCCGGAGACTTTGTGCTGTCCGGTGATATCACTGCAACCCCGACTGTAACTGCAGTTGCAGCTGCCAATGGAGCTACAGTCACCCTCTCCCTTAGTGGCACACTTGATTATGATGATCTCATTAGTCTGGCATACACCAAAAGTACCGGCAGCATAGATGACGCTGCATCCCCGTCGCCAAACTCCCTTGCCAGCTTTGCAGAAGCTACAGTTACAAACAACATTATTGCTCCACCGCCAGATGTTATTACTCCACTGCCAAGCATCACTGCAGCCTCTGTTGATTCGGCTGATACCATAACTGTTACGTATAGCGAGGATGTAGATGTCGCAACAACTGACGGCGCAGGCTTTGCACTCTCAACTGGAACCGTATCTGCAAACTCTGATCCTGGAGGCTTAACTGATATTATTACGCTTACAGTATCTGGTATTACCACCTCTGATACGCCAGATGTGACTTATACTGAATCATCAGGCACTGTGACTGGTACCTCATCTAATCCTGCAGAAGATCAGACCTTCACTGGTACAGTTGATAACGCACCGCCAACTGTTGTATCCATTGGAACTGCCAGCCCAACTACCATTAATCTAATACTATCTGAGGTCATTACACTCAGCTCTGCTGAGCCTGGAGACTTTACAGTCTCAGGAGCTGCCAGCTTGCCTGCTGTCACTACTACTACTACTACTATTACAGTCTCAACATCTGACAGTATGGTAACGCTGACTCTGGATAACTCAATTACACATGGCGAGACTGTAACCCTGTCATACTCTGCGACATCCGGTTCCATTGATGATGCCTCTGGAAACTCTTTGGGCGCATTTACATCACAGCCAGTGACTAACAACGTCGTACCTGACACTACTACTCCACCATCACTGCCAAGTATCCCTCCGGCTGGCAGTAGAGGAGGAGGCGGCAGCTCTGGAGACCGATCTCCGCCTTCATTTACAACCTCCTTTGATGAAGGAGCCAACACCATTGTAATTAATGGAATAGGAATAGCGCCAGCCCCCTTCAAAATTGATCAAGTGCTAAGCAGTCCAATACTGGTGTCTGCAGGAGAGCCAACCCCGTTCTCCCTTACGCTGTATGAGAACACCTCATGGGAAGGCATTGCGCACATTGAGATCTGCCTAAACAAGCAGGTATCAATTAGAGACGCAACATGCCACAGTGCCACCAAAATTATTTGGGACAAAAACAGTCCTGATGACGAACTGGAAATAATTGATCCAAACGGGCTAATCCATAATGCCACAATTAGCATAACTGAGATAAAAGCAAGTGTTGCCACCTTTGATTTTGACGTAACCTTTGGTGGTGCAATGGATACCTCTGATATCCAGCTGTACATCTGGGATGCTACGAGAAATTCGTTTGTATTTACCATATACAATGCTTTGACTGTAACTGAAGGAGCCGCCGCCCCCACAGCAGCAGACGGCAATGCTGAAAACTCCCAGCTGCCCTGTGACGCAGGCGAGCTGATGCTAGATGACGGCACCTGCATGGATCCTGAGCCTGGCACATTTGCGTGCTCTGATGGGGAGGTAATGAAATCCAACGGAGACTGTATTACTGCTGCTGCTGCTGCCGCCCCCCCAGCAGCAGTAGTAGCAGACGGCAATGCTGAAAACTCCCAGCTGCCCTGTGACGCAGGCGAGCTGATGCTAGATGACGGCACCTGCATGGATCCTGAGCCTGGCACATTTGCGTGCTCTGATGGGGAGGTAATGAAATCCAACGGAGACTGCATTACTGCTGCTGCTGCTGCTGCTGCAGATACGCAGGATGCAACATCTGATGCAACATCTGATGCAAGCTATGATGATGATGCAGGCTATGATGACGTCATACTGTCATGGGCGGGATACTCCTCAGAGTCTGCAACTGACGCCCAGCTGATGTCGGCCCTGGATATTGCAAGTGATCCTGACGTGTCGTTGCCAAAGTGGGCAAAAAAATATCTTGGTGAGTGGGCATACAAAGGCAAAATCTCAACTGAGCAACTAAGGATCGTGCTTTCCTACCTGGCTGGTATCTCAAGGTGATATGATTGGCGCATAGTCTCCCAAACCCCACTGCTGCTACTACATGGTATGCCTTTTTGATGCTTATACTTGTCGTACCCTTTGGCGTGGCACATGCAGAGTCATATGACGTGTTTGTGACTGCAAACTCTAGTCTTCCCGGATGTGAGAAAGACGGCTCCTGCTGGTCAGATGATATAGTTATCATACGGCAATACGATGAGGTAACCTGGCATAACGATGCTGATTTTGACATTACTGTGACATCTGGCAGCATACATGATGACTTTCTTGGGGAGTCATTTGACTCGGATGTTATCTTACCTGGTGGAACATACACCCACGCCTTTGAGGATTCCGGAAGCTTTCAATATCTTTCTGTACTCCAGCCATGGATGACTGGAAGCGTGGTAGTAGAGCCTGCTGCTGATGATGCTACTACTACTAATGATGCTGTTGTGTCTCTGGATATGGTGGATTCCAAGCCAACAGCAGCACCATCAGAGCCAGCAGCAGCACCATCAGAGCCAACAGCAGCACCATCAGAGCCAACAGCAGCACCACCACCAGAGCCAGTCTGCGAAGCGGGAACAGAACCGATAAATGGAATCTGTCAGCTAGTAGTAGATGACGAACCAAAGCCAGCAGGCGGCGGCTGTCTTATTGCAACTGCAGCATATGGGACAGAGCTTGCGCCACAGGTCCAGTTCCTCAGGGAAATCAGGGATAACACCGTAATGGGTACCGCATCTGGCGCATTATTTATGACAGGATTTAACCAGTTGTACTATTCGTTCTCGCCATACATTGCAGACATGCAAAGAGAGAATGCAATGCTTAACAAAGCGGTAAAACTGTCCATTACTCCAATGATTGCCTCTCTGAGCATCATGGGTATGGCCGATAGTTCAGAGCCATCAGTTGCATTGTGGGGATTATCTGTCATCATGCTAAACGTACTGATGTATGCTATGCTTCCAGCTGGCATTGTAACTGCATCTGGAAAAGTTTACACGAGACTGCATTCTAGAAACCATCAGAAAACAAATCATACAACAAATACAATGCAGTTCGTTATGTTGTGGAGAGATTCTTTGCGTGGTTGAAAAATGGTTTTCACAGGACTAGAATCAGATATGAAAAGAACTGTGAGAACTATCTTGGGTTTGTATACCTGGCATCAATTGTGATGTATTGGAGAGTATTGGGATGAGTTGAATATCAGTAACTCTAAAATTCCATTTATCTCAGAATCAGAACTAGATAACTTTAACAGAATTTTTAAGAAAATTTACGGAACAACACCACAACACGTCCATATCACAATAGATCCATGGCTAATCACACGTTGGAGAACTGATGATGGGCCTTGGCTAAGTGACAACTTTAATCCAAATCTACATAAAAAACTGCAAAAACTTTGGTGCGAATTAATATCTGATATTATTAATGGTAAAAATACAACGCCACGTCCTCTCTCATTATCTGTACTCAAAAACAATGTCATAACATTAGCATGTATGACACAGATGGCTCAAAACCGTACAGGTAATAGTTCTAATGGAACTACTCATATGGCCATTGGTACTGGCACTGCTGATGAATCAATTAGTGATAGTACGACATATGGCGCTACTCTACAATCAGTAGTTCGAAAATCAATCGGCAGCAGAGATGTATTAGACCAACAAGAACAATACCTAGTATCTTGGGAAGGATAGGTTAGTTTGTGTTAATTGTTTTGGGTAAAAAATATTTGTTAAATGAGATTTGGTATAATAATTCTTTTTAATTTCTCCAAACTTTTTTGAGTACCAATATCACGTCTATACTCCAATTTACCTTTAACATATGTGTCAATAGCCTTGTTAATTAGTAATGAAGCATCCTCTATATTATCTGAAACAGCACTAAATGCACAAACTCGTGATTTTTTTAAGGTTTCGTATTGATGTGATCCAGTTTTGATACATGAGGCAAAAAATATCTTTACACCCAGATTATTAATTGCTTCTTCATTAATGGTAAAAGAAATTATCTCGTTGCTTTTTTCGGGGTATTCACTGGCCACTAAATATTTGGTAACACTTGCTTTTTTAATAAAAGAGATAACATCTTCTGATAGTGTCTTATTCCAAATATGTATTAATAATTCAGAAAAAGAACCATCAAGAATACTGAGAATATTTAGTCCTTCGGGATCACCAAAACGTCCATTAAACTCCATAAATTTTATACCATATTTAGTTTTAAAAAATCCACCATTCAAAACACCGTTAAAAAAGAGATTTTTTGATCTCATTTCATTAATAATTTTCTGCATTATTAATTTACAATCCTCCAAGTCTTTATCATTCATAAATGGAAGTTTTTTTTCTGAATTAGTAAAACATCCCATACCACCTGTTCCTGCCCCTACATCATCTTCAAATCTAAATGGATAGTCGTAACTTGCAGGAGCTAATACCAGATGTTCACCATCAGTAATTCCCATTATGGTGAACTCTACACCATCTAGTTTTTCTACCAACAGAACTTTTTCATTATTCTTGAGAAGACTAGAAGCATAATTAATACAATCCTTATACGTTGATAGATGCTCAGGCATTACCTTTACACCCTTACCGCCTGTAAGTCCTTGAGGCTTTACTACCACATCAAGTCCTCTTGATTCAAATTCAGATATAGAATCTTCTAACTCTTCAACTTTGCAAATAATCTTGTAAAATGGTGTAAATCTAGGACATGTATCTTGCATCATTTGGATGGAATAGATTTTATCCCATTCAATACGTGTCGCTTCTTTTGTTCCGCCAATAGCTTTGAAATTATTTTCTAATAAAATATCAATAACACCATTAGCTAAAGGTTTGTCAGCACTTACAAAAGTATAATCTATATTATATTCTTTTACAAATTTTAACACCACATGTGGATCATTAGCATCACCTACCAAATATGTCCCACCTGATTTTTCGACACAGTTTATGATGAGTGGGTTTTTGTGAGAAATAATTGCATATAATTGTGTGTCTTCTGAGAGCCGTAGGGCAAAAGCACTTTCACGTCCTCCGCTTCCAATGATAAGAAATTTCTTTTTGTTCATATCTTAATTATTTTCTCTTATTTCCCTTCTTCCAGTTAGTTCTATTGGTACACTCCACATTACTACAAACTTTAGGATTTTCATTTTTACTATACCAAATTGTTTCACAGATTGCACAGATGTGCATCCAATAATCACCTTCTACTTTTTTACTCAATACTCTTTTTAGAAATCATGCTTTATAAACTTTATATGTTTAAACATAAAATGTTTAAATAAACGTTATATGTTTAGTAATTATGAAAACAAAAGAAACAATAAGAACATCAAAATCATCTACAAGAATTTTTATTATCTTGCTTCCTGCAAGTTTAAGGAATTTCGACACTTAATGCACCAATCATGTCCATATTTTGAATGGTATCTTTTGTATCTGGCATTTCTTCTAAATACAGAGTTACTGCCTCCTTGATGTTTGCTAGTGCTTCTTCAATGGTGTGGTCCTATGTGGTTACGCCAGTAGCTGTTACTCAGACCTGGCAGACCGTACGTCTATTCAACGATTCTAATGGTTCAATTATTCATCATAAAATCATGGATGAGAATTCCAAGCAACAACACGTTTCATTATTTTCTATCCATAAAACCAAATAATGACAAATTACTCAAGATTTGTAAAATACAACAAATCCCAGACAGACGTACCATTGACAGAAGATTTCAGAATCTTCCAATTACACAGATGATCAGCAATATGGAAAACCTGTTTGTTTCAGAAAAACCAGTAGAGAATAAATCCGCATCAGTTGGCAGTTCCATGCTAAAAGCTGCAGGTCCAGTATGGCACAAATCAAACATGAAGAATAATCGTTTACCAATTTCAGGAATTGATACAGATGCCAAATGGGGCTTCCAAATCAAAGGGTTGGATATTTGGATACAAATTACACATAGTTGAGACTTGGGCATAATGATTTACAAAAATAAAACCAAAACTATTCTCTAACAACAAAGCATTCTTTTCACAATTCTAGGATTCTTAACTCCAGTTATACAATTGTAGTAAACTGTCAGCTGATACACCAGTACACAAATCAACACAAATGATTTCACATTGTGCAATCCTTTTACAGGAACTGTTCTAATATCAAACATGTCTTTGATATATTCAAAGAGAGGTTCAATTGAGATTTTCCTATATCTGTACAACTCTTGACCAGTTACAGAATTGTAAAATTCTACGAGTTTGATTCTCTCTGGTGGCGTACGTGGATAATGTTTTATCGGAGTAATCAATCTCAAATCCCTCTTGTTGCTAAAATGATACAGTGAACCATCATCATATGCAGGATCACATAAAATATTTTGGACTAATCCTGCAAGATGTTCTACTAGTGTACAATACATTTTACCATCATGAACATTTGCTGTACTGACATCTGCAGATAATGGTACTGATAATTTACCTGTACTACAGCTCATATGAAGTTTATACCCAAATACCCGGCCTTTTGATTTTGAGAATCCCCATTTTGCATCAGTATCAATTCCTACAATTGGTAAACGATTATTTTTCATATCTGATTTGTGCCAGACTGGACCTGCAGCTTTCAACATTGAACTGTCAACTGATGCAGATGTGTCATCAATTAGTTTCTCAGATGCAAACAAATTTCCCATGTTGCCGATGATATGATCAATTGATAGAACTTGGAATCGTCTGTCAATTGTTCTTCTGTCTGGGATTTGAGTCAATTTACAAACCTTGAACAATTTGTCATTAGTACATTTGATTGATAAAAAATAATGCAATGTGTTGTTGCTTGGAATTCTCATCCATGATTTTATGATAAATAATTGTATCATCAACACAGTTGGATAGACATATGGTCTGCCAACTCTTAGAATATCTTCATACAGAGAAAGTGTCCCCATCAGATACAAAACACCAATAAGAAATGATTCACATCTTATGTTGCTAGGGATTTGTACATCTTTCATGTTGTAATGATATCATGATGTGCTGATCCTTAGCTTTTTCCATTTGAATAATTTGAGAATTGACTCAAAAATTAGAATTAGTTATGCCCAAGTCTCATCATTAATTATCTTTTTTTCAAGTCTGTCTTCTAGTGGAATCTCAATTAGATCTCCCATTCTAAGACTTTTTAATCCGGCTGCAACTGCTTTTGCACCCTCGTCGTCTTTTTCAAGACCCAATAATGACATCAGATAGGCAGCACCTGTTTTTCCTGCTAATTCCCCAAAGACAATCCTTCTTCTGTTTCCAACTGCTCTTGGAGGTATTGGTTCATAGGCTGCAGGGTTTCTGAGAATTGCTGCAAGGTGTGTTCCTGCTTTGTGTTTGTATGCAGATGTTCCTACAATTGGTTTTGAATCATATGGTTTGATTATTGTATAATCTTCAATTAATCTTGATAGATCCAGTAACATATCTAATCTGAAATCATTTGGTGATTTGTATAGATAGGTTAGTGCAACTGCAACTTCTGCAAGAGGTGGAATTCCAGTCCTTTCTCCAATTCCATCAATAGTGGTATGAATCTGATCAACTCCTGCATCACATGCTGAAAATGCATTTGCTAATGCAAATCCAATATCATTGTGAACATGTGCATCTAGTGGCACATTTACTACATCTCTAACTTTCTTGACAAAATTGTACATTCCAATTGGACGTAAAATTCCAACTGTATCTGGAAGGCTAATTCTATCAACTCCTGCTTCTTCAATTGCTCTGCAAACTTTGAGTAAAAATTCAGGCTCTGCTCTACTTCCATCCTCCACTGTAAACCTAATCTTAAGACCGTGAGATTTTGCATACTCTACAGTTTCTACAGCTCTGGTAATTGCTTCTTCTCTTGAAATACGTAGTTTGTCTTTTAGATGAATATCTGAAATTCCTAAATATGCCGCACACCATTTTGCATCACAATCTAATGAAATATCAATGTCTTCTTTGAGAGCACGTCCATGCGAAACAATATCTGCCTTTAATCCTTGTTTGATGATTGTCTTAGTTGCTTCTTTATGATCTTTTGATACCACTGGTGAAATCTCAATTTGATCTACTCCAAAATAATCTAACATCCATGCAATCTGAATTCTTTGTTTGCTTGTAAATGAAACACCTGGATGTTGTTCTCCTTCTCTTAGAGTACTATCTAGTACTCTAATCTTCTTTGGATTTTTGTCATATGCATTGTAGATGTTTGCATAGTGATTCGGATCTTTCATTACAGAAATCGTTGGTCTAAATAGAGAATATAAGTATATTCGTACTAGGTTCGTTGGAAATAGCTAATAATGATCCTAATTTAGTTTTGAATTGAAATTATGAAACGAAAGTCGTTTTAGATTACTTTTTTCAAAATAATTACAGTATTTGTATCAACTACTCCTGAAATTTTTCTTAATGCATCAATACTACTATTAATTTCTGTAATTGTTGCTGCACTAATAATTGTTGTAATGTCGTATTGACCTGTAATCTCATAAACTGTTTTTACTCCTTCTAATTTAGTAAGTTTTAGAGAAACTTTCGATGTGTCTGTTGCAGAATCTACTGAAACTAAAACAATTGCACTAGTAGTGTTTTCTTCACCAAGTTCTACAGTAAATTTTTTGATTGTTCCACTGTCTACTAAATTTTTTACACGTCTTCTTACTGCTGATTCGGAGAGCTTTAGTTTTTTTCCAATATCTACAAATGACTCTCTCGCATTTTCTTTTAGATAACCAATAATTTTTTGATCTACATTATCCTTGTACATTTCGTTTTTGCTCCTCTTCAGTAAGTATGGAATCAAGAGCATGTAAAACTTTTGTTATGTCATCCTCAGATATTACTAATGGTGGAAGAATTCTTAGTATGTTTCGTCCAGAGTATAACATTAGAATTCCTTCTTTTATCATTCCCATTAGAATATCTTTGATTTCAAACTTCATCTCAATTCCTATCATGAGTCCTTTTCCACGAATCTCTCTGATCATAATGTGCTTTTCTTTTAGTTTCTCTAATCCTTCTCTGAAAACTTTTCCCATCTTTTCAGAGTTTTCAATTAATCCATCTTCTGTTAATGCTTTAAGTGATGCAATACCTGCTGCACAAGATAATGGATTTCCTCCAAACGTTGAAGAATGTTCCCCTTTACTCATCGAAGCTAAAATGTCAGGTCTTGTAAGCGTTGCACCCATTGGTACTCCGCCTGCTATTCCTTTTGCCAGACATAAAATATCTGGTGCAGTATTCCAATGATCACAAGCCCACAATCGTCCAGTTCTACCCAAACCTGCTTGTATTTCGTCAAAAATTAACAGAATTCCTTTCTCATCACAAAGCTTTCTTACTTCTTGCAAAAATCCATCAGGTGCAACAATAATTCCACTTTCGCCTTGAATTGGTTCTAAAATTACAAAAGCTGTATCGTCATCAATTATTGAACGAAGTGATTCTATGTCTCCGAAAGATGCAAAAGAAACTTTCTCAACAAGTGGTTCAAATGCTTTTTTATATTTTGGATTAAATGTTAATGACAGTGCACCAAAAGATTTTCCATGGTAGGAACCTTTCATTGCAACCATTCCTTTTTTACCAGTAAACTTTCTTGCAAATTTTATTGCAGCTTCAATTGCTTCTGCCCCACTATTGTTTAGATGCACTTGTGTGAGCCCTTTTGGGGCTAGCCCGATAAGTATTTTCAAAAACTCTTCCCTTGTTTTGTTGTATAATGAACTATGTACGGTAATAATTTTATCAACTTGTTCTTTTATTGCTTTGTTGACTCTTTGATTTTGATGACCTACTAATGCAACCCCGTATCCTCCCATACAATCGATGTATTCTTTCCCATCTATATCCCATACATGAGCTCCAACTCCTTTTTCAACTGTAACTGGAAATCTTTGATAGAGATTTCCCATAAATTGGTCTTCACTCATGCTCAATCACCGTACAATTATCATGTGCAATTGCAGAAGATATTGGATTTTTTTTCTGACCATTTGCAATTATTGCTTGTTTAACTCCCATGTCCAAGGCTTCAGTTGATGCTAAAATTTTCTTCTCCATTCCAGGTCCGATCTTTGGTCTGATTTCTTTTGCCTCTGCTAATGTTAATTTGGGAACAAGTTTGTCATCCATTAAGAGTCCATCTACATTTGTGATGAATAATACTTTATCTGCGCCTACTTTTCCGGCTACATATGCAGCAGTACGGTCCCCATCTACATTGAGAAATTCTGACTCTTCACTAATTGCTATAGGTGAAATTACAGGTGTAAGCCCTTGTTCTAAGAGTGATTTGATGAATTTAGAATTCACATTAGTAATTTTTCCAGTGTATCCTCCATCAATTGCTTGCTTCCTGCCTTTTTCATTAACTATGAGAAGCTTCTTTTTTCTGTCAGCTTCTATAATTTTTGCATCAACTCCTGAAAGACCTATTGCATTGATGCCATTTTTCTGAAGCATCTGAACAATTGTTTTGTTTATCCTTCCAGACATTACCATAGTAAAAATCTCTGCAGTTTCTTTGTCAGTGTATCTACTTTTGATTCCACTAGGTGATGTTACAAATTTTGGTTCTTTTCCAAGTTGTTTACATACTTTTGTAACTTCTTTTCCGCCACCATGAACTAAAATTATGTCTTCTGATTCTACTATTTTTTTAATGTCTACAATTGTAGATGGATGTAAATCATCAACAACACTTCCGCCGATTTTGATAGTAATCATTTCTAAACAGGAGTTAATGGAGTGTATCTTAGTCCATCCATTTCATCAAAACCACACATTATATTCATGTTTTGAATGGCAGAACCTGCTGCACCTTTCATCAAGTTATCTGATGCAGATAATGCAATTAATCTGTGATTATCTTCATCTAAATCGAATCCAATATCACAAAAGTTTGAGCCAACCAAGAACTTTGGATCTGGGAATTTGTATAATCCCTTTTTATCTCGAATAAGTCTAACAAATCTTTCTTCACCATAAGCTTGTCGATATAATTTCCATAATTCTTTTTCTTCTACATCTTTTAGCATGAAAGTATGGTTTGTACATAGAATTCCTCGAACTACATCAACTGCATGTGGACTCATTGAAACATGAATTTTCTTTCCTGCTATTTCACTAAGCTCTTGTTCAATCTCTCCAGTGTGTCTATGCTTTGCTGGTTTGTATGGTCTAATTACTCCTGCTCTCATTGCATGTGCAGTTCCAGAACCAGAACCTGCACCTGAAGAACCAATCTTTGAATCTACAACTATGTGTTCTGTATCAATAATGTTATTTCGAATTAATGGTGCAAGTGCTAGCATTGATGTAACTGCCATGCATCCTGGGCAAGAAACAAGCTGCGCTTTTTTGATTTGTTCCCTATGTAATTCAGGAACCCCAAAAACTGATTTTTCCAAGTAATCTGGATGTGGATGTTCCCATCCATACCATTTATCATAATCTTCTTGATGATGTAATCTGTAATCTGCACTCAAATCAATTACTTTGACACCTCTGTCATAGAGGGCCTTTACAATTTCAGTTGCAGTACCATGTGGAACTGCTGTGAATACTACATCACAGTTGTCAGTTAATTTCTCATAATCTAATTCTGAGAATGTGAGATCAGTAAAACCCTTCAGACTTGGTTGTACCCTATGTAGATATTCACCAACATGTTGTCTTGATGTGACCATGGAGATCTCAACATCTGGATGGTTAACTAGAAGACGAAGTGTCTCTCCTCCTACATAACCTGATGCTCCAACTACTCCTACTTTCATGTTAAACCTCCTCCTAAAGGAGTATAATTTATTTCCTAAAGGAGTATAATTTATTTCCTAACGTAGTTTAAAGCAAATTCTATCATTTCTTTTGGAATATTTCGTTTTGCAACTCTTGCCAATCCTTTGAATTCCACCGTATTGTTGACTTCATGTACTACTAGGCCTTTTTCTTCATCTTCCATCATGTCTACTCCTAAAATTCCACCCCCCATGGCTTTTGATGCTTTTGCTGCCATATCCTCCATCTCTTTTGTGATCTCACAAAGTTCTGGTTCTGCTCCAAGTGCAATGTTTGTCTTAAAACCTCCTGATGATTTTCTGTACATTGCTGCAATAGGCTCATCGCCTACCGTGATTACTCTGATATCTCGTGGTGGCCTCTTGATTACTTCTTGTAAATAGTAAATTCTGTCATGTGGACTATCTGTAATGTCTCTTACTTCGATAATTGCATCTATAGTGTCTCTATCTTTAATTGGAATTACTCCTCTTCCCCAACTTCCAATAACTGGTTTGATTACTAGTGGATATCCAACTTTTTCTAAATTTTCTGTTGCACTTTCACTTGAAAATGAAAAGTATGTCTTTGGTGTTGGGATGTTATTTTTTTTCAAAAGTAAACTCATGAACATCTTATTTCCACAAACCCTTGCAACTTCAAATTTATTCAAAATTGGAGTATCTAAAAATTCTAGACTTGCAGTAAAGTGAAGTCCTCTAATATAACTAACACATCTTTCTAAAACGATATCTCCAAAGTCATAGTCTTCTTTTTTACTATCTGTGTTAACTTGAGTGATCTTTGCATCTAACATTACTGTATCGTGTCCAAGTTCTGATGCCTCTTTTTGAAGCATCTTTTCTTCCGTTCTTAGACGGTCAAACACGATACATATTTTTGACATTACTCTCCCCAGTCTTCGCCTACAGTTTCTGCTTGTTTAAGCTCTACATTTGATCCGTCTTTTTTTGCGATTTCAAAGTCAGCGCCACAATCAGGACAGGAGACTATTTCTCCAACTGAGGCATCGTCTGGAATGTTTAATGTTGCGTCACATTCTGGGCAGTTCATGTTTTTGTTGACCTTTTCTTTTGTAATTTATTAGCTTCTGTTGATTGCATTCCCCACAATTCAACAAATCCTTTGGCTAATCTCTGATCAAATGTTGATTCTGATCCATAAGTGGCAATATCATGACTGTACAATGAATTCTTGGATTTTCTTCCAACAACCCTTAGACTTCCTTTGTATAGCTTGAGTTTTACAATTCCTGATACTGGCTTTTGTGACGCCTCGATAAACCCATCTATGTCTGCTTTGAGAGGATCTTGCCATAGTCCTGAATATACTAGGTAGGTCCATTCATCATCAATTAGAGATTTGAACTTGTTTTCATGTTTTGTGTGGATCATCTTTTCTAAATCGGCATGTGCTTCAATTAGACAAGTTGCTGCCGGAGTTTCATATACTTCACGGGATTTGATTCCAACAACCCTATCTTCAATATGATCAACTATTCCAACACCTGCAGTTCCAGCTTTTTTGTTAATGTATTCAATTAATTTTATAGAATCCATTACTTTTCCATCAACTCCAACTGGAATACCTTTTTCAAATTTAATTTCTAAATATGTTGGTTTATCTGGTAAGTTTTTTGTTTTAACCCAAATGAATGCATCATCAGGTGGTTCATTGTATGGATCTTCTAATATCCCTCCTTCAATTGCACGTCCCCATAAGTTTTGATCAATACTAAATTTTTTTGCCACAGAATCAATTTGAATCCCATGTTTCTTTGCAAACTTTAGTTCAGTATCCCTATCCAGATTTTTATCTCGAATTGGAGCAATAATTGGTAAGTCCGAACCAGAACGTAGTGTTATATCAAATCGTACTTGATCATTTCCTTTACCTGAACATCCATGTGCCAATGATGTTACTTTTTCTTTTTTTGCAATTTCTAAAACTTTTTCTGCAATTAATGGTCTTGCAAGTGCTGTTGCAAGGCAATATTTTTTCTGATAAAGTGCATTAGCTTTAATTGATGGAAAAATGTAATCTTTTACAAATTCTTTTTTTGCATCAATGTTGTAGTGTTTTTTTACACCTAATTTTTTTGCTTTTGCTGTAATTTTTTTATTATCGTCCCCTTGTCCAACATCTACAGTTACTGTAATGACATCCATGTCATGTTCTTCTTGTAGATACTTTACAACAACTGAAGTATCTAATCCTCCGGAAAATGCCAGAATTCCTTTTTGAGTCATGAAACATCTTTTCCGTTGTATTTTGGAATTTATCTTTTGTGATAGGCTGGAGCCCAGATTTTTTTTCAAAAAATTCTTGGCTAGCTTGAGCTAAAATTCGATGATTATTTAACCGCCAAATATAACGCTGTTTTATGAAAACTATGACTGTAATTTCAGCAGGAATTGTTGGAATTGTCTTGTTATCTGTACTGGGAGTTACTCTTAGTTCTAGTGATACTACACATGATCCTCAACTCCGTATTGGATATTTTCCAAATATTGGTCATGCTATTCCAATAGTAGGAATAGAAAAAGGATTTTTCCAAAATAGTCTTGGGGATCAAATAAAAATTGAAACCAGAGTTTTTGATAGTGGACCACAAGCAATAGAGGCTCTGTTTGCTAATTCTGTTGATGTTGCATATGTTGGACCCGGCCCTGCAATTAATGGATTTTTAAATTCAGAAAATAACAATGTAAGGATTCTTGCTGGTGCTGCAAGTGGTGGTGCCAGCTTTATTGTTCATCCAAACTCTGAAATAAATTCTGCTTCTGACTTTGCAGAAAAAAAAATTGCTGCTCCTCAAATTGGAAATACACAAGATGTATCATTACGTTATTATCTTTCTGAAAATGGATTAAAATCAGCTGCAAAAGGTGGCTCTGTAATAATTTACAATATATCAAATCCTGATATCTATACGCTCTTTGTTAAAGGTGACATTGATGGTGCATGGGTTGCAGAACCGTGGGCTACAATTTTGGAAATTGAACTTGGTGGAAAACGATTATTCCATGAAGAAGAACTATGGCCAAACAATGAATTTGCCTCTGTTCTTTTAATCGGCAATGTAGATTATTTTGAAGAAAATAAACAATTTATGATTCCTTTTTTAAATTCTCATCACACAACAACAACCTGGATTGCAGAACATCCTGTTGAAACTAGAATTATCTTTAATGATTTTCTTGATTCTCATTTTGGACAATCCTTATCTGATAATGTTGTAGATATCGCATTATCTAATTTGGTAATTACTGCAGATCCTCTCCCTAACTCTGTTTTCTCCTTTGCTGAAAAAGCAGATGCGCTAGGATATCTGGGAAGAAATGGATATGATTTGTCTGAAATTTTTCCCTACTTTGATATAAATTCCATAGTGGAGGAAGATGTGTAGATGACTAAGTTAGAGGCAAAAAATATTGTGAAATATTTTAACCATGATTCTCACAAACTCACGGCACTAGGTGGAATTGACCTAAAAGTTGAGGCTGGTGATTTTGTATGTTTAGTTGGGCCTTCAGGATGTGGAAAATCTACATTTTTACGCATAGTTGCAGGCTTGGAGAAGCCAGATGAGGGTCAAATTCTCTTTGATGGTCATCCAGTTTCAGAAACTAGTCCTGAAAGAATTATGGTATTTCAAGAGGGTGCTTTATTCCCCTGGCTCAAAGTTCAAGATAATGTCGAATTTGGATTAAAAATGGCTGGAATTCCAAAAGAGGAACGAGCTAAGATATCTAATCGTTATCTAGATATGATGCAGTTAACAAAATTTGCAGATTCATACACTTACCAACTTTCAACTGGAATGAAACAACGTGTAGCTATTGCTAGAGCACTTGTAATGGATCCTGATGTATTATTAATGGATGAACCATTTGCAGCACTTGATGCACAAACTCGTGATTTGCTTTTAGTTGAGATGCAACTAATTTGGGAAAAAACAAAGAAGACTATTTTGTTTGTAACTCACAATGTTGCAGAAGCTGCAGTACTTGGAACTAAAGTAACTGTTTTTAGTAATCGTCCGTCTGTTATTAAAAAAGAGGTAGATAATAATTCTCCACGCCCTAGAGTCACTGAAGATGAATCATTATTAAAATTCCAACAAGAAATCTTAGCAGAACTTAGACCCGAGGTAAAGAAAAGCAAAGAGTGATAACTATGGCAAAAAATTTCATACCTCATAGACTGGCATTTTACATTGGAATCATTGTAGTGTGGCAAATTATTTCTATGGCTGGCGTTTGGCCTGATAATATTTTTCCATCTCCTTACGAAGTAGCTGAAGATTTGGCATATGGTGCAGCAGATGGTAGTCTATTTTATGGAATTGCAAGTAGCATGTGGAGATTGACTATTGGGCTATCAATTGCTATAGCTGGTGGTGTTGTTTTAGGAATTTTCATGGCTAGAGTTGAAGTTATCAACCAAACTGTTGGTTCTTTAGTTTTAGGATTACAATCCATTCCTTCAATTGCATGGGTTCCACTTGCAATTCTATGGTTTGGACTAACAGATGGTGGAATAATTTTTGTTACTGCAATTGGGGCAATTTTTGCAGTTACAATAAACACCTACACTGGAGTCAAAAACATTGATCCACACTTTATTGAAGCCGCTCGAAATATGGGTGCAAAAGGAAGCCAGTTAGTTACTGCGGTATTGATTCCAGCAGCATTCCCATACATGATTTCAGGTTTCAAACAAGGATGGGCATTTGCTTGGAGAGGCTTAATTGGTGCAGAACTGTTGTTTTCATATCTTGGATTAGGATTCTTACTTAATGCTGGTCGTTCTCTAAACGATGTATCTCAAGTCATTGGAATAATGCTTGTGATAATGTCAATTGGCCTTGTAGTTGATGGAATTGTCTTCAAAAGAGTAGAAAACAAAGTAATGTCTCGATGGGGATTAAGATAATCTCTATTTTTTAACTTTTAATGATACTACAAATGCGCATGCAATAATTGCAATTGCAAAATACATTACTGTAACATAATCAAATGCAAATGCTATGCTTCCTGCAATTACAGGTCCAACAACTGTTGCAATTGATAATGTAGAGCTAAAAATTCCAGTTGATGTTGAACGTGGATTATTCTCCATTAGATGGAAATTTCCACCAATAAACAAAAATGCCCAAGTTCCACCAACAAGTGCCATAAACGGCATTGCCATCCACCAATCTGTGATTACTGACAATCCTACAAATACAAATATGGTACAACCAATACCAATTTTGAATTTAGTTACATTTGAAATGTTGATTTTACTTGCCATCAAGTTCATCAAGACAAATGCAGTCAACGTATTTGCAACATAGATAATTGATATTTGATAAAGTTCAGCACCTAATTTTTCCATTAACATTATTGGAAGTATAGTCCATACAGCTGCTGCTCCAATATGTCTTAGTAATAGCGATAAGAAAAGAAATTTATTTTTTGAAATAACTTTTTTAGTGGTTCCTGATTCTAACTCTTTTTCTTGTGTTGGATTTGGTAACTTTATTGTAAACATTAATCCAATAATAAATGAAACAGCACTAATTATGAAAATTAATTTTAGATCATTTGCAATTCCGGCTGCAGCAATTCCGGCAAGCCATCCTAGTGCATGAAATGAAATTACAGTTGCTACTCTTTTTTTATCAACATTTGCTTCATATGCGTAAGCAATCATTGCAGGAATCATAATTCCACTTGCAATTCCGGCTCCAATTCTAGCTAAAAACATCAAAGTGATATCATCTGCAAAATAGTGTAACCCAAAGGCTGCAGCACATCCTATGAAGCCAATTCTTATGAATTTGAGCCTGGTTCCTTTCTTGTCTGAATGTCTACCAAAATAGATTTCAGATAAAATCTGAGCAAAGCTAAATGAGGCTACAATAAGTCCAATCTCAAAAATAGAATCTGTGACGCCCTTTGCAATAATAGGCATGAATACAAAAACAATTGAGATTCCAGCATGCTGAAAAAAGGTTGCACTGCGAACTAGATTGTTTACTTGAATCTTTTGCATAAATGTACGTTAAATCACCTTCCACCTAATTTCAACATACGTATCATCACCCTCGGTGTCATGTATTTTTCTGAAAAGAGTTAAACTATCCAAAATCATTTCAAAAACAAATTGACAGAAAAAGAACCATTCTTAGATGCATTACAAAATAGAATTTTGCTTTTTGATGGTGCAATGGGCACTGAAATTCAAAAGTATGATCCAAAACCAGAAGACTTTCCAAACAACCAAGATGGTTTTAATGATGGTTTAGTAGAAACACATCCTGATTGGATTAAACAGATTCATAGAAATTATTTAGATGCAGGAGCTGATTGTATTGAAACAAACTCTTTTGGTTCAAACAAAATTAAACTTAATGAATATGGTTTTGGTGATCAAACAGTAGAGTTTAACAAAAAAATTGCACAACTAGCATCTGAAACTTGTAAAGAATATTTTGATAAACCACGATATGTAATTGGTTCTATGGGTCCAACAGGTTATCTTCCTAGTTCAAATGATCCTGATCTAGGTCTAAAACCTCTTGATGAAATTAAAGAAGCATTTGAATTACAAGCAGAAGGATTGATTCTTGGTGGTGTTGATGCATTACTTATTGAAACAAGTCAAGATATCTTGGAAGTAAAATTAGTAATTGAGGCATGTCACAATGCAATTAAGAAAACTGGCAAGAAAGTTCCGATAATTTCCAATACTACTTTGGATCAATACGGTAAGATGTTACTTGGAACAAACATCCAAGCTGCATACACAACTGTTTCTGATATGGGAATTGATGTATTTGGATTGAATTGCTCAACTGGTCCAATTGAGATGAATCCAAGTGTAAGATGGCTTGATGAGCAAAATGAACATAATCTCTTGGTAGTTCCAAATGCTGGTATGCCTGAAAATCAAGGAGGACAAGCAGTTTACAAGATGACTCCTGAAATGATGGGAAATGCACTAGGCGACTTTCTTGATCAATACAAAAAAGTTCGAATTATTGGTGGATGTTGTGGGACAGGTCCTGAACACATCAAAGTACTAAGAAAAGTAATTGACGAAAAAGCCAACTCTATCAAGGGTTAAGTATTTAGAAAAACTGTGGTGATTTTACAATATTGAGTACTCCTAGAGTAAGTTCTGCACTAAAAGCAGTTGATCTAAAACAGATTCCAGCTCCTTTAATTATTGGCGAGAGAATCAACACACAAGGTTCTCGTAAAGCAAAACAGTTAGTTCTAGCTGATGATTATGATGGTTTAGTTGACTTGGCAAGAACCCAAGTTGAAGATGGTGCTCACTGTCTTGATGTCTGTGTAGCAACAACTGAACGTTCTGATGAACGAGAGTTTATGTTAAATCTTGTAAAAAGAATTAGTTTAGAAATTGATGCACCTCTTGTAATTGATTCAACTGATCCTGAAGTTATTGAATCATCTGTACAACAAATTCCAGGCAGGCCAATAATTAATTCAATTAATCTTGAAGGGGATGGTAGTAGATTTGCAAAACTAGCGCCACTAATGGCAAAGTATGGATTGCCTGCTATTTCATTATGTATTGGTCCAAATGGTATGGCAAAAACTTCTCAACAAAAAGTAGAGACAGCTGAACTTCTTTATGAAACCGGAAAAAAATATGGTTTAAAAATTGAACAATTTATTTTTGATGTTCTTACATTTACTTTAGCAACAGGTGAAGATGAATTTCTTGATGCAGGAAAAAATACTCTGGAGGGAATTCGTCTTGTTAAAGAAAAATTTCCAAACTCATTTACTACTTTGGGTCTTAGTAACATTAGCTTTGGCCTAACTTCATATGCTAGAAAAATTCTAAATTCTGCATTTTTGTATCATGCCGTAAAGGCTGGACTTGATTCAGCTATAGTAAATGCCAAAGAGATTGTTCCGTATGGTGAAATTGATGAGAAAGAGAAAAAACTTGTAGATGATCTAATCTTTAATACACATCCAGATGCTTTATCTGATTTAATTTCTTATTTTGAAAAAACTGGTTCTACAAGTACTAGTACCAAAAAAGTTGATGTTGATCCTTCTTGGCCTCCTGGAAAACGTGTTCACTATAGAATTCTAAATAGACTCAAAGATGGTATTCAAAATGATGTTGTATCTGCAATTGCAGATAAGCTAGGCAAAAATGAAATCATCAAAGACAATGATGGGATTTTGTCTCTAGATGTACTTCCTGAAGTCACACATGATAGTGCAATTAAGACTCTCAATGAAGATTTGCTTCCTGCAATGAAAGAAGTTGGGGATAAATTTGGTGCAGGAGAATTAATCTTGCCGTTTGTGCTAAAGTCAGCTGAATGTATGAAAGCCGCAGTTGGTGATCTTGAAAAATATCTGCTAAAAGAAGAAGGATCAAGTAAAGGTAAACTTGTTTTAGGAACAGTTTATGGTGATGTACATGATATTGGAAAAAATCTTGTAAAGACAATTTTTCAAAATAATGGTTATACAGTATATGATTTAGGAAAACAAGTTCCATTACAAAAATTCTTAGAAAAAATTGATGAAGTCAATCCTGATGCTATAGGATTATCTGCGTTATTGGTTTCTACATCAAAGCAGATGCAGTTTTTCGTAGAACATGCAAGAAAAAATAAAATGAACATTCCAATATTATGTGGTGGTGCTGCAATTAACAGTAATTACATTAACCGAATAGCAAAAAATGATGGAATTTACGAGTCAGGTGTGTTTTATTGTAATACAATGTTTGAAGGACTCAAAACAATGGATACTCTAGTTTCAGATGATAAGCCAAAACTTTTAGCTGAATGGAAAGAAAAGATGGAAAATTGGAAAGAAAAATCTACTGCAACAATAGATCCTGCAACTATTCCAAAGAGTGAGATAAAACCAGTACAAGCACCAACTCCTCCAAGTATTGGCAAACCAATTCGTCTAAAGGCCGAGCAAATTAAAATGGATGAAGTTTGGACTATGATTGACAAAAAATCGTTATTCAAATTATCTTGGGGTCTTAGAGGAAAAGCAGGTTCTGAATCAGAAGATGAACATGAAGACTTGTTAAACCAGTGGAAAATTCGAATAATTAGAGAAAAACTCTTTGAGCCTGAAATTGTTTATGGATACTTTAGATGTCATAATAACGACAGAAAATTATTAGTTAAGCATTCTAATGGTGATGTAGAGTTTGATTTTCCACGTTCTACAAAACCTGAACATCTGTGTTTGACTGATTATTTTGGTCAAGATGATGTAGTTGCATTCCAATCAGTAACTGTAGGAAATAAGGTGGCTGATATTATTGAACAATGGAATAAAGAAGACAAGTATACTGATGCGTATTATCTGCATGGATTGGCAGTTGAAGTAGCAGAAGCCTTGGCTCAATGGGTTAATCAAAAAATAAAATCTGAATTAAACTTGGAACAAGGTGGACTAAGATATAGCTGGGGATTTCCTAGCTGCCCAGATGTATCTCAACATAGTTTGGTGTGGAAACTTTTAGAACCTGAAAAATCTGGAATGACCTTAACTGAATCCGGACAGATCATTCCTGAACAATCAACTGCAGCAATTGTTATTCATCATCCAAAAGCAAAATACTTTGTATTGTGACTTTACTTGATTAACTAAACTCTTTTTTCTAAAAATTCATTGAGACCATTAAAGTCACTTGGTGATGTAATCAATACATCTCCTGTAATTTCATGTGCTTTTTTCACAAACTTTTCAAAGCCTTGATTGTATGCTGATAAATCTAGATTCAAAAATTTTGCTGATTTTTCATTTTTCTCAGAAGGAAATAGTATGATTGGAATTACTGAAAATCCTTTTAGATTGTCGGAGAGATTTTGAACTTGTTTTATATTCTGAACTACTTGTGTCATGAATCCTTTAGGATTTGCCTCTAATTTTTTTCTAATTTTAGAAAAATCTGGTTTATTTGAAATTGAAAGATACAAATCAATTTTTGAATCAATACTCTGTTCTTTTAGATTCTTTACAATTCTACTTGGAATTTGACCTGAGTCTTGATTCCCTGTCTGTGATGGATCTCCCATTAGTATCAAAATTCCGGAAAAGCCTATTGAGATGCAACTCTCTACAAATCCTGAAATCTCTTTTTCACTCTTATCTCTAACTCTTAGACTAACTGTAATTGGAATATCTGGTATTTCTCTCCTAATGATCTCTCCGACTTCGATCGGTGAGACTCTTTGATGCCCTAATACATTTTCAGTAAGATGTATTGCATCACATTTTTTTGAAATAATTTTTATTTTTTTAATAAATTTTTCAATTGATTCATTTGTATTCACTCCGGGCAAAATCTTTGGTGGATTAGCTTCATACCTTATTGTCATATTGTCATTTTTTCAATCCTTGGTTAAAACCTTTGAATACCAAAACCAATGTGGAATAGTGGGAAAGAAACAAGATGCTTTTAGATGATTTAAAATCAACACTTTCAAGTTCCATCCATCCTAAACTAGAAACTGAAGGAAACTACAGATTAGCATCAGTACTTGTAGTCATCTATGGCGATGAACCAATTGTTGTAATGACTGAAAAACCTAAACATATGAAATTTCATGCAGGTGAAATTTCATTTCCCGGTGGAAAATTAGATGTTGATGATTCAGATCTTCTAGAAACTGCATTACGTGAAACTAGTGAAGAAATTGGACTAACAATTTCTAGAGACCAGGTAATTGGTCAACTAGAACCTGTTGTTACTTTGAATTCTGGTTTTTTGATTTTACCATTCATCTCAGTTATTGATAAGATTCCTACACTTGCAGCAAACGCTGAAGTTGAAAAAATTTTTCATATCTCATTAGAACCATTTTTGAAAACTATGGCACA
This sequence comes from Candidatus Nitrosopumilus sp., assembly GCA_965248045.1. GTDB lineage: Archaea > Thermoproteota > Nitrososphaeria > Nitrososphaerales > Nitrosopumilaceae > Nitrosopumilus. The sequence goes on from CBDFIG010000002.1 coordinate 23,553, forward strand.
TGATCCAGATCCATCTCATAACATCATTCAAGAAATGTATACTTTTGAATATCAAAATCAAACAATATGGGGAGCATCAGCTAGAATTCTAAAACAAATACAAAATCTACTCAATTCCTGAGATTCATTTAAAAAGAGCTCCCCGTGCCTGAAAATCTATGGCTACACGTAAGTCCTCTCCAAGAAAAATTCGTCTGTTAAAAAAGACAAGACAGGCATCACCAGTACCAGCTTGGATAATTCTCAAAACAAAGAGATCTGTTAGAACAAATCCAAAGCGTAGAGCTTGGAGATCAACTGATGTGGAGGTAGGATAGATGTCTCAAGAATTAGAAAGAGTTTACACAATTAATCTAGGTAAAGTCAAGCTTTCGCAATCACAACATAGAGCCGTTAGAGCAATTAACATGATTAAAGAATTTGCCCGTCATCACATGAAAGTGGAGACAATCAAAATTGAAGAAGAATTAGCTCATCAAGTTTGGGCTAAAGGTGTTAGAAGTCCTCCAAGAAAAATTAGAGTTAGAATGAGTAAAACTGATGAAGGTTATGTTCTTGTTTCTCAATATACTGAAGAAGTAGAATCTGCAGTAACTCCTGAAAAAGAAACCAAAAAAGTTGAAGATAAAGTAGAACCAATTATTGAAGATAAAGTAGAAAAACCAGTTGTAGAAACTGCTAAAGTTGAAAATAAAGTAGAAAAACCAGCTAAAGAAGCACCAAAGAAAGAAAAACCAGCTAAAGAAGCACCAAAGAAAGAAAAACCAGCTAAAGAAGCACCAAAGAAAGAAAAACCAGCTAAAGAAGCACCAAAGAAAGAAAAACCAGCTAAAGAAGCACCAAAGAAAAAATCAAAATAATAATTCTTTCAAAAAAATTATAATTTTAAAAAATTATTTTATTCTAATTGGTATAGGTCTAATTTACAGTCGATACTACAATCTGGTGTAGGCCAATCAAGTGTGTCTTCTTGTGGAATCATTCCAAGTGGGTCGTAGTTGTCAAACTTTGTCATTCCTTGAATAGAAGATAACATTACTACTTTGGATTCATCAGAAGTTGATGTCATATCTACTTGTGAATTACTCTCATTTAGAATTCCGCTTGTAAGACTTGTAATTGAGTTTAAGACTCCTACAGGAATATTGTTTCCTCCAACTACATACAACATTGAGCGTTTTACTGCATTTGGTGGGGCGTTTCCATAGAGCATTTTTAGTGAATCTCTTAGTGAATCTTCAATATTTTGTCCTTCTTTGCTTGTTGTGAGTATGTTTGTCTCAGCAGACATATCTGATGACTCTAGTGATTTTACTACGTGCATAACTGCAGAGTTTGCAATATCATAGCATGCTTTAGGACTCAAATCTGGGTTACTCTCAAGTAATGAATCATTATCAAGTACAATTGTACATTCAGAATTTTCTCTAACTCTTTTTAGAGATACTCCAGAATTGAAAATTCTGTCTTTTTCATATTTGAAAGGCATAATTGCAAATGAAATTAATCCCTTATCGGATTCTTTGCACATCTTTGATACTACCGGTGCTATGGCTGAGCCTGCTTTTCCAGCTAAATTACTCATCAAGATTACTGTGGAATAACCTGCAATCTTTGATTTTATTTCATCTGCAACCTTGTAAGTTGAGCCTCTGATTAATTGAACAGATGGATTAACCACTGAATCTGTTGAAACGCGAATAGATGGATTCTCTGATGAAAAGTCTTTTGCATCATTACTAATTATTAGACAATCAGAATTAATGGAATCTTTTGCTTGAACTGCTAATTTTGAGCCTGCGCCACCTAAACCTATGACTAGGATTGGTTCTTTTACTTGAAAGCTCATTTCAGATACTTTTCTCTGATTTAGATAAAAAACCTTCTTACGTTTTTTTAATCAAATTTTAGATCTAAAAAATTTAGCTTGCGATCTTTCCAAGAAGACTGTTTACAGTGACATCAGTAATTTTAACTGTATGGGATTGACCAATATCTACTTCATTTCGGACAAAGACAGGCTTGTATGCAAAGTTTCTACCTTTGATTCCGTCTTCTGTCTTTTCATCAAATAGAACTTTACCTGTCCACCCGATCCACTTTTTGTTATTTTCTATAGACATTTTGTTGATCTGCTCAAAAATTATCTTGCTTCTTCGTTTAACTTCTGCAACATCGATTTGTTCCCATTCAGCTGCTTCAGTACCTGGTCTTATACTATATCTGGATAGATTCACTACCTCTGGTTTTGTTTCATCAAGCAGGTTTACTGTTTTTTGAAAATCTTCTTCAGTTTCTGAAGGAAATCCAACTATCACATCAGTTGATATGGTGAACTCTCCGAATCTCTCTTTTACTTTTTTTACAATTTCCCTGAAAGTGTCAACAGTATGACCTCTTTTCATATCATGTAATACTTTGTCGCTTCCACTTTGTACTGGAATGTGGAGAAATTTGAAGACTTTGTCATTATCAAAAGATTCCATCAGATTTTTTTTAATTCTTGGCATGTACATTGGGTTCATCATGCCAACTCTAATCATAAAATCATCTGGAATTTCTGTAACTGCATTTACTAATGATGGTAAGTCAGTTCCAATGTCAAATCCATAACATCCATTATCTGTAGATGTCAACCAGACTTCTTTACATCCTTCTTTGATTTCTGTTTGAACTTGTCTTACAATATCTCCTAATCTATAACTTGAAAGATCTCCTTTGGATAATTTAGTCTGGCAAAATGTACATTCACTCATACATCCGCTTGCAATTTCTACAATTCCTACCGCTGGATTTAGTCTGACTTTTGGTAGTCCCACTTTTGATAGATCAGAATCTTCTAATGCAATCTGTTTTCTACCATTTAGTGTTGAATCAATTACTTGAAGTGTTTTTCCCAGCGAATTTGGTCCTAGTAGACTAGCATTTTCAGTGAATCTTTCGACAGTACTTTGTTCGGCTTTAGGAAAACATCCTGCTACAACTAATGGTCTTGATTTCAATGATTTTATTCTATGAATCATCTTGTTTGCAGTTGCATCTTTGACAGAACATGTGACCACCACGTTTAGATCTGACTCTGAGGAATTATCGACTAAAGTATGTCCGCCGTTTAGAATTAAACCTGAAATCATCTCTGAATCTGCAAAGCTAGCAGAACATCCATAAGCTTCTACGAAAATCTTTGCCATAATCTATCCGAATAAAGAATCAATTTCTTTGTTACTTAGTAGTTTCTTTGAAACAACTAACTCCCTGATAGTTTTTCCAGTCTTTAGTGATTCTTTGAAGAGTTCTGCAGATTTTAGATATCCTATTTTTGGAGTTAACAACGTAACGATAACTGGGCTATTTTCAATATCTTTACGTAATTTGTTTTTGTTTGCAGTAAGTCCATCAATTAGATTTGCAGAAAAGATTGGCAAGAAATTTTTGAGCATATCTGTTGATTCTAGCATACACTTTAGCATTCCAGGCAACATTACATTGAGCTCAAACTGTCCACCTTGTGCAGCATATGAAACTGCTGTGTCGTTTCCAATTATGTTAAAACAAATCATATTCATACATTCAGCTAAAGATGGGTTTACTTTTCCAGGCATGATAGATGAACCTGCATGTGCTGCCGGAATTCCAATCTCACCTAATCCTGCAATTGGACCTGATGCCATCAGTCTGATGTCATTTGCAATCTTTCCTATTTCTATTGCCAAGTTTCGTAAAGAACTTGACGTGTTTGCAACTGCAAATTTGCTTTGCAATCCATGCTGCATATCTTTTTCAGATTTTAGTGAAAGTTTAGAAATTTTTCCAAGTTCAACTACTGCAATCTTTCTGTAACCTCTTGGTGTGTTTGCACCAGTACCTACAGCAGTTCCACCAAGAGCAACATTTTGTAATTCTTTTTGTGATGCAACAATTGCATTTCTTGCTTTTGTAATCGATGTTGCATAAGCTGCAAATTCACTACCTAGTGTTACTGGTAATGCATCCATTAGATGTGTTCTTCCAATTTTCTTAAATGATGAAAACTGTTTTGCCTTCTTAGATAGTGATTTTATCAAAGTGTCAATAGCTGGAATTGTTTCTTTAAGGTTCATCAAAATTGCTACATGCATAGCAGTTGGATATGTATCATTACTTGATTGTGACATGTTGACATGATCATTTGGATGTAAAAACTGGTATTGTCCTTTCTTTTTGTGTAGTATTCCTAGTGCAACATTTGCAATAACTTCATTAGAATTCATATTAAATGCAGTTCCTGCCCCTGAATTGATCATATCTACTACAAATTGATCAACATGCTTTCCAGACAAGATTTTGTCACATGCAGAAACTATTGCCTTTCCACGCTTTGTATCAATTGCTTTTGTCTTCATGTTTGCCAAAGCTGCAGATCGTTTAATCATTACAAAGGATTTGATCAAATTTTCATGGCTTTTATTTCCTGTGACGTGATATTGTTGGATTGCTCTACCAGTAAATGCTCCATAATATGCATCAGATGGGACTTTGACTTTTCCAAGTGAATCTTGGTCTAATCGAAATTTCATGCTGATTTTATCACACATTATCTCCTATTATTCATTCTTTTTTAGATGATTTCATAATTTCATAACATGCGGAATGGGAATTATTATATAGGAATCGTAAGTCACGATGGATTATGAATAAGCGTGTTAGTATGCTCTTTACTATTGCAGCAGTAGCTGTAATGGGAGCAACCTTATTCGGAAGCACATACACACAAACCCAGATTGCTGGACAATCACTAGATGTCTCAAAAATGGATGTCGATGTGATGGAACAAATCCATCAAATGGGCGGTTTACAGCTAGTAATGCCTCAAGCATTCGCAGAAACTGATTGTGGTGCACTTGCAGATACTGGACGCAACGTAGTTGAGTTCAATCTAACTGGTGAAAGTGTTGAACTTCCAATTATGGGAGGAAAAACATACAACGCCATGACCTTTAGTGGACAAGTTCCAGGACCAACACTAAGAGTTACACAAGGCGATGTCGTACAAATGACACTTTCAATTCCAGCTGATGAAGTTACTGGTCACGGTAACGACATGCACGCATCACAAATGACAGCATTAGCTTTTGACTCCGTTACTCCTGGAGAAACAAGTCAATACTGTTACATTGCAGAATCCGCAGGTGTTTTCAAATATCACTGTTCTGGTGTTCACTTAGTTGGAATGGACCAACACGTATTTTCCGGCATGTACGGAATTGCAATTGTTGATCCAGCCAATGGATACAAGAAATTAATGGTAGAGAAAACAAGCGGCAGCGGTGAATTAGATAGACAGTTCTACGATGCAGACGCATTAGAGTTCCAACTACAGTTCAACCAATTGTACCTTGATGATATGGGCAATTATGATGCAGGAGCAATGTTCCAACATCATAACTCTGCAACAGTTGTTAATGGTATCCAATTTGCTTATGTTCCAAACATGTTGCACAACATACTTCTAAAGGGTGATGCTGATTCAAACATCTTTGTAGCACAGCCATGGAATGGTCTTGAACAAGAAAATATGCAATCACAACTTTTGTATGTTGAAAATGATCAACATGTAAGACTCTTTATTGAAAACCATGGTAATGAGCCATTGTTTTTCCACATTGTTGGAGAAATACTTGACAGAGTTACACAAGGCAATAGAGTTCAATCCGCAGCAACTGAAACATGGTTACTCGGAGGTTCACAGAACATGATTGTAGATTTGGTCTTTGATGAACCAGGAGCTTATGCACTCGTAAACCACGACTATGCAGCAATTTACACTGGCGGCATTGGTCTTTTCGTAGCAGGTGATCCATTTGGATTAAACCCAAGATTGATTGATGCAGGTATCTTAACTGATCCTGTTCCTTCATATGCATACGCATTAGGCAACCCAAGTGATGCTGTCCCACCAATGGGAATGAACAGTATTGCACATCCAGCAGTAAACATTCATGGTCTTTACACCGATGATGTAGTTTCTGAAATGAAAGATGCCGGTATGATTCCTTTATGGGAAGTAATACCAACATTACCACCAGTACCATAGATAGGTACTAACTTCAATCTTTTTCTTATTTTTTATTACTTAACTCATAATGATTATATTCGGTGAATAAAGGCAATCATTCATGGGGTTTGAAGATTCTGTTTTAATTTGTGATGAGGTAGATCCAATACTAAACAAAATTTTAGAAGATAACGGTTTGAAAGTCTCTTATGAGCCCACAATTACTGCTGAGCAAATTCTAGAAAAGATTTCTACTTTTAATATTGTAATTGTCAGAAGTCGAACCACTATTACTAAAGAGATGATTGAAAAGGCAGAAAATTGTAAAATTATTGCTCGTGTTGGGGTTGGACTTGATAATGTAGACCAAGAAGCAGCCAAGACAAAAAATATTCGTGTGATTAATGCAGTAGAAGGTGCAATGAATGCAGTAGCTGAATTAGTTTTAGGTTTAATGTTATCTTTGGCAAGACAAACAGCGAGAGGTGATAGGGCAATTAGAAATGAACAGTGGCTCAAAAAAGAATTGAAGGGAACAGAACTTAGAGGAAAATATCTTGGAATTATTGGTTTAGGAAATATTGGTAAAAGATTGGGAAGACTTGCACGTGCACTTAACATGAATATTATTGGATATGATGTAATTCCTATTGACGAAGAATTTTCAAAAGAAGTTGGTTTAATGAAAGCTGACTTGAATACACTTTTGCAAAGTTCTGATTATATTTCAATTCATGTTCCATTGTTAGATTCCACATATCATCTTCTTGATGCTCAAAAAATGTCTACAATGAAAAAGACTGCAAAAATTATCAATACCTCTAGGGGTGGAGTTGTTGATGAAGATGCTCTTTATGATGCTCTCAAAAATGGTACACTTGGTGGTGCAGCTTTGGATGTATTTGAAAAAGAACCTGCTATTGGAACTAAATTGGCAGAACTAGACAATGTAATTTTAACACCACATATTGGTTCTCAAACAAAAGAGGCTCAGTCTTTGGCTGCAAATGTAATTGCTGAAAAAATTATTCAGATACTTCGAGGCGTGATCTAATCTTATAATTTCTGCCTGAACTTTAAAAACAAGTAAAAAAATTGACTCATACGTGATTTATTATCGTCTCTTCATTTTTAACACCCTTTCGGAGGATTTCATACTGTGTTGAATAATCCTGGTATGGGCAAACTAGAGTCTGAAAAACTAAAGCATTTTCTTAATGTTAATTCCTTATTGAAAATTTCACTTGGCTTAATTCTCTTTACAATGATTTCTACTGCACTAGTCTATGCAGAAACTATGTCTGTAGATGTTGAGGGAAATTCTTTTGATGTTGAGTACACTGTAACAGGAATGACTGTAACTGGAGTTGAAGCTGATACTGATTTTATTTCCTTAATCTTTACTGTAGATGTAACTGATTCTTCTGGAACATTAGATATTACATTTGATAGATCTTTTTTTGATTCTACTTTTGAAGGACTAGATGATGATTTTATTATTTTAGCAGATGGTGATGAACCTAGTTTCACTGAAACTGAAACAACATCCCAAAGCAGAACTTTGAGTATTGAATTACCATCAGGAACAGAAGATGTAGAAATCATAGGTTCTGTATTTGGTGCTCCTGCATCAGAACCAGTTGTAGAAACATCAGAACCAGTTGTAGAAACATCAGAACCAGTTGTAGAAACATCAGAACCAGTTGTAGAAACACCAGAACCAGTTGTAGAAACCCCACAAACTCAATGTGGTCCTGGAACCATTCTCAAAGATGGTGCTTGTGTTTTAGATGAAAGATGTGGTCCTGGAACTATTCTCAAAGATGGGGCATGTGTTCTTGATTCATCTTCCCAATCATCTGGTACTTCAGTTAAAGGAATAGGTAAAGAATTGATTGTAGGAGTTGCTGCAGCATTTGTGATTGCAGGAATAATTGGAATTATTTTGGGATTAATGTCTAAAGCTAGTAAGAATAGAGATTAATCACAAGACAAGTCTTCAGCATTCATCATTTTATCAAATTCAAATCCTGAAACCTGAGTTGTAGATGAATATGGAATTATTCCTAATATTGGAGTATCTGTGCTTATTAGAATGATAAACTGGTTAGGATCAAGTCTGATATTTCCGCCATTAAACATAAAATCAAAAGTCATGAAAATATGCTGAGCTTCAGCCATTCCCTCACTTGTAAAAATTCCATCTTCTACTACTGAAGAATATGGATTGATTGTTATTGGTTGAACTACAAATGAACCCAAATGTTCTGATTGATAAAATGATGAAATTTCAAATTTTTCAAAACTAATCCAAAATGGTATAGTATTGCAAAATTCCATTTCACCTTGATTTAACATTGTAAAGAAAGTAAATTCCCCTGGATTATCCCATCTGTACTCTAATTGTTGTGCTCCTACAACACTTAGTGCCGAATAAGCAAATGGAATTATAATTACTACTATTGCTATTGCTGTGATAATTGTATGTTTATTCATATTTCATTTTCAATTTCTATTGGATATGAAATAATATTTTCATCTAAAAGATAATTTATCGCATGAGCAAAATCTTTGTCTGAAATTCCTCCTTGAACCCACCAAAACCCTATATTTTTTACCCAATCTGGTATGTCTATTTCATGAATATTTTCATTATTAATCTCAAAAGGAATGTCAACTAATTTTGCATCTATGTATTTTTGAAATGCATCCATTAGATATCCATCTGATATTTTATCATTAAGCCATTCTATCAAAAATTGTTTTATCAATTCTGGAATGCAAATATTATCTGAATCAATTAAATTAAATTCTGCTGTAAATTCTGCACCTGAATATTCTACATCAAGAAAATATTTTCCTAACGGAAATATTTCCTTTTCAAAAGCAATTAACGAAGGAACTGGATTTTGTAAATCTGTAATTGGAATTGGAATTGCACTACTTTCTTTACCTGTCTCATCTCTAATGTGGATAATTGCAGGCTCTCCTGTAACTTCTGAAACTTCAATTGTATAGAATAATTTTTCACAATAACTGTATGTTGTTTTTTCCATTATGATGGTAACTGATGATTCTGCATAAACTGCTGGCAAAAATACAAAACTTATTGCCAAAATCAAGGATAAAATTCTAATTTTGATTTTCATCTTTTTTCACACTAGTATGGCTCAATAAAAATCTCAAACTAATACTGAGAAATCCTTTTTAACATCTTTTACAACCTTAATTTATCGAGTTTTCTGCGGAAGCAAACTCTTTGGGTGTGTGAATTGTGATTCATCACTCAAGGAGAATTTTAATTGATTAGCGATGCTTAGGACTTACCTCGATTTACAGTTATTAAAGGGGATTTTACTATGCCCGATATGCCTAGTTATCAAGACCAGACATGGATAAGACTTTGGAAAGAAAATGCCCCTGAACTACGTGAACGTGTAGTTCGATGGCGTAAACAAAACGCTATTACTAGAATCGAAAAACCAAGCAGATTACAAAGGGCTAGAAGATTAGGTTACAAAGCAAAACAAGGCATCATTGTTGTTCGAATGAGAGTTGGAACTGGTGGTATGAGAAAACAAAGACCTCGAGGTGGAAGAAGACCAAAACATCTTGGTGTTACAAGAATCAAGGCTGACGATGATATGAAAACAGTTGCAGATAGAAGAGTTCTTGAACGATATCCAAACATGAAACTTTTGGGTTCTTACTTTATCTACAAAGATGGAAAACACTATTGGTTTGAAGTTATCTTAGCAGATCCAGATCATCCAAGAATTGCTCAAGATAAAGAATTAAACAAACGAGTACCTCAAGCTGCATAAATTGAAATTATCTTTACTTATTCCGTTACTTTTCCTTTTAGTAGTTAATCCTGCATTTGGTGCGCTTTCTGATGCAACTGGATTGGTAAATAATCTTGATGTTGAGACAAGCGGTTATACATTTGAAGTTAAGACTGTCACTAATTTTGCCATACAGGATTTTGATTTTGATAAGGATATGAAAAGATTAACACTTTACATTGATAGTGGGTTGGAAAATAATTTAGGCGAAGTTATTATTCCTAAAAATCTATTGGGAGGAAATTTCACGTTTTATCTTAATGAACAAGAATATTTTCCAAAGGTGAAATCTAATGAAAAAATTTCTTTTGTAACTTTGAATTTTACAGGTTCTGGAAATAATACCATAGAAATTTTTGGAACTACTTATCTTGATGGCTTGATTGAAAGAGTCGTAACAGAACCAAAATTCATTGATACTGCATTACAAAAAGGAGAAACTTTTGATGATTCTTTTGGATGGTGGATTTTGGTAGGTTCTTTGGTTATTGTTGTAGCATATATCATAATGAAGATAAAAAAACGAAAATAACATTCTAATAATTCGGAATACATGAATAATCATTGGATTATGAAAAATTTTGCTCACAAATTTTAGATGCAGATCCTAAAATTAGATTTGCTTCTGTTTATGATGAATGGGCTGTCTGTGTTGCAGGTGGTATGCGCGAAGGATTAGAAAATCTACTTTCAGAACGTATGCAAAATGACTTGGTTAATCTTTCAATTATTCATTGGAAAGCACGTAAAGATACTGCAAAAGTCCTTGGCAAAACAAAATACACCTTGGCTGAATATGATGCGATTAAACGCTTTTCATTTTATTTGGGTGATGATTATTTACTTCTTGTTAGTGCAGAAAAAGATCATGATACCAATGTGGTAGTAGATAAAGTAATCAATCTCTATTACAAAAATCAAGATTAAATAACTGAGGTTTAGAAAATGGGATTTTTAGATAAACTCAAAAAAAGTATGGAATTAAAACAAAATTTCCCTAGTCAAGAATATCTCCAAAAAACCCATGAAAAGATTGTGCGATTAGAAAAAAAATTAGATGCTACTCCTGATGATTCCGCTCTTCTACTTGATTTGTATGGATGCTATGTAGAAGTATCTGATACTGAAAAAAAAATTGAATGTTTAAAAAAAATGTCCAAACTCAAACCAAATGATTTTTACCCTCCTCAGCAACTTGCAGATATTTACCTGACTGAATTAGATGATATAGAACAGGCCAAAATCTATCAAAACAAGGCAAACAAAATCAACAAGTATGGATAATCCCAAAATTGCTCTAATTAGTGGATTTGCTATAGTTGTTATTCTATCAGTAGCTGTTATTTTGATAAGTTGATTTAGTCTTCATTAAGTAATTTTTGAATCATTGCTTCTATGTGTCCTGATTGTCCAAATGACACATCTCTAAGAATTCCCTTTCTGTCAACTAAAATGGCTGATGGTGTACCTTGAAGGGAAAATTTCTCAAATGTTTCAGCTGAATATTCTTTTGATTTCATGTGATTTTTGACTCTTTGAATAATTTGATTTCTGTAATCCTCTGGCTGTGAATCAAATTCTGGAATCTGCGGATAAATAAACTCCATGATTTTATCTTGAGTAATTTCTCCTGTAGTCTTTGTTAGATTATCCATTCCTAATGGAAATGGAATCTTGTAAGATAACTTGTTACTATCTTGTAATTTACCATACATTGAAAGTGCATCTTTTGTTTCTCCAATTACTTCACCAGTTTCTGCAAGCATTTTTAAATTCTCTAATGTGTTTTTATCAAAATCTTCAAAAGCAGTAGCAAGACCTAAAACTCTAACTCCTTCATCTTTGTATTTGTTGTAGATGTTGATTGCATCTGGAATTGCATTCATAAAACAACCTGGACAGTTGACTTGAAAGACTTCCAATAAAACAACATGGTCTTTTTCTTGATCAAAGTTAGTTGGGGTTCCTTGTATCCACTCTGAAACTCCAAAATTTGGTGCTTTTTGACCTATTACTGTACTCACAGCAAATTCTCTTATTTTTTCTATTAAATACATATCTCAATTAATTTTAGATTTTTTTTCAAGTAGCCTAATATAGGACACAGAAAGTTTCAAAACAAATTGCAGGCAGTAACTGATGATCGATTAGCACTTTTTGCGGAAATGGAATCAAAATATGAACAAAAAGATACCGAGTATTTTGTTTCTCTTTTAGAACATTCTGATTATGTGGTTAGGACCAGGGCTACCTGTATTTTAGTTGATTTTGGTGGAGAAGATAAAATTCCCTATATTGCTAAAGTTTTAAAAAATGATGAAAATGAATTGGTAAGACATGAGGCTGCATTCTCATTAGGTCAGATGTGTTATCCTAGTGCAATACCTCCTCTAAATGATGCAACCCTTAATGATCCAAGTATGTTTGTACGACATGAAGCAGCTATTGCTTTAGGTGTTGTTGGATCTAAAGAAGCAAAAGAAACTCTGGAAAAAGCATTAAACGATCCAGATAAATCAGTCGTTGAATCTGCAGTCGTAGCATTATCTAATATTCAGTTTATGGAAAAGTTAAGTAAGAACGAAAAGTTTGCAAAGTTAACAGGTGGATGAAATGAATTTCTCTTATGGTATTATAGCTATAGTTGGTGTTCTTGTTGCAATATCTCTAGGATTGATTGCTGCAGAACCTGGTGATATTATTGAACCAAGAATAGTTCCTGTTGAAGATATTTCTATTAATCTAGAACCAACACCTCAACCAGTTGAAGAGAAACCAGATACTTTTGAAGATAATGCAGAAGTGACAATTGGAACAGTAGAACAATCAGGCTTTGGCCAGGATTGTGTAGTCGATGGCTGTTACACTCCAAATACTGCAACAATTGATGTTGGTGGTGTTGTAACAATGACAAACACTGACACTACTGGTGTCCATACATTCACATCAGGAACAGTTGATGGATTTACTCCTTCTCCAAGTGGTACATTTGATTCAGAAGTCCTATTGTCTGGAGATTCATTTGAATGGGTTCCAGATACTGCAGGTGAAGTTCCTTACTATTGTATGCTCCATACTTGGATGCAAGGTACAGTTATCGTACAAGAAGCAGAAACCATGATGGAAGCAGAAACCATGATGGAAGCAGAAACCATGATGGAAGCAGAAACCATGATGGAAGCAGAAACCATGATGGAAGCAGAAACCATGATGGAAGCAGAAACCATGATGGAAGCAGAAACCATGATGGAAGCAGAAACCATGATGGAAGAAGAAACCATGATGGAAGAAGAAATATCAGAACCAGAATCCTCAATGGCACTTACGATTTCAATTCCTAAGGGTGTTGGAGCACCAGGATGTGAAACAACTCTAGAATGTTATTTGCCTTATGAAGTTACAGTAGAATCTGGTACAACCGTGACTTGGATTAATGAAGATAGTACTGTACATACTGTAACAAGTGGAAAAATTACTGAAGGGGCTACTGGATTATTTGATTCTAGTATATTCACATTTGGTAAATCTTTTGAATACACGTTTAATGTTGCAGGAACTTATGATTATTTCTGTAATGTCCATCCTTGGATGGCCGGAATTGTTAATGTTAGTTAAAGAGCAGTAACTTTACTTCCTTGTTCTAATGATTCAAATTTGTAAATTTGCTCTACCGTTGAATCCTCGAAAATTTCTGCATCATGTGTAATTATTAAAAATTGCATTGGTGTTTCTGAATTTGAAATATTTGATAACTGAGATAACACTCCAACTAGTGATTTTTTCCTCTCTGCATCCAAATGTGTTGTGGGCTCATCAAGTATCATCAAATTAAGATTTGATGCTCCTAGAAGGCTAGCCATACCTAGTCGTAAAGATAATGCTACACTCACTTTCTCTCCTCCACTAAGGGATTCTAACTCTAATACCTCATTTTTTGCATAACAAGAAATAGAAATATCTCGTGTTTTTTCTGATAATGAAATCCTTTGAATTTTTGTATTAAGCAATGTAAGATGTTCTGAAGCTTTAGCTGATATTGTGTTTAGTGCCCATGATCTCAAACTGGTTGCAACAGGCCCGTCTCTGCTAAACACACTAGCTTGAATCTCATCAAGACTTGCCACATATTCTTTTACAACTACTAGTTCTGATATTGCACTTTGAATTACTTTGATTTGTTCTCCACCTTTGAAAATCTTTTCAGAAATTGCACCCATCTGTTGATCTATATCTGAGAGTTCTATCTGTTTTTGATTTACTGATGTTTTGAGATTTACAAATTCTTGTTCATCAAATCCCTTTGTCTCTACCTCTAATTTTGAAATATTCTCAAAAATCATCTTTGCATGAGAATCTATTTGTGATATTTCTAGTAGATTTCCATTGGTTAGTGGAATTTTTTGTTTTTTTGTTTCTGTATCTTTTTGGATTTTTTTTAATTCTTCTTGTGTCCCAATAGAGTATGCCCTAAGTGTAGCTTCTGCATCTCTTGCGGTTTGCAATTTCTCTGAGAATTCTTTCTTCTTCTGATCATATGCCTCTCTTTCTTTTTTTACAGAAATAATTTTTTCTTTTAGTATGATCATTTCTTGTTTGAGATGCTCTTCTTGGAAAAGTGGATTTAGTTTTTCAACATCAGAGTCACATACGGGACATTTATTGTCTTTAAGCTGTAATTTTGATGCAAGCAGTTGTTTTTCTGTTAGTGATGCAGTCTGACTAGTCATCTCTTGAATTTTCTTTAATGCCTCTTCAACTGCTTGTTCTGCTTTTTGAATTTTTGACTCTAAATCCTCTTTTAGGTTTGCGTGCTCAAAACAGCCCTCACAATCACGTATTTTACGCTCATTTTCACTAATTTCGTGCTGAATTTCACGAATTGCATCTTTTGCATATTCTATGAGTTCTTTTTTTCTTAATTCTAGTTGACTGATTTTGTCAATTTTTGGAGATTCTGTCTCTATTTTTTTCCTTAATTTATCAACTATTGTTTTTAATTTTTCTTGTTTTAATTTTAATTGATCTTTTTCAGGTTTTATATCTTCAATATCTTTTTGGTATATTTCTAAATCTCTTGATAAAATTTCAATGTGTGTGTCATCATATCCTACTTTTTCTCTAATGTTTTCACGAAACTCTTTGTTTACTACCTTCATTGATTCAGATGCAGCATCAAGCTTGTCTATTCCAATTATTGAATTGAGTAATTCTTTGAATTCTTTTGGTTTTGCATTAATTATTGCATTTAACTCACCTTGTTGGACAATTGACGCAATCTTTAATTTCTCAAAGTCAAGACCAATTATTTTTTCAATTTCATGAGTAGTTGATTCTCCAAACTGTTTTCTTTCACCTGCTGAAATTTCAATATGTTTATCATTAGTTGTTTCGGAAAATTTTGCAGCAAGTGTCCCTTTACTATCTATCTTTCTTGCAGCTTCATACTGTTTACTATTAATAGAGAATCCTATCTTTGCATATCCTTGATTTGCTCCACGTCTAATCAAAAATTTATTTTTTCCTCTCGTATGTTTTCCAAACAATGCAAATGTGATTGCATCTATAATACTTGATTTTCCTGCACCATTATCTCCAACAAAGACAGTAACACCATTTTCAAATTCTAATTTAGTGTCGTGATGTGCTAAAAAGTCCCCAAGCTCTATTGATGTAATCATTTTTTGTTCTCCTTTTTGAATTTTTCAAAGTTTTCAATAATTATCTGAGATGCTTCTTTAATTTGCCCTGATGCTAATACTGGAAGCAGTTCTTTTATTACAAAACTTGCAGTATGTTCAGAACCTAATGCGTCAACTGATAGTCTAAACATTTCATCATCAATGACATTTGGTCTATCTAAAAATACAGAAGAATTAGAAATCTGTTTTGTACTGATTCTCCAAAAACATCTCAAAACCAGTGAGTTTAGCCTCGCAATTTGTGCCTGAATGTGGTCAGTTTCTATATTTTCGCCCTGAATTTTTACCTCTACAATAGGCTTTTTTGTTGAACCTGAAATTTTCTCAATAATCTCATCTATTGTCTTTGATAATTCCTTGTATTCTGTCTTAAATGAAAACTGTGGTCTTATATCTAGTTCAATCCAATTGGGAGTTGCCTCCTTACTGGAAATATCTACTTCAAAAAATCCTTTTTTTGTCTCTTTGATTCCCTCACTTGTTGTTGATTCAATAGATCCTGGATATGCAATTGGTCCATTTAGATGATTAAACTGCTTGATATCTTTGTCATGCAGATGCCCCATTGCATAGTATGTGAAATTTTTTGGCAAGTCAGTTGATTGAATTTCTCCTGCAAACTTGTTGAACTCTGTAATGCCTTGATGTAAAACTAAAATTTTATGCCCAGAATGGGTTTGAGCATTTTTATCTATTTCTGCAAACTTGTCTTCATATTGTGGAATCTCTGCTTTTCTAATTTTATCAAATCCTGCAAGGAGTATTCCTTTGTATTCAATTGGTTTTCCTTGACCGATATATTTTGAAAATTCTAAATTATGATAAACATATGGAATCGGTGTAGTTCTAATTCTACTAATATCGTGTTCACCTAAAATGAAAAATGAATCAATCTCATTTTGTTTTAATCGTTTTAATGCATTTGCCATTTGAATAATTGCGGTTCCATTTGGATTAGGTGCATGAAAAATATCTCCAGCAAATATTACAAAATCTACATGATCTTTTATTGATATGTCAACTGATTGATTAAATGAATCATACACATCTTGTGCACGTTCCTCTGAACCATACTGTACTAATCCTAAATGTGTGTCTGAAATGTGAGAAAATAACATTTTAGTCTAATAACAAATCTTTTTGAACAAGTCCTTGTGTTGATTCGACTGCAATTTCTTTCATCTTGTCTGCATTTGCCCAAGCATTAATTGCACTCTGATCTGCCCCCATTATCTTCTCTTTTACTTCCTCAACATGTACTAGTGATGGTAGATTTGTCCATTGACCCACAAGAACTGCATCTCCTACATTAAGTGAGGTCAACTGAGCAATCAATTCCCGGCTAGTAGATTCTGTTGCTGAGGCTATTTGGCGCTGATCATCTTCTTGAATAATCTTCATTATGGCAAATGATCCCATTTGACTAAGGACATTAAGGTCTACACTTCGTGGTCTTTGAGATACAATTCCTAGACCCATTCCGAACTTTCTTCCCTCCCTTGCAATTTTTGCAGTCCAATACTTTGCACTGGTATCATGATCTTTTGGAATGAACACATGTGCTTCTTCTATTATTACAAAAATGGGTGAATTGAATTGATAATTTCTCTCTCTCTTACTTCTTCCATGTCTTGCAATACTTGCATCCTTTCTATCTTTGAGTAACTGTTGCAAGTAAAATGCTAGAGCAACATTAGCTTGTTTTTCTGATAGTTCTGAAATATTAAGAATATTTGCCCGTCCTTCTTTGATGAAACTAATTGGATCTCCAATATCTGGATCTAAAATATCTTCAAACCTTCTTTGAGATTCTTCTATAATATCTTGAACTCTATATGCTGATGATCGAATCTCTTTTAGCTTTTTATCTTCTGAATTTACAATAAAATCTACTTCAGTTTCTAATTTTTTCCAAAACTCTTTTGATTCTCTAACATGTTTTGTAAATGCCATTCTTAATACTCGTTGTTGAACAGTAGCATTATCTTTAATCTCTAATACCTCTGAGAGTTGATCTGCATCAATCAATCTGGGGTTTATTTTTGCATCAATTACATTGATTCGTGGAATGTTTAGACCTGTGTAGTCATTATGGTAATCAAAAATTATTACAGTTCCTTTTAATTTTGAAATTTGTTTTGTAACTAACGAGACAAGATTGCTTTTACCCATTCCTGTCATTGCTAAAATTCCTAAATGTCTTGAAACAATTTTGTCCAAATTTATTTTGGCATCAATTGTTTTATTTCGTAAAAGATTTCCAATCTTTACCCATCCTTCATTTTTTGGACTGAAAATTTCTTCTAGGTCTTGTTTACTTGGCTGAGTTATTTCCGTGCCTGGAATTGGTGGAATGGCAGGTATGATGGATTGACCTTTTCTCAAATTTTCTAAAAATCCTAAAATCCCAATATGTGCAGTAAATGTTTTATCTCTTTTATTGAGTTCTGCAATTTCTGTACTTTCTGTTGCTTCATCAAAATTTCTGACATCTGTAAAAGCTGCACTTGATACAGAAGATCTTTCAACTAACCCTAGAATTTCTCCTTCATCTGAACCTATTTTGATATATTCTCCTACAGATAGTACTCTTGATGTAATTGCTGTTACAAATGTAGGTTTTGATTCCCCTACTACAAAACCTAAACTCAACCTAATACCTCCCGTGATCCAATCTCATTACTTAATCC
Source organism: Candidatus Nitrosopumilus sp. (assembly GCA_965248045.1). GTDB lineage: Archaea > Thermoproteota > Nitrososphaeria > Nitrososphaerales > Nitrosopumilaceae > Nitrosopumilus. The sequence goes on from CBDFIG010000002.1 coordinate 41,821, forward strand.
TAACAAACTAACCATCTTTCCAAGTTCATTATCTGATATTTTACAGTTATTGTGTGCAAGTTTTAGTGCATATGGATATCCTCCTACACTAGTTTTGAATAGTTTGTTCATCACTGATTTGATCTCATCTTCATCATGTTGATTTCCTAGAAATTCTAGTTTGATTATGGGTGTAGAATCACTTAATCTTACAAATGTTGAAGAAATAATTTTATCTGCACCATATTTCTTTTCTACAAAAATTTTACTAAATCCTGGGCTGGTTGTTACATGATTATAATAAAAAATATCTCCAGCAAGAGAACCTAAACTTTCAAATTGTTTTTTTGTATTTGACGTTTTTGCAATAAATATCACGTTGTTTTTCTTCTTCATTATTCTTACAATCATTGAACTTAGAGCTGTTTGTCTTGTCATTAGCTGAGAATGCAGTGAACCATCCATCAATACCAAATCAACTGAATCTACAGTTTTTTCACATGCATCAATTTCCATTTTACTTGCAATACTTGAAATATCATCGGCAGAACCCAATCCTGAATCATGTAGATCTACTAGAATTTCTCCATCTGATTTTACTGAAACTGCTGTAGTTGCCCAAAGCTCAATTCCTTGAAATTTAGTGTTGTTAAAACTACTATCAATTCCTGCTGTAACTACTTCTTCTTTTGTAGGCGTAAATTCTATCCAGTTTTCCCTTGCCTTTTGTAAAATCTGCTCAAATTTAGGACCTTTGAGAATAGATAACATCTTGTCTCTGTTGATGATGGCATCTTTGTATACAGTATTGAGCACAACAATAGTTCGTTGGTTTGAATAAAATCTTTAGGTTATGTTGAACTTTGACAAAACTGATCCATCAAAACAACTTATCCTATTTTGCCTTTCAGAACAATTTTTTCATCTGTATTTGAGGGAGTAGATCTATCAATATATCTGATTTCGTACTCATCTTCAATGTGAATTGTCTTACCATCTACCTCACGTGGAATTTTAATTTGGACTTCAAATATGCCTGTATTTGGTCCTATTTCAATTAGATATCCTCTGTTTGCATCAAATTTAGGATCATCTAGAGTAACTCTGATTCCACCTTCTCCCCTAAACTCTAATTCACTTAACGAAATTTTGTCTTCATCTTTTGAGTCTCGGTTTGCATCAGGCTCATAAATTCTCACAATAAATTCATGCCCGATTCTTGAACCTCCTCCAGATGTTTGTATCTTGACAAATGTCTTTGTTAATGGAACTGACTTTACCAATATTCTTTGTTCTCCTGAGAAATCTGATTCATCCAAATATTTTATCAAGACAATATCGTCTTGACTTAATGAGTTTCCATTGATTGTTTCTGGTAATTCCAATTTTATGTAAAACTGTCCTGTATTTGGCCCTGTTTCAATCATGTTTTCAGGACCTATAATTGGAATCCCATTAATTGTAAATTCAAACAATCCTTCAGTAGATACTACTTTGATGCCGCTGTGTTCCAAGTTCAAATCATGATCTGTTATGTAGAAATTTACTATTGACATACTAGATGCAGGAACTGTTTGCATCTATGTTTCTGATGCTGTAACTGATTTAATCTCTTTTTCCAAATCTACAAATTTGATTGGAACAAACAACATTCCTGCTTTTTGCATTCTTTTTACAGTTTCTGCTCTTACACATGCGGCAAATCCATTTGTTCTGATCACTAATTCTAATCCCACTTTACAAAGAACATCTTCTACAGAAATTCCTCATTCCATCTGTTTTTTTGGTGATTCTATTTCCCCATTTACTGGAAACTCTATTGTTAGCATTAAAATTGAAAATAACAATGTGAAAACTATATTTTTTTGATTTTTCATTATTGATAATTTTAGTTTTTTTCTTAAAAGTATTGAGTATGATTTATTCGAATAAAATTGATGAATTCTGAACTATAATTAATTAAGAGACTAATTCTAGTAAAAACACTTGAAAAAAATTGGTTTACTGGGTTGTGGCGCAATAGGGACTCAAATTGCTCTTGCAATTGATTCTGGAAAAATACCTGCAATTTTGACTCATGTTTATGATAACTCTAAAGAAGCATCAGTTGAACTTGTTTCAAGACTAAATACCAAGCCCGAAATTGTTGAAAATTCTCATCTTTTATCTTCACATCCGGTAAATATTGTAGTTGAGGCTGCTTCTCAAGATGCTGTAAAAGATGTTGCACTTAGTGTTTTGCAAAATAAACGTGATTTGATGATTATGAGTGTCGGTGCATTACTTGATGAATCTATCTATGATATTTTGTCTGATGCTTGCAATGATTTTAAAAAAACAATCTATCTCCCTTCAGGTGCAATAGCAGGTCTTGATGGAATAAAATCAATCAAAGATGAATTAGAATCGTTGTCTATTACTACAACAAAACACCCTCGTTCGCTTAAAGGTGCCAAGTTTTTTGAAAATTCTGATATTAATTTAGATGAAATTAACTCACCTGCGACAATCTTTGAAGGAATTGCAAAAGAAGCTGTTTCATTATTTCCTGCAAACATCAACGTTGCTGCACTTTTATCATTATCTGGAATCGGAAGTGAAAAAACTAAAGTAAAAATTGTAGCAGATCCAAATACAGACAAAAATACTCATCACATTGAAGCTACAGGAAAATTTGGAAAAATGACATTTACAATTGAAAATTTTCCAGATCCTAATAACCCAAAAACAAGCAGATTGGCAATTTTATCTGCAATTGAAACTCTCCGAAAATACTGCTCTGATGATATTCAAATTGGCACCTAATATGGCAATTATTGTCACATTTGATAGTTTTTTAGAAAATTATAGACCATTTCCTATTCTTTAAATCCCTACACCCTCAATTTTTTATGGTTTATGTTAGTACAACAGACTCCAGAACTCAAAGAAGAGATTCTGAGACTCAAGAAAGAAAAAGATGTGGTGATTTTAGCACACAATTATCAAATCTCTGATGTACAGGATGTGGCAGATTTTACAGGAGACTCTTTAGGTCTTTCAAGACAAGCAGCAAAAGTTGATCAAAAAACAATTCTGTTTTGTGGTGTAAACTTTATGGCTGAAACTGCTGCAATTATTAGTCCTGAAAAAAAGGTATTACTACCCGATTTAGAAGCTGGATGTTCACTATCTGATTCTATTACTGTTGATGAACTACGAAATTGGAAGAAACAACATCCAAATGCTATCACAGTAGGCTATGTTAATACAACTGCAGAAATTAAAGCAGAACTTGATTATTGTTGTACATCATCAAATGCTGTAAATGTTGTAAAAGCAATTCCTGAAGAAAAAGAAATTTTATTTTTGCCTGACATGTTTCTTGGTTCTTATGTTGCAAAAATGACTGGAAGAAAAAATATGTACATATGGGCTGGTGAATGTCACGTTCATGCAGGAATCACCCCTGATGATATCACTAAAAAATTAGATTCAATGAAAAATACTGAATTTGTTATTCATCCAGAATGTGGTTGTACTACTTCAATGATGTATGATGTTGCAGATGGAAGTTATGATGATAAAAAAGTTTCAATACTTTCTACAGAAGGCATGTTAAAGCATGTCAATGAATCAAAATCAAAAAACTTTGTTGTTGCTACTGAAACTGGAATATTGTATAAAATGAGAAAAGACAACCCTACAAAAACATTCATTCCTGCATCAGATAAAGCTGAATGTCAATACATGAAAATGATTACACTTGAAAAAGTGTATGATACATTGGTGAATGAAAAAAATGTTGTCACTGTTCCTAAAGAAATTGCTGATAAGGCTCGTTTGGCAATTAATAGAATGCTTGAAATCAGTTAAACTGTGTGACTATTTTGGTTGGATTATTTAGTAGAACCCCTAAAGACCCTCAACAGAAAAAAAATATTCAAAAGTTCAAAGAATTCAAAAAACTTGTCAAAGAAAAAAAATACCCAGAAGCTCTAAAGATAGGCACAGAATATTTACACAAAGCACCTCATAATCATGATGTTTTGTTTACTATTGGTGGAATTTACTATCTGAAAAACAAGTACAAGACTGCAATTTCTTATTTTGATAAGGCACTTGAAATTAGTTCTCATGATCCTGATGTCTTGCTTTTGAAGGCATATTCTCACCAAAAATTAAGCGAAAATAAAAGAGCAATTCAATGTTGTGATAAAATTCTTGAAGTCGATCCAAAAAATAAATCCGTTTCAAAATTATTAGAAGAACTAAATTTCTAAGCTCATATCGATTCCTTTAACCGAATTTGTAATGCTTCCAACTGAAATAATATCTACTCCGGTTTGGCCATACTTGGATATGTTCTTGGAATTTATTCCCCCTGATGCTTCAAGCATTACCTTGCTTCGTAATTTCTGATTCTTGAGAACCTGTATTGCTCTCTTAATTTGAGATGGAGAAAAATTATCTAACATAACAATTGTGGCTCCTTCTTTTGCCGCAAGAACTGCATCTGAAGTATTTTCAACTTCTACTTCAAATTTTTTGTATCTTTTCTTTGCCTTTTTAATTATAGATAATAATGAATTTCCAACAGCAATGTGATTATCTTTAATCATTACCATTTCATCTAACCGAAGTCTATGTTTTTTACCTCCTCCTGTCTCAACTGCTTCTTTGTCAAAGTATCGAAGACCTGGGGCAGTCTTTCTTGTTGCATACACTTTTGTTTTCTTTGGAATTTTTTTCACAAGTTCATCTGTTTGGGTTGCAATTCCACTCATTCGTGTAAGAAGATTTAATGCAGTTCTCTCGCATGTCAAAATTTTACCTGCATCACCTGTAATGATCATTATAGTTTGATTTGGTTTTATTCTAGAGCCATCCTTTTTCAAAATTTTACTATTACACCCTTTGATTTTGAAAATTTCTTTTGCATATGTTGTGCCTGCAACAATGGCATTTTCTCTTGAGATAATTCTTGCTGAAATTTTTTTCTTAGATAAAAGACTACTTGTAATATCTCCTTTACCTATATCTTCAGCAAGAAATTGTAATAATTGTTTTTTTGAATTAACTGACAACATAATAATAAAATATTAATGTAATTTTAAAGATTTAGAAATATTTTATGTTACTTTGATGGCATACTTGCCTTTTTGAGTAATGCCTAGTGTTTTTGAAATCTCTGAATTTGTTGGATCAACTACAAGTACAATTCCATTCCAATCTGGTGTCAAGTCTGATGATTTACAACCTGGACAAACTTTTCCTGTTGTTACAAATTTGCATTTCCTGCATGCCATTTCTCGTGCCATCTTAACTTGCCTCTACTTTAACTTCTTTTGCTGGTTTGCCTTCACTACTGCCGGATTTTTTAATCTCTTCAGCAATCCATTCATCTGCACCAAGGAATGGTTGTCTACATGTAATTCCAATCTTGCCCATTGAAGCGGCTTTTCCTAATGAAACTGCAGTGATTCTTGCACGAAGTGTAGAACCAACTTTGAGTGTTCTACCACTCTGATTAGCTAAAATCATTCCCGATTTTACGTCACTCTTAAGATAATCGTCCATAACTTGTGACAAGTGAAGCAATGCATCAGTTGGACCAATTCTCACAAATGCACCAAAGTCTGTAATGTCTACAATTTCTCCTAAAACAATTTCTTGTAATTTTGGATAAAATGTCAATACTTCAAATTCAACTTTGTGGAATGTTCCACCGTCACCTGCAATCATTTTTCCCATCTCATCAACTTTAGCATCTAAAATCATAATGATGTATCCCAAGTCTGCACTAATCATGCTCTCATACTTTTCTTTGAGAATATTCATTCCTGCTTTTTTGAGTGTAGTTCCAAACAAGCTTGGAGGAATCCTAACAACATCAACTAGGGTAGATATAGAAAACAACTGTGTTATTCCTAGAATTTCAATTTATGAATCTTTGGATGATTTAGGCTTAAATTTCCAAAGATTTCACTAATTCCTCTAATAATTGGTAATTTCTTTTGTTGCCTAACTTATGTTAACTTAACGTGAGTCACCTACAAATCTTCTTTGTGCTAACTGTAGTGAGCTGGTACCTCGGCCTGCTCAAACCTATTATCCCCATAACTTTTTAAAATCATTACCTATGTCTGTAGGTTTTTTTGTTGTTATGTCATAATCTTGTATTTTCTCCTCTCCAAGAACATCTCTGAAAACAAGCATCTTGAAATCCTTTGCATCTATTTTTTCATGATTGTCTCCTCTTGACATTCCAAGTCCAACATCAGAGCAATAGCATTGAACTACATCCCATGAATGTGTGGTAATGATTATTTGTTTATCCAGTTTGTTTATTGCGTAATTAAATAAATCTACTAACACATCCACACTTTTACTATGCAAATGATTTTCAGGCTCTTCTATTATGATAGTACTATTTTGTGGTGAAAATATGATGGCAGACATTAGTATGATGGCGTTTTGAATCCCATTTCCTTGCATACTAAGATTGACTTCAATATTGTTTTTACCATCTTTTCTTTTTGTAGTTGCCGATATCCTATCTCCATTTAGTGGTGTTTTTATCAGCGAGATTTTAGGATCTATTTTGACCAAATATTCTTCAAATAGATTCCAGTTTGGATCATGCTCAAACCATCTTTGTATCAAAAATTCAATGATGTTACTTCCGTCAGATTCTATGTTTTTTATGGTTCTGTCTGATTTAGAATACTTATCATGCTGCACAAGATCATTGTAAAGAATAGATTTGCGAATAGGTGCAATGTATTGTATTTTTTTAATAACATCTAAAACAAAATTAAAATCAGTTTGTGATGATTGTGTTAGATTTGTTGCATTCATCGTTTTATCAACATGTTGTTTTTTAATATTCAAATCAAGCATATTATCTGAATTAATTGCCGTTTCTATTACATCATCTGATTCAGTTGATTGTAGTTTTATTATGATTTGTTTATTTTTGTCATGATTGTACGGCTCCCTAGAAATCATCATACAAACTAAAGAAATCAAATACATTCTATGACAATTATAAGCCAATACTCGATACAACAACTCTTTTGTTTTCATTGTATCGTTGTATGATTTTATTTCAGACCCAAATCTTCTTTTTACCACAGAAAATATTGTCTCAGTTTTGTTTCTCTCATGATATAATGTCTCATTAAATTCCTTTCTCATCATTTTTCTGTATCTGCCTTTTGTTCTGCTAATCAGAGAGTCCCTATTCCTTACAGGAATCATGGAAATTACATTCTCATCTCGAATCATTTTATGTATCGGTTCTGCATCATATCCCTTCTCTAGTACCATAATCCACATTGGAGTAATTGCAACCATTTGTGCAAATAATTGTGGAAAATCTTTGATGTCATGAGACACTGGATGGTGCTGTACTACAACTGCACAAATTAATTGAGATTCCATGTCAGATCCTGCTGACATCTTGGTGTATGCATGCCTGAGATTGCATCTGTATGTGTAGTATGGTGCAGCGTGTCTAGTTTCAAATCCAGTTGCATCTGCTCCTGCAAATATTTTTCCAGGAGATACAATTTGGATGAATCGTCTTATTGCAACATGTAATATCCCTTCACAGATTCGAACTGCTGCCTTTTGCAGTGTTGTAAAATGTGGAATTGATTTGAGATGCAATTGCAGAATAATTTCAGTTGTTACTTCCAACCATTCCACAAAACTCTCATAACTTTTTGACTCGTACTGCCTAAGGACTAGCATAATTATATGCTGGTGTACAGAAAATGTATGCTTTGATTTTGGGTGCAAAAATAATGGAACATTCATTTTCTTGAGTATGGACAGCATGAGTCTAATCATGCGTCTGTATTTTTTATTCATAAAATGGAATAATTAAGAATTATTCATTGATCAAGATGATCTGTTTTGATCGATAATCAAGTAAAATCTTGATGATTTCTAGGGAGCCTAAAAATGATTTAATTTAGATATTGGTGCCAGACCCCTCTAGAATGAAACCGATCAAATTTGAATATTTTTTGCAACATAAGATTGAGAATAAACGAAGAATATAAGTTCAGAAAAAGATGCAAAAATTAGTATCAAAAACAGAGGTCTAGATCACAAGATATGTCAACGATTGATCACTCACTTGTCAGACCCATGCGTACCGTGTAAAATACGGTGGTGCTTGCCTGATGCGAGTCAGTGGCAGTTACTACCAGTGTTCCGTTTTCACGTTCACGTGTGGGGTGATATGGTGCCTCAAATGATGCACTCAGACCGTCACCTGACACTTCAAAGATTACATCAATACTGTTATACAATTCCCATGTCACACTGACCGGATCACCGTCTGGATCGTGTACAGTGGCATATAGAATTACAGTGTCACCTGAAACAGGATTCTCAGGTATTGAGGTAATGGTAACTATTGGATCACGGTTAGGGACAGGATTTAGAGGGGGAGTAGCAGTCGTGACTGTCACATAAAATGAGATCACAGATGAGTTTTCAGCGGAATCCGTAGCAATGCACATGACTGTAGTAGTGCCTACATCAAACGTACTACCAGAACTTGGATCACATGAGACGTTGACTGTACCTTCATTGTCAGTGGCAGTTGGAAGGTCAAACGTAACTGTCACAGAATCACCACCACCAGCAGCAGGTATTGTTGTGGTGATATTTGGTGGTACTACAGAGAATACCGGAGGTGTGGTATCAGCTGGCACAGATGACAAGCTCATGATCACTCTAGATGTCACAGTAGTACTTGCACCGTGCTCGTCAGTCGCGATCACCTGTGTATACACTGTAACACTCTCGCGTGTGGGATGATATGGCACCTCGATTGAGGTACTCAGACCGTCATCGGATTCTTCAAAGACGACGTCTACGTTGGTGTACGGATCCCACACCACTGTTACCGTGTCTCCGTCTGGATCGGAGACAGTGGCGTTGATAATGACAGTGTCACCTGATGTAGCGGTTTGAGACAGAGGAGTCACGATAAGAATTGGGGCATTGTTAGGAACAGAGATTGGAGGTGGGATGACAGAATCAGCAATAACTGTCACAGAAAATGAGATATCAGATGAGTTTCCAGCTGTATCTGTAGCAGTGCATATTACTTTGGTCGTGCCTACACCAAACGTGCTACCAGAACTTGGGTCACATGAGACGTTGACTGTACCTTCATTGTCAGTGGCAGCTGGAATGTCAAACGTAACTGTCACAGAATCACCACCTCCAGCAGCAGGTATTGTTGTGGTGATATTTGGTGGCACTACAGTGAAAACTGGAGGTGTGGTATCGCTGCTTAGCACTGTAACCCTAAATCTTTCAGTGTCTGTTCTTGTCGTTGCATCAGTTGCAGTAACTGTAATGTCATATGTGCCGACATTGTCTGATGTTGGCGAGAACACAAGCGTTGCAGTGTTTTGTGTTGTGCTTTGAGTTGTTGCAAAGTCTGGCAGTCCTGCAAATGTTATGCTTGCAACATCTCCGTTAATGTCTGTTACAGTTACTGTAACTATAGCAATGTCTGATGCAGACATTGCCATATCTGAGATGTCTGCAATTGCAGGAGCTGTAGGCACATGTGGAACCATACCAGATACAATCTGGCTTGCAGGACCAGTACCCTGATCATTTATGGCGCTAACCTTGTAATAGTATATGGTACCAGAAACAACATTTGCATCAGTGTATAAAGTGGCAGAACCACTGCCATAGCTGCTCTGTATTGTAACAAAGCCAGTTGGGTTGTCTGCTGCTCTTTGTATCTTGTATCCGGTAATTGCAGAGTTACCATCAAATGGAATGCTCCAAGAAAGTGCGTTTTGTGTTGGAGCAGAAGATACTGACAGGCCAGTTACCGTATGGGGCCTTGTCTGCACAAAGTCAAATATTCTAACATTGTCAATTATGTGATAGTCACTGCTGCCTTCACCCTGAACATTTAGTCTAAACTTGAAGCTGCTGCTCTTGTAAGGTGTGAGATCTTTAGAGTACTCGTGCCACTGACCACTTCTTATTGTGTCTCTGGTGTAAGAGTCAAGGGTTATCCAGTCATTGTTGTAAAGAACCTCAAGCTTGTAAAAGTCACCATCACGCTCCCTTATGCCATCAATCCAGATGTCAGCTTCGAGTCTTGGTGATGTAACCTCAGAGATATCAGCTGCGTTTCTCATGGTCAGCGTGCATCCGGTATCACAGTCGCGAATATACGCATAGTTGAAATCAATGACAGATGCCTGACCGTCAGCTCCTGTGGTCCAAAAATCATAATCATGCGTATCGCCGTCATCATCATTTACTGCCACCCAAAAGCCAAGCCCATTTTCAAAGCCGTCAAAGAAGATGTTATCGGTGGTGAGAGAATCAAGGTTTGGTATGCTAACTGTGATTGTGTTTGTGATGTTGTGATTTGTCCTTCCGTCAGTTACAGTATAGTTAAACGAGGTGGCTCCTATTCTTTTTGGCGTAAAGACGAGCTGTGCACTTGTTTCATCTGTGTTTGGGATTCTTTGCGGCAGGTTTACGTGATTCAGCGTCCCCGCACCATCATCAGTTGTTGGGTGGCTGGCAAGATAGTACTGCAAGTAGTCATTGTCTGCATCAGTTGCGCTAAGCGATATTATAAGGGGGGGTTCCACTTGTTGTGTATGATGTTGTTGCAGTGTGAACCGGTGCTGTGTTAGCTACAGTGACAGCACTGCAATGCAGCTCAGTTACAGCTCCTGCAACCATTGAGCCATCAGCAGAGCACAGCTGTGCCTTGTAGCCGTCTTCTGTGTCAATGCGGTCTGACTTTGTAAATGAGCTAATCAGACTCCATGTGTTGCCGCTCTTGTACTGTGCTCCGGTGAACTTTACGTTTGGTATTGAGGAGTATTCCAGTATTGGCGATATTGTTCCCTCAATGCCATAGTCAACGTGGAGTCCCATATTGCGAACACCAAAGCCATAATCCCTGGTAAGCTGCAATGTGCGAGAGTCGCCATAGTATGCAAGGTAATGGTTGTTTAGCTTTTCTATCTTGAATCGTTTGTTGATTCCAACGTTGTCGCCGTGCGGGTCTGCGTTTTGCTCAATGTAAATTCTGTCGCCTGCATCATTCTCTGCAGATATAGCATAGTATGCAGACTCTGTAGTTATGCATTCAGGATCTGATCTGCCATAATCATTGTTTTGTATCCAGCCGACAGTTACGCCAGTCTCTATCCATTGCATATCTCTATTTCTTGTTGGCTCTATATTCAACCAGGTGGCGGCAAGTGCTGCCTTGTTTTCGCAGTTGGCATCATCAATGAAGAGATCTGGGATATCAATGTCAAACTGTGAACCCTGATAATCTGCATTAAAAGTAGTGTATCCTAATACACCCCGACAGTTTACGTCACTGCATGTGGCCTCTGCCTCTGCCAGAATAAAACCAGCAAAGGCAATGATGGCCAATACTATGATTAACTTCATCTGTTAGAATACCTTTCAAACAATTCAGTTACGGTATTTTCGTGTTCCTGCATGGTTAGCGCGTTGCCTCCAGAGCCAAGATCGATATATGGAGCTGAATATGACACACCGTGTTTGGCAGGATCAGATCTTGATGCGTGTAAATACTTTACATATCCATCCCACCTGTCCTCAAAGATAATATCAGTTGCAGTACCGTTGCGTGTTATCTCATTAATCCGTTCTTCTGAATGCATGTATAATTCATATGGCGGCTCAGTAATTATTACTGAAACTGCATAATAATTAATGTCTACAAACTCTTTGTTGGTAATGTCTTCTGAGACTTCAAGACCCTTTGGCATGTATATAAATACTATCTCTCCTACGCCCTCATCGAGGTTACTCGCCTGCTGTTCTGGCTGTATGATGTGTATCCACTTTAGGTAGTATCCCGGTGCAATCCATGCTGGTAGCCACTCCCTGTAGTCAATTATTGCACCGCTGGTACCGTTACCACTGGCACTGCTGCCGCTGGCCCCTTGCTGCCAAGTTGGCAAGGGAACTTGGAAGAAGAGGATACCGTTACCACTGGCACTGCTGCCGCTGGCCCCTGTAGCTTGAGTATGGAACCAAGGATCACTGGATTCAGGGGAGTTACCACTGGCACTGCTGCCGCTGGCCCCTGTAGCACCGCCACTGGTTGGTAGCGGTATGATGTCATTCAAGTTAACTCTACCACTCAATGCAGTCTCATTAAATGAGTAATAACTGCCAACAAGGGTATGAAACATTGGCCCAGGTGCTGGCTGTCTGAGGTGTATGTTTTGATCAAAGCCGTACAACTCTCCTGTGAACTCGCCATCGCTAACCAGGCCAAAGGACAGAGAGCTTAGGTACTCTTCGCGTTGATTAATGGAGATATCAGTTTCAGGTTTAGCTTCAACTGGTTCAAATTTTATTGCCGGTACGACCACACTCCATCCACGAGCTTCTAGCTTGTCTGCAGTTGATGCATAAACACAGGCTGGTCTGTTATTTTTTTGGAGCAGAGTCTTTTCATCGTTGCATTGTATCTCTTGTAGCAGAACACCTTGCTTGAGCTGTTTGTATGGTGATAAGACAGTATCTGACTCTGCAAATGTATGAATATTTAATCCGGCTGGAACCAGCAACACAAATACCAATAATGGCATTATTACCATCACAGTCATAGTATGGTGATCTTGAACTAGAATAAAAAGCTGACTACTCTGTTGAACTTTGTTTCCAAATTCGCAAACAAGATTTGGCATTATGAGCGTCAACGAATTCTTCTAGATAACAAATTTGATAAATTGGATACATGCTTCTGTTTTTTGTCATTAATTATCTTTTTTTCAAGTCTGTCTTCTAGTGGAATCTCGATAAGATCCCCCATTCTAAGACATTCAACTCATCCCAATACTCTCCAATACATCACAATTGATGCCAGGCATACAAACCCAAGATAGTTATCACAGTTCTTTTCATATCTGATTCTAGTCCTGTGAAAATCATTCTTGAGCCATGCAAGGAATCTCTCCACAACATAACTAGTTGCATTGTATTTCTTGTATGATTTGTTTTCTGATAGTTTACTGTTTTTTCTAAATGGAATGCATGAAATGATGTTTCTGTTTTTCAGATATTCCCTAATGACATTTGCATCATATCCCTTGTCTGCATAAACTGAAGCAGTTTGGTTCATCATCTACAAAATCAGAAATTGATTCTACTGTGTCGATGAATTTTGTACTGTCATGAACATTTGCAGGACTGCATACGATTGATATTGGCAGGCTGTTTGATTCCACTGCAACATGTATCTTTGTGCCTGTAATCCTCTTGAATCCGTCAAACCCTATTTCATCCCCCCTTTTTTTGGAAGGAATTGAGGATGAGTCAGCTGATATGTATCGCAGATTGATCTTGTCTTGTTTTTGTGCTGATTTGATTACATGTGCAAGAATCTTCTTCCATACTCCTTTTTGTTGAAAATTCTGAAACCTTCTATGTGCAGATGATTTGGAACCATACTTGGCAGGCAGGTCAATCCACCTGCATCCAGTGATTGGCACAAAAATTATTGCATTGATTGTCGTACGGTCATCACATCTTGGTCTGCCAGTTGCAGCTGGTTTTGGAAGGTGTGCTTTGAGGGCATTCCATTGTGAGTCAGTTAATTCTTTGAACATGAAAACAACACAATGTTGTTTCAAATAGATCTGATTGATCATCAAAATTTGTCTAAATGGTTTGTTTTGGGATCAGTTGATTGTATCATTTTAATTTTGCAAGTTCAGGCAGTGTTAATGCAAAATGAATATGAACACAACAATCTTTTTCATCTTGATCACACCAGAATTTTTTATCCTTGTATGTTACTTCAACCAGTCTATGCAATTTTTCATCTCGTATAACAACACTATTCCCATCAACAATTTTTTTACTCAAAAACGGAGCATATGATTTCATCAATCCCATTTTTTCAGACTCCATCAACATGGTTTCTAAAATCCAACCAGACAGTGTTTTTTCAGTTCCTGACTCTTTCCATGAATTTTCAAGAATTGCATGCTTCTTGTTTGCCATTGATATGTTGATCTGTTGGGCTCCTTCTCGTACCATGGTGCTAGTACATTATTAATACTTTGAATAATTTAGGTTAATAATAGTACAACATAATTAATATATGATTTACTAGTACACACTAGTACATGCCTAGAGGTTACTACTACAATATCACCATGGCATTTGATAGAACCAAAATCGTTTAGAGGTAAAAAACCAGCAAAACGGAACTGTAATCAAGATAAGGTAAGCAATATCCTCTCCTATGTTTAAATAACGTACAAGGACTTTTTGACGCTATGGTTGGAGTAGATCAAGTTCTTGAAAAACTAAGTACAGTCATTGATCCTGATTTGAAAAAAGATATTGTATCAATGGGTATGATAAAAGACCTAGAACTTAATGATGGTAATCTAAAATTTACTTTAGAATTAACAACACCTGCATGTCCATTCAATGTCGAAATTGAGGATGATGTTAGAAAAGCAATTGCTGATCTTTCTGAACTGAAAAATTTTGATATGAAAGTAACTGCAAAAGTTATGGAAGGACGTTCACTTGATGCAGATACTGGAATGGCAACTGTCAAAAATATTATTGGTGTAGCAAGTGGAAAAGGTGGAGTAGGAAAATCAACTGTTTCATTGAATTTAGCTTTGGCTTTGTCTCAATCAGGAGCTAAAGTTGGATTATTAGATGCTGATATTTACGGTCCTAGTATTCCATTAATGCTTGGAATGAAAGATGGATTCATGGAAGTAGAAGAGAATAAACTTCAACCAGCAGATTCTAACGGATTGAAAGTTGTTTCCTTTGGATTCTTTGCAGATCAATCAAATCAAGCAGCAATTTATCGTGGTCCAATTATCTCTGGGATCTTAAAACAATTTCTAGTTGATACTAATTGGTCTGAATTAGATTACTTGATTGTCGATCTTCCACCCGGAACTGGTGATATCCCATTAACACTTGCACAAACAATTCCAATTACAGGTATTCTTGTTGTTACAACTCCACAAGATGTTGCAAGTAATGTTGCAGTAAAAGCAGTTTCAATGTTTGAAAAACTAAATGTTCCAATTATTGGAGTTGTTGAAAATATGAGTCATTTCATTTGTCCAAGCTGTGATGATAAACATTACATCTTTGGTGAAGGTGGTGCAAAGAAAATTAGTGAACAATTTAAAATGCCTTTCTTAGGTGAAATACCATTAAACTCTGGAATCATGTCAGGTTCTGATTTGGGTAGACCAATTATGATTACAAATCCTGATTCTCCAAGTGCAGTAGCTTTTAGAGCAAGTGCAAAAAATATTGCAGCACAATGTAGTATTCTTGCAGCAAAACTACAAGAAGAGATGAAATCTCAAAGTCCTGGCGAAGAATCTGCACCTGAAGCAAGTACTAACTAGCTGCGATTCCTGTGAAATTACCTGATTCTCTAAGAGACCAATTGAAGATTCCTTTAGGAGTACTCTTACCTGAAAGTCACGCTGATAAAACAAATATCGAAAAACATCTCTCAGAAAACTCCTATGTGATCACAGTTGGTGATAGAACTACTGAGAAGATGATTGAGTTTGGGTTGATTCCTTCTCTGCAAATCATTGACAGTCAGGAAAAAAGAGTAAAAAGAGAACCTCCAAAACTCGCAAATGCAACTGAATTAACTGTAGATAATCCTGCTGCAGAAATAACTCCTCAAAGTATTGATATTATCAAAAAAGCATTCACTATGCAGCCTCCTGTGCGACTCAGTGTTAATGGTGAAGAAGATCTTTTGGTAATCCCAGTTTGCATTCATGCTCCTGAGAATGCAATAGTTTTGTATGGTCAGCCAAATGAAGGGTTAGTTATAGTCAAAATAACTCCGGAAATTAGAAGTAAAACACAAACACTACTTGAATCAATGAAATAATCGGGGTGTGATGAGACGGTGGCTGTATGATTAATGATTACACTACTAAAACTCTGACCCTATTAATTCATAATTTTGAAGAATCAAAATACACCAAATATCATACAACAATTGACATTTCCAAATAAACACACATTTCATGATGCTCTTATGTGAAGCTAGATCCTGACCTTAAATTGCAAATTTTAGAGAAAGTTGGGATTTATTCTAATAGATTCTCTATTCCAGAACCTCAGATCTTGTTTGTGACAAAAGAGGTACTTGATATGCCACGTGAAATGACAGAAGGACTAAGAACATCTGCCTACAAGTATTATGGTGTATCGTATCTTCAACACAACCTAATTTTCATTAATGTAAGAAAAATCCCCGATGAGAAAACTCTAGAAAATACTATTGTTCATGAATTAATTCACATGAGATTCCCATATCTTGCTCATGGTAAAAGATTCAACAAATTGGTAAGGCAAGGACTAAAAGGAAAAACATTTGCGCCTTACAAGAAAAGAAATCAAGTTCTCCCTCATTGATTTATATTTCCCAGATTTAGGCAAGCAAAGTATAACATGGAAATAGGTATTGCTGAAATTCTGCCATTTGTTGCAGGCATTGCATCATTTTTAGTTGCTGGTGGTCTAGTTGCATGGATCGTAAAACAACCTACTGGAACAAAAGAAATGATGGATATCTCTAATGCTGTCAAAGAAGGAGCAGCAGCATTTCTAAAACGTGAAATGAAAATAATAATTCCCGTTGCAATTGCATTATCAGTAATTATTGGAGCATTTCTTACCCCATCAAATGGAATTGCATTTGCAGTAGGTGCAACATTATCTGCAGTTGCAGGAGTTATCTCATTAAAAATTACAGTCAAAGCAGCAGTAAGAGCTGCACATTTGAGTGGTAGTGGATTAGGACAAACATTTGCTATGGCCTTTAGAGGTGGAGCGACAGTTGGACTTGCAGTTCCTGCTATGGCATTATTAGCAATTACTGGTCTTTATTTGATTTACCCAGATCCAATTACAATTGCAGGTGTTGGAATTGGAGCAAGTCTCATAGCATTATTCATTAGAATTGGAGGTGGTATTTTTACAAAGGCTGCAGATATGGGCGCTGATTTGGTAGGAAAAGTTGAAGTAAATATTCCTGAGGATGATCCTAGAAATCCTGCAACTATTGCCGATAATGTGGGAGATAATGTTGGTGATGCAGCAGGAATGGGCTCTGATGTTTATGAATCTTATATTGTTACAATACTTGCAGCATTTTTAATTGCAGCAT
The DNA here is from genome assembly GCA_965248045.1 of Candidatus Nitrosopumilus sp. GTDB lineage: Archaea > Thermoproteota > Nitrososphaeria > Nitrososphaerales > Nitrosopumilaceae > Nitrosopumilus. The sequence continues at coordinate 59,030 of CBDFIG010000002.1, forward strand.
TAATTGGTGCACCAAACTTTTTCCTTTACCCAATTCTGATTGGTTCTTCTGGAATGCTTGCATCAATCATTGGAGTTGTAATTGTTGGCTCTAAGAATATTACCGATGTTATGAAGCCACTTAATCGTTCATTTTATGTTTCAGCTGCAATTGCAATTGGATTAAACTATGTCTTTATTACACAATTCATTGGAGACTCTACCACATCACTTGCATTGTTTGGCTCTACTGTAATTGGTGTCATTCTGGTTCCTGTAATTCAAAAAATTACTGACTACTATACTAGTTACAAACAAAAACCAGTACAAGAAATTGCAGACTCTGCAAAATGGGGTTATGCATCATTAACATTAATGGGAATTATCAAAGGCATGCAATCAACTGGACCATTCATGATTGCTCTAGTTGTTGCAATTATTGTGTCTTATAGTATTGCATCTTCTGCAGCTCCTGAAGGTGCAGACCCAGTACTCTATGGAATCTTTGGAACGGCATTAACTGCTATGGCAATGTTGAGTCTTGCAGGAATTGTTCTAAGTATTGATGCATTTGGTCCAATTGCAGATAATGCAGGCGGTATTGTAGAGATGACTGGAATGGGAGAAGAAAATCGTAAAATCACAGATGAAATTGATGCAGTTGGAAATACAACTAAAGCAGTTACCAAGGGATTTGCAATTGCCAGTGCTGCGTTAGCTGCACTTGCTATGATTCAAGCATTTCAATTTGAAGCAGCTGAAGTTTTCCATGATGTGGTTTTAGATTATAGTTTAACAAATCCATCCATCATTGTTGGATTACTAATTGGTGGTTTGATTCCATTTATCATTACAGGCCAACTCATTAATGGTGTATCTAGGGCTGCAGGAAAAATGGTTGATGAAGTTAGACGACAATTTAAAGCCGATTCTGGAATTCTTGAAGGAACCTCAAAACCTGATTATGCTAAATGTGTAGATATTGCTACTGTTGCTTCAATCAAAGAACTTTGGAAACCTGCAATTGTTGCAATCACAGCCCCAATAATCTTGGGAATATTGTTAGGTCCAACTGCTGTAGCCGGATTACTAATGGGTGCAGTTGTTACTGGAATCTTGTTGGCATATCACTTGGCAAACACTGGTGGTGCATGGGATAATGCAAAGAAACTAGTTGAGATGAAAGGAGAAAAAGGTTCTGAAGTACACAAAGTTGCAGTTGTAGGTGATATTATTGGTGATCCATACAAAGATACTGCTGGACCTGCACTAAACACTGTCATTAAATTACTTAATACAATTGCAATTGTTTTTGTTTCAGCGTTTGTTGCAATATTTGCTATCTAATCTTCAACAATCAAAGTCATATCTAATTCATCAACCTGAGCTTGAATTGCTTTTTTCAAAGTCTCATTATGTGACTCACAGAATTTGAAATAGTTATCTGCTGTTTGAAAACATCCACAAATCCATTTTGTTTTTTTCTCTCCTTCTACTGTACATTTTGAATACTTGTGTTCTGACATACTATCTCTATTCTGATTAATCTAAAAAATATGATCTTGTAGAAAAAGGAAAAATGATTAAGGACAGCCTTCCATTTTTTGGATAAAGTAGCCGTTTTCCTTAATTGCCTGTTCTACAGGCTCTGGTGCGTTTTGTGAATGGCAGAATTGACATTCGTTTGTTGTCATTTCTGAGTTTTCTTCACCAATTGATTTTAACCACTCTTTGCCATATGTGAGGGCTTTATCGTGATCTTTTTCACCAGTTATTACATCAAAGTGCATGGTGTGACCGTCTGCTGCTTTGATATAGGTATCGTATACGTGAATTTCCATGATTGTTGTTAAAAAAAGGGATATTTAATTCAAAGATCCTCATGAGATAAGGTGCATCTATTTCAGGCTCATAGAACAATATGATGCAACAAAGTCTATTACTTTTTGAGAATATAATCAAAAGTAAAGCGATCCTCAAACGTTACAAGTATTATATATAATAAAAAAATAAAAAAGATTGGAAGACTTATTGTATTGTAAATTCTTCAACAAACTTGTTGTAATCATCTGTTGATGGATTCATTGCTTCAACATGCACTATTCCACTTTGAACCAATGGTACTCGTATACCATTTTCCATGAATTGGATTTTTGCTGTCTTAAAGCCCATGACAAATTCTCCTGGTTCTTCAAAGACTGGTGCATAGTGACCTCTTAGAATTATTCTAAAGGACTCACCAGAGTCTAATGTGCCAGTTCCATGTAACTTGATTTTACCATGTACAGCTTTACCTTTTAGTTCCAATGTTGCATGTCTATCTCCTACACTGATTTCTGCATCAGATTTTATCTTCCATACTCCATTATCTGCACGTATTGCGTTACCGCTAATTCCAATTTCGGCTGTATGTGCTTGGCCACCTATAAGTGCCCAACCGTCTGTACCTCCTCGAAATTGTACTTGTGCTCTATCTGGAGTATCTGTTGTAGGTATATCTTGAATTGCATTAACAGATACTTCTTCTATGGCTAATGCCACAGGAGATATTGCAATTGCTATGATTGCAGCAAGTGCTATCATAGTTGGAATCATTTGTTGTGATTTCATTGTAAATACGACATCAAATTGAATTTAAACACTTGTTAACAATTGAAACGTAACAATGTGTTATAACAGAGAATGTATTTTCAAGATTATTCCTATTTAGGCTCGTTTCACAGGTCTTATTTAATTCAAAGATCTTACTTCAATTGGAATTTCTATAATATCTGATTCAAGAATGTATGCCTTGAAATCTTTGTTGCTGCCAGAATAGATTATCCATACTACTGGATTACTTTGCATAAATTTTTTGTCGGTATTTGATGGATATGCATCTGAATTAGGATGTGAATGAAAAATGCCTATCACTTCTACTCTTTTTTCTTCTGCAATTTTATATCCTTCAATTAGCTGCTCATTTGAAATTGTGAAATTTACTGGTGATTCTTCAATGTTTTTTGTTAAAAATACCTCTGAGACAAGATTATCTTTACCAAATAGTATGGCACATGACTCATTAGGTTTCTCATTTTCTGCATGTTCCGTTAGTGTTTTTTTGTCTGATTGTGATAAAATGATTTTTTGCAAATCTATTCTACGTTAACTGTTCCAACCATCCATGCATGGAATGCACAATAATAGTCATAAGTTCCTGCCTCTGTAAATGTAAATTCAAAAACATCTCCTGCTGACATCATTTCTGAGTCAAATACTCCATCTGCATCTACATGTGCTTGACCTGAAGTCACTGTGTGGACTGTGTTGTCTGCATTATCCCATGCAACTGTGGTACCAATTGCTACATCAATAATTTCAGGATCATAATGGATTTGTCCATCTTCTGGAATTGCCGCTCCTTCTGGAATTGCAATTTCAATTTTTACTTCTTCTTTTGGTTCTTCTATGATTATTGTTGCACTCATCCAAGTATGGAAAGTACATAGATATTCATGTTCTCCAACTTCTAGATTAGTTGTATCTAATGTAAATACATCATTTTCATTCATTAAACTAGAATCAAATATTTCCCCAAAACCTTCTGTACTAGTTACTGTATGTGCAACTGAATCTTCATTTGTCCATTCAACTGTATCTCCTTGTGTTACCACTGCAACATCAGGTCCATAATCTGGATTATCTACTTCTGCAGATCCTTTCAGAATTTGAATTGCAAATATTGGCCCTGTTGGTGTAGCTTCTTCTATTGCCTCTTCAACTGCTACTTGTTGAGGAATCATGTATGTGTCTGGACTTACAAATCCAAATGCTAACCATGTGATGATACCTGTTGCTACAGCCATTGCAACAATGGCTCCCACTGGTTTTACAATACTTGGGTGTTTCATTGCTAGATATGAAATGATAATTGCTGGGAATGCAATTGCCATCAAAATTCCTGCTAATGTAACTGTAAAGTCTGATGTATTCATTGTAAAACCATACATTCCAAATCCTAGTATTATTGAGACAATTACCAAAACTGTTGCTTTAGCTCTGTTACTAGTTGAGACACCTCCATCTAAGATACCTACTGCTAAGATGATCAATCCAATAAACAATGTAAGGCCAGTTAAGGCATGCATACCATCGATGAATGTGTGTGCAATACCTGCGTAAGATATTACAACTCCAGCTAAGCCTATAGCTGATAATCCCATTCCTGGCATCATGAGGTCCCAATTACTCATTCAAGCTAGCTGGCAGGACTGAGATACTTATTCCTTTTGAAACATTATAGATCTATACGAAGAAATTAAATGGCTTTGGAATAGGGTAGAGTGAATTGGGATTCAAAGAAATAATGGAGATATCCAAACCCAGGATAGTTGTTCTTCTAGTGATTACTGCAGTCACTTCTATGTATGCAGCAAGTAAACTAGTTGATGGTGTCCCTGAACTTGATTATTGGTCATATTTGCATATAATTATTGCAGGAGCATTAGCATCTGCAGGATCTAGTGCTCTTAACCACTATTATGATAAAGACATTGATCCAAAAATGACGAGAACAAGTACAAGACCTATTCCATCAGGACGAATGGCTGCATCCCATGTTTTGATTTATGGATTTATTGTAAGTTGTATATCTGTCATCTATGGTTACTTTGCACTAAACCCCGTGTCTGCTTTCTTTATTGCAGTTGGAATTTTCTCTTATGTGATCATCTACACAGTTTGGCTAAAACGACTAAACACTTCAAATATTGTGATTGGTGGAATTGCTGGTAGTGCTGCAGCTTGGGCAGGATGGTCAGCAGCTACTGGTAGTATGGATTTGCTAGGATTCTTAGTTGGGTTCTTAGTCTTTGTTTGGACGCCTTCTCACTTTTGGTGTCTTGCAATGAAGCTTAAAGATGAATATGCACAGGCTGAAGTTCCAATGTTGCCTGTTGTAATTGGTATGCAAAAAACATCAAAATACATTTTGGGAAACACTATAATTTTAATTCCTTATTCTTTGACACTTTCATTTATTCCAGATGGAATGGGAATTGCTTACACAGTAATTGCAATGGTTTCTGGTGGATTGATGCTTGCATATCATTACAAGCTCACAAAAAATCCTACATCTGAATTTGCTTGGAAAGCATACAAAGTTACTGCTCCGTATCTTACAATAATTTTTGTAGCAGTTGCATTAGATGCAGCATTTCATATACCTTTATTCTAATTAATTATTTATCCAGACCCGGAAAACTCGCTTCATAGTCTTTTTCCATTACTTCCTTGTTTTGTTCTTCAACTTCATCTACTTCTTTTTCAACAATGGTTACTTCTATTCTACGCTCATCTTTTGTAAACCATGCTACTTTGATGAGACCTAGAATTTCTAAATCCAAGAGTAGTTTGTTGAATCTATCTTCAGCAAGAACATGCCCTTCTTTTAGTAAGTTTTTGTAAAGCTCAACATCTGTTAAAGAACCTGCTTCCTCAATCTTATCAAATATTATATTTCGTAGTGGAATTGCCATTTTTATCCGTAGAATGTTTTATCTCCTGTCTTAGGTACAACGTTAGATATACTTTCTCTTACAGTGTTGTACCATTGATCTACTTCTTTAGTAATAGATGGTTTAACTTGCTTCAAACTACTTGCAAAATCTTGACTTGAAATTTTTGGTGAATTGTTTCTCATTGCCTGAACTGCTGATTCTCTACAAAGTGCTGCTAAATCTGCACCTGTATAGTTTTGTGTAGCCACTGCAATCTCTTGTAATTTTATGTCATTTGCTAATGGCATCTTTTTTGTTAAAATCTTGATAATTTCTAATCGTCCTTTCTCATCTGGTGGTTCTACATATAATACTAAATCTAGTCTTCCTGTTCTTAACAACGAATTATCTAACACATCTGGCCTGTTTGTAATTCCAATTACTACAACTCTTGAAGAAACACCTTCTTCAATTTCTGTTAGTAGTTGACTTAGAACCGTTTCACTTACTCCACCTTCTCCTGATTTGGAACGTGCTAGTGAGTCTAATTCATCAAAAATTACTACACATGGTGATGCCGCTTTTGCCTTTCTGAATATTTCTCTAACAGCTTTTTCTGATTCTCCCATCCATTTTGAAAGTATTTCAGGCCCTCTAACTAAAATCATATTGGCACCAGTTTCAGTAGCAAGTGCTCGTCCAAGCATAGTCTTTCCACATCCTGGAGGACCATAAATCAAAGCTCCTCTTGGTGGTCTGATACCCATCTTTGTGAACTTGCTTGGCTCTTTCATTGCTACAATAAGATTATCTGTTAATGATTTTTTGATTTCATCTAACCCTCCAACATCATTCCACCAAACTTTTGGTCGTTCAACATAAAATTCTCTCATTGCTGTAGGAACTACTTCCTGCATTGCATCGTAAAAGTCAATTAGTTTAATCTTCATTGATTGCAATACTTCAGATGGAATTTTTTCAGTTTCAAGATCTATTTCTGGAAGATATCTCCTGATTGATTTCAATGCTGCTTCTCTACAAAGTGATTTAATATCTGCACCAGTGTATCCATGTAGTTCAGATGACAAATCTTTAAGATCTATATCATCACTAATTGGCATTCCTCTTGTGTGGATTTCTAGAATCTCTAATCGTCCATCTTCATTGGGTACTGATATCTCAAATTCTCTATCAAATCTACCTGGTCTTCTTAAAGCTGGATCAACACTGTCTGGTCTATTTGTAGCACCAAGTACGATGACATTTCCTCTATCAGTAAGTCCATCCATTAATGCTAATAATTGTGCAACTACTCTTTTTTCTACATCCCCATAAGCTTCTTCTCTTTTTGGTGCAATAGCATCAATCTCATCAATGAATATGATACTTGGAGAATTGTCTTTAGCTTCTTTGAAAATCTCCCTTAGTTTTGCTTCTGTTTCACCATAATACTTGTTCATTATTTCTGGACCGTTAATAGGAAACATGTTAGCTTCTGATTCACTTGCCATAACTTTTGCAAGTAATGTTTTTCCACATCCTGGAGGACCATAAAGTAAAATTCCACTGTGAGGTTCAATTCCTAATCTTGCAAAAAGCTCAGGGTGTTTTAGTGGAAGTTCTACAATTTCTCTCATTGCTTTAATTTCTCGTCTTAGCCCTCCTACTTCTTCATATGTCACTCTAACTTTTCTATCAACTGAAGTATCTGTTGAAATGTTAAGATTTGTAGTACGGTCTATCTTGACTACTCCTTTTGGAGTTGTTTTTGTAATTTTAAAATCCATTGAATTTCCTAAAATCATTACAGAAATTTCATCACCATGCATAATTGGCAATCCCTTCAGTCTATTTTTAACAAAATCAGTAAATTCTTTGTCTACTGTAACTGAATCATTTACAGGTGTTAGGGAAATTGTTTTTGCAAACTTTGATACCACTTTTCTGATTTTTACAACATCATTTAATGATCCGCCAACATTTTTCCTTGTTTGTCCATCAACTAGTATGATGTCTGGAAATTTTTCATCTTCATCAACTGGCCAAACAACTGCACAGCTAGATCTTGAACCCATTATTTCAATAATATCTCCTGGAGTGACTTTGAGAAAATCCATGGCATCCGGACCAATTCTAGCTCGTTTCTTACCTACGTCCCTTTGTTTTGCTTCTCCAATTCGCATCTGCAAAGGCTCTTCTTTGCGCACCAAAAAACCACCTATTTCATGTCAACTGACATTCTACTCATATTGAGAACTTCAAATTGACTAACACCATCTACAGATTTTACAGCGTTCTCTAAAGCATCACTTTGACCTTCTTTATCTTCTAAAACAAACTCTGCTTTTAGACACTCTAATCCAAATGCTAATGGTTCTTTGGCATGTCTTTTCATTGAGATTCCTTCTGGTAAAGTGGATTGAATGGATTCTGGTAGTTTGTCAAGATCAACATCCATTCCTTCAGGAAGAATTTTTGTGATAAATAATAATTGAGCCATTTTCTTAAGGTCCATGAAAATTACATGAAGAACAAGTATAGTTTCTTGCTGCTTCTCTGCAACTTTGACATCTCCAAATTAAATCAGCACCGCAATCTGGGCAATTGAATTTTACACATTTATCATTAGGCATAATATGTCTGTGACAACAGCTACATGTTGGTAATGAAATCGTAGATGACATACCACGATTTTCTGTAAACATCATTTATACCTTCCTTGGACTTCAAGCACAATTTAGCTTAGTATCTTTTTCAATTCTCCGCCAATCAGGGTTTGTGCAGTTTTAATCGAGCCCTTCATTCCTAGTAATTTTATAATTGATCCAGTATGAAAATCAAAATCATCTTTTTCTGAAATATCTTTTATGATCTCTGGCGTAATTGATTCAAATAACTTATTGATTGTTTCATTGTTAATTCTCTCTAAAATTTTTCTTGCTAATCCTTGTTTTTCAAATTCTTTACCAAATCTATCTGTCCATTTTTTTTGATATTCTTCAAGATCTTTTCTGTTGTTTGTTTTCAAAAACTTTGAAATTGCTTGTCCTGCATAAACTCCTCCCATTCCGCTAGTAAAAATTCCACCTGCAGTTGTTGGTTTTGCTTGTCCTGCAGCATCTCCTACAATTACTGTTTTCCCTTCTACAAACTTTGTAATGGGGCCTTTGATCCAGATTGGAGCAAAAATTTTTCTAATTGTTGAATAATTTCCTTTTTCTTCAAGAATTTTATCTAATGTTTCAGATACGTTAATTCCTCTTCCTGCAACTCCTACTTTGCCTTTACCTTGGTTTGATGGAATTATCCATGCAAAGAATCCTGGATATTTTTCTTGATCAAAAATTACTTCTACTTTGCCTTTCTTGATCCAATCTGCATAAATTTCATATTGCGCTGATGATAAAATTCCAGTTCTATCTTTGTGTATGAGTGATGAAACCCCTCTTGCATCAACAAAAATCTCACAATCAATTGCATCTTCATTTGTTCTAATTCCTGTATCTATGGTTTCTTGAAAACTTGTTCTAACTTTGATTACTGCCCCATTTTTTTGAGCTTGAAATGCTATTTGCTTGTCTAACTCTCTTCTACTAATTTCAACTACTTTTTGCTTTTTTGAATTAATTGTAAAGCTATTCCCATTTGGTGCTATAATTTCTGCAGATTCTATCATATGATCAAAAGTTTTTCTAAATGGAATTATACCTAATTCTTCCAATCCTGTAATGCTGACTAATCCACCACAATGTTCTGGTGTTCCTATCTCATAATCTTCTTCAATTACAAGTACTGAAAATCCTTCTGAAGCAATCTCTCTTGCACATAGTAACCCCGCAACACTTCCTCCAGCAACTACGACATCAAAGTTCACAGATTTTGTTTCTTTGTCAATTATTTAACTCAAAAGTTTTTCATAATGCCTGTCTTTTGTTATGTTATGGGAGACATAAAACAAGTAATTGTTGTTAGAACTGATCTAGAAATGGGTAAAGGAAAGATAGCAGCACAAGTAGGACATGCTTGTGTTTTAGGTGCAGAACATGTAAGAAAATCCCATCCTGAATGGTATGAGGAATGGTGGAATGGACAAGAAAAAGTTGTCCTCAAAGTTTCAGGTATCAAAGATTTACAGGAAGTAAAAAGACATGCAATTGACTTGAATCTTCCATGGTCTGAAATCACAGATGCTGGACATACGCAGATAGCTCCTGGAACAACTACCTGTATTTCCCTTGGACCAGCTCCTGAAAATCTAATTGATAAGATAACTGGTGACCTAAAATTACTATAATTTTCACCCTTATTGGGAATAAGATATAACAAGGCTAGATATTTTTTGAAATATGAAAAAGAAAGGACTTCTAGTGGTTTTCTTTTTTGGTGGAATTATGGTGACTTCAGGTTTTGGGTTACAAAGTATGATGACCTCTCCTGACCTAGATAATCCTGAAATTACAATTACTGGAACTCCTGCTGATAACTTTCCTGATGACCAACGTGCACAATTTTGTGGTTCTAGTAATGCAAAGTCCACTGATTATGTGCAAGAATTCTCAATTCCTACATTATGTACAAATCCATTAGCTGTTGTAACGGATTACGATGGAAGTGTTTGGTTTACTCAAACAAATACGGGCAAACTAGCGAAATTTGATCCAACTACTGAAATATTTACAGAGTATGATAATCCTACATGGCCACCAGGAGGTCGTTCTATGATGTGGGGAATTGATTATGCGCCAGATGGTTCAGTATGGTTTACTGATGAAGCATTTGATTCAGTATGGAAATTCTCAACTATTACTGAACAATATGAGCGACTAGGATATCCTTCTGAAGGAAACTCTCTACCACAAAAACTCGAAATTTTTGGCTCACAAATTATTATTAATGATTTTACTGGAAACAAACTCACATTATTAGATCCAACACAATCTAGTGCTGAGGTAAATTATCTTAGTATTCCATCACCTGTTGATAACTCTGTAACTGGAGATTTTACACTAGATGCAAATGACAATATCTGGTTTACAAATTGGTTATTCCAACAAGGTGGAGTTTTAGTTAAATTTAATCAAAATGGGTATCTTGATTCTGTTGCAAATTCTGGTGAACAACATCTTCCTTTAATTGACTTTGTTGAAGTCTATGCATTACCCCCAGAATTACTTACTCCAAATGGAGCTGTAGTATCTGATGATGAAACTATTTGGTTGGCAGACACAACGTCATCTTTCTTTTTTAATTTTGATCCTCTTACTGAACAATTCACTCAGTATGTTACATCTGACCCACAGAGTAATACATATGGAAATCAAACGGGAATTGTAAAATCCCCTATCTCTAGACCTTATTGGATTGACTCTGATGAACAAGGACGTATTGTTTTTAATGAACAAACTTCAAACAGCATCGCTGTAATGGATCCAAAACAGCAATCTCTTGTAGAATATTACATCCCTTCAAAGAATCCTAACTGGGGAGATTGTGATCTTGGTACTGGTGTAATGTTGCCTGATTGTGGGTTAGCTCAAATATTTGATTTTACCATTGATGGCAAGAAAATTTGGTTTACTGAATGGGTTGAAAATAATATTGGAGTAGTTGATACTTCTATTCCGCTACCAATTGAGATTCAATTAGAATCTGATACTTTGACTCTTGCACCTGGTGAAGCACAACACTTCAACTTTATCATATCCCCTAAATCTCAAAAAGATATGATGATTACATTAATTCTATCTCCAACACATGAATTTTTGAATGTAGATCTTGATCTGGATACCCCTCAAACGTTTCAATTAGATTTTGGTGTTCCTCGTCCAATTCACACCAATATCTCAGCATCAGAAGATGCAGTACCTGGAACATACAAAGTACTTCTTGGGGGGCAATCTTCTGATATTGCAATTAGCAAATTTGTTACAGTGACAATAGAGTGATACCAAATTTAGATTCTCAAATTGGTATTACTGTTTACAGTACAGAGTTTAATGGAATTGGAGGAAAAATTAGAGTTGAACCAGAAGATTTTCAAGTGACTGAAATAATTTCTCAAAGAGCACAAAACTCCATAAATGATCATGAAGGTTATGCAGTTTACAAATTAAAAAAGAAAAAGATAGACACCAATCATGCTCTATCTGATGTTTTTCGAAAAAAAGGAATTCGTTTAAAGGCACTTGGGTTAAAAGATGCATCTGCTATAACAGAACAATTTGTTTGCTCTGGAAATAAAGGAAAACCAATTGAAAATTTTTCAACTGACAAGTATTCTCTTGAAAAAATTGGCTTTGTAAAAAAACCATTATCAAAAAAAGACATGATATCAAATCATTTCAAGATAAAAATCTCAGAACATGCTGATGATTTATCTTCTTTTACTGAATATGAAAAAATTCTGAATTTTTATGGCTATCAGCGTTTTGGCTCAAAAAGACCTGTAACTCATCTTATTGGCAAGGCTATTTTGCAGAGAGATTTCAAAAAAGCCATTGAATTGATTCTATCGTTTACGTCTCCTCATGATTCAAAGGAAAATACTGAGATTCGTGAAAAACTCTCTGATAAGAAAAATTATGCAAAGTATCTTGATCAGGTTCCACGTCAAATGGATATTGAACGAATTGTTCTAAAAGAAATGATTGAACATGATGATGCCTTTAGGGCACTTCGTTCTATTCCGGTGTCACTGCGAAGATTTTACATTCAGGCTTACCAGTCTTTTCTATTTAATCAATCCCTAAGTTCTGCTTTTTCTGATGGTGAAGATCTATTTGAAGCACAATCAAGTGATGTTTGTTTTGATTTTCATGGAATAATTGGGAAATATGTAAAAGGATTAGATCAGAATCTAGCATTACCATTTGTTGGATATTCATATTACAAAAAAACGAGATTTGATTATCAAATCTCCAAAATATTGAAACAAGAAGAAATTACTCCTAAAGATTTTTTCATAAAAGAGATGCAAGAAGCAAGTAGTGAGGGTGGCTTTAGACAAGCTACAATACATTGCTCTGATTATTCATCATATGATAATACCGTAGAGTTTTCATTATCTAGAGGTTCTTTTGCAACAATTTTGTTACGAGAAGTAATGAAACCAAAAGATCCTATGATTGCTGGCTTTTGAGATCTGTTTTTCTAAAATAATTTCTTAGATGTCTTTAAGTTGATGTGTTTTTTAGAAAGTATGATTGGGATGGATAAAGCCTACATGTTAATTAGCTGTGAAATTGGAGAAGAACAATCACTTTATTCTCAATTAAAAAATATCCCGGAAGTTAAAAGCTGTTTGATTACTTATGGTAGCTATGATGTTGTTGCTGAATTTATTACAGACACTCCTTCTCAAATGAATGAAATAATTACATCTAAAATAAGAAAATTACAAAAAATTAAGAGCACTATTACACTTCGTGTGACAAACTAGTTTCTTTTGATTATACTAATTCCTATTCCTACTGCAATTATGATAATTCCCACTATTGCAATTTGAATACCGTATGTAATCCAGTCGGGATTAGAATACATGAAGGATGATTTTGGTCCTATTACTGATTGACCTTGAAGGTGAAAGATTATACCAAAAATCAAGATTATGATGCCTATTATGGGTAATAGTTTTGCTTTCTTCATGACTGTCCTCTTGCTTTCTGTTAAAAAGGGTAAACAGAATTGATAATTTGACCAAATGATTTTTTGATTTGGTCTTTAATGATTCTCTTCAGAATTCATAAAATGCAGAATTGGAGTAACATCTACGAGTCAAATAGGCATAGTCATCTAGGTCTGATATTATTTGGTTTATCTGCCTCTCTTGCAATTATTTTGTTTTTAATTTTTTATCCTCAAATTGATACTATCAACAAAGAGTCCCCTGTTTTAATTAATATCATGTTCATTCCTGCAATGGCTGTAGGATTTCTTTATGGGGTTAGAATTACAGAACGAGCAGTAAAACCTACAGAAATTCGTAGTGCATTTAAAAGAAAAATTGTAAAATTCTTTTTATTCTTTTTTATAGTTGGCGGTATGTTTAGCTCTGTAAATTTTGCAATAAATGGAGGCAGTATGATCCCTGAAATTACAATTTTAGAAGATGGGCTTTTACCTTGGTTAAATAAATTTGTCATGGAAAACGGTGGTGCCACCTTTATGATAATTACTAGTATTACCTTAATGGCTGCAGCTAGTAAAAAAATTGTTGGATTAACTTCGGGATTCCTAAATAGAGTGGTAACATTTGTTGGAACATTTGTGTTCTTTTCAATGTTATCTCTAAGTTTCACACATTCTGATCCTACATCCTCTGGTGTTTTCTTGTATACGTTTTATCAAGCAGGAATTGTTGGTGGTGCATTTTATGCAATGAATAGGATAACCAAAAATCAAAACATGATAGAAGACTTTGCTAATGGACTATGATTTCAACTACCCAGATCATTTACATAAATTCCTGAGATTTCATTGTTAATTCTATCCAAGTATTTTTCACAATCATCCGTTTTGAAATCATTTGCTTTGCATTCATTGAAATGATTCGTGTTGTCTCTTTGTAAATTATCTGAAAATAGAACATCATCTGCTAGAAACAGTGCTAAAAGGCCTATTGCCGCTAAACTACCAGCTACTGCAATCATTCCTAATCCTGCTTTAGCATAATTATGAGGCTCTTTCATTTACGAAAAATCCATGACTCTTGAATTTAATCTTTTCAAGTTAGGATTTTGCGATCAAATTAGTGATACTAGTGTGATTTTTTGAGAAAAAAAGAAAAGACAGTGCTCAAAAATACATTCATTGAGCATTCAAATTCTCCAGTATGAATTTCTTGGACCTATTGCCCTTGATGAATGGGGACCTCCGATGGAAAAACTTGTGTACCTGATCTTATCTAGAGACAAAGACAAATTCAACATAGTCTATGTTGGCGATTGTGAAAAGACTGATGACAAGTCTTTTTTTGTTCAACATTCGCTTTTCAAGTGTTGGGTAAAGCAATCAGGATCTGAAAAATCATTATATCTTGCAATATTGCCTATGTTTGAATCAAGTAATGATCGTAGACAAACTGTACTGCACAAGATAATCACTCATTACAAACCTCATTGTAATTCCGACGATATTCCTAAAATAAAATCTGACTATGTTGTTAGAAAAACAGAAGAATCAATAGAATCCAAAAAAGTTTCTTGTTTGTGTTGTGGTTCTGAAATGAAACAAGAAAAAGTTCTTGAAAAATCTACACTCTATCGTTGTGTTGGTTGTGGACTAAGTGATACTAGACTTAATTCTTGATTTTATTTTGAACATCAAACAATTGCAAAGTTAGCAAGTCTATTGCTTTTTTCAAATGTTGAAATTCATTAATTGAATGTATTTGACCTTCCACTAGGGCTCTCATAATTTTGACTGTACTTTTTTGATGATCGTCTGATGAAACAATTTCCATAGCGTTAAGTTTTGATAATAGATTATCCAGATCTTTAATCATTTCATCTGAAGGTTTGTGTTTATCCATGGTTAATCTAAAAAGATTTTGATATATGAATCGTTACAACAAGTCTTCATCAATTTTTTGGATTGGATCCAAGTATTGCTGACATGTACAGGTTGGAATTTGGCATTTTCCTACCTTGATAATTGAATTGTTATCTTCAGTTGGAATATGTACTTCATTTGTGTGATGACATCTCTTACAATTCATAATACAAAATCAATTTTTCCAATATTTAAGCCCAAAGTTATAGGATTAAAACTGCTCTTGCCTCAATTTCTGAGTTTTTTAATTTCTTGAGTGCTTCATTTGCATTTTCTAGTGGAAATGTTTGAGAAATAACTTCAAGGTTTTTCTCATCACATATCTTAATGACTTGCTCCATGTCTTTTGTTGAACCAATCAGAGTGCCTCTGATTGTTTTTTCTTCAAATGCCACAAATGCTGGATTTTCTCCTATTGTTGCAATTACAATTAATCCTCCCTTCTTTACTGATTTTATTGCAGTATCAGTAACAATATCTGCTGGTGCAAACACAATAGCTGCATCTAGTAATCCATGTTTTTCTTTTAATTTATCTAGAAACTCTTCTTGGTTTTTAAAAAAAGTCATTGTATCTACTGCACCTAATCTTTTTGCAACATCAAGATGATTTTGAGTTCTAGAAAATGCAATCACATCACAATCTTCTACTTTTGCAAACTGAACTGCCATGTGACCCACTCCACCAATTCCAAAAATTCCAATTTTTTTATGTGGTTTTGGTTCTGCAGCTTTGACTGCTTTGTATGCTGTGATGCCAGCACAAAATAGTGGTGCTGCATATTCTGGTTTCATACTTTCCGGAACTTTGGTTGCAAAATCTTCTGTCACTGTAACGTATTCTGTATATCCTCCCTTGAGTGATTCTCCTAAAATTATTGATGATTCACAAAGATACTCTTTTCCTTCTTTACAATATTGACAATCTTTGCATGCTTCTAAAAGAGGAGTAATCCCTGCTCTGTCTCCAACTTTGAATTTAGTTACACTTTCTCCAATCTGAACTATTTTTCCAACTACTTCATGACCTGGAACTGTTGGAAGAGTTGGTGGAATTCCTAGATCTTTCCAATCCCCTTCTATTCCATGAAGCTGTGAGTGACAAACTCCACATGCTTCAATTTTTAGTAAAATCTCATTTGGTCTTTGAATTTCATGCCTATCAATCTGAGTTAGTTTCAATGGGTTGTTTTCAATTGCTGCACATTCAGAAAGTACCATTGCACGCATCTTTTCCATAATTTCAAAAATAAAGCACGAAATTTTAAGATTCGCTCATTAGAAAAATAAAGGACTAGTACTGTATTATTTCATGACTAAAATTTCAGATGAAGATCGTGAAAGAGTTGAACTCTTACAACTTGTAACTGGCTCAAAACATGAATTCAAGAAACTCACTCTAGAACAATTAAGACGTTTACAAGAACTAGTTGAAAAAAAAGATTACAGTCATGACAAAAAAGCCCACAAATCCAAAGTAAAATTACTTGCAAAAATCAATGTTAGAATTTATGAAATAACTGAAGGAAAAGGAATCTGGGGTTGATGATTCGAATCCAAGTAAGTACAAATATTCTAATGATTTTGATTAATTGTGGTTGAAAACAATCTCATTAATGAAACAAGTCCATATTTACTTCAACATGCTCACAACCCTGTTGATTGGTATGGGTGGAATGATAAGGCATTAAAAAAAGCAAAAGATGAAAATAAACCCATTTTTCTAAGTGTTGGATATAGTGCATGTCACTGGTGTCATGTAATGGCACATGAGTCATTTGAAAATGATGACGTTGCCAAATTCATGAATGAGAATTTTGTAAACATAAAAGTTGACCGCGAAGAAAGACCTGACATTGATGATATTTATCAAAAAGTTTGTCAGATAGCAACAGGTCAAGGTGGTTGGCCATTAAGTATATTTCTTACCCCTGATCAAAAACCATTCTATGTTGGAACCTATTTCCCTGTATTGGATTCTTATGGACGCCCAGGATTTGGAAGCATTTGTAGACAACTTTCACAAGCATGGAAAGAAAAACCAAAAGATATTGAAAAATCTGCTGAAAAATTCTTTAACACATTAAATAAAACAGAAACTCTCCATGTTCCAACCAAATTAGAACGAACTATCCTTGATGAGGCTGCCATGAATTTATTTCAATTAGGTGATTCAACATATGGTGGGTTTGGCTCTGCACCAAAGTTTCCTAATGCTGCAAATGTTTCATTTTTGTTTCGTTATGCTGATCTTTCAGGCCTCTCTAAATTCAATGAATTTGCGCTCAAGACTCTCAATAAAATGGCAAAGGGTGGAATCTTTGATCAAATTGGAGGAGGCTTTCACAGATATTCAACTGATGCAAAGTGGCTGGTTCCTCATTTTGAAAAGATGCTATATGACAATGCACTGATTCCTGTAAACTATGTCGAGGCATATCAAATAACAAAAGATCCATTCTATCTTGATGTATTACAAAAAACACTTGATTTTGTTTTACGTGAAATGACTTCTCCAGAAGGTGGATTCTATTCTGCATATGATGCTGATTCTGAAGGAGTAGAAGGAAAATTCTACGTTTGGAAGAAAAGTGAAATTAAAGAAATTCTTGGTAATGATGCTGATCTATTTTGTTTATACTATGATGTTACTGATGGGGGAAATTGGGAAGGAAACAACATTTTGTGTAATAATCTCAATATCTCTACTGTTGCTTTTAATTTTGGAATTAATGAAGAGAAAGTTAGAGAGATTTTAAAATCATGCTCAGAAAAATTATTAAAAGTACGCTCAATGAGATCTCCTCCTGGATTAGATGATAAAATTCTAGTTTCATGGAATTCATTAATGATTACAGCATTTGCAAAAGGCTATCGTGTAACTCATGATCAAAAATATCTTGATGCTGCAAAAACTTGTATTAATTTTATTGAAAATAGTCTTTTTGTAGATGACAAACTATTGCGAACTTACAAAAATGGAACAGCAAAAATTGATGGCTATCTTGAAGATTACTCTTATTTTGTAAACGCATTACTAGATGTTTTTGAGATTGAACCTGACCCAAAATATCTTGAATTATCTTTGAAATTGGGACATCATTTAATCAATCACTTTTGGGATTCTGAGAACAGTAATTTTTTCATGACTTCAGATAATCACGAAAAACTAATTATTCGACCAAAAAGTAATTATGATTTATCTTTACCATCTGGAAATTCTGTTTCTGCTTTTGCAATGCTTAGACTGTATCATCTATCTCAAGAACAAAACTTCCTTGATATTACTATGAAAATTATGGAATCTCAGGCACAAATGGCCGCAGAAAATCCGTTTGGATTTGGATATCTACTTAACACAATTTCTAACTATTTAGAAAAACCTATAGAAATTACTATTATCAATACAGAAAATTCAGACCTCTGCAAATCTCTTCTTGAAAATTATTTACCTAATTCTTTTCTGGTTACAATTCAAAACTCTGCTCAATTAGAAAATTTATCTACATATCCTTTCTTTGCTGGAAAAGTTTTTGAAGACAAAACTTCAGTTTTTATTTGTAAAGACTTCTCTTGTTCTTTACCATTACATACTATTGATGAGATAAACTCACATCTTTAAATTTTCTTTAAATTTGTCTCAATTATATTTCCAACTTGAGGCCTTCCCATATTGTCATATCTTGATTTTGGCATAGCAATTGTAATTTGTGTTTGTTGATATGTTTTGATATTGACAGTTGGCTGAGCTGTTAATATTGCTTCTAGTAGTGGCATGACTTGTTCTTTGGTTTCTTCATCTAGTTTTTTTGCAACATTTTCTATGATCATTTGTTTCTGTGAAACTGGCTCAGTTGTCACATTTTCAATTAATGTCAATTGAATCATTTGACCATTATCTACTATCTGTGTAATTTTAAATTCATTTGTTGCTGACAATACATTGTTAGATTTTCTTGATGATTTATCTTTAACGAATTGAGAAATATAGCACAACTACTGCTGTTGCCACCGCAGAGGATACTCCTGCAAAAAATATGATCTTGCTTCCATCTACGTTCATAGTTGTCATTTCTTGTAAATGCCATTAAACTGTAACTGATTTCATATTTTTTGCAAATTCCCTTACTGATGATTTCTACGTAAGTGTTTTAATACAAAACCCATAACTCTTGTTATCGCAAGCCAACTAATACTGTATTCATATATCTGCGATAGTACGACCATGTCCCCTGGAGAAGTGCCCTGATGGGCACTCTTTCCAATTAAAAACACTAAATCATGAATTATCTACTATTGAGACTTGGGCATAACTAATTCTAATTTTTAATCAGTTTCTCAAATTATTCAAATGAAAAAAGCCAAGGATCTTTACAATATCATTTCATCATAACATGAATGTAAAAATCCCCGGCAAGATTCTATCAGAATCATTTCTTATTGGTGTTTTGTATCTGGTTGGAACATTATCTTTGTATGAAGACATTCTAAAACGTGGCAGACTAATGTCTACCCAACTGTATTAATGATACAACTGTACATTATAAAATCATGGATGAGAATTCCAAGCAACAATACGTTTCATTATTTTCTTTCAATCAAATGTAACAATGACAAACTGCTCAAGGTTTGCAGATTAACACAAATCCCAGACAGACGTATAGCGACGATCAAAAGTTCGTGAACATTTTTGCTGGATTTCTAAAAATATAATTTGCAACATCAAGCTTGAACTTTGTCACTCTAAAATATTCAGAGACTGCCTTGTTCATTATTGCAAACATTGCATAATATTCTGATACCAGCAACGAATGCTTGCTTGTCTTCCAGCATTGTTCTATCATGTTAAGATATGGTGAACCCTTTGGCAACCAGATTAGTTTGACATCAGGATTGCTTGCAAGATATTCCTTGACTTTCTTTGATTTGTGAACTGATGCCCTGTCCAACATTAGAGCAACCCTGCCATATTTCCAGTGCAACTCCTTGAGATATTCTACAAAGGTCGCAGCATTGAACTTTTTATAAACTCTAAACAGCTGATCTCCATTAATCGTGATTGTACCATAAACTGCCAAACTCTCATGTCGTCCTGTGTATGGAAGGAATATTCTCTTTGCAACAGGTGACCAATATTTTTTTCCTATTTTTGTATCCCTTACAAAGAATGCCTCATCAAGCATTGCAATGATGAATCCATCCTCTTTTTTAGGCGTGGAATTCTCTTTTTGATGCGTTGCTGCCAGCTTTTCACAGCAGATATACTTGCATGGTTGATGTGATATTTTTGTGCGGATTTTGCAGACATGCCATACTGATGCATTGTCTTTCGGATGTAGGTTATGTGAAATTTTATTCCAGTGGAATAAAAGATGCTTTGCTGTAGCAGCATTACAGGAGTAAACAAAGTTAGCATTGCTTTGGACATTATTGAATCCATTCTTTTCTTTGAGATAATTCTTGGTCTTCCACTCTTTGGGAGATCGTAGAGGAGGCCATCAAGGCCATACTCCTCAAAACGATCAACCCATTTTCGTACCCAGTTTGTACAGCGGTGCAATGTTTGTGCAGTGTGTTCCAATTCCTTGCCATCCTTTAGAATCATCAGCACTGCAAGCATCTTACTGCAACCCTGGAGTTTTCTTTCTTGTATGCTGCTTCAAGGGATTCTAGATTGTTCATGCATCTCATTGTGCTAACTGATCAAAAAGTTTTTTGTTTTGGAATTATTTGATTCACGAACTTTGTCTCTTCGCTATACCATTGACAGAAGATTTCAGAATCTTCCAATTACACAGATGATCAGCAATATGGGAAACCTGTTTGTTTCAGAAAAACCAGTAGAGAATAAATCCGCATCAGTTGGCAGTTCCATGCTAAAAGCTGCAGGTCCAGATGGCACAAATCAGACATGAAGAATAATCGTTTACCAATTTCAGGAATTGATACAGATGCCAAATGGGGCTTCCAAATCAAAGGGTCGGATATTTGGATGCAAATTACACATAGTTGTGTACTGGTAAACTAATTGTTCCATTGTCAGCTAATGTCGGCACTGCAAATGTTCATGACAGTCAATTATTGCACACTAGTTGAATCACTTTCAGGATTAGTCAAGAATATTCTATGTGATCCTGCATATGATGATTCCAAATTATATCGTTTTAGCAACAAAAAACATCTCAGATTGATTACTCCAATAAAGCAATACCCACATACTCCGCCAGAAAGAATTAATCTTGTAGAGTTTTACAATTCTGTGATTGGTCAAGAGTTGTACAGAGATAGAAAAATCTCAATTGAACCACCCTTTGAGATACTAAAAAGTACGTTTAGAATTGGCATATTGCCAGTAAAAGGATTTGATAACGTGAAATCATTTGTGTTGATTTGTGTGCTGGTGTATCAGTTGGCAGTGTACTACTACAACTGTGTAATTGGCAATGAGAATCCAAGAGTTGTAAGAAGAATGCTTTGCTGTTGAATGATTTTATTTTTGTAAATCATTATGCCCAAGTCTCATCTACTATTGAATCTTGATCAGGCTTGGCCTCTGATTCCTCTTCACTAGTTTGCAGCCTAGATGGCTCAAGTATGGCTTTTTTAATTCTAGAGGCATGCTCTTTTATCATCTGATTGAATTCTTGCATATCTTCTAAACTTGGAGATTCCTGTTGGTTTTGATATGCTTGCAAGAATCCTGAATACACACACCCTGTGATAATTCCAAATGCTGTATCTGGAATAGATTCTACTTCTGGCACAAAATTTTCTGCAATCTGTATGTATGATTCTGATTCACTAATGTAATAGTCAATTAAACTGTTAATGAAATCTTTATTCTCTTTAGAAATTACCATGCTTTTTCTCCTTTTCCTAGTTTATTTAATTGTCTTTGGTTCATCCATTTGTTTAATCAATAAATTATCATTTGTTGTATCTTCCAATATTCACAAAACAACTTTGGTCTGTGAGCCATAATGTAAACAAGATTATGATGTATAGCGAGAAGCATAAATTCGTGAGTTATTTTCAAGGAATTCTAGTTTGGTTGTTCGTATTTACCTAGGTAAAATAATTTATCCTCTACTTTTTTGATGATTTTTAGTTCACGAACTTTGTCTCTTCGCTATATTATTGTCAATTACATACAAATCTATTATATTTATGAAGAGAATTATAAGTATGAAAATATTAGCGATTTTTTTGGTCAGTTTATCTTTTATGTTAATTACAAGTATGATTCCACATAGTTATAGTCAAATTGATAATTTCTGCACCTCAATGTCATTCCAAAAAGAAATTGAAATATCTGAGTTGGTTTTTGTAGGGGATGTAGTTTCTGTAGGGGATGTAGTTTCTGTAAGTGATGAGAATTTTTCAAACAGAACTATTTACACTTTTGATGTAGTACAAACAATAAAAGGAAATGTCTCAGATTCAATAAAAATTGACATGGATTCATATCGAGTAATACATCCTAATGATGAAATCATTGATGATATGCAAATTACAATGAAAGATCTTGCTGCATCTTATCAGGTTCATAATTATGAAACAACCAATTACTTAGTGTTTGCAAATCATGAATATGATGTTCAATGCAATTCCAATAGCGGTTTTCTTCGAGAAAATACTATGTATGGCGAACAAAGAATGAATCTTTTAAAATACTTCCTTTCGGAGAACCCACCCCTCCCTTAAAACAACTGAAAGAACCTTGAAACCATTTTGTTGATTACATATGTGCCGATGGAATGATACATGTAAAAAGTCCTAGTTGGAATTTTGCATGTGTTACTCCATCAATAGCAGAAAAACTGGTTGAACGTAACAGATGGCATAATTTTGATTATTAATTGAAAATTTAGTGTGGTGTTCTAGGTTTATTTTTTCTCTTTTAATGAATAGATTTTTTTCTTAGACCAAAAATATTTTTTTCGATATTTGGGGCAATCACAATCCCTACAATTCATTCTATTTTCCTTAATCATATGCGCAAATCTTGTATATTCTACTTTAATTGGTCCGTCCTGGTGATTATTGAAATAATGCCCACAAACACATTTGTCATTCATAATATCTTGTTTGGTTTTTATTTTAATTAAGCTATGAGTGTATTTTGTTGTCTTTGGTTAATCGTTTATTTATTCATCAATTATTTTCTAAATGTTGTGGAAATTAGAATTAGACGAAGAATTTTTTCGTATATATGATTCAAAAAAAATGATTGCAGGATATTTTGATCCTAACTATGGTGACATTTACCCAAAAAAAAATTCTGAAGACATTATTTCATCCATGTTAAAAAATCATGATAAAATTTTAGGTGGAATAATTATGGTCCCTCTTGTCAAGTTTGGACTATTTGATACTGATTTGGACACTAATCTTTCTATAGTGGAAGAAAATGTGATTCGAGTAACTAAGCGTTTACAAGAATGGAAAAATTTTTTATCACAAACTAACCGTAATGTTCATTCTATTAGAATATCTCATACTAATCAAGATATGTTAACAATTACTTTTCAAATAAAATTCTCAAAACCAACCCCTCTTGAAAAAATAAAACTACTGGAAGAAATTTTTCCTACTTTAGATTTGTTGCAGAAATCAGGTTTGTTATGATCCTACCTGAATATCTTGTAATTCCAATATATGCAGATAATGTGCCTGCTAGCAAAACAAGCGTACCAACAGGAAATTCTGGAACAGCTGCATATTCTTCTGACTCTGCAGTCAATGTGTAATCTTTAATTTCACTGGTTTGAATTTTATCTGGCATTGTTACTAAGAAGAATGCATTATCATCTGTTCTCAAGTAATCTGGCTCAGGGTGTACTCTAGATACAGCTGCAACATTTCCTTCTTTATCGTAAAGTGTTGCAATAACTGCTACAGTGTTTGGCTGTAATGTCTCCTTTGTTGGTAACAGTTCCAGTTATCATCAGATTATTGTAATTGTCTCTAGACAACTCTGATTCAGTAATGTCTATGACTTGATTTTTTGGAGCACTAATCTTGTAATTTAATTCCAATGAATATGATTTTGTTTTTTTTGCTTCATTATTTGTTAAAACAAGATCAAATGGGCCCTTCATTCCTGGCATGATTATATTTACTAATGAACTTGCTTCCTTTGTTACAATTTTCTATTATCCTGAAATTGGTTCACCCCATCATTTCTAGACTAAAATCACGATACGTATGGAACAGAGGCAAGAATCATAGAATTATGCAGAAATTAGATCCAGTCAAAGTATCATGGATAATCAGACAAAAGGAAAATGGAATGAGAAATGCAGATGTTGCTGACTCTATGAAGATATCAACACGTTGGGTGCAGAAACTATATTCACGATATCGCAGTGCAGGAGTAATTCCCACTCTAAGAAAACCAGGACGGCCAAGAAGAATAATTACAGAGGAGATGAATCAAACTGTGCAGTCAGCATTTGAGAAATTCAGATGTTCAGCAGTATTTCTTGAGAAAATACTTGATTCTGATGGAATCCATATACCTCATAATACCATTCACCAAATACTAAGGAATAAGGGATTGGCAGAAGAACAACCAAAGAAGAGAAGAAGACGAAAATGGATAAGATTTGAGAGAACATATTCTAATTCTATGTGGCATACTGACTGGAAGAAATTAGATGACGGCAGATGGTTTTTGTGTTACCAAGATGATGCCTCACGATTCATCGTACATTATGGTGTGTTTGCAGAAGCTACAACAGTAAATGCACTTGTAGTTCTCAGTGAAGCAATTGTAAAGCATGGTAGACCAGCATCAATATTGACTGATCATGGTTCTCAGTTTTACGCAAACAAATCAGAATACAAAAGAAGAGGGGCAACAGAATTTGAAAAGGAACTAGTGAGATTGGAAATCAAACACATTCTAGCTAGAGTGAATCATCCACAAACAAATGGCAAGCTGGAGAGATTCCACGGGGAGATTCAGAGAAAACAAAAATGGTTTGGCACAATAGATGAATTGGTTCATTGGTATAATTATACAAAACCACACATGTCACTTGACTGGGATACTTTGGAAACTCCAGCCAAAGCGTTTGTAAGAAAGATGCCACAAAAGGGGAGTACAGTTATTGATGAGCAGACAGGAGAAAAGTATCATGCAGAGTAAAAGACGAACTGATTTTGGGATACCACACCTTTGTTACAATTTGATGATTATTTTCATCAAGTAAAGTTACATGAATATTAATTTGGTTTACTGGGGATTCTAAATTATTTTTAATTTCGCCAACAATGTGCAGTGCACCGTCATCTCCAATGTATTGCTGATCATTTTGGATAAATGCCTCTCCAAATGCTAATGGTATTAATCCAACAAAAATAATTGTAATAATGAAAAATTTTTCCATAACTCATCTGTGTTATATTCTTTAAAGAAGTTTATGTCTAAATTTCTATTCAAGGTAGATGTTCAATCTTCCATGTCTCTGCATCATTAATACAATTGAACCAATCGACTTCTATTTTATCTGAATCAAATTCATCTGTTTTATTTTTAAATTCTTTATCACATTGACTTTTCATATTCTCTGATACTTCGATGACTTTTTGTGCTGAAACACCTATAGGCTCTTCAAACTTTTCTCCACCAACATAATGTTTTACACCTGCTTTAGCTGATTGGAATTCAGCTAATCCTAAATTTTGATATTCATAAGCCTCTTGAATTAATGTGTCTGATCTTAATTTTGCTGATTCATCTCCTGTTTTAATCCATTCAATGTATTGAGAGTCACTTTCTAATTGAGTTTCAGATGAGAGTTTTAACAATTCCACTGAACTGTTGAATAATTCTGGTGGTGTCAATTCATCATATTTGAAAATTATTTCTTTAAACTTTTTTAGATGTTCTTCATAAAATTCTAATAACTCTTCTTTTGTAATGTCTCCTTCTTTCCAACTATCTTTTTCAGAATAAAATTTTATTTGTTGATCATTGACCTCTTTTTCAATTTGTTTTAATTCATTTCCAAATTGTAGGCCTTTTTGTTTAGTTTTATCTGCTGAATAATTGTATACTATAATTGATCCAATAATGAGGATAATTATTACAATAATTACAATATTTTGAATTTTCTTTTTCTTCAAAGATAATCGATATAATTTCCGTTTTCGTCTAATTTTAGTTCAATTGTAAATTCAGTACCACTGATGAATGAATCATTACGCGTTGTTCTAACTCTTCCTATAACAAGTTCATATGGCCAAATTTCAACTACTATTGAACCCACTTTAGTAATTGGTGTTTCTGTTATCTCCATGTCTTCACGTTTAACTCCATGTTTTTCTAACATGTGAATGGCGTGATCTAATAATGGCTCAGGATTATTATAATTTAGTACCCAAACTTTTCCTTCATAATCAATTTTCTGCAATTTGAAATAATCCTGATTAACTCCTATAACAATTATTCTACCACAGGAAATTTAATGAAAATTTCATCATGCTGATTTTGGATTAATTATACTTATTTGGAAAGACATTGTAAACATTTTGAGGTTTCAAATCGCTTCCTAGTATTTTGGGTTTATGTTAATGCATTCCCGATTCTGGTGTAGATACTTGTATGATCTATTGTGTATCTGTTATAATCAAATTTTTTCACTCTGAATGGAAGTGATTCTACCTTTTCAGGTGATACATCAATACTCATTTCTTTCTAAACTTAATTTCATGTGTTAGTAATGGTGTGTATGTATCTTCTGAATTGACTATTTCTTTATGAATAATTGTCGATGTACTTTTTTTAATTTCTTTGGTAGAAATTATTGTATCTATTGTTTCAGATCTATTTGGATAAAATAATTTGATTGATGTATATTCAATTCCTGTAAAGTCTTATCCTTCAGTAATTAGACCTAAACTCTTGATTCTTTTTGTGGATTCTCTAAATCCTTCCTCACTTAAAATAAAATATCCACAAAACTCACATCGTAAGGAATCGAAAGATCCTACTTTAACACTTTGGAAATAATATGGTGATTTTCCTTCATTTAATTCTGTTTTACATCTAGGACATCCAAATTCATCATTTGGGAGCTGGATTGGATCTTGCATGATTTTATCTTATTCTTTCATTATATAGGGTTTATTGTGTTCATTGTGAAACTTACTCTTGGTAAACCGTTTTGCCCATCATTCTACACTTGTATCGTTTTACCATTACTATCCATTTTTTGTATTTTATTTCATATATCGAATCCCCTATGTGTGATTTTATTCCTTTTTCAATTACGATGAAAACATATTCTTCTGAAATACTTTTTTGTTGTGCTCTTTCCCAAAAATGTGGCGAGAAAAATCTTTTACAATTTCTAAAAGGATCCATTTCCAAAACTATTTCTCCTTAGATTGATAAAAATCATCATGATGAATTGATCGCCTAAAATCATCCTCTAGAACAATTATTCGGGATTCATTACATTGAGAGTCATTGTACTGACAACTCTGGAAAGTTTTCTAATAGTTGCAATTGCTTTTTCAAATTCATCTTGATTCTCTGTTTGAATTTCTGCAATTACGTCATATGCCCCAAAAGTAAGATATGCATTGCTGACTATTTGCATCTGTTTTAACTCATCTACAATATACTCTTCGGCGCCAAGATCACAATTTAATAAAATGAATCCTCTGTGCATTACTTTATCTTGTTATAATTTACGTAGTTCAGGTCTTTAAGTTTTACAGATATTACCATCTACTACGTCCGCCGTAGCTATTCTTACTATCCCCGCCTCTGTCATTGTATCTTTTTCTGCCACCACCTCTATCATTTCTTGAATCTCCACCTCTGGGTGATCTTCCATATCCACCAGAACGTCCTCCTCTGGAGTAGTTAGATCTTGATTGACCGCCATATCTTCTTGATGGTGCTTGTCTTTTTAGAGGATCTGGAATTGAAATTTGAATTCCCATTTCTTGATTCAAATCTTTTAGAGGAACTTTGATTTGACGTTTGATAAGGTTCCAGTCTCCTACGGATGAATATGATACAAATGTTATTGCTTTACCTTCTGCACCTGCTCTGGCAGTTCTTCCAATTCTATGGAAGTATGTTAATTCTTGATTTGGAACATCATAGTTGATTACTAGTTCCACTCTTGGAACATCTATGCCTCTTGAGGCTACATCTGTTGCAACAAGAATGTCAGCTTTTCCACTTCGGAATTTTCCCATTGCTTGTTCTCTTCTATGTTGTGACATGTCTCCTTCTATTGCTACTGCATTATACTTCTCTTGATGAAGGAATTTTGCAACATCTCTTGTTCTATATTTTGTTGAACAAAATACAATAGCTTGACCTCTTACTGGTTTCATAAAATCAATTAGATACTTGAATTTGTCTCTGTCTTTGATTACTAAAAATGATTGATCTATTCCTTCCCCACTTAGATCATCTGCATCTAATAGGAACTGTTTTGGATTATTCAGATATTCTTCAGAGAGTCTTAGAATCTCTGTTGGCATTGTTGCTGAATACAATGACATTACTCTGTCTTCTGGTGCCAGATCTAAAATAAATTGGATATCCTCAATGAATCCCATATCTAACATTGTATCTGCTTCATCTAGAACAATATGGGTAACGTCTCTTAGTTCTATTGACCCTCTTTTGAGATGGTCTATTAGTCTGCCTGGAGTTGCTACGACAATTTCTACTCCTCTGTCAAGAGCATCTAACTGGATTCCCATTCCTTGTCCTCCATAAATTGTTGCTACTTTAATTTTGGTATATTTTCCAAATTTCTTTATTTCCTCTGTAATTTGCATTGCCAGCTCTCTTGTGGGGGCCATGATCAACCCTTGAATTCCGTTTCTTGGTTGGATTTGTTGTAACATTGCTAATGCAAAAGCTGCAGTCTTACCTGAACCTGTATGAGCTTGTCCTACAACATCTCTTCCTGAAATCAATACTGGAATTGCTGCTTCCTGTATTGGAAATGCATCTTCATACCCAAGATCATTAATTCCTTTCAGTATGTCCTCTTTTAATCCTAATTCTTGAAATTTTGTCATTTTGTTTTCTTCTCTTAAGCAACGACGAAAAAGCTCATTGCTTACACGTCATTATTCCGATGTTTGCGGTTCTCTTTTTAGGTCTAATAAACGCTTGTTATTTTATAGTGTGTTGCATAATTCAACCCGGCCACCCAAGACTTGTACCGGATTCGCCTATCCAACTCTACATTGCCCCTACTCCCATGTCTATCAGCTTGTTGTAGGTGGGCGTAATTATGCAACACACTATTATTTTACGTATCTAATTGAGCATCAATAACTTTTTTGAAACTCTCAAATGGTTGCGCTCCCTTTAATTCAACATAACCTATTTGATCATTTCCTACAAAGAATCCTGGTGTTCCTGAAATTCCATAATCCCTTCCATCGTCAAGATCTTTTCTAATCTCTTCAATGTAATTTCCATTAGTAAGACAGGAATCAAACGTCTCTTGTTCTAATTGTATTTCTGTAGCATATTGACTAAACAAAGACAATGCATCAACTGTTTCTTGTTTGTTCCATTCATTTTGATTATCAAACAACATGTCATGCATCTCTCTGAATTTTCCTTGTTCATTTGCACACTCTGATGCAACAGATGCTGGTAATGCATTCGGATGAATGCTTTGAATTGGGAAATCTCTGAACACTAATTTCACTTTTCCTTGGTCTATGTATTCCTCAAGAAGTAATGGAAGTGTTTGAACATGGAATCTAGCACAAAATGGGCATTGAAAATCTGAAAATTCAATTATTGTAATTGGAGCATCTGGATTTCCAATAATTGGGTCATTGTCTGCTGAAATTTTTACTGGAAGATTTGGTTGCTCTGTAGGTAACTGATTTTGTAATATTTTGAGTTCTAATTTGGCAATTGCTTCTTCTAGATCTTCTTCTGAAATCTGGTTTGAATTGAGATTTAATGTGTATGCTCCTGCAAAAAATGCTACAACTCCAACTACTACGATTAATCCTATGATTAATCCATTGAATGTTGATCTTTTCACAGATATTTTCTCATTATTATTGTGATTTACCTCAAAGTCATCAGAACTCATTTGAACTTATTCCAAAGTTCAGCATACTTATTCGTATTGCCCAATATTATGATGCTAATTAATTTTTGAGAAATTTAAAAGCCAATGACGAACTTCATCTGATCGGTTTGGATCCCTTTTAAAAATTAAATCTGTTATGAATAGATAAAATTATTTTTATGAATTTTGATATTGTTTGACTTTTGGTCTTGAAAATTCAATAATGTCACTTTTGAATTTTAAAGATATATCGACAATATTAAATTCAACAGAGGACGAAAATTCCATTTTTTTGTCAAGTGAACTGTCGGTTAATAGATATTCCATTCAATAATTCCTCTACATATTGCTCGTTAAAATTAGATATAAAAGTAGTGAATTCTTCCTGCGTCACAAACGTAGATCCTAACAATATACTATATGTTTGAGTGTTCGGAACTGGCTCCAAAATTATTTCTATCTGGGTAGTGTTTGATACTGAAATTATTTTTAATCCATTTACTATGGTGCTATTTGTTCCAAGATTTTCTTCCAATTTTTCATAATTAATTGAATAAAGTTTTTTTGTAAATTTTTCATGCTCCTCTTGATCTATGGTTGCTCGTGTTTCACATTGAAATGCTAATCTTACATTATTGGATAGATTGTAATTTAATGATGAAAGTATTTCTTGAATGCCCCCTATTACATTGGTGACTTTACATTGTCCAGTTAATTGAAACTGTATCTGGTTTTGAGGTAAAATAACAAAAAGAAATTTTTCATTTGAAAAGACATTGATATTTTGATTACTCTGTTTTTTATTAGTTACTGTTAACCCTTTATCTGTAACTAATTTTTTCAACATTGCATCATTGAATGATAATAATCCCGTTTGATATGTTAATGTTAGAACCGTTTGTGCTGGAATAACTTCTATGATCTCATACTCTATTTACAATATTTAAAAGGTGCATTTTTTGAAATGAATACATCTGTAGGTTTCAGTATTTTATAGATGAAAACTATGATCTAAATCTTCATTAACTTAGTCTTTGGTTTAGATTTTGTTAAAGCCCTGATAGGGGATCTGAACTCTTTTCTTTATTTTACATGACAAAAATTTCTTAAAATAGTCACAAACAACTTCATGTTTTTTTGAATAATGAGGGATCTGAACTAAGATGAAGGAGCCAATGACGGGATCCGAACCCACGACCTGCTGATTACAAATCAGCTGCTCTAACCAGGCTGAGCTACATTGGCACAAAGTAAAATGAAATTTTTCAGGTTTAAAATGTTACCGCGATTAATCTAAAAGACCTCTATATTATCCAAAATTGATCGAATCACCATCAGTTTATAATAATGGCATATTTTGATACCTGTTATGAGATACATCGAAGAAACTCGAGTCAAGTTTTTGATGATGATGTTTTTTGTAACTGGGATATTTGGTATGATAATTGGTTTATCTGGTTTTACTCCAAAAGATTTCAAAATAATGATTACCTTTATGGGTGTAATTAACGTCGGATTGGGTGCATTTTTCACGTTTCTCTATTTGACACAGACACGTAAAACTCCTGATAAGAGAAAGAAAAAGAAAAAACATGATTAGTATAATTGTTGGAAAATATCTGATCAGAGATTAATTTTTTTTCAATTATTGACGCAATGATACTTTGATTAAAGTATAAATAATAATTCTCTTTCATCAATTCAGAAATGCTTGATTTAGTTGCCAAGAAATTGTTTCTTACAAAAGGTAAAGGTGTTCATGAAGATAGATTGACAAGTTTTGAATATGCTCTAAGAGATGCTGGAATAGCTGGAACAAATATTGTGTTAATTTCGAGTATATTTCCACCAAATGCTAAATTAATTTCTAGAAAGGAAGGTCTAAAACAAATCAAACCCGGCCAGATCATGTTCACAATTTATTCAAAGAATCAAACTAATGAGCCACATAGAGTATGTTCTGCATCTGTAGGTATTGCACAACCAAAAGACAAGAGTCGATACGGATATCTCTCTGAATACGAGGCTTTTGGTCAAAATGAGCTTCAAGCAGGTGATTATGCAGAAGATATTGCTGCACAAATGTTAGCATCATCTTTAGGAATTCCATTTGATGCTGATAAAGCATGGAATGAAAAAAGACAACAGTGGTCAATTTCAGGCCAAATCTATAAGACACAAAACATTACTCAATCAACAAAAGGTGATAAGGATGGTAAGTGGACAACTGTGTTTGCAGCAGCAATACTCATATTATAATTATTTTTTATATCCTTTAAGATAAAACATTGCAGCTGCAATTGCAACTACTGTAATTATGATTACTACTACTGTTGATTCATCAAACTCTATTTCAGACTGTACATCTTGAAGCTGGTCTCCACCTAATGAAAATTTTAACTCTTCTTTGTTTACTGATGTTTCTTCACCAAAAATATATTTTCCTTGAATTTTTTGTCCTTCCTCAGGATCAAAAATCCAACCTTCTTTTGTAATCTCTGTAGGAATTTTTTCATTATTGATACTTTGTGTTGGGACAATGTTTCCTTTAACGTTTGAAACATTTGTATTTTCAGGTGATAAAATTACTATCTGAATTATAGAATTCAAAGGATAGAACCCTGTTGAAAAATAATTTGATCTCTTGAGACTTTCAACTTTAAGAAGTTCCAATGGATTGACTTCAGAAACTGTTGAAGCTGTATTTGGATAATCAACTGATAACTTCAACTGTAAAAGTGATCCTGAATCTAATGGAATTAATGAAAATGTCATTTTTGCATTTTCTTCAAATGACAACTTTTTTGCAACATCATAAAATCCTCCACCATCTCGAATTATTTTTGGAATAAGTATTGCTGAAATCTTTTCATACATTGAACTAGTGTCTTCCATAGGCATTGTGTACACTGCTGAAACCATTCCTCTACCTGAAACTACTCCTGAAGTCTCTAATGCCTTGTTTGATTCATCATCACTATGAACAAAAACTGAATGTAGTTTGGCATTTGTATTAAATGCTTGATTAATTTCACCAATGTACAATTCTGCAATTTCTCTTGTATGATCTTGAATAGCAATAATGCCTTTGTCTTCAGGATTTATTGGCACATTTATCATGATGCATGATTGGTCTATTATTCCTAGAATGCATTGTTCTTGATTAGTCAAAATTACTGCTTTTATTCTTCCATCTTCTCTAATTTTTTGTTCAAGTTCTACTGGGATTTTGATCTCTTGAATGCTAGTACTTTGTAATGTAATTGATGCTGTAACGTTTTGAGATATGCTCTTGTCTATGATTATTTGTGCAGTTTCTTGAAAAGTTGAAAGACTTACTTCCTGTGAATAGGCATAATTTGTTGAGATTCCAATTAATACAATCAATGCTAGGAAAAACAGCTTATCTCTCATAGGCTGTCACTCTAATAATGAAATTATTAAATTTATTCTTATTTTGAACGTTCTGAAATATTATAATTACTTGAGACTTGGGCATAACTAATTCACAAAAATAAAATCTAAAATCATTCAACAGCAAAGCATTCTTCTTACAACTCTTGGATTCTCATTGCCAATTACACAGTTGCAGTAGTACACTGCCAACTGATACACCAGCACGCAAATCAACACAAATGATTTCACGCTATCAAATCCTTTTACTGGCAATACACCAATTCTAAACGTACTTTTTAGTATCTCAAAGGGTGGTTCAATTGAGATTCTTCTATTTCTGTACAACTCTTGACCAATCACAGAATTGTAAAACCCTGCAAGATTAATTCTTTCTGGCAGAGTATGCGGGTATTGCCTTATTGGAGCAATCAATCTGAGATGTTTTTTGCTGCCAAAACGATATAGTTTGGAATCATCATATGCAGGATCACATGGAATATTCCTGACTAATCCTGAAAGTGATTCAGCTAGCGTGCAATAATTGACTGTCATAACATTTGCAGTGCCGAGATTAGCTGACAATGGAACAATTAGTTTGCCAGTACACAACTATGTGTAATTT
Organism: Candidatus Nitrosopumilus sp.; assembly: GCA_965248045.1. Taxonomy (GTDB): domain Archaea; phylum Thermoproteota; class Nitrososphaeria; order Nitrososphaerales; family Nitrosopumilaceae; genus Nitrosopumilus. The sequence continues at coordinate 93,134 of CBDFIG010000002.1, forward strand.
GCATCCAAATACCCAAACCCCTTGATTTGGAAGCCCCATTTGGCATCTGTATCAATTCCTGAAATTGGTAAACGATTATTCTTCATGTCTGATTTGTGCCATCTGGACCTGCAGCTTTTAGCATGGAACTGCCAACTGATGCGGATTTATTCTCTACTGGTTTTTCTGAAACAAACAGGTTTCCCATATTGCTGATCATCTGTGTAATTGGAAGATTCTGAAATCTTCTGTCAATGGTACTCTGTCTGGGATTTGTGTTAGTCTGCAAACCTTGGGCAGTTTGTCGTTGTTACATTTGATTGAAAGAAAATAATGAAACGTATTGTTGCTTGGAATTCTCATCCATGATTTTATGATGTACAGTTGTACCGTTAATACAGTTGGGCAGACATTAGTCTGCCACGTTTTAGAATGTCTTCATACAAAGATAGTGTTCCAACCAGATACAAAACACCAATAAGAAATGATTCAGATAGAATGTTGCCTGGGGATTTTTACATTCATGTTATGATGAAACAATATTGCAGAGATCCCTGGCTTTTTTCATTTGAATAATTTGAGAAACTGATTAAAAAATTGAATTAGTTATGCCCAAGTCTCAATTATGCTGTGTTTCCCAACTTCCAATAATAGATAATACTCTTTGATTATTTGAAATCATTTCTAATTCTATTGCATTGCAATCATCTTATTGTACAAACAAACTTTCATTTTCAGTTCTGCAATCATATTTTCTCTTTTGTGCGATGTGACATGCTCACCAAATATTCTCTTGAATGCAGAAAACACGGATTCCGCAATCCATCTATCCCCACAGCCTACGCTATTCCCCCATAACTCATAATTAAAAATCTGAGCCAATACAGATTTTCTTCTTGGATAACAGTCAGCATTCACAGAAGAGTTCTCTCTTGCCTTATTCCTGGAGCTATGTTATCATGATACAGATATGAGAAATCATCCTTGGTGTCTATGCACCATCAGCTAGAACTTTAGTTACATTTCCAAATTTCTTTGATTGCTCAACTAGAGATATGAAATGTTCTGAATCATGTGATTTGTCATCTGTGATATCAATTCCTGTAATTTGTCTTGGTTTCACATCTACTGCCACATGAATTTTGAGAAAACCCCGCTCCTTTTTTGCCATTTCTGTCTCATCTATCCGCCTCTGTCTGCGACCCTGACTCCGATACTATCAATTGCAATAACAATATCTTTTGATATATTTTGATTCATCTTGATATGTAACTTGTTTACTCTTTTCCAGATTGCTGAATATGTCGGTGTTTTTCCTTTAGGTGTGATTTTATCAGACCTTCTGTTTGCCTGAATGGTAGATGCAGAATACATACTGGTGTCCTTCCTTGCCACGGTTCATATCTTTTAGTTCTGCACCCAATTGTTTCATTGCATCAAAAGACAGCATGATCTCTCCACGCCTAGCTAGTGATTTGTTGTATTTTTTCCAGTTTCTATTCATGCAATGTAAGGATATCATGATCTAAAGCTGATTTGATAAAATTAATTGGATCAACTAGGCATGTTGGGAAACACAGCAGGATGAGTTCAATAACTGCCTGCAAATATTTTGCCAAATGAGATGATTTCTGAGAAGCAATAAAAATATAACCTATTAATTATTGTTTTTATGATGTGAAGACACCAATCCATATCATTTTGCTCTCTGCGTTGGTGCTGACTATGTATATTATTCCCGCCCCGGGAGAAGGGGGGGGGGGGTGGTGGTGGTGGTGTGGCATATGCAGTAGATATACCGACAATCACTGCAGCCTCTGTGGACTCTGCTAGTACCATAACCATTACGTACAGCGAAGATGTAGACGTCAGCACAACTAACGGTCAAGGCTTTAGCCTCTCCACTGGAACCATATCTGCAAACTCTGATCCTGGAGGCTTGACTGATATTATCACGCTTACAGTATCTGGTATTACCACCTCTGATACTCCAGATGTGACTTACACTGCAGCACCAGGCACTGTGACAGGTGTCTCATCAATTCCTGCAGAAGACCAGACCTTCACTGGTACAGTTGATAACGCACCGCCAACAGTTGTATCCATTGTAACTGCCAGCACAACTACAATTAATCTCACTTTATCTGAGGAGATTACAGACAACTCTGCTGACCCCGGAGACTTTGTGTTATCTGGTGACATCACCACAAGCCCGACTGTTAATGCAATTACATCCAATGATGATATAGTTACCCTCTCCCTTAGTGACACACTTGATAGTGATGATGTCATTAGTCTGGAATACGCCAAAAGTACCGGCAGCATAGATGACACTGCATCACTTACATCCTTTGTCGACTCTTTCTCAGTAGTACAACAAGACACATCTCCATCCGGCCTGGCCTTCTCTGCTGATGGAGCAAAGATGTTTGTCGTAGGTACTACTGGCAATAACGTAAACGAGTACACACTATCTACCCCCTTTGACGTATCTACTGCAACCTTTGTCGACTCTTTCTCAGTGACATCACAAGAGACATCTCCACGAGGTCTTGCCTTCTCTGCTAACGGAGCAAAGATGTTTGTTGTAGGTGTTAATAGCGATAACGTAAACGAGTACACACTATCTACTCCCTTTGATGTATCCACTGCAGTCTTTGTCGACTCTTTCTCAGTGAGATCACAAGACACATTTCCAAATGATCTGGCCTTCTCTGCTAACGGAGCAAAGATGTTTGTTGTAGGTGTTAATAGCGATAACGTAAACGAGTACACGCTGACTACTCCCTTTGACGTATCCACTGCAGTCTTTGTCGACTCTTTCTCAGTGGCATCACAAGAGACATCTCCATCAGGCCTTGCCTTCTCTGCTGATGGTGCGAAGATGTTTGTTGTAGGTAATATTGGCAATGACGTAAACGAGTACACACTATCTACTCCCTTTGATGTATCCACTGCATTCTTTGCAGGCTCTTTCTCAGTGTCATCACAAGACATATCTCCACGAGGCCTTGCTTTCTCCACTAACGGAGACAAGATGTTTGTTGTAGGTAATGCTGGCGATGACGTAAACGAGTACACGCTGGCAAAACCATTTACTTTCATCATAAACTCCCTTGCCAGCTTTGCAGCAGTTACAGTTGAAAACAACATTGCTCCATCACCAGATGTTATTACTCCGCTAAGTATCACTGCAGCCTCTGTGGACTCTGATAGTACCATAACCATTACGTACAGCGAGAATGTAGACGTCAGCACAACTGACGGTCAAGGCTTTAGCCTCTCCACTGGAGCCGTATCTGCAAACTCTGATCCTGGAGGCTCATCTAGTATTATTACGCTTACAGTGTCAGGCATTACCACCTCTGATACGCCAGATGTGACTTACACTGCATCACCAGGCACTGTGACAGGTGTCTCATCCAATCCTGCAGAAGACCAGACTATAGGTACTACTGATAACGCACCGCCAACAGTTGTATCCATTGTAACTGCCAGCACAACTACAATTAATCTCACTTTATCTGAGGAGATTACAGACAACTCTCCAGCCCCCGGAGACTTTGTGTTATCTGGTGACATCACCACAAGCCCGACCGTACTTGCAATTGCCGCCAATGAAAACACAGTTACCCTCTCCCTTAGTGATTCACTTGATTATGATGATGTCATCAGTCTGGCATACGCCAAAGATACCGGCAGCATAGATGATATTACATCTCCATCCTTTGTCGACTCTTTCTCAGTGAGATTCCAAGACACATTTCCAGAAGGCCTGGCCTTCTCCACTGATGGAGCAAAGATGTTTGTTGCAGGTGAGTCTGGCGATGACGTAAGCGAGTACACGCTGACTGCCCCCTTTGACGTATCTACTGCAGTCTTTGTCGACTCTTTCTCAGTGAGATCACAAGACAAATTTCCATCCGGCCTGGCCTTCTCTGCTAACGGAGCAAAGATGTTTGTTTTAGGTGTTGCCGACGATGACGTAAACGAGTACACGCTATCTACCCCCTTTGACGTATCCACTGCAGTCTTTGTCGACTCTTTCTCAGTGGCATCACAAGACGGACTTCCACGAGGTCTTGCCTTCTCCACTAACGGAGCAAAGATGTTTGTTGTAGGTGATGATGGCAATGACGTAAACGAGTACACCTTATCTACTCCCTTTGACGTATCCACTGCATCCTTTGTCGACTCTTTCTCAGTGAGATCACAAGAGACATCTCCACAAGGCCTGGCCTTCTCTGCTGATGGATACAAGATGTTTGTTGTAGGTAGTGTTGGCGATGACGTAAACGAGTACACCCTGACTGCCCCCTTTGACGTATCCACTGCATCCTTTGCCGGCTCTTTCTCAGTGGCATCACAAGACACAGTTCCAACAGACCTTGCCTTCTCTGCTGATGGAGCAAAGATGTTTGTTTTAGGTGATAATGGCAATGACGTAAACGAGTACACGCTGGCAAAGCCATTTACTGTCCTCCCAAACTCCCTTGCCAGCTTTGATGCAGCATCTCCAGTTGCAAACAACATTATTCCGCCACCTGGCACTACCCCAACAATTACTGCAGCCTCCGTGGACTCGGCCAGAACCATAACTATTACGTATGATAGGAATATAGACGTCACAACAATTAATGGCGCAGGCTTTGCCCTCTCCGTTGGAGAAGTATCTGCAAACTCCGATCCCGGAGGTTTAACTAATACCATGACGCTTACAGTGTCAGGTATTACTACCTCTGATACGCCAGACATAACCTACACTATAGCACAGGGCAGTGTCGTAGATGGCGCCAGCAATATTGCAGCAAACCAGATATTCACTGATACAGTTGATAGCGCACCGCCAATTGTCCTGTCCATTGAAACTGCCGGCACAACAATTGATCTCACTTTATCTGAGGATGTCATAAACAACTCTGCGGCCCCCGGAGACTTTGTGTTATTCGGTGGTATCACCACAAACCCGACCGTAGATGCAATTACTGCTGATGGAGACACAGTTACCCTCTCCCTTAGTGGTATACTTGATTATGATGATGTCATCAGTCTGGCATACGCCAAAGATACCGGCAGCATAGATGACACCGCATCTCCATCCTTTGTCGACTCTTTCTCAGTGGCATCACAAGAGGCATCTCCACGAGGTCTTGCCTTCTCTGCTAATGGAGCAAAGATGTTTGTTGTAGGTAATATTGGCGATAACGTAAGCGAGTACACACTATCTACCCCCTTTGACGTATCTACTGCATCCTTTGTCGACTCTTTCTCAGTGATATCACAAGAGACATCCCCACAAGACCTGGCCTTCTCTGCTAACGGAGCAAAGATGTTTGTTGTAGGTCTTAATAGCGATAACGTAAACGAGTACACACTAGCTACCCCCTTTGACGTATCTACTGCATCCTTTGTCGACTCTTTCTCAGTGACATCACAAGAGACAGCTCCACGAGGTCTTGCCTTCTCTGCTGATGGAGCCAAGATGTTTGTTGTAGGTAGTAATGGCAATGACGTAAACGAGTACACACTATCTGCCCCCTTTGACGTATCTACTGCATCCTTTGTCGACTCTTTCTCAGTGACATCACAAGAGACAGCTCCACGAGGTCTTGCCTTCTCTGCTAACGGAGCAAAGATGTTTGTTGTAGGTGTTAATAGCGATAACGTAAACGAGTACACACTATCTACTCCCTTTGACGTATCCTCTGCATCCTTTGCAGGCTCTTTCTCAGTGAAATCACAAGACACATTTCCATACGGTCTGGCCTTCTCTGCTGATGGTGCCAAGATGTTTGTTGCAGGTGCTTTGGACGATGACGTAAACGAGTACACGCTGACAAAACCATTTTCTATTCTCCCAAACTCCCTTGCCAGCTTTGATGCAGCTACAGTTGAAAACAACATTGTTCCTCCACCAGATGCTACTCCGCCAAGTATCACTGCAGCCTCTGTGGACTCGGCTAGTAGCATAACCCTCACGTATAGCGAGGATATTGACGTCTCAACAACTAATGGAGCAGGCTTTAGCCTCTCCACTGGAGCCGTATCTGCAAACTCTGATCCTGGAGGCTCATCTAGTATCATAACCCTTACAGTATCTGGTATTACCACCTCTGATACTCCAGATGTGACTTATTCTGCATCACCAGGCAGTGTAACTGATGCCTCATCAAATTCTGCAGAAGACCAGACTATTGGTACTACTGATAACGCACCGCCAACAGTTGTATCCATTGGAACTGCCAGCACAACTACCATTGATCTCACTTTATCTGAGGAGATTACACTCAACTCTACGGCCCCCGGAGACTTTGTGTTGTCTACTACCATATCTACAACCCCGACTGTAGATACAATTGCTGCCAGTGGAGACACAGTCACCCTCACCCTTAGTGGTATACTTGATGATGATGATCTCATTAGTCTGGCATACACCCAAACTACCGGCAGCATAGATGACATTATATCTCCATCCTTTGTCGACTCTTTCTCAGTAGTATCACAAGACACAATTCCAGCCGGCCTGGCCTTCTCTGCTAACGGAGAGAAGATGTTTGTTGTAGGTGATAGTGGCAATAACGTAAACGAGTACACACTATCTACCCCCTTTGACGTATCTACTGCATCCTTTGTCGACTCTTTCTCAGTGGCATCACAGGAAACATCTCCACAAGGTCTTGCCTTCTCTGCTAACGGAGAGAAGATGTTTGTTGTAGGTGGTTTTGGCAATGACGTAAACGAGTACACACTATCTACTCCCTTTGACGTATCCTCTGCATCCTTTGTCGACTCTTTCTCAGTGAGATCACAAGAGACATCTCCACGAGGCCTGGCCTTCTCTGCTGATGGAGCCAAGATGTTTGTTGTAGGTACTAGTGGCGATGACGTAAACGAGTACACGCTAGCTACCCCCTTTGACGTATCCACTGCATCCTTTGTCGACTCTTTCTCAGTGAGATTACAAGACGGATTTCCACAAGACCTGGCCTTCTCCACTGATGGAGCCAAGATGTTTGTTGTAGGTGATAATGGCAATGACGTAAACGAGTACACCCTGACTGCCCCCTTTGACGTATCTGCTGCATCCTTTGCAGGCTCTTTCTCAGTGAGATTACAAGACACATCTCCACGAGGCCTGGCCTTCTCTGCTAATGGTGAGAGGATGTTTGTTGTAGGTAGTAGTGGCAATGACGTAAACGAGTACACGCTGGCAAAACCATTTACTCTCCTTCCAAATTCTCTTGCCAGCTTTGCAGCAGCTACAGTCACAAACAACATTGCTCCTCCACCGGATGTTACTCCGCCAAGTATCACTGCAGCCTCTGTAGACTCTGATAATATCATAACCATTACGTATAGCGAGGATATTGACGTCTCAACAACTGACGGTCAGGGCTTTGCACTCTCCACTGGAGTTGTATCTGCAAACTCTGATCCTGGAGGCTTGACTGATATTATCACCCTTACAGTATCAGGCATTACTACCTCTGATACGCCAGATGTGACTTATTCTGCATCATCAGGCAGTGTAACTGATGCCTCATCAAATTCTGCAGAAGACCAGACTATTGGTACGACTGACAACGCACCGCCAACAGTTGTATCCATTGGAACTGCCAGCACAACTACCATTGATCTCACTTTATCTGAGGAGATTACACTCAACGCTACGGCCCCCGGAGACTTTGTGTTGTCTACTACCATATCTACAACCCCGACTGTAGATACAATTGCTGCCAGTGGAGACACAGTCACCCTCACCCTTGATGGCACACTTGATGGTGATGATGATATCAGTCTGGCATACACCAAAAGTACTGGCAGCATAGATGACATTATATCTCCATCCTTTGTCGACTCTTTCTCAGTGACATCACAAGACACAATTCCAACCAGCCTGGCCTTCTCTGCTAACGGAGAGAAGATGTTTGTTCTAGGTAATATTGGCGATGACGTAAACGAGTACACACTATCTACCCCCTTTGACGTATCTACTGCATCCTTTGTCGACTCTTTCTCAGTGAGATCACAAGACACATCTCCACGAGGTCTTGCCTTCTCTGCTAATGGAGCAAAGATGTTTGTTGTAGGTAGTAATGACGATGACGTAAACGAGTACACCTTATCTACTCCCTTTGATGTATCTACTGCATCCTTTGTCGACTCTTTCTCAGTGACATCACAAGACGCATTTCCAGCCGGCCTTGCCTTCTCTGCTGATGGATACAAGATGTTTGTTGTAGGTAGTAATGACAATGACGTAAACGAGTACACCTTATCTACTCCCTTTGATGTATCTACTGCATCCTTTGTCGACTCTTTCTCAGTGACATCACAAGAATCATCTCCATCCGGCCTGGCCTTCTCTGCTGATGGATACAAGATGTTTGTTGTAGGTGGTGTTGGCGATAGCGTACACCAGTACGCACTATCTGCCCCCTTTGACGTATCTACTGCATCCTTTGCAGGCTCTTTCTCAGTGAAATCACAAGACACATTTCCAACCGGCCTTGCCTTCTCTGCTAATGGTGAGAAGATGTTTGTTGTAGGTAGTAATGACGATGACGTAAACGTGTACACACTGGCAAAACCATTTACTCTCCTTCCAAACTCCCTTGCCAGCTTTGCAGCAGTTACAGTCACAAACAACATTGCTCCTCCACCGGATGTTACTCCGCCAAGTATCACTGCAGCCTCTGTAGACTCTGATAATATCATAACCATTACGTATAGCGAGGATATTGACGTCTCAACAACTAATGGAGCAGGCTTTACCCTCTCCACTGGAGCCGTATCTGCAAACTCTGATCCTGGAGGCTCATCTAGTATCATAACCCTTACAGTGTCAGGCATTACTACCTCTGATACGCCAGATGTGACTTATACTGCCGCATCAGGCAGTGTAACTGATGCCTCATCAAATTCTGCAGAAGACCAGACTATTGGTACTACTGATAACGCACCGCCAACAGTTGTATCCATTGGAACTGCCAGCACAACTACCATTAATCTCATACTATCTGAGGAGATTGCACTCAACTCTACGGCCCCCGGAGACTTTGTGTTATCTGGTGATATCACCACAAGCCCAACTGTTAATGCAATTGCAGCCGATGGAGACACAGTTACCCTCTCCCTTAGTGGTATGCTTGATGATGATGATGATATCAGTCTGGCATACTCCAAGAATACCGGCAGCATAGATGACACTGCATCTCCATCCTTTGTCGACTCTTTCTCAGTATCATCACAAGAATCATCTCCACGAGGCCTGGCCTTCTCTGCTAATGGAGCCAAGATGTTTGTTGTAGGTAATGGTGGCGATAACGTAAACGAGTACACCTTATCTACTCCCTTTGATGTATCCACTGCAACCGTTGCCGGCTCTTTCTCCGTATCATCAGAAGAGACATCTCCACAAGGCCTGGCCTTCTCTGCTAATGGTGAGAAGATGTTTGTTGTAGGTGCTAATGGCCAGGATGTAAACGAGTACACCTTATCTACTCCCTTTGACGTATCTGCTGCATCCTTTGTCGACTCTTTTCCAGTGGCATCACAAGAGACATCTCCAACCGGCCTGGCCTTCTCTGCTAATGGAGCCAAGATGTTTGTTGTAGGTTTTAATGGCGATGACGTAAACGAGTACACCTTATCTACCCCCTTTGACGTATCCACTGCAGTCTTTGTCGACTCTTTCTCAGTGGCATCACAAGACACATTTCCACATGGCGTGGCCTTCTCTGCTAATGGAGCCAAGATGTTTGTTGTAGGTACTAGTGGCGATGACGTAAACGAGTACACACTAACTACCCCCTTTGACGTATCCACTGCATCCTTTGTCGGCTCTTTCTCCGTATCATCACAAGAATCGTCTCCAACCGGCCTGGTCTTCTCTGCTAATGGAGCCAAGATGTTTGTTGTAGGTAGTAGTGGCAATGACGTAAACGAGTACACGCTGGCAAAACCATTTACTCTCCTTCCAAATTCTCTTGCCAGCTTTGCAGCAGTTGCAGTCACAAACAACATTGCTCCACCACCAGATGTTACTCCGCCTAGTATCACTGCAGCCTCTGTGGACTCTGCTAGTACCATAACCATTACGTATAGCGAGAATGTAGATGTCAGCACAACTGACGGTCAAGGCTTTAGCCTCTCCACTGGAACCGTATCTGCAAACTCTGATCCTGGAGGCTCATCTAGTATCATAACCCTTACAGTGTCAGGCATTACCACCTCTGATACGCCAGATGTGACTTATTCTGAATCATCAGGTACTGTGACAGGTACCTCATCCAATCCTGCAGAAGACCAGACCTTCACTGGTACAGTTGATAGCGCACCGCCAACTGTTCTATCCATTGGAACTGCCAGCACAACTACCATTAATCTCACTTTATCTGAGGATATCACAGTAAACTCTGCAGCTCCCGGAGACTTTGTGTTGTCTGGTGCCATCACCACAAGCCCGACTATTAATGCAATTGCAGCTGCCAATGGAAACATAGTTACCCTCTCCCTTAGTGATTCGCTTGATGATGATGATACTATCAATCTGGAATATTCCAAAACTACCGGCAGCATAGATGACGCTGCATCAAACTCCCTTGCCAGCTTTGCAGCAGTTATAGTTACAAACAACATTGCTCCACCAGATGTTACTCCACCACCAGATGTTACTCCACCACCAGATGTTACTCCACCACCAGATGTTACTCCACCAAGTATCACTGCAGCCTCTGTAGACTCTGCTAGTACCATAACCATTACGTATAGCGAGAATGTAGACATCAGCACAACTGACGGTCAAGGCTTTAGCCTCTCTACTGGAGACGTATCTGCAAACTCTGATCCTGGAGGCTCATCTAGTATTATTACGCTTACAGTGTCAGGCATTACCACCTCTGATACGCCAGATGTGACTTATTCTGCATCACAGGGTACTGTGACAGGTACTTCATCCAATCCTGCAGAAGACCAGACTATTGGTACGACTGATAACGCACCGCCAACAGTTCTATCCATTGAAACTGCCAGCACAACTACCATCAATCTCATGCTATCTGAGGAGATTACAGTAAACTCTGCAGCTCCTGAAGACTTTGTGTTGTCAGGTGATATCACCACAAGCCCGACTGTTAATGCAATTACAGCTAATAATGATATCGTTACCCTCTCCCTTAGTGATTCACTTGATAGTGATGATGACATTAGTCTGGAATATTCCAAAAATACCGGCAGCATAGATGATACTGCATCTCCATCCTTTGCCGGCTCTTTCTCCGTATCATCACAAGAATCATCTCCACACGGCCTTGCATTCTCTGCTAATGGAGCCAAGATGTTTGTTGTCGGTACTAATAGCGATAACGTAAACGAGTACACACTATCTACTCCCTTTGATGTATCTTCTGCATCCTATGTTGACTCTTTCTCAGTGTCATCACAAGACGAATCTCCACACGGCCTTGCATTCTCTGCTAATGGAGCCAAGATGTTTGTTGTAGGTGCTATTGGCGGTAACGTAAACGAGTACACACTATCTACTCCCTTTGATGTATCTTCTGCATCCTTTGTCGACTCTTTCTCAGTGTCATCACAAGACTCAGATCCATCCGGCCTTGCCTTCTCTGCTAATGGTGCAAAGATGTTTGTTGTAGGTTTTAATGGCGATGACGTAAACGAGTACACCTTATCTGCCCCCTTTGACGTATCTTCTGCATCCTTTGTCGACTCTTTCTCAGTGACATCACAAGACTTGGCTCCATTCGGTCTTGCCTTCTCTGCTAATGGAGCCAAGATGTTTGTTGTAGGTTATGATGACGATGACGTAAACGAGTACACCTTAACTACTCCCTTTGATGTATCTACTGCATCCTTTGCCGGCTCTTTCTCCGTATCATCACAAGAAACATCTCCATCCGGCCTGGCCTTCTCTGCTAATGGTGAGAAGATGTTTGTTTTAGGCGATAGTGGCGATGACGTAAACGAGTACACGCTGGCAAAACCATTTACTCTCCTCCCAAACTCCCTTGCCAGCTTTACATCAGATGTACAAAACATTCCTACTCCTGCAATAACTATTACATCACCAGACGATTCATACCTTACAAATAATCGTGTCTTGGATGTAACAGGTACCGTAACTGATGCGACAACAGTATCAATCACCATTAATGGTGGCACTGCTATTTCTGTAGACGCATCAAATGGAGAATGGTCACAGACAGTCACCTTAGCTGAAGGAGAAAATACAATCAGAGTATTTACATCTGATGCTAGTGAGTCTATCACAGTTACTTTGGATACTATAGCACCTGTAATTACACCAAGTCCTGACCGCGTCTTTTATGTTGAATGGAAAAGTGATTATTCTAAAATTGGAGGAGCAACAACTGATGATAATTCTGAGATTATTACCACTTCTGAGACTCTTTTAGATTCATCTGAGCCTGGAACTCGTCATACTATAACTTATACTGCTGTGGATTTGGCTGGTAATGCTGCTGCTCCGGTGGATAGAGGGATTCAGGTACAAGATACTACTGCTCCTGTCCTGACTTTAAATGGTGATGCAGCAATTAATGTTCAGCGTACTACTACCTACTCTGATCCTGGTGCCACTGTAACTGATGATGATGATCCTACCAGAACGTATTCGGTCACTGCTACTCCTCAGACAATAGATACTAATCGCTTGGAATCTTATACTATCACGTATACTTCCAATAGTAGAGATGGAAGTGGTAACCTACCTACTCCTTTCACTGTCACAAGAACTGTAACTGTTATACCTCACACCGATGATACTCCTGTTATTACATCACATTCGGATGGTGATGTGGTTGGTGCCGGTCAGATAACTGTTAGCGGTACATACAGACCTAGTTCTCTCGTGGAATATACTGATGGAAGTGGTACTTATGGTACAGCAACTACTAATGCTCAGGGTGCTTGGAGTTTTACAATATCATCTATTCTAACTACTGATACCATCACATATACTGTTCATCCATTTTATAATGGTAGTTATCAACGTGATGTATCTGCATCTGTTACTATAGATCATACTGCTCCACCAATAACTATTACATCACCAGTCGATCAACACCTTACTAACAATCCTACCTTGGTTGTAACAGGTACCGTACCTGATGTAGCATCAGTATCAATCACCATTAATGGTGGCAGTGTTATTACTGCATCCGCAACAAATGGAGCATGGTCACACTCACTTACATTAGTTGAAGGACCAAATACAGTCAGAGTATTTACATCTGATGCTAACTCTGAATCTATCACAGTTACTTTGGATATTACACCACCTGTAATCACACTAACTGGAGCAAATCCACAGACTATTGAATTGGGTGATGATGCCTATGCTGAACTTGGAGCAACGACTGATGATAATTCTGATGTTACAATTGATTCTTCTAATGTCAACACTAGTGTTGCTGGAGACTATCAGGTATTGTACAACTCTGTAGATTCAGCGGATAATGCTGCTGCGCAAGTTATTAGAACTGTTACGGTTGTTGATACAACACCAGTAATAACTATCACATCACCAGTCGATCAACACCTTACTAACAATCCTACCTTGGTTGTAACAGGTACCGTAACTGGTGCTGAATCAGTATCTATATCCCATAATAGTGATAATGCTATTTCTGTAGCCGCTACAAGTGGAGCATGGTCACACTCACTTACATTAGTTGAAGGATCAAATACAGTCAGAGTACTTACATCTGATGCTAACTCTGTATCTATCACAGTTACTTTGGATATTACACCACCTGTAATCACACTAACTGGAGCAAATCCACAGACTATTGAATTGGGTGATGATGCCTATGCTGAACTTGGAGCAACGACTGATGATGGATCCCCAGTTGCAATCAATTCTTCTGAGGTCGACACTAGTGCCATTGGAACATATCAGGTATTTTACAACTCTGTGGATTCAGCAGATAATGCTGCTGCGCAAGTTATTAGAACTGTTACGGTTGTTGATACAACACCAGTAATAACTATCACATCACCAGCAGATCAATCCTATACAAACAGTAACACCTTGGGTGTAGAAGGTACAGTAACTCATGTGACATCAGTAACTATAACCGTTAATGGTGCTAATCCTATTACTGCATCCACAGCAAATGGAGCATGGTCACAGGCAGTTAACTTGGTTGAAGGACCAAATACAATCAGAGTATTTACATCTGAGACTAATTCTGAATCTATCACAGTTACTTTGGATACTGTAGTACCTGTAATCACACTAAATGGAGCAGATTCTGTTGAACTTGAATTTGGTGATGCCTATGCTGAACTTGGAGCAACAACTGATGATGGATCTCCAGTTGCAATCAATTCTTCTGAGGTCGACACTAGTGCCGTTGGAACATATCAGGTATTTTATGACTCTGTAGATTCAGCGGATAATGCTGCTGTGCGAGTTATTAGAACTGTTACTATATCAGATACTATTCCTCCTATCATAACTTTAAATGGTGATGCAGAAGTTAATGTTCAACGTACTAGTACCTACAGTGACCCCGGTGCCACTGTAACTGATGATGATGATCCTACCAGAACGTATTTGGTCACTGCTAATCCTCAGACACTAGATACTAGTGTGCTGGGATCTTATACTATCGAATATACCTCCACTGCTGATAGATCTGGTAACGCACCTGCCCTTGTCACAAGAACTGTAAATATTATACCTCACACTCTTGATACTCCTGTTATTACATCACCTGTGTCTGGTGATGTGGTTGGTGCCGGTCAGATAACTGTTAGCGGTACATACAGACCTAATTCTTCTGTGCAATTAACTGATGGAAGAACTATCGTTGAATCAGATACTGATGCCCAAGGTGCCTGGAGTGCTCAACTACCAGCTACTAATATTGCAGAAGATAATACCCTCACAATTACTGTTTATCCGCATTTTAATAATAAATATCAAATTTTAAATGATATATCTGCATCTGTTACAGTTGGTATAGAGACTACTATTCCGCCATCAACAATAACTATTACATCACCAAGCGATCAATACATTACAAGCAATAATGTCTTGGTTGTAACAGGTACCGTAGATGGTGCTGACTCATTAACTGTAAGCCATAATGGTTTTGCTCATCATGTAATCCCAGCAAATGGAGAATGGTCACAGTCACTTACATTAGTTGAAGGACCAAATACAATCAGAGTACCTACATCTGATACTAACTCTGAATCTATCACAGTTACTTTGGATACCACACCGCCAACAGTTGTATCCATTGGAACTGCCAGCCCAACTACCATTGATCTCGTGCTATCTGAGGAGATTACAGACAACTCTGCAGCTCCCGGAGACTTTGAGTTGACCGGTGACATCACCACAAGCCCGACTGTAACTACAATTACAGCCAATGGAGACACAGTTACACTCACCCTTAGTGACTCACTTGATAGTGATGATGTCATTAGTCTGGCATACACCAAAAGTACCGGCAGCATAGATGATGCTGCATCCCCGCAGCCAAACTCCCTTGCCAGCTTTGCAGCAACTCCAGTTGTTGATGGTACACCGCCAACAGTTCTATCCATTGGAACTGCCAGCCCAACAACAATTGATCTAGTACTATCTGAGGACATTACAGTAAACTCTGCTGACCCCGGAGACTTTGTGCTGTCCGGTGATATCACCACAACCCCGACTGTAACTACAATTACAGCCAATGGAGCCACAGTTACCCTCACCCTTAGTGGCTCACTTGATGATGATGATGTCATTAGTCTGGCATACGCCAAAACTACCGGCAGCATAGATGATGCTGCATCCCCGCAGCCAAACTCCCTTGCCAGCTTTGCAGCAACTCCAGTCACAAACAACATTGCTCCACCAGATGTTACTCCACCAGAAGTTGATAGTACACCGCCAACAGTTCTATCCATTGGAACTGCCAGCCCAACAACAATTGATCTAGTACTGTCTGAGGAGATTACAGTAAACTCTGCTGACCCCGGAGACTTTGAGTTGACCGGTGATATCACTACAACCCCGACTGTAACTACAATTACAGCCAATGATAATATAGTTACACTCACCCTTAGTGGCTCACTTGATGATGATGATGTCATTAGTCTGGCATACACCAAAACTACCGGCAGCATAGATGATGCTGCATCCCCGCAGCCAAACTCCCTTGCCAGCTTTGCAGCAACTCCAGTCACAAACAACATTGCTCCACCAGATGTTACTCCACCAGAAGTTGATAATACACCGCCAACAGTTCTATCCATTGGAACTGCCAGCCCAACAACAATTGATCTAGTACTGTCTGAGGAGATTACAGTAAACTCTGCAGCTCCTGGAGACTTTGAGTTGACCGGTGACATCACTACAACCCCGACTGTTAATGCAGTTACAGCCAATGGAGCCACAGTTACCCTCACCCTTAGTGGCTCACTTGATGATGATGATGTAATTAGTCTGGCATACACCAAAACTACCGGCAGCATAGATGATGCTGCATCTCCGCCAAACTCCCTTGCCAGCTTTGCAGCAGTTACAGTCACAAACAACATTGCTCCAACTGACACTCCAGCACCTCCAACTGACGGACTATTGCCATTACCTGAATGCGCAGATCTCGATATTGGTTCCTGCATACCTATCGGCCTTTCAGCCAGTCATTCCTCAGCCACTTCTGGCGATGTTGTGGAATATACTATGACATTTCGTAATGGCATTGATATAGATGCCTATAATATAGAATCTTATGATATACGATGGGTGGTAACTAATATCCGTGGGGAAGATAATCCACTTCGATCTTCAAGCATAATACCTTCTGAAGATGGCAGATCTGCCACTTTAACAATCCCAACATCAGAAACCTTGGCTAGCACTACAGTTAGAATCACAGCTTTCATCGATGGTCCGGGTGGACATCCTGTTACGACTAATCCAGACGAACTCCTTGATATAATATTTCTTAATTCAGAAGGTCAGCAACCCCTAGTCAATCCAACTGTTAGATTGTCTTTGTTCTCTCCAATTGCCGCTGAATTGGCCTTTACGATAAATGATCTGACATCGCCTGAATCATCCATATCTGATAGTGTCAGTCATCTAGGTGTTGATGCTGATGGTATTGGAACCCAATTCAGCGATACAATACAGTTGGTAGCTGGCCATCAATACTCTGTTGATGTTTCATACTCTGATGCTGCCAAACCTCTGAGGGAGGAACCTGCTATCCACTGTATTATCAGCGGTGTAACAGTTGCCATGCCTGTTACATTAGAATCAGGTAATGATTTGAGATGTATATACACACTTGTTATTACTCCGTCACCAACAACCCCTCCGGCTGGCAGTAGAGGAGGAGGAGGAGGAGGCGGCAGCAGCAGCTCTGGAGACCGATCTCCGCCTTCATTTACAACCTCCTTTGAGGAAGGAGCCAACACCATTCTCATTAATGGAATAGGAATAGCTCCTGCCCCCTTCAAAATTGATCAAGTGCTAAGCAGTCCAATACTGGTGTCTGCAGGAGAGCCAACCCCGTTCTCCCTTACGCTGTATGAGAACACCTCATGGGAAGGCATTACACATATTGAGATCTGCCTAAACAAGCAGGTATCAAATAGAGACGCAACATGCCACAGTGCCACCAAAATTATTTGGGACAAAAACAGTCCTGATGACGAACTGGAAATAATTGATCCAAACGGGCTAATCCATAATGCCACAATTGGCATAACTGAGGTAAAAGCAAGTGTTGCCACCTTTGATTTTGACGTAACCTTTGGTGGTGCAATGGATACCTCTGATATCCAGCTGTACATCTGGGATGCTACGAGAAATTCGCTTGTATTTACCATATACAATGCTTTGAGTGTAACTGAGGGAGCAGCACCTGCCAGCAATACCGAAAACGTCAAGCTGCCATGTGACGCCGGCGAGCTAGTGCTAGATGACGGCACCTGCATGGATCCTGAACCTGGCACATTTGCGTGCCCTGATGGGCAAGTAATGAGATATGACGGAGCCTGCATTACTGCTGCAGATCCGCAGGATGCAACATCTGATGCAGGCTATGATGATGCAAGCTATGATGATGTCATAATGTCATGGGCGGGATACTCTCCAGAGTCTGCAACTGACTCCCAGCTGATGTCGGCTCTGGATATTGCAAGTGATCCTGACGTATCATTGCCAAAGTGGGCAAAAAAATATCTCGGTGAGTGGGCATACAAGGACAAAATCTCAACTGAGCAACTAAGGATCGTGCTGTCTTACCTGGCCGGTATCTCAAGGTGATATGATTGGCGCATAGTCTCCCAAACCCCACTGCTGCTACTACTACATGGCATGCCTTTTTGATGCTTATGCTTGTCGTACCCCTTGGCGTGGCACATGCAGAGTCATATGACGTGTTTGTGACTGCAAACTCTAGTCTTCCCGGATGTGAGAAAGACGGCTCCTGCTGGTCAGATGATATAGTTATCATACGGCAATACGATGAGGTAACCTGGCATAACGATGCTGGTTTTGACATTACTGTGACATCTGGCGGCATACATGATGACTTTCTTGGGGAGTCATTTGACTCGGATGTTATCTTACCTGGTGGAACATACACCCACACCTTTGAGGATTCCGGAAGCTTTCCATATCTTTCTGTACTCCAGCCATGGATGACTGGAAGCGTGGTAGTTGCAGAGCCTGCTGATGCCGTGTCTCTGGATATAGTGCATTCCGAGCCAACACCAGACCCAGAACCAACACCAGAACCAGAACCAGAACCGGCATGTGGCGCTGGAACTGAACTGGTAGATGGAATCTGTCAGCTAGTAGTAGATGAGGAGCCCAAGCCAGCAGGCGGCGGCTGTCTTATTGCAACTGCAGCATATGGGACAGAGCTTGCGCCACAGGTCCAGCTACTCAGGGAGATCAGGGATAACACCGTAATGGGTACCGCATCTGGCGCATTATTTATGACAGGATTCAACCAGTTGTACTATTCGTTCTCGCCATACATTGCAGACATGCAAAGAGAGAATGCAATGCTTAACAAAGCGGTAAAACTGTCCATCGCGCCAATGATTGCCTCTCTGAGCATCATGGGTATGGCAGATAATTCAGAGCAGTCAGTTGCATTGTGGGGATTATCTGTCATCATGCTAAACGTGCTGATGTATGCTATGGCTCCAGTTGGCATTGTAATTGCATCTGGAAAAGTTTACACAAAACTGCATTCTAGGAATCATTAAATTTTCACTTAATCGTACACCAAACCAGATCAGTGATTCATTGGATGTTTCTTGGCTTTATGATGTAAAAAATATAGGCGCATGATCAGACTCATGCCTGTCCATATCAGAAAAGTGCGCGTGCCTTTGTTTTTGCATGACAGATCCAGGCATACATCTGTATGCCGACGCGTCATCTGCCAGTCCTAGGCAGTGCGAGTCAAAAGATATGGGGGCATGCCTGGAAGCTGCAGTGGACACCACTTTACAGCTGCAAAAGGCGGCAGGCTTGATTGAGTGACGGTCTTGTTACACATTACAATGCGACGATTCATTCAAACTGAGACTTGGGCATAAATAATTCAATTTTTTAATCAGTTTCCCAAATTATTCAAATGAAAAAAGCCAGGGATCTCTGCAATATTGTTTCATCATAACATGAATGTAAAAATCCCCGGCAACATTCTATCAGAATCATTTCTTATTGGTGTTTTGTATCTGGTGGGAACACTATCTTTGTATGAAGACATTCTAAAACGTGGCAGACTAATGTCTACCCAACTGTATTAACGGTACAACTGTACATCATAAAATCATGGATGAGAATTCCAAGCAACAATACGTTTCATTATTTTCTTTCAATCAAATGTAACAATGACAAACTGCCCAAGGTTTGCAGACTAACACAAATCCCAGACAGAGTACCATTGACAGAAGATTTCAGAATCTTCCAACTACACAGATGATCAGCAAATGGGAAACCTGTTTGTTTCAGAAAAACCAGTAGAGAATTAATCCGCATCAGTTGGCAGTTCCATGCTAAAGGCTGCAGGTCCAGATGGCACAAATCAGACATGAAGAATAATCGTTTGCCAATTTCAGGAATTGATACGGATGCCAAATGGGGCTTCCAAATCAAAGGGTTTGGGTATTTGGATACAAATTACACATAGTTGTGTACTGGCAAACTAATTGTTCCATTGTCAGCTAATCTCAGCACTGCAAATGTTATGACAGTCAATTATTGCACGCTAGCTGAATCACTTTCAGGATTAGTCAGGAATATTCCATGTGATCCTGCATATGATGATTCCAAACTATATCGTTTTGGCAGCAAAAAACATCTCAGATTGATTGCTCCAATAAGGCAATACCCGCATACTCTGCCAGAAAGAATTAATCTTGCAGGGTTTTACAATTCTGTGATTGGTCAAGAGTTGTACAGGGATAGAAAAATCTCAATTGAACCACCCTTTGAGATACTAAAAAGTACGTTTAGAATTGGTGTATTGCCAGTAAAAGGATTTGATAATGTCAAATCATTTGTGTTGATTTGCGTGCTGGTGTATCAGTTGGCAGTGTACTACTGCAACTGTGTAATTGGCAATGAGAATCCAAGAGTTGTAAGAAGAATGCTTTGCTGTTGAATAATTTTAGATTTTATTTTTGTGAATTAGTTATGCCCAAGTCTCAATTAGATGAACTTTTTTTATTTTTTTTACGAAAATGGATTATCTGCTAACTAATATTCCCATTAATGCAAAATTCTAGATAGTATGGCAATAATCCCATTTCTTGTTGATGTTTTCCAAGATCCTATAATTCAACTAATCACCGTTTTGAGCACTTTTGGTATTGGTATTTTTCAAGGAATAATTTTAGGAAGAGCAACTCTTGTGAGGTTTCCACGTTTACAAAATCATGTCAAAACAGTATCGATTACTTTGTTTGTATTATTTTTGATAAATGCTATTTTGAGTGTACCTAGATTTGCATCTCCTGAGAAAATCGAATTATCAAATTTGGTTGCAAATAATCCTGGTGAATTTGCGTCTACACTCTTTTTGATTTTTGGAATGAATACAGGGTTTCTTACTGTGTTGGCTATCTCTGTAACTGTAATGACTTTTGTTGTTTTAAAATTCACAAATCTTAGTGGAATAATCAAAGGATTTGTTTTCTTTTTTAGTGCACTTTTACTATTACTAACTGGTGTTAGCCGATTTACTGATCTTACACCTAGCACATTTGAAGTATTACTTTATTTTCTTTATCAGTTAGGATTCACGATTGGTATCCTGGCAGGTACCATCAGAAAAATAAAACCAAAAAAATTAGACTTGACATAATTTCAAACGTTTAAATCAGATTATCTTTGATTGCAAAATGACATCGAATTCAAACCGTTCGGGGAACAAGCTGGCAGTCCATGCGTTGGACTGTCAGCCCCATTTATTATAAAATCTAGTTTAATTTTGATAGTGCTTTGACTTGCTCATTGACATAATCAAAACCTTCTTGCCAAAACTTTGGAGATCTGATATCAAATCCATATTCTGCGAGAAGTTTCTCTGGCTTCTTAGCGCCTCCTGCTGCCAGAATGTTAATGTACGAAGAAACAAAATCTTTTCCTTCTTTTTTGTATCTCTGAAATAGAGACAATGCAAGCAAGTTTCCAAAAGAATATGCATAACAGTAAAATGGTGTGTGATAAAAGTGAGGAATGCAACTCCACTCTATTGCAAAGTCTTCAGAAAGACTAACTGAATTTCCAAATTGCTCTTTTAGATTTTG
Source organism: Candidatus Nitrosopumilus sp. (assembly GCA_965248045.1). Lineage (GTDB taxonomy): Archaea > Thermoproteota > Nitrososphaeria > Nitrososphaerales > Nitrosopumilaceae > Nitrosopumilus. Next base: position 114,941 of record CBDFIG010000002.1, read on the forward strand.
TAGATATGTCTTTGAAATTTCATCTACTGTGGTGCCTTCCCCAATTTGTTTATGAGCATCAACTTCAAAAATTGTGAAAAATGACTGTCTAAGAATAGTTGCATACAAATCATCGATTTTCTCTGAGAGCACTATTTTTTTTCCATCATCTGAAATCTTGTCAGATAGATTATCGTATAATAATAATTCTGAAAAAGTAGATGCTGTCTCTGCTAAAGGTAATGGGGCATCTTGAACTAGGATTGATCTATCTTGTGCTGCTTGACTATGTACTGCATGACCTAATTCATGAGCTAAAGTAAAAACATCTCTTGATTTACCTGTAAAATTTACCAGAACATATGGTGTGATTTTTGGGGTAGGAGTACTACAAAATGCACCATCTCTTTTTCCTTGCCTTATCGATGAATCAATATGGTTCTCATTGAATACTTTTCTTGCAAATTCTTCTAGCGTTTCACTAAACTTTCCAAGTGACTCAAAGACTAGTTTTACAGATTTATTGTATGTATAATTTTTTTCCTTGATGTTTGCTGCTGCGGTAGCATACACATCATATCTTCTGAGCTTTTTCATTTTTAGCATTTTTGCTTTTTGAGCAAAGAACTTTTGGAAAACGGGCGAATTTTTTCTGCAAACTGAAAGAAGAGATTCTATGGTTTTGTCATCCACATCATTTCCAATATTTCTCATTGAAATTGGAGACTTGTATCCTCTTATCTCAATACCTTCGTCTCTCCAATTAAGAACAATATTTTGATATATTTCGCCTATCACGCCTTTGTTTTCAGTATATTTTGTTAGAATGGTTTTGTAGGCTGCTTCACGAATCTTTGGACTAGTACTTCGAACATAATTTGTAAGTTCTTCTCTTGTCATTATTTTTGTTTTATTTCCTATTTTCATTTTGTATTCATATGCATTAGTTATCTTGTCATACAGTTTTACAAGTGCAGATATTCCTGTAACATCTAATGTGTTGATGATTTTTTCTTCTGGTTCACTAAGAGCATATTTTGCAAATAGTCTTTTGTGTGATAGATATTCTGTGAGATCACCTGTATCTTTCATGAGTCTTTTTGCATTTTTCTCATCTACTTGTGTTTTCCACCACAAATCAAAAAATAAAATCTTGTTAGAAATCTCAGAACCCAACTTTGACATCTTTGTCATTAGAGATGTTGCTTCATCTGATTGAGTATCTGAAGAGTATGATAATGATGCATATCCTCCAATTTTACTCATCTTCTCAGAAATTCCTTCAACTTCTTGTAGAATACTAATGAATTTCTTAGATCCCATTTTGGGGTCTAATTTTGATTTTATTTTTTCAAACTTTTTTGCTTGTTGTTCTAATTCCTGAATCTGTTTTTGAAATGCTGGACTTTTTGGATTCTTTGCTAGTTCTGAGAGATCCCATGTTCCAAGCTGAAACTCTACCATTTGCTATTCTCATTTTGTGACTATTAAAAAATCAATATGGATTATACTAGAGAATTATCAGATTTACCTACTATTTCTAAACTTTCAGTAGGTTTAATTTTCTTTTTCATGTAGGGAATTAGATCTTCTAATTCTTCAATTGAATTATAAATTGTATTTCTTTGATGTTCTCCAAGTGAGGAACTCATTCGTTGTTCATACTCAGAAATTTCTAGAGAAATTTTTCTAACTTCATTCATTAGATCATTTGCTTTTTTTACAGCATCTGTTTGCTTGTCCCATCCGAAGGTAAGTTTTGAAATTTTTAATGTTAATTCAGAAAGTTCCATATTTTTCAATAGTCCTTCTTCATCAAAGTTTCCTGAATCCATAAAAATTGAAAAACACTGTTTAGTAATTAAGCATTTGTGATGACTGGTGTCTTACATCAGGCATGGTACATTAAAAAAATCAATAATATTCTTCATGAAGATAACACCACTTCCAAATATCTCCTGGGATTGCTTTCATCACTGAATGCCCAGTTTCTTGAAAATGTTTTGTTGCATGTTTGCCAGTTGATGAATCACAACAACCAACATGTCCACATGTTAAACACATTCTAAGTGCAACTACTGGCAAATGTTCTTTTTCACATTCTTCACAACTTTTTGTGTTTGGAGGAATTCCTTTTTTTTCTTGGGAAAAGTGCTCACATTCTTTTGTCATGTTAATATTTTTTCAAAGTGTTCTTGTATCTCTTTATAGAATCAATGATTACTAATTTTGCTTCTTTTGCTGATTTCCATCCTAAAATTTCTACTTTCTTTCCTTCCAAATCTTTGTAAACTTGGAAAAAGTGTGCAATCTCTGAGCGATAGTGGTCTTCGACATCTGTAATATCTGTAGTGTGAAGATATCTGGGATCATTTGTTGATACACAAATAATTTTATCATCTGGTTCTCCATCATCTTTCATTTCAAGTAGTCCTATTGATCTTGCCTCAATGAGATTCCTAGATATGTTGCATTAGTTACAAGTATAGCGAGAAGTATAAATTCGTGAGTTATTTTCAAGGAATTCTAGTTTGGTTGTTCGTATTTACCTAGGTAAAATAATTTATCCTCTACTTTTTTGATGATTTTTAGTTCACGAACTTTGTCTCTTCGCTATACTAGTGCATCAAGGGGGTCACCGTCTTCAGATAATGTTTGTGGAACCAGTCCATAATCTCCTGAATAGTGAAACGGTGAAAATAGAACTCTGTCAAGCTTTATCATATTGTGTTTTTTATCATATTCGTATTTGTTCATAGAACCTTTTGGAATCTCTACAATTACATTAATAATTTCAGGAATATCTGCGCCTGATTCAATATCGTGCCAAAAGTCCTTACTCAATTTCTAGCTCTTGAGTCATTTATTCAGTATATGAATTCTATGAATCATTTTGTAAATTTAGAAAAAATATTTTATTCTGTTTAATCCCAGTTTCATTATTGGCAAAAATTGTAGTAATTGTTGGTTCTGTAAGATCTGAAAGACATGGAATTAAAGTTGCAAAATGGGTTGTAGAAAAATTAAAAGAGAAAGGACATCAAGTTTCACTAGTAGGCCCTATGGAATTAGGCTTGCCATTACTTGATAAAATGTACAAAGAGATGGAATCCCCTCCTGAGAAGTTACAGGAACTTCAAAAAATCATTAAAGAAGCCGATTGATACATCCCAGTAACTCCAGAATATAATCACAGCATATCTTCTGCACTAAAAAACACATTAGATTATTTCTTGGAAGAATATTTTTTTAAACCATCAGCTATTATTTCTTATTCTGTAGGTTCTTTTGGTGGTATTGTTGCAGGTAATCATCTTCGTCAGATATTAGCAGAGATGGGGGCACCTGCTTATCCCATCACAACTTCCAATCTCTAAAGTTCATGAAACATTTGATGATGATGGAAACTTACTTGATGAAAACTATGAGAGAAGATTTTCAAGGTTTCTAGATGAGTTTGAATGGTATGTTGCAGCTTTGGCAAAACAAAGAGAATCTGGTACACCTTATTGATTTACACTAGATCATTTGTATTTGGAATTACTCTGAAGATTTTCACAGTATAATCCCCTTCAAAGATATTTACAAATTCCCCTGTACTTGAGTCAAGACTTCTAACTCTGAATTTGTATTCATAAGAGCCATCTCCTTTTACATCAATTTGTGAAAAGTGAATTGGGTCTTCTCCTTTGTACATTTGAATAATTACTGGGTATCTTTCAACATAATCTGATGCTACTCCTACAACTGCTCCCCAAGGGAGTTTATTGTTTTCAGGAATGCTCATCGTAGTGATAGTTTCTTGTAGACTTATCTCCTCATTAATTGGAGTTACAGTAACTGTGTTATGATCCGGATGTGCTGAAACATCTCCTGGAATCATCATTATTCCAAATACTGTCATAATTGATGCCATCAAAATTACGCTTGATTTTTTATTCATCTGTTCCTGTTTTTTTGAAGTCCTTTAAAAAATTTGTTACTAATTTATTCCAACTTTATTTGTAATTATGGTAATTCTTCTTCTAAATCACAGCATGCCTTGTGAACCCATTTTTCATTAGAGTTTTTTAGGATTTCCTTACCTGTTTTGATTTCCTCTCCACATTCTACACATTTTCCATTAAAACGAGCCTTCATGGACTTTCTCTAATCCCATCCAATTTTAACGTCTCTTCATGAAAATTCCAATATTCTCTTAAAATCGCCCAAAAAATATCAAGATTTTATCAAAAATAATATGTCTATCTGCTTTTGAGTCAGTTGATAAGAGAAATGGTGATTATCATTGCTAAGTGAAGAGGATCTACTTGCCAGAATTCTAAAAGTCAAAAATCTTAAAGAAAATTGCTTCAAATATCTTGAAGAAAGCTCTAAAGAATTACTAACGCAGAAAATTCTTTTTGCAATAGCAGAATTATCTGCTGAAAAAATGGGCCCTGTAAAACTGTCTGAAATTGCACAAAAGACAATTGGCCAAAGTGACAAAAATAAACAAGACCTAGTTAGACTTACAATGAACTCATCCCAATACTCTCCAATACATCACAATTGATGCCGTGTATACAAACCCAAGATGGTTCTCACAGTTCTTTTCATATCTGATTCTAGTCCTGTGAAAACCATTTTTCAGCCATGCAAAGAATCTCTCCACAACGTAACTAACTGAATTGCATTTGTTGTATGATTTGATTTTTGGTGATTTGTTATTTTTTCTAAATAGAATGCATGAAATACTGTTTCTGTTTTTCAGATATTCCCTAATGGCTGTACTGTCATAACCCTTGTCTGCAAAACACGAGATAATTTGTTTGATGGAACCATCGCCTACAAAATCTGAAATGGATTCCATCACATCGATGAATCTTGTACTGTCATGAACATTTGCAGGGCCTGTTACAATTGATACTGGCAGGCCGTTTGATTCTACTGCAACGTGTAGTTTTGTGCCTGTTATTCTCTTGAATCCGTCAAACCCTATTTTATCCCCTCATCAAATGATTTTACACCTTCTGTATATTCATCATCAGATGGGAAATCTCGCGTGATTTTTTCCATAAGTTCATGCATTCTTGTATCATTACCATTCTCTTTTGCATTAATCCATTGTTTTACAAGTTTGAGTTTTTCTAGTTCGTAACTACTTGTTGTGTTTTGATTCTTTTTTGTATTTAGTTCGTTGATCTTGTCATTTACATGAGACTTGGGCATAACTAATTCAATTTTTTAATCAATTTCTCAAATTATTCAAATGAAAAAAGCCAAGGATCTCTACAATATTATTTCATCATATCATGAATGTAAAAATCCCCAGCAATATTATATCTGAATCATTTCTTATTGGTGTTTTGTATCTGGTTGGAACATTATCTTTGTATGAAGACATTCTAAAACGTGGCAGACCATATGTCTACCCAACTGTATTAATGGTGCAATTGTACATTATAAAATCATGGATGAGAATTCCAAGCAACAATACGTTTCATTATTTTCTTTCAATCAAATGTAACAATGACAAACTGCTCAAGGTTTGCAGACACACAAATCCCAGACAGAGTACCATTGACAGAAGATTTCAGAATCTTCCAACTACACAGATGATCAGCAAATGGGAAACCTGTTTGTTTCAGAAAAACCAGTAGAGAACAAATCCGCATCAGTTGGCAGTTCCATGCTAAAGGCTGCAGGTCCAGATGGCACAAATCAGACATGAAGAATAATCGTTTGCCAATTTCAGGAATTGATACGGATGCCAAATGGGGCTTCCAAATCAAAGGGTTTGGGTATTTGGATGCAAATTACACATAGTTGTGTACTGGCAAACTAATTGTTCCATTGTCAGCTAATCTCAGCACTGCAAATGTTATGACAGTCAAATGTATTGCACGCTAGCTGAATCACTTTCAGGACTAGTCAGGAATATTCCATGTGATCCTGCATATGATGATTCCAAATTATATCGTTTTGGCAGCAAAAAACATCTCAGATTGATTACTCCAATAAGGCAATACCCGCATACTCCGCCAGAAAGAATTAATCTTGCAGGGTTTTACAATTCTTTGATTGGTCAAGAGTTGTACAGGGATAGAAAAATCTCAATTGAACCACTCTTTGAGATACTAAAAAGTACGTTTAGAATTGGCATATTGCCAGTAAAAGGATTTGATAATGTCAAATCATTTGTGTTGATTTGCGTGTTGGTGTATCAGTTGGCAGTGTACTACAACTGTGTAATTGGCAATGAGAATCCAAGAGTTGTAAGAAGAATGCTTTGCTGTTAAATGATTTTATTTTTGTGAATCATTATGCCCAAGTCTCATTTACATAATTTTTTGTTTCATTATCTACTGATGTATCTGTTTGAGCGAAACTCATTGCAGAAAACGGTAGAATCATTGCAGCAATCAAAGATGCAAACAGAATTGTTTTTGTGTTTCTAAACGTCATTACAGATCATAAAAATAATATCCTTATAAAAATATGATCATAGTTAAAGATAATCGCAAATTCATTTTCTAGATATAATCAAGCTTTGCGGATTAATACATTATTCATTATGGTTAATCATTGATTTATACTATGATCTTTTATAATAGTAAATATTACATTTAGTATAAACCCGTTGGTGATGGGATTTGAACCCACGCATCCGAGGAAGATGTGTTTTTCAGACACACGCCATACCATACTTGGCGACACCAACAGGTTTTATTATTTTTGTATAGTTAAAAATTAATCGTAATAGGATCTTGCTTTTCAATCTTTATTTTCAGATAAATTATATAAATCCATCAGGACATATCTCAAGTTATTTTTTTGGGTACCTAGCCACTCTCGACACATATAGCGAAGAGACAAAGTTCGTGAATCAAATAATTCCAAAACAAAAGACTTTTTGATCAGTTAACACAATGACATACATGAACAACCTAGAATCCCTTGAAGCAGCATACAAGAAAGAAAACTCCAGGGTTGCAGTAAGGATGCTTGCAGTGCTGATGATTCTAAAGGACGGCAAGGAATTGGAACACACTGCACAAACATTGCACCGCTGTACAAACTGGGTACGAAAATGGGCTGATCGTTTTGAGGAGTATGGCCTTGATGGCCTCTACGATCTCCCAAAGAGTGGAAGACCAAGAATTATCTCAAAGAAAAGAATGGATTCCATAATGTCCAAAGCCATACCAACTTTGTTTACTCCTGTAATGCTACGGCAAACAATTCTTCACTCTACTGGAATAAAATTTCACATAACTCATGCTAGAAAGATAATGCATCAGTATGCATGTCTGCAAAAACTGCACAAAAATATCACATCAATCATGCAACTGTATCTGCTGTGAAAAGCTGGCAGCAACGCATCAAAAAGAGAATTTCACGCCTAAAAAAGAATGGATTCATCATTGCAATGGCTGATGAGGCATTCTTTGTAAGGGATACAAAAATAGGAAAAAAGTATTGGTCACCTGTTGCCAAAAGAATATTCCTTCCATACACAGGACGACATGAGAGTTTGGCAGTTTATGGTACAATCACAGAAAATGGCAGTCAACTGTTTAGAGTTTATCAGAAATTCAATGCTGCGACCTTTATAGAATATCTCAAGGAGTTGCACTGGAAATATGGCAGGGTTGCTCTAATGTTGGACAGGGCATCAGTTCACAAATCAAGGAAAGTCAAGGAATATCTTGCAAGCAATCTGATGTCAAACTAATCTGGTTGCCAAAGGGTTCACCATATCTTAACATGATAGAACAATGCTGGAAGACAAGCAAGCATTCGTTGCTGGTATCAGAATATTATGCAATGTTTGCAATAATGAACAAGGCAGTCTCTGAATATTTTAGAGTGACAAAGTTCAAGCTTGATGTTGCAAATTATATTTTTAGAAATCCAGCAAAAATGTTCACGAACTTTTGATCGTCGCTATAGCCATACCCGATTTTTAACTAACTAGAATTTTTTTATTTATCTAAAATACATGAATTAGTTTCAGTATCAAATACAGTTCCTGTACCACATTTTGAATTAGTTTCCCCAGATATCACTACTTCACTTGATGACTCTGGTTTTATTTCACTCTCTATAGGATCCTCTGAGGAATATCTCTCAAAAGTACTATCAAAAAAGCCTTGACTATATGCGCCACCAATTATTATTAAAATTAAAACAGGGATTCCAACTATGACGGGGATTTTTAGCCCAATAGTTTTTGTTGGATTTTTTGATTGTCTCGATGGTACTTGTACATCTGCTGGTTGAGATTCTGCTCCAACTTCAAAAATAGAAGAACCACAAACCATGCAAAAATTGGCTCCTAGCGGACCCTTTTTTCCGCATTTCCAACAATGGACCATGTCTTCTTCTTCAGTACCATCTTCTGATTTTTCATCATTATCTTTTTGTTCATCAAACTGATGTTTTGTAAGATACTTTCCTATCATTTGTTGTAAGTAATTGTTATCAGTTATCCAGATAGTCTTATTATCAATATACGATTGCTTGATATGCTCTAGTCTATATGCGTCTCCAACACCCAGTTTCAACAAGGCATTTACATCATCTACAATATCTCGCACTTCCATATTCGTTTCAATATGGGGTTATTCAAAATTGTTTCTTTTTAGAACAACGAGGTACAATGGAAAACACATGATTCTAGGACGTATTTTCTAACATGAGGTGTTTTCCATACCCTTATTCTACGACGCAGAACAAAGGCTTCTCGTTATACTATGTATGTCAATATCGTATATAACAATTATTCATACTTTTAGCTAACTATCCTTCTTTTCTTAGTTCTACTAAAAACATAAGCTAAAGATACAAAATCTCTTTTCTTCTTCGACTATTTTCTCAGAGGCTGGTGGATTTTTTGTATATTCCACTACTTCATCCAAGCTTGTGTTAAGCATAATCTTGATATCTTTCTCTGAAACCCATGATGTTAGTATCTCCATGTACCAACTCATTTTAAGATGAATCTCTGCTGAAACATCTGTTTTAGTATTGCTTTTCTCAGACATTTCCACATAGAGTTTTGTTCCCTTCAAATCCCCTGAAATTACTTCAAGTGTAACTTTGTCATCTGATTCTACAAATTTTATATCAGCATTGATGGTAATCCAATCTAACCCTATTTTCATATCTGCAGTATTATCTCCAATTAATCTAGATGATTGAATATAATCCGGTAAGATCTGTGGATATTTTTCTAAATTAGAAAGTGTATCTGTTAATGACTCTTTATCAACATCTACTGTACTTTGAATTGAAACTATCTCTTCTGCAAATGTTGATTGTATTCCTATTGGAATAATCAGTAATAAGCTTAAACTTAACAATAGAAATTGAAATCCAACATTTCCACCCATTTTACTCACATTCCCTTTTTCAAATAAAATAAAACTATTACTACATAATCATCTGTGGTGTCTCTTTTCTCGTTCCATTTTCTTACCGCAATTTGGGCATGTTACATTTGGAATGTTTTCTTCTAAAGTAATCATCATATCACAATTTTTACAATTCCAAATTACCATATCTATTCATCATTGTTGATACTATATTATAAAATAATACTATAAGACTTTATGATGTTTGTATAATGCGTACATAACTATCATAAATGACGCCGTCCAAATTGTATTTACGGGATGAGCATTATCATAGGCCTCAAATATTTCCATGTAATAGTACCGCAGATCCAATATCATTAATTAAGAAATTATGAAAATGGACCGGATGGGATTTGAACCCACGACCTTTGCGGGAAATAATTCCTTACGCAGTGTGAGTGCGTCATCCAAACCAAACTAGACGACCAGTCCAACAAAGTTACCAAAAGAGGAGTTTTTTTATCTTTGCTATCTGAATATGTTACAATTACCTTGGGCTTTTGTATTGATTCTAAAAATTACATTCATGTCTCTTCCAGAATTTGATGCCTTAATTGATAGAATGAAATTGGCTTTTGAATATGCTGATAATCTGGGACAATATGTAGAGGCTGCCAAGGTTCTATTCCAAATGAATGATCAATTGCCTGATGATATTCAACTAAATCTTGAAGAATTAGATAATCCTGATGCGGCAAAATCCTTTATCTTGCAATATGATTCTAAATTAAAATCTGCAATTGTAGAGTATAGACAAAGATTGATGAATTACTAGTTCTATTTCTTTACGCCAAGGTTTCTGTTCTTTAGTCTCAAGTATGGGTTTCTACATTTTCTGCATCGAGTAGCCCCTATGTCATTTCTGCATCCACACTTGAAGCAAATTCTCATTACAAGACGTGCTTGTTGTGCAATACGTTTTTTTTCAGGGTCTGTGATTGGCATTTAATTCTTTCCAAAATCCCTCTTTATTATTCTAATCGGATTTTTCCATCTTCCCTGCTAGTAATACTGGTACTTCTGCAGGTCTTTTTGCTACTGGAATGTTTGCCTTGTTAAACATGGATACTTTAGATTCTGCAGATCCATAAGTTCCCATGACAATTGCTCCTGCATGCCCCATTCTCTTCTCTTTTGGTGCTGCACGTCCAGCAATGTATGCTACAGTTGGTTTGTTAAATCCACTATCAATAATTTTTTGAGCCAAAATTTCTTCAGAATCTCCACCAATTTCTCCAACAATTACTAATCCTTCCAAATCTGGAATATCTTTTACCATTTCAAATGCATCAATGAGTCTTGTTCCATTAACTGGGTCTCCTCCAATACCAATTGTAATTGATTGTCCAAATCCTGAATTAGTTAGTGCATCTGAAATTTCATAAAGTAATGTTCCACTCTTTGATAGAACTGCAATGTTTCCTGCCTTGAAAGGCATTGGTGGCATAATTCCAACTTTGATTAGTTCTGGAATCATAATTCCTGGAGTATTTGGGCCGATGACTATTGCTCCTTTTTGTTTTGCCAGCTCTATCGTTTTCATTGTATCTCTAATTGGGACATGTTCTGGAATTGCAACTAGTAGTTTGATTCCAGCTTCTAGGGCATCTTTTGCAGCATCAAGAAAGAATTTTGCTGGAACGTAAATAATTGAGATCTTTGCATTAGTGGCATCTACTGCTTCTTTCATGTTATTGTAAATTGGAACACTATCATTCCATGTTTGACCTCCTTTGCCAGGAGTAACCCCTGCAACAACATTGGTACCATATGCAATCATCTGTGTTGCATGTACTGAGCCATATGATCCTGTAATTCCTTGAATTATTACCCCTTTTTTCTTATAGTCAGAATCTTCTGGGATTCCTTTTAGTAATCCGAAAATATCAGTCATTTTTTTATTCCCATCACTGCTGCATTGATTGCATCTTCAACTGAATCATAAATCTTAGTTCTAGATCCTTGAAGCATTTCTTTTGCTTTCTCTGATTCAGTTCCTTTTAATCTTGAAAATACTGGTAGGTCAATTAGATTATTCTCATATGCTTTTAGAAATGCTTCAGCAACCACTGTTGTCTTTACAATTCCCCCATAGAGGTTTACTAAAATTCCTTTTACTCTACTAATTTTGCTAATCAAAGTTAATGCTTCATAAACTGATTCTGTAGTTGCACCACCGCCAACATCTAGAAAACATGCTGCTTTTCCACCATTGTCTGACAACATATCAAGTGTAGACATTACAAGTCCTGCACCGTTTCCTACAACTGCAACATCTCCATCTAATTCTACTAATGAAAAACCACTTTTTTCTGCTCTTTCTTCCATCTCTGTTTTCTCTTGATATTTTTGTAATTCATCATGTCTGAAATTACTATTGTCATCTGTGACAAATTTACCATCAAGTGCCATTATTGAATCATCTTGCATGATTGCAAGTGGATTAATTTCTACAAGCTCTGCTTCTTTTTCAATTGTAAGTTTTGATAATTTTTTTAAAGTATCAATAAAACCGTCAGCTGTTTTTCCTTCTAATCCCATCTCTTTTGCAACTTCACTTGCAACCTCATCTGAAACATCTCCTAATCCAATTTCTTTGATGATCTGATTTTTTATTGATTCAATTTCTACTCCACCTTCTGCTGATGCAATGATTGTATAGCATCTTTTTGAACGATTCAAAAATATTGATAGATACAACTCTTTTTTGATGTCTGCCATTTTTTCAAGTAAAATAGCCCTTGCTTTTTCTCCCTTGATTGTTAAATCCATAACTTGAGGATACTTTAACTCAAATTCATCATCATTATGACACATTTGAATTCCTCCAGCCTTTCCTCTTCCTCCTACAGGAACCTGGATTTTAATCACAAATGGATACCCTAACTCTTTTGCATGCTTTCTGCCATCTTCTATGTCCGTAGATGATATGCTATCGAGAAGATTAATTCCATATTCTCGAAATAGTTCCTTTGCCTGAAACTCTAATAATTGCATTCAAAAATTCTTTTTTTACGATCCTTATTAATTGTGATACTATCTTAGTTGTTCTTCAAGAAAATTAATCATTTCCAAAAAGCGATCCTTACTTTTTCTCAATAATTCTTGAGGATACTCCTCAATTGTAAATACAAATTGTTGATGAAAGCTTGGAACCAAAATTCCTCCTGATGTAACCATTTGTTCAATTACATATCCTTTGGTAAGAGTACATACAATTTCTTCATACGATTCGTCTTCTTCTTCTAAGGTTTGTCTGTAGAGCACAATAGGCTTGTTTGTTTTTGCAACAATGCTTGAACCTTTTTCTAACAGATCTGATAACTGCTGAATCTGCCATGCGTCCAGGCTAATCTGCTTTACCATATTACTAATACGTGATTTTTCTATTTAACCGTGATAAAACAAAGCATATTCACTATTTGTCGTCAATAAAGTAACCTTTAGAAATCTAAAAGAAAGAAAATGATTTGGCATTTATGCCATATCTAGTGCTCGAGAGTGTTTTCTGGTATGTGGCCTTTCACCAGCATACTTTCTTTGCATGTGTCCTGATGGCCTTCCATAGATTAACTCTAAGAACCATGACTCATGTTCAATCTCTTCTGCTAAGATGTCTTTTGCAATGTCATATGTTGCAGGATCTTTGCCTAGAGTCATTTTGCAAATCTTGTCCCAGTTAACAATTGCACCTTGTTCTGCTTTGAGACATTTTTCTAGAATTGCTTTATGATCTGTTGGATTTGCTGGAAGCTGTAAGAATTCACAACCAGAAATTTTGATAAATTCTGTTGCATCATTTGGAAGAGAACCTCCTAATTGATAGATTCTCTCAAGACATGATTCAAAGTGGCTAAGATCTTCTAATCTTGCATCTTCAATAATTCCTTTGAGTCCTTCTCCTTCCATGCCTGTACAATGTGCTCTGAGATTGGTAAAGTAGTAGTATGCTGTAAATTCAACTGCGGCATTTTTGATTAACTCTTTTAGCAACTCATCGACATCAAGGCCATTTTGTTTTAGAATGTTAATTCCAACAACATTTGGGGTTTTTGATTCGGACATTATTCTTGCAAATTATGATTCTAATAAAAATATTACACTAATTCTCAAAATTTATTCTACTGAAATTCTGATTTTTAGTCCATCAATATCATCATCTTTGTATTCTTTGCAGGATTCTGAAAAATTTACCTGTTTTACTCTAACTAAAAATGCCAAATCTTCTGCTTTTTCTTTAAGCATTTCAAGGGACTCATCATCTAAATCAAGAATTGATGCAACACCTAAAACATCAGTTGGAGTGTATCCTCTTTCTTTTCTTAAAGTTTGCAGTCTTCTTGCAACATCTTTGACTAATCCTTTTGCCATCATCTCTTTGTTTCGCGACGTTGAGATAAATACGATATAGTTGTCTCTTTTTGATACTGCAAAGTTTTCGTTTGCATCAAAATCCACAATAAAATCTTCATTATCTAATGAAATGGTTTCACCATCAATATCAAAATCATATTTTCCATCTTTTTGTAATGCTGAAATAATCTCTTCAGGGTTTGTCTCATTAAATGTTGCAACTAGTTTTGTCATGTGTTGCTTTGCTTTAGGTCCAATTCTTTTTCTTTCTAATTCAACTATTGCTTTAGCAGGTAATCCTAATTGTTTTAATTCTAAAAGTTGCTCTAACCCTGATTCTTTTTGTGTTTCAACAATCCTGAATTTTTCTATGTTTAATTGAGATTGTAACAAATCAGACAATGACTCGAGTTTACTTTTCTGATCTTTTTTTACACAAATTTGTGCTTCATTTAGTGGCCATCTTCTCTTTAGCTTTCCTTTCATTCTTGCAGCTGATGATACAGATACAACATCTTTCATAATGTCAAATGATTCTTCAATCTTTTGGTTGACAAGTGATTCTTGATATTGAGGCCATGAATCAAGTAGAATGCTCTGTTTTCCTTCAAAGACTGTTTGATAAAGATACTCGCTAGAAAATGGACAAAATGGATGAATCAAAATATCTAGGGTTTTGAGTACTTCACCTAGTACTGCATAAATTGCCAACCTTCTGTTTTTCTTTTCTTCAGATTCATCCCATAATTCCCCTCTGGTAATTGGGATGTATACTTGGCTTAGATTGTTAATAATAAAATCATCAATTGCTTTGGTACCCTCATGGAATTTGCATGTCTCGTTTCTTACTGTAATTTCACGAATTAATTTTTGAAGTTTTGATAAAAGCCAAATATCTGGTGATGTTAACAAATTATTTTGCTTTGCCCAATCTATTGTCTTTGATTTCTCAAAATTATCATATTCACTATTTTGCTTAAAATAAAGATGAAGATTGAATAGTGTGTTAATTACCTGATATGGCCTTGACATTAGCTCATCGGTGCTGAAACTTAGTGGCTCAATTGGACTTGCCTTCCACATGAAATAGAATCTAACCAAATCTGCAGGATATTTTTGTAGCAACTCTGTACCGTCCAAAACATTTCCTTTACTTTTGCTCATTTTACCTCCTTTTTCATCAAGAACATGTCCTTGGAACAAAAATGCCTTGTAAGGTGGAGTTGGGTTGTTGTTTAAGATTACATTTTCAATAAGTAGAGTGTATGCCCATCCTCTAGTTTGATCAATTCCTTCCGTGAAAAATGGAGCGGGTATTTCTTTTGAATACTCTTCATCTGTTAGTGATGAATATGGTGCAGAACCACTATTGTGCCATGTATCTAAAACATATTCTTCTCGTTTTGTTTTAACACTGTTACATTTCTTGCACTTTATTGTAATGTTGTCAATCCATGGTCTATGTAATTCAAAGTTTGGTCCATCTGGCAAATTTTCTGCAGCATCAACTATTTCCTTTCTTGTAAAGAACCAATTTTTTTCACCACAATCTTTGCAATTCCAAACAGGTAATGGACAACCCCAAATTCTTTCTCGTGAAATACACCATGGATGTCTTTCTTTGATGATTCCGAGGAATCTATTTTTTGGCTGCTCAAAAAAGTATTCTACACTTTCTGCAGCTTCAATTGCTTTATTTTCAAGACGGTCTAGCTTGTAAAACCAACCTCTTCTTGCAAGCCATACAATAGGATGATGTGATCTCCAACACAAGGGATACTTGTGTTTAATTTTTCCAATCTTTACTAGGGCATTACAGTCTTTTAGATCTTCAACAATAGTTCTATCTGCATCTCTGACAAACATTCCTGCGTATTTGCCTGCTTGAGTGGTGAATTTTACTTCATCATCAATGGGGTTGAAAATTTTGACATTTCTTTTGTTTGCTATTTTGATATCTTCTTCTCCGTTTGCAGGAGATAGATGCACCAACCCACTTCCTGCAGTAACATCTACAAATGATTCAGAAACTGCCACGTGATAATTGTCTGACTTTGCACATTCACTTAATTCTGGAATTAAATCAAGTAATGGATGAATGTATTTTTTTCCTTCAAATTCTGAACCCTTTACAGTTTTTTCAATTTTATAATCCTCAATTTTTACCTCCGTCATGAATTCTTCTAGTCTTGTTTTTCCAACAATCCATGTTTCATTTTCTACTTTGACATAAACATAATCTTCTTTGGGTTGTAAGCCAACCATTGCGTCTGTAATTAGAGTAAATGGCATAGTAGTCCATACTATCAAAAATGCATCTTCATCTACTAGCTTTACTTTGTAGTAAAGTGATGGATCCTTAACCTCTTCATATCCTTGGTTTACTTCTGCATGGCTAAGTGATGTTTGACAACTAGGACAATATGCAATTACGGTAAAGTCTTCTTCTAAAATTTTATTTTCATATGCTTTTTTTAGTACTTGCCATTCTCTTTCGATAAATTCATCTCTAAATGTCCAGTATGCTTTGTCATGATTAAATGACATGCCAAGTAGCTCATCAACTTCAATCCATGTTTTATTGTATTTTTCTACTACTTTTTTGCATTCAGATACAATTCTCTCGATTCCAAATTGTTTTATGGCTTCTGTCTTTCCACCTGTTACCCCTAATTCTTTCTCAACTTGTAATTCTACTGGAAGTCCTTGAGTATCCCATCCTCCATTAAATTCAATTTTTTTTCCTTGTAGTGTGTTAAATCTATACCACAAATCTTTGATTACCCTGCCTCTAAGATGACCTGCATGCGGAATCCCATTCATTGTTGGAGGTCCTTCAATGAATCTAATTTTTTCAGGTTTGTCTGATGCAAAAATTTGTTTTTCTAAATCAATTGATTTGATGTATTCTTTAACTTGAGATTCTATTGCTTTTGCATCAAACTTTGTGGATAATTCCATCTGGATTTTGATATGTACGTGGCATATTAATATTGTAAAAAAATTACATAATATCAGTTATTATCTTTAGTCTGCCAGAGGACAATATTGTTTGTGTTCATTAAATGCTGTTTTTATCAATATTGTCAAGTTACTTTTCAAAAGATTAACATCTGTTTTATGGACTTTAGATTTAGGCAAATGTGCTATATGATCTTGCTCATTACGTGTGTCATTATATCCTTTGAAGAAACTTATTGAAGATGCTGTTCTAATGGGAAATTTTTTTGCCTTTGCCTCTTGAAATAAAATATCTTGCATTTGTTTGAATTTTTTTCCCCATTTTAGATCTCTAACTTGATCTTCAGTATAACCATGATCCATGAAGAATTTAGTACAAGCAGTTTCCATAAAGTTGAGAATTACTAACGAATCAATCCAATTCTTATCAATATTTTGGATACCATGTGTTTGCCCAATTTCAATGATTTTATTTGTTATATGACTTAATTGAACAAAAGCATGAAGTGATTTAGCTTTTTTAGATTTTTTTGATGAAGTTGCTTTAGTTTTTGAAGATCTTGAATTCTTTTTTAGACTCTTTAATTCTGGAATTTTTTGATAAATTGTGGCATTACCTATTCTCTTTCTTTCTTCTAATAATCCCATATTTTCTAGATGTCCTAATCTGTATGAAACATTGGTGTGTTGCTTATCTAAAATTTTTGCAATTTGAGCACTAGTTCTTTTTCCATTTACTTGCTCAAACACTTGCCATGCAAATGAATTTTTTAGACCTAGAATGGTTCGAGCATTACCAATTGTATCTGAAAGATTTGCAAGTTTTGACATCTATTTGACCTCTTTCTTCTTAATTGATTTTGATGACTTTTTTTTAGTTACAAAATTACGTTTTTGCACATTTCCAGCTGTAGTTCCAATAAGTGGTGCAATTTCTGTAGATGTGAAACCCAGTGCTGTTAGAATTTTAATTTGTTCATCTTTCTCTTTTCCCTGTATGGCAATAATTCCAGTTAATTTATCCATTTTCCTTTCTATATTTTTTAATATATCGATTTCAGTTTCTTCTTTTTTCTTTACTGACTTGGTTTTACTCATTTTTTGACCTCTTTTTTATTGGACTTTTTTTTCATGTGCAAACGAACACTGATGTTGTTAGGTGATTTTTCTAGGATGGTTGCAATTTCATTGACAATAAAATCTACACTTTAAAAAAACTAGGATTCAAGTCTGATGAGATTGGTTCATTAGTTGGTTTTAAGGGGATAACTGTAAGAGATAGAGAAGGTTGGAAACGAAAATAATCAGATATAATCACTCTCTTGTAAGGCATATTTCAGTTATGTAGTCTTTTTGCAACTACATGGGTGACATTATAAATCTAAATTGGTTTTCTGAGACTTGGATTATATAATTGAACAAAAGATAATTTTTGTTGGTAAATGTTCTGGTAATTGGTTCTGGTGGGCGAGAACATGCATTATCATGGAAACTATCTCAAAGCCCTAAAGTTGATACTGTTTTTACTGCTCTTGGAAACGGTGGAACTGAAAATAATATTCCAATAGATGTAGATGATATATATGGCTTATCTGATTTTGCTCAAAAAAATAATTGTTTTACCATAGTTGGACCTGAAGCACCACTGGTTGCAGGAATTGTTGATAAATTTATTCAAAATAGTCTCAAAATTTTTGGTCCTTCTCAGCAAGCAGCACAGCTTGAATCAAGTAAGATCTGGGCTAAGAATTTCATGAAACGAAATGACATTCAGACTGCACGATTTGAGATATTTGATAATGCACAAAAAGCTCAAGACTATGTAAAATCACTTGATTACAATGTTGTCGTAAAGGCTGATGGTCTTGCTGCCGGAAAAGGTGTTATTGTTTGTAATAGTAACGAGGAAGCATTTTCTGCAATTCAAACAATTCTAGTTAAAAAGACATTTGGTGATGCTGGAAATCGTATCTTAGTTGAAGAAAGAGTAGATGGGGTTGAAGCCTCATACATTGCACTTTCTGATGGTGAGATTGCTGTTCCTATGGCATCAAGCCAAGATCATAAGAGAATTTTTGATGATGATAAAGGTCCAAACACTGGTGGCATGGGTGCATATTCTCCAACTCCTATTATTGATGATGTGTTAGCAAAAAAAATCCAAGAAAAAATAATTAATAAAACAATTC
The DNA here is from genome assembly GCA_965248045.1 of Candidatus Nitrosopumilus sp. Taxonomy (GTDB): domain Archaea; phylum Thermoproteota; class Nitrososphaeria; order Nitrososphaerales; family Nitrosopumilaceae; genus Nitrosopumilus. Next base: position 133,824 of record CBDFIG010000002.1, read on the forward strand.
AAGCTATGAAAAATAAAGGCATTTCTTTTAAGGGATTTTTGTATGCTGGAGTAATGATAAGAGATAATGAACCATATGTTCTAGAATATAATGTAAGGATGGGTGATCCTGAATGTCAACCAATTACAATGAGAATGGACTTTGACTTGTATGATTATTTTATTGCAAGCGTTGATGGCAAATTATCCTCAATGCCTCAACCCTCTTGGAAAAACCAATCTGCAGTATGTGTTGTTTTAGCATCAGAGGGATATCCAGAATTATATGCAAAAGATGAAGAAATCTCTGGATTTGATTCTATCTCAAATGAAGCATATGTTTTTCATGCTGGAACCAAAAAACTAGATGGAAAGATTCTTTCAAATGGAGGACGTGTTTTAGGTGTTACAGCATTAGGTGATTCTTTGGAATCTGCAATTTCAAATGCTTATGATGCAGCTGATAAAATTTCCTGGCCTCACAAGTATTGCAGAAAAGATATCGGTCAAAAAGGATTATCTTATCTTTGAGTTTGCAAAAATCTATCTTCAGTTACAATCCAATCAATCAAAATATCATGTTCTGATTTTGGAATGTTTTTTACAATCTGTTTTTCTATAGTCAAAGATATTGTTGTAGTCTTGTGCTCTGTTAGAAATTTATCATAAAATCCATGACCATATCCTAATCTAACACCTGTTGGTGAAATTCCTACAGTTGGAACTAAAAGTACATCTAGATTGTTATCTGTCTGGCAGTCATCTTTGGGTTCCATAATATCAAAACTACCTTTTTCTAGGCTTGAAAAATCGGTAATTTTTCTAAATTCCATTTTTTCTCCTATGACTTTGGGTAAAAACACATCTTTTCCATTACTGAATAACTCCTGAATGATATCCTGTGTCAAAACTTCACTCCCAATTGGATGATACACTCCAATTTTCTGAGCATTTCTAAATGCATTAATTTTCTTTAATCTTTTTTGTATTTTCTCACTTGCAATCTTCATAAAATCAAAAGATGTATTGTCTCTTTTTTCTAAAAGAAGATTTCTGAGTGATTTTTTTTCAGGACTGTTTTCCAATTTGAGTACTCAAAGATGCTGCAATAATTGTGTTTTTTAATAACATGGCTACTGTCATAGGTCCAACTCCTCCTGGCACTGGTGTTGCAAAAGATGCTTTTTTGATTATTTCTTCATAGTCTGAATCCCCTGCTAGTTTTTCTTGAAATCTTGAAATTGCAACATCAATTACAATTGCACCGTCTTTAATCATTTCAGGTGTTAAGGTGAACTTGTTTCTGTCTCCTACTGCAGTAATAATAACATCTGCTGCTTGGCAAAGTTCCGTTAGGTTCTTAGTTTTAGAATGACAAGTAATTACCGTTGCATTTCTTTGCAATAATAGATGATAGAGTGGCTTTCCAACAAGATTACTTCTATTAATTAATACAACATTTTTTCCATCCAAATCAATTTCATGATAATCAAACATCTCCATTACCCCTGATGGAGTACATGCAATTAATGCTGCTTTGTTCATTGCAAGCAAACCTGAATTATGTGGAGTTAAACCATCTACATCTTTTAGTGGAGAAATTCTTGCAGTTGTGGCAAATTCATCTAATTGCTCAGGTAATGGAAGTTGGACTAGAATTCCATGAACCGAACTATCATTGTTTAGTTCTTCAATAATCTCATTAAGTTGTGTTTGTGAAACATTTGTCTCAAGTTTATGATCTTTTGTAGTAATTCCTATTTCTTCACAAGCCTTGTGCTTGTTTCTAACATATGTGGCAGATGCTGGATTGTCTCCAACTAGAATTGTGGCTAGACATGGGGCAATTCCTTGAGTTTTTAGCTCTTTTACTGCTAGTTTGACTCTGTCTTTGACTGATTGAGCAATGATTATTCCGTCAATTTTGGTACATGTCATAATCTGCCTTTGATTTGTTGATATTTAATTCTTGGAATTCTTTGATGAGAATATTAGAAAAGAAATTAAATGGTATTTTTCTAGTCACAGTATGTTTGTAATGATGGCAGATGTTCAACTCAAAGAAGGCGCTGAAGATGATTTCAAAAGTTGGTTTTCAGAGTCAAACAAAGTGTTATCCAGCTTTCCAGGATTTGTGTCCAGACGATTTTTAAAATCTGTAGATGGAAGCTATAGAATAATTGTAGAGCATGAAAGTAAAGAGACTTTTATCAAAATGCATCAGAGTCCTGAACATGAAAAACTTCATCCAACAGGACATTCCTTTATGAGTGCAGATCCTGTAAGAAAAACATTCACGGTAGCTTCTGAATAAATTGAAACTTGATTTTGATTTAGACACATATATTGAAAAAATTAAAAAAAGCAATTCTTATTTTTACACTCTAGTCAATAAAGATAGTTTAGCTGCTGGTGTTTTAGTTCTTCAACCCGGTGAAGAGGATACTCAAGCACCTCATGACAGTGATGAGGTGTACTATGTTATTTCAGGTGATGGTTTTTTAAAAATTAATAATAAAGACCATGAAATTTCAAAAAGGAAATTATTTTTTGTAGCAAAAGATGTTGAGCATTATTTTCATGGAAACAAAAAAGAACTCAAAGTTTTATACTTTTTTGGTGGGCCTGACTCTTAACTAATTATAGTTTTTCTTCCAGAAATTTTGATCTTTTTTCTTACAAACAAATTAATTGCTTCAGGATAAATTCTGTGTTCTTCTTTTAGAATTCTTTTTGATAATGATTCTTCAGTATCATTTTCTTTTACTTTAACTACTGCCTGAATAATTATTGGCCCTGTATCCATCTCTGTATCTACAAAATGTACTGTACATCCTGAATATTTTGCACCATGATTTAGTGCTTGCTTTTGTGAATCTAATCCTGGAAATGCTGGAAGTAGTGCTGGATGAATATTGATCATTCTGTTTTTGTACTTTTTTACAAACTGTGGACTAATAATCCTCATAAATCCTGCAAGACACACAAGGCCATTTCTAGGTGTAACGCCATGTTTTGTTAGAGCCGCAATTACTTTTTTGTCGTATTGTGCTCTGCTCCCTTTGAACCCCCTACTTTCAATTACTTCTGTATTGATTCCTAACTTTTTTGCTATTCTCAATCCTTTTGCATTAGGTTTGTTAGAGATAACTACTGCTGGATTAATTGGAATCTTTTTTTTCATAATTGATTTTAGAATGAATTCCATGTTGCTTCCACGACCTGAGATTAAAATTCCTAGATTTAGCAACTATGTATTATGAAATGAGCCTGAATTAAAATCTATAATATATTTTAATTATGGTCTTACTTTCTTTGAAATTATGAACAATGAAACCAAAATTCCTTTTGGTGGTATGATGATAATACTAATCATAATTATTACTGGTGGTCTGTTTTCATCTTTTTACTGTCTGAAGAAATTAGAAACATTTCCGTTAAAAGATCTGAGGTCTCTAGTGCGGCATCTATTATTTCACTTGCAGGTCATCATCTTATTCAGACTGATTTTAATTAGGATCCTTAGATGAAAAAAGAGTTATCTTTGAACAACTTTTCCATAAACTACATTCTGATGAAATATTACGAATTAAAGTTTGGAGTAAAGATGGAACTATAATTTATTCTAATGATGAAAGCATTGTTGGAAAAATTTTTATTGATAATGAGAGGTTTCAACATTCTATTGCAGGAATAACAACAACTGAAATTAAAAAACCGGTTGATGCAGAAAATATCTCTGAAATGGGGTATGAACAACTAATAGAAATTTACGTACCAATTTATCTTGATTCTATAGAACCAATTGGTGTTATTGAAATCTATTATATTATGGATGCCGTTAACGAATCAATTAATCATGTTAATCTAATTATACTGGCTAGTGTGGTTACTATGTCATCAATTATCGGAATTGCAATTATTATATTTTCTATTGTTACAATACGTTCTTCAAAGAAAGCTATTCAACAAGAAAAGATGACTAGTATTGGTGAGTTATCATCACGTTTAGCTCATGATATTAGAAATCCATTAACTGTGATTAAAGCAAGTATGGATTTATTACAAAATAGTTCTGAAAAAAATGAAAAAAATGATTTGCGATTTGCCAGTGTTAATACTACCATTCGAAGAATTAATCATCAAGTATAGAATGTTTTGGATTTTATAAAAGACAAACCAATAACTTTAGAATCTCATTTTGTGTCTGAAGTATTCAAAAATGTGTTATCTGGAATGCCAATTCCTGACACTAAAAATTTCTCTACCTAAAAATGATGAAAAGATTTTGTGTGATTTAGCCATGATAGAAATAGTGTTTGTAAATTTGATAGTTAACTCGTTACATGCAATACATGACAATGGTGAGATCAAAATTAGCCTCAAAAATCTCGACAACAGTGTTCAAATTGATGTAGAAGATTCTAGTGAGGCCATATCACAAGATGTTTTGAAAAGAATTTTTGAACCACTATTTACTACTAAATCAGAAGGAACTGGTTTAGGACTATCTAGCTGTAAAAAATAATTGAGCAACACAAGGGTACAATTTCTGCCAAAACTAACCCTACTATTTTTACAATCATTCTTCCAAAAAATTAATTTTTAAAAATTGACTCATATGTAAAAGCAATTGATCTATGATTCACATTCATCAAACTAGCAATTTATATCAAATCTAATTATCTTGATTTTCATTGCCAAGACAAGTTAGGATGACAAAAAACGGAATCTTGTGTGAAATTAATGATAAACGTGTTTACTTGGATCCAAAAAACACTGATTCTGCTGGAATCAATTTTGTTTCTCATGCACATTCTGATCATCTTCCTTCAAAAAACGGTGGAACCATCTTATCGTCTCTTGAGACAAATGAAATAGCAAACTTACGTGGATTTAAGATGGAAAATCATGTTGACTCACTTGATGATTTTTCTCTAATTGATAGTGGTCATATACTTGGTGCAAAAGGATTACTCTTTGATGATATCTTTTACACTGGAGATATTTGTACTAGAAATCGTGGGTTTCTATCAGGAGCTAAGGTGCCAAAATGTAAAACTCTAATCACTGAATGCACATTTGGCCTATCTGAATTTGTTTTTCCTAGCATGGATGAAATTCAAAAACAAGTTAATGAATTAATTTCTGATCTTTATGGCCGAGGCGTTCCTGTAATTTTAATGGGTTATCAATTAGGAAAAGCACAAACTATTACACAACTTTTTGGTCATTGGGAACCACTTTACTTTCATGATTCTGTGTATGATATGAATTCCTTACATCAAAAATTAGGAGTACCGCTTAAAGATGGAATTGGTCATTCTGAGGCTGAAAAAAATGGTTTACTAGAGAAAAAACCATGGGTGATGGTTGCACCACTAATGTCTGCTAAAAATAAATTCATTCAAGATATGAAATCAAAATATGGTGCAGTGACTATAGGATTTAGTGGATGGGCACAATCTCCTAGATTTCCTTTTGGACGTAGAGCTGATTATTCTATTCCAATGAGTGATCATTGTGACTTTAATGAACTAGTGGATATAGTAGTACAATCAGGAGCAGAACAAGTTTACACTATTCATGGGTTTGTTGAAGAATTTGCCGAGCACTTGAAAAAGATGGGAATCACTGCACAACCACTAGTAGAAAATTCTTTAGATGATTTTACTTGGTGAACTGAGTACATTCACAATCTGCAGCTAGACATGTTTCAGCATTTCTAATATGATCATGAGAGAAATGTTTGCATTTTTCATTTTTACAAATTCTTCTTTGAGATTCTTTTTGTACAACTTTTTGAGCAATCTCATTTGCCTGGTCTTTTGTGTATCCTTTTTTGTCAATGTAAAAATGAACTATTCTGTTGTATAGTACATCTGGATTGAATTGTTTTTCAAGCATGACGATCTATAGGTTGAATACGTCATCATTCTATTAAAATGACATGCAGTAAATTACGCGTAAATAAAATTATATTTTTTGATTAAGTTGTTATTTATTTTTTCACCTACTACTTTATATCATAATTTAATAATATGTGATGTTGTTATATGATAAAAGATATTGATGAAAAATATTCAAAAAGTACACAGGAGTTGATCCTTGAACTATTCATGGATACAGACGAGATTCTAAAAAAAAATCAAATCTCAGACAAGAGAGTAAATGCCAGTAATGAATAATTTTAACTCAAAATTGTGCCTATATCCATAAGATTTGTGTGAGTAAAATCAGTTACAATACTTCCTTTTTGTTTTTGAAAAAATCTGCCTGAGTCGCTATTTTTGAGAAACTCTTTCATTATTTCTAAATCTACTCTGATGTTTTCTGTAATGGCTCCTGCAAAAACAGAATTTCCATCTATCCCATCTGTACCAATTGATGCAATTACTATTTTTTTAAATTTTTGAGTATTTTTTAAAATTCTTAACACAAGTTCTTGATTTCTTCCTCCCATTCCTTTTCCAAGTACCCTTACTGTTGGCTCCCCCCCAAAAATTAGACATGTTTTATGCTCCTCTGAAATATTTTCAAGAATTTTTGTCACTACCTCTTTGATATCTCCAAAAACTTGCATTGTAGTAACTTTGTAACCTCTTTTCTTTGCTTCTTCTTGCATAGCATTCAAACAACTATTATTATTTGCAATAACATAATTTGCAATTCTTGCCTTCTTTGGAGTTTCATTATTTTCTTTTTCTAATCCTTTCTCTAAAGTTTGTAAAACTTCTATAGGGGTTTTTCTTTTTAGTTTATATTTTTCAATAATGTTTAGTGCATCTGCAAATGTTGTACCATCCATAAATGTGGTTCCTGATGCAATTGATGATAGATCATCTCCTTCCACATCAGACATTACCAAACTTATTCCCTGACATTTCATGTTTTCAACTAATTTACCTCCCTTAATTTTTGATAGATGTTTTCTAATACAATTAAATTCTTGAATTGTTGCACCTGATTTTAGAAGTAAATTAGTAACAAAGATTTTATCATCAAGTGTTATTTCGTTTGGCATTGCAAGAAGTGATGATCCTCCACCAGATACAAGAAAAATAATCAATTCGTCACTTCGCTTATTTTGAACAAATTTCATGACTTCTTTTGCTGCCTTTACGCTTGTTTGATCTGGTTTGGGATGTCTGGAATTAAAAATCTGAAATTTTTTACCCTTAATTCTTGATTTTGAACCTTTTGGAATTACTACTATCCCACTTTTGATAGGAATTATTGCGTTAAGTGCTCTTGTCATAGAATCTCCAGCTTTCCCAAATGCCACAGAATAGATGTTAGAATATTTCCCAATATTGAACACATTTCCATCAATCTTAATTTCATTAGATGTCACAAATTTTGGAATGATATTTTCTGGATTTGCTGCTTGAAGACCTGCTTCTAAAATTTCTAGACAATCCTTTTTCTTATCCGTAATTGTTAAGTCTTTGAAATTTTGGATAATCATATTGTTTCTTAATAATGCAAGATATAATAATAATCAATGATGCCTTTGATTTATGCACACAATACGCATTCCAAAAGTTATCAACTTTGGAGAAGACGCACTTGGTCAAACAGAGTATCCTAAAAATGCCCTCGTTGTCACAACCGTTCCGCCAGAACTTTCTGACAAATGGTTAGCAAAAATGGGAATTCAGGATTACATGCTGTATGATCAAGTAAAACCTGAACCATCAATTGACGATGTCAATAATTTGATTTCACAATTCAAAGACAAAAAACCATCTGTTCTAATTGGATTAGGTGGTGGAAGTTCAATGGATGTTGTCAAATATGCTGCACAAGATTTTGGAGTAGAAAAGATCTTGATTCCAACTACATTTGGAACTGGAGCTGAAATGACAACTTATTGTGTTCTGAAATTTGATGGAAAAAAGAAATTGTTACACGAAAACAGATTCTTAGCTGACATGGCTGTAGTAGATTCATATTTCATGAATGGTACTCCAGAAAAAGTCATTAAAAATTCTGTTTGTGATGCATGTGCTCAAGCTACTGAAGGATATGATAGCAAACTTGGTAATGACTTGACTAGAACACTATGTAAACAAGCATTTGAGATTCTTTATGATGCAATAATGAATGACAAACCAGAAAATTACCCATATGGTTCAATGTTATCTGGAATGGGATTTGGTAATTGCTCTACAACACTTGGACATGCTTTGTCCTATGTGTTCTCAAATGAAGGTGTACCGCATGGTTACTCACTATCATCTTGTACTACAGTTGCACACAAGCATAACAAATCAATCTTTTATGATAGATTCAAAGAAGCAATGGCAAAACTTGGTTTTGATAAACTAGAACTCAAAGCTGATGTTTCAGAAGCTGCAGATGTTGTTATGACTGATAAAGGACATTTGGACCCAAACCCAATCCCAATATCAAAAGATGATGTTGTAAAATGTCTTGAAGATATCAATGCAGGTAATTTATAAAAAATTCAATTTTTTTTACCTTTTTTCTATTTTCTTATTAAACTGCGAAATTGGCAGCTTGCTGAAACTTTTTATGCTAATATTCTGACCTAAGTGTACGTGACTGAAAAGAAGCTAAAATTTGGTATTCAAAATGGACTAAATGTTGCAAGAGCTGGTTACAGTGAAGACCAAATTCTAACCGCTTGTATTCTTGCTGATAAAACTGGTTATGATTCTATTTTCTATATGGACCACACCAATGTGCCACAATGGAAAAATGCAATCGTTTTGGATCCTTGGGTAATGTTATCTGCAATTGCTGCAGTTACACAGAACGTGGAACTAGGAACTTGTGTAACTGATGCAATTAGAAGACATCCTTCTAACATTGCACTAGCTGCAATTTCTCTTGATAGAGTTTCAAAAGGTCGAGCAATTCTCGGTATTGGTGCAGGTGAGGCTCAAAATCTAAAAGAATTTTGTATTCCATTTGAAAAACCAGTTTCAAAATGGGAAGAACAAATTGAAACTATTCATAAACTGTATGAATCTACTCCTGATAATGTAGTAAGTTATGACGGAAAATATTATAAACTTGAAGGTGCATGTTTGCAGGCACCGCCAATTAGAAAACCACGTCCACCAACTTACATGGCAGCTGGTGGTAAACGTACACTTGCGATGACTGGAAAACTTGGTGATGGTTGGCTACCAATCGGTTATACTCCCGAACTTTTTGAAGATCATGCTGCACAAATTACAAAATCAATGAATGAAAATAACAGAACACAAGAAGAAAAAGACAATTTCCAATATGCACTTGATATTGATGTATATTTTTCTGAAGATGCAGAAGAGTCTTGGGCAAAAATGAAAGAAGCAGTAAAAGTAAGTTTGTTCAAGCCTGAGGTGTTAAGAGTTCATGGATTAAAAGAAATTGAAGGATTTGATTTTGTCAAATACTTTACCGAATATTCAATGTCTGATCAAAGTTGGATTATAAAGATGAGAGAAGCTGCAACAAAGATTCCAGATAATATCGCTCGTTCTTCAACTGCAGTTGGTACTCCTGAAGATATAATTCCAGTATTTGAGAGATTCATGAAAGCTGGTGTTAATCACTTTGTAATTCGATTCTGGGGTAAGAACTACTTTGGATCTATTGACAAATTTGCAACATATGTAATGCCAAAACTCAGAGAAATGGCCAAACAATAAGACGTAATTCTCTATAACATACAGTAAATCATTTACTTTACTTGTTCTTAGTTAGTATGATGAATGATGAACTTCCAGAGGTAGTAAAAAAATGCCTTGATATTTTAGAAGAAAATGTCGAAATCTTGGCAAATCTTGAGATTGATTTGGAATATGAGCGAGAAGATGAACTAACTCCAAACATGGAACTTCATCAACTATATGATATGACTGAAGATGTCTCTGAATCTGCAAAATTAAAACGTGCAGAATCTAATCTTGTAAGAAGACAATCTGAAGATTCTCTTTAATTTATGATTTATGTGGTCTTCTGCTTTTTGCTTTTGTAAATGATTTTGATTTACGTTTATTTTTTTCTTTAGAATATGATTTTGCACTACGTTTATTTTTTTGTTTTTCTAATCTTTTTCTTGTCCGCTCTGTTGCTTTTGTTGCACCTTGAATGATTTTTGTTTTACTTCCATCTCTTAACATGATTTCTTTTCCTTTGTATCTAAATTCAATATCACTACATTTTATGTAATATTTTTTGAGACAAAAAAATATTCTATTGTTTGTCCCATGCATGTCTTTGATTTCTTTTGATTTTTTTAGTTCATTGATAATATTTCGAAGTAGCCCTTTGTCAATATCTGTAATTCTATGTAATTCTCTAAACCAGATGAATCTTGATTCAGAACCCCACTCTTCTAGAAGAGATAAGACTTGTCGTGTTGCTTCTTCTTGCTCTTTGTTTATTTCAAGCATAGATTTGACTAGAGATATTCCTATGTTTTATCTGTTTTAATTAATGAAAAGTTTGGATGAAAAAAGTCAAGTTTTAGAATGTTCTTCCTTTTTGATTATTTTTGTAATACATTACTATGAGTGCTGAATTAAAAAATGAATGTACAGAACTTGAGTGCCGAATTTTACAAATCAAGGCATTAGTAAAGGAACTAGATGAAGAAGACTAGGATTATTTTTAATCTAGGGTATTTGTACTCTGGATTTATAAAATGATTTTTTATAATTTAGATATTGAAACTAATTGGAATATTACAAATTAAGTCCCATGAAAAAATCAAAGAGTTCCTTGCTCAGGAACATGTAGGTAGAATTTCCAGCATTGATGTAAATGGGTTTCCTCAGATAATTCCGATGAATTTTGTTTTTCTAAATGATTCAATTTACATCCATTCTCATACCAAAGGTGAGAAATTAGATAATGTAACTCAAAATAATAAAGTAGGTTTTGAAGTAGACAGAGAACTAGAATTTTTGCCTTCTTATTTTGAAGACCCTCATGATGCATCGCTTGCTGATACTTTGTACATTAGTGTTGTAATCAAGGGAATTGCCTCTTTTGTATCTGATAGAGAAGAAAAGACACTTGCACTCAATGGATTAATGGAAAAATATCAACCTGAGGGACAATATGTCCCACTTAGTTCTGATATGAAAGTTTTAGATGCAGTTACTGTCATCAAAGTAACTTCACAAACAATTCACGGCAAATATAAGATTGGTCAAAACATGAATTCTGCAGATAGAATGGATTTGGCACAAAAGATTCTAAAAAGAAACTCTTCATCTGCGCAACAAACCCTGAAAATTATGGGCTTTGAGGTAACTGATGATGGATTAAAAATGGTTGATGAACCTGTATGGTGATTAGTTTGTTATCATCATTGCTTTAAATTTAGTTTACCTCATAAATAATTCAAGCCCAAATAGATTTGAATCCAAAATTGTAATCTTTTCAAATTTCAAGATCATCTTTAAATTATGTCATAACTTCATAATTAGAATGTCTAGAAGAATAATTTTATCCATGATAATTGGTATTGCAGTTTTAGGATTTATTGGATTTTCTCAAGAGGCTGAAGCAGCAACTATGACATTTACTACTGACACAACAATTTCGTCTGAATCCATCATAAACAACGGAGAGACTTGTACTATCAATCCTGATGTGACCCTTACCATAAACGCAGGTATAGAAAACCATGGTGATGTTGTTGATTTGGGTACAATTGTGAACACTGGTGATTTTAATAGTCGTCCTATGGCAAAATTGATAACAAAGGCGTGATCGTTCAGACTGGAGACATTAGGAGTGAAGGCATAATTAACAATTTTGATGGTTCAACATTTACAATTTTTGATAATGTGGATGTAGAACTTGGTGGTACAATGAATAATTTTTTTGGCTCACTTGTTATTATTATTAATGACCAAATTAAAAATGATGGAATAATGAATAATTTTTTTGGGGCTACTATCATAATAAATCCAAACAATGATGTACAACTGATCCCAAAACTAACCATTTAGACAAATTCTGATGATCATTTGGATCTATGAACAACAGCATTGATTATGTTTTCATGTTCAAAGAAATAACTGACTCACAATGGAATACCCTTAAAGCACACATTCCAAAACCAGCTAAAACTGGCAGGCCAAGATGTGATGACCGTACAACAATCAATGCAGTAATTTTTGTGCTAATCACTGGATGCAGGTGGATTGACTTGCCTGCCAAGTATGGTTCCAAATCATCTGCGCATAGAAGGTTTCAGAATTTTCAACAAAAAGGAGTATGGAAGAAGATTCTTGCACATGTAATCAAATCAGCACAAAAACAAGACAAGATCAATCTGCGATACATATCAGTTGATTCATCCTCAATTCCTTCCAAAAAAGGGGGGATGAAATAGGATATGACGGATTCAAGAGGATTACAGGCACAAAAATACATGTTGCAGTGGAATCAAACGGACTGCCAGTATCAATTGTAACAGGCCCTGCAAATGTTCATGACAGTACAAGATTCATCGATGTGATGGAATCCGTTTCAGATTTTGTAGGCGATGGTTCCATCAAACAAATTATCTCGTGTTTTGCAGACAGGGGTTATGACAGTACAGCCATTAGAGAATACCTGAAGAACAGAGAAATTGTTTCACGTATTCCGTTTAGAAAAAATGATAAATCGCCAAAAATCAAACCATACAAGAAATACAATTCAGTTCGTTATGTTGTGGAGAGATTCTTTGCATGGCTCAAGAATGGTTTTCACAGGACTAGAATCAGATATGAAAAGAACTGTGATAACTATCTCGGGTTTGTATACCTGGCATCAATTGTAATGTATTGGAGAGTATTGGGATGAGTTCAACATACAATGTTTTTGGTTTTTAAATAATCCCTCATGATCTTGGCATTATTCCCTTGTCTGCATATGTTGAACGGTCTCTTCAATATGCCATCATCAAGAAATTCTGAAACGTTTTCCACAACATCTAGAATTTGATACCATATATTGATTTGCAGGATGCTATACTTTTTTTAATTCTTATTCCAACATATGCAAAAATATATTTTATATTCTGATTTCTCCTGACATTAGTTTTGGAAGCAAGGCATCACGGATTTTTATTAAAATCTGAATTGAAGTTTTATTCTGAATAAATTTTTTAAAAATTGGATTCATTGTACAATTCATATTTTCTAGAGTTTTTGTAGGAGGTATCAGAACTAAAGCTTCTGATAGATGGTGTCTTTGTATATGCCCCATTGTTGTGACTTTTCCGGCAGCTATTCTAACGAATTCATCAAGATGTAGTTTTATCCACAAATAGTAGAACCATTTTTCATGATTTATTGATGTAACCTTGAAAATATGTTGATTTAGTGCGCCTTTGCCAGAAGTCCACATCATTAATTCTAATGTTCCGGACCATGAAAATAATACATCACCGTTATTTACAATATATTTCTCATCAATATCAGTTCGTGCTTTTTCAGTATTGTTTGAAATACCACTTTTCATCTCTCTAATTTTGATTACATGTAAAAATGAATCATTAATTGGTCTAAATTTCTGTAAGGGTAATCCATTAAGAAAAATTGCAATATTATCAAGTTGATCAACTTTCCATCCCTTTGGAATCCTTCCCAGATCCGAATCCTCAAATTCCGTAACTCCGTCATAGTCAACAAACCATGATTTGTTGACTTGTTTGCATAGTCTTCAAATCATGGTTTCACGACTTGTTTAGCTAGTCTTCAAATCATGGTTTGTTGACTATGACGGAGTTACGGAATTTGAGGATTCGGATCTGGGAAGGATTCCAAAGGGATGGAGAATAGATAAGATTGATAGCATCTGTAAAACATTTGGCGGCGGAACGCCGTCTACTATGAATCCTGATTATTGGAATGGAAATAATTATTGGTTTGTCCCCAGGGATTTGACTAACTCTGATAAGTTATTTTGTATTTCTTCAGAAAGAAAAATTACAAGTTTGGGATTAAAAAATTGCTCATCTCAATTACATTCTGCAAATTCAATTTTTATGACATCAAGAGCCACTATAGGAAAACTTGTCATCAACAAAATACCTGCAGCAACAAATCAGGGATTTATTGTAAGCAATCCAAATAATTCAAATCAACTATATTATTTATTTCTTAATTTTTTAAATAGAGTTGATGAATTTATCAATCATGCCAACGGAAGCACATTTCTAGAAATTAGTAGAAGTAATTTTAAAGAATTGCCAATTTTGATTCCATCAACAATGCGATTAGATGAATTTCATTATAAAATAAAACCCTTGTTTGATCAACTATTTAATAATGAAAAAATGATTGAAACCTTAGCAAAAATACGTGACACCTTGCTTCCAAAACTAATGTCAGGAGAAATTAGAGTATAGGTCCAACAGAATTATGAAATTGAACTAGTCGAATTATAAACACATGGTCAACTCATCCCAATACTCTCCAATACATCACAATTGATGCCAGGTATACAAACCCGAGATAGTTCTCACAGTTCTTTTCATATCTGATTCTAGTCCTGTGAAAACCATTCTTGAGCCACGCAAAGAATCTCTCCACAACATAACGAACTGAATTGTATTTCTTGTATGGTTTGATTTCTGATGATTTGCTATTTTTTCTAAATGGAATGCATGAAATGATGCTTCTGTTTTTCAGATATTCCCTAATGAGATTTGCATCATATCCCTTGTCTGCATAAACTGAAGCAGTTTGGTTCATCATATCATCATCTACAAAATCAGAAATTGATTCTGCTGTGTCAATGAATTTTGTACTGTCATGAACATTTGCAGGGCTGCATACGATTGATACTGGCAGTCCGTTTGATTCCACTGCAACATGTATTTTTGTGCCTGTAATCCTCTTGAATCCGTCATATCCTATTTCATCCCCCCTTTTTTGGAAGGAATTGATGAGGAGTCAGCTGATATGTATCGCAGATTAATCTTGTCTTGTTTGCGTGCAGATTTGATTGTAGATTTTAGAATCTTTTTCCAAATTCCTTTTTGCTGAAAATCTTGGAATCTTCTATGTGCAGATGATTTGGAACCATACTTGGCAGGCAGGTCAATCCACCTGCATCCGGTGATTGGCACAAAAATTATTGCATTGATTGTCGTGCAGTCATCACATCTTGGTCTTCCAGTTGAGCTGGTTTTGGAAGGTGTGCTTTGAGGGCATTCCATTGTGAATCAGTTATTTCTTTGAACATGAAAACATAATCAATGCTGTTATTCATAGATCCAAATGATCATCAAAATTTGTCTAAATGGTTAGTTTTAGGATCAGTTGATTACACAAAATGCCTCACTAAACAAGGCTCTACTGAATGGATCCTTAGAAGATCTCAAGTCCCGAAGATTATACAGAACCATGCACCGACTATTTTTATACTAGTCTTTATTTTAAATTGATATGTCCTTAGGAGTTTCTTTTGAGAAGAAACCCGAGTTTATTATTCACTTAATTCATATATGGAATACAAAATTTATTAAAAAGTAATATGGCTGGAAAACGAAATTTAGTTAATGCTCATATATTATTACAGTGTGCAGATTCAAATCACGATGGTATGTGTGTTGAATTAAGAGATTCTTTACTTAAAGAATTTGGGGATGTTGATGAAGCTACAACTGTACAACAAACAATGGGTGAAGGAGATTTTTGTGTATCTGCAACTGCCAGAATAAATCCTAAAAACTTAAAATCATTTGAAGAAGCATTATTTATACTTCAAGCCAATAAGAAAAAAACTTCCAAAGTACAAGATGTAAGGGTTTATCTTGAATCTGATTAATGAAATAAAATGTTTATTCA
This sequence comes from Candidatus Nitrosopumilus sp., assembly GCA_965248045.1. Taxonomy (GTDB): domain Archaea; phylum Thermoproteota; class Nitrososphaeria; order Nitrososphaerales; family Nitrosopumilaceae; genus Nitrosopumilus. Next base: position 149,617 of record CBDFIG010000002.1, read on the forward strand.
TGTTTTCTGTTATCCTGACAAAGTAGACAAAACTATAAAACAATTAAAAAAATTCAGGATGTTTGGAGATATAATAAAATTAAATAAAAAATATGCAATCAAAGTTAAAACAAAAAAACCTATACTTATAGATGATATTGACAGACGTTTGAAAATAGAAAGAAAACTAGCAAAATTAAAAACAGTAAGATCTGTTACAATTTTTACACTTCGAGAAAAAGATAACAAACATAAAAAAATAAAATCTCCAACAATTAAAATAAAACATATCTTTTTCGATATAGACAGTACAATCACACATTCTCCCTCTTCTGTTATCCATAGAGAAGTAAAAGATAAGTTTGCAAACTTTACTGAAAAAAATGTTAGTGTGTATTTTTGTACTGGGAGAGACAAAAAACAAGTTTTAAAATTAATTAAACAATTTAAAACATCTTCATATGGTATAGCTGAAGCAGGTGGAATTATAATTAACTCAAATTCTCTTATCAATGAAAAATACGGAGATAGAACAGAACCTGATAAACTCTTAAAATACATCCAAAATAAATACAAAAAAGTACAAATTGATGAAAACCAACAAGGTAGACTTACTGAAATCATATTAAAAAAAGACACAATTACTGAATCTCAACTAAAAAATGCAATTAACAAGTCAAAAACCAAAGTTGAATATCATACATCAAAAAATACATATCATATAACTAAAAAAGGAATAAACAAAGGTACTGCAATCTTATATACTATAGGTATAGATGAATTAAATTTGGGTGAGGATCATATAATATACTCTGTTGGTGATAGTGCATTGGATATTCCAATGTTTGAAGTAACTGATATTTCTTTTGCGGTAGCAAATGCATCAACAGAAGCAAAAAAATCTGCAACTATATGTCTTACAAAAATAGGATCAAATGGTCTTGATGAAATATATGATAAGATATTTGAATTTTCTAAAAACTGATTGAACTATTTGGAACTAGAGTATTGAATAAAACTATACGACTCCATGCTTTGTTTCCCAACCCAAAATAATTATCAACATTATCTAATCAAATAAATCATCTCAGATTCTATTGCATTACAATCATCTTATTGTACAAACAAACTTTCATTTTCAACTCATGAATCATGTTTTCTCTTTTGTGCGATGTTACGTGTTCGCCAAACATTCGCTTGAATGCTGAAAACACGGATTCCACAATCCATCTATCCCCATAGCTAACGCTAGCTTTCCATAATTCATAATTGAAAATTTGAGCTAGGACAGATTTTCGTCTGGGATAACAGTCAGTGTTTACAGATGAATTCTTTCTTGTCTTGATTCCTGGAGTTATGTTATCATGATACAAATATGAGAAATCATCTTTGGTATCGTATACACCATCAGCTAATGCCTTGATTACGTTTCCAAACTTTTTTGATTGCTGTACCAGAGATACAAAATATTTTGAGTCATGTGACTTGTCATCTGTAATTTCCAAACCTGTTATCTGTTTTGATTTTACGGCTCCCTAGAAATCATCAAGATTTTACTTGATTATCGATCAAAACAGATCATCTTGATCAATGAATAATTCTTAATTATTCCATTTTATGAATAAAAAATACAGACGCATGATTAGACTCATGCGGTCCATACTCAAGAAAATGAATGTTCCATTATTTTTGCACCCAAAATCAAAGCATACATTTTCTGTACACCAACATATTGTCCTGCTAGTCCTTAGGCAGTACGAGTCAAAAAGTTATGAGAGTTTTGTGGAATGGTTGGAAGTAACAACTGAAATTATTCTGCAATTGCATCTCAAATCAATTCCACATTTTACAACACTGCAAAAGGCAGCAGTTCGAATCTGTGAAGAAATATTACATGTTGCAATAGGACGATTCATCCAAATTGTATCTCCTGGAAAAATATTTGCAGGAGCAGATGCAACTGGATTTGAAACTAGACACGCTGCACCATACTACACATACAGATGCAATCTCAGGCATGCATACACCAAGATGTCAGCAGGATCTGACATGGAATCTCAATTAATTTGTGCAGTTGTAGTACAGCACCATCTAGTGTCTCATGACATCAAACATTTTCCACAATTATTTGCACAAATGGTTGCAATTACTCCAATGTGGATTATGGTACTAGACAAGGGATATGATGCAGAACCGATACATAAAATGATTCGAGATGAGAACATAGTTTCCATGATTCCTGTAAGGAATAGGGACTCTCTGATTAGCAGAACAAAAGGCAGATACAGAAAAATGATGAGAAAGGAATTTAATGAGACATTATATCATGAGAGAAACAAGACTGAGACAATATTTTCTGTGGTAAAAAGAAGATTTGGGTCTGAAATCAAATCATACAACGATACAATAAAAACAAAAGAGTTGCTGTATCGTGTACTGGCTTATAACTGTCACAGAACGTGCATGATTTCTTTGGTTTATGTGATGATTTCTAGGAAGCCCATTGTGTGACACTTTGCCTGTATCATCCATTATTGCAACTTGAAGGAATTTCTTGTGCAGGTCAATGCCCACAAACATGCTATTGTTGGATTTGGTCCTAATCTGTTTCTTTGTAATTTTCTTTGGAAAGGGCGTACTATGAGTCCTAGAATTAGAATCATTTTTTATGCTATCTGATTTCTTTACCTTGCTATTCACATATAGTTACCAGACCCACATTCATTTGATTGTCTACATTGATCATCAAACTGAGTATACATCAATATGATAAAATCTGTTGATAAAGTAAACATTTCGGAGAATTCTATATGTATACTAGAAATATTGCAAGTTTCTGATCGTCATTCTTTTATCAAAGAATTGCCTAGAATTTTAATTGGCAAAAATAGATTTTATAGAATTGAATAAAGTGATTCTAGTAGAACTAAAACGTCAAAATCCTAATGATTTTATGACTGCATTAAAAGATATTGTCGAAATAAGTTTTGTTCAAGATACTCAAAATAAACATCCAGTTGCTAGTTTTATTTTATTATCTGGAGCAATAGTCTATGTTAATGAAATATTTGGATTTGTGCGTAAATTGAATGATTTCTGTAAACAAACTGTAAATTTGCATCTAGGATCAGTTTATATCATTTAGAACATATCTAGTACACATGGATGATAATCCAGAAGCAAAAAGAAAAAGAGCAATTCATTTCAAGGATCAGGTAAAAACCAGTCTAGATTCAGAATTTGGCTCAAACATTGATTGGGAGGGTGATTCTGATCCAAGCCTGAAATTTGTCATAAAGACAAGCAAGAGTTATGAGATGAGACTGGAATACAATTCATCAGAGGATTCATTTCTATTGTATGACAGGGATGCAAAAACACAGAGAAATGAGACACTAGGAAGTTTTTCTCCTGTAAACAATACCCATTCAGAAATAACTGGCAAGGTAAAATCTTATGCTGTCTAATTGGGCAGAATCTTTTTTAAAATGATTTTTGATGAGCATAATAAATCTGCAAACAAAACATCAAATTGATTAGCCATTACACTCATATTGATTTTTTTTATGTCACGGATTAACTAACTGATTAAATGTTTCAAGTTTGGAAATGTACAAAGATAAATTAACTTCAAGCGTGGCTCTGGATTTATTTCAAATTTATGAATGAATTGGTTTAATCAAGAATGTTTTTGGTGGTATCACAGTATTTGAGAATGGTGAGTGGTTGTACAATGACAATGAAGAATACGAGTATGACGATAATGATTTTTCAGACTAGAAGTCATTTGATTTGAGTTCAACACCCTAATTATAGCGAAGAGACAAAGTTCGTGAACTAAAAATCATCAAAAAAGTAGAGGATAAATTATTTTACCTAGGTAAATACGAACAACCAAACTAGAATTCCTTGAAAATAACTCACGAATTTATACTTCTCGCTATAAGATACTGAATTGATTTCTGCTTTCTGTGATGTGCCATTTTCAATTTGGAAGTTTATATCAAATATTCTTGGAACATCAAGTGATACTTTTTCTTCCTCCTCAGGTAATTCTACAATTGTTGTAGAACCAGTACAAGATGTAAGATCAACTGATCCCAAAACTAACCATTTAGACAAATTCTGATGATCATTTGGATCTATGAACAACAGCATTGATTATGTTTTCATGTTCAAAGAAATAACTGACTCACAATGGAATGCCCTCAAAGCACACCTTCCAAAACCAGCTGCAACTGGAAGACCAAGAGCTGATGACCGTACAACAATCAATGCAGTAATTTTTGTGCCAATCACCGGATGCAGATGGATTGATCTTCCCGCAAAATACGGTTCCAAATCATCTGCGCATAGAAGATTTCAAGATTTTCAGCAAAAAGGAATTTGGAAAAAGATTCTAAAATCTACAATCAAATCTGCACACAAACAAGACAAGATCAATCTGCGATGCATATCAGTTGACTCCTCATCAATTCCTTCCAAAAAAGGGGGGATGAAATAGGATATGACGGATTCAAGAGAATTTCAGGCACAAAAATACATGTTGCAGTGGAACAAAATGGTTTACCAATATCAATCGTATGCAGCCCTGCAAATGTTCATGACAGCACCAAATTCATTGACACAGTAGAATCAATTTCTGATTTTGTAGATGATGATATGATGAACCAAACTGCTTCAGTTTATGCAGACAAGGGATATGATGCAAATCTCATTAGGGAATATCTGAAAAACAGAGACATCATTTCATGCATTCCATTTAGAAAAAACAGTAAGCTATCAGAAAACAAATCATACAACAAATACAATTCAGTTCGTTATGTTGTGGAGAGATTCTTTGCGTGGTTGAAAAATGGTTTTCACAGGACTAGAATCAGATATGAAAAGAACTGTGAGAACTATCTCGGGTTTGTATACCTGGCATCAATTGTGATGTATTGGAGAGTATTGGGATGAGTTCGTAGTATTATAGACAATGGCATTGTGAACAACGAAGATGGAAGCGTCTTTACAGATGAATGTGTGAATGAACTGGATTCATTGGAATTATTTTGTAATGATAGTACAATTGATGAATTAATTTCTAGTGGAAATTATAATGTGATTGATAATAGAGATGGCCATCTTGATGGAACTACAATCAAAGGAACAAATGGTGATGACTTGATTTTGGCATCTGATGCTGGTAACATTATCCAAGCAAAGAAAGGCAATGATTGTGTGATTGGTGGAGCAGGAGATGATAATGTACAAGGTGCAAAAGGAAATGATACAATTTTTGGACAAGGTGGAAATGACAAATTAATTGGAGACAAAGGAGATGACATTATCTCTGGAGGAAGTGGAAATGATGATTTACGAGGTGGAGTAGGAGATGATGTAATTTTTGGTGCAGATGGAAATGACACAGTAATAGGTGCAAAAGGAAATGATGCACTGTCATGCGGTGTAGGAACCGATACAGCAAATGGTGGAAAAGGAACTGATACTGCAACTGCAGACTGTGAAACAATAAAGAAAGTTCCTTAATCTACAAAAATCTAATTTCTGTACCTATCTGCATCCATTTCTATCCCCAAAAACGGTTCGAGTCCCCGTGGAGTTGAATCTCAAATAATTTGATTTTTTGTTAACTTGGAGTTTTTACTTTACAATCGTTAGCTATAAGTTCAGTTTTCAAGGATTGTATCTGTTGGAACAAATATCTCGATTTGAACTAGCATCTGATTTTGAACCTACTGGGGATCAACCTCAAGCAATTGATACGTTAGTTAAAGGTGTGAAAAAAGGAGCCGTTCAAACTTTACTTGGGGTAACTGGGAGCGGTAAGACTTTTTCAGTTGCAAATGTTATATCTCGAACTGGTAAAAACACTCTAGTCATATCTCATAACAAAACTCTTGCAGCACAACTTTATTCAGAATTAAAGCAATTTTTTCCAAAAAATAATGTTGGATACTTTGTATCATACTATGACTATTATCAACCTGAAAGTTATCTTCCTCAAACAGATACCTATATCGAAAAAGATACTCAAATCAATGAAAAAATTGAAAAATTAAGACTGGAGGCAACTGCAATGCTGCTTTCAGGGGAGCCTACAATCATTGTATCGACTGTATCTTGCATTTACTCACTTGGAAATCCTCAAGATTGGGAAGATTTGGCAATTACAATTAACATTGGTGATGAAATTAAACGAAATGAGATAATTAGAAAATTCATTGATGCACGATATGAGAGAAATGATTCTTCTGACTTTGTTGAACCTGGAAATTTTAGAGTAAAAGGAGATACTATTGATATTGTTCCAGCTTATTCTGAAGATACAATTAGAATCTCTATGTTTGGTGATGAAATAGAAAAAATTACTATTTTAGAACATATCTCACTAAAAGAAAAAAAGAAACTATCTCAAATGAAAATTTACCCTGCAAAACATTATCTTATTGCAAAAGATGTTCGTAAAAAAGCTGTTAAGTCCATTAGAGAAGAACTGAAACACCGGCTACCTGAATTAAATGAATTAGAACATCAAAGACTTGAGATGCGAACAAAATATGATTTAGAAATGATTGAAGAATTAGGTTATTGTTCTGGTATTGAAAATTATTCTAGACATTTTGATGGAAGGGAATCTGGGGAAAAAGCATTTTGTTTGATGGATTTTTTTGGAGATGACTATCTTTTGGTAATTGATGAATCTCATGTTACATTACCTCAACTTCATGGAATGTACAAAGGTGATTATTCAAGAAAAAAAGAACTTGTAACATATGGATTCCGATTGCCAAGTGCATATGATAATCGTCCACTAAAATTCGAAGAGTTTGAAAAATATATTAAAAATACAATATTTGTCTCTGCTACTCCTTCAGATTATGAGAAAAAAATATCCTCAAAAATTGCTGAGCAGCTAGTTAGACCCACTGGTCTACTTGATCCTGACGTGGAAATTAGGCCTACCAAGGCCCAAATGGATGATTTAATCCAAGAAATCAACAAAAGAGTCGAAAATTCTGAGCGTGTTTTAGTCACAACTCTAACTAAAAGAATGGCAGAAGATTTGGCTGAATATCTCTCAAAAAAACAAGTTAGAGTGCGATACATGCATTCAGAAATTGAAGGACTGCAAAGAACTGAGATAATCAGGCAGTTGCGTTTAGGAGAATTTGATGTTCTAGTTGGAATTAATCTTCTACGAGAAGGATTGGATATTCCTGAAGTTTCATTGGTTGCAATTTTAGATGCAGATAAAGAAGGATTTTTAAGAAATTTTACTAGTCTGATTCAAACATTTGGTCGTGCTTCACGCAATGAAAATGGAACTGTCATAATGTATGCTGATACTATAACAAAATCTATGACACATGCTTTAGAGGAAACTAAACGTCGTAAAGAAAAACAATTACAGTATAATCAAGAACATGATATTATTCCTAAAACAATCATAAAATCCGTTCCAGAACAAGAGACTGCATTAGATGATTCCAAACTAAAATCCATACATGATCTGAAAACTGATGTGATTGATTTAGAGGCACAAATGAAAAAATATTCTGAGGATTTAGACTTTGAGCGAGCAATTGAATGTAGAGATAGAATAAAAAGACTAGAAAAGGAGATTCAATTCAAAAATGACAGAAAATAAGCTAAAGATTCGTGGTGCACGACACCATAATCTAAAAAATCTTGATGTTGATATTCCAAAAAACAAACTAGTTGTTATTAGTGGTTTATCTGGTTCTGGAAAATCTACATTAGCTTTTGATACCATTTATGCTGAAGGTCAGAGAAGATATGTTGAATCTCTGTCTTCATATGCCCGTCAATTTTTGGAAATGATGGATAAACCTGATGTTGATTCTATTGAAGGGCTATCCCCTGCAATTTCTATTCAACAAAAAACTACTAGTAAAAATCCTCGCTCTACTGTAGGTACTACCACTGAAATTTATGATTACATGAGATTACTTTTTGCACGAATTGGAATTCCTTATTGTACAAACTGTAAACGAAAAATCTCTACTCAATCAATTGAGATAATTTGTGATTCTGTTCTCAAAGATTTTAAAGGAAAAAAAATCTTGATTTTATCTCCTATAATACAGCGAAAAAAAGGAACATATGAGAAATTATTTGAACAAATCAAAAAAGATGGTTACTCTAGAATCCGTCTAAACGGAGAAATTTTGAGCCTAGATAATGAGATTCCTCCACTTGACAGGCAAAAATGGCATAATATTGAGATTGTAGTTGATAGGATTACAACTAACAAATCTGAAAGATCTAGACTCTTTGAGGCAATTCAAACTGCAATAAAGGCATCAAAGGGAGATGTAATGATTGCATTTGAAAAAACAGAAAAAATCTTCTCACAAAATAATGCGTGTCCTTATTGTGGATTAACTATAGGTGAATTAGAACCTCGAACATTTTCTTTTAACTCTCCATTTGGTATGTGTAAAACATGTAATGGATTGGGAGTAAAGATGGAGTTTGATCCAGATTTAGTAATTCCTGATAAGAGCAAGTCCATTTTAGATGGTGCTATTGTTCCATGGAGTGGACGATTTTCATCATTTAGACGACAAGCATTAAGGGCTGTTGGAAAGAAATTTGGTTTTGATTTAATGACACCAATTGATAAAATAAAACCAAAACATCTTAAAATTATTTTATTTGGCACAGATGATTTGATTGATTTTAAATATCGTTCAAAATCAGGAGATTCCTCTTGGGAATATACTAATGCATTTGAGGGGGTACTTGTAAATCTACAACGTGTCTTTATGGAGACTGATTCTGAATCAAAACGTGAATGGTTGAAACAATTCATGCGAGATACTCCATGTAATACATGTAATGGTAAAAAACTAAAAGCAGAATCACTTGCAGTAAAAATTAACGATAAGGGAATTATGGATGTATGTGATATGTCTATTGATCACTGTTATGACTTTTTCTCTACTCTAAAATTAAGTGAAAATGAGCAATACATTGCAAGAGATGTACTCAAAGAAATCAAAGAACGTCTAGAATTTTTAATGAATGTTGGATTAAATTATCTTACGTTAAATCGACTAAGCTCAACATTATCTGGTGGTGAATCTCAACGAATCCGATTGGCAACACAGATTGGCTCAAACCTAACTGGTGTTTTGTATGTCCTTGATGAACCCACAATTGGATTACATCAACGTGATAATGAGAGACTCATTAAAACACTAACAAAGCTGCGAAATCTTGGAAATACAGTTATTGTAGTAGAGCATGACGAAGAAATTATACGAAATTCGGATTGGATGGTAGATTTAGGTCCTGGTGCAGGTGTGCATGGTGGAAATGTAGTTTTTGAAGGAACAGTAGATCAAATTCTAAATGGACATAAATCCGTTACTGGTGATTATCTAAAAAATCGCTCTTTGATCAATTTAAAAGAAAAAATCCGTAATCCTGCTGGATCACTAATTGTAAAAAAAGCATCAGAAAATAATCTAAAAGATATTGATGTTGAAATTCCACTGGGTCTATTTGTTTCTGTCACTGGTGTATCTGGTTCTGGAAAATCTACTCTAATTAATGATATTTTACTCAAAGCACTTGAAAATTATTTTAATAAATCAAATAATAGAACAGGAAATCATAAAGAAGTTGTTGGTTTAGAAAATATTGATAAAGTAATTGCAATTGATCAATCACCTATTGGAAGAACTCCACGTTCAAACCCTGCAACATACATTGGTGCATTTACACCTATTCGAGAACTTTATGCAAATACTGAATTGTCAAAAGAACGTGGATATGCACCTGGACAATTCTCATTTAATGTGGCAGATGGTAGATGTTTTGCTTGTGATGGCGATGGAGTCAAACAAATTGAAATGCAATTTCTATCAGATGTGTATGTAAAGTGTGATGAATGTAAAGGAAAAAGATACAACTCTGAGACATTATCTGTATTGTACAAGGGTAAAAATATTTCAGATATTTTAGACATGACAGTTTATGAAGCGTTGAATTTCTTTGAAAACATTCCTGCAATAAAAAGAAAATTGCAAACAGTATATGATGTTGGATTAGGATATATCAAACTTGGACAATCATCTACAACATTATCTGGTGGTGAAGCTCAAAGAGTGAAACTTTCATCAGAATTATCAAAACGAGGCACTGGAAAAACTTTCTATATTTTAGATGAGCCTACTACTGGATTACATTTTGCAGATGTTCAAAAATTACTAGATGTGCTAAACCGATTAGTAAATTTAGGAAATACTGTAGTAGTAATTGAGCACAACATGGATGTAATCAAAAATTCTGATTGGTTAATTGATCTTGGACCTGAGGGAGGTGATGAAGGTGGTAGAATCATAGCTGCCGGAACGCCACAAGAGGTTGCAAAGGCACCTGGAAGTTACACTGGAAAGTATCTGAAAAAACTATTAAAAAAATGACTTTTGATATTTCTAAAATCATCCTTCCTACAAATCCTGGAATCTATTTAATGAAAAATTTTGATAGAAAAATTATCTACATAGGAAAAGCAAAGAATCTAAAAAACAGAGTAAAGTCATATTTTCTAAAAAATCAAAATTATAAAACACAAAAACTAGTTGAAAACATTTCAGATATTGAATTTATTTTAACTGATAATGAAAGCGAAGCTTTTCTTTTAGAATCAAATATGATCAAAAAACATCGCCCCCGATTCAACATTGAATTAAAAGATCAACAACGATATACCTATCTTAGAATATCTGATGAAAAATATCCTCGATTGTTAGTAGCAAGAAGAACTAGGGATGGGAAATTTTTAGGTAAAGGAAAAACTTTTGGACCGTTTACTCAAGGTAGTTCAAAACTACTTACCATCGGTACGCTAAGAAAAGCATTTCAAATTAGAATTTGTAAAACTCTTCCAAAAAATATATGTCTTGAATATCATTTGGGTAATTGTGAAGGACCATGTGAATTCAAAGATGCGCAAGAACGATATCCAAAACATGTTGCAGCATTAGAAGAAGTTCTCAAGGGAAAAAACCAGACAAAAATTTTTAGTAAAAAATTAGAAGAAGAAATGCATCAAGCATCAAAACTTCAACAATTTGAACGTGCAAAAGACATACGTGATACCTTGATTCGACTTGGGAGCCTTCAAACTAAGCAAAACATGGAATATGTCAAAAATTCTGATGAGGAGTATTTTGGTATAGGGATCAAAGATCAAACTGCAACAGTTATGAATTTTAGAATGATTAATGGGGTGATTCGAGATAGTGACAAATTCTTTTTTGACCTAGTTGGAGATAATTCTTTTTCAAACTTTCTTTATCAGTATTATTCTACACATAAAATCCCAAAACTCATTCTTGTTAGTATATTGCCTGAAAATAAAAAATTGCTAGAATCTTTACTTTCTGAGCAAGCTGGGTTTACTGTAAAAATTTTAGCCCCGACAAAGGGAAAGAAAAAAGACATCGTAAATTTAATTCTAAAAAATATTAAGTTAATCCACTCAAAAGGAGGCGAACCTGGATTAGTTGAACTAAAAGAAATTCTGAATCTACCTGTAATTCCTAATGTCATTGAATGCTTTGATATTTCAAATCATGGTGCTGATTTTGCAGTAGGTTCAATGTCTAGATTTGTTGGGGGAATACCAAACAAGTCAGGATATCGAAAATTTAAAATCAAAACAGTGCCTGGACGAGATGATTTTGCAATGATTGGAGAAATTATTAAAAGAAGATATTATAGATTACTAGAAGAAAATTCTGAACTACCTGACTTGATAGTCATTGATGGTGGTAAAGGACAACTAAATGCCGCTCTAAAGTCTTTGGAATCCCTTGGATTAAAACTTCCGTGTATCTCTTTGGCCAAAGAAAACGAAGAAGTTTATGTTCCAAAAAGTAAAAATCCTGTTGTGATTCCTAGAGATAAGCCATCTTTGAAAATTCTACAACATGCACGAGATGAAACCCATAGATTTGGGGTAGCATACAATAGAACCATTAGGAATAATCAAATAAAATAATAAAAAAGGAAAAAATTTTGGTTAGTTCACTGTAACACTACCAGTCATCCATGGATGAACCATACAGAAGTAATCATTACTACCTGTATCATCAAATATGTTCTCCCAATTATCACCTGGCATAACTAAGTCACTATGAAATACACCCATTTGTGCATCTGCTGGAGTTCCTGCAGTTACTGTATGCACAGCTGAATCTATATTCATCCAATGTACTGTATCTCCAGCATTAATTGTGATATCTGCTGGTGAATAACATTCGTTAGTTTCTTCACATCCTGGAACTGAAGTTCCTACTGGAATTTCAACATGGACTGTTGTTGATCCTGTTGGTTCTTCCATCATGACTTCTTCTTCCATCATGACTTCTTCTTCCATCATGACTTCTTCTTCCATAAGGTCTAATATTTTGTAGTCAACTTGGAATGTTTCGGTATTCATTGTGTGAACTGCTAGAGCATTACCGGAAAAAACCCATTCACCTTTTGCATTATTTGGATCAACAAATGTTAATTCAAAAATTGTTTCACCGTCTGGAGTCCAAGTCTTTGCTGGTTTTTCATCAGCTCCGATTGGTCCTCTAAGTGTAACCAATTGAATATTTTCAGATGCATCATAAATGAGTGTACCTGAATATACTTTGTCACTTGGTGCCAATAGCACTGCAAGTTGGTGTGATTCATGACCCATACCTGGATCTGTATCAGATGTGACTCGATCATAACCAGATTTTAATGGTTTCATTTCTTCTTCCATTACTGGTTCAACTGTTTTTGTAACAGTTGGAGTTGAGGCACTGGGGCCGGCATCTTGAACTGCACTCATTGAGAATGCAATTCCTATGAATATAGCTGTAATTGCAATAGAATATGCAACTGCTGTTTTGTCTTGACCTGCCATAATTGATCTCAGAATTTATGTATACTAAATAAATCTAATCTTCACTATTACGTTCATAATCACAATTTTTAACATATTTAGAACTTTATTGTCCTATTTCCTACTTTTTTGACATTTACCTTATTTTTGAAATCTTGATTTTTTGATATTCTTCAAATATTTACAAAAATCTTAAAAATCAATTGAAAATTTTACATGATCCATTTAATCTAACATTGGCTGTTGTCAATGATGTTAAACAATTACTTCTTTTATGAATTTAACACATAACACAATTAAGCATCGCAAATAAGCTGTCACCAAACAACTATTCGTTTTTGGTCTTACGCTGTTTTGCATTAGTATTTTTTTTAGCTAAATTATCACCTTCATCAATTGTTTCAAATTCTATTTTTAATTTCCGTTGTTCTATTAATTGTCTAATGAACTGTATTCGTTTTTGAATAAATTTATCTTCAATTTTTAAATTTGATGTAAATTGATCATACATTATTTTTTCATCTAATTTTATTTTTATAATATCTTCATTTTTTATAAGAAATATTCCAATTCCCCAAAATAATCCAATATGTAATGCAATGTATTTTGATTGTAAATTCGTCACTTTATTTTTGTAGATTTCTACATGTTCTCTATTTTGATCAATAATTGAATTATTAGTTTGAATAACCCATGAAATTTTCTCAGTATTTCAATCTAAATAAAAAACATGGTCCAATTGTCAACCAAAAAGGGGTCTTTTGTCTATATATTTTGAATACGCCATTTATGATCATAGATTGAAAGGTGTATTTATGCTTGAATCTCACTCATTCTTCTCAAAGATGGTTGATGAATTAGTAGAATTCTCTGAGCATGATCCTGAATTATCTGATGGAATAAAATGGCTTGATGATCAGGCACAGAAAAAAGGTATTTCATTTTATGATATGGTTTTTGAAGTGTTGTACAAACATGATGTAAACTCTAAAGCAAAAGATTGGCTTAGTACAAGAAATTAAAAATTATTTTCTCAAGTCTAGTGTTTGGTATGCGCACCCCTCTGGACCACAATACTTTCCTACATAGGCAGCTTTTGGTCTGTATAGTGCTGGTTTTGGTGCGGCTTCTGCAAATTTCTCTTCTATGATGTGAGCTGCCCATCCTACGACTCTAGAAATTGCAAATATTGGTGTATTGAGATCTACAGGAATTTTTAACATATAGTAAATTGAAGCACTGTACAAATCTACATTTGGATAGATGTCCTTGCCTTTTTGTGATTTCATCTCATCAATAGTTGCAATTTCAATTCTTTCTGTCATCTTAAACCATGGTTCATTGGTTTTTTCTGCAAGATTTTTTGATAGTTCTTTTAAAACCACTGCTCGTGGGTCATATGTTCTATAAACAGCATGACCCATTCCCATAATTCTTTCACCCTCACTCATTTTTTCTTTAATCCATAGTTGTACTTTGTCTATCTCGCCAATTTCTAGCAACATCTTCATAACTTCTGTATTAGCCCCACCGTGTAGTTCCCCACTTAATGCTCCAATTGCAGCACTTGTTGCTGAATACATGTGTGCTCTTGTTGATGCAACTTGCCTTGCTGTGAATGTTGATGCATTGAAAGTATGATCAGCATGAAGAATTAAACATGTATCAAAAATTTTCTCAACTTTAGGATCTTGTTTTTCACCTAACATCATGTATAGAAAATTTGCAGCATGACCTAGAGTTGGATCAGGGTCTACAATTTCTAATCCATTTCTAATTCTCTGCCAACTTGCAATGATGCTGGGGACTTTTGCAATTAGGTTAATTGCTCTATCAATACTGGCTGCTTTATTTGAAAATTCTTCATCATAATATCCTGCAAGTGCTGCAACAAATGCTTGAAGCATATCCATAGGATCTGCATCTTTTCTCCAGTTTGCCATGTTTTTTTGCATTTGTTTTGGAATGGGTCTTGCCTCGACTAATTTTGTGTTAAATTCATCTAGTTGGTTCTTGTTTGGCAGTTTATCATAAAGCAGCAAATATGCTGTTTCTTCAAAGGTTGAATTTTTTGTAAGATCTAAAATATCATATCCTCGGTAAATGAGCTTACCTTTTTCCCCATCAATATTTGAGATTCTAGTGTCTGCAATCTCTATTCCTCGTAAACCGATGTTTTTAGTCTCCATACTGGGCATACCAAAAATCTTCTATTATATTTTCGCCAAAATTATGTCTGTGAAATTTAGTAATTAGTCTAATATGGCAACTTTTGGTCATAAATGAAAATTTTTAATCAAAAATTAATGAGCCCAAAAGAGCGACAAGATTTGAAAAAATTAGATGATCTAGTAGAAAATGCATCTCCAGATGAGCTAAAAAAAATTCAAGAAATTGACCATCAAACTCAGATGGAAGGATTATCATTTTATGATGTGTATCTTGATTCTAGTTCTTTGATTAACCAAAGCATCAAAAAACCTTTTAGAAAATCTTAGTTTTTCATTCTTACTTTAAATGAGGGTTTACAATTTTCCAAATATTGGCAGCTTCTAAATCTAAGAAATATACAACTAAAAAATCTGTAAAAAAGGCTTCTACAAAGAAAGTAAAGAAAACAACTAAAAAAACAACATCAAAAAAAGTAGCAGATAAAAAAACTGTAAAAACACAACGAACAAAAGTAATTTGTATTTCTCATAAAGAAGACTGTGACGGAATCAGTTCTGCTGCATTAATTAGACAAGCCTTTGGTGGGGATGCAATTTTAGTTGACTATCCTGGTCAAATGGAGGCATTAAACCAAGTAGTTTTAAATAAAAAACTAAAATCTTTGTATATTTGTGATCTTGGACTAAGTAAAAAGACACAAGATGAATTTATAGATATTCTAACTACTCTAAGAAAAAACAAAGTTGCAGTCACTTACATTGATCATCATGATATTGATCCAAATGTTATCAAAGCATTAAAAAAAATCAAAGTTACAATCATTCATGACATCAATGAATGTACTGCTGTTCAAGTTTACAATGCATATAAATCCAAACTAAATCATCATGCTACATTTGTTGCAACATGTGCAGCTATTACTGATTATATGGAAGATAGACCAATTGGTTCAAAATTACTCCAAATTTACGATAGACAATTTGTACTAATTAGTGCTACAGTGCTTACATACAATATAGTTGGACATCAAAAAGAACCTGACTATTTACAATATTTGGTAGAAGAACTAGCAGATTCTAAATTCCCACATGCCATTCCAAATACATTTGAATTTGCACAAATTCAAGTAGAAAAACTATCTCAAATGATTGCTAAAGTTAAGAAAGGAATGAAAACCATGAAGAATCTTGGATATATGGAAATCTTAGATGCTGGTGCCAGTGGTGCTGTTAATTTTGTAATGGGATTATCTGGAAAAGATGTTGGAGTAGCATACAAAGAAAGAGTTGATCATGGTATCTATGCTGTTTCAGTCAGAGGTTCTAAGAACTGTAAAGTTCACTTGGGTAAGATTGTTAATATTTTGGCAACTGATCTTGGTGGTTCTGGTGGAGGTCATGATAAGGCGTGTGGTGCAGTTGTTCCAAAACCAAAAATAAAAAAATTCATCACAGAATTAAATAAAAAAATAAAATAATCACTGTAAGAATCTAGGGATTTTTTTAACTAAATGTGAAATTGATATTCTACCTGGACCTGTAGCAATAATTGCAAGCACTACAGCTAACATTACCAAATCCCATTCCCATCCACCTTTAGAAACAAAAAATCCATTTTCCCATCTTATGTGAAATATTGCACCAAGTAAAATTACTGCAAACACAGAACCAGTAATTCGAGTTAATACTCCTACAACTAGTAATATTCCTCCAATGAGTTCTGCTAATGCAATTGGTAATTGCAATTCTGGTGGTATTCCAATACTGATTAACCACTCTTGCCAACTAGGATCAAATTTCTTTAAACTATGAACTATGAATATGGCTCCAATTGATGCTCTTAGTCCCCAGTGAGTGATATCATGTAATACATTTCCTTTTAGGGTTGCTTCTGTATTCATGAAGGAACACTTTTGAAATTTATTAAAAGGATTTACCCAAATTTGCCTAAAATTGGAACAATTTTTTAATATTTTAAGTCCCAAAATCATTCAAAATTGAATCTAAAGATTCTTGCATCTATAGTAATAATTGGGGTTGCAATTGTAGTGTTAGATGTTTCATTTCAAGTTGAACCTACATCTGAAATTATTACTAGTCCAACTTCTATTGTAGATTCAGAGTCTATAGAACTTACTGTAATGGCGACAAATGGTGTAAAACATAGTATTCCACTTGATAAAATCAAAGGTGGAGGACCGCCAAAGGATGGTATTCCATCAATTGATAATCCTGTGTTTGCAGATGTTTCAAATTCTCAGTTTATGTCTGATTCTGATACTGTTATTGGATTAGAAATTAACGGAGAAGCAAAGGCTTATCCTATCTTTATCTTAGTTTGGCATGAAATAGTAAATGACAAAGTCGGTGAAACACCAGTATCGGTTACGTACTGTCCATTGTGTTATACAAATCAAGTTTTTGAGAGAATCATTAATGGACAAGAAGTGGAATTTGGAACTTCGGGAAAATTATACAATTCCAACTTGTTGATGTATGATAGACTAACAGAATCTTACTGGAGTCAAGCACTTGGAATGGCAGTTAAAGGTGAGTTAACTGGGTATCACCTGAATTTGATTCCATTTGATGTAATTACTTGGGGTGACTGGAAGAAACTCCATCCTGATACTATGATGTTAACTACTGATACAGGACACATTAGCTCGTATGCAACTGATCCTTATGGAAATTATTACACAGAACCACGAATAATGTTTCCAGTAGAATACAGTGATGATAGAATGAATCCAAAAGAAATCATTACCGGATTTAATCAAGATGATACCTACAAAGCTTACAAACAAAACGATATTGAATCAAGTGTAATAATTAATGACTCTATTGGAGAAATTCCTGTAATGCTATAGCGAAGAGACAAAGTTCGTGAACTAAAAATCATCAATAAATTAGAGAATAGATAATTTTACCTAAGTAAATACGAATAACCAGAATAAAATATCTTGAAAATAACTCACGAACTTATGCTTGTCTCTATAGTCTCATTGTTTTCTGAAAACTCTCGTGCATTTGATAGAACAATTAATGGTGGTATCTTGGACTTTGTGTATCTGGATGGAAAAATTTTAGATGCACAAACTGATTCTGAATGGAACTATGATGGATTATCTGTATCTGGTGAATATCCGGGGGCACAATTAGATAGATTGCCAATTGAGCCCGGATTTTGGTTTGAATGGGTTGCATTTCATCCCGAAACTTTAGTGTATGGTGATAACTAATGAAACCAATCCAAAAAGCAACACTTGTTGGAATTGTTACTATTGTTGTATATCTTTCAGTAGTTGTAATTACTACTCCTGCACTAGAACCACTAGATGTAATCAGTGCTGCATTTCAACTAAACTTTATTGTAGTAATTGGAATGGGAATAGGAATTGGTCTGCAAGTTTTCCTCTCTGAGAAAAGCAAATTGCTGGGATGTAAACTCTCAGTGAAGAAAAAAGCATTTGGAGGAAATTCTGGCAGTGTTGCTACTATAGCGAAGAGACAAAGTTCGTGAACTAAAAATCATCAAAAAAGTAGAGGATAAATTATTTTACCTAGGTAAATACGAACAACCAAACTAGAATTCCTTGAAAATAACTCACGAATTTATACTTCTCGCTATACCTCCTTTTTCTCATTTTTCTCTCTGGTTCTACTAGGTTGTTGTGGTTGGTGGCTCTATGCATTGTCTTTACTTCCAGGTATTGCTGGAACCGGTGTTTCTGCAATACTAATAGAATGTAGTCAAGTTTTGGCCTATGTGGGATTGGCAATTATTTTTGGATTTGCAGGATTAACTGCATACAAACTAAAACAAAAATTACAAAAATTGTTTAATCCAGAAATTCTTAAATCTAAAATTCACGTATAGTATATGTGGCAACAAGAGATGATCTTAGAAACGATATTCTCAAAGTAACTGAAGAACAGCAAAAATTGATGGAGCTGAGAAAACCCTTCTTAGGCTCAAAAGATAATGAAGACCAAATGAATGCATTTCGTCTAACCACTCAGATTATGAAATATGAGGATTTTATCAGAGATACTGAAAAACAACTCAGGACTATGAATTAATCATGGTTCATTCTTGTCTTTTCGTTTTCGCATGCATTTCTTAATCTGTCTATATGCTAACACTGGAGGAATATCGTATGTGCATCCAATTTGTGAGACTGAGCAGCAACATAGACATTCACCTTTTCCTTTTTCATGATTACATTCTTGGCAGTTCATATTTTTTACTCCTTGGTTTTGATCTTAATCTAGTTTTACAACATGGACATGAATGCTCTTCAGTGGCAAAAAACAATGCACATAATGAACACCATTTTTGACCAATTTTGTAGCGTAGATTATTTGTAAATGAATCTGCTTTTAGACGATGACATATTCCCTTACACATCTGAACCATGCATAAAATAATCAAAAAATCTATTTAAGAAAATTTCCAAATCTTTATTCTAAAATCTCAATTATTGCATCAATTTCAGTCATAGAACCTAATGGCAGACTGGCAACTCCTACTGCAATTCTGGAATGCTTTCCTTTCTCGCCAAATATCTCAAAGAACAAATCAGAAGCTGAGTTGATCACTTTTGGCTGTGCTGTAAACTCTGGAGCAGAATTTACAAATCCTGATAATCTTACAATTTTTGAAACTTTATCTAAATTTCCTACTTCTCTTTTTATTTGTGCTAAAATGTTAATTGCACACATTCTTGCAGATTTTTGAGCAGTTTCCAAATTGTCATCTGAAACCTTTCCAGTAAAGACTACTTTGCCCTCCTCCATTGGAATTTGTCCTGATATGAAAAGCAAATTTCCTGTCCTTATTGCAGGAACATATGATCCTGCAGGCGTTGGAGGATTTGGAAGCTTTATTCCAATATTCTCAAGTTTTTCTTCAATCAAGACTATTGTGCCTAATTTTGTCTGATTTTAGTTTTTTCATATTCTAAAATTATTAGATTTTGAGTATTTAGTACATGTTTGTTACCTAGTATCAATGAATATCCAAATTTTGATTTTAAAATATAATGTTGTTTCATGATGAAGAATTAGCTGAAGAAGAATTACACAAGTGTTTTGCAAAATTAGATCCTAAAACTATTGAATTAATTACAAAAGAGTATGAAAATGACTAATCAGGAAATATTAATACAAAAAGTATCGGCATTCATTGAAAAAAATCTTTCAGGTAATACCCCATTTAGAAATACATCTGATTTTATCTCATATATTGCAAATAAAGAAGCCAAGAAAAAAACTGAGAAATAATTTAATTTCCAAGAATCACTTTGTGGCAATCCACAAGTGTTTTGCAAAATTAGATCCTAAAACTATTGAATTAATTACAAAAGAGTATGAAAATGACTAATCAGGAAATATTAATACAAAAAGTACTCTACAAAGAACCAAATAAAGAAGCCAAGAAAAAAACTGAGAAATAATTTAATTTCCAAGAATCACTTTGTGGCAATCCACTCTGTACAAAGAACCACAATGAGCATATAGTATTAGAAACATTACTGCTACTACTGATACCCAGATAACGAATTTCCATTTGAAACTTATTTTTTTTAATTTCTTCCAATAACCCATGTTTTTCACAAAACCTGTTTAGCTTTTACTTATTTTGATATGAACTTTTTCGCCCTTGTTTGAATTATTCTGATATATGGTTCTAGTCTTGTAACCTTGTTTTTGGAGACATCCATCTAAAATTGACACCCATGGTAGTGAATGTCCGCTGTTTAGTTTTGATTCTATTGTGATGTTTTTAGATGATGCTTCAAAATTTACGTGTCCTGAGCATGTAATTTGCATTATTGCATCCATTATTTCAATCACATCATCTAGTGATTTTGATTTGAGAGAAATTCCATTTTTCTCTAATAGTTTGAACATGTCTGGTTCAGGTTTTTTTGATACCATTAGAGAATTTAGAACATACCTCAAACCATTCTCATTTACCGTCTTGATTATTTTGTAAATCTCCTGTGCCTCTGTTTTTGTCATATCTGCAAGGGCTTTGGTCTTTATTGCATTTTTCCAGATATTAGAAAATACTCTCTCTTGATTTACTCCAAGAATCTCAGTTGATGAAAAAATTGCACCTTTCCCATTAGTGTTGTTTACCATTAGTAGTTCTGTTTCATCAAAGATAAGGCAATTCTGAGTAATCTCTGATGCTCTAATCTCTACTCCGTCTGGAATTACTCTGTAAGCTTCAGAACAAATCTGAGTTGGAGAAACAAGCAATTTTACCTCTAAATTTCTACGTAAAACTGATAGTAATTGTTCTTTGCATTCAGCAAGTAATCCAAAACCCCATGGGTCTACCATTATCTTAATTGATGATTTTGATCCTTCAATCATGGTTTGAAGTTGAGTTACAACATTGTTTGCACCAATGTGAAAGTATCTTTTCTCTTCTGAACCTCTTGATTTTCTACTCTCTTCACTTGCTCTTTTCAAATTAGAAACTAGTGTGTTCATTGCATTTACCTTGTTGATTTGTTCATGAATAATTCCATCAAATGCATCTTCAGGTGCAATTGCAGTGCACATTATTGGCTTACTCTTTGAAATTATTGTCAGCTTCTTTTTTTCTAGTTTTAGTAAGGTTGGATAAATTTTGGTTCTTGGAATCTCTGAATAATATGCTAATTCACTTGCAGTAATTGTCCCTTTGGCAATTAGGGCTACATATGCTTGTGCTTCATATTTACTTAATCCAAATTCTTCTAAACTTACTGTTAATGCATGCTCATTTACCATGATTATACTTCATCTGTTATTAGGTAAAATTGAGAGCTAAATTCCTTTACACAAGTACTCAAAAAAAATCAAAATTGTATCTACTGGTGGGTGTAACTGTGGTTACTAAATTAATTGTTACAAGGTCCTCAAATACAAAACCTTGTTCCATAAGATGGTATGTTGGTAAAATGCGATATTGACACATTAGAATGTGTAAGCACATCTCATTCAGTTACACTAGTTCCAAGATTGGAATACTCTGCAAATCTCTTAGATGAGATTGTTGAGATTTTAAAGGAAAAAAGAAGTGAAATAAAAAAGTCAAATAAATCCCTAGTTTGTGATTTTGATGAAACAGACAAGACTCATCTTAAAGCAATTGAACTAGAGCAAACTGTTGTCTTTTCTTTGGAAACACTCTCTCAAATAAAAAAAAGAACTGCTAACATCTCTGGGATAACTAGTATTCCTAAAGCACTTCCTGCAGTAATCCCTATGATCCGAACAATTAGTGCACAATTATTTAATATTCTTCCAAATTGTAGTCAAAAACTATCTGAATTATCTGTACATTTGGGAAGTATAGTGCTTGATTCTGCTACACTCACAAAGGCAAGATTTGATTTTAGTCAATGTAATGAAGAATCTTCATCTTTACTTAATGAAGTAAAATTGATTGTAGACTCTAAATTAAATAAGCAGTATCCTAATCTTGATTTTTTTAAATTATGTGATACTTGGCAATATTGAACTCTAAACGAGACTTTTCAAAGGATATTGAACGTATTAAGACACTATCTTCAAAAATTGACAAAAAATTATCAGAGTTAAAACCTTCTGATGATGACAAGCTAGACAAACTCACTTTAGAAGAACTTCAGGATTTAAACAAAATTGTTGGAATTGCTGATTTTATGCTATGCAAATATGCTGACAAAAAAGAGATGCACTCAATTCTCAAGCATTTTGTATCTATAATCTCTGAAACTGCAAAACCTCTTGATGATTTAGATGATGAAATCTCTGAGTTAATTCTATCGGCTGAAGATTCTATTAGCAAAGTAAAAGATATGCATACTCATATTTCTGAGAAATCTGATTTCAAAAAGAAATATCATGATGGCCCAGAGTACGCTGAGCATGAAACGAGTGCAATTAATTTAACCAATTTTGCGACTGAGGTTAACACCGTCGAATACCAACAAAATTCTCAAGGAAATACTGCATAGGTAATTGATATGAGTTTAGCCCCACAAGAATTAGAAAATACTGCTAGTAAGTACGCCTCTGAGGCTATCAAATTTGATTCTCAAGGTGCACGTGGCATGGCAATCTCTCATTATCAGCAAGCAATTGATGCCCTCGTTAAATTACTACAACTTTATCCTAACAGCAAACTTAACCAAATTTACAAAGAAAGATGTAATTCCTATCATGGTAGGATTCAGGCATTACAACAGGCTCATGGTGTAGAGCCTGCAGTTGATCCAAAAGCATCAACTGATGACCAAAAGAAATCAGTTCAGAGACAAGAAAATGAAAATGACTTTGAAGAACTTGTAATGAAAGAAAAACCAGATGTTACATGGGCACAAGTAATTGGTTTAGAAGATGCTAAAAATGCTTTACGTGAATCAATTGTATATCCAACTAAAAGACCAGACTTGTTCCCTCTTGGATGGCCAAAGGGAATGCTTCTTTATGGACCTCCAGGTACCGGAAAAACAATGCTTGCAGCTGCTACTGCAAATGAAATGGATGGTTATTTCATTAATGTTGATGCATCATCTATGATGAGTAAATGGTTAGGTGAAGCAGAAAAGAATGTTTCAAAATTATTTGCTATGGCAAGACAGTATGCTGAAAAAGAAGGTAAACCAGTTATTTTGTTTGTAGATGAAGTTGATTCCTTATTGGGTTCTAGAAATAGTGAAGTCGGTGGAGAAGTAAGAACCAAAAACCAATTCCTAACTGAGATGGATGGTGTTAATGGTAAAGGAAAAGATTTGATGTTATATGTAATTGGGGCAACAAACAAACCATGGAGTCTTGATTGGCCTTTCTTGAGAAGATTCCAAAAGAGAATCTATGTTTCACTACCTACACTAGAAGCTAGACAAAATCTATTTGATCAATACACTGCCCCTCTAAGCAAGAATGTCAGAGTTAACTCTGCTGATTTGGCAAAATTGTTTGATGGGTATAGTGCAAGTGATATCAAAGATGTCTGTCAAGCCGCACAAATCAAAACAGTTCATGAAATATTCAATGATCCAAATTATCATGAGCCAATAGAAGGTGAAGAACCTGCAAAACCAAGAGAACTTACTACAACTGATTTTAAGGAGATCATGGCAAGAAGAAAGCCAAGTGTTTCACTAGAAATGATTCGCGCCTATCACAAATGGAGCGAAGAGTTCAAGGCACTTTAGAAAAGATCCTAATAATCAATCTTTTTGTCGCATTTGATGATTTTATCTTCTGTTGTTCAAGAACAAACAACATCAAGTTTAATGATGTTTTGTGTTATCAAACCTAATGAGATTATGTCCACGAAAAAGAACTCATAGACTGTTTTCTTTAATCATGTATGCTGTAATTTTTTCATTTATTGGAATTGTACTACTTTATGGCGTAACTGACTTTACTCAAAATGTCTTTGTCAAACCATGATCTCTAATTTATTAAATCCTAAAAAATAAAACTTTTTTTCGCGATCAAAAAATACTCTTTCATGATCCGAAAACTTAAATTCGTATTCTTGTGGACTCAACGAGGGTAACAATAACCACAAAGAAATCAATCCACACAAAGAAGCATGGAAAGCTGATCTTTGATGATGGCACTGTTCTTGATGGTGAAGGTTTTGGTTTTTCTACAATTGTTTTTGGTGAAATTGTCTTTAACACTGGAATGGTTGGGTACACTGAAGCACTTACTGATCCATCGTATAATGGTCAGATCCTTACACTAACATATCCACTAGTTGGAAATTATGGGGTTCCTGATCCTTCCATTAAAGATGATGATGGTATCCCAAAATTCTTTGAATCTGGTAAAATACAAATTCGAGGATTAGTAGTACATGAGTTGTCTCTAACTGCAAGTCATTGGAACCTCTCAATGACTCTTGATGAGTGGATGTACAACGAGAAAATACCTGGAATTTCAGGAATTGACACTCGTGAATTAACAAAGAAACTTCGAACAGGAGGTGTTATGATGGCCGCCCTTGTAGTATCTGACTCTGAAATTGATGTGGAGCAAGTAAAAAAAGAACTTGCAGCAGCAACCCACTATGATTCTGAACAATTCATGGATATAGTATCTACAAAAGAAGAACAAATTTTTGGTGATGGTGAGAAATCAGTTGTAGTTATTGACACTGGCGCAAAAAATGCCATACTGCGAAATGTTCGTGAGCTTGGGTATAAGGCAATTTTAGTTCCTTGGGATACTAGTTATGAAAAAATAATGTCATACAATCCAAAAGGAGTTGTACTTAGTAGTGGGCCTGGTGACCCACAAAAATGTCCTAATACCATTGATGTTGCTAAAAAATTAATTGAAAATAATATTCCTACACTTGGAATTTGTTTAGGTGCACAAATTATTGGTATTGCAGGAAACACAGAAACTTACAAACTAAAGTATGGACATCGAGGGCAAAACAAACCTTGTGTTAATTTAGAAAATAATCAAGTCTATGTTACTAGCCAGAATCATGGATATGGAATCACTCCAGAATCTTTGGAAAAATCTGACTTTAATTTATGGTTTACAAATGCAGATGACAAAACAGTTGAAGGGATAAAACACAAAAAACAAAATTGTGTTGCAGTACAGTTTCATCCAGAAGCTGCACCCGGTCCATTTGATTGTAAATTCATCTTTGAAGAGCTAAAACAACTTATGGAGAAATGAAGAAATGCCAAAAAATGAATCACTAAAGAAAATTCTTGTACTTGGAAGTGGGGCTATTAAAATCGGCGAAGCTGGTGAATTTGATTACTCTGGAAGTCAATGCCTCAAAGCAATACGTGAAGACGGATTGAAAAGTGTACTAATCAATCCAAATATTGCTACAATTCAAACAGATACTCGATTTGCAGATCAAGTATATCTTCTTCCTGTAAACCAAGAGTATGTAGAATCAATTATCGAAAAAGAAAGGCCAGATGGAATTATGCTAGCATATGGTGGGCAAACTGCCTTGAATTGTGGTGTTAAATTAGAAGAATTTGGTATCTTGCAAAAATATGGTGTAAATGTTCTTGGAACGCAAGTTAAAGGAATACAGAGAACCGAAGACAGGCAGCTTTTCAAAGATTCTATGAAGGAATGTGGCGTTCCTGTACTGAAAAGCAAGACTGTCACTAACTTTGAGGATGCCAAAAAGGCAGCAGAAGATCTATGCTATCCTGTAATAATTCGAGTTGCCTATACTTTGGGTGGACGAGGTGGAGGCGTGGCTCACAATGAAATTGAACTTCATGAGATAGTTGAGAGAGGTCTAAAAGCATCACTTGTTGGTCAAGTTCTAGTTGAAGAATACATTGGACATTGGAAACAAATTGAATATGAAGTAATGCAAGACTATGATGGAAATAATGTAATTGTTTGTAACATGGAAAATGTTCTTTCTATGAAAGTTCACACAGGTGACAATATTGTAGTTGCACCTTCTCAGACCATTGATAACCATGAATACCACATGTTGCGTTCTGCAGCACTACGTGCAACAAAACATGTTGGAATTGTAGGTGAATGCAATATCCAATATGCACTAGAACCAATTTCTGATAACTATGTTGCAATTGAAATTAATCCACGACTTTCTCGTTCTTCTGCTCTTGCAAGCAAAGCAACTGGTTATCCACTTGCATACATGTCTGCAAAAATAGGATTAGGATATAATTTATCAGAACTAGTAAATCGAATTACAAAAAGTACTACTGCATGCTTTGAGCCTTCACTTGATTATATTGTTTGTAAACATCCTCGATGGGATTTTGCAAAGTTTGAACTTGTAAATCGAAAACTTGGACCAACCATGAAATCAGTAGGAGAAGTAATGGCAATAGGCAGAACCTTTGAGGAATCCCTCCAAAAATCAATACGAATGCTTGACATTGGAAATGATGGATTAGTTCTAAATCGTACAAATGGAAAAACCTACACTGAGGAAGAAATTGAAAGTAAACTTAGTCATCATGATGATCAAATTCTGTACAATGTTGCAGTTGCACTAAAGATGGGAATTTCAGTTGAGAAAGTCTACAAACTCTCTACAATTGATCCTTGGTTTGTAGAAAAGATAAAAAATATCGTAGAAATTGAATCCAAACTGAAAGACTCTGAACTTGAAAAACCACTTCT
Source organism: Candidatus Nitrosopumilus sp. (assembly GCA_965248045.1). GTDB lineage: Archaea > Thermoproteota > Nitrososphaeria > Nitrososphaerales > Nitrosopumilaceae > Nitrosopumilus. The sequence continues at coordinate 176,839 of CBDFIG010000002.1, forward strand.
TTGGGAGGCCAAAAAAATGGGTTTTTCAGATAAGCAAATAGCTCGTGCAAAAGACAAAACTCCTGATGAAGTCCGTGATTTACGAAAGAAAATGGGTGTTTTGCCATCTGTAAAGCAAATTGATACACTTGCAGCAGAATGGCCTGCAGTTACAAACTATCTGTATCTTACTTATGGTGGTAATTCTCATGATGTCTCAGTTCCTTCTGATGAAAATGGAATTGTTGTACTTGGTGCAGGTCCATATAGAATTGGAAGTAGTGTAGAATTTGATTGGGGAACTGTAAACATGGTTTGGGGTTTGCAAGAGAATGGTGAGAAAAATATTTCTGTGGTAAATTGTAATCCAGAAACAGTATCAACTGATTATGATATTTGTACACGATTATACTTTGAAGAACTAACTCAAGAACGAATTTTAGATATCACTGAATTTGAAAATCCTAAAGGAATTATTACTTGTGTTGGTGGACAAACTGCAAATAATCTAACTCCTGGACTTGCACAACATGGTGTTAACATTTTGGGAACTAGTGCAGTTGATGTTGATAGAGCAGAGAATCGTTCACAATTTAGTGCAGAACTTGATAAACTTCACATACAACAACCACATTGGCAAGCATTTTCAAATATCAATGAAGCCAAAAACTTTGCACAAGAAGTTGAATTCCCAGTAATTGTGAGGCCTTCTTACGTTCTTTCAGGTGCTGCAATGAAAGTTGTTTGGTCTCAAGATGAACTCAAGAGGTATGTCAAAGAAGCCGCTGATGTGTCTCCTGATCATCCAGTTGTGATATCCAAATTCATGCTAAATTCACTTGAAGTAGATGTAGATGGTATCAGTAATGGCAAAGAAGTAATCATTGGTGCAGTTGTTGAGCATATTGATAGTGCTGGGGTTCACTCTGGTGATGCTATGATGTGTATTCCCCCATGGCGTCTAAGTAACAAAATTATTGAAACTATCAATGAATATACTAAAAAGATTGCATTAACCTTCAACGTTATAGGTCCGTTCAATCTTCAATTTTTGGTTCATGATGATCATGTCTATGTAATTGAGCTAAACATTAGGGCATCACGTTCTATGCCGTTTGTTTCAAAACTTGTTAAACTAAACCTAATTTCTCTTGCATCCAAAGCAATTTTGGACAAACCACTACCTCATGTTCCTGAAAACAAGTGGCGAAAGATCCACAACTATGGAATCAAAGTCCCACAGTTTTCATTCATGCAATTAGATGGTGCAGATATTGCATTGGGAGTTGAGATGCAGTCAACTGGAGAAGCTGCTTGTTTTGGAAATAGTTTTCATGATGCATTATCAAAAGGCTTGACATCTGTTGGGTATAATCTGCCTGATAAGGGAACCGCACTTGTTACTGTTGGTGGTGAACAAAACAAAGCAAAATTAGTTTCAAGTATTGCAAAACTCAAACATCTTGGATTCAAAATTTTGGCAACTGAACACACTGCAGAGTTCTTTGAAGAAAAAATTGGTCAAATAGAAATAGTTCACAAAATTTCAGAACCTGAGCGAAAACCAAACATTGCTGATCTTCTTTATGGACGAAAGATTGATTTTATTATTAATATTCCAAGTACATCTACATTGGAAAAATATGTTGGAATGCTTGATGATGAATATCAAATTAGGCGAAAATCATTGGAGCTTGGAATTCCAGTATTAACTACAATTGAATTAGCAGATTCTTTTGTAAAAACTTTGGAGTGGTTAAAAGATAACAAAACCACCAAAGAACCAATTGAACCTTATGACAAATTTGAATAATCATCGTGGCCTTTTTTAAAATTACAATTGTACAATGTGTAGTAGCCTTTATGAGTAACTTTTGCAAAAGCACTGGTTATGGTAGGTCTGTCACACATCATGACGAAAAAATTCTCTGATGATGAAATTGATGAGGTTCTAAGCAAAATTGAAAAGTTTGAAGAGGATGGCATTTAATTTATCCATCTCAAAGACGTTGTAAAGAAGAATTTTATAAAAATAAAGATTCCCACATTCAAACTCAAAGACATTTTGGTATTTCTTGATGAAAACAGTTTAGTTCAAAGAATTCCCTTTGATGATTCTCCTGGGTTTCATGATTTAACTCTCTATAGAATATCTGATAAAGGAAGAGAATTAATTGCTAAATTTTTTCATGAGCCAAATGAATTGTGGAATAAGAATAGTTATGCTGTTAATGTTTCATGCCAGAACTGTGGGTACTCTTCTGAAAATTGAATTGCATACTTTGAAACTGTAAAAACTTGGGCAAAATCTCAGCGATGCCCTAACTGTGCTCTCTTAAGGGAGCGTTTGTTACAAAACTTGATTAAATTACCTGATCAATTGTTGATTCATTTCCAATAATTGTTCCATCAAGTGTGACTATTTTTGCAGTAGATATTGATTTAATTTTATCAATGATTGGAGAAATTGATTTTTTGTATTTTTTTCTATGTGTTGCATAAAAGTACTTGTTAAATGAAGGAATTATAGTAATTTCTAATTCTCCTGACTTGTTTGGAAATATTTCTTCTTTTTTTGTTTTCATTGATATCCATACTCTTTGTCCATTTACCACTGAATCTTCTTGGAAAAATACTGGATGTACATGACCCATGATAATTTTATCAACATGCGAAAAATTTTCCGATGGCATTGTATGTCCATGTGTCAGTAAAACATTTTCTTCAACCATTCCAGTTGAACTAATCATAGAAATATTATCTGGAACTAATTTCTGTATGTTTGCATCATGATTTCCAGTAATTAGTACTACATCACATTTTTTTCTAATTTGCTCAAAAAACATTGGAACCTCATCCCATTCATTTCTTGAAATACTTTTGATACTTGACTTGATGTCTCCTAACAAAATTACTGAATCTGGCTTTTCTGCATCTATAATTTCTGATAATTCTGAAATTGTTTCATTAATTGAAGAATTTTTACCTATGAAAATCTCGTTTGATGCCATGGTATTTTCAAATCCTATGTGGATATCTGTAACTATGAGACTCTTTTTCTTGCCTTCTAAAATTAATGCTGGTTTTGTTGGAATTATTCTAGTTTGTAGCATCAAGGTTATACCTCAGGTATCTGATTAAATCCTTGTGAAGATAGATTCTGAACGAGTTGAATCAGTTGTTTCTGCAAAGCGTGTAAAACTACATGTTTTTGAGCCTAGTCAAAGAAAAATTTGGACAGTTGTAGGCAAAGGAAACGAATACTGGGTAGATCCTGATGGCAGTTACTGTGCTTGTCCTGGGTTTTACTTTGGTAAATTAAATGGAAAAAATATCTGTTATCACTTGGAATCTGCACAACTTGCTCAAAGAGAAAACAAAATTGAGAAAATAATTTTTTCTGATGAAGAATATTCTGATTTTCTTTCTGGATTAATTTCTGATTTGTAATGATTAGTTATTCGAATGTATTAATAACTAGAAATTCTTTTAAAAATTATGGATGATGTTAAACATAATTCTGAAATTGAGAAAATTGCAAATCTAATGATTCATGATAATCTCTCCGCAGATGAACAAGATAATGCAAAATTAGACAAATACCAAAATCAAATCAAAGAAGATTGCGATCTAGATGATGAAGAAGCTATGAAGATGGTTTATGAAACACTTCTTTATAGAAAATTAAAAAATTCTGATTCTGGTGATCTTTTAGACAAAGGTACTGATTTTGGTGCTGGTTTCAGTTAGCTTTACTCTAATGGTATAGTGTCAATATCATCTTTTGAAACACCTTTCCAAAGACCAACCATTCCTTCTGGTTCTACTTCTTCAACTTTGGTAATTTGTTGAATCTTTATCTCAGTTGGATTAGGTGGCATCCATAACATTGCCATGTAATCGCCTACATTTCCAACTTTAGTTGGTAGAGCCATGGTGACTTTCTCACTTGCAAATCCCTTTGCAGTAAGTGCATTCATTGCTTTTTCGTTGAGATCCATTCTTCCATGAAGGAAAAGATAGACGTCTTTTTGAGTATCAATTTCTGCCATGAATTCCTTGATTTTTTAAACTAAATCAACCTTTCTTGAATTTGTACCTGCCAAAAAGGGTTAAATTAGAATAGACGAAAATTTTAACTGTGAAACTTTTCACTGTAGGCAACAAATCATTTGTCACTAGTTTCCAATTGGCTGGAGTTCCAGGAGTAATTACTGAAACACCTGACAAAGCTTTTGATGAAATTAAGAAATTAACTGATGATTCTGATGTTGGATTAATTCTTGTCAGTGATGATATTTCAGAATCCATTGGCGATAAATTAACTGCACTACGAGCTGAAAAAGATACTCTAGTTTTTGCATTGCCTTCAGTTGGAAGCGAAAAAGTTGAAGTTGATTACAGAGTAATGCTCAAGAAGATTCTTGGTGTATGATTCTTTTAATCTACTTATAATCAATATTCTAATGTTTATCCATGAAAACCGCATTAGTTAAGGAATCATCAATAATCTCTGTAGATGAAATTGAAAAACCAATACTAGGAGATGGTTCCATTTTAGTACAGATGCATGCTTGTGGAATTTGTGGCTCTGATTTGGAAAAAGTCTTTGGTCAATATGGACAACCATCAATGCGGTTAGGTCATGAACCATCTGGTGTAGTTTTAGATGTAAGCTCTGGTGTAACAGAATTCAAAAAAGGTGATAGAGTGTTCACTCATCATCATGTTCCTTGTTATGATTGTCATTTGTGTGATCATAACAATGAAACAATGTGCCCCAAATACTATGAAACTAATCTTTCTCCATGTGGATTATCTGAAGAATATGTTGTGCCTGCATGGAATGTATCTCATGGCGGTGTTTTGAAAATTTCTGATTCTCTAAGTTTTGAGGAAGCTGCAATGATAGAACCATTAGCGTGTTGTGTACGTGCATGGCGCAAATTCTCTTATCGGGAAGGTGATTCTGCTGCAATTTTTGGTGTTGGACCTACTGGAATGATGCATGTGATGTTGGCTCAGGCAAAAAAGTTTTCAAAAATTTTCTGTTTTGATGTTAATAACTTTAGATTAGATTTTGCAAAAAAATTCAACATTACTGAATCAATTAATTCCCTGAATGAATCCAGAAAACAAAAGATTTTAGATCAGACAGATGGTATGGGGGTAGATGTGGCAATTGTTGCAACTAGTAATCTAAAAGCACTAGCGGATGCAATTGACATGGTAAGAAAAGGTGGTTCTATCATGATGTTTGGTGTTCCTTCAAAGGGGCCATCATTAGATTTGGATATGAGTAAAATCTACTCAAAAGAGATTACTCTAGTTACTAGTTATGCTGCATCTGACAAAGATACTAAAAATGCCTTGGAACTAATCGAGTCTTCACAAATAGATGTTAAACAACTAATCACTCATACCTATCCAATTACTGATACTCAAAAAGCATTTGATCATGCACGTACTGGCGATAATGCAATGAAAATAATCATAACAAAATGAGAAAGGCTTAAGAAAGGTATTTTCATTCTTTCAAAATCGAAGAGAAATGGACTGGGGATTAAAAAATAGAATTTCACAAATAATCAAATCACAAGATAATCGTGCATTAATGTTAGCAGTAGATCATGGATATTTCCTTGGTCCAACTGAAAAATTAGAGAATCCAAAAAAAGTAATTGCTCCTTTATTGCGACTTTGTGACTCTTTGATGGTAACACGTGGTGTTCAGAGAACATCAGTTGATGCCACCACTAACACTCCAATAGTTTTGCGAGTCTCTGGTGGTTCAAGTATTATTGGAGATGATTTATCTCAAGAAGACATTACTGTCTCTATTCAAGAAGCCATTAAGCTCAATGCCAGTGCAGTTGCAATGTCTATCTTTGTTGGCTCAAAGTATGAATATCAAACCATTGTAAATCTTGGCAAACTAGTCAGTGAAGCAGAAAAATATGGAATACCTGTATTGGCAGTAACTGCAGTTGGAAAAGAATTAGGAAAAGATGCAAGATATCTATCATTGGCATGCAGAATTGCAGCTGAGCAAGGTGCACATATTGTTAAAACATACTATTGTGATGACTTTGAAAAAGTTGTTGAAGCATGTCCGGTCCCAATTATTGTTGCAGGTGGAAAGAAAATTCCAGAACGTGATGCATTACAACTAACATACAATTCAATCAAAGGTGGTGCAGTTGGTGTTGATATGGGCCGAAACATTTGGCAATCAGAACATCCTGTTGCAATGATTAAAGCAGTACATTCTATTGTTCATGGAAATTCAAACGTTGATCAAGCTTACAAATATTATCAAAAACTAGTTAGTGAAGGTCCAAAAAAGAGCAAAAATAAAAACAAATCAAAGCCACAAAACAAACCTAATCAAAACAAATCAAAGCCACAAAACAAACCTAATCAAAACAAATCAAAGCCACAAAACAAACCTAATCAAAACAAATCAAAGCCACAAAACAAACCAAAACCAAATCCTGCTAAAAAATAGATTATCCCTCTATCTTTGAGAGATGAATGTGTGCAATTTTCCATGTTGGTTGCTTTACTAGAACAAAACTTGCTCTTCCTTTAATCATCATGTGTTCTCCAGTGAATGCTTTGTTATCAACTAGCATTCCTTTTTGCATTAATTCTAATGCAACAACTGCGGCATCTCCAAAGATACTGATTTTTGGATTTGTAATTTCATAAGAGTAATCAGAAATGCTAACAAATCGTAATTCTTCTAACTCTATTGTGGTTTGATAATCTTTAAGATCATATGGTGGTAAATCACTAAAACTAGAAAATTTAGGATCATTTAGATGAATATCTTTTAGTGTTTCTAGTTCTTTTGTTATCCCTGCTTCAAATAATGTCTCAATGACTTTGATAATTTCTTCGCTATCTGACAAAACAACCGATTCCAATATGGAAATTATTAGTTTAAGTCTTCTGCACGATTATGGGTAAATCCCGATTATTTTTCTGAGAATCTTTATTAATTATTAACTTGTTTTGTTTTTTGATTTCAATGAGCACAATATCAACTGAAATTATTGGCAACGTCTTGCTAGTTGTTCTACTGTAAAGTGTGCTCAAAATTTTAACACATTAAAATTATGGAGATTGAACTTATGAATAAAATGGAAACAATGACTGGTGTAAAGGCCTTGATGACGGCCATGGAGAAGGAAGGTGTCAAACAAGTGTTTGGCTTACCGGGAGGTGCAAACCTTCCAATGTATGATGAATTTGCTAGATGTAATATTAGACATATTTTAGCTAGACATGAGCAGTCAGCATCTCATATGGCTGATGGTTTTGGTAGAATTAGCAGAAAACCAGGTGTATGTTTTGCAACATCAGGACCTGGTGCCACAAACATTCTCACTGGAATTGCCACAGCACAAGCTGATTCTTCACCAATGATTGCAGTAACTGGTCAAGTACCAGTAGATATGATCGGAAAAGATGCATTTCAAGAAAGTGATATTATTGGAATGTCAAATCCTGTTGTAAAATATGCATATCAACCAAGAACTGCAGCTGATGTTCCAAAAGCTGTAAGAAAGGGATTTTACATTGCAGAGACTGGCAGACCAGGACCTGTGTTAATTGACATTCCAAAAGATGTACAGACTGGAGAAGCAGAAATGGAATTTCCAGATGAATTTAGAATACAAGGTTATCATCCTTGGACTGATCCTGATATTGTTGCATGTGAAAAAGCAATCGATATGTTACTTAATGCAGAAAAACCAATCATCTTAGCTGGTGGTGGAACTATTATCTCATCAGCATTTGCTGAATTACAAGCTATTGCTGAAACACTTATGCTTCCAGTAGTTACTACTTTCAAAGGAAAGGGTGCATTTCCTGAAACTCATCCTTTGTCATTAGGTCCAATTGGTATGCATGGACATGCAGAGGCAAACAAAATGATGACAGAAGCTGACTGTGTATTAGCAATAGGTACAAGATTTTCTGATAGGTCAGTTGGAACCTTTGAGACATTTGAAAAGAGGCTCAAAATTATTCACATGGATGTAGATCCTGCTGAAATTGGTAAAAATCAAACAGCACAAGTTGCAGTGGTAGGTGATGTCAAAGTATCCCTTCGAATAATGATAAAATTACTTTTGCAAAGAGCCGTTAAAAAATCTGAAGAGAGTACTTGGATTAAACATGTCAAAGAGACTAAAGCCTACTGGAAAGAAAACTTGAAACTTCATCCAGGTGAAATGGGGGCAGCTAAAATTTTACGTAAACTCCGCGAACTATTGCCCCCAGAAGCTATTGTAACTACTGAAGTAGGACAACACCAAATGTGGGCATCACTATTCTATGATGTAATTCAACCTGGTACTTTCTTTAGTTCTACTGGACTTGGTACAATGGGTTGGGGATTCCCAGCAGCAATTGGTGCAAAAGTTGCACGTCCTGATGTTCCTGTAGTGGATATTGCAGGGGATGGTAGCTTTGCAATGACTGAAAACTCTCTTGCAACTTGTATACAAGAAGACATTCCAGTAATTGTATTCATCTTAAACAACTCTACATTAGGAATGGTAGCTCAATGGCAGAGGACATTTTATCAAAGAAGAATGATTGGAGTAGACCAAAAACATATTCCTGATTATGTTAAATTAGCAGAATCTTATGGAGCTCAAGGAATTAGAGCACAATCAATGGATGAACTCGATAAAGCAATCAAAACTGCATTAAGCAGTGGTGTTGCAACTGTAATTGATATTCCAATTGACCCTGAAGAAGACGTATTGCCATTTGTAGCTCCTGGAACTTCGCTTGAGGATATGATATTACCATCATAGTGGTTAATCATGTGGGCAATTCTTTCTATATTAGTTGAAAACAAACCAGGAATCTTGTTTAAGGTAACTCATCTTTTTCGTTCAAGGAACTTTAACATCGATAGTATCTCAGTAGGTGTAACTGAAAATCCAGAGTACTCCAGAATGACTATAACTACAATTGGTGATGAAAAGCAAGTAGCACAGATTGTAAAACAACTCGATAAAATGATTGATACAGTAGACGTCAAGTATCTTGATGAGCACAAAACAGTATACCGAGAACTCAGTCTTTTTAAGATAAAACTCAGTAATGCTAGTGATAGTATGGAAGTCAACAAAATCGCCAATGCGTATGGTGGCAAAGTACACGATGTAAAAAAAGAATCTATTATGGTAGAGTTAACTGCAACTCCTGATCAAATCCAAGCATTTGAGGAATTAGTAAAGCCCTTTGGAATACTTGAAGTTGCACGTACTGGTGTTGCTGCATTGCAGAGGAGTGGAGTATGAACATTAGAATATTTGATACCACATTAAGAGATGGAGAGCAAACCATTGGTGTATCATTATCGCCAGATCAAAAATTATCCATTGCAAAAAAACTTGATGAATTAGGTGTTGATGCAATTGAAGCTGGGTTCCCAATAATTTCTGAAGGTGAATTCAAAGCAGTAAAGATGATTACCGCAGAAGGATTATCATGTGAGATTGCAGGATTAACTAGAACTATCAAAAAAGATATTGATTCTGCAGTTGATGCAGGACTAAACTATATCCACACATTCATTGCAACATCAGATATTCATTTAGAGCATAAACTCAAAATGACTCGCGACCAAGCATTAGAAAAAGCAATTGAGGCAGTGGAATATGGAAAATCTCGTGGTCTTCAAGTAGAGTTTTCAGCTGAAGACGCTAGTAGAACTGATAGAGAATTCTTGAAAAAAGTATTTGGTGAAGTTGCAAAAGCAGGAGCTGACAGAGTCAACATTCCTGATACTGTGGGATATTCTACTCCAGAATACATGGCAGAAATAACTAGAGATACAGTTGAAGTAACAAAACTTCCAGTTAGTGTTCACTGTCACAATGACTTTGGATTAGCAGTTGCAAATGCATTATCTGGAATTCATGCAGGAGCATCATGTGCACATGTAACAATTAATGGAATTGGTGAGCGAGCAGGTAATGCATCATTAGAAGAGCTTGTCATGGCATTGAAGTGTCTCCCATATGAGCAAAATTATGAAACCACCATCAAATCTGAATTAATCTATGACACATCACGATACATTTCAAAAATTGTAGGCATCAAAGTTCAACCAAACAAGGCAATAGTGGGAGATAATGCATTTGGACACGAGTCTGGAATTCATACTCATGGTGTGTTAAGTAATCCACTCACATACGAGCCAATCAGCCCTGAGTTAGTTGGAAGAAAGAGACGACTCAAAGTTGGAAAACATGCAGGAATTCATGGAATGAATGCAATGCTTGCAGAATTTGGAGTTAAACCAACTGAAGAGCAATCACAACAAATCTTGGATAAAGTCAAAATACTTGGTGATCAAGGAAAACAAATCACTGATGTAGAGTTACTCTCCATTGCAAGTGAAGTATTAGGTGAAGAAGGAATCAAAAGAATTGTTCAATTAACTGGTTTTTCAGTATCTACTGGAATTGGAACAATGCCTTATGCATTTGTAAAATTAAACATTGATGGAAAAGAGTATACTGGAACTGATCACGGTGTTGGTCCAGTTGATGCATCACTTAATGCAATTCAAAAGATTACAGGAAAAATATCTGAGATTAGAATCAAAGATTATGCATTAGCATCAATTAGTGGTGGTTCTACTGCATTATGTGAAGTAACTATCAGTGTAGAGGATGCTGGAGGGAATCGAGTTTCAGCAAAATCTGTTGGAGAAGACATTGTAACTACTTCAGTTCAAGCAGTAATTGATGGAATTAATCGAATTATGCTCAAAAAGATGCTAAAAGAAAAACAGGTCAACTAAATCCTAAAATTCCCTTTGTATGATGAAGTATTATGTATAAAATTTCTTTAATTACTGGTGATGGAATTGGCCCTGAGTTATCAGACGCTGCAATTTCAATCCTTGATAGTATCAATGATAAATTTGATGTAAAATTTGAAGTTACAAAATTACTTGCAGGAGACAAAGCACTTGAAGTGGAAGGAAAGGCACTTCCTGATGAGACAGTAAATATCATAAAAAATTCTGATGCGTGTTTAAAGGCACCAGTTGGAGAGTCAGCTGCTGATGTAATTGTAGTGTTGAGACGAATGCTTGATCTTTATGCCAATATTCGTCCTGCAAAATCATATCCACACATGCCTGCATTACGTGATGACATAGACATGGTGATAGTTCGAGAAAATACTGAAGATCTTTACACTGGGAAAGAGTTTAGCTTAGATGATTCTGCAGTAGCATTGAGAATAATTTCAGAGGCAGCTTCTAAAAGAATTGCAAAGCATGCATTTGAAACCGCAAAACAACGTGATTCTATGAAAAAAGTTACATGTGTTCATAAGAAAAATGTAATGAGAGTTACAGATGGATTGTTTGCCCAAGCTTGTGCTGATGTTGCAAAAGACTATCCTGATGTAACATTTGAGGAGATGTATGTTGATGCATGTGCGATGAACTTGATACGTCAACCAGAACAGTTTGATGTAATAGTAACTACAAATTTGTTTGGTGATATTTTGTCAGATGAATCATCTCAAGTAGTTGGTGGATTAGGGATGGCGCCAGCTGCCAACATTGGAGATTCTTTTGCATTATTTGAGCCAGTTCATGGTGCTGCATTTGATATTGCAGGACAAAACATTGCAAACCCTTCATCATTTTTGTTATCTATCAAGATGATGTGCGATTGGTTAGGGGCAAAAAACAATGATTCAAAGATTATTGCAGTTGGACAAAAGTTAGAATCTACCATCTTTGATTTGGTAAAAACAGGTGCTAAAACCAAAGATATTGGAGGTAGTATGAGTACAGCAGAATTTACTAAAGCAATTACAGATAATCTCTAATATCCTTCTTCGTCTGAATCTGCTTCTGTAGATACCTTATTCAAAGTCATATCGGCACTTTGACATGACGTACATTTCTCCATTAGACCAAATTCATTTCTGAACTTGCCTTTTCCATCACATCTAAAACAAATCAATTTGATCTAATTACATTAGATACGCATTAAGGTTTTCTAAGATTCATATCTTTGCCACATCTCCATTTTTAGCCAACAACTATTGCATGTTATTGGTGTATCATCGAATTCAGAAAAAGAGATCGGATGATTTTCTTTGCAAATATTGCAGGTAAAATACTCTGTAATTAACTCAGACACGACTAATTTTTGAAATAATCCCCTAAAAGCATCACTATCAAGTTCTTAGAGCAAGATTTTTCCCTAAAGAATCAAAGAAAAGCCATGAATTTCAACTGTATCATTCCATCTTGTAATTACAAACGTAATAACATTGAAGAAGAAGAATTCCTAAAGCATTTAAAAGAAGAACATCATAATGAAATGCTAGATATTTCAAAAAAAGAGAGCATACCAATTAAAACAGCAGAGATGATGACAATGTCAAACTCTAAAGTATTCATTAATTCTTAGATACTAAACTCCAATAGGCTTAAGTTAATAATTATTTCAGAGAAGTTATGGAAGGCTCTGAAATTACAAAACGTGATCATCAGAGAAATAAATCAGAAATTGTAAAATTAGTAAAAGAAATGTTTAATCTAGAAAAATGGGGTGATGAAGAATACAAGAAAAAACTTCAAGAATTAGTTGTAAAAGATGAAGAATTAGTCAGAGATGTTATTAAAAAGATCAAATTGGAAAAAGGATTGTAATGACCAAGAAAAAATCAAAGAAAAAAGATGGTAGATTACAAAAAGGGGAGAAGAAAGGTAGGCAAAAACTACGAACTAAAAAATACAAAAAAGAACAACAAATGAAGAAAAAAGGAAAAAAGCCTAAAAAATATTAGAAAAAAAGAATCAAAATTCTAAATTATAATCATTATCAAGTTCTTAGAGTAACACAATGAGTCTAACAAGAATACTCAGTAAGATCAATTGATTTTTCAGAGTCTTCATCCATAATATCTAGATGATACAATATGGATTTTCTTGAGTGAGTCATAATTCTATTTTTTTCTAATCCAATCCCATTCAGGACGCTCTTTTTGTTCAGGTTCTATTCCAAGAACTCTTTCATGGAATTCATCTATGAATTCGTCCAACTCTTCGTTATCCATGTGATTCTGATAATGATTTTGGTATATAGCAAACATGCTGTTCAAAATATTACACACTCTTTAACTATTGAAAACTAGGCTTAAGAAATACTATCAATGAATTCTTCTCTGGTTTTCTACAATCCACAAAAATACTCTCTGATTTGCACTCATAAATCATACTAATTTTTTTTCTTAACCGATCCTATGTGTAAAAAATTTGATTTATTAATTACAAATTATGCTATCATTACATGGTAGTATGTTGTCTCTGTAAACTCGCTCCAGGTACGCTCAAAATCACTGATGGCAATCCAAAATACAAAGGAAAACCAGTCTGCAAAGAATGTGAAGGTTATCGTAAATTATTAAAAGAAACAAAATAAAATTAATCATTATGAATGAAAGAAAATGTGATGAATGCAATGAGATTGGTGTTCGTCAATATGAAGATAAATTTCGTTGTGAGAAACATCATGCAGAGGCAAAACGACAAGCAAATATCAAATTTGAAAAAAGAGAAACTCTCAAAAAATCTGTAATACTAATCAGCACTATAATTGGAATAGTGATAGGATCGATAGTAATTTATCAATTCGTTGCAAATTGGTAAGTATGGATAATCCCACTGAGATTAATTCAGTGTATTGGGATGAATCTACAAAATCCTGGGCACACAAGACAGTCCCAGTTGAAGAATATCATGGATTTGTTGAATGTCAACAATGCCGTAAACCATTATCTCATAACATAAAAACAGATGGAGAATTCAAAGTAGTTTATGTTGAATGTGCATGTGCCAAAAGAAAATAGAATTTAGAAACTTATTTTTTTCTTTAGTCAATATTTAGATAACTTCGGTGTTAGTACCTATCCAAGTTTTAAGATAATTAAAAGCTAAATTCTCTAAATCATCAATTAATCCTGCAAATCTTTCATCTTCACGAAGATCTTTGAACTGCTCGCTGAGTTGTTCTAATGTTAGATTTAATTCTTCATTAGATGTCTCTAACTTCTTAATTGCCTGAACTGTGCCCATGTTTTTCAATAATTTGTTTAAAATTAAAGCATATTGGTATGAATTGTAACTAATTTCCAGATTCTGATTTTTTATTATTCTTTGCCCATTCTTCATAATTTTTAATTAATTCATCCACGTCTTTTCCATCTTCAGAATATGTAATTATCACACCAAACGTTCCCTTTGTATCATGTCCTCTTGCAAAATATCCCCAGAAATTATCTGGTAACTTTGCAAAATTATTAGAGTCATGTGATACTCCGATGAGATTATTCCCGATTACTTCGACTACTTTTTTTGCATCTTCAGCTTCAATCATGGACTTAACCTGTCAGGATCTCGTGGATATAACACAACTTCACGTACATTATCAATTCCAATTAGTGTAGTCATCAATCTATCTAATCCCATTCCCCATCCAGAGTGCGGTGGCATTCCCCAATCAAATGCTTTTAGATGGTCTGTAAATTGTGCAGGATCTAATCCTTGCTCTTTTAGTCTGGCCTTTAGCATCTCAGGATTATGTAGTCTTGTTCCACCAGATGATAATTCCAAATATCCAAATTGTAAATCAAATGAACGAGATAGAGTTGCATCTTCATCTTTTTCTCTAATGTAAAATGGTTTTAACTTCATTGGCCAGTCAGTTAAGAAGAAAAATCCTGGATGATTATCTCCAATTATTCTGAGATGTGAATCAAGCAAGTCATCTCCAAACTCTACTTTCTCGCCTGCTTTTTTCAATTCTTCAATGCAGTCACTGTATGTAATTCTCTCAAATGGATACTTTGGCACCTCAATAGTATGACCAATCACTTCTTGTTCTTTTTTACAATTCTCTGATACATACTTGTAAACTTCCATTACTAGTGATTCTAACACATCCATGACATCATTGTAATCCATGAATGCAGCCTCGATATCTATACTGGTAAATTCAGAAAGATGTCTTCCTGTGTGAGAGTTTTCTGCTCGATAAAAGTTTGCAATCTCATAGACTCGCTCAAGTCCAATAGTCATCTGTTCCTTATACAATTGAGGACTTTGTGCAAGATATGCAGTATTTCCAAAGTAATCTAGTGAAAATAGATTTGCACCACCTTCACTTGCACTGCCAATAATTTTAGGTGTAGTAATTTCTATGAATTTTTTTTCAGCCAAAGTTTTACGTAATGATTGCAACACATGATGTCGAAGCTTGAAAATTGAGGCAGTCTTTTGATTTCTCATATCAAGTGCCCGATGATTTAGTCTGGTATCGATGTTACTTTCCACTCTGCCAATTGGATCAACTGGTAATGGATGAACTGCTTTACCTAACACTTCAATTTCATCTGCTTTTACCTCAAATGCAAAGTCACGTGCTTTAGTCTCTTGAACAATTCCCTTTACTGATACAACACTTTGACGATTAATCTCACCTAGATTATCATTTAATTCCCCTTTTACAATTACTTGAGATATTCCAGTTACATCACGTAAAGTAATAAATGACATTTTTCCTAACTTTCTAAAATCTTCAACCCATCCGCCAAGGACTACCTCTTTTCCAATTAATGACTCAGTTAACTCTGCAATATCATGAGATTTTACAAAGGTCATTTCTTATCCTCAAATTCTATCTCAATGTCAAGGTTTCGGGCATTTTTTACAATTTGTACAACCTTTTCAGTATCAATTGGAAATCGTCTGGTCCATTTACCTGACACTATTGCCTTTGTCTTTTGAATATCTCCAAGTGCCCAAACTGACTTGAATGATAGAATTTTAGTTGGAAAAAACAAGTCCTCTATGAATCTCTCATTTGTCTCATCAGCTTCTACTAGCCAAATTTTACCTTTGAATTGGTCTTGGAGTAGTCTATACATGGTACGACTCTGTCTAATTCCCATAATGTCATTTTTTGCTAATGACAAGACAAAGTTCCCATCAACTTCTTTACAAGAGTATAATGTAAAATTCTCAATTTCTTTATTTGATTTTGCAATATTTGCAAGAATCATTGATGCATCCACGTCTGCTTGTGTTAGTCTTCCATCTTTCACTTTTCCCTCACATTGAGGACAAAGTACAGTATTTTTTGCATCAAAACTACAAATTGGAAGTTTCATTTGAATCGACTTTTATCATTCTGATAAAGTTGTTTATATCCCTATGCTACAACACAAATTGAAATATTTTTTTAATGTCAATATGGAATTCTTTCGTTATAGTATAATTTTTGTTGTTGATGAAATAGCTAATTCATCATCTATTCTATATGGATCAGGTAAAGTTACATCTATGTATTCTGCATATACAGTATCCCCTTCCCTTGCTCCCAATATTCCTTTATTGGGCAAAGATTTTATGCCGAAAGATACTAATCCTTCAAAAATTCCAGTTTCATTTCCTGTTTCATATACTGGAATTTTTATTCCTTTTTTATCTGAATCAGACCATACATGAATATCAAAAATATCTATTTCTTTTGGAGATAATCCTACATCTGGATCTATTACTCGAACTATTGCGTAATCATTAATATGGTAATTTTCTTCAAGCCATTGAACTTCGCCAGTATTCCATCTGATAAGTGCTGAACCGACTACAATTTCATCCTCTGAGAATTCAAAACTTACTGTTATCCCGTCATCCTCATTACAAGCAATCAATCCATCATTTGGTCCTTGTCCTCTAGTAATTCCCACAGGATACTTTCTTGCAACTTTACTTTGAACTTCTTTTCCAACAAAACCTGATAAAATAATTTCTCCAGTAAATATCCCACTATCTTTGGTAACTTCTTTTAATTTGTATTTTGTAATTTCACCTAATCTTGTTTTAATAGTTATTTGTCCATCTTTTTCTTCTCCAATAGTGCCTCTTTGTGAAAAATCAGGCGCTACAATAGTAATGTATGCCCTATCTGTCCATGTGTACACTTTTTGATCAAGTTCAACTATAGCCCCAAAATTCGAGCTGAATATAGAAACACTATCTGATTTATCTTGATATTCAATGATTATTGTATATTCTTCTCCTCGATATCCAAATCTATCGATTTCGAAATTAACTACTGCCTGAAATATTCCCGTATCTTCATTTTCTATAGGCATTGTTCCGTGTTTGACAATCTCTTTTGATTCATTAAGAATTTTGTAATCTATATTAGAACCAATACTTGCTTGTGAAACTATTCCTGTAAGAATTATATCGCTTCCACGAATGTAGACACTTTTGTCTGTTTGAACAACAATTTCTGGAGGTTGAGATAAGGTAAAAGAGTCACTTGTTTTCTGTCCATCCAATTCTGCAAAAATTGTATAATCTTTTCCTTCTTCCCAAATTTCATTTTTTAATACCACTTCTTTTTCAAAAACTAATTGATTAACATGCTTTGCGTTGTTTGTATCTGTATTGTAAATAATATCATTATTTTCATTTTTAATATAAATTGAAATAGGTTTAGTTGTTTCTTGTCTAGTAATTGTTCTAATTAGTAGTGTTTGGTTTTTAAATAAAACTGTTTTATTGGCAGATACTGATATTGTTTGGTCTTTTTCATCAAGATTTTGAATTTCTTCAATTGATTTGCCACTTTCAAGTTGAGTTTCTTCAATAGCTGTATTTTCAATATCTTTATCTTTCGTTGGTTGACTATGAATATTTTCAAATAATTCTAAAAGACATTCTGATATTGTTTTATCATTTGTCTCAATTGGAATTACTTTTAATTTCATATTTTCATATGTTTTAATTTTTTCTTCATTTGGATCAACCAAAATTATATATCCTTTGTGAACACTTTCTCCCATTAAGGAATCTATTTTTTCTTTAATTTGTAAAAAATTAGGATCTTCTAAACTAAATCCAATAAAAATTGGAGTTTTTGTCATCAGCAAATTAGATAAATAAAGTTCGATTTGTGGGTGATTTTCAGAATATCTTGAATAATCATTTTGTGTAATAGTTAATTTATCAGGATGAGTGAAATCTGCATGTATTTTTAAAATTTTCAAATCTGATGAATTTGCATACATGGAAATGTGTTCTTTTTCCACTATTACTCTAGCTGTTTTCCCTTCTTGTTTGCATGCATCCTCTAATAGATTATCATAATTTGTAGTACAAATAATATCAAAATATGGAATCTGAACAAAATGTCTGTGTACATGATGTGGTTTTACCTTATCGTAATGTAGCAATTCTGCAATAGTGTTAATCAACCTAGTACGATCTGTTGTATCTTCAAATTTTTGAGCAGTCTGTAATGGATCCTGTTCATCAATATCTCCTGCTTCTGATAATTTTTTTGTTAATTCTTTCCAAGTAGGCATAGTGCCTGTTTCTAATTTTGCATTAAGTGAAAAACCTGCTCCTATGATCGGAAAACACTCTTTTTTTCGAATTGCATTTAGTAGTGGTTTAGGAATCATATTTGATGTACTTACTGTATTGTGATGTGCTACAAAAAACTTCTTTTCATTCCTAATTTAGTATTTTCAGTCATTTTTGCTGTATATGCAAAATAAAAATTCTAGTTTGAATCTACAAAAGTCATGACTTTTCTCAAAGTTAACGGATTATCATCCACATATGACTCCTCAAAGGGTCCAGTATATGCAGTTGACGATGTTGATTTCAAGCTAGAAGATGGACAATCAATAGGAATTGCAGGCGAGAGTGCATGTGGGAAAAGTACATTGGGGTTATCTATTATCCGAATGCTTCTTGGTGGAAAGACACAAGGTGAAATTCTGTTTGATGACCAATCACTTTTAGAAATAAATGAATCTGACTTTGATGATACATATCGCTGGAAAAAAATCTCTATGGTCTTTCAAGGTGCAATGAATTCCCTTGATCCAGTCTTTACAATTAATCAACAATTTGTAGAAATTCTAAAACAACACAACTTTGAAGGCGATTCAAAAAAAATAATTTCAGATGCAATGTCTTCAGTTAGCTTAGATGACAGTGTTTTAAAAAAATATCCACATGAGCTAAGTGGAGGAATGAAACAAAGAGTAGTAATTGCAATGGCATTATTACTCAAACCAAAATTTGTAATTGCTGATGAGCCAACTACAGCTTTAGATGTACTAATTCAAGCTCAAATCATAAATTTACTAAAATCTCTCAAAAAAGATGGCATGTCGTTTATGCTAATTACGCACGATTTGGCAGTATTATCTGAAATCTCAGATATGATTGGAATAATGTATGGTGGGCAAATGGTGGAGTTTGGATCATCTCAAGAAATTTACAAAAACCCAAAACATCCATACACTCAAGGACTCTTAGAATCAATTCCAACACTAAAGGGAGGTACTCCAAAATACATCAAAGGAATTCCACCTAGTCTACTTGATGCGCCAACTCAATGTCGATTCATAGATAGATGTCCTCAAGCAATTGAAAAATGCAAAGAACTTCCGCCAAAATTTAAAACTAAAACTGGATATGTGCGATGCTGGTTATATGAAGATAAAAAATAATCTTATTTTGAGTTAAGATACTCTTCATCAATTTTCTTTAAATAAATTTCTTGAATTTGTGTAATTTCTCTTTGTGTAGTATTTCTGCAAATCATTTTTGCATATTCTACTAAATCTGGACTATTTTGTGTTTTTTCAAATTCTTCAATTTTTTTAAATGATTCTTGCTCAAATTTCATCACATCTCTCAACTCTTTACTAATCTCCACTGCCTTCATTTTTTTATAATCTTTGGAATTTGATTTTCTGAAACTAATCTCATCAATTAACCTTTGAATCTCATCTGATACTTCCATATTTTGTAAAAAAATAAGGTTATACAAATATTTTATTTCTGATTTTCCTTTTTATGCTCTAAAACATGCTTTAGCCCGTCAGTCATACTCAGTGAATCCAAATCAATTTCACAAAAAGGGCACTTCAAATCTACTCAATGACTAGGAATGCTTTTTTACAATTGGTAGACATGAATCTATTATTCTTAGCATCTCAGATCTAATTGCTTTTTTATCAATTGATATCCATACTCGTAATTTTTCAATTGCAAAAGATATGGTCTGAACTTTCTTTCGCTCTTCCCACACAAATTCTATCTCTCCTAGATTTTTATCAAAGAATCCTTCTAGGTCTGTCTTCATGGCAATATGTGAAAATTGATACTTTGTATTTTTGGCATCCAAAAGAGGCTCTAAATCTGGCCTTCTTTTCCAGGCTAGTAACTCCCCACTCTCGCCAACTACAGCTGCAAATCTGATAAATGGACTAATTGATGATATCTCATCACAAATTTTTCCAAATTCAATCTTTCCCATTTGATTAGGCTGTTAAAATATGATATTTTAATGATTACTGTGTGTCTGTGTTCTAGTTTTAATTAAATAACGTTTCAAAAATACTTTGATTTGTGGATTTTGTTGATCTGTTTCCGTTTGCACCAGAAGTAGGATATCTTAGTTTAGCTCTAATCAATTTCTTTGGCTCTCTTATTCCATTTGTTCCATTACCTGGATTTTTAGTCCTAGCTACAATGTCAGTTGGTGACAAGTTTGACTTACATGTTTTAGCAATAATCTCAGCACTTACTGCTACTGCTGCAAAACAAATTATCTTTTTTGTTAGTTATGGTGGAAGAAAGATAATTGGTGAAAAAACAAGAAAGAGAATGCGTCCATTTGAAAGGCTAGTAAAACGATATGGTACAGCTGCAGCATTTTTTGCAGCAGCAACCCCCATTCCAGATGATTTAGTATATGTTCCATTAGGATTAGCAAAATATAATCCAAAAAGATTCTTCATTGCAACTCTAACTGGTAAATTTGTTCTCAGTTATACGATAGTCTTTGTTTCTCATTATCTTGGATTATCTTTAGTAGAGCCTTTCTTAGAAAATATTGATGATGCAACCCCTATCTACATTGGAATTATTGTTTTTGGTGCAATGATGACTACAGTTGTAGTTTTGCTTTTAAGATTGGACTGGCAGAGAATACTTGGCAAGTTTGCTCCATGGACTCTAGATGAGAATAACAAAGATGATATTAACTAAATTTTTATTTTAAAATTCCACAACTTGTCAGTTGCTTCTTTTATTCCTATTCTAGATGATGCAGAAATTTTCTTTGACTTTATTCCTTCTGTAATGAATAATTTTGAATGTTCTGTTAAATCAGTGCCGTATTGCTCTTTTGTAATGTTCATAGCTTGAGTTAATTTTGCTGGTCCATTTGTGAGATTTTTCATGCTTGGCATATTCCTATTTTTTTGCATTATTTTGATTCCTTTTTCAGGTTCAATTGCACGAATGAGAACTGCACCTGCTTCAATTTTTGGATGTTTTGCTACCACATTGAAACAATAGTACATTCCATAGGTAAAATAGACATACGCCATTCCAACGTTTCCAAACATTGCTTTGTTTCTATCAGTAATTTTTCTAAATGCGTGACTTGCAGGGTCATCTTTGTGCCTATATGCTTCAGTCTCTGTAATTATGCCTGAGATTTTTTGTCTTCCTATTTTTCTAACAATTTTTTTTCCTAAAAGATTTTTTGCAACACTAACTGTATCTTTCAAATAAAATTCTCTAGGAAGTATATTCAATATCTACTGTAACCTCTTTTCCGTTTTTTATTTCTTTTATCAAATCAAATAGTTTTATGATGTCTCCATTTAGTACATCAATTAATTTTTGATTGTAAATTATTGCAGCTGGGTGAATTGTTAGAAAATACAATTGATTATCTTTTCGTACTACCTTGCCTCTGTATTTTGTTATTTCAGATCCTCCTAAAAGTGAATTAAATGCTGTATTTCCTAATATGCAAATTATTTTTGGTTTTATTATTGAGATTTCTTCTTTAAGATACTCTTTACACGTGTCTCTCTCAGATATGCTTGGAACTCTATTACTTGGTGGCCTGCACTTTACAACATTTGTAATGTATACTGTGTCTCTTGTGATTCTTGCTCCTTCTAGTGCATCTTCTAGTTTTTTTCCTGCTGCTCCTACAAATGGCTCTCCACTTTTATCCTCATTTCTTCCAGGTGCTTCTCCAATGAAAATTACATCTGCTGAAAAATTCCCTTTACCTGGAACTGAATTGGTTCTAGTTTTGCAAAGATCACACTTTGTACATTTTATGACATTTTGTTTTATTTTCTCTAGTTGGCTCATTCTAGTTTACACTCTTTACTGTTGCAATTCCACGTATTGATGGTCCACCATTCCCCATTATCATAGATTGCATTGGATCACCTTTACCGCAATTAGTTATTGGTCTTACTGTAAAGTCATTTCCACAAGCGTCAATTGATTCAAAAAATTCTGGGGCTATTCCCATTACAATTACGTCTCTTAGCAAATCTATGATTTCACCATTCTCAATTTTTTGTGCGTATTGACATGAAATACTCCAGTTGTATCGTTTCATGTCAATTGATGGAATTTTCATATTTGAAATTAAATAGCCATTTTTGACCTCTTTTATCATCTCACTTACATCATAATCCCCGTTTCCAATACAGGTACAAGCCATACGAATCAAAGGCATAAACCGATAGTTTGTTGCCCTCATATTTCCAGTGGGCACTGCATCAAAAATTTGTGCAGTCTCTCTATTTTGCATATGATTTTTTAAAATTCCATTTTCAACTAGGGTTGTTTTTTTAGTTTTAACTCCTTCATCATCATAATGGTACCATCCTAAACTTTCTTTGATGGTAGGATCATCAAAGACATTTAATTTATCTGAACCAATTTTTTCTCCAATCTTTCCTTTCCACCATGCACCTCCTGCCCATGCCATCTCTTTTCCTAAAACTCTATCTGCTTCAGATGGATGACCTAATATCTCATGTGTAAGTAGTGATACAAAATCTGGGTTCATAACAACTGTTGCTTTTTCTTCTTTGGCAGGTTTTGCATCAATTAGCTGTGATGCTTTAAGAGAAATCTCTTGTGCACTATGTTGCACCTTATCTTTATTACTAACTTGTTCTAGTCCTCCCCTTCCACCTTCTGTAATGTTTACTGATTGTGTAAGTCCTAATTCATGTGCTGTAGCTACCATATCTATCACTACATCTGTAAAATTTTGTATAATTTCTGAGCCTTCACTGTTTACAAAATATTTTGAATTAGTTGTGTACCATGGATGAATAATTGATTTAATAATTTTTGGTGTATCTGAAATGATTTTATTACACTCAAATCCTATCTCAATTAATTCATCTATTCCTGGTTTTTTTAAAACAGGAAAGTCAATTTTAGTTTTATTGCCAGAATTTGGATACAGACTGATTTCATTTTTTTTATCTTGTGCATTATGTGTAGAATTTCTTATAGCGTCATTTACTATCTCTTTAATTTGCTCAAATGAATTTGGATTTGTAATTGAACAAAAACTCCATGCCCCTCCTTTTACTAAACTAATACCTATTCCTTCATCATTATTGTTTTTGACATATTCTATCTCTCCATTTTCTATGAGTGCTTCTTTACTTTCTTGCTGTTCTGCTCTGGCATCACAATACTGAGCGCCAGAATCTATTGAATATCTAATTGCTTTATCTGCTAGATCTTGTAGGCTGGAATCCATAATTTATGAAATTTAGAGGTATTCGTAAATCTTCTGTATTTTGCTAATTTGAAATTGCAGGCATTGTAAAGTAGTATTCATCCTCAAAATCATAGTCAGTTGTGCCTGTTTTACGCAAAAATTCAAAATATACATTACAATTCTTGTAAAATTCACTATTCTTGTCTTCGTGATTCATACTTTCTTTGTCAAAATGTGCATTTTTTGCAGAGAGTGAGTAATTTTAGTTCTGAGAGTTTGTTTTCTTTAATCAGAACTCATTGGAGTTTTTGTTTGCTCAGATGCCTCTTTTGGGATTGTAAATGAAAATGTAGATCCTTGATTTGGAATACTCTCCACAGAAATTACTCCTTTATGGTTATTAATAATTCCTTTACAAATGGCAAGACCTAATCCACTTCCACCTCTTTCTCTTGTGAGTGTTGCATCAACTTGATAAAATTTTTTGAATAGATCTTTTTGTTTGTCTTTTGGAATTCCAATACCGTTATCTTTTATACTAATCTTTACTTCTGTTGGAAGATTATCCATGATGACTTCAATTTTCCCTGAGTCCGATTCCATTGCAGTCAAACTATTTTTCATTAGATTTGTTATGACTTGTCCTATTCTATCTGAATCAAAGTTTAAGATACAATTTACTACATTAGAACTAATTTCAATATTGTTCTTCTCTATTTCTGGTGCTAATGTTTCTATTGCTTTATATATTACTTCTTTGATGTTACTTTCTTGTTTTTTCATACTTAGTTGACCTAGCTCTAATTTTTGTGCATCAAGTAAATCTGAAATAATTGATAACAATGTTTCAGAACTTGATTTGATTATACTTATTCTCTCTTTTTGTTTGTATGTTAGTTTTCCCAAGTGTTCATTAAGTAAAATATCTGAATATCCTTGAATTGGAACTAGAGGTGTTTTTAGTTCGTGAGTAATCATTGCAAGAAATTCATCTTTTGCAATACCTGTTTTCCTTGCTTCTTCTTCTTTCTCTTTAATTGTACGAGACATTATGTTGAAGTTCTCTACTAATTGTCCTATTTCATCAGTTCCTGAATATTCAATTTTTTCACCATATGCTCCTTCTTTTACTCTAGTTATGGCTTGAGTAATAGATGCAAGTGGGGTTAGTGATTTTCTAACCACAAATAACACCAAAAAGAATACTGCAACATCTACACCTAAAATTATTTGAATAATTGATTGTTCTTCAGAACCTTGATTTGTTATGATTGTATTCCAATCTAAGAGAAATTTGTCAATATCTTCATAGAGTGTGTCTTTTTGAGAATTCATTTCATTTTTTACAGAATTAAATTCTGGTGATAATAGTGCTCTTTCTTCTAGAATGGAAATTCTTGGCAGCATTGCTTCCCATAATGGATCTAACTGACGTAGTGAATTTGAATTTTCTCTAGGTATTGGAATTAGTTCTTCATGTGTTTTTCCCACACTTTCAATATCTAACCCTATTGTAGATATCTCTAATAATTTTCTAATCCCTATCTCAAATCTTAAACTTTCTATTTTTAATCTATCTTGAGCATCGTCTTCTTCACCTATTGAAATCAACAAAGTTTGCTGTCCAATAGATTTAGCTCCTTCTGATAACTCGTCTGCAATCTGTTTGTGTTTGTTATAATCTCTATCTAAATTATCAAGTTCATTTTTCATATTGTCAGCAAGTAAAACCAATTCATTATTTTTTTGTAAAATGTAATTTACAGCACTTGTGGATTCTGGATCAAAAACTTATGTGATTTCTACTTTTTGCGCTTTTATTTTGTATGACTCCCATGATGTTGCCATCTGATTATAATCTGAAATTAATGATATTGGAATTTTCTCTAATGATTGACCTTTTATTGTTCCACCATTTTTTATTGTTTCAACAATTTGTTCTATTTCTAAAATTTTATTCTCTAACTGTTTTTTGTCTTGGAAATTTCCACTTGCAACTGATGTAGCTAATACTGCTACTGATTCAGCTGCCACTTTTACATCTCCTACCCTAATAATTGAGTATGACTGTGTAGTTTGGGAGTTATTATCTTGATAAAATAAGAATAAATTAATCGCAGCGGCTACAATCAAAATTATTACTAACAGATATGTCTTACTGAGTAGTTTCACAACAAAGCTCACTCAGCACAGGGCATAAAAATAATAGGTGAATTTTCTTTATTCATATATCATGTCTGATGAATTTATCAAAATTGTGACTAGTGAAATTAATGAGGAAATATCTGGTCTATAAAAAATAATATCTACATGTAAAAACGATGCTGATATTTTATCAAATTCTGATAAATTTGAAAAATGTACTCACAAAATTAAAGGATTGGCTCCAATGATGGGAAAAGAAAAATTAGGAAATTTTTCTGCTGTGTTAGATTCGATATTAAAAAAAGATAGATGATATCACTATTGATGGAATTTTTAGTGTTTTTTGTGATTCTATCTGTGCTATGAAACAATGTATGGTTGAGATTGATTATGACTTTTCAGAAATTAAATCTAGAACTTCCCAAATTCTGAACAACCTAAATTAGTTAATATTTTTAACATCTAATTCTAATGATTTTGTATGGCTGGTAGAATAATGATTGCAGATGATTCTGATGCAATTCGATTAGTACTCAAGGATATCTTGTCTATTGACGATAATGAAATAGTTGCAGAAGCCTCTGATGGTGCAGAATCTGTTGATTTTTATCAAAAGCATAAACCTGATGTGCTTTTACTGGATTTGGCAATGCCAAAAAAGATGGTTTGACGGTTGTCCGAGAACTAATACAATTTGATCCTAATGCAAAAATTGTTTTAATTACTGCCAGTGATGATCAAAAAATTATCACTCCATGTTTGAACGAAGGTGCAACAACATACATTTCAAAGCCTTTTGATTTTAATAGTGTCTTAAAAGCAATCAATGATATTTTAGCAAAGTAATTTAGGGCATTGTGTTTAACCTATAATTGAATTAGACTTTGTCAAAAATTGTAGCTGATACTAGTGTTATAATTAATGGTCAACTAATTGCTCAGATAGAAGCAGGTTCCATTAGAAATTCTGAAATAATAATACCACAAGCAGTTTTAGATGAATTGCAATCTCAAGCTTCAAGTAACAAAGAACAGGGATTTGTAGGATTAGAAAAAATTCGAAAACTCAAAGAATTATCTGGCACTCATGGTTTAGAGATAATTCTAAAAGGTACACATCCTTCTACTGATGACATTAAACTTGCCAAAACTGGTAGAATTGATGCTCTTATCACTGACATGGCTAAACAAAATGATGCTACTCTTTGCACTTCAGATAATGTTCAACATCTAGTAGCACAAGCTGAAGGTATAGATACAATATTTCTTAAATCAATTATCAAAAATGAAACATTAGAATTTCTAAAATTTTTTGATACAGAAACTATGAGTATACATCTTAAAGAAAATCAATGTCCTTTAGCAAAAAAAGGAAAACCCGGCACTTTTTCACTAACTAAACTTAGTGATGATACTCTTTCAAGGGATTATTTGGAGATGATTTCCTCACAAATATTGGATGTTACAAATGTAACTGACTCTAGTACTATTGAGATCTCAAAGAATGGCGCATCTGTAATTCAACATAATGATTATCGTATAGCAATTACCCATCCACCTTTTTCTGAATCTTTTGAAATAACAATTGTTCATCCAATTGTAAAATTATCTCTTGATGATTATGAAATTTCTGAAGAATTAATGAAACGTTTCTCTGATAGAGCTGAAGGAATTTTAATTTCTGGTGCCCCTGGTTCTGGAAAAAGTACTTTGGCATCAGGACTTGCAAATTTTTATCATAGCACTGGGAAAATTGTTAAAACGTTTGAATCTCCACGTGATTTACAAGTTGATCCTGGTGTTACTCAATATAGTAAACTAGATGGAAGTTTTGATAATACTGCAGATATTTTGTTACTTGTTCGTCCTGATTATACTATTTTTGATGAAGTACGAAGACTAGAAGACTTTACAACTTTTGCTGACTTGCGATTAACTGGAGTTGGAATGGTTGGAGTGGTTCATGCCAATTCTCCTTTAGATGCCATTCAGCGGTTTATTGGGAAGATTGAACTTGGTATAATTCCAAATGTTTTGGATACTGTAGTATTTGTAAAAGATGGTAGAATTGAAAAAGTCTATGACCTGGAATTAAAAGTTAAAGTGCCTTCTGGAATGACTGAATCTGATCTAGCAAGGCCTGTTATAGAAATTAGAAATTTTGCAGATAACGTCTTAGAGCATGAAATTTACACCTTTGGAGAAGAAAATGTCATTGTTCCTATTACAAAAAGAGCTGAAAAAATTGGGATTGAAAAACTAGCTGAAGATAAGATAAAAGAAACTTTCAAAAAGTATGATCCTCATGCAGAAGTTGAAATTTTATCTGATAATCGAGTAAAAGTCTTAGTAGATGAGCAATGCATTCCATCAATTATAGGGAGAGGGGGCTCAAACATTAACGAAATCGAAAAATTTCTCAAAATCCATGTTGATATAGTTCAAAAAGACTCTTCTTATCCATCTAGAGTGACAAATGATCTTCCTTTTACTTTTTCAGAATCAAAAACTGCATTACTTCTAACTGTTAACAAAGAATTTACTTCAATGCACGCTGATGTTTATGTTAATGACAAATATGTTACATCAGTAAGAATTGGTAAGAAAGGTCAGATAAAAATTCCTAAACGTTCAGATGTTGCACGAAATCTTATGAACCTTGCATCATCCCAAAATGAAATTCAATTGTTTCTCAAAGATTTTTAAAATTTTCAATTATCTTGGGGTTTGCTTTAAGAAATGTAATGAATTTTCTTAATTGTTTTATTGTTTTTGGATTTAAATGATGTTCAATTCCTTCAGTATCTTGATTTGCAGTATCATATCCTACTCCTAAAATTTCAAAAAATTCTAATAAGATTCCGTGTTTTTGTCTAATCCCTTCAGCTACCTGTATCCCTTTAGATGTAAGATTAATCCCATGATATTTTTCATATTCTAAAAATCCATTTTCATCTAATCTTTGAAGCATCTTAGTAACACTAGGTGCACTTACTCCCATGTATCTTGAAATATCTAATGTAGTTGCATATCCTTTCAAGTCAACTAACTCTGCAATTATTTCTAAATAATCCTCCATTCTTGAACTTGATTGGCTTCGTTCTGATTGGTGAGCTGCTTTTATTGAATCCAGTCTTTTGGAATTTTTCGATTTCATCTAATCTTTGTATCTCAACCAAATCTAGTATAATTGGATGTCTCTTCAGTTGATTTTAGTTACTCTTTGTTGACTTAGGTGTAATCGCAATTGATCTTTGAATCTTAACTAATTTTTTCTAAATGTGATATTGGAATGGTTGATCCCTTAAAGGCACGACTGGAGAAATTCAAGAAAATCTCAGAATCTGCTACACGTAGAGCAAGTATGTATAGTGAAATTGCTCAATTTGATGGCAAACATGCTGCTAATTCATTGGGTGCTCTTCAGAAAGCTTCTGCTCCAGGTAAAAAACTTCAAAAAATTGGATTTATGATGTTATGGGTTCCTGAACCTACCGGTGTTACTTGTGCAGTAGGTGGTCCATTGATAGTTGCTGGACGATATCTTGACAAAAAATATAACGGTGCTACTATTCATGATATTGGACATGAGACAAAAAATACTATTTCATCAATTCATGACTTTAAGAATTCTATAATATAACACTCAGTTTTTAAAATATCTATACCGGATTATTCATTGAATCATTGGGATTTGCAAAGTCAAGATTTGAACTAGATTCTAAACTCTTAAGTTCATTTAAAATTTAGAAAATCATTGAATTTCAACTGTGTCTTTTCATCTTGTAATTACAAATGTAATGACATTTCTAAAGAAGAATTCCTAAAGCATTTGAAAGAAGAACATCATGATGAAATGCTAGAGGTTGTAAAAAAAGAAAATATACCAATTAAAATCGTAGAGATGATGACAGTATCAAACTCTAAAGTATTCATAAATTCTTAGATTCTAAATTCCAATACGCTTAAGTTCAAAATTATTTTAGATACATCATGGAAGGCTCTGAAATTGCAAAACGTGACCATCAAAGAAATAAATCTGAAATTGTAAAACTAGTCAAAGAAATGTTTAGTCAAGACAAATGGGGCAATGAAGAATATAAGAAAAAACTCCAAGAATTAGTCCTAAAAAATGAAGAATTAGTTAAAGATGTAATTGCAAAGATAAAGCGAGAAAAAGGATTGGAATGAATCATTGGAATTTACACATCCAAGATTTGTAATATCATATAATTTCAAAGGAATTTTTATAAGAATTTGGGTTTGATTTGAGTTGAGATTCTACAATTGCTTTTGAAAAGTTGTGTTCTTTCATCATATGTTCTGGAATGTCATCACATTTCTTTTTACAGGTTCTACACATGTATTTCATATCTTATTGTGATGGTTTTCAGAGAGTATAGAACTGTTTGTTTTAGCCTCAAAATAATATAATGAATAATGATTCTTGAGCACGAATGGCCTGTAGGACTGATGAATATTTGGGTTTATTCTTCTTTGATGGTAAAATTGCATTTGGGTGCATTGTTCATTTTCTTGCTTAGAATATGATAATCTACAATTTGGGCAAACAACTGTATCTTCCATATCGTCTGTCATAGTACTAGTCATAAATATCCCGTGGAATTTTGCTGGTAGATTAGATGAAATATTATGTCTGTTATTTTTTGAAATCCACGAAATTAACTGGACAAACTTACGTATTTTAAAAGGAGTACGATAAATTAACTTGTGACCACTAGGACTCAAGCATTAATTCCTATTTTTATTGCTGCAGTAATAGTTGGCACTGCTGGTTTATTGTCTCTTCCAAGTGAAAGTAAATTAGAATCTGTTGCATTTCCTATGGGAACAATAAAAGTTGATGATGTTGCTCTTCAAGTACAGATTGCTGATACTGAACCTAGACGTGTTCGTGGATTGATGTTTCAAGATCAATTACCTTATGATCAAGGGATGATCTTTGTGTTTGAACGTTCTGGGCTTCATTCTATCTGGATGCTTAACATGCAATTTTCACTTGATATGATTTGGTTTGATCAAGATGGAAAAGTTGTACATATCGAAAAAGACGTTCCTCCATGTAAAACTGCATTAGAAATTGCAAGCTGTCAAAGTGTTATACCTGAAGATGAAGCAATTTATGTTCTTGAAGTCACATCTGGTTTTATTGATCAAAATAACATTACTGAAGATTCAGTGTTGAGTATTATTTCAATTTAGAATTGCAAAGCCTTATCTTAGAATGATGAAAATTCTATATTATGAATAAGTTAATTGTGATCCCAATTTTAGTTGGTGTTGCAATTGTTATCTCAATATCTTTGATTGCTGTTTATGAAGAACCTTCTGAATCACAATCAGTTCCAGTTTATGATACAGGTTTTACTTATTATGATATTGAAACAATTCAAACAACTTTAGCAAAACAAGATATCTTAGTGTCTACACCTGTTGCAATTACTGATCACACTATAGATCAATACTGTACATTCTTTGATAAAGGTCTCCCACGAACTGTAGAGTATTGTACTACAACTGTTGTGTTGGATCCTGAAGAAAATACTTTGGGGAACATCAACATTGGTGGTGATACAAATTCCCCAATCATGGCCATAGCTAATCTTGAAACTACAACTTTGGAATCAAATCAAGCTGATGTTCTTGCAGTGTTTGAGACTATAATTGAAACCCTTGTTTGTGACTGTTGGGAAGAAGAAAAGTCTGATGATGATGTTGAATCTATTTCTGCATGGCTAGATCTTGTTCACAAATATTACTATGATTCTGAAGAACGTGGAATCAAATCCCAAGTTGATGATTTAAAAAGTTCCGTAATTACTTTGGAAATCACACCTAAAGAAAATTCTGTCTTACAGACATTAATTATTCTAAAGTAATTTAATTATATACAACAAAATTCTTTGATTGGCGATTACAATGATTGATCAGTTATGGTTGATTCCTTTAGGATTTGCTGCAGGGATATTGGGTTCTATGATTGGTCTTGGTGGTGGGATTATTGTGGCGCCAGTATTGACATTTTTAGGATTTCCACCTACTGCTACAGCAAGTAACAGTCTTTTTGCTGCATTAAGTAATGCAATTGCATCAACGATTTCCTACTTTAGACAAAAAAGAATTGAATATTCATTAGGTATCAAACTTGGATTACTTTCAATTCCTGGAACTGTTCTTGGTGCAGTTATTTCTACTGATGTAGCTCCTGATGTTTTTAAAATTTTATTTGGATTTGTTTTGATTGCATCTGCAGTGTATATTTTCTTTAGAAAAAAAATTGAGACTAAAGAAAAGACAATATCTAAACAAATGATAGTTTTTGCAGTAGGTTCAAGTTTCTTTGCAGGAATTATATCTTCTTTTTTTGGAATAGGTGGAGGAATTGTTTTTGTACCATTAATGGTAGTTGGAATGGGAATGGCTATGAAAAAAGCTGCACCTACATCTCAATTGATTCTATTATTTGCATCATTATCTGGAGTGATAGCTCATAGTGTTTTGGGGCATCCTAATTTTACTCAAGCAGGATTTTTAGCAATTGGTTCTTTTATTGGTGGACTAGTTGGAGCGAGATTATCTTTAGATATCAAAGAAAGATATTTGCAAATCTTAGTGTCAGTTGTAATTTTAATAGCAGCTACAAAACTTTTCTTTGATTCAGTATATGGCACTTCTGTCTTGGGATTTTAGCCTCAAATTTTTCCTTGTGCTTTTATAATGATTTTGTAATGCATGTTGTTCGTTGGGTTTTTGATCTGACGGCTGAAGAGACATGTCTGCTCTCCGGTTTTTAACTTACAAAAGTATGATTCCTACGACTCTATTAAATACAAATTCTGTAAATCATACTTGTGACAATATTGTATATTCCAATAAGACCGTCACGAAGAAACGACGATGAATCTGAAGATTAATTTTTAATTTAACGAGTAGGTTCTTTTTTGATCCTGTAAATATTCCTCTTTGAGAGAACTACTGCTTCTTCATCTTGTGTAGTTCCTTCATAGTCTATTGCAATCTTTCCAAATTCATCATCAATGTCCTCCTTTCCTGAAACTGTAAATTTTAATTTCAATACTTGATCAACTTGTAATGGTTTGAGAAATCTCGTTGCCCTATTTTCCCATTCAGGATCTCCATCTATTCCAAGAAAAATAATATGATTCCCATAAATTTGACTTAGTCTTGTAAACTCTCCTTCCATTCTTGATAGAATTGCTCTACCTGAAACTATTTGCCCTCCTTTTCGTTTATCTTCTAGGAATGCGTTTCTAACTCTGGAAAAATTTAGATATCCTTCTAACTCTTTTTCTGAAATACTGCATGTTGAAAAAAATATATCCCCCACTCTGAGGTCCGAAAATTTTTTCATTCTTATCTTGATTCATCAACACAAAAAACTATTTCAGCAGATGATGCTGCACTATCTGATACAAGGAAATTAATTGCTTCTGCAATTTTTTCATTACTTGGTTCTCCACCAGTTACAGTGCCTGGAAATACTGTAAACATTCTAACATTTGATTTGAGAACATCACTTAATTCTTGATTAACTGTAGTTGTAAATGGTCTTAATGCTCCTCTGAAAACTTCTACTTGAGATCTTTGTGTTCCAGTATCTTTTCTTCCAACAGGTAAGTCTGGACCAATTATCATGATTGTTCCTTTTGCATCTTTGTAAAGACGTGGGTCTTTACCTCCACCTGGGACAAATTGCTCCAGAGTTCTTTGTGCTACTGTTGCTGGAGTTGAGATGAATTTTGCAGTAAGTGCTTCCCATTCTGTCCTGTCTAATTCAGTTAATTTTCCAATTTCTGGAAGTTTACCTGTTAAGTGAATAACTGCTAGAATGTCCCCAATGTTTGTTTTAGCCGTGTTAAGCCATTTTTCAACCTCGTCCGGATTTGTGATATCTACTACGTGAGCATGGAATTTTCCACTAATTTGTTCTTGAAGCTCTTTTGGAGTTGATTCTGAAATGAAACATGCAACTTTTCCTCCATTTTTCTCAACATGTTGTGCCAAAAATTCTACTCTATCTGCATCTGCTTTGTCAGTTGCATCAATTGTAAACACAATTGCTTTTCCTGCAAAGTCTGGTTGATGAACTCCTGGTGTTGCATTTCCAATATGTGCTCTTACAGGATAAAATACTCTATCTCCTGGAATTACTTTACCATTTAGAATTTTTGCAATCTCATCATCACACAAATTGAGAACCGATTCTGCAACTTGTTCTTGTTTTAGAAATTCTTGGTCTGCAATCATATGTGATGTATTGTTTTGAATTTTTCCTGCAAGCTTTTGAATTTGTTCTAATAATCTTGTAAATGTCTCAGTTAATTTGGCAACATCTTTTCCATTTGCTAGCTTTTCTGCAACTTTTGCAATTCCTTCAGTGTCTATTCCATCTGCCAGTATGCATTCTAACAAATCATCTTTTGCCTCTTCAACTTCTACTGGATTCAAGTCTTCAAATCCGCTTACTCTCATAAATTCTGATGCAGCTTTTGGGTAAACTGTCTTGTAAATTCTATCAGAGTGTACTGGACCTGGGTTTGTTGCAATGGAAATAATTCCTTTATCTGTTAATTCCCATGACATTGCTTCAGCTAGTCTATTTTTTGCACCTTGTGCTGCAGTGTATGGGCTTCTAAACCTGTAAGGTCTTTGTTCTAATGGTCGCTCTTCAGTAAAGAATGTTGAAATTGTAATAATTTTTCCGCCCTCTTTCATTACTTTGAGTGCTTGTACAGAACCCCAAAACGTGCCTGTCAGATGTATTGCAATAGTACTTTTGAATTCATCTAATGGTACATTCGCAAAACATGTAACAGGACCTGAAACTCCTGCATTGTTAACTAAGTAATCTACTGTAACGTTATCTTTTTTTAATGAATTAAACATGTCATTCATTGCAGTCTCATCAGCTACATCAACTCCTGAAAAAATTCTAACTGTCGCTCCAGAGTTTTCAGGAATTTTTGCTTCAAGTTCTTTAGCTGCTTCTTCTAACACTTCTTTTCTTCGGCCAAGGATTATGACACTTCCTCCGCTCTCAACAAATTTTATAGCAATGGTTTTACCTATTCCTGTGCCACTACCTGTAATCAGAGCAATTTTGCCTTGAAATTTTAACATAGATAAACTGTCAAAACTTTTATGATATTTAATTGGATTGATCCCTGTAGAAAATATTTTCTTGATATCTTTATTATTGGGTGTGCTTCATGATTTTTTATGCATGACACAGAGCCCGACACATTTGTCTATAAAACATGGCCTGAAAGATTTAGTGATATGTTAAAGGAAATCGGGGTGGATTCAGAATCCAAAGAAATTGGAACCGATGATGTTGAAAAAGGTGATTACTATAGTAGATATTTTGCTCAAACCCCTAGAATGATAACTAATAGAGGATGTCTTGATGTCAAGAATTCTAACATCGATGTAATTCAAATTATTCGAAAGGGATAGAAAATGCAAGAAACAAATCCACTTTTCCCTTGGGGTGCACAAGACAGATTTCAAGCACATTTTATTGTTAGAAAGGATACTGACGATGGAAATTATGTTGCAAAAACACAACTAATCACTAAAGGACATTTTGGTGCAAAAACTATTGTTAAAGTTGAATGGAGTGGCTCTGACAGTTTAGCTTCAAAACTAAATGAAGATAATGAACTAAATGAAATGATTGCAAAACAATCCATCAAAGATGCTATTATCTATGTAGAGCCTACTGAAGGTGCAGTCAGAATTAGAAGTAAATGGGATAATCATCTTTCATTTGGTATTACCAAAGAACTTTTTGAAATTTACGACAGAATAGCTGGACACATAAAATCAGTCTAAGCTCTCCACCAGTCTAAGGCAAGAAAATCTATCTTATCTTTACCTTTTGGAATTGCTAAAATGAATTGCTTTTTTACTGTAGTTGCAAGTCGACCTGCAAGAACAATCCCTGTTGATGTAATTGACTCATTTCGACTGTAAACTTGAATTAGATATGGTGCATGATCAATTCCTGGACCTTTCTCATAAACTGCAAAGTCACAACCAAATTTTATTCCTGGATTAATTATGTACCCCTTATCTCTGAAATTTTTGTAAACTAGATATTTTTTATCAAAATCATGATATTCTTTTTTACAAATCTCAATCATTTGATCTGTAGATATCTTTTGTTTTGATTTAGTAATGGTGATTTTCTTATTTTCTAAAAGATACAATCCTTCAATTAAATCCAAAATTAATGGAACATCTATTTCTTCGACTTTTGGTTTTGGTATTCCTATTGGTTTTCCATAATATCCTTGACTGAAAAGCTTACGTGAATCATCAATATTCCAAACAATGATTCTGTTTTCAATTAATTCACTTTTCATAACTCTTGTGAAACATTATGTGTATATGAATTCTCTAGTATGTCGTTTTTAACAATTTAAAAATAAAGTAAAAAGGTGTGTTTTATTTAGAGACTCAACGCTAGTAATATGAAAGAATCTGATACTCTTTGGCACTTGTCTGCCATTTCTTCAATTCCTTCTATTACGTCTTTAATTAGCAACAGTTCTTTTGTGTTTGTTACTTCATTTACCAGTTTTATTGTAGCCTCTCTGTATTTGATGTCAATTTCCCTTTCAATTGTTTGTGTTTCTTGAGCTAACTCAATGGCATTTGCAGTGTTTGTGTTAAGACTTCTAATGATCTCATTTAGTTTGTAAACTTCATCTACAACTAATTCAATCAGTTTTGTAATGTCTTTGTCGAGTTTTGAACTTTTTAATGTAGCCACTTTTACGTTTGAGAGTTTGAATGAAATGCCTGTAATGTAACCTGCAATTTCATCCATTGTATATGCAGTGTTTAGAAGATTTTCTCTGTTCATGATTAGTCCTCCTACATCTGCTACTTCTCTAGTGATCTTTCTTCTTAGATTTTCTACTTCTTCTTCTATAGTAGAAATTTGTGTTATTGCGTTTTTGATTCCTGTCTTATCTTTCTTCATCATTAATTCAGGTATCGTTGCAAGTTCTCTAGAAGCATTTAGAATTCTATTGATTTCGTCTTGTAAAACTGCTATGGCCTTTCTTTTTGCTTGAACTTCAAGCTCCCCACTATACATAACAGAAAGTAAAAAATCCTGAGGTAATTTAAATCCTCTATGATTTTTGATGTTTTTTGAGCACGATTATATCAAATTTTTGTCATGAGCCACTTTTTTCTGCCCTTTGTATAATGTGATAACTTCTTCATTTGTAGATGCATCTTCAACTGCTTTTTCAACTCTTATCTTTCCTGTAAATTTTGGAAATCTTAAAGCAAGACCTGCATCTTTTCTTATCTTGCCTCTTGCTGCTTTGTGAATTGGACTGAGTGTGATCTCTGATGCAACCACTTCTATTACTAATTCTGGCTCAAACCATACCTCTGCTTCCATTTCACTATCTATGCGTGGGTTTTTCTTGATTGTAACTTTTGGATTTAAAATTTGATACAACTGATCCAAACTTTCATCTGAAAACCCTGTCCCTACTTTGCAAATACTTGTGAATATATCCTCATCTTCATCATATGTTGCAAGTAATAGTGTTCCATAATTTCCTGTTCTTCTTCCTTTCCCAAAAAATCCTCCTATTACAACAAGATCTAAACTATCCCCCAATTCATTTTGATATTCTCGTTTTAGTTTTAACCAGTGACTTCCTCTTGACCCTGCCTGATATGGTTTATCAAGCATCTTTAACATCAATCCCTCACTGCCTGCATTGATACTATTTTCAAAAAAGTCTCCAATCTCGTTTTTATTTTTGATTATTACCATTGGGGTGTATTTCGCAAAATCATCTTCTTTGATAACTTTTTCTAGTTTTTCTCTTCTATCTTTGTAGTCTATCTCCAAACAACTTTTTCCATTACAGTATAAAATATCAAAAAAGTTTACTGTAATTGGATATTGTGTTACTGCTTTTTCTATCTTGTATTTTCTTCTTCTATGCATCAATTCCTGAAATGGTAAAAATTCTCCTGTGTTCTCATTAATTGCTACTGCTTCTGCTTCTAAAATTACATTATCTGCTTGAATTACTTTGGGAATTTTTTCTATAATGTCTGGATAGTAACTTGAAATATTTTCTAAACTCCTTGAAAATAGCACTACTTTGTCTCCTTCAATGTGCAACTGTACTCTTTCTCCATCTAACTTGTATTCTGCTGCAAAATCATTTCCAATTTTTTCAATTGCCTCTTGTTCACTTTTTACTCTGTCTGCAAGCATTGGTCTAATTGGGTTAAACAAAATAATTTCAAATTTTTCAATTCCATCAATACCTTTCATTGCTATGGTTTCAGCAACTTTTCCTAAATCACTTGAGACATTGTATGCATGTTCCAAAACTTTTCTGTTATCCTTAGTGCCCGAAAATGCTATTGCTAATGCATCCATTACCGTGTTTTCTGCAATTCCCAACCTTAAAGATCCCAACAAAATTTTTAAGATGAAACTTGATTCTAATGGGGTTGCATCGTTGAGTAAACTTGAGATGTATTTTATCTTCATGTCTTGTGAACGAGAGCCTTCCAAGTTGGCAATTTTGAATAATGTTTCATAGACTCTTTCTACTGTGATGTCTTCTACCAGAAATGTAGTCTGTGTTTTTTGCTCTAGTATTATTGCAGCAGCATGTCCTAAATCTCCTCCTTTTCTGTACTCGTCTTCGATTTTTTTAATTGGAATCCCTGATGACTTTGAAATTGCTCTTATTGCAAGTTTTTCTGCAACTCCTAATTCTATTCCTTCAAAGTCTGGTCTCAGCTTTCCCTGTAGGAGATACGCAATCTTTGAAATTACTTCGTGAGGGGTTTTTTCAAACAATTCTACAAGAAACTGTGTTAACTCTAGTCTTTTCCTAGTTGATTCCATTTTGTTAAAAGAATCAGCTAAAATAGAAAACTCCATTCTAACCCTCACGTAATCCTGAATAAAAGTTTGAAACTAGATGTATCTGAAAATTGTTGGTTTATCTGATTTTGGAAGATCAGAAACTAATGCAAAGTTGTATAGTGGATGTGCTTTTTTGTATTGTTTCATAAAACTCCATGCAACGTCGTGTGTTTTGAACTCAGTTCTAATACTGTCAATTTGGCTCTTTTTTCCAAACACATCAAAGACTACAATTGAATAGTGCTTTGGGCGATTGTGTGGCTTTGCCTTAACAAGCCAAAATAGTGCAAAAACGAAGACTAATCCTAAAATCACATATTCTCCTGCGATTTTGAAAAATGTCATAAAGACTCCAGGTATGGTCTGTCCAAACAAAACTGCCATAAAATTTGAAAATGAGATGACTGCTAATGCTGTAATGATGTATGTTTTCAACTCAAAAGGTATTTGAAAATATTTTAGCATCTATTTTGATGTGGTCTTTTTTGATTTAACTATTTCCTAAAATTTTGATGACAAAA
This sequence comes from Candidatus Nitrosopumilus sp., assembly GCA_965248045.1. Lineage (GTDB taxonomy): Archaea > Thermoproteota > Nitrososphaeria > Nitrososphaerales > Nitrosopumilaceae > Nitrosopumilus. Next base: position 216,110 of record CBDFIG010000002.1, read on the forward strand.
GAATTTGTTAATCTGGATCTTCGTAATTCTCTTTTTTTGCACCACTAGATGTGTTACCTTCAATTGATTTCATCTTACCCTCAAGAACCGCCATTCTTGCTTTGTATCCTTCTGCGTATTCTAGTTCTGATGGAACAAGAGTGGCTGGATGGAAAAATCCTTGGCTTCTCATTGCCATTGCTTTCTTTGTTGCAATTTCTCTAATGTAGTCCCAATCTGGAGTTGAGAATCCATCAAATGGACCTGTGAACTTTCCATTATGCATACTAAACACTAGTGCTTCAACTATTGGAATGCAGAAATTGATCGTTGCTGCAGAATTTAGTTTAACAGGCATTAATGGCATGTTGTGACTGCCTCGTGTATTTCCTGCGACGTAATGTGGGTTGTTAAATACACTGCCAACTTCTTCTGTTGCTGGGAACATTTTTTGTGTTCTTACTAGGCAAATTGGATCGTCTTTTCCAACATATGTTCCTGCAATGTTGTGTAATCTATCAGTTGATGCTGCAAGAATTGGCTCTCCATCTTTGGTAGTTACTGTATCTACAACATATCGGCTAGGATACATTAGTGCAGCTTCAATAGTTGGTTTATCTTGCCATAGTTCAAGTCTTGCAACTTTACCTTCTTCGACATCCATGATATTCATAATTACTCCGCCTGCAAGGTTTTGGTTTACAATTAACCCTGTGTTACTTAGTGAATCTACGAACATTCTGTAAATTGGATAGTTGAATGCACCAGGTTCTGTTTTGTCTGCTGCAAAAACTGTAAATGCTTCATTTGGTCTTTCTTCAAATTCCATTTCTGCTACGCCTGGACCCATGCCTTTTACATTTCCTGAAAAAGAATCTTTTAGCAAGTCTTGCCCTGCACCATACAGTCCCTCTTCTTTTGCAACTTGAGTTCCTGCCATGAATGCATCCCATGCCATTTTGTGAATTTTCTCATTATCTACTCCATGAGTATGAGACATTACGATATGGGTGTCGTCCCCACAATATCCAATGTAATAATCAACCAGTAAATCTGCTGAATTTTTGACGGTGTCTTTTATTACTTGGAGCAATCTGTCACTTGGTTTTGTGTGACCTCCAACTCCACCAACATCTGCTTTGATAACTGAAACTGTGATCTTCATGATTTCCATTTTTCTCCCTTTGATTTATGTGCTTTTGGCAAAACATTCTGATCTGAAATTAATTGAAGAAAGTTTGTTTTTTTCAAAAATCCATAACGCTAATAAATGCCCTCGGAGAGGCACTCCATATGGCAGACAAACCACACTTGAACATGATTGTAACCGGTCACATTGATAACGGAAAATCAACAACTATGGGCCATTTCTTAATGGATCTAGGCGTTGTAGATGAAAGAACAATTGCAGCACATGCAGCAGAATCCGAAAAGACTGGAAAAGGTGATACTTTCAAGTACGCATGGGTTATGGATAATATTAAAGACGAAAGAGAAAGAGGAATTACAATTGATCTTGCTTTCCAAAAGTTTGAATCAGCAAAGTACTTCTTTACATTAATTGATGCACCTGGTCACAGGGACTTTATTAAAAATATGATTACTGGCGCTTCTGAAGCAGATGCAGCCATTTTAGTACTTTCAGCAAAAGAAGGTGAAACTGATACTGCAATTGCAGCAGGTGGTCAAGCAAGAGAACACGCATTCTTGCTAAAGACACTCGGTGTAGGTCAACTTATTGTTGCAATCAACAAAATGGATGATAGCAACTATTCTGAAGACGCATTCAAATCAGCCAAAGAGAAAGGCGAAAAATTAGTAAAATCTGTAGGTTACAAACTAGAAAATGTACCATTTGTTCCAGTTTCTGGATGGAAGGGTGACAATTTAGTTAAAAAATCTGAGAACATGCCATGGTATTCTGGTAAAACACTACTTGAAACATTTGATGACTTTACTGTACCAGAAAAACCAACTGGTAAATCACTACGTGTTCCAATTCAAGATGTTTATACCATTACTGGTGTAGGTACTGTACCTGTCGGTCGAGTTGAAACAGGAACCATGAAAGCAGGAGATAAAATTGTTGTAATGCCTTCTGGTGCTCCTGGTGAAATCAAATCTATTGAAACTCACCACACAGAAATGCCATCTGCATCTGCAGGTGACAACATTGGTTTCAACTTGAGAGGCGTTGAAAAGAAAGATATCAAGAGAGGAGATGTTCTTGGTAGTCCTGATGCACCACCAAATGTTGCAAAAGAATTCAAAGCACAAATTATAGTTATTCACCATCCAACAGCAATTGCTCCTGGTTATACTCCAGTTATGCACGCACACACTGCACAAGTTGCAGCAACTGTTACTGAATTTCTCCAAAAGATTAATCCCGCAACTGGTGCCGTTGAAGAAGAAAATCCAAAGTTCCTTAAAGTTGGAGATTCTGCAATTGTCAAAATCAGACCGGTGAGACCAACTTGTATAGAAACATTCCAAGATTTCCCTGAAATGGGTAGATTCGCTCTTAGAGATATGGGTGCAACTATCGCAGCAGGAATTGTAAAGGAAATTACAGAAGAGTACAAACCTTAGGCAGATTTTAATGACACAAACCGCTCGTGTTAAACTTACATCTACTAATTTACCAAAACTAGATGGTGTTTGTGGCGAGATCATGGGAATTGGTAAAAAAACTGGTGTTAAAGTAAAAGGTCCTACCCCACTTCCTGTTAAGAGACTACATGTAGCTACTAGAAAATCTCCATGTGGCAGTGGTACTGAAACCTACGAGAAATGGGAAATGAAGATGCATAGAAGAATTATCAATATCAATGCTGATGATAAAGCAATAAGACAACTAATGAGACTTAAAATCCCTGATGATGTCTACATTGAATTATCTCTGACATAATCTGGTATCCTTAAATTATCGAAATTTTGATGATAAACATGGCTGAAGAAAACATTGATGAAATAGAAGAAACTCCTGCTGAGACTTTTGATGTGATGTATTCTTGTCTTAGATGCGCTACTACTGTTTCTAACACTGAATTATCTCGTTTACCTGAAATCAAATGTATTTGTGGATTCAGAGTATTTACCAAAGAACGACCACCTATAGTAAAAACAGTAAAAGCAGTCTAAATTATCTGTCTTTTTTATAACTGTGTTCTCTTTGTAAATGGGTTCTCATATCTTCCATGTTTGAGAAATATTTGTTACATTCTTTACAATCATACTGTAAATCTTTGCCATGAACAATCTGTTTGTGATTCATAACTTCTTCTTCTTTTGAAAATTTTTTATCACAAATATTGCATTTAATTTTTTTAAAAAATCCCACTTTTATCCAAACTCTGCTTTCTTTTCATCCCAACAAACTCTACAAAGCTGACCTTCTACTTTCCAATTCCCTTTTGGATTAAATCTAATCAATCCCATTTTTCCTCCACACAATGCACAAAAATTTTTCTTTTTTACATGACTCTCTTCTTTTTTATCAAAACACTCTTTGCATAACAAACCTTCCATGTCCCATTGCCATCGAGGCTCCCACAAATCTGTAATCTTTTGAGTTGTTTTACATTCAACACATGGTTGTCTTACTGTTCCTTCGTAGAAATCCCTTGATTTCTCAAAATGACAGTCTCCACAAAGTACTCCTTTGATATTCCACTCTCTTTTTGGTTTGTGTTTGTGTTTAAGCTCTTTATTGCAAACTGCACAAAATGCTGGCTTTCTACTAAATAATCCCATTTCTTTAATCTTAAAACAACTTTTCTATAAATGTAAACAAAATAAAAATAGCAAAAAGTGTCTATTTGCTTAATAGTTTCTCAAGTGCTTGACTTGCATTAAGCATGCCATTTCTCTTGGCAAATTCTTCGATCATTTTGTATTGTTTTTCAGTAAAACATACTGGCATTAAACGTCTTTCCATGATTATGGTTTGTATTTTTAACTAATATCCTTTACGCTAGAAACTATGGATCATGAGTTAGAATAATTGAAACCCTAAAAAGCAAATATCTGATAATTTTACCATGAAAATAACTAAAATAGAAATTGATGATAGCCAAACAGGCTATTGCTGGGTTCAGATATACGTCAGTAACAGAAAACAAGCAATCTCACTAAAGCATCAAATCTTGGCTGATCAAGCAATACGGGAAAGATTAGAAAATCAAATTACTCAGAGCCAGAAAATAACTGAACAATCTACGACTCCAATGGAAGTTACATTCCAAGGTCTTCTTGTCCAAAAACTTCAATTAATTCTTGAAGGAAAAACTGAGTTACCATAAAATTATCTAGAAAGATATTTCAAACCACTTTCCTAATCTTGAATATGGTAAAGAAACGTCAAATTTTGGTAATTGGTAATAATACAAATGGTTGTACACCAAAACATGAAAAAATTGCATATGATGTTGGAGTAGAAATTGCAAAATCTAAGTCTGTTTTGATAAATGGAGGATTAGGGGGTGTGATGACTGCCGCATCTCATGGGGCACATGATACAGATGGTTTAACAGTTGGAATAATTCCACAAGATGATGCTTCTATGGCTAATGAATTTTGTGACATTGTAATTCCAACTGGAATGGGGCTTACACGTGATTATCTTAATGCATTAAGTGCTGATGGAGTCATTATTGTTGGAGGAGGATCTGGTACATTATCTGAAGTATGTGCATCTTACATGCACAAAAAACCAATGGTGGCAATTAAAAATCTTGGAAGTTCTGTTGATCCATACATTGATGGTTATATTGATCATAGAAAAAATATCAAAATAATTGGAGTTGACACTGCTCAAGAGGCAGTAAAGAAAATTTTAGAATTAATTGCTACATAAGATCATTTATGCTCTAAATGAATCTAAATTACAATATTCCCAACATTGGGAAATCCTATGAAAAATATGAAACATAACATTACAGGCATCAGCCTATATCAAAAATATTTCAAATAATTATGTGAATAATTCAAAATTATCCATTTCACTATTTACTTTTGTTGCTGTTTTGTTTGCTATTGGAGTAATTCCATATGAGACTCAAAATGCATTTGCCGATAATGACCATGGTATTAAATCTCCTCCTCCTGATAGACCTCGTGATAGTCTTGGCAATAATTGTGGTGGTGGAAATAATGGTGGTGGCAATACTGGTAGTGGCAATACTGGTAGCAATACTGGTAGCAATACTGGTAGTAGTAATTACCATGATGATTATGTCATACCAACACTTGGCGTTACTTCGTCTGGAGATAGATTAGTTTCAAATGGATTTACATTCAATGGATATTCTGTTGGTGTTGAAAGATTTTTCACAGATTATCCATTAATTACTGTAAATGTTGGTAAAACAAACAAGGCTGATTTTAAAATCTATGACAATCAAGGACCTGATTATATCAAACATTTTTCATTTGCATTTGGATTAGCCAAAAGTCAAACTATCAATGAAAGTAAAGTAATGATTGAACTTGATATTCATTCTGGTATATCTGAAACTGTAACAGTTATTGATCCTGAAAATGCTTTGGATAATGTTCAAGTTGAAACAAGTATTGTTTCTTGTAGTGATAATTCTACATCCGAATGTTTGGGTATAACAATACTTTACAACTTTAGAGAACCATTGGATTTTAACATGGTTGCAACTGATGTATGGGATGTTCATAGAAACACAAGGCAAAATTATTTCAATCATGGAATTGAAGTAATTGGAAATTCGTTAAATCTTCTAGAAGCATATGATGGTCACTATAGAGATTATACTTATCATTTGACTGAAACAAGTAAAACTACTGAAGTTGATGAATTTGGTGATTCTTGGTCATTAAAGTATGGACAATGGGATAAAGATTACATTCCACACAAAAAGATTGTAGATGAAATAGCAATGAATGGATATCCAAGAGAACATGCAATATTTAACACATACAAATATGGTCAACATCTATTGGCAGAACACCAATTAACTAAAATTTGTTCAAAATGCCTTGATGAATACTACACTGAAATTGGCAATTCCTTCTTTTATGATAATATCAGTTCGTCTGATTATGACAAATTACAGATGAACAAGTTTATTGAATTTGAACACGCACAAAAAACAATGAATCATTTACTTGATCCATTACTATATCGTAAATAATACTATGTTGCGAATTAAAATTTTTAATTTTTGTACAATTACTGCATAGATACAAGCAATGGATCTGGCTTGTAAAATTCACCATGTTCTTCAGCAAGTTTGTTTAATTCATCAACAATTTTTTTGATACCTATCTCTTTTGCTGTTTCAAACAATGGTTTTTTGAGTCCTAGTCCTAGTTGGGCTGCTTTTTCAATCTCTTCAATATCACTTGCTCCATTTGTGACAAGCCATGCAGCGTTGTTTAGTATGTTAGCAACAAGCTGAATTGGGTCACATTTTGTTGCTAATTCTTCTGAGAGTGAAACTCGTTCATATTTGTCATCTGAATACTTGTAATACCCTTCACCTGATTTTTGCCCTAGTTTTTTATCATCAAACATTTTTTCAACTAGTGGATGAGGATTGATTACTTTTTTGTCTCGTAGATACATCTCTGTCGTAGCTTTATGAATTACATCCATTCCTGTAAAATCAGCTAACTCAAAAATTCCCATTGGAAATCCTAATTTGAATTTGACAGCAGAATCAATCTCTTCCAATGTTGCTCCTGTTCTATCTTTTAGAAAACATGCTTCATGAACCATTGGAATAAACAATCTGTTAATTATGAATCCTGGAACATCTTTTCTACATAATACTGCCTGTTTGTTTACTGATTTTACATATTCTTGAGTCAAATCAGTTACTTCTTGGGCTGTCTTCTCCCCTGGAATAATCTCAACTAGTTTCATTAATTGTGGTGGGTTGAAAAAATGAATTCCTATAAATTTTTCAGGACGTGATGTAGTACTTGCTATTTCAGTAATTGGTAGTGTACTTGTGTTTGATGCAAAGACTACTTCTGGTGCTGCTGCTTTATCTAATTCAGCATAAACTGATTTTTTTAAATCCATAATTTCTGGAACTACTTCAATTACTAATTCTGCATCTTTTACTGCTTCATTCAAATCAACAATGGGGTTGATTCTTGCAAATATTGCATCTCCTTCCTCTTTTGAGATTTTTTCTTTAGACACTAGTTTATCTAAACTCCATTTTATTTTCTCCATAGCTTTATCCAAGAATTCTTGTTTGATATCTCGTAATACTACATTGTATCCTGCAGTTGCTGAAACTTGAGCAATACCGTGCCCCATTACTCCAGAACCCAAAACTGTGATGTTTTTTACTGCCACAGTTTCTAAAAACTTGAGTATCCTTTATAATGTATTTCAAAATTTTATCATATAATGGGTTTATTCAAACGCAACAAAGACAAGGAAAATCAAACAAAATGTGATACATGTGGTACTGAATTACATGACCCTGAACGTTTGAAAAAACATATGAAAAAAGCACATGGAAACATCCCTGAAAAGAAACTAGATCCAAATTCAGGTGATGGCGGTACATGGTAATATGGAACTTAGCTCAAGTCAAAAATCTGGGTTAGTTTTTGTTGGTGCTTTTGTAGCTGCAGGAATTATTTTATCTACTATGGTATTTCCATTTTGGCATCTAATCCGTGAAGATGTATTTGAAGATGTAGTGATCTTAACAAATGATAACGGTGTTTGTTATGTTGAGACTGCAGATAATGTTCCAAAGACAATTAGAGATTGTACACTAAATCCAGGTGATAAAGTAACTATCAAATTTGGTAAAGATCTTGCATGGGCTACTATTGTCTCATAAGCGATGATTTAATATTTTGAAAATTCAATGAAATACTATGGATTGTATTTTTTGCCAAATTATTGCAGGTGAGATGCCCGTAAAAATTCTTAAAGAAACATCAAATTCTATATCTTTTTTGGATGCATTTCCTCTTGCAAAGGGACATGTACTTGTAATTCCAAAGAATCACCATCAAAAAATTCAAGATATGAGTTCTGAAGAAAATAATGATTTGTTCTCACTTGTTCACCAGATGATTTCCAAAGTAGATGCACTAACTGGTGCAACTTTAGTTGCAGTACATAATGGAAAAGAAGCTGGACAAGAAGTTCCTCATGTTCATATACACTTAGTTCCAAGACGTACAGATGATTCTGCAGGTGCTATTCATAGTATGTTTGACGATACCTTGAAACTATCCGAATCTGAAATTGATGAACTTTACAATAGATTAAAAATCTAATCAATAAGGAAATAATCTTTCTTTTGCACTAATGTCGTCTACGCTTATTGCCTTTGTTGGACAAGTTTGTGCGGCATTCATTATTTTGTTTATCCCTGCTCCTTTTTGATTTATCACTGATGATTTTGGATTTGATTGAGTTTTTTTGTTTATTTCAAAAACATTTGGTGCAATAATTTCACAACTACAACAACCAATACACAAACTTTCATCTACATTAACGAAAAGGTTTGGTTGTTTTTTAGGCTCTTCTGCTTTCTTATATTCTCCATTTTTACCATCTGAACGTATGCGCGCATTATATTCCTCCCAGAATTGTTTCTCATATTCCTTCCAAAAATCAGGATTCCCTTCTTCAAATTCTTTAGTATATTTACTCCAGTCTTGTTCAGGAATTTTTCCATCATCAGGAGCTCCCCATTGAGGTTTTCTTTTAAAATTTGTCTCTGATTTGGTTTTAGTATATTCGTTATGAGTTGAATTGTTTTGTTGTTTATGGTTTTTCTTAAGATGATTATATGCTTCAGTAATTTTCTTAAATTCTGCATCTTCTCTTTTATCTTTATTTTTATCTGGATGTAATTCTAATGCCAATTTTCTATAAGCTGTTTTGATCACTTCTTGTGATGAATCTTGTTTTACATTTAACACTCTGAGTGCTTGATATGTGTTCACTAACAAATAGACATTTGTTATATGTTAAAAACAATTACGCAAATTTTTGCAAAAATCTATTTTATTCTAATAGTGTTTCATCATCTGCTTTCCAAGCAGGTTCTACTATGCATAAAAATCTCAAATTAATCAAGCCTGTATTCTCAATAAACTGCTTGGAATTTGGAGGAACATATGCTGAATCATCTTTTTGAAGATGATGTGTATCTCCATTAATCATTATGTTTCCATTTCCTTCTAAAATATAGTATATTTCAGATGAACTCATTTTATGAAGTTTAGATTTTTTTCCTGGTTCTAATGTAAATTGTGCAATACTATAATTAATTCCATTTAGCGTGTTGTGTGGATGAAAATATTGTTTAATTTTACTTCCTTCATCTCCTTCTATTGATTTGATTTCAGAACTTTTTCTTAATGACATGTTTTCTAAATGATTTCTGAAACTTTGGTTTTAAAATCTGATTCATACCATATAGTTTTGTATATTGTATTTTTTTTAGGTAAAATGTTTATTGCAATATGGGAAAATGTCTTTTTCTTATCAATTGAACCATGTGTATGTAGAGTTTTTGCTGGAATATGCACTATATCGCCTTCATTAAGAGTAATTTTCTCTTTTCTTTTTATCTTGAAATTAGTTTTACTTGAACCATATTTTCGAAAAATTTCGAGACTTCCTTTACCTTTTGTTGCAATTAATACTTGATTTCCATTATGCCAATGCAGTTTAGTTTTTGAACCTTTCTCAAAATGAACATGATAGATGTCTTGATCTTTTGATTTTATTTTATCTGAAAGAACCTTCATCCATGTTTTGTTTGTAAACCACTTTGGATTTACTTGTCTTTTATCACTTGATCCAAATATGTTTGATTTTTGCATATTAAATTCGACTCAAAATCTTCTTTTTCTTTGCTTGGAATTCTTTTTCTGTGATTACTCCATTTGTTCTTAATTTTCCAAGTTTTTTTAATATGTCCAAGTCTTCATTGGGATTTGAAGTTACATTTTTTGCAGATGCAATCCCTTCATTGATTCTTTTAATTCCTTTTTTCTGTAATGTCTCTCTTTCTTTTTTTACTTGTTTACGAATCTCTTTGCTTTTCTTTGTGGCTTGCTTTGCAGTTAATGTTCCAATTTCTACTGCATCTTCTAACACTTCATCTGCTCTTTTGACCCCTTCTTGTAGTGCTTTGTCTGCCTTTTTTAGTAGTTTTTCAATATATCTGCCTTTTTTTGCTGTTCCCATGTTTTTTGTATCATCTCAATTCTATTATTTCTTTCCTAACAGAATTGGTTTAATAGATGGAATTGTGTACTTTGTGTAGTTTTGGCAAAGAGTTATGATGTAAAGACAATTGTTTTACGAAAAAATATTGATGAAACAGAAGCTATGGAGATTGTTGAACAAAAGAAAACAACTCCCTTCAAATCTTTGCTTTCTCGTCCAAAAAAAGAACAAGTACACGTTCATTCGTTGAAATTATTTCATGAATGTATTTTGATGGTTTCAGGAAAATATATGGCTGATTATTACCGAAAAGCAACTCAAACTATTTCTGTAAATTATAATATTCGTGATGTTGTGTTGGGTGGTGGTCTTTTTCCTATACGCTCAAAATCTGGATTTACAAAGGCTCTTTCAAGAAAACATGGAAAAAACAAGATTGATTTAAAATTAGAAGAACATGTTTTTGTCGAAGAAGAAGATGAACTCACGTTTGATCATCATGGCCATGACATAAAATTCCCATTTAAAATTAATTCAAAGACTATTGAAAATTACCCAAAACGAATTTTAGAAAAAAACCAGCAAAATGTCAAAAAACCAGAGATGACTTATGCTGCGGCAATTGGAAAACTTGAATATCAACTCAAAAAACCTGCAGAAACAGATGTCCGTGATCTTAATGATGAGTTTGTTTTGAGAGAAATCACTGAGGTTTATGTTCCAATTTTCGAGGCTAGATTGATTGGACCAAAAAAGAAAGTAGGACTACTTAGAATTGATGCTGTAAGAAAAAAAGTTCTATAGCTTTACTAATGCTCTAAATTTGTCGTTGTTGTGCAAATTTGTAAATGCTTTTTCTTCTTTTGCCCATGTACGAATTAATTTTGGGTTTTTAGAAACTGCTTGTTTTAACAAGTCTAATGCTTCAGGATATTGTTCCAATGCTGCTTTACTTCGTGATTTTGCATAAATTACGTTTACATTGTCATTGAATTTTGTAAGAATCTCATCAAATACCTTAAGTGCTTTTTCATGTTGTCCTAATTCTGCTAACTGAATACCTTTTTGAAAAAATGCATCTTGATTATTAGGATATTTTCTACAAATATTTTGAAAACAGTTTAGAGATTCTTCATGTTTTTTCATTTTACCTAATACAATTCCTTTGTAGACCATAGCATTTGGTTTTCTTGGGTCTATTGAAATTGCTTTGTTTAAAGATTCTATGGCTTCTTCGTGTTCTTGTAATTTGTCAAGCAATACTCCTTTGTTAAAATATGCTGCAGCATATTTTGAATCTGCTTCTATTGCTTTGTCATAACATTCTGATGCATCTTGAATATTTCCCATTTCTGCCATTGCAATTCCTTTGTTGTTAAATGCCTGTGAATCTTTTGGATTAATTTCTATTAATTTATCAAAACATGTAATTGAGTCACTGTATTTTTTTCTCTGATTTAGAGCTAAACCCTTGTTTAATAATGCTGAAACATTTTTTGAATCTTGTTTTAGTATTTTATCAAATAATGAGATAGCTGCCTTTGGTTGATTTTTTTCCATCATAGACATTGCTTTATACATTAAATCTTCTGGATTTTCTTTTGAACCAAATAACCCCATAATTTTTACAAAATGATACTGCTAATGAAAGTTTGGCTTATTCTAATGACTTGAATTTCTTATCATATTCACAAGACAAAGGACAAACTTTCAATTTTGAATTCCTGCCTGGAATGAATAATACTCAACTGTTTTTTGCTCCTGAAACATTTTCAGGACAAGCAGTATTTGATGATCGTTGGTATTGGTTTGTTGATACTAGTACAACAATAGATTTCATATCTGCTATTCTTCCTAACAGTGGAACTTTATCAGATACAACTCCTTCTGTTATTACATTAGTAGGATCAACGGTACTCCCATACGAAATCGTCTCTTATCCTACTGTGGATTATTTCTTAGTGCAGTTTGCTGAATCAGGACGCTTGTGATTTGATTTCCATCTTCTTATACTTTCGCTGCGTCAACTCATGATTTTGTGTTCCATATTCCTCACAGTTTGTTAGCATGCCATATTATCTCAAGCATTTGTCTTGCAGCTGCTACCTTTGCCTTTTGTCTTCCTCTTCTTTTGGCAATTCTTGAATAAAACGATTCTATCCCTGGATCAAATCGTATCGTAGTATTTGCAGCATCTATCATTGTATTGCGCAACCATGCAGAACCTCTCTTTGTTATTGCTCCTCCTTTGTGTATCTCTGCACTATCTCTGTGTGATGGTGCAAGTACTGCATATGAAACTAATTTTTCTGCTGTTGCAAATCTCTTGATGTCAACTATCTCTGCAATTATCGTCAATGCCGTCACATAGTTTATTCCAGGTATTGTCATGATTAATCTTGTTCTTTCATCTTCATTGCTAATTGCTGCAATCTTTATCTCAAATGTATCAATTTGTTTTTGATTCATTTCAATGTTTTCAAGATATGCATTCATTGCCATTCTGTCAATTTCTGTCAGATTAATTTCATGCAACCATTTGATTCCCTTTTGTGAGAATGTCTTTATGGTTGGTTGAGTGTAATCATATTTTGCAAGTATTGCATGAATCATATTTTTGTGTTTTGAGACATTGTGTACGCGGTTTAGTCTTGTCCTTACCAGACTGCGCAAGTCTCTATAGTATTTTTCAGGTACAAATGATTCATATACATGAGACTTGGGCATAACTAATTCACAAAAATAAAATCTAAAATTATTTAACAGCAAAGCATTCTTCTTACAACTCTTGGATTCTCATTGCCAATTACACAGTTGTAGTAACTGCCAACTGATACACCAGCACACAAATCAACACAAATGATTTCACGCTATCAAATCCTTTTACTGGCAATATACCAATTCTAAACGTACTTTTTAGTATCTCAAAGAGTGGTTCAATTGAGATTTTTCTATCCCTGTACAACTCTTGACCAATCACAGAATTGTAAAACTCTGCAAGATTAATTCTTTCTGGCGGAGTATGCGGGTATTGCCTTATTGGAGTAATCAATCTGAGATGTTTTTTGTTGCTAAAACGATATAATTTGGAATCATCATATGCAGGATCACATAGAATATTCTTGACTAATCCTGAAAGTGGTTCAACTAGTGTGCAATACATTGACTGTCATGAACATTTGCAGTGCTGAGATTAGCTGACAATGGAACAATTAGTTTGCCAGTACTACAACTCATGTGTAATTTGTATCCAAATATCCAACCCTTTGATTTGGAATATCCCCATTTGGCATCCGTATCAATTCCTGAAATTGGTAAACGACTATTCTTCATGTCTGATTTGTGCCATACTGGACCTGCAGCCTTTAGCATGGAACCATCAGCTGATGCGGATTTGTTCTCTACTATTTTTTCTGAAACAAACAGGTTTCCCATACTGCTGATCATCTGTGTAATTGGAAGATTCTGAAATCTTCTGTCAATGGTACTCTGTCTGGGATTTGTGTTAGTCTGCAAACCTTGAGCAGTTTGTCATTGTTACATTTGATTGAAAGAAAATAATGAAACGTATTGTTGCTTGGAATTCTCATCCATGATTTTATGATGTACAGTTGTACCATTAATACAGTTGGGTAGACATATGGTCTGCCACGTTTTAGAATGTCTTCATACAAAGAGAGTGTTCCAACCAGATACAAAACACCAATAAGAAATGATTCAGATAGAATATTGCTGGGGATTTTTACATTCATGATATGATGAAATAATATTGTAGAGATCCTTGGCTTTTTTCATTTGAATAATTTGAGAAATTGATTAAAAAATTGAATTAGTTATGCCCAAGTCTCAGTTAGTTAGTTAGTTCCAGGGGTATCTGAAACTTGGAGAACAGATGAGGTTTTTATGAAAATCAAGGGCAATATGAAATTACAGTATTTAATGTTAGACCATGAGACCAGATAATGATAACTCAATTGTGGCAAACACAAAAGGCACTGAAAACGTTCATGCATAATGATATAAGCCACTATTTTATTTTTAATAATGTGAAAACGGCCCTTCATATCATTTTGCTCTCTACATTATTGCTGACTCTGTATATTATTCCCTCTGGAGAAGGAGAGGGGGGGGGGGGTGGTGGTAGTAGTGGTGTAGCATATGCCGAAGATATACCGACAATCACTGCAGCCTCTGTTGATTCGGCCAGTAGCATAACCCTCACGTACAGCGAAAATGTAGACGTCAGCACAGTTAACGGCGCAGGCTTTGCCCTCTCTACTGGAGTAGTATCTGCAAACTCTGATCCTGCAGGTTTATCTGATACCATAACGCTTACAGTATCAGGTATTACCACTACCTCTGATACTCCAGATGTGACTTATACTGCATCACAGGGCAGTGTAACTGATGAGTCAGCAAATGCTGCAGAAGACCAGACTATTGGTACAGTTGATAACGCCCCGCCAACTATTCTATCCATTGGAACTGCCAGTACAACTACCATTAATCTCACTTTATCTGAAGAGATTACACTCAGCTCTCCGGCTCCCGAAGACTTTGTGTTATCTGGTGACATCGCCACAAACCCGACTATTAATGCAATTACAGCTAATAATGATATCGTTACCCTCTCCCTTAGTGGTAAACTTTATGATGATGATGATATTAGTCTGGCATACACCAAAAGTACCGGCAGCATAGATGATACTGCATCTCCATCCTTTGTCGACTCTTTCTCAGTGGCATCAGAAGAATTATTCCCACTAGGCATTGCCTTCTCTGCTGATGGAGGCAAGATGTTTGTTACAGGTAGTATTGGCGATGACGTAAACGAGTACACACTAACTACCCCCTTTGACGTATCTACTGCAACCTTTGTTGACTCTTTCTCAGTATCATCACAAGAGACATTTCCAGCCGGTCTTGCCTTCTCTGCTGATGGCGCCAAGATGTTTGTTGTAGGTAATAATAGCGATAGCGTACACGAGTACACCCTGGCTACCCCCTTTGATGTATCTTCTGCAACCTATGTCGACGCTTTCTCCGTGTCATCACAAGACAGAATTCCACGAGGCCTTGCCTTCTCTGCTGATGGCGCCAAGATGTTTGTTTTAGGTGATGCTAGAGATGACGTAAACGAGTACACCCTGGCTACCCCCTTTGACGTATCTACTGCAGTCTTTGACAGCTCTTTCTCAGTCTCATCACAAGACACATCCGTACATAGTTTTGCATTCTCTGCTAATGGAGCCAAGATGTTTGTTTTAGGTAGTATTGGCGATGACGTAAACGAGTACACACTGGCTACCCCCTTTGACGTATCTACTGCAGTCTTTGCCGGCTCTTTCCCAGTGTCATCACAAGACACATCCCCACGAGGTCTGGCCTTCTCTGCTGATGGAGCCAAGATGTTTGTTGTAGGTAGTATTGGCAATGACGTAAATGAGTACACGCTGGCAAAACCGTTTACTATTCTCCCAAACTCCCTTGCCAGCTTTGCAGCAGCTACAGTCACAAACAACCTTATTACACCGCCCCGTATCACTGCAGCCTCTGTGGATTCTGATAGTAGCATAACTATTACATACAACGAAAACATAGATGTCGCAACAACTAACGGTCAAGGCTTTACCCTCTCAGTTGGAGAAGTATCTGCAAACTCTGATCCTGCAGGCTCATCTAGTATTATCACCCTTACAGTATCAGGCATTACCACATCTGATACGCCAGATGTGATTTACACTGCATCATCAGGTACTGTGACAGATGTCTCATCCAATCCTGCAGAAGACCAGACCTTCACTGATACAGTTGACAACGCACCGCCAACAGTTGTATCCATTGGAACTGCCAGCCCAACTACCATTAATCTTATTTTATCTGAGGAGATTACAGTAGACTCTGCAGCTCCCGGAGACTTTGTGTTGTCTGGTGATATCACCACAAGCCCGACTGTAGATACAATTACAGCTAATAATGATATAGTCACCCTCACCCTTAGTGGCGCACTTGATTATGATGATGACATTAATCTGGCATACTCCAAGAGTACCGGCAGCATAGGTGACACTACATCTCCATCATCCTTTGTCGACTCTTTCCCAGTGAGATCAGACACAAGTCTACGAGGTCTTGCCTTCTCTGCTAATGGTGAGAAGATGTTTGTTGTAAGTGGTGGTAACGATAGAGTAAACGAGTACACCCTATCTACCCCCTTTGACGTATCTACTGCATCCTTTGTCGACTCTTTCTCCGTATCATCACAAGCCACATCTCCATACGGCGTTGCCTTCTCTACTAATGGTGAGAAGATGTTTGTTGTAGATTTTAGTGGTAGGGATGTAAACGAGTACACACTAACTACCCCCTTTGACGTATCTACTGCATCCTATGTCGACGCTTTCCGAGTATCACAACAAGACTTAGAACCACGAAACCTTGCCTTCTCTGCTGATGGATCCAAGATGTTTGTTGTAGGTAGTAATAGTGATAGCGTACACGAGTACACCCTGGCTACCCACTTTGATGTATCTACTGCATCCTTTGACAGCTCTTTCTCAGTGAGATCACAAGAGACATCCCCGCGAGGCCTTGCCTTCTCTGCTGATGGTGAGAAGATGTTTGTTGTAGGTGGTAGTGGCGATGACGTAAACGAGTACACACTAACTACTCCCTTTGACGTATCTTCTGCATCCTTTGCCGGCTCTTTCTCAGTGGCATCACAAGACACATCTCCACACGGTATTGCCTTCTCTGCTGATGGATCAAAGATGTTTGTTGTAGGTAGTCTTGGTCAGGACGTAAATGAGTACACGCTGGCAAAACCATTTACTATTCTCCCAAACTCCCTTGCCAGCTTTGCAGCATCTCCAGTTACAAACAACATTGCCCCACCACCAGATGTTACACCGCCACGTATCACTGCAGCCTCTGTGGATTCTGCTGATACCATAACTGTTACGTATAGCGAGGATGTAGATGTCACCACAACTAACGGCGCAGGCTTTAGCCTCTCAGTTGGAGAAGTAACTGCAAACTCTGATCCTGGAGGTTTATCTGATATTATTACGCTTACAGTGTCTGGCATTACCACCACCTCTGATACGCCAGATGTGACTTACACTGCCACATCAGGTAGTGTGGAGGATGGTTCATCCAATCCTGCAGAAGACCAGACTATAGGTACGACTGATAACGCACCGCCAACTGTCTTATCCATTGGAACTGCCAGCCCAACTACCATTAATCTTATTTTATCTGAGGAGATTACACTCAACGCTACGGCCCCCGGAGACTTTGTGTTGTCCGGTGAGATATCCACAGACCCGACTGTAACTGCAATTGCAGCTGCTGGAGACACAGTCACCCTCACCCTTAGCGGTACGCTTGATAGTGATGATGTCATTAATCTGGCATACACCCAAAGTACCGGCAGCATAGATGATATCGCACTTGCATCCTTTGCCGGCTCTTTCTCAGTGTCATCAGAAGATACATTTCCAGCCGGTCTTGCCTTCTCTGCTGATGGAACCAAGATGTTTGTTGTAGGTATTGCTGGTCAGGATGTAAACGAGTACACGCTAACTACCCCCTTTGACGTATCTGCTGCAACCTTTGTCGACTCTTTCTCAGTAGTATCACAAGAGACATCTCCGGCCGGTCTTGCCTTCTCTGCTGATGGAGCCAAGATGTTTGTTGTAGGTGTTATTGGTCAGGACGTAAACGAGTACACGCTATCTGCCCCCTTTGACGTATCTTCTGCAGTCTTTGTCGACTCTTTCTCCGTATCATCACAAGAATCGTCTCCATCCGGCCTGGCCTTCTCTGCTGATGGCGCCAAGATGTTTGTTGCAGGTTATGATGGCGATGACGTAAACGAGTACACGCTATCTGCCCCCTTTGACGTATCTTCTGCAGTCTTTGTCGACTCTTTCTCAGTGGCATCACAAGACACATTTCCAACCGGCCTTGCCTTCTCTGCTGATGGCGCCAAGATGTTTGTTGCAGGTTTTAATGACGATGACGTAAACGAGTACACATTAACTGCCCCCTTTGACGTATCTACTGCAGAATTTGCCGGCTCTTTCTCAGTGGCATCAGAAGACACATCTCCAGTCGGCCTTGCCTTCTCTGCTGATGGCGCAAAGATGTTTGTCGTAGGTAATGATGGCGATGCCGTATACGAGTACACGCTGACAAAACCATTTACTATTCTCCCAAACTCCCTTGCCAGCTTTGCAGCATCTCCAGTTGCAAACAACATTGTTCCACTACGTATCACTGCAGCCTCTGTAGACTCTGATAGTACCATAACTGTTACGTATAGCGAGGATGTAGATGTCACAACAACTGACGGTCAAGGCTTTGCCCTCTCAGTTGGAGTCGTATCTGCAAACTCTGATCCTGGAGGCTTGACTGATATTATTACGCTTACAGTGTCAGGTATTGGCACATCTGATACTCCAGATGTGACTTATACTAAATCATCAGGCACTGTGATTAATGCTTTATCAATTCCTGCAGAAGACCAGACCTTCACTGGTACAGCTGATAACGCACCGCCAACCGTCTTATCCATTGGAACTGCCAGCCCAACTACCATTAATCTTATTTTATCTGAGGAGATTACACTCAACGCTACGGCCCCCGGAGACTTTGTGTTATCTGGTGATATCACCACAACCCCGACTGTTAATGCAGTTGCATCAGATAATGATATAGTTACCCTCACCCTTAGTGGTATACTTGATGATGATGATATTATCAGTCTGGCATATACCAAAAGTACCGGCAGCATAGATGATATTATATCTCCATCCTTTGCAGGCTCTTTCTCAGTGGCATCACAAGAGTCATCCCCGCGAGGCCTTGCCTTCTCTGCTGATGGCGCCAAGATGTTTGTCGTAGGTACTATTGGCGATGACGTAAACCAGTACACACTGACTGCCCCCTTTGACGTATCTACTGCAGTCTTTGCAGGCTCTTTCTCAGTGGAATCACAAGTGTCATCCCCGCGAGGCCTTGCCTTCTCTGCTGATGGCGCCAAGATGTTTGTCGTAGATAGTAGTGGCAGTGACGTAAACCAGTACACACTAGCTACCCCCTTTGACGTATCTACTGCAGTCTTTGCAGGCTCTTTCTCAGTGGCATTACAAGAGTCATCCTCGCGAGGCCTTGCCTTCTCTGCTGATGGCGCCAAGATGTTTGTTGCAGGTAATAATGGCGATGACGTAAACCAGTACACGCTAGCTACCCCCTTTGACGTATCTTCTGCAGTCTTTGCAGGCTCTTTCTCAGTGGCATCACAAGACTCATCTCCATCAGGCCTTGCCTTCTCTGCTGATGGTGCCAAGATGTTTGTCGTAGGTGGTAGTGGCAATGACGTAAACGAGTACACACTAGCTACCCCCTTTGACGTATCTACTGCAGTCTTTGCAGGCTCTTTTCCAGTGGCATCACAAGACACATCTCCAACAGGCCTTGCCTTCTCTGCTGATGGCGCCAAGATGTTTGTTTTAGGCGATAGTGGCAATGACGTAAACGAGTACACACTGGCAAAACCGTTTACTTTCCTTCCAAACTCCCTTGCCAGCTTTGCAGCAGTTGCAGTTGCAAACAACATTGCTCCACCAAGTATCACTGCAGCCTCTGTGGATTCTGATAGTACCATAACCATTACGTATAGCGAGAATGTGGATGTCACAACAACTGACGGTCAAGGCTTTACCCTCTCAGCTGGAGAAGTAACTGCAAACTCTGATCCTGGAGGCTTGACTGATATTATCACCCTTACAGTATCTGGTATTACCACCACCTCTGATACGCCAGATGTGACTTACACTGCCACATCAGGCACTGTGACAGATGCCTCATCCAATCCTGCAGAAGACCAGACCTTCACTGGTACTACTGATAACGCACCGCCAACCGTCTTATCCATTGGAACTGCCGGCCCAACTACCATTAATCTTATTTTATCTGAGGATATTACAGTAAACTCTGCAGCCCCCGAAGACTTTGTGTTATCTGGTGACATCACCACAACCCCGACTGTTAATGCAATTACTGCAGATAATGATATAGTTACCCTCTCCCTTAGTGGTATGCTTGATTATGATGATGATATCAGTCTGGCATATACCCAAAATACCGGCAGCATAGATGATATTATATCTCCATCCTTTGTCGACTCTTTCTCAGTATCATCACAAGACACATCCCCGCGAGGTCTTGCCTTCTCTGCTAATGGCGCCAAGATGTTTGTCGTAGGTAATGATGGCGATGCCGTATACGAGTACGCACTGGCTGCCCCCTTTGACGTATCTTCTGCAGTCTTTGCCGGCTCTTTCTTCGTATCATCACAAGACACATCCCCGCGAGGTCTTGCCTTCTCTGCTAATGGCGCCAAGATGTTTGTCGTAGGTAATGATGGCGATGACGTAAACGAGTACGCACTGGCTGCCCCCTTTGACGTATCTTCTGCAGTCTTTGCCGGCTCTTTCTCCGTATCATCACAAGAATCAACTCCAACCGGCCTGGCATTCTCTGCTGATGGCGCCAAGATGTTTGTTGCAGGTTTTAATAGCGATAACGTAAACGAGTACACACTGGCTGCCCCCTTTGACGTATCTTCTGCAGTCTTTGACAGCTCTTTCTCAGTGGCATCACAAGAATCAGATCCAGCAGGCCTGGCCTTCTCTGCTGATGGAGCCAAGATGTTTGTTGTAGGTAATGATGGCGATGACGTAAACGAGTACGCACTGGCTGCCCCCTTTGACGTATCTTCTGCAGTCTTTGCCGGCTCTTTCTCAGTGGCATCAGAAGAATCATCCCCGCGAGGCCTTGCCTTCTCTGCTAATGGAGCCAAGATGTTTGTCGTAGGTAATAGTGGCAATGACGTAAACGAGTACACGCTGGCAAAACCGTTTACTTTCCTTCCAAACTCCCTTGCCAGCTTTGAAGCAGTTGCAGTTGAAAACAACATTGCTCCACTACGTATCACTGCAGCCTCTGTAGACTCTGATAGTACCATAACTGTTACGTATAGCGAGGATGTGGATGTCTCAACAACTGACGGTCAAGGCTTTAGCCTCTCTGATGGAGTCGTATCTGCAAACTCTGATCCTGGAGGTTCATCTAGTATTATTACGCTTACAGTGTCAGGTATTACCACCACCTCTGATACGCCAGATGTGACTTACACTGCATCATCAGGTACTGTGACAGATGCCTCATCTAATCCTGCAGTAGACCAGACTATTGGTACTACTGATAACGCACCGCCAACAGTTGTATCCATTGGAACTGCCGGCCCATCTACCATTAATCTCATCTTATCTGAGGAGATTACAGTAAACTCTGCAGCCCCTGAAGACTTTGTGCTATCTGGTGATATCACTGCAAACCCGACTGTAACTGCAATTGCAGCCAATGCAGACACAGTTACCCTCTCCCTTAGTGGTATACTTGATTATGATGATGATATCAATCTGGAATATTCCAAAAGCACTGGCAGCATAGATGACACTGCATCTCCATCCTTTGCAGGCTCTTTCTCCGTATCATCAGAAGACACATTTCCAACCGGCCTGGCCTTCTCTGCTAATGGCGCCAAGATGTTTGTTTTAGGTACTAGTGGCCAGGATGTAAATGAGTACACACTATCTGCCCCCTTTGACGTATCTACTGCATCCTTTGTCGTCTCTTTCTCCGTATCATCACAAGCCACATCTCCACTAGGCCTTGCCTTCTCTGCTAATGGCGCCAAGATGTTTGTTGTAGGTACTAGTGGCCAGGATGTAAACGAGTACACCTTATCTACTCCCTTTGACGTATCTACTGCATCCTTTGTCGACTCTTTCTCAGTGGCATCACAAGACACATCTCCACAAGGCCTTGCCTTCTCTGCTGATGGTGGGAAGATGTTTGTTGTAGGTAATAATGGCGATGACGTAAACGAGTACATCTTATCTACTCCCTTTGACGTATCTACTGCATCCTTTGTCGACTCTTTCTCAGTGGCATCACAAGACCTAACTCCATTTGACCTGGCCTTCTCTGCTAATGGTGAGAAGATGTTTGTTTTAGGTAATAATGGCGATGACGTAAACGAGTACGCACTGGCTGCCCCCTTTGACGTATCTACTGCATCCTTTGCAGGCTCTTTCTCAGTGGCATCACAAGACACATCTCCAGAAGGCCTGGCATTCTCTGCTAATGGTGAGAAGATGTTTGTTGTAGGTAATGCTGGCAATGACATAAACGAGTACACGCTGGCAAAACCATTTACTTTACTCCCAAACTCCCTTGCCAGCTTTGCAGCAGTTATAGTTGAAAACAGCATTGCTCCACCATCAGATGTTACTCCGCCAAGCATCACTGCAGCCTCTGTAGACTCTGATAATATCATAACCATTACGTATAGCGAGGATGTAGACGTCAGCACAACTGACGGTCAGGGCTTTGCACTCTCCACTGGAGTCGTATCTGCAAACTCTGATCCTGGAGGCTTGACTGATATTATCACCCTTACAGTATCAGGCATTGCCACCACCTCTGATACTCCAGATGTGACTTACACTGCCACATCAGGCACTGTGATTAATGCTTTATCAATTCCTGCAGAAGACCAGACCTTCACTGGTACAGCTGATAACGCCCCGCCAACCGTCTTATCCATTGGAACTGCCGGCCCAACTACCATTAATCTTATTTTATCTGAGGAGATTACACTCAACGCTACGGCCCCCGGAGACTTTGTGTTGTCTGGTACCATATCTACAAACCCGACTGTAACTGCAATTGCCGCTGCTGGAGACACAGTCACCCTCTCCCTTAGTGGTATACTTGATGATGATGATCTCATTAACCTGGCATACACCAAAAGTACCGGCAGCATAGATGACACTGCACTTCCATCCTTTGTCGACTCTTTCTCAGTGTCATCACAAGACGTATCTCCAATCGGTTTGGCCTTCTCTGCTGATGGATACAAGATGTTTGTTGTAGGTAGTAGTGACGATGACGTAAACGAGTACACACTAGCTGCACCCTTTGACGTATCTTCTGCAGTCTTTGTCGACTCTTTCTCAGTGGCATCACAGGAATCATCTCCAGCCGGCCTGGCATTCTCTGCTGATGGAGGCAAGATGTTTGTTGTAGGTCTTAATAGCGATAACGTAAACGAGTACACACTAGCTGCACCCTTTGACGTATCTTCTGCAGTCTTTGTCGACTCTTTCTCAGTGGCATTACAAGACACATCTCCAACCGGTTTGGCCTTCTCTGCTGATGGCGCCAAGATGTTTGTCGTAGGTAGTGATGACGATGACGTACACCAGTACGCACTGGCTACCCCCTTTGACGTATCTACTGCAGTCTTTGACAGCTCTTTCTCAGTGGTACTACAAGACACATCTCCATTCGGTTTGGCCTTCTCTGCTGATGGAGCCAGGATGTTTGTAGTAGGTAATGGTAACGATGACGTACACCAGTACACACTAGCTGCCCCCTTTGACGTATCTTCTGCAGAATTTGCCGGCTCTTTCTCAGTGTTATCAGAAGAAACATCCCCAACCGGTCTGGCATTCTCTGCTAATGGAGCCAAGATGTTTGTCGTAGGTACTAGTGACGATGCCGTATACGAGTACGCGCTGGCAAAACCGTTTTCTATCCTTCCAAACTCCCTTGCCAGCTTTGCAGCATCTCCAGTTGCAAACAACATTGCTTCACCACCACCAGTTGTTACTCCACCACCAGTTGTTACTCCACCGCCACCAGATGTTACTCCGCCAAGTATCATTGCAGCCTCTGTGGATTCTGCTAGTACCATAACTGTTACGTATAGCGAGGATATAGATGTCAGCACAGTTAATGGAGCAGGCTTTGCACTCTCCACTGGAGTCGTATCTGCAAACTCTGATCCTGGAGGTTCATCTAGTATTATCACCCTTACAGTGTCAGGCATTACCACCACCTCTGATACGCCAGATGTGACTTACACTGCAGCACAGGGCAGTGTAACTGATGTTTCATCCAATCCTGCAGAAGACCAGACCTTCACTGGTACTACTGATAACGCACCGCCACGTATCACTGCAGCCTCTGTAGACTCTGATAGTATCATAACTGTTACGTATAGCGAGGATGTGGATGTCACAACAACTGACGGTCAAGGCTTTACCCTCTCTGATGGAACCATATCTGCAAACTCTGATCCTGGAGGCTCATCTAGTATTATTACGCTTACAGTGTCAGGCATTACCACCACCTCTGATACGCCAGATGTGATTTACACTGCATCATCAGGCACTGTGGCAGATGTCTCATCAATTCCTGCAGAAGACCAGACTATTGGTACTGTTGATAACGCACCGCCAACAGTTCTATCCATTGGAACTGCCAGCACAACTAGCATTAATCTCACTTTATCTGAGGATATAACAGTCAGCTCTCCAGCTCCTGAAGACTTTGTGTTGTCTGGTGACATCACCACAAGCCCGACTGTTAATGCAGTTACAGCCAATAATGATATAGTTACCCTCACCCTTAGTGATTCACTTGATGATGATGATGATATCAGTCTGGCATATTCCAAAAGCACCGGCAGCATAGATGATACTGCATCTCCATCCTTTGACAGCGCTTTCTCCGTAGTATCACAAGAATTCTTTACAACCGGTCTTGCCTTCTCTGCTGATGGTGAGAAGATGTTTGTTTTAGGTACTGCTCGTCAGAATGTAAACGAGTACACCTTATCTACCCCCTTTGATGTATCCACTGCAACCTTTGCAGACGCTTTCTCCGTATCATCAGAAGACACAACTCCACTAGGCCTGGCCTTCTCTGCTAATGGAGCCAAGATGTTTGTTGTAGGTAATAATGGCGATGATGTAAACCAGTACACCCTATCTACCCCCTTTGATGTATCTACTGCAGACTTTGTCAACTCTTTCTCAGTATCATCAGAAGACACAACTCCACGAGGTCTTGCCTTCTCTGCTGATGGAGCCAAGATGTTTGTTGTAGGTGGTAATGGCCAGGATGTAAACGAGTACACCCTATCTACCCCCTTTGATGTAACTTCTGCAATTCATGTCGACTCTTTCTCAGTGAGATCACAAGAATCAGCTCCATACGACCTTACCTTCTCTGCTAATGGATACAAGATGTTTGTTGTAGGTTTTGATGGCGATGAGGTAAACGAGTACACACTAACTGTTCCCTTTGATGTATCTTCTGCAACCTTTGCAGGCTCTTTCTCCATATCATCAGAAGACACAGCTCCACGAAGCCTGGCCTTCTCTGCTGATGGATACAAGATGTTTGTTTTAGGTAATGAAGGCGATGACGTAAACGAGTACACGCTGGCAAAACCATTTTCTATTCTCCCAAACTCCCTTGCCAGCTTTGCAGCATCTCCAGTTACAAACAACATTATTGCTCCACCGCCTAGTATCACTGCAGCCTCTGTTGATTCGGTCAGTACCATAACTATTACGTATAGCGAGGATGTAGATGTCAGCACAGTTAACGGCGCAGGCTTTAGCCTCTCCACTGGAGCCGTATCTGCAAACTCTGATCCTGGAGGCTCATCTAGTATCATAACCCTTACAGTGTCAGGCATTACTACCTCTGATACGCCAGATGTGACTTATACTGCCGCATCAGGCAGTGTAACTGATGCCTCATCAAATTCTGCAGAAGACCAGACTATTGGTACTACTGATAACGCACCGCCAACAGTTGTATCCATTGGAACTGCCAGCACAACTACCATTGATCTCATACTATCTGAGGAGATTACACTCAACTCTACGGCCCCCGGAGACTTTGTGTTATCCGGTGACATCACCACAAGCCCAACTGTTAATGCAATTGCAGCCGATGGAGACACAGTTACCCTCTCCCTTAGTGGTATGCTTGATGATGATGATGGTATCAGTCTGGCATACTCCAAGAATACCGGCAGCATAGATGACACTGCATCTCCATCCTTTGTCGACTCTTTCTCAGTATCATCACAAGAATCATCTCCACGAGGCCTGGCCTTCTCTGCTAATGGAGCCAAGATGTTTGTTGTAGGTAATGGTGGCGATAACGTAAACGAGTACACCTTATCTACTCCCTTTGATGTATCCACTGCAACCGTTGCCGGCTCTTTCTCCGTATCATCAGAAGAGACATCTCCACAAGGCCTGGCCTTCTCTGCTAATGGTGAGAAGATGTTTGTTGTAGGTGCTAATGGCCAGGATGTAAACGAGTACACACTATCTACCCCCTTTGACGTATCTGCTGCATCCTTTGTCGACTCTTTTCCAGTGGCATCACAAGAGACATCTCCAACCGGCCTGGCCTTCTCCACTAATGGAGCCAAGATGTTTGTTGTAGGTTTTAATGGCGATGACGTAAACGAGTACACACTATCTACCCCCTTTGACGTATCCACTGCAGTCTTTGTCGACTCTTTCTCAGTGGCATCACAAGACACATTTCCACATGGCGTGGCCTTCTCTGCTAATGGAGCCAAGATGTTTGTTGTAGGTACTAGTGGCGATGACGTAAACGAGTACACACTAACTACCCCCTTTGACGTATCCACTGCATCCTTTGCAGGCTCTTTCTCCGTATCATCACAAGAATCGTCTCCAACCGGCCTGGTCTTCTCTGCTAATGGAGCCAAGATGTTTGTTGTAGGTAGTAGTGGCAATGACGTAAACGAGTACACGCTGGCAAAACCATTTACTCTCCTTCCAAATTCTCTTGCCAGCTTTGATGCAGCTACAGTTGAAAACAACATTGCTCCACCAGTTGTTACTCCGCCAAGTATCACTGCAGCCTCTGTAGACTCTGATAATATCATAACTATTACGTATAGCGAAAACATAGACGTCTCAACAACTGGCGGTCAAGGCTTTACCCTCTCCACTGGAGCCGTATCTGCAAACTCTGATCCTGGAGGCTCATCTGATATCATAACCCTTACAGTGTCAGGTATTACTACCTCTGATACTCCAGATGTGACTTATTCTGCATCACCAGGCACTGTGACAGGTACCTCATCCAATCCTGCAGAAGACCAGACATTCACTGGTACAGTTGATAACGCACCGCCAACAGTTGTATCCATTGGAACTGCCAGCACAACTACCATTAATCTCACTTTATCTGAGGAGATTACACTCAACTCTACAGCCCCCGGAGACTTTGTGTTGTCCGGTGATATCACCACAACCCCGACTGTTAATGCAATTACAGCTAATAATGATATCGTTACCCTCTCCCTTAGTGATTCACTTGATAGTGATGATGACATTAGTCTGGAGTATTCCAAGAGTACTGGCAGCATAGATGATATTACATCTCCATCCTTTGCAGGCTCTTTCTCAGTGGCATCAGAAGAAACATCTCCATCCGGCCTTGCCTTCTCTGCTAATGGTGAGAAGATGTTTGTTGTAGGTACTATTGGCGATGACGTAAACGAGTACACCTTATCTGCCCCCTTTGACGTATCCACTGCATCCTTTGTCGACTCTTTCTCCGTATCATCACAAGAAGCAAATCCACGAGGTCTTGCCTTCTCTGCTAATGGTGAGAAGATGTTTGTTTTAGGTACTAGTGGCGATGACGTAAACGAGTACACACTATCTGCCCCCTTTGACGTATCCACTGCATCCTTTGTCGACTCTTTCTCCGTATCATCACAAGAAGCAAATCCACTAGGCCTTGCCTTCTCTGCTAATGGTGAGAAGATGTTTGTTGTAGGTATTATTGGCGATGACGTAAACGAGTACACACTATCTGCCCCCTTTGACGTATCCACTGCATCCTTTGTCGACTCTTTCTCAGTGGCATCACAGGACCTGGTTCCACACGGTCTGGCCTTCTCTGCTAATGGAGCCAAGATGTTTGTTGTAGGTAGTAATGACGGTGACGTAAACGAGTACACACTATCTGCCCCCTTTGATGTATCTGCTGCATCCTTTGCAGGCTCTTTCTCAGTGAGCTCACAAGAAACATCTCCACGAGGTCTTGCCTTCTCTGCTGATGGTGAGAAGATGTTTGTTGTAGGTAATGATGGTGATGACGTAAACGAGTACACGCTGGCAAAACCATTTACTCTCCTCCCAAACTCCCTTGCCAGCTTTGCAGCAGCTACAGTTGAAAACAACATTCCTCCGCCACCAGTTGTTACTCCACCAGTTGTTACTCCACCAGTTGTTACTCCACCAGTTGTTACTCCACCAGATGTTACTCCGCCAACCGTTCTATCCATTGGAACTGCCAGCCCAACAACAATTGATCTCATACTATCTGAGGACATTACAGACAACTCTGCGAACCCCGGAGACTTTGTGTTATCTGGTGCCATCACCACAAGCCCGACTGTAGATACAATTACAGCCAGTGGAGACACAGTCACCCTCACCCTTAGTGACACACTTGATGATGATGATCTCATTAACCTGGCATACACCCAAAGTACCGGCAGCATAGATGACACTGCACTTCCATCATTTGCCGGCTCTTTCTCAGTGGCATCACAAACCACATCCCCACACGGTCTTGCCTTCTCTGCTGATGGAGCAAAGATGTTTGTTGTAGGTGATAATGACGATGACGTACACCAGTACGCACTAGCTGCCCCCTTTGACGTATCTTCTGCATCTTATGCCGGCTCTTTCTCAGTGGCATCACAAACCACATCCCCACACGGTCTTGCCTTCTCTGCTGATGGAGCAAAGATGTTTGTCGTAGGTTTTGGTGGCGATGACGTACACCAGTACGCACTATCTACCCACTTTGACGTAACTACTGCAGTCTTTGTCGTCTCTTTCTCAGTGTCATCACAAGACGAATCTCCACGAGGCCTGGCCTTCTCTGCTGATGGAGCCAAGATGTTTGTTGTAGGTAGTGCTGGCGATGACGTACACCAGTACGCACTATCTGCCCCCTTTGACGTATCTGCTGCATCCTTTGTCGTCTCTTTCTCAGTGACATCAGAAGACACATTTCCACGGGGTCTTGCCTTCTCTGCTGATGGGGCAAAGATGTTTGTTGTAGGTGATAGTGGCAATGACGTAAACGAGTACACACTAACTGCCCCCTTTGACGTATCTACTGCAACTTTTGTCGACTCTTTCTTAGTGGCATCCCAAGACACATCCCCACAAGGCCTGGCCTTCTCTGCTGATGGTGCCAAGATGTTTGTTGTAGGTAATACTGGCGATGACGTAAACGAGTACACACTAGCTGCCCCCTTTGACGTATCTACTGCAACTGTTGCAGGCTCTTTCTCAGTGAAATCACAAGACACATTTCCAGCCGGTTTGGCCTTCTCTGCTGATGGAGCAAAGATGTTTGTTGTAGGTTTTGTTGATAGGGACGTAAACGAGTACACACTGGCTGCCCCCTTTGACGTAACTACTGCAACTTTTGCCGGCTCTTTTTCAGTGGCATCACAAGAAGCATTTCCACGGGGTCTTGCCTTCTCTGCTGATGGGGCAAAGATGTTTGTTGCAGGTTATGATGACGGTGACGTACACCAGTACGCACTATCTGCCCCCTTTGACGTATCTACTGCAGTCTTTGTCGACTCTTTCTCAGTGGCATTACAAGACACATTTCCAATCGGTTTGGCCTTCTCTGTTAATGGAGCCAAGATGTTTGTCGTAGGTAATACTGGTCAAGATGTAAACGAGTACACACTAGCTACTGCCTTTGACGTAACTACTGCAACTTTTGTCGATTCCTTCTCAGTGGCATCACAAGAAACATCCCCACAAGGTCTTGCCTTCTCTGTTAATGGAGCCAAGATGTTTGTTGCAGGTTTTAATGGCGAGGATGTAAACGAGTACGCACTAGCTGCCCCCTTTGACGTATCTACTGCAGTCTTTGCCGGCTCTTTCTCAGTGGCATTACAAGAAACATCACCACGAGGTCTTGCCTTCTCTGCTGATGGAGCAAAGATGTTTGTTGTAGGTAATGATAGCGATGACGTAAACGAGTACACGCTGGCAAAACCGTTTACTTTCCTTCCAAACTCCCTTGCCAGCTTTGCAGCATCTCCAGTTGCAAACAACATTGCTCTACTGCCAAGCATCACTGCAGCCTCTGTTGATTCGGCTGATACCATAACTGTTACGTATAGCGAGGATGTAGATGTCACAACAGTTAACGGTCAAGGCTTTGCACTCTCTACTGGAGTAGTATCTGCAAACTCTGATCCTGGAGGCTTAACTGATACCATAACCCTTACAGTATCAGGTATTACCACCTCTGATACGCCAGATGTGACTTACACTGCAGCACAAGGCAGTGTAACTGATGTTTCATCCAATCCTGCAGAAGACCAGACCTTCACTGGTACGACTGACAACGCACCGCCACGTATCACTGCAGCCTCTGTAGATTCTGCTAGTACCATAACTGTTACGTATAGCGAAAACATAGATGTCAGCACAACTAATGGAGCAGGCTTTACCCTCTCCACTGGAGTAGTATCTGCAAACTCTGATCCTGGAGGTTTATCTGATACCATAACCCTTACAGTATCTGGCATTGACACATCTGATACTCCAGATGTGACTTATTCTGAATCACAGGGCACTGTAATAACTGATGCATCATTAAATTTTGCAGAAAATGAGACCTTTGTTGGTACGACTGATAACGCACCACCAACTGTTCTATCCATTGGAACTGCCAGCACAACTACCATTAATCTCACTTTATCTGAGGAGATTACACTCAACTCTGCAGCCCCTGAAGACTTTGTGTTGTCCGGTGACATCACCACAAGCCCGACTGTAGATGAAATTGCATCCAATGATAATATAGTTACCCTCTCCCTTAGTGACACACTTGATGGTGATGATGAGATTAGTCTGGAATATTCCAAAAATACCGGCAGCATAGATGATACTGCATCTCCATCCTTTGACAGCTCTTTCTCCGTGTCATCACAAGGCATACTTCCAACAGGCCTTGCCTTCTCTGCTAATGGTGAGAAGATGTTTGTTGTAGATACTATTGATCAAGATGTAGACGAGTACACGCTAACTGCCCCCTTTGACGTATCTTCTGCAACCCATGTAGACGCTTTCTCAGTGGCATCACAAGAATCATCTCCAACCGGTCTTGCCTTCTCTGCTGATGGAGCCAAGATGTTTGTTTTAGGTACTAATAGCGATAACGTAAACGAGTACACGCTAACTGCCCCCTTTGACGTATCTTCTGCATCCTTTGACAGCTCTTTCTCAGTGGCATCACAAGAATCAACTCCAGTTGGTCTTGCCTTCTCCCCTAATGGAACCAAGATGTTTGTTGTAGGTTTTATTAGCGATAACGTAAACGAGTACACACTATCTGCCCCCTTTGACGTATCTTCTGCATCCTTTGACAGCTCTTTCTCAGTGGCATCACAAGAATCAACTCCAGTTGGTCTTGCCTTCTCCCCTAATGGAACCAAGATGTTTGTTGTAGGTAGTGATGGCAATGACGTAAACGAGTACACGCTAACTGCCCCCTTTGATGTATCTGCTGCATCCTTTGCAGGCTCTTTCTCAGTGGCATCAGAAGACACATCCCCACGAGGTCTTGTCTTCTCTGCTAATGGTGAGAAGATGTTTGTTGTAGGTGATGATAGCAATGACGTAAACGAGTACACGCTGGCAAAACCATTTACTCTCCTTCCAAATTCCCTTGCCAGCTTTGCAGCAGTTACAGTCACAAACAACATTGCTCCACCACCAGATGTTGTTACTCCGCCAAGTATCATCGCAGCCTCTGTAGATTCTGCTAGTACCATAACCATTACGTATAGCGAGGATGTAGTCGTCACAGCAACTAACGGCGCAGGCTTTGCACTCTCAGTTGGAACCGTATCTGCAAACTCTGATCCTGGAGGCTTAACTGATATTATTACGCTTACAGTATCAGGTATTAGCACATCTGATACGCCAGATGTGACTTACACTGCCGCACAAGGCACTGTGGCAGATGTCCAATCCAATCCTGCAGAAGACCAGACATTCACTGGTACAGTTGACAACGCACCGCCAACAGTTGTATCCATTGGAACTGCCAGCCCAACTACAATTAATCTAATACTATCTGAGGAGATTACAGACAACTCTGCTGAGCCTGGAGACTTTGTGTTGTCCGGTGATATCACCACAAATCCGACTGTAACTGCAGTTGCAGCTGCCAATGGAGACACAGTCACCCTCACCCTTAGTGGTATACTTGATTATGATGATATCATTAACCTGGCATACACCCAAAATACCGGCAGCATAGATGACACTGCATCCCCGTCGCCAAACTCCCTTGCCAGCTTTGCAGCATCTCTAGTTACAAACAACATTATTGCTCCACCGCCAGATGTTATTGCTCCACTGCCCCGTATCACTGCAGCCTCTGTTGATTCGGCTGATACCATAACTGTTACGTATAGCGAGAATGTAGACGTTGCAACAGTTAACGGGCAAGGCTTTACACTCTCCACTGGAACCGTATCTGCAAACTCTGATCCTGGAGGCTTAACTGATATTATCACCCTTACAGTATCAGGTATTGGCACCACCTCTGCTACGCCAGATGTGACTTACACTGCAGCATCAGGCACTGTGATTAATGCTTTATCCATTTCTGCAGAAGACCAGACCTTCACTGGTACATCTGACAACGCACTGCCAACAGTTGTATCCATTGGAACTGCCAGCCCAACTACCATTAATCTAATACTATCTGAGGAGATTACAGACAACTCTGTTGCCCCCGGAGACTTTGTGCTGTCTGGTACCATATTCACAAACCCGACTGTAAATGCAGTTGCAGCCAATGGAGACACAGTTACCCTCACCCTTAGTAACACACTTGATTATGATGATGTCATTAGTCTGGCATACACCCAAAATACCGGCAGCATAGATGACACTGCATCCCCGTCGCCAAACTCCCTTGCCAGCTTTGCAGCATCTCCAGTTACAAACAACATTACTCCGCCAGATATTACTCCGCCAGATGTTATTACTCCGCCCCGTATCACTGCAGCCTCTGTTGATTCGGCTGATACCATAACTGTTACGTATAACGAGAATGTAGATGTCACAACAGTTGACGGCGCAGGCTTTACCCTCTCTACTGGAACCGTATCTGCAAACTCTGATCCTGCAGGCTTAACTGATATTATCACCCTTACAGTATCAGGCATTACCACCTCTGATACGCCAGATGTGACTTATACTGAATCATCAGGCACTGTGATTAATGCTTTATCCATTCCTGCAGAAGACCAGACCTTCACTGGTACAGTTGATAACGCACCGCCAAGCATCACTGCAGCCTCTGTTGATTCAGCTGATACCATAACTATCACATATAGCGAGGATGTAGATGTCACAACAGTTAACGGTCAAGGCTTTGCACTCTCAGTTGGAACGATATCTGCAAACTCTGATCCTTTAACTGATACCATAACCCTTACAGTATCAGGCATTACCACCTCTGAATACTGATACCATAACCCTTACAGTATCAGGCATTACCACCTCTGATACGCCAGATGTGACTTATACTGCATCACCAGGCACTGTGGAAGATGGTTCATCAAATCCTGCAGAAGACCAGACTATTAGTACTACTGATAACGCACCACCGCATATCACTGCAGCCTCTGTAACCTCTGCTAGTACCATAACCCTCACGTACAGCGAGGATGTAGATGTCACAACAACTAACGGTCAAGGCTTTGCACTCTCAGTTGGAACGATATCTGCAAACTCTGATCCTGAAGGCTCATCTGATACCATAACCCTTACAGTATCAGGCATTACCACCTCTGATACGCCAGATGTGACTTACACTGCATCACCAGGCACTGTGGAAGATGGTTCATCAAATCCTGCAGAAGACCAGACCTTCACTGGTACATCTGATAACGCACCGCCAACAGTTCAATCCATTGGAACTGCCAGCCCAACTACAATTAATCTAGTGCTATCTGAGGAGATTACAGACAACTCTGTTGCCCCCGGAGACTTTGTGCTGTCTGGTACCATATTCACAAACCCGACTGTAAATGCAGTTGCAGCTGATGGAGACACAGTTACCCTCACCCTTAGTAACACACTTGATTATGATGATGTCATTAACCTGGCATACGCCAAAAGTACCGGCAGCATAGATGACACTGCATCCCCGTCGCCAAACTCCCTTGCCAGCTTTGCAGCATCTCCAGTTACAAACAACATTACTCCGCCAGATATTACTCCGCCAGATGTTATTACTCCGCCCCGTATCACTGCAGCCTCTGTTGATTCGGCTGATACCATAACTGTTACGTATAACGAGAATGTAGATGTCGCAACAGTTGACGGCGCAGGCTTTACCCTCTCTACTGGAACCGT
Organism: Candidatus Nitrosopumilus sp.; assembly: GCA_965248045.1. Taxonomy (GTDB): domain Archaea; phylum Thermoproteota; class Nitrososphaeria; order Nitrososphaerales; family Nitrosopumilaceae; genus Nitrosopumilus. Next base: position 250,694 of record CBDFIG010000002.1, read on the forward strand.
ATCTGCAAACTCTGATCCTGAAGGCTTAACTGATATTATCACCCTTACAGTATCTGGCATTACCACCTCTGATACGCCAGATGTGACTTATACTGAATCATCAGGCACTGTGATTAATGCTTTATCCATTCCTGCAGAAGACCAGACCTTCACTGGTACAGTTGATAACGCACCGCCAAGCATCACTGCAGCCTCTGTTGATTCAGCTGATACCATAACTGTTACGTATGGCGAGGATGTAGATGTCACAACAGTTAACGGTCAAGGCTTTGCACTCTCTACTGGAACCGTATCTGCAAACTCTGATCCTGCAGGTTTAACTGATACCATAACCCTTACAGTATCAGGCATTACCACCTCTGATACGCCAGATGTGACTTACACTAAATCATCAGGCACTGTGGCAGATGTCCCATCCAATCCTGCAGAAGACCAGACCTTCACTGATACAGTTGATAGTGCACTGCCAACTGTTGTATCCATTGGAACTGCCAGCCCAACTACAATTAATCTAATACTATCTGAGGTCATTACACTCAGCTCTGCTGAGCCTGGAGACTTTACAGTCTCAGGAGCTGCCAGCTTGCCTGCTGTCACTACTACTACTACTACTACTACTACAGTCTCAACATCTGACAGTATGGTAACGCTGACTCTGGATAACTCAATTGCACATGGCGAGACTGTAACCCTGTCATACTCTGCGACATCCGGTTCCATTGATGATGCCTCTGGAAACTCTTTGGGCGCATTTACATCACAGCCAGTGACTAACAACGTCGTACCTGACACTACTACTCCACCACCACCACTGCCAAGTATCCCTCCGGCTGGCAGTAGAGGAGGAGGCGGCAGCTCTGGAGACCGATCTCCGCCTTCATTTACAACCTCCTTTGATGAAGGAGCCAACACCATTGTAATTAATGGAATAGGAATAGCGCCAGCCCCCTTCAAAATTGATCAAGTGCTAAGCAGTCCAATACTGGTGTCTGCAGGAGAGCCAACCCCGTTCTCCCTTACGCTGTATGAGAACACCTCATGGGAAGGCATTACACATATTGAGATCTGCCTAAACAAGCAGGTATCAAATAGAGACGCAACATGCCACAGTGCCACCAAAATTATTTGGGACAAAAACAGTCCTGATGACGAACTGGAAATAATTGATCCAAACGGGCTAATCCATAATGCCACAATTAGCATAACTGAGATAAAAGCAAGTGTTGCCACCTTTGATTTTGACGTAACCTTTGGTGGTGCAATGGATACCTCTGATATCCAGCTGTACATCTGGGATGCTACGAGAAATTCGTTTGTATTTACCATATACAATGCTTTGAGTGTAACTGAAGGAGCCGCCGCCCCCACAGCAGCAGACGGCAATACTGAAAACTCCCAGCTGCCCTGTGACGCAGGCGAGCTGATGCTAGATGACGGCACCTGCATGGATCCTGAGCCTGGCACATTTGCGTGCTCTGATGGGGAGGTAATGAAATCCAACGGAGACTGTATTACTGCTGCTGCAGATACGCAGGATGCAACATCTGATGCAACATCTGATGTAACATCTGATGCAACATCTGATGCAACATCTGATGTAACATCTGATGCAGGCGATGATGATGCAAGCTACGATGATGATGCAAGCTACGATGACATCATACTGTCATGGGCAGGATACTCTCCAGAGTCTGCAACTGACTCCCAGCTGATGTCGGCTCTGGATATTGCAAGTGATCCTGACGTATCATTGCCAAAGTGGGTAAAAGAATATCTCGGTGAGTGGGCATACAAAGGCAAAATCTCAACTGAGCAACTAAGGATCGTGCTGTCTTACCTGGCTGGTATCTCAAGGTGATATGATTGGCGCATAGTCTCCCAAACCCCACTGCTGCTGCTACTACATGGCATGCCTTTTTGATGCTTATGCTTGTCGTACCCCTTGGCGTGGCACATGCAGAGTCGTATGACGTGTTTGTGACTGCAAACTCTAGTCTGCCCGGATGTGAGAAAGACGGCTCCTGCTGGTCAGATGATATAGTTATCATACGGCAATACGATGAGGTAACCTGGCATAACGATGCTGGTTTTGACATTACTGTGACATCTGGCGGCATACATGATGACTTTCTTGGGGAGTCATTTGACTCGGATGTTATCTTACCTGGTGGAACATACACCCACGCCTTTGAGGATTCCGGAAGCTTTCCATATCTTTCTGTACTCCAGCCATGGATGACTGGAAGCGTAGTAGTTGCAGAGCCTGCTGATGCCGTGTCTCTGGATATAGTGCATTCCGAGCCAACACCAGACCCAGAACCAACACCAGAACCAGAACCAGAACCGGCATGTGGCGCTGGAACTGAACTGGTAGATGGAATCTGTCAGCTAGTTGTAGATGAGGAGCCCCAGCCAGCAGGCGGCGGCTGTCTTATTGCAACTGCAGCATATGGGACAGAGCTTGCGCCACAGGTCCAGCTACTCAGGGAGATCAGGGATAACACAGTAATGGGTACCGCATCTGGCGCATTATTTATGACAGGATTTAACCAGTTGTACTATTCGTTCTCGCCATACATTGCAGACATACAAAGAGAGAATGCAATGCTTAACAAAGCGGTAAAACTGTCCATCGCGCCAATGATTGCCTCTCTGAGTATCATGAGTATGGCAGATAATTCAGAGTCATCAGTTGCATTGTGGGGATTATCTGTCATCATGCTAAACGTGCTGATGTATGCTATGGCTCCAGTTGGCATTGTAATTGCATCTGGAAAAGTTTACACAAAACTGCATTCTAGAAACCATCAGGATTTCACTCCTTTGCAGGGCACTTAGATCAATGATTCACTGGATATTTCCCGGCTTTATGAACAAAAAATATGGGCGCATGATCAGACTCATGCCTGTCCATTTTAAAGAAGATGATGCTTTGTTTCCCAACCCAAAATAATTATCAACATTATCTAATCAAATAAATCATCTTAGATTCTATTGCATTACAATCATCTTATTGTACAAACAAACTTTCATTTTTAATTCATGAACCATGTTTTCTCTCTTGTGCGGGGTTGCATGTTCTCCAAACATTTGCTTGAATGCTGAAAATACAGATTCTACAATACACCACCTACCCCCATAGCTAACGCTGGCTTTCCACAATTCATAGTTGAAAATTTGAGCTAGGACAGATTTTCGTCTGGGATAACAGTCAGTGTTTACAGATGAATTCTTTCTTGCCTTGATTCCTGGAGTTGTGTTATCATGATACAAATATGAGAAATCATCTTTGGTGTCAATGCGCCATCAGCTAGTGCTTTGATTACGTTTCCAAACTTTTTTGATTGCTGTACCAGAGATACAAAAGATTTTGAGTCATGTGACTTGTCATCTGTAATTTCCAAACCTGTTATCTGTTTTGATTTTATATCTACTGCCACATGAACTTTCAGGAATCCTCGTCGTTTCTGCCATTCTGTCTCATCCGCTCGCCTCTGTCTGAACCTTGACTCCGGTACTATCAATTGCAATTACAATGTCCTTTCCCAGTTTGGGACTCATCTTGATGTGTAACTTGTTGACTCTTCCAAATGGCAGAATACGTTGGAGTTTTTGATTTTTCTTTTAGATGTGATTTTATCAAACCTCTGTTTGTCTGAATGGCAGATGTGGATAGAGATGGCAATATCTATGCTTCCATGAATGATTCAGGATAAACGTACTTGTGTGTCCTTCTTTGTTATGATTCATCTCTTTGAGTTCTGTACTTTTGTTCCATTGCATCAAAAGAGAACATGATTTCTCCACGTCTAACTAGAGTGACGCTCATTGAAAATTTCGCCTCTTGAGGCGCAGTACAGCAGAAAAGCTTAAGGATCCCCGGATCGTCAAGCCGTACATGGACGCAATCGACAAGAAGATACGGGAGCTGACTGAGGCCATGCATGCAGAGAACGATGCCAGGATCCGCAACAGGATAATGGCAGTGAGGGGAGTCCTCAAAGGACACACGACAAAGACTGCTTCTGATTTTGCAGACGTGGACCAGCGCACGGTGCAGCTATGGGCGGCGCGGTTCGACGAAGACGGCATGGCTGGTCTCCGGGACGCTTCCGGAAGAGGCAGGCCCAGATGCGTAGGATATGGGCGGATCAAGAAGCTTGCAGACCGGCTCAGCGGCAAGAACATGCTCACCCCGAGGAAGCTACGGAACTGGATACGCGGGAAATTATTTGCAAAGTACAGCCTGTGCAGCGTGCGCAGGATAATGTGATCCCTCGGGTTCTCGTCTAAGAGATCTACCACGGAGTACACCTCGGCAGCCGGCGGCTACGAGGTGAGGAGGTGGCAAGTTGACGCTGCAGGCACGATATCCAGCGCAAAACAGCGTGGATTTACAATCGTGGTGCAAGACGAGTCCATATTCATCAGGATTGGAACGAATGGAAGGAAACTGTGGTCGCGCGTCGGGGATCCAGTAGCAGTCAGCAGGACTGACAGACGGGACAAGACCATTGTGTATGGCGCGCTTGCAGAAGAGGAAACTCGGCTGATGCGGCAGTACGACAGGTTCGACGGCTTGACGTTTGTGAAATACCTCAAGGAGGTGCGCCGCAAGTGGGGCAGTGTCTTGCTCATAGTGGACAACGCAAGTCAGCACAAGCAAGGAAGGTGCGGGAATACCTGGAGGAACATGACGAGGTGGAGATCTTGTACCTGCCTACCGCGACGCCGAAGCTTAATGCTGTCGAATCGGTATTGAGGGATGCAAAGTACAGACTTGTTACTTCAGAGTACTACGAGACGCTGGAGGATCTGACTCACGCGGTGTCAGAATATTTCAGGACGTGCTCGATCAAGCTAGACATTTACAGGTTCCTGTACCGCTGCATCTGAGGCGAAATTTTCACCGACCGTCACTCTAGACACATTCACCTAAAGGGTGACAAAAATAATAACAAAATGGAAAGACTGAACGGAGAAATCAGAGATAGAGAGAAAGTTTTCAGAGGTCTAAAAAGGATGGATACTTCAATAATTGAGGGAATGAGAGTTTATTATAATTTCACAAAAAAGCATGGTGCATTAAAGGGAAGAACATCAGCTGATGAAGCACTAATCAAAGTAGATGATAAGAACAAATGGAAAACCATAATACAAAATGCATTATTAAACAAGGCTACTCAATAATGAGAAAATTTTCAATCCTTAGAAGATCCGTATTTCAGGTCTCGATAATGCAACAGAACCGGTGCATGACAGGAGAAAGTAGCAGTAAATCATATACCAAGGTAACGGACATAGAGAGGTGGATCCCATTCCTGTTTATGGGCCTTCATGCGTTCTTGTTCATAGCTATGTTGTGACCCAGTTGTAACGCAATATGCAACCAAGGATACCTTGGATACTAAATATTTTAAATCCATACAAACCGCCTAAAATCGTGGTTATATTCAAGTACGCTTATTATAATGATCTAACAGAATCCATGGAACCGCAATCGTGAAAAGACCAACTGTCATTGCCAGTGGCATTGAAATAGGCAACATACTGTCAATTAATGGAATGACTATAGAAAACCCAATACCTATGATGAACATAGCCGTTGATATTGGATGACGTTTTGTTGTAGTATGCAAAACCTTGTACGAGCTTTTGACTGATTTGGAGACAAGATTTAGTACATGATACGAACTTTTGATTTTTTTAGAGACAGTGTCTTGTCTGTCCTGTTTGAAATAGTCGTATTTATGGCCATTAGAGCATTCTAATTTTACAAAATTTTCGGGAGAAAATGAAATCCCTCGAAGAATTTACAGAGTAACAAGTTGGAATTGGATCAGAACCCTCGAAGATGGAACAGTGTAGTCTTAAAATCTCCCTTTTATACAAAATCAGCCTTTCAGGTCATGTCAAAAAGACAACAACGTCAGGCAGTATCTGGTGTACTGGCAGCAGTGATACTAATCGGAATAACAATATCGCTTGCAGCACTAGTGTTGTCATTTGGAAGTGACTTTACTGAGAGTGTACTGATCATTGAACCTGTCAGCATTGTGGATCTCAGCATAAGAAATGCAGTAGATACATCATACATCCATACCACTGTGAAAAATACAGGTAGTGCTACAGTTGTAAATCCGTATGTCATATTTATTGACGGAAACAATAAGCAAGGAATAAAATTTGGTAGTGACATCACTTCAGGAGATACAATTTCGATGACTAAAGCACTCCCCAGTAAACTGTCATACAACAAAGAAGTGTTGGTGCTGATCAATGGTACTGTTTCAGGCAATCTGGTAGAGACAGATACAGTGACTGTCAGAGTATCCAAAAACTGACCTAAAAAATTCCCTTTTATTCTTTTTTTATTTTTGATTACATGCAACCACAAGACTTGCTGATTTTTAGAAACTATTCAGGAATAGAGGAACCTGCAATATCTACTCCAGTTGGATTCCTCTCAATTCGAAACATCATGGTATTTGCAATCTTTGCAGGAGTTGCGTTTGGACTGCACAAGATGATAATGCCCGTATCAATAGAGTTTCCAAGGGATTTGGGACTGGCAGTAATTGTATCTGCTCCGTTTATTGCAGGAATACTACTTGCTATAATCAAGCCACAGTTTGGCAGTGCGGACTCTATTTTACTGTCGTTGCTTTACATGATGAAAAACAAAAACAGGAAAAAAGACATTCATCTAAAACCCAAAGGAAAAGACAAGAAGAAATCAACTGTCTTGGGATTTGCCAAGACCTTGAAAAAGGCAAAGGTAGCAGATGTCGACATCGAGCATGAGATTCTATGCGCTGATCTAGACGAGTTAAAATCAATGAGGATACAAGCTTCATACGATGATGGCAGGTATGTGAGACTTGGGCATAACTAATTCACAAAAATAAAATCTAATTATTTAACAGCAAAGCATTCTTCTTACAACTCTTGGATTCTCATTGCCAATTACACAGTTGTAGTACACTGCCAATTGATACACCAACACGCAAATCAACACAAATGATTTCACGCTATCAAATCCTTTTACTGGCAATATGCCAATTCTAAACGTACTTTTTAGTATCTCAAAGAGTGGTTCAATTGAGATTTTTCTATCCCTGTACAACTCTTGACCAATCACAGAATTGTAAAACTCTACAAGATTAATTCTTTCTGGCGGAGTATGTGGGTATTGCCTTATTGGGGTAATCAATCTGAGATGTTTTTTGTTGCTAAAACGATATAATTTGGAATCATCATATGCAGGATCACATAGAATATTCTTGACTAATCCTGAAAGTGATTCAACTAGTGTGCAATACATTTGACTGTCATGAACATTTGCAGTGCTGAGATTAGCTGACAATGGAACAATTAGTTTGCCAGTGCTACAACTCATGTGTAATTTGTATCCAAATATCCAACCCTTTGATTTGGAATAGCCCCATTTGGCATCTGTATCAATTCCTGAAATTGGTAGACGATTATTCTTCATGTTTGATTTGTGCCATACTGGACCTGCAGCTTTTAGCATGGAACTATCAACTGATGCGGATTTGTTCTCTACTATTTTTTCTGAAACAAACAGGTTTCCCATACTGCTGATCATCTGTGTAATTGGAAGATTCTGAAATCTTCTGTCAATGGTACGTCTGTCTGGGATTTGTGTTAGTCTGCAAACCTTGAGCAGTTTGTCATTGTTACATTTGATTGAAAGAAAATAATGAAACGTATTGTTGCTTGGAATTCTCATCCATGATTTTATAATGTACAATTGCACCATTAATACAGTTGGGTAGACATATGGTCTGCCACGTTTTAGAATGTCTTCATACAAAGAGAGTGTTCCCACCAGATACAAAACACCAATAAGAAATGATTCAGATAGAATGTTGCCGGGGATTTTTGCATTCATGATATGATGAAATAATATTGTAGAGATCCTTGGCTTTTTTCATTTGAATAATTTGAGAAATTGATTAAAAAATTGAATTAGTTATGCCCAAGTCTCAGGTATGTATCTGACAAGTTGGTTTGGTGTTATATCGATGATGTGTTAATTGATACGATTAGGACCACCTTTGATGGGTGGGTAGTCATCAAGATCAGACCAGAGCAGACTGGAAAGAGACAGCTTGTGATTCGTGGGGATGATGATGTGGTTTTATTAGAAAAGACTTTGCATTTTTAAAAAAAAATAAAACGAATCAAAGAGTTCCTATAGCGAAGAGACAAAGTTCGTGAACTAAAAATCATCAAAAAAGTAGAGGATAAATTATTTTACCTAGGTAAATACGAACAACCAAACTAGAATTCCTTGAAAATAACTCACGAATTTATACTTCTCGCTATATCCACTTTGTCATTGTGTGACACTTTGCCTGTATCATCCATTATTGCAACTTGAAGGAATTTCTTGTGCAGGTCAATGCCCACAAACATGCTATTGTTGGATTTGGTCCTAATCTGTTTCTTTGTAATTTTCTTTGGAAAGGACGTACTACGAGTCCTAGAATTAGAATCATTTTTTATGCTATCTGATTTCTTTACCTTGCTATTCACATATAGTTACCAGACCAATTGTCTACATTGATCATCAAACTGAGTATACATCAATATGATAAAATCTGTTGATAAAGTAAACATTTCGGAGAATTCTATATGTATACTAGAAATATTGCAAGTTTCTGATCGTCATTTTTTTATCAAAGTAGCCCTTCTGCTAGTTTAATGACTTTAAAAACAACAATGTCAGTATTGATAGCGATAATATTGCTGCCAATAGTTGCAGGTGATGCATTTGCGGAAATAGATACACCATACAAACAATTCAAGAATGGAATACCGATAGAGGATATACAGTGCAGAGATTCAAAAATATTAATGGAGACACCTCGAGGAATGCCAGCTTGTGTTAGTGAAAAAACAGCCAATAAAATGAATTGGAAGATAATTGAAACAGAATTTATACAATCTGATATTACATCATCAGAACAAGCTAGTGCAGAACAAGCTAGTGCAGAACAAGCTAGTGCAGAACAAGCTAGTGCAGAACAAGCTAGTGCAGAAAAAAATATTTCAGAAAAAAATATTTCTAATTAATAATAAACCCTAAAAATCTTACAGGAATAATACCACAAGATGTAACTTTTGATTATGTCCTAAAAATGCCTCCTGATGATCCTGATGCATTTGCACAAAGAATGGCGACTTTTTTTAATGATACTATAACAAAATCAGGTCATAATGAACGTGTTCATAGTTATACAACAAAAAAAGGTTGGATAAATATTCTAAATGAAGTATCGACTTTTGGTTATATGTCAACTGCATTTAAATATACTTTTTTTGGTGAAGGTAGAATTAATCCAACTCAATCGGAGATTGTAACAAATTCCTTACTGAATAAGTTAGGAATTATAATGGATGGAACTGAGATCTACAAACAAGGTCATGATTATGTTGATTATGATCATTATTACATGCAAACTAAAGATGGTCTATTAATGCCAAGTAATATTATAATCACTGATTTTGATCCAGGATACACATTTATCAAAATTAGTAATTGGAATGACAATCTTTCAGAAATGAATCTATATGATATTGATAAAGCCAGAGAAAATGGCAGACAACATATTTTCAACTATCCTGAACTTACTGGTTCTGAATGTGACGTCTTTTTTTCAGATGTAGCGGGAACTAGATATGATGGAGGATTGCATATTCTTCACGGTAGACCTGTTTATCAATTTTATGCAGGTGCTTGCCAAGTGTCGTATATGGATGGCCACAATGCATGGTTTGATGTATTTGTAGATGCAATAACTGGTGAACCATTATACATACAAAATAGGGTGACATTCTGATAATGTTTACAAAATTGATTCTCTTATTTGGAATTCTTTTAACTCTTGGTTTTGGAACACAAGAATCATTTGCAGTAAATTCTGAACTTCTTACTGTGGTCTCTCCTTTACAAGATAGTGCTTTGTTTCCCAACCCAAAATAATTATCAACACCATCTAATCAAATAAATCATCTCAGATTCTATTGCATTACAATCATCTTATTGTACAAACAAACTTTCATTTTTAATTCATGAATCATGTTTTCTCTCTTGTGCGATGTTACGTGTTCTCCAAACATTCGCTTGAATGCTGAAAATACAGATTCTACAATCCATCTATCTCCATAGCTAACGCTGGCTTTCCACAATTCATAGTTGAAAATTTGAGCTAGGACAGATTTTCGTCTGGGATAACAGTCAGTGTTTACAGATGAATTCTTTCTTGTCTTGATTCCTGGAGTTATGTTATCATGATACAAATATGAGAAATCATCTTTGGTATCGTATGCGCCATCAGCTAGTGCTTTGATTACGTTTCCAAACTTTTTTGATTGCTGTACCAGTGATACAAAAGATTTTGAGTCATGTGACTTGTCATCTGTAATTTCCAAACCTGTTATCTGTTTTGATTTTACATCTACTGCCACATGAATTTTCAAGAATCCTCGTCGTTTCTGCCATTTCTGTCTCATCCATTCGCCTCTGTCTGCAACCTTGACTCCGGTACTATCAATTGCAATTACAATGTCCTTTCCCAGTTTGGGACTCATCTTGATGTGTAACTTGTTGACTCTTTTCCAAATGGCAGAATACGTTGGAGTTTTTGATTTTTCTTTTAGATGTGATTTTATCAGGCCTTCTGTTTGTCTGAATGGCAGATGCAAATAGAGATGGCAATACCTATGCTTCCATGAATGATTCAGGATAAACGTACCTGTGTCCTTCTTTGTTATGATTCATCTCTTTGAGTTCTGTGCCCCATTGTTCCATTGTATCAAAAGAGAACATGATTTCTCCACGTCTGACTAGTGATTTGTTATATTTTTTCCAATTACGTTTCATAAAATGTTAGAAATATCTCTGATCTAAAGCTTGAGTGGTGAGATTAATTGGATAAACTAGTCATGTTAGGAAACACAGCACAAGATAGTATTAGTAGATTATCTTCTGAATCGAACCAATTCTCTAATACAGCATCAGTTGAGATAAACCCTAAAGCACTAAAAGAAGACAAGATGAACATTACTATTTTTGATGAAACAATAGTGGTAACTCATGAAAAAACCATTACAAGAACACCAAATGATTTTACATATATTGGAAGCACATCCGATTCATTTGAAAATGTTTGGATTGCATATTATGATGGTGCAATGCGTCTTGAAATGACATTCAATTCAAATAACTATACTTTAAAACCCATAGATGACATTAGTGTGTTGCATAATTACGCCCAGTTGCAGTGAGTGATGTTGACTGTGTTCTAGACCGAAAAAGCTAAAGATCAGTGGAACCTAGAGTATCGGATTGAAGACGGACAACGAAAAATACATCAGGCGTGGTCAGGCATTAATTATTCACGATGACCTGAAGAGATGCATCGAGGTCAAAAAGGCCAACCGTCACAAGGTCGGGGCTCCTTTCCAGTATGCAGACTCGTTCTTTGCCTCTCTGGCGGTAGTCAAATCCATGATCCACATACCATACCGGAACCTGATGGGCATGATCCTGGAAGTGCTCAATGATGAGAAAGTGCGCCCCACTATACCACCCATCTACAGGAGAATCCAGTCACTGGATGTCCAGAGGAATGGTGGAATCATCACAGTGACTGGCAGCAAGGGTGTCACAATCAGGTTTGCAGTAGACTCTACCGGTCTCAAACAGCACAACAGGGGAGAATGGATAAGGCAAAAGTGGCAGGTAAGACGTGGATTTGTAAAGATGCACATCCTAGTTGACGTGGATACAAAAAAGATACTGGCAGTCCGTGTCACTGATGATCGGACAGGGGATTCTCCCATGTTCATTCCGCTGCTTGATGACGCTCTGGAGAACTGTGTGGATCCGGCATCAGAATCCAGTCATGCAGACAGTTCCACACGATATTCTGCGTATGGCGATGGCGCTTACGCCTCCAGGGATAACCTAAAGGCATGCAGGGAGCGCAACGTGACCCCACTCATCAAACTCAAGGTAAGCTCCACCCCAAAAGGAAAAGGTGCAGGTGATATGTGTGTGGGGCATGGCAGTCCGGGACCAGTTTGGCGGCTCTGATCCCAATCGGGTGAAATGGTTGCCTGATGATGATAAGAAAAGTAATCAAAAGGAATGGAAGACCAGAGTCGAATATGGCAAGAGATGGATAGCGGAGATTGTGTTTTCCGCCTTTAAGAGAATGTTTGGAGAGCACCTGTACTCATTGAAATGGAAGAACATGATCCAGGAGGTCAATCTCAAAGTGGCCACCTACAACAAGCTGATAGACATGGGAGTAGGGGCAATGTAGAGTTGGATAGGCGAATCCGGTACAAGTCTTGGGTGGCCGGGTTGAATTATGCAACACACTACAGGCCCACAAAGATTTAATAAATAAGGATTGCTAATAATGTTAGTTTTCGGGTAGGTTAGGCCAGCACGCTAATCTCTTTTTATTTTTAAAAATTACAATGCTGTGTTTCCTAACATGACTGAATCATCCAACTAATTTTATCAGACAAGATTTGGATCAGAATATTTTGCATTATTACCTGAATGGAAACTGGAAAAAATATAACAGATCACTAGTCAGACGTGGAGAAATCATGTTGCAAGTAAAATAAAAAAAACCTCACGAACTTTTGATCGCAGATATATACTCTCTAACATAAGTTCATCAACCATCTTCACGTTGCATATATTTGATAATATCCAAATTGAATCTCCTTGTTCTGTAATATTTGGAAATTCTATTTTTCAGATTGCTCAATGATGGCTGATACTGAGATACCAACAAATCATACTTTCCTTGCTTCCATACTTCTTCAACTGCATTAAACTGTGGCGAGCCTTTTGGAAACCAATGCAATATCACATCATCATTTTTCTCAAGGTATCGCTTTATGATATTTGATTTGTGTTGTGGTGCCCTGTCTGCAAAGACTAGTATTTTGCCAAACTTTTTGTTTAACTGCCTTAGATAATCCAAGAAACAATACTGATCAAACTTGTCATACTGTCTGAAGAATTGTTTGCCATCACTACTTAATGCACCAAAAATGATTGTCTTTTGATGTGAGCCGTTAACCAGTATGACTGGGCGTGTACATTTCTTTACCCACATCTTTTTTCTAAATATCGCATCAGCTAAAAATATGGACTCGTCTTGTGCAAGAACTGTAAAACCTTCTGCCATTTTTGAGGCTATTTCTTCTTTAGATTTTTTTTAAACCAGAGTTTTTCTTCAGGTGTGGCAGAATTTACAAATCTCTTCTGTGCTACTTTTGGAACAAATCCCCATTTGTGTAATAACCTATACACATGAACCTCGTGGTATTTTACTCCTGATTTCTCATATATTAGATTCATCACTTGTTTTGCACTCCAACCTGATTGTTTCTCTGCAATTTGTAGTTGGATGCTAACTAGTTTCTTCTTTGGTATGCTAGTTGGCCTTCCAGTTCTTGGCATATCATGTAATCCTGCAATTCCATATTCTGTAAATCTTCTTAGCCACTTGTATGCCCAGGAGCGTACACGTCCAAGACTCTTTGCAACATGAGATGCGATATTTTTGTCAAGCAATACCTGCTTTATCAAAAACAGTCTTTCTTTCACCTTGACATCCTTTTCATCTTTGTAGGCTTTAATTAATTCTTGTTCATTCATGGTTTGATGTGTTATTTCTGATCCATATTCTGTTTGGTATGATAAATTAGATCAATGGATCATAAAATTTTGTTAGGGAGTATATATGTCAAAAAATGTTTTAGATATTCTTGTCCTGTGGTTTTTTTAGATTGAATAGATGTTAAAGGAATTTCTGTTTTAATAATAATTTGATTTTTCATAGCAGTATAAAACAATTTTAGATTTTTTAGTGTAAAATGTACGCCATAATGATCTTAAAGTATGAGTGATTAGAAAATATGGATGTAGAATCAAAGTCGAGTCTTTGAAGGCGTTTTTTCTTATGGATCTCTGTAACCCATTTTCTGCATGAGTCTACCTATGGTTCTAGAAACATCTTGTACTATTGTTAGTATTGTTTTTGGATCAAGATTTGACTCATAAAAATTTGAATGTAACATACTTGCTTTTGAAAATGAATTAAAAATTTCTTTATCTTTTTGTCGCTTTGCTAATTCTCTGGCATATTCCCCTAATCGTTTATGGCTTTTGATTGATTTCTCCTCTTTTGCAGCAACAGCTTTAATCACACATGACATTGCTCCCCACATCATTTCACTAGCTTTATGATGATCTTTAATTTTCAAATATTTTTCTGCATTGTGACTATAATGTAATACCATAGATGCAAATTTGTCTGCATCATTTTCTGCCTCGTCAATCTTCGTCGACATCTACGTATCCTAAAATTTTTCCAGAATCTGCATCTACTTTTACTTCCTTGATTGCTTCATTAAGAAAACCAACATCACAGACAACTAACCAAATTTTACCTTCTAGCGTAGTCGATATCAAATTAAATGAATCGTGGTATTCCTCTAGAAATTCCTGAGCTCTATCTATAGCGTCTTTTACATCTATATTTGAGGCCATAGAACGAATTCTCTTAAACGTTATTTATCAATTTAGATGAGACTTGGGCATAACTATAGCTGCGTTCCAAAGTTCGTGAGGTCAAACATCTCAAACTGAAAGACACATTGATCACGTGCGCGCCTGATGACCCATGGACAGACAGGAACAGGAAGATCACAAAGTCGCCTACAAAAGGGAAACGAACCTCGTGACGAGATCTTGGATGCTTGTAGCGTACAACGTCTGCATCCGCAGCAGGTCCGTCCAGGACACGGCAGACTATCTGATGCAATGCCCGAACTGGGTCTCAAAGTGGGTGCAAAGATACGACCTCAACCCTGTAGAGGCCTGCTGGCATAGAGGCAAGCGCGAGCTGCTGGTATCGGAATACTATGGGACGTTTGCAGCGATGTGCGCGGCAGTGTCGGGATATTACAGGACCGTGCGATTCAACTTGGATCTTTACTCGTACCTCTGCTGGTTGACTTCGAACAACCTCACGAACTTTTGATCGTCGCTATAGATGATTCTGATATTTGGACATCATATCTACAAATCAAAAATAATCCCTGATCAGAACGGAAAAGCCAAATTCGAATTAATTGAGATCCCAATCAATGTTACTCAAGGTGCATATTCTTCATTAGCTGAACATTACAGTGACAAACAAAAAAACACCTCTAACTTGGTTTCTAACTTGAACTGAATGATGTAAAAAAGAAACACTACACGTTAACGATATTTGCGGTATCTGCGATAGTAAAAAATAATCTAAAACTAATTCATTCCGTTTCTATCTTCATCATACTCAATAATTGGTATCCTATTTCCAATCTCTTCAATCATCAGAATTTCTATGACCCACCCACATTCCTCATTATTGCTATAATTACTATAGATTTCATCGCTCAGATCACGTATGGAGCTAGAATTCTAGCCCAACTATCTTTTAAAACATCATACTCGTGTTCACAATTTCCAGCTCTTTCTTGAGGAAGCCATCCTTCTGTAATTAAATCCAAGTTGTATTCTGTGGTATGTCCATATGCATAACATGAAACATTGCTGTGTTTCCTAACATGACTAGTTTATCCAATTAATCTCATCACTCAAGCTTTAGATCAGAGATATTTCTGACATTTTATGAAACGTAATTGGAAAAAATATAACAAATCACTAGTCAGACGTGGAGAAATCATGCTGTCTTTTGATGCAATGGAACAATAAAGTACAGAACTCAAAGAGATTAATCATAACAAAGAAGGACACACAGGTACGTTTATCCTGAATCATTCATGGAAGCATCAGGTATTACCATCTTTATCCACATCTGCCATTCAGACAAACAGAAGGCCTGATAAAATCACATCTAAAAGAAAAATCAAAAACTCCAACGTATTCTGCCATTTGGAAACGTGTCAACAAGTTACACATCAAGATGAATCCCAAACTGGGAAAGGACATTGTAATTGCAACTGATAGTACCGGAGTCAAGGTTCAGACAGAGTCAATGGATGAGACAGAAATGGCAGAAACGACGAGGATTCCTGAAAATTCATGTGGCAGCAGGTGTAAAATCAAAACAGATAACAGGTTTGGAAATTACAGATGACAAGTCACATGACTCAAAATCTTTTGTATCTCGGGTACAGCAATCAAAAAAGTTTGGAAACGTAATCAAAGCATTAGCTGATGGTGCATACGATACCAAAGATGATTTCTCATATTTGTATAGCGAAGAGACAAAGTTCGTGAACTAAAAATCATCAAAAAAGTAGAGGATAAATTATTTTACCTAGGTAAATACGAACAACCAAACTAGAATTCCTTGAAAATAACTCACGAATTTATACTTCTCGCTATATCATGATAACATAACTCCAAGAATCAAGACAAGAAAGAATTCATCTGTAAACACTGACTGTTATCCCAGACGAAAATCTGTCCTAGCTCAAATTTTCAACTATGAATTATGGAAAGCTAGCGTTAGCTATGGAGATAGATGGATTGTAGAATCTGTATTTTCAGCATTCAAGCGAATGTTTGGCGAACACGTAACATCGCACAAGAGAGAAAACATGGTTCATGAGTTGAAAATGAAAGTTTGTTTGTACAATAAGATGATTGTAATGCAATAGAATCTGAGATGATTTATTTGATTAGATGGTGTTGATAATTATTTTGGGTTGGGAAACAAAGCACAGTGTGTTCCAATTCCTTGCCATCCTTTAGAATCATCAGCACTGCAAGTATCCTTACTGCAACCTTGGAGTTTTCTTTCTTGTATGCTGCTTCAAGGGATTCTAGATTGTTCATGTATGTCATTGTGTTAACTGATCAAAAAGTTTTCTGTTTTGGAATTATTTGATTCACGAACTTTGTCTCTTCGCTATAGTACTACCCTCTAGACATTTCTGATCTGGAATAATACATGGATTACACTGATTCAAAATACTAGTAAATAAAATTAAAATTGGTTATGTTGTTTGTGTTGGTCTAGACCTTTAGTATTAATTGAGATGATGTAAACTCTATCTTCATCATTAACAATTTTATAATTAACAGATATTTCCATTGTTTCCACACTATTATCATATTCATCAAGTTAACAGAACCGATAATTTTGTATGTAAAACTAATCCTAGAGTAGAACACATTATATTATAGCATTTTTGATTCACATTACTTGTCTGAAGATACACAAGAAAAATCAAAACTTCCTGTTTCACGATTTTGGGCTTGTTTTTTCTCATGTATGGCGAGAAGTATAAATTCGTGAGTTATTTTCAAGGAATTCTAGTTTGGTTGTTCGTATTTACCTAGGTAAAATAATTTATCCTCTACTTTTTTGATGATTTTTAGTTCACGAACTTTGTCTCTTCGCTATAGTATCTTTGCTTTATTATGGACACAAAAAATGCAAAAAACTAGAAAATGGATTATATTATATGCTTTGTTTTTTACTGTATTTGTTGCCTTAGATTATCTATTGTATCCCTCATCAGATATTATTTTATTTCAAAACCTAGATTCACCATACATTGAACATAATGAACCCTTAGTGTCTTTTTTAAATCCTATTTTTTATAATATTGCTCCAAATGAGAATCATGAAGATGTTATTTTTTTCTTATCTTTTCTTCTTATGGCCTTGTATGAATTAGTTGTTTTGTTTGGAGTAATTTTAGTAAATGTGTATTTTATGCTAAAATGGACCACACAATATAATCTAAAGAATTTTAAATACAAATCAAAAAGAGAATGGAAAAAAGTAAACTTGCCTAAAAGAGACTGGACAAATACTCTAAAAAATGCTGGAATAAAGATAATATTAAACCTAAAAAATATTGGCAAAAAAATTCCTTCAGAAAAAATGAAAGATACAAGTATTAATTCTGCTAAAAAGATTACTGAATCTGCCAAAAGTATAACATCTAGTAATATGAATCCTTCACAGATACGAGATGAAATTGAAAAATATTATAACATGATGCTTTTAGGAGTAATTTCAGAATCTGATTTTGAAAAGAAAAAAGTTGAACTATTGAATTTATAATTTCTAATGCTTTGTTTCCCAACCCAAAATAATTATCAACATTATCTAATCAAATAAATCATCTCAGATTCTATTACAATCATCTTATTGTACAAACAAACTTTCATTTTCAACTCATGAATCATGTTTTCTCTCTTGTGCGGGGTTGCATGTTCGCCAAACATTTGCTTGAATGCTGAAAATACAGATTCTACAATCCACCATCTATTCCCATAGCTGACGCTAGCTTTCCATAACTCATAATTGAAAATTTGAGCTAGGACAGATTTTCGTCTGGGATAACAGTCAGTATCTACAGATGAATTCTTTCCTGTCTTGATTCCTGGAGTTATGTTATCATGATACAAATATGAGAAATCATCTTTGGTGTCATGCGTTATCAGCTAATGCTTTGATTACGTTTCCAAACTTTTTTGATTGCTGTACCTGAGATACAAAATGTTTTGAGTCATGTGACTTGTCATCTGTAATTTCCAAACCTGTTATCTGTTTTGATTTTACACCTGCTGCCACATGAACTTTCAGGAATCCTCGTCGTTTCTGCCATTTCTGTCTCATCCATTGACTCTGTCTGAACCTTGACTCCGGTACTATCAATTGCAATTGCAATGGGTGTATTCTTTGGAGCCATGATGGGTTCTATTGGAATGAATATGATGGGAAATGGTTACACGGTGCAATCATGGGTATGATTGGTGGTTTTACTGTGATTCTTGGTGTAATTTCTTTTGTAATGGCATGGGGATTACTCAAAGGAAAGTCATGGGTATGGACCATTACTCTGATTTTGACTATAATCAGTTTAATCTTTGACTTACCATCGATGAATATTATAGGACTAATCATTGATGTGATAATTTTGTATTATTTGTTTAGACCACATGTCAAGGCATATTTTGGAAAAGGTCAACAACAATTGTAAGATAATCTATACAGGATTATTCAAAAACAAACTCTAAAAATTCTCAGATGCTTTGATCATTTTCTTGATGTCATCTTTACTGTGAGCATCTGAAATTACTCCCAATTTACCTGGTAAAAAGAAAATCCCATCATGAGCAATCATCTTGAAATGATATTTTGCAAGCATTGCACTGTCACATTTTGCTGCTTGGCCTGAATTTGTTACTTTAGTGATTCCATTTTTTAGAAAATGGGTCATAAACAATGAACCCTTTCCAGTGACTGCAATCCTTCCATCAAATGTCTTTTCTATCTCTTTTCTGGCAAATTCTCCAAGTGAATTAATTTTTGAATAAACTGATTTTTTTGATTTTAGCTGGTTTAGTGTTGCATACCCTGACGTCATTGATGCAGGATTTGCAGAAAATGTCCCACCTCCTACATAGGATCGTTCTGATTTTTTCTTTCCAGTAGTATCTGCATATTCCATAATCTCTTTTTTACCGCACATTACTCCAATTGCCATTCCGCCCCCTACAATTTTTCCTAGAGTTACAATATCTGGATCAAGTTTCATAGTTGGATACAGACAACCATATCTGAATCTAAAACCCGTAACTATCTCATCTAAAATAAATAGAGATTTATTTTTGTGAACAAATTCTTGGATTCCTTTAAGATATTCTTTTGTTGCTGGAATGCATCCTCCACCTCCTAAAACGGGCTCAATTATTACTCCTGCAAGATTCTTTGCATGTTTTTTTAGAACCTTTATAGATGCCTCTAAATCATTGTAAGGAATAGAAATAATTTTTTCTTCATTTACTATCCCACTGCTTTCTGATTCTGAAAATGGCCAATTTACACTCTTTAACAAATCTGATGTATATCCATGCCATCCTCCATCAATCTTTGCAATGACTTTTCTTCCAGTTACAGAACGTGCTAATCTTACTGCATACATTGTAGCTTCAGTACCTGATGTTACATAACGAATCTTTTCTGCAACTGGAACTGCTTTTGAAATTAATTCTGATAGTTTAACTGTCTGCTCATTTACAGTTCCATACATCCAGCTTTTCTCAATTTGTTTTTTCAAAGACTCTTTAACATTTTTTGGCCCATGCCCTAAAATTAAAGACCAATGACCCATCCAATAATCTGTATACTTGTTGTTATCTACATCGACAAGATTTTTTCCAGCAGATGATTTTACAACAAATGGATATGGCTCATAATATCTTATGTTATGAGAAACTCCATTAACATGAAGTTTAGAAGACTTTGCAAATATTTTTGCAGATGTCTTTGTTTTCTTTTTGTATTCAGATATGTAATTACTCAAAAGTAACTTTCAAAATGAAATCTACAATTTTAAGTATCAAAATAATTTATTTTCAGGCACAAATTGTAATTATTTTTATTGTAATTTTTTCAATTTTTTAAGTCGATCAGGCATAATTTCACGCATGGTTTATATGGATTCTGCATTCTTCAACTTCTGCATACGTAACGCAATAGGCGGCGCTTGTGATGAAGTATGGCACTATGCCAAGTTATGATTCATGGGCCTCCAGTTACGCATACAAAATGAGGATTTGATCAAAAGATCATATCTGAAATGTGAAGATTATGTGCATCCGTCAATTCCAATACAAGTACAAAAATGTACTTCAATAATCAAAATACAAAAATAATTCAGAATCCGGTTGATCCTGCCGGACCTGACTGCTATCGGATTGATACTAAGCCATGCGAGTCATTGTAGCAATACAAGGCAGACGGCTCAGTAACGCGTAGTCAACCTACCCTATGGACGGGAATAACCTCGGGAAACTGAGTATAAAGCCCGATAGAACACTATACCTGGAATGGTTTGTGTTCCAAATGATTTATCGCCGTAGGATGGGACTGCGGCCTATCAGTTTGTTGGTGAGGTAATGGCCCACCAAGACTATTACAGGTACGGGCTCTGAGAGGAGTAGCCCGGAGATGGGTACTGAGACACGGACCCAGGCCCTATGGGGCGCAGCAGGCGAGAAAACTTTGCAATGTGCGAAAGCACGACAAGGTTAATCCGAGTGGTTTGTGCTAAACGAACCTTTTGTTAGTCATAGAACCACTAATGAATAAGGGGTGGGCAAGTTCTGGTGTCAGCCGCCGCGGTAAAACCAGCACCTCAAGTGGTCAGGATGATTATTGGGCCTAAAGCATCCGTAGCCGGCTCTGTAAGTTTTCGGTTAAATCTGTACGCTCAACGTACAGGCTGCCGGGAATACTGCAGAGCTAGGGAGTGGGAGAGGTAGACGGTACTCGGTAGGAAGGGGTAAAATCCTTTGATCTATTGATGACCACCTGTGGCGAAGGCGGTCTACCAGAACACGTCCGACGGTGAGGGATGAAAGCTGGGGGAGCAAACCGGATTAGATACCCGGGTAGTCCCAGCTGTAAACTATGCAAACTCAGTGATGCATTGGCTTGTGGCCAATGCAGTGCTGCAGGGAAGCCGTTAAGTTTGCCGCCTGGGAAGTACGTACGCAAGTATGAAACTTAAAGGAATTGGCGGGGGAGCACCACAAGGGGTGAAGCCTGCGGTTCAATTGGAGTCAACGCCAGAAATCTTACCCGGAGAGACAGCAGAATGAAGGTCAAGCTGAAGACTTTACCAGACAAGCTGAGAGGTGGTGCATGGCCGTCGCCAGCTCGTGCCGTGAGATGTCCTGTTAAGTCAGGTAACGAGCGAGATCCCTGCCTCTAGTTGCCACCATTACTCTCAGGAGTAGTGGGGCGAATTAGCGGGACCGCCGCAGTTAATGCGGAGGAAGGAAGGGGCCACGGCAGGTCAGTATGCCCCGAAACTCTGGGGCCACACGCGGGCTGCAATGGTAATGACAGTGGGTCCCGAATCCGAAAGGAGGAGGTAATCCTCAAACATTACCACAGTTATGACTGAGGGCTGCAACTCGCCCTCACGAATATGGAATCCCTAGTAACTGCGTGTCATTATCGCGCGGTGAATACGTCCCTGCTCCTTGCACACACCGCCCGTCGTTTCATTGAAGTGAGCTTTTAGCGAGGTGACGTCTGATTGGCGTTATCGAACTTGAGGTTCGTGACAAGGGAAAAGTCGTAACAAGGTGACCGTAGGGGAACCTGCGGTCGGATCACCTCCTTAGACAAGGAAAGTGTACGGATGCACTAATCTTCACATTGAATCATCGATACAATGCATCACGAAAGTGTTGTATGAAGGATGTAGCAGGTCTCTGCCAGGAGACTTGCAATGATCGTCGTGCATAGTCGTGTAATATGTGGCTGAATACACCGTTATACAGACGGTAATAGGTGGATTGCTAGGCTTGAGGAGAGAAGAAGGACGTGGCAAGCTGCGATAAGCTCGGGGTAGGCGCACGCATCCTATGATCCCGAGATGTCCGAATGAGAATCTTGTACTTATGTACATTCCAGTACACTAGTATTGGAAGTCGAACCGTGGGAATTGAAGCATCTTAGTACCACGTGGAAAAGAAATCAATTGAGATTTCCCAAGTAGAGGCGATCGAAAAGGAAAGAGCCCAAACTGAATCCTTCGGGAGATGTGGTGTTTTGGTATGATAATATGGAATCTTGGAACACAGCTGAAATGATCTGAAAAGTTCTGGCATAGAGGGTGATACCCCCTTAAGCAAAGTGGGAAGAGTCCTAATCATACCCGAGTAGTTGTCCTTGGTAGTGGGCAATGAATATGGGTGAAAGTAGCATCCGAGGCTAAATATCTCTCAAGACCGATAGTGGACTAGTACCGTGAGGGAAAGCTGAAAAGTACCCCGGAAGGGGGGCGAAAAGTGCATGAAACCTATTACTTACAGACGTGCGTGGCATGGAAGGTGATTTTTTCAGATTAGAGATTCTAGCAATAGAGTTGAAGATTTGATGTTCAAATCATCAGTGTCGCGCGTTCCGTCTCGAAACACGGGCCAAGGAGCTAACTGTCATGGCAAGCTTAAACTGTAAAGGTGTAGGCGAAGGGAAACCGAGCTCTCGCAGCTTCGCAAGAAGTCAGGAGAGGCGTGTGAAAGTGCGTAGAGTCATGGCGGCTAGGCTAGAAGCCAGTCGATCTATTCCTGAGCTAGATGAAGGCGGGCGAAAGCCCGCTGGAGGTCTTAAGACGTTCTGACGTGCAAATCGTTGTTGTGACTTGGGAATAGGGGTCAAAAACCAATCTAGACTGGCGCTCGCTAGTTCCAACCGAAGCGTCTCGCAGGGCGTGCTTTGTGGAGATAGTGTTTCCGGTAGAGCACTGATAGAGTGGCGCGGGCGGGAAACTGCTCACCATTCATTCAAACTCCGAACGGATATACATCGTAGAAGCAAGGACACGGGTTCATGTGGCGTAAGGCTCATGACCGAAAGGGGTTTAACCCAGACTAAAGTTAAGGTCCCCAAATTTTTGCTAAGTGTCAAGCTAAAGAGCGTATTCTCGCCAAGACAGCAGGGAGGTAAGCTCAGAAGCAGCTATCCTTTAAAAAGTGTGTAACAACTTACCTGCCGAGGGAGGATGCCTCAAAAACGGACGGGGCTAAAGCAAAGTACCGATACTTTAGATAATCATCAATAGATGATTCGTGGTAGGTTGGCGTAGTGATTGGGTCGAAGCAGGGCGATGACGTCCTGTGGACCGGTTTCTATTGCAGATCTTGGCGGCAGTAACAGCATAGTATGGTGAGAATCCATACCACCGAAAGCGCAAGGGTTTCCAGGCAATGCGTTATCAGCCTGGAGGTAGTCGATCCTAAGATGTACCTCAACAGAGTACACCGAATGGGAAACTAGTTAATATTCTAGTACCTTGCACAAAGCGTTTGAGCTATATGGTTCGCTTCCGGATAGGGGTCATACAACCATCGTTGTATCTAACTATTCGAGGATTAGGGAGTGTCGTAATGACGAGAACCAGTCCGAGGTAGGAATGGCTCCGCGTTAGCGGAGTTTTCTCGAGTCCAGGAGACCATGAAAGACTGTGTAGTTAGCAAAGTGCAAGCTCGTACCCAGAACCGACACAGGTGCGCTGGCTTAGTAAGCTAAGGTGCTACGGGTATACCGTATGGCGAGGGAATTCGGCAAATTAGTCCTGTAGCTTAGGTATAAGGGATGCCTGCAATCTTCATGAGGAATGGGGATCGCAGGTTGCAATGACAAGGGGGTTTCGACTGTTTAATAAAAACACAGGCGACTGCTAGTCCGAAAGGATTTGTATAGTCGCTGAATCCTGGCCGGTGCCGGTACCTAAAACTTGGGTTCAACCGAGCTAAGGGCCGGTTAACGCCGGGAGTAACTCTGACTCTCTTAAGGTAGCCAAATGCCTTGTCGGGTAAGTTCCGACGCGCATGAATGGAACAACGAGAGCCCCACTGTCCCCGCCTACAACCCGGTGAAGCCACATAAGGTGGACGAACAGTCCATCAACTTCCATCGGGGAGAGAAGACCCCGTGGAGTTTTACTGCAGCTTGTGCTTGTGGTATAGTAAGAATTGCACAGGGTATCTGGGAGCTATGCCTAACATTCCCCGGGATGTTAGTGAAGCAACGATGTAACACCAGACTCTTTTTGCAGTGCCACTTATCCAGTGAAGACTGGAGACACGTGCAGGTGGGCAGTTCGGCTGGGGCGGCACCCCTTTGAAAAGATATCAAAGGGGCCCAAAGTTGAGTTCAAACGGGGCAGAAATCCGTTGAAGAGGGCAAAGCCAAAAACTCGACTGAATGGATTTCCAAACGCACGGAATTCATAGACGAAAGTCTGGCTTAGCGATCCTTCGTGTGCCCACTATTGGGGCCCGGAGGTGACAGAAAAATTACCCCAGGGATAACAGGCTCGTCGCGGGCGAGAGCTCCTATCGACCCCGCGGTTTGGTACCTCGATGTCGGCTTTTCCTATCCTGGTCCTGCAGCAGGGGCCAAGGGTGAGGCTGCTCGCCTATTAAAAGGGAACATGAGCTGGGTTTAGACCGTCGTGAGACAGGTCGGTCTCTGCCTGATGGAAGCGTGAATAACTGAGGGGAAGTTGCTCCTAGTACGAGAGGAACAGAGCAGCGTGGCCACTGGTTTACCGGTTGTCTGATAAGGCAGGCCGGGCAGCTAAGCCGTTTAGGCTAAGTGCTGAAAGCATCTAAGCACGAATCCTATCCCGAGACAAGTTATTCTTTCATAAGATGAAGGTCGGCAGCAGAAGACTGCGTTGATAGGAAGGTGGTGTAGATCACAAGCTTCGGCGAGTGATGAGCCAGCCTTTACTAATAGACCAACATAACGGTTCAGCCACTTACATAGAGACTATGCACGATGAATCATTTTCAATTCATCAAGTGGAACATATACACGACTTGTACGATGATTTTATTTTTAATCACTATAGCTAGTACTATGCATTTTTTTGTGATTTAAAATTTCCCCTAGTGGATACTATGTATGACTATTTAATCTGTTATTGAAAATAACATACAATCGCTTGTATTATATCAAATAACTAATTTACTATGACAATGGGATCTGATGATAAAAAAGAAAAAGAACTCGAAGACCGTCTTTTAAAAATGGAAGAACAACTCATTAAGCAAAATGAAACCCTGATTTCTAAAGTTGAAAGTAAAAGTGCTGCTTTAGTAAAATCTGAATGATTAGCAACAATTGGTACAATGGCAAGTCGAATTGTACATGATTTGAAAAATCCTTTGACAGTTATGCAGATTTATTCTGATATGTTAACCCCTGAAATTATTTCAAAACTAGATTCCAAAGATAAAGAAAAATGGTTTCGAATATAAAATTTCATTTTAGATATGAATAGAATCATTGAAGATGTTTTAGATTTTGCAAGGACCGCTGAAATTAAAAAGAAATAAACTTCATTTTTGAGAATTTTACGTTTAGCAATAAATCATGTTAAATCTACTTATGGTATTACAATAAATTTACCTGAAAAAGATATCACTCTTAATTGCGATGCACGAAAGATGGAAGGAGTAATGTCAAATTTACTCAATAATGCGGTTCATGCATTAGCTGGACAAGGTGAAATTGATGTAACGATATCTGTTGATGCTAAATTCAGCATTATTCAGGTTAAAGATTCAGGTCATGGAATACCTAATGAAAATTTAGATAAAGTTTTTGAACCAATGTTTACTACAAAAAAGACTGGAACTGGATTAGGATTAGTTATTTGTAAAAGTATAGTTGAACAACACAAAGGTACTATTTCTGTGTCAAACAAACCTACAACATTTACTATACAGATACCTGTTTGATAATTTCATCTCACAAAGTTGTAGGAATACTAAACGAACTACCAAAATTACAACTATCTTCATCTATTGTTGGTTCAGTTAATGGGAACCAAAAATGTAATGCGTAATCCCCTGGTTCTCCGTCTAGAGTAAATTTACCTGTCCATTCATTTTGATCACCTATTTCAGAAATTGGTTCTAATGTAAAATTAAAGGAACCTTTCTTATTTTCAGGGTTCTTCTGAATTAAATCATCTCCACTATCAGGAAATGAAAAAAATTCTGCAATAGTAGAAATCACAGCAGGATCAATTTTTCCATTTGGATCATTTTTTTTGAACCATTTGTTAGTTGCATGTACTTCTTCATCAAAGAATTCTAATGGAAATAGTCCTGGATCTGGATCTGGATCTGGATCTGATACTCCTATTTTCATTCTAGCATCATCATGATTTATTCCGTTAACATATTCACCCGTAATTTTCATGCGAATTTCTTTTGGTTTGTTTTTTTTGTTTGGATCAACTACTTTCAAGTATGTATCTGGAATCCCATCAAAATTCATATCCAATGTACCTTCAAATTCAATCATTTTCATTTTTTTGAAACTAGGATCTTTAAGTGACTTCTTAATTTTATCCCATGCCTTTACATAATTTTTAATGGCTTTACTATAATTGTCATCATTTAAGAATTCATTATCTTTTTCAAATTTGTCCATAGCCTTATCTAATTTTTTGAGTCCCTTCTTACTCATTATAATATCTTGTAGACTGCTAATTGCATTTTCAACAAATGCTTTGTCTATTTCTGTAATTCTAAGATTAATCTGTAAAATATCATCTTTAATCAAATCTGATTCTTTTTTATCTTTCAAAATTTTATCTAGTTTGTTGATTGCCTTTTGATCTGCGTTAAGAACTTTTTTTCCAGGTTTGAAATTTAATGTTGATTCATCTTTCCAAAATTTTGTATCCAGACTTTTTCAATTTGTTTAATTGCAGATTCTATATTCTTTTTTGTTTTTTTGTTAATATTGGGATCACTTTTTATAATTTCTAAATCTTGTATGATGTTTTCTTTTTCCTGCATTAATGTTGACGCAAAAGTCTCTTCGGCATTCATTGAAAATCCAAATGTTAAAAGTAAAATTGACATCATAACTGCACTATATTTTCTCATTGTCTTCAATTAATTTTCACAAAATTTATGTTTAAACAATTGTAAGTTGAAAATATTACAAAATCTGCCAATTTTCCCATCTTTGGGAAAATGACCTTTACACGAATGCTTCTACTCTTCAAACTCTATATCATTTTGTAGTTCGTCAGGCATACCTATCCACCATTCTTTACTATTCTCAGACATTCTAATCCAAAAGATCGAATGTTGCTAATAGATCTGTTGGTTAAATCTTCAAAGTAATTGTTTAACAAAATATGACAAAATCTAGTCTTTTGAATAGGTGACATCTGAGGCATCTTTTGAATAGGTGACATCTGAGGCATCTTCTGGAATCTTGATTTTTACAACAAGTGTGTCTCCTAATTTGTTAAACACTCTCTGGCGTTTTTCATTAGTTAGAATCCAACCTAGAATAACATCTATTGGTAAAAGAAATGCTTTTCCAAAACTACTTACCATGATTACTTTCAAACTTGGTTTGTTTCCATAAATGTTAGTCACTTTCAAATTGAGAATTTTTTTCCCGATTGTTTGACCTGTTTTATATTCTAAAATTGTCCAGTATGCAAAGAACAAAATGCTTGTTGGAATGTATTGTGTACTTTCTGCCCAAAAAACATCCTCATTATATTCATAATCCAGTGTTCCCAATGATGCAAAAATTATTGGTGTTGAAATTATTGAGATAATTATGAAATCAATTAACCATGCAATGAATCTATCTGTCCATTTTGCAATAATTATTTTTGAAGATACATTTGAGTCTGAATCACTCATGAAATCACTAGTCATTTCAAGTTAATAAAACGTGTTAATCATTAGTTAACACCAATTACAACAAAGTTGCTTTATCTATGCACGAGAATGTGAATTATGGAAGCAAAATTTGCAACATCTTGTTGTTCCTGTGGTGATAAGATTCAACTTGGAAAAGAAATTGCCAAAAATAACGATGAAAAATGGGTTCACAAGCATTGTGCTGAGGATTCAGAAGGCTTACCCTAAAAATTAATAGCCGCTTCTTTTAAATAAATTTGAAATTATTTTTGGTCTCAATAAACCCACTTGACGTTTTTTTATGGACTCTTCGTCGAAATGAAAAAGATGTTGTAAATCTTTACAATACACTATCTCCTGTAATGCAACTTGCAACTGGTGGTTCTATGCTTAATTTTGGATATTGGAATGATGAAAACATTGATCCAATTTCTGCCCAAAAAAATATGTGTTCTTATTTTGCAAAAATGGCAGAACTAGAAACTGCCCAAACAATTATTGATGTTGGAAGTGGATTGTCTGCTCCTGCAATTTATTGGAGAAATAATTTTAAAAATTTATCAATCAATTGTGTCAATATCAATTACTCTCAACTTCTTCATTCAGGCAGTCAAAAAAATATTGAATTATTTAATTCATCTTCTACAAAATTACCTTTTTCTAAAAATTCAGTTGATCGTGTTTTGGCTTTAGAATCTGCACAGCACTTCAAACCTTTTTCAGAATTTATTTCTGAATCAAAAAGAGTATTATCTGATTCTGGATTACTTGTTTTAGCAATTCCTGTTACTATGAATACTTCATCTACTTCAAAATTAGGAATTTTGAAATTTACTTGGTCATCAGAGCATTATAGTTTAGACCATGTTCATGACTTGATTGTTTCAGGTGGATTTGCTATTTCTGAAGAAAAATTAATTGGTTCTTCAGTTTATGATCCTTTAGCTGATTATTACCTTCAAAAAAGAAATCAATTAAAAGAATTGATCTTACAACAGTATCCACAATATGTTGAAACCATTCTTTTCAAATCTATTCAAAAAATGAAAAAAGCATCAAAAGAGAAAATCATTGATTACGCATTATTAAAATGTCATTTACAGTAAAAATCTGAGAAATCAAGGCTAGGTTTTTATTTTTGATATTTTGACTTAGTTTATCATGTCTGACCCAAATGTCGGTTTGCAATTATTTGGTGAAAAATGTAATCTTTTGCTTAAAGAGTCTGAGATTCGATTTGCAGGAATTGTAGATAAAGATGGTAAACTAATAGCAGGTGGTTTTAAAGAAGGACTTACTCCCTATGAAGAAGATGAGACTAAACTACAGTCATTTTTTGATTTTGTTTCAAAAGTCTCTATTCGGAAAGAATTTGATGAAAGTTTAGGACCAATAAACTATCTTGCTGCAAGGCGAGATAAGGCAGTTTTAGTAAGCTTTCCATTTCCTATTACCCATATTCTATTGCTAATCTCTGCAGAACCTACTGTCAATATTGAAAGCTTGGCAAAAAAAGTTGTTGAAATCTTCACTAATGTTAAATAATCTTAATTGAACAATTCATCGAATTCTTTAATTATGCTTTAAATTGATTTTTAGAATATGATTCATTATTTTGTAATTTTTTTCTTGTTTTTGTTAGTCCCTTTGAGTTTTTCATCTGCATTTGGAACGGTAGATAATTTCATGACTGATCAATCTCTTTACCATAAAGATGATTAGTTGAACATTTCTGGAAATGTCTCTTTTGATCCAGAAATTCCATTTGTAACTATTCAGATTTTTACTCCTGGAAAATCAAACTTTGCAGATTTTAACACTGTTCTGGTAAATTCTGATGGTAGTTTTTCAGCTATATTTCATGTGGGTGGTCCTACTTGGAGCTCTGATGGTGTTTACCCAATCAAAGTTACCTATGATGGAAGTTTGGAAAAAACAATAGAGTACAAAGAATATTCTACATCTTTTCCTGAATCAGAATCAGAACCAACCCCAGAACCAGAAACACAACCAGAGTCTGAATCTGAACAAATAATATCAAAACCTATAGAATTAGGTATTGCATCATTTGTTGATGAAACAAAAGATCCTCAATATTACATTGATAGATACAATAATGAAATTATATACAAAGAATGGTTTGATGATAATTATTCCGAATACTCTTCAATTTATGAAGCAGTGGGACTGAAAGTACCTGTACCTTTACCTACTTGGATTCAAGATTATGCTGGAGACTGGGCAACAGGTGCAATTTCAGATTCTACATTTGTAACTGGAATTGAATTTTTACTAGAAAATAATAATATTATTATTATTCCAAATGTTTCTTCGCAAAATATCTCTGATGATGAAATTCCAAATTGGGTTCGAAACACTGCATTATGGTGGTCTCAGGATTTAATTTCAGAAGATGAATTTGTAAATTCTTTAGAATTTCTTATAAAAGAAGGAATTATTATGATTGGTTAATTTCCCATTTTAACAAATAGTTTTAATTTGATGTATCTTTACATCAATTGAATTGAAAGCAACATTTGGTGCAGGATGCTTTTGGCATGTTGAAGACTTACTTAGTAAAACTAAAGGTGTAAAATCAACTCAAGTTGGATACACTGGAGGTCAGCTAGTAAACCCTACTTATGAAGAAGTATGCACAGACAAAACTGGACATGCCGAAGCTGTGGAAGTAGAATATGACCCTAATGAAATATCATATGAAGAACTTTTAGAT
The DNA here is from genome assembly GCA_965248045.1 of Candidatus Nitrosopumilus sp. Taxonomy (GTDB): domain Archaea; phylum Thermoproteota; class Nitrososphaeria; order Nitrososphaerales; family Nitrosopumilaceae; genus Nitrosopumilus. The sequence continues at coordinate 281,728 of CBDFIG010000002.1, forward strand.
GTATTTTGGAATAATCATAATCCTACTACATTGAATCGTCAAGGACCTGATATGGGGGTTCAGTATCGCTCAGCAATTTTTTATCATGATGATGAACAAAAAGCAATTGCTGAAAAATCAAAACAAACACTTGGTAAATCTGGGAAATTTGAAAACCCTATTGTCACTGAAATTGTCCCTGCCCCTTCATTCTATAAAGCAGAAGAATACCACCAAAAATATTTCAAAAAATGTGGTCATTGATAAAATTACTTTACAACAACTACTGGAATCTTTGCTGTATGAATGACGTAATTTGATATACTTCCAAAGAACATTTCTTTTGTAGAACTTCTTCCACGTGACCCAATTACGATCATATCAAACTTACTTTTCCCTTGTGCAAGTTTGATGATATTATAACCAATTTCACCTCTCATTATTTTCTCTCTAAACACAATCCCATTTTGGACTGCTAGTAATTTGGCTTCTCCCATGAATTTCTTTACTTCTCTATTGAGTGACTTTTCAACTAAACCTACTCCTCTAAATTCTGAGTGTGGTGGTGCGTAAATGGAATATACTCCAGTAATGGTTGCTCCACATTGCCTGGCTAATGTGATTGCCAATTCAAGTCCTCTATGGGAATTTTTGGAACCATCTAATGGAACTAAAATTTTTGAAATTTTCTTTTTAATCACACAAATTGACTACTTTAGATCTTAAAAAACATAGTTGATGTAATTAGTTATTTGAAAATCTAGACAAACCATAAATGTATTTGATCGCTAAATTTACTAAAACTTAACTAGTGAAAAAAATGGACGATAAATGGATGGAAGAAAAATTTATCGAGATTGATGGAAACAAGATTCGTTATTTAGAGTCTGGTGATTCTAAAAAAACACTTGTACTTGTTCATGGATTAGGTGCATCAGCTGAAAGATGGGATCAAGTAATTCCTCTTTTTGAAGATGGCTTTCGTGTTATAGTTCCTGATCTTATTGGATTTGGTTATAGTGATAAACCACTTGTAGATTATACTTCTGAATTCTTTTCAGAGTTTCTAAAAAAATTTTTTATTGCATCTGATATTAAACGACCTAATCTAATTGGCTCTTCATTAGGAGGTCAGATATCTGCTGAATTTGCTGCCTCTTACCCTCAGGATATCGAAAAACTTATTCTAGTTTCCCCTTCTGGAGCTATGAAACAATCTACTCCTGCACTTGATGCATATATTATGGCGGCATTATATCCAAATGAACAAAGTGCAAAAAATGCATTTGAATTAATGGAGGGCTCTGGACAAAACGTTCATGAAAAAATTGTTAATGGATTTGTAGAACGAATGCAATTACCTAATGCAAAACTTGCTTTTATGTCCACATTGCTAGGAATAAAAAATTCAAAATTAGTAACATCCAAACTTCAAACAATATCTACTCCTACCCTGATTATTTGGGGTGCAAATGATCCTGTTATTCCAATTGATCATGCAGATAGTTTTGTTTCTGCAATTCAAGATTGTAGATTTTTTAGAATGGATGGATGTGGTCATACTCCTTATGTTCATGATCCACATATTTTTGCCTCTAAAGTGCTGGAGTTTTTTAATGGCTCTTAGGTGCATTTAAATACCCACTAATCCCCATCATTACCAATGAGTGGTAATACTAACCAATATGATCCTTCTGAAATGTTCAAAGATTGGATCCAAAAAAGTGGACTTGCTCAATCAGAATTTATGAAAAGTTTTGGCGCTTTGATGACAAATCAAACTGGCAAAACATTCAATCCCTTGGAAGCCCTAAAAGGAGTTTCTGATAGTACTAGACAAGCTCAATCTAATGTGATGGAAAATATGTCCTCGATGCAAAGTAAAAGCATGGATACCATGTTTAACATCGGACAAATGCTTCCTTCCTTCATGAATTGGGGTGCTTACAAAACTACTATCAGTAGTAATGGAAGAATCTCAATCCCTGAGGCTGAACGTAATGCACTTGGCTTAGGCGATGGTGACTTGGTTCAAGTCATTATATTACCAATAGCAAAAAAATCAAAAAATAGGGAGGTGAAACAATGAGTAACGAAACAACAACAAAGAATTCTAAAGATGTATTTTCTGTATATCAGACAAACGTAGACAAACTCTTCAATGGTATTAAACAATCAGTACCACAATATCATCAGTCAATTACTAATGTACAACAGGAATACCTACAAGCATATGAAAACGTAGTAGATTCAACTATCACACTACAAAAAGAATATGCAAAGAAAGCAGGTATTGCAACAAACATCCCTGAAGCAACATTAAAAGTAATTCATGATACTACAGAAGAATTTGTAAAGGCAGCTTCAATACAAAATCAAATAGCACTTGCAACTATCGATGTAACACAACAAAATATCAAAACATTCAACGATAATGCAAAGTCATTTGCTGACCTAAACAGAAGCATTCTACAATCTTGGATTTCTGCATTCACCACAAAGAATAACTAGTGGTAAATTTTTTTCTTTTTTTATTTTTTTATGATCTTTCTAATAGCCATTGTCCTAGCTCAGGTAATACCTTCTTTTGTGATAATGAGCTAGCAATCATTCCAACGTGTCCTGTTGGGTACATCCTCAATGTCTTGTCTTCACTGCCTACTGCATAATGAAGAGGCATGCTACATTCTGGAGACACTAAATGATCTCCTACTGCAACCTGTGTAAATACTGGCATATCGATTTTTTTCAAATCTATGTGTTTTCCGTCTATGTGCATCTTGTTTTGAATTAACAAGTTATCTTGGTAGATATCTTTAATCCACTGTTTGAACAACGCTCCAGGAATAGGAGGTGTATCTCCTAACCATTTTTCTATTCTAAGGAAATTATCTACAAATTTCTTGTTGTCAATATTTTTGAAAAATTTCACATACTTTTCAATTCCTTGTTCAAATGGTTTGAGTACTGAAAAACAATAATACATGAATTCAGGAGGCATATTTCCAATGGTTTCTACCATTTGGTCCACATTCATATGCTTTGCAAGATTGCTAATTACTGTAGTATCACGCCATCCATCTATGACTGGTGCTGTTGCAACATAATTTTTTACACTTTCTGGGTGCAAGGTTGTATATGCCGTAGCTATTGTTGCACCTGTGCAATATCCTTGTAATGAAATTTTTTCAGTAGATGATTCATTTTTGATATATTCTACATAGGAATCTAGATACCCATTTACATAATCATCAAAATCGAGATATTTGTCCATGCTAGTTGGGGTCCCCCAATCTAACATGTATACATCAAATCCTTGTTGAAGTAGATTTCTAACCCAACTTTTTTCTGGTTGGATATCAAGTATGTGATATCTGTTAATTAATGCATATGAAATTAACAAAGGTGTTTTATGCTGTTTTTCTGTAAGTGGTTTGTAGTGTAACAGTCTTGTTTTATCCATTTCCTGAACAACGTCATGCGGTGTTACTTCTAAACTAATTTCATTTGGTGCTGAAACTAAATTTGGGGCATTAACAACATTTTTACTGAATTTTAAAATCTCTTCAATTATTTTTGGGTCTACTATTGACTCACTTTGCATTTTTCTTTATTTCCTTTTTCAATTCTAATTCTAGTTTTCCAACTCTTTTTTTGAGAGAATGCATTTCTTTGTAAACTTCATCAATATCTTCTTTACTTGGAAGATTAACTGATTGCAAAATTACATTAGTGATGTTATTCCAATGTTTGGTTAATTCAAGTTCTTTTGAAACTAACTTTCCATAATTGTCTCCAAATTTTCCAGAATCAAATAATTCTGTAAAGTCATTATCAAAAATATCTATCCAAATTCTCTTGAATGCCTCTATCTGTTCTACATCTTGTGGAACCTCAGGTGCCTTTAGATTAACTTTCTTTTGAGCAACTGTCCAAGTTTCTGAAAGCTGTTTGTAGTAATCTGTAAGATATTGATTAAATCCCAATAAAACCTCGTTAATCTCAATTAATTCTGTAGATATTTTCTTTGAATTTGCTGCAAATGCCCTCATTGGACCAACTGATGTTAGTGCTTGTGGTTTACTTGACATCAAATGTATGATATCTGTCCAGAAAAGCGACAAGTGCTTGTAATAATCTGTAACATCTTTAGGTGATTTTGACTGCACAGATTTCTATTGATACAGATCGCAATAAATAGATCGCTTGTTTAATTACACAAATGGAGAATGTTGAGAAACTAGAAAAAATTTGTCAGAAACTCATTAAACTAGATCCTAAAATGCGCTCAGCTAGAATCATCAATAGTAGAGGTCATTTGGTATCTGGTGGAATGAAGACCGGATTATTGTCCCTTGAAGCTCAAAAGCAAGATGAAATGATGTTCATGGAGCTTTCTTTACGTGTAAGAATGAGACATGAATTTGACAAGGAACTTGGCGAGGTTCACTTTTCCATGTCGTATAGAGAAAAAGTCATTGTGATGAGCTTTCCGTTATCTGGTGATGATGTATTGTTGGTATCCTGTGAAAAAGAATCTGATTTTGGTAAACTCTCCTTCAAAATTCTCAAAATAATTGAACCACTTAAAAAAACACCAATGAAGACGTTCTAATCATTGAGCATTTTTCTCAATCCTGAACATCTGTTTCTTATAGTTACTTCAGTAACTCCAGATGCAATTGAGATTTCTTTTTGTGATTTTACCTCTCCTGTACTAATACAAGCAAGATAAAGTGCCGCAGCTGCTATTCCCATTGGATCTTTTCCTGCAACCATTCCTATCTTTTTTGCTTGATTTAAAATTACAATTGCTTTACGTTTGCTTTTTTCACTCAATTCTGCAATACTTGCAATTCTTGAAACTCCTTTTACTGGATCAACTACTGGCATTTTTAACTCTAGTTCTCTAAAAATTAGTCTATAACATCTTGCAACATCTTTTCTTCTAATATTGATTCCATTTGCAATATCATCTAATGTTCTAGGGGTTTCTGTATTCCTACATGCTGCATACAGACATGCTGCAACTAGTCCATGTATTGAACGACCTCTTACTAATTTTCGCTCCATTGCTTTTCTGTAAATGTATGCAGCTTTTTCTATTACTGCATTTGTTAATGCAAGTTTGTCTTTTAGTTTATCCATTTCATTAAGTGCTAGTCTAAGATTTCTATCTGCAGAAGAATTTGCTTGACTTCTACTATCCCAAGTCCTTAATCTTTCAATAGAACTTTTTACACCTGCAGATAGTGGTTTCCCTGTTGAATCTTTGTTAGCAGCGCCAATTACAGTTGATAATCCCATGTCGTGCATTGTTAGTGAAGTTCCTGCACCTGTTCTTGCTTTGTTACTCCCATCGTTTGCAAATGAGCGCCATTCTGCACCTGTATCTGTAATTTTATCTGTTAATACAAATCCACATTTACTACAAAATAATTCTCCATTACTTTCATCTGTAATGATTTTTTTATCTCCACATGATGGACATTTAGGTCCTTTAACCATTGTATTTTTAAGCATAATACATTGTATTGTCTAATTTTCCTATTATTCGTTTCACCAATTCTCTACAGGTTATTTGTGTGTAGGTTAAGCTAACTGCCATTCTCATTTTTTAGAATATGATCTTATTTTCTTTGATTTAACTTAGAAGACAATATGCATACGATGGAGTATATGATGAATACATGATATTATTTTGTTCTGTTACATGTTTCAAACCAATTGAATGTCCTAACTCATGTGTCATAATTGTTTCAACACTATCCACATCATATAATTGAAAACTTCCATCACAATTATAATCCCCTAGTGTTACTTCTACTACTCCTTTTCCAAGATGTGCATGTCCTAAAACTCCGTCTCCAATGTTTCGAACTACCCATGTTACCCAAACATTTGCTTCAATTTTTGAATTTGTAACTATTTCGAATTTTATTTTGAAAAGTAACATTTCCAAATATTACAGGCATTAGGAGTTATGATGAATACATGATATTATTTTGTTCTGTTACATGTTTCAAACCAATTGAATGTCCTAACTCATGTGTCATAATTGTTTCAACACTATCCACATCATATAATTGAAAACTTCCATCACAATTATAATCCCCTAGTGTTACTTCTACTACTCCTTTTCCAAGATGTGCATGTCCTAAAACTCCGTCTCCAATGTTTCGAACTACCCATGTTACCCAAACATTTGCTTCAATTTTTGAATTTGTAACTTCGAATTTTATTTTGGCTTTTTCATTACTTGTGTTTAATTCCTGCTCTTCCCAAAATACAAAAGTATTTTCTAATGTACTAACATGGTCTAGTGGAAGTCCTGTTGGTTGGTCATTTATAAACACCTTGTAGGTAATAACATATGTTCCATTTACTATCTCATACGTTGGATCTGGGAATCTTTCAGCTGCAGTTTTGACTTCTTGCTCAAAATTCCATTTAACGTAGTCTCTAAGGAATTTTTTTATAACGTCCTGACTAGGATTTGGAAATTCAATGTAGCGTTTTTCTTTGGAAACATTATTTGAAATATCTTTTAGATATTTTTCAAAAAAGTAAAATTCTTGATCTAGTTCTTCTTGTGACTGACTTGTATCTGGAAATTGTATCATGATAAATCTATTTTCTATCATATATTGAATGCCTGAAACAAAAGCATCATCATCAATTGTGTCATCTGCCCACCAACCTGCATTGTTTCTTACCCACTCAGGAATTTCATCATTAACTGTATCTTGTGATTCTACAGGTGGAACTTGAATTATTTTATTTTCTATTAGATATAACAATGATGAAATAAACTCTGAATCCTCAATATTTCCTTCTGACCACCATTTTGCTATTGGTTTTACCCATTCTGGTATTATTGTGGTGTATGCTTTTTTTGGTATCTCTGGTTTCTCTGTTGATATGTATGGATACTTTATAATCACTTTTTCAACAAATTCTTTATAATTATTAATTACAATACTATCTGGATTTTTTTCTATAGCTTTTTCAAAATATGTTATGGCTTCTTGATATTCACCCAAATTTCCAAACCCTACTCCCATCCCAGTTAATGCAACAACATCATTTGGTTTGTATTGTAAAACTTTGAAAAATTGTTTTAAAGATTTAGTGTGATCTTCAAGATTACTTTGTGCTATCCCTTTCATTTTTAATGTTGAAACATTATTTGGTGCAATCTCTAAGATATTATCATAGATTGTTATGGCCTCTTTGTATTCCCCATTGATAAAATGCTCATTAGCTTGATTAAACATTATTTCTGCATCCTTTTCTGTTTGTGCAAATACTGTTCCCATAACAATTGAACTTGATAAAATTATAACTAAAAGATAAGAAATTCCCATTGTATCTTTTTCCATATTTGTGATTTTAGATATAGTTTGTTTCTATTTTATACTAAAGTTAGGCGCACATTTGTCTTTCTTACCTGGATAAAATGTGATTATTGGAAAATCTTTAATTTATTCATAATTGCGTGTTTTGTATTGGCAAAAATTGACCCTAAAAAATTAATCAACAATTTAAGAAAAAATGTTCAAAATATCCAATCTGATTTGGATCAATTAGGGGGGCCTGTATCTGAAATACCAGAATTAGTTATTTCAGCAAATCTGTTACGCTCAAATGAGTATCTATCAAAGGCAAATGATAAAAAAACTGAATTGTTGTCTGCTTATGAGCAATATTCTGAGGCTCTAGAAGAATTACTGTTAACTACTTTTGACATACAAAATGATCTAAAAGATATACTTCGAGATCAATCTTCTCTAATCTCTAAAACAAAAAAACAATCAAAGGCAAAAAATAAATCAAAAAAATCTAAACAATAATTATTTTGATAAATGAATAACATCGCCTGCGATTATTCTATTGTTTTTGTCATCATCTAGTACTAATGCCCCATCTTCATCAATTTTGATTGCCTTTCCTTTTATTTTCCCGTCTCTAGTGTTTATTTCTACATTTTTCCCTATTGTTGATGATCTTTTCGTCCATTCTGAGATAATTTTTTTTGTTTGTTTTGTATTTAATAGACTGTACATTTTTTCTAATTCTATCAAAAATGTTTGAATTAATTGTATTGGTTTAATTTTCTTTTTTTGTTCACTTAGAGATGATACTCCATAAAAATTTGGTGAACCTTTTAATGTTTTTTCAATATGTTTTACATCTACATCAAAATTTATCCCTATTCCCAAAACTAAATTTTCAATTCTATTTGATTCAAGTGACACATCTACTAGTATTCCTGCTAATTTTTTACCTTTGATAGTTATGTCGTTTGGCCATTTTAATTCTGGTGAAATCTTGAATGTTTTTTCTATTGCATTTGATAATGCTAATGCAGATGCAATTGGAAATAAAGTTGTAATAGAAATATCAAATTTTGGTTGTAAAATAATTGAAAACCAAATGCCTCCTTTAGGGGAAATCCATTTTCTCCCTGATCTTCCTTTTCCACCTGTCTGCTTTGCTGCAATTATTATGGCGCCATTGTTTGCAGGATCATCTGCCATTTTTAATGCCTGATTTTGGGTGGAATCAATTGAATCAAAATAGTATGCTTGCTGTCCCATTGTTTTTGTTTTTAATCCTGAAGTGATTTCCCATGGGTAAAGGGTATCTGAATTTGATGTTAACTTGTACCCTAGTTTTTGTTTTGATTCAACAGTATAGCCTAATTCTTGAATTTTTTTGATATGTTTCCATACTGCAACTCTACTAATCCTCAACACATCGCTCAAATCCTGACCAGACAGATATTCTGTATTATGAGTTTGCAAAAATGTTAGTACTTTTACCAATCCTGGACTATCAAATGAATTGTAAATCAACTATGATTAATTCAAAATACTAGTATGTAGATTTAGCTAAGTTACTACTTTTTTAGCTGGTTTGGTGATGTATTCTATTAAATTATAGAATCAAGTCATTTACATGATACAAATAGAAACACTCAGAGAACTACAGGGGTGTGAACACAGGTATTCTAGAAATGGTGCTATTTCATGCATAAAATGTGGAAAAACCGCACATATGTAAAATTCTAAAAATTTCATTTAGCTTCAGTTAGTGAAACATCTGAAATTATATTCTGCATGGTTGTGCGTTCTTTATGGAACAAGATACTTACACTGATGAACAAATTCATGATATTCTTTCTTTAAAAAAAGTAGTTGTTATAGGAATGTCAAAAAATTCTTCTAAGGCCGCTCATTATGTGCCCAAATATTTGTCTGATAATGGGTATGATGTCATTCCTGTAAATCCGACAACTGAAGAGATTTTGGATAAAAAATGCTATGACTCTATTTCCAAAGTAGATGGAGAAATTGAAATTATAGATATTTTCAGACCTTCAGATCAAGTTTTACCATTTGTCCAAGAGGCAATAAAGAAAAAACCAAAAGTCATTTGGTTACAAGAAGGAATTCATAATGCTGAAGCTGAAGAATTGGCAAGAAAACAAGGAATTAAAGTTATTTTCAATAGATGTATGTTGGCTGAACATCAGAGATTGTGTTGATATGACAAACTTTGAAAATTTTTATCATGATCTGCTTGAATTAACAAAAAAATATGAACAACAAAACACTCCCTTAAAAATTGAAAAAGATCTTGAAAATGATATTGTCAAAATCTTTGGTGAACAAATTACATCATTAGCAAGAGCAAGAAATGGTCTTAATGATGTAACAGAACTTGCATACACAACAGCTGAGCATCATCCATATTGGAATTTACTCTATAATTGCTCAGAAATTGCAAATAGTGTTTTAGAAAAATGGAAAGACTCTCTATCTCCAGAAGATTTGTCTGACATTGATTGGGCCCTCAAAGAACTTCATCAATCACTTGAAAAAATCAAAAATAAAAATTCTCCTAATTCCTAGGCAGAGATAAATATTCTGAGATGGCGATTATTGTATGCCTATCAAAATTGGATTAATTGGTAAAACCAATACTGGAAAGACTACTTTCTTTAATTCTGCTACATTATCTTCTGAAGAAATTTCATCTTACCCATTTACTACTAAAAAACCAGTATCTGGAACTGCACATGCAATTACTCTTTGTATTCATCCAGAATTTAAAATTCAAGATAATCCCAACAATTCAAAATGTGTTGATGGCTGGAGGTACATTCCAATTGAATTGATTGATTTACCTGGTCTAATCAAAGATGCCTGGAAAGGTAAAGGTCTTGGGAATCAATTTTTATCCATTGCTGCACAATCAGATGCTTTACTGCATGTAGTTGATGCTTCTGGTGGTATTGATTCAACTGGAAAAATTTCTGAAGTTGGAACAGGTGATCCTATATCTGATTTTGCAGATATTGAAGAAGAATTAATCATGTGGTACCATAAAATTTTAGAAGGTAATCGAGATAAAATATCAAAATTAATCAGAACTGGAACTGATATTTCGGATGCAATTACTGATCTTTATCGTGGTATTGGTGTAAACAAAACTCATGTCAAAGAAACATTTCTGGCAACAGGACTTGAGGAAAAAAACTTTGATGATTTTGACATAGTTGATAGTAAAAAATTTGCATCATATCTGAGGAAAATTTCCAAACCCACTTTGATTCTGGCAAATAAAATTGATGTTGAAGGTGCAGACAAAAATTTTGCTAGATTAAGAGAGCGATATAATGACTCAATAGTTATTCCTGTTAGTGGTGATAGTGAATTTAGTCTCAGACGTGCAGAACAAAAGGGTTTGATAAAATACTCTCCTGGCTCTGAACAATTTGAAATTATAAAATCTGATGAACTAAATGAAAAACAAATCAACGCTCTAAACTTTATCCAAAAAGGAATTATGGGTGAATATATGCGCACAGGTGTTCAATTTGCAATAAATGTTGCAGTTTTCAAATTGCTTAAGATGAATTCCATTTATCCTGTTGCAGATGAAACAAAACTTGCTGATAAAAAGGGACGAATACTTCCTGATTTGATTTTATTGAAGGATGGTGCAACAATAAGTGATCTTGCAAAAGAAATTCATTCTGATTTGACTAAAGGTCTTCTCTATGGCAAGGATTTACGTTATAATCTAAGACTGCCTACTGATTACCAACTACGAGATAGGGATGTTGTATCGTTAGTTAGTGCATCAAAAAAATAATTATGCTAATTTTTTTAATTTAAGCATTATATCATTTGTTCTTTTTAACAAATCATCTATTCTTGGATCTTCTGCAAAATCTCTTGTCACACCATTACTATTTCTAAAAATAGACATAACCAATTGTATGTAATATTACGTACTTTCACTATTTTTGAGCCTAGGTATGAGTAGTGTCAAATCTGTGAAAATGACCCTTCTGAGACATGGATATCTGTACATTTACTTGGTTGGATGATTTTGGCAAGTATTTCTAACCCTTCTATGGTTCTAATGCTTGGTTTACTAAAAAATGAATTTGCATCAACTGCAAAGATTTGATTATCTCTTACGGCCTTTATGGAATTCCATACTGTATTTTTTTTTAAGATATTCTTATACTCAGAAATTGTACGCTCTGTGTCAAAACCACATGGCATTAAAATAATTATGTCTGGATTGGAGTCAATAATTTCTTGAATATCTAGTCTTCTAGAATGTTCCCCTGTTTTACTTATCAGATTAACTCCCCCTGCAATTTGTACCATTTCTGGAATCCAATGACCTGCAGTAAAAAAGGGTTCAATCCATTCAATTGCAAGCACATTAGGTCTATGATCGTTTTGAAATTTTTTAATATTTTGAATTCGTACTTCCAGCGAATCTGTTATTTCTTTTGCTCTCACCACTTTTCCTAAAATTTCTCCTAATTCTGTAACTGAATTAATAATTTCTTGTAGATTATGAGGATCCATGGAATGTAGAATTGGTTTTCTTTGAAGAATTTCTTTTGCTTTGTTTACTTGATTAGTATATGCTGCACACACTTCACAAGTTTCTTGTGAGATGATCAAATCTGGATTTGCGTCTTTTAAATTATTTTCATCTAATACAAAAATATCCTTTCCCTCATTTAATAACTGGCAAGTCATCGTGTCAATTTCTTTACTTGTTAGTTCATCTGAATTTATTACCGAATTGATAACTTGTAGTTTTAAAATTGCATCTGATGGATATTTGCATTCATGTGTAACTCCATAAAGATCGTCTTGTACTCCTAATTCATATAACAATTCAGTTGCACTGGGCAAAAAAGAGACGATTCTATTTATTGACATATAGTTTGATAATTTGTTGATCCTTAAACGTCATATGTTAACTCATTATCAAAATCTTTGATCAGGCAAGTTATTAGGCTCAGTTTAGGCATAAAAAATAGTGTCATCTGATTCTCAAGATATACGACGGTCGATTTTGGCAAAATGGCATGAAACTCTTTCAAAATATGGAAATCTGTTTTCTTCAGACTCTATTAGTGGCACAAGTCCTCCATCTGTTTTTGTTGGGTCTTATAATTATCCCAAAGTCTTTGTTGGCCCAATGGTGCCTCCGATTCATGGTGATACTAGTCTCCTTGACAGTCCTGAAAAATGGAAAGGAAAAACACTTGAAGAAATTGTCAATTTTAGATTAAATTTAGTTCGTGGAATCCAAAAAACCTCAATTAACCAAACAGATGGACGATACATTGAAAATCTGCAAGAAGTTACTATGTCTTCAAAACCAACTGACTCTGATTTGATATTTCAAAAAACAACATCCCCAAGTATCTCTCTTGATGGTGAAAGTGCTCCTTTTGGTCCAATTGGTGAAATAAAATCTGCAAAATTTTCTGGTACTTCTTCTGTAAAATCAATTGAAAAGGCATTCTATGATAAGGATCTAAAAGCTCAGGATGCTGTTCTGAATTTGTACAATTCTGGAATTGAAATTTCAAAAATTCAAAAATGCTTCAGTATTGGGATACTAGGACAAAAAAGAAAACTAGTTCCAACACGATGGAGTATAACTGCAACTGATGACATTATTTCAAAATCTCTTACAGATGAAATTTTAGATTATGATTTGATTGATTCATGTAGAGTTTTTTCATATGAACATTTAGGGAATGTTTTTTCTATCGTTTTATTTCCTCATAGATGGATCTATGAAATGATTGAGGCTTGGTATTCAAATGGTATATTGGGATTTGGTTCTGATAACGAAGATGCACGTGGTATTGATCATCCGCCAGCCATATCTGGTGCTTATTTTGCAGCTAAATTGGGAGTTGTGGAATACTTGGTCAAAAAGAAAATTCAGGCAGGTGTTGTCATATTAAGGGAAATTAGGCCTGAATATGCAATTCCTGTTGGTGTTTGGCATGTTCGTGAAGGAATTCGTGAGGCAATGAAACAAAACCCTGTAATGGCTGATGATTTTGAAGATGCATTACATTTAGCATCAAATAAAATGAGTATCAGCAAATCTGAATGGTTATCTCATGGGAGCATCTCAAAATTAATGAAACAAAAAATTTTATCTGATTTCTTTTAGATCTCTCCAAAAGAGAGGGCATAAATTCTAGATTTTAACTAAAAAAAATGAAAAGATGAGTAACGAAACTTCTGAATCTACTTTCTCCAATTATGGTATATACGATGTCACTGAAAACCTTGAACTTTCTCTTCCAAACACTTCTATCAAAATTGAACGAGTAGGAGAAAACGCTTTTTCATATTACCGGAAAGATTCTGAAGGAAATATTTCTGAAAAAATGATCCCCACAAAATCAAATGAGATACAAATTGAATTAGCTCCAATACGACCACTTAATCATCCTGCTAGAAGAACAGGCTATGTTTTTTTGAAATTTGACAAAGAAATCTATCTTAGTGAGGATTCAGCTGCAAGTATTTTTGTTCATTGTCCTATTGAAATTGGTGTATTTTTAATTCATGGATCTCACCGAGAATCACTAGATTGGGTAACATGTAATCCACTAAATTCTAGATTCGGTTTGTATGGTTCTCCTGATACGGGAACTTTGTGTAAATATGCTAAAGTATCATTAGCTACTGATTACAGCGACTCTATTCCCTATATTGAAGGTGTTATGAAAATTATTATTGAAAATACTCTAAAAACTGGTCAAACGGTAAGTAAAGTAATTTTCCCAATTACAGATAATTCCCTTTATTATGAAGACTCAAAAGCAATCATAGATGGCATTAAGGTCACTATGAGAAAACGTGCAGTTGTTAGTATTGCTGATGTCAAAACTGATTCTGTTAGTACTGACTGGGCAAAATCCCCTACATGGGAAGATACTACAGTTAGTACAAGTATGGAGGTGGGATTAGAATAATGCCGCTAGAATTTCTTCAGGGCTTATCTGAAATGGAAATTTTTGGTGGATTAACAGTTCTTTCTCTGTTAATTGGGGGTGTAATTATGGCAGTAGGAATCATTGTTGCAAAGATTGCCAAATTAATTTTTTACAAATATTATGCTCCTAATCTTCCGCAAGATACTGCTAAAAATTTTAGCAAAATAATTTATTTTGGAATAATACTTATTGCATTTTTGACTTTTACATCTAGTCAAGGTCTTGATCTTTCAGGTTTTCTTGTTGCTGGAGGAATTTTTGCAGTTGTTATTGGATTTGCAACTCAATCTGTTGTATCTAATTTAATTTCAGGAGTATTTCTTATGGTTGAAAAGCCTGCAAAGCATGGGGATACTATACAACTTCCTGACATGTCTATTACAGGAACCTTATTGGATATTGGGACTTTTTCAAGTAGATTAAGAAAATTTGATGGAACTGTTATTAGAATTCCTAATGAAAAATTCTTCACATCTAATATTCGCTCATTGTCTACATCAACTATTAGAAGAGCAGAAGCTATGGTGGGAATTGCTTACAAAAATGATATTGATACGGCAATATCTGTAATTAAAAATGAAATTGAAACAACCATGCAATTTGTTCTTAGAGTCCCTGAACCTGAATTTAGGGTAGAAGAACTTGGTGATTCAAGCGTAAATATTCAGGTTTTGGTATGGCATCCAAAAGATGATTGGAGTAAGGCTCAACCTATTTTGCTTACTGTCATAAAACGTGCTTTAGACAAGTCTGGAATAGAAATTCCATTCCCACAACGTGTTGTATGGGAAGCAAAAGACTAGTTTATGCAATCTTTGCAACTTGCTTTTTCTGAGCACGTTTTTTCTTAATTAGACTAAACATTATCATTCCAACATTAATAATTGAAATAATTTCAATCAGGTCTACTCCATACAAGAACCAATCTATTACTGGATGAACTCTTGAAACAATTCCCACTTCTAACATAATATCTGCATTCCATATCATATGTGGAACTTGAATGAATTGTATAATTGCAATAATGATTATACTTCCTAGTATTTTATTTTCATACCAGTTCCAAAATTTATTCCATGGATTCACATTTTGTATTGTTGATTAATTGTATTAAACACTGTGAAAATTAGATTCAACTAATTAGACGACCCTAATTTTTTCATGCACAAAAAGTATTAGTTAAAACTAATTAGCTAATACTAATTTTCAGCTTTAATGTTTTCTTTTTTCATCCAGATGGTTCTATCTTTATGATCAATTAACTCCACATTCATTTCATTAAGCTTGTCTCTAATTTTATCTGCATCTTCAAATTGTTTTTCTTTTCTAAAGTGTTCTCTGTTTATGATTAGATTGTCTATTTCTTGTTTTACTTCTTCTGTCATTTCTGGAATAGTCAATCCTAAAATTTTTAACATTCTTTCAAATTCTTTTTTGATAATCTGTGCATCTTCTTTTCCAAGTTTTTCATCAGCTGCTAACCTATTAGCTTCTTTGACAAGTTGAAAAAATGCTAACAATGCAAGATGTGTGTTAAAATCATCTTCTAACGCATTATCAAATTCTATGCCTGTCTTCTCAATAATCTGATTAATTTCTTCATGGTTTTCGTTATTTGCATGAATTAATTCATAATAACAGGTCTCAACCTGTCTCCATTTTGTTAGATTCTCTTTTAGTAATTCTTCAGAATAATCAATTGGTTTTGAATAATGTCCTGATAGACAAAATAATCTAATGATGTTTGTTCCCCAATTCTCCAAAACATGTTTAATTGATTTTATGTTTCCAAGCGACTTTGACATCTTTTCTCCATTTATCGTTACCATCCCAACATGCATCCAAATTTTTGCAAATTGCGAATCAGTGCATGATTCAGATTGTGCAATTTCGTTTTCATGATGAGGAAATATTAGGTCTCTTCCTCCGCCGTGAATGTCAAAATTTTCTCCTAGGTACTTTATGCTCATTGCAGAGCATTCTATATGCCATCCAGGTCTTCCTTTTCCCCATGGGCTATCCCATAGTGGTTCTACATCTGAGAATTTCCACAATGCAAAATCTAATGGATCATTTTTTGCTTCATCTACTTCTACTCTTGCTCCTGACTGTAGTTCATCTATTTTCTTTTTTGACAGTTTTCCATATTCTGGAAATTTTGATACTGAGAAATAAACTCCATTTTTTGAGGGATACGCAATTTGTTTTTCAGTTAATTTTTCGATAAATTTGACAATATCCTCTATGTGTTCTGTGGCTTTGGGATAGTTTGTTGCACGTTTTACGTTTAGTCCATCAAAATCTTCAAAATAATTTTCAATGTATTTGGTACTAATTTTTTCTGCAGTTGTGTTCTCTGATTGTGCACGATTGATAATTTTATCATCTACGTCAGTGAAATTTTGAATAAATTCAATTTCTATCCCTTTACTCTCGAGATATTTTCTTAGAACATCAAAAACTATGATGGTTCTTGCATGACCTATATGGGATTCATCATAAACAGTCACTCCACATAGGTAAATCCTAACTTTTTTTGAAATATCTAATGTTTGCTCCAAATTTGATAACGTATCTTGAATATTCATTATTATTCTCTATCTGGGTTTTGTGCTAGTAATCTTTTATGTTCACTGTTTATGTTTAATTCATAGATTTTTTTTACTATTGACTTTTCAATTTGAGTTGCCTTTGCTGTTTCATCAACTGATAGTTTTTTCTCAAATAAGCAATACAAGATAGAATCTATTTCCTCATACGATGCTCCTAATTCTTCTTCTGCCTCATGATCTTTCCATAAATGTGGGCTACTCTTTTTTGAAATTATATTGTCAGGAACTCCCAGATATTTTGCAATCTCTCTTACTTGAAGTTTGTATAGTGAAATAATTGGAGTCAAGTCAGATGCGCCATCTCCGAATTTTGTAAAGTATCCTATTAGATGCTCACTCTTGTCACTAGAACCTAAAACTAAGTAATTTTTGCTATTTGCATAATAATACAAAATATTAGTTCTAATTCTTGCACGAAGATTTCCTCTGGCTTTTTCGTTTGGCTCAAGATACATTGTGTATTCATTTACAATTGGCTTGATATCGATTAACTTGTGTTCTATTCCTGTTAAAGAAATCATTTTGAGGGCATCTTCAGTTTCTGTTGGTGTGATTGATGTATCTGGCATTATTATTGCCAATGTTTTTTCTTTTAGTTTTCTTTTACAGATATAAGCTAAAACTGCTGAATCAATTCCTCCACTTAATCCTAAAATGACTCCTTTTGCATGATTTTTTTCTATTTGCTCTGATAAGAATTTCTCAATAGATTCGGTAATTGGAGCATAGTCTTGATTTTTAACTTCATTAATAATATCTTGATTCAACAAACCATTTGAAGAATATATGAATAAAAATTATACTTAGTTTTGAATTAAAATTAGTTCATTTTGAACACACATTATTCCTTATACTAATTCGGTGTCGTTATGTTACAGAATAATCTGTGCCCAACATAACCCATACCTAGCACAAGGGGTGGGAAAAATTGTCTCTTCTCTTTTTGCTTTTATCTTCAAAATCTGTTCTAAATATTCAAAA
The DNA here is from genome assembly GCA_965248045.1 of Candidatus Nitrosopumilus sp. Taxonomy (GTDB): domain Archaea; phylum Thermoproteota; class Nitrososphaeria; order Nitrososphaerales; family Nitrosopumilaceae; genus Nitrosopumilus. The sequence continues at coordinate 299,650 of CBDFIG010000002.1, forward strand.
ATTCTCATCTTTAGATGTCAACATAAACGCCATCATCTCTTGATTCTACAGGGTATGTCTCTAGCTTGACATCTTTGAGATAGTCAGTAAGTTGTCCTGTCTTGATGTTATAATGCCAAAAGTGTAATGGACATTCTACAATATCTCCTTCAAGTTTTCCAGGAGCAATGGAACCGTCTTGATGAACACAAAGATCGTCTAATGCATGAAAACCATCTTGATTGAATACTGCAATTTGCTTTCCGTCAATTTTGAAAGCTTTGCCTTTTCCTGATACAACTTCTCCTTTCTCAGCAATTTTCTTCCAGGCCAACAATTCTGCGACACATTTGTCATTTATTTACATTCGCATGATAGAATTTTATAGTGTAATTCTAGAATTTGATCGTTGAGTAAGGTAAAGTCTAGTCCAAAATTGATCAAAGAGGGCAAATTATCCTATGAATGGGCTCGATCTCACATGCAAATTCTCGATAATACAATTAATCGCTTTAAAAAATCAAAACCACTAAAGGGTGTCACACTTGGATTTTGTTTGCATATCACAAAAGAGACCTCAGTTTTACTAATGGGTGCTAAAGAATTAGGTGCCACTGTTGCATGCTGTGGTGGAAACCCATTGACTACTCAAGATAACATTGCTGCTTTTTTAGCATCCCAAGGAATTCATGTTTATTCATGGCATGGACAATCTGTAAAAGAATATGATTGGTGTATTGACCAAGTATTGAAACACAAACCAACTATTCTGACTGACGACGGTGCTGATATGAATATCAAAGCTCACTTTGATAAGAGATTCAAAGATATGAAAATTCTTGGAGCAACTGAAGAAACTACTGCTGGTGTTACTAGAATTCGAGCAGTCGAAAATAAAGGTAAACTTCGCTATCCTGTAATTTTAGTTAATGAGGCATATACAAAACACATGTTTGATAATAGATACGGAACTGGACAAAGCACCATTGATGGATATCTACGTGCCATGAATCTACTTTTAGCATCAAAACGTGTAGTTGTTGTTGGGTATGGTTGGGTTGGACGCGGTGTTGCATCTAGATGCCATGGAATGGGTTCCAAAATAATTGTCACTGAAATAGATCCTATCAAAGCTCTTGAAGCTCATATGGATGGATTTGAAGTGATGCCGATGGCCCAAGCTGCCAAGATTGGTGAAATTTTTGTTACATGTACCGGAATGACCAGTGTAATTAGAAAGGAACACATCTTACAAATGAAAAATGGTGCCATCATGGGCAATGTTGGACACTTTGATGTTGAAATTGATAGTGAATTCTTACTAAAGAAATCAAAATCTGTTAAAGAAGTAAGACCAAGTCTTGATGAATGTATTTTGAAAAATGGAAAAAGAGTTTATCTAATTGGACAGGGACGTCTTGCAAACTTGGTTGCAGCAGAAGGACATCCTCCAGAAGTAATGGCACAATCATTCTCAAATCAGATTCTATCTGTTTTATACATTCTCAAAAATCATAAAAAAATGGAGAATAAAATTGTCAATGTTCCTGAAGAAATTGACAAACAAGTAGCAGTTGATGCTCTAGATGCAATGGATGTTAAAATTGATAAACTTACTTCAGAACAAGTAAAGTATGCTAATAGTTGGTAGTTATTTCAGCTAACTTTTTAGCAAATTAGCTAACTATTTCTTATATCTAATTTATTTTTAAAATACTTTATGTCACTTTGTGAGTGTATTTTATCTGATAATACATTAGAACACCTAAAAACTGTTCAAAAAATACTCCACAAGGATGATTCGGCCTCAAATAGATCTGATGTTGTAGAATTATTATTAAGATACATTGTTTCTGATGTTAATGATATTTCTGTAGATGATCTTATTCTCATTGATGATTATTTTTTTAGAACATCCTTCATTTCTACATGCATTTTATGATGATGTTATGATATCTGCTACTTTTTCCTCGGAATCTTATTATGAGTGATATCAATTGGGCTTACAATTAATAAAAAATTAATTTAACCTGAGTGTTAATTTCATCTAAAACTTCTTAACCTCAATACTGTTCATGACATTTATCTAATGAACAAAAAAGCTATCATTACAAGTGCTTTACCATATGCAAATGGAGAAATCCATTTAGGACATGTTGCATCCACTTATCTTCCTGCAGACGTTACAACTAGGTTCTTAAAACTAAATGGGGTTGAGGCTTACTATGTTTGTGCATCTGATGATTTTGGAACCCCAATCCTAATTCAGTCAGAAAAAGAAGGAAAAACTCCTGTAGAATATGTTGCTCATTGGAATAAACGTGATTATGAAGATTTTTCCGCATTTAACATTGGATTTGATTATTTTTACAAGACTAGTTCTGCTGAAAATATTGCATTTGTTCAAGAGGTCTTCAAAAAACTAAATGATTCTGGCCATATCTATGAACAAGAAATCATTCAATTTTATTGCAATAATGACAAGAAATTCTTACCAGACAGATACGTTAAAGGTACATGTCCTTACTGTCAAGCAGAAGATCAATACTCTGATCTTTGTGAAAGTTGTGGACGTGTTCCTGAAGAAATTGCTAATCCAAAATGTTCTCTATGTGGGCAACCGCCAACTAAAGAAAAAACAAAACATTATTTTTTCAAACTCAAAAACTTTGCTGACCCTCTATCAAAATGGCTTGATGAAAACCAAAATCTTCAAAAAGATGTTAAAAAATATGTTCAAAATTGGATTAAATCTGGTTTAATTGATTGGGATATTACTCGAGATATTCCATGGGGTGTCCCTGTACCACTTGATGATGCAAAAGATAAGGTCTTCTATGGTTGGTTTGATAACCATTTGGCATACATATCAACTACAATAAAATTTCTAAACGATAAAGGACTTGACGGAAAAGATTTTTGGAATTCAGCTGACATTTACCACTTTATCGGAAAAGATATTGTGTATCATCATTTTCTTTTCTTACCTGCAATGAGATTGGGAATAAACAGTGAATACAAATTGCCTGATTACATTCCAACTAGAGGCCATCTAACTCTACAATCAAAGAAAATTTCTAAAAGCAGAAATTGGTACATCGGTCTAAAAGAGTTCTTGAATTACTATCCTGCAGACTATCTTAGATACTATCTAATATCCATTAATCCATATTCTCAAGACGATTTGAATTTTGATTGGAATGATTTTACTACCAGAATTAATTCTGAGCTAATTGGAAATCTTGGAAACTTTGTTAACCGTGCTCTAGGCTTTACCAAAAAAGCATTTGATGGAAAAGTTCCTGAAGTAGAATCCTTTGATGAGAAAGATTCTGAGGCAGAAGAAAAGATCAAAAATCTTGCAGCTGATGTAGGCTCGCTTATGGGGCAGAATCATCTTGATAGAGCATTGAAGAAAATTATGGAATTTTCGTCATTTTTTAATCAATATTTTCAGCATAAAGAACCTTGGAAAAATGGTCCTGGTACTGCAAATTGTGTATTTCTCTCAGCTAATGCTGTTCGAAGTTTAGCAATTGCCATATTTCCATTTATTCCAGAATCTGCTCAAAAAATTTGGCAACAATTAGGTTTTGATGGAAATGTTAATGATTCTTCTTGGGATGACCTCTCTGTTTTGGGAATTTCTGCTGGGCATGCTTTAGGTGAAGCCTCTCCCTTGTTTGCAAAAGTTGAGGCTTCTGATATTGAAAAATATAAAAAACAACTAGGTCCCTCTGAGTCAAAATGAAACATATTCCACGAATTTCTACTAGAGGATACTATGATCTAACTACTGGAAAAACAATCAAAACTACTTCCTATCATATATTCCCAAAAAAATATTTTGAAAAATTAATTGGATCAAAAGAGCTTGTAATAATGATTCATGGTTTACAAAATGATAATGCAGGAGCAGTTGCCAAGATTATCTTGGCGAAAAATCGATTACGTAAATTAGAATATTTTCATCCCGTAATTGGATTCAGCTATGATTCCAACACTACTGGTGCCCATTTGATTACACATGTAAAACATGCATTTGCAATTGGGCAAATAATTGCAAAGAAAAATGGACGTAATCTTGGAAAGTTCATTGAAGATTTCAAAATTACTAGTTCAAAAACAAAGATTCGATTGATTGGCCACTCTTTAGGTTCTCAAGTGATATTGAGTACTGCTGAATATCTTGCAAAAAAGAAACAAAATTCAGGAATTATTGATAGTGTTTATTTTTTTGGCGCATCTATAACTGAAGATATCCCATCTTCCAAAAAATATGGCAAAATTCTACAAACTATTATTGATAAAAAAATTATAAATCATTATGCACCAACAGATGAAGTTCTTTATTGGTCTGATAAGGCAAATTATGTGCAAGGATCACTTGGTCTTAAAGGTGTAATTGGGAAACCCATTGACAAGTATCGTCAAAAACTAGTAAAGCCTCAAAATCACAGATTTGCCAGTTATGCTGCAGTATTGAACTCATTTCCATAGACTGTTGGTGTAGTACAAGTCATACGCCAGTCTTTTATAGAATGATTAAGTTCATACTTTATTATGAATTCTAGTGTATATGGATCATCTAATAGTAAATCCATATTGTATCATCTACAGATTTTAGATGAAACCTCTGAGGTTTCTGTAGATCTTTCTGAATATCCTTGTTAGTTTCTTGTTTGATTTTTAATTTTAATGAGAATATTTTTAGTCATTATTGACAGATTTTTCATATCCTGTGTGGTGTCGTTCAATATAGTGACTCTCCTTTTTCCCACGACAGGTCAAATAATGAATTCATCATATCAACTAGGGCCTCTGAATCAGACCACCATGCAAAGATTTGTCTTGATCGATGTGTTGCATTTCGCATAAAGATGAGAACCTCTTTTTTGTCATTAATAATGAAGCACTTGTTTTCGGCACTTGATGGATTTACTCTAATTTTGTCTGAATCAATATCTGATAGAAATTCTGGTGTTTTGTTTAATGGTGAAACAACCCTTTTGAGATTTGTGGGAGAACTTTCTATCCAATCAAATATGTCTGAATGATACATTCTGTGCAAATCTGCCACACAACCAAAAATTTTGAAATCCTCAGAACTTGTACTGACCATTTCCTTGATTTTGTTTGTAATTGGACCAGTTTCGTGTAATAATTGCATTTTCTCTGATTTTGATTCATCAGTCTCTACTCCAAAGAATGGAATTTCTTTCCACATCTCAGCAAGAGATGTCTCTTTGGTTGCCAACACATCAATTCTTTCTTGTTCTTGTTTTACCAATGTAGAAATTACTTGACTCATCTCCATTGCAGTATATTTTGTAGGATGTGCAAGTTCTGCTACTACCAATCCTGTATTTTGTAGGGAGTTGACAAGATGATAGGTCTCAGTTCTAGGCAATTGTAGTGCTTTTGCTATCTCAGAAGCTGTCTTTGAGCCGTACTTGCCAAGATAGATGAATACTTTTGCCTGACTTTTGGTAAGGCCAAAATTAATTCATTCATTTTTAATTTTCTCTAGAGTTAGTTTATGCTTATACATCGCTGTATCTGATTCATTATCAAATAGGTTGATTTGTTCTCTCTGGCTCACTACAAGACATACTATGCCCTTGCTAATACTGACCTAGGAAAAATAGGCTCAAAATAACTTCTGTTTTGGCATTTTTGGTACCATTCTAAGGTTTTTTGTAACGGTTTCTTAGAATTTATTCATATGAGTTTAATTTTCATCTGAGCATCCTCTGGATTCATCTTATAATGATAGATAATGTTGTATGCTACGAAATTAAATCGATATTTATCTATTCCAGAAAGAATAGATTCAAAACTTCATAAAGTCGATTTTTAACTCAAAACTATTGGTATTATCTATAAACTTTGTAGTGTTAGGTAAACAAGATATTGCATCTGAATTTGGGAAAAAAGGAACTGAGACTGATCTTTCTCTTTATGATAGAAAAGAATCTGATGTGATTAAAACTTGGGTGACTCCAAGTGGGTTTCCTGACAAAATACAACCATTGTTTCAGGCAATTAATTTAGCAGAATATGTAATACTGCATGTAGATAAATTAGATAAATTTACTGGAGAGCAAATCATTGCACTTGATTCATTAAAAAAAGAAAAAGGAATTTTATCTCACACTTTTGATGTAGATGAATCAAAATTAAATGCAATGATCAAAGGAACCGTAGTTGAAAAATACATCAAAGCTGATCATGATAAAATTAAAGAAGAAATGGATAAACTCACACCAATTTCAAATGATGAATCTTCAGAGATGGTAATTGATCATTGCTTTGATGTCAAAGGTGTTGGAACTGTAATTTTAGGTAAAGTTACTAATGGAAAAATAAAACAATATGATAACCTTAAACTGTATCCTGCAGGAATTGATGTTCTCATAAAATCAATTCAAATGCATGATGATCCAGTAACTGAATCTATTTGCCCTGCAAGAGTGGGGCTCGCAGTTAAGGGAGTAAAACCTGAAGAGGTTGGACGTGGCGATGTAATTTCTGCAGAAGGAGCAGTAGATATCAAAACAGAGATTGAACTTGATTTTCAAAAAAGTCCATTCTACAAGAGTGAAATTGCCGAAAATCATGGCTGTTTAGTCAATGTGGGGTTACAAATCAAAGCCGCAAAATTCTCATCAATTTCTCCACTAAAGATAACATTTGAAAAACCAATTGTATGCAAAAAAGGCCAAATTGCTGTAATTTTAAAACCTGAATCTACAACCATTAGAATTCTTGGTAGCGGTGTAATCCAATAGACTGATTTAATAAAATCGAGAGATGTTACTGAACACTGATGGAACCAGTACGTGCTTGTCCTATTTGTCCTAAATGTGGTTCAAAGAGATTTGTTCGATTACCTGGTGACAAAGTTACTGTAAAATGTCGTTCTTGTAATAAAATAACTGAAATCTAAATTTCATAGTTAATATTTGCAATATTCTTGGCAGAATCATGGCAAAAACATGGAAAGATAACGATATCAGCCTTGACCCAATAAAGGATCAAATTGTTGCTGTAATTGGCTATGGAATCCAAGGTGATGCACAAGCTAACAACATGAAAGACTCTGGTCTAAATGTAATAATTGGTCTTAAAGACGGCGGTAACAGCTGGAAAAAGGCAGAAGCTGATGGTCACAAAGTAATGTCAGTTGCAGATGCAACAAAACAAGCAGACATTATTCACATACTGATTCCAGATATGATTCAAGGTCAAGTGTACAAAGACGAAATCGCCCCAAATCTTTCTGAAGGAAAAGCATTGTCATTTTCTCATGCAGCTGCAATCTATTGGAAATGGATTGAAGCACCAAGCAATGTAGATTTAATCATGGCTGCTCCAAAAGGACCTGGCTCTAAAGTTCGAGAAACATATCTCGCTAATTTTGGAACCCCTTCTATTGTTGCAGTTGAACAAGACTTTACAGGTAAAGCTTGGGATAGAACATTAGGACTTGCAAAAGCAATTGGAAGCGCAAGAGCTGGATTAATTCAAACTACTTTCAAAGAAGAAGTAGAAACTGATTGGTTTGGTGAACAAGCAGACCTTTGTGGTGGTGCAGCTTCTATGGTAACAAATGCATTTGAAACTCTAGTTGAAGCAGGATACCAACCAGAAATTGCATACTTTGAAGTTTTACATGAACTCAAACTTATTGTAGATATGATTCAGAGATACGGAATTAATGGAATGTGGAGACGTGTAAGTGAAACTGCCAGATATGGTGGTCTAACACGTGGACCAATGGTTATGGATTCTGCAAATAAAGAGAAGATGAAAAAAGTTCTTACCATGATTCAAGATGGCACATTCAACAAAGAGTGGATTTCTGAATATCAGAAAAACGGTAAAGATGCATTTGACAAATACATGAAAGAATATGACGCACACCAAATTGAAAAAGTTGGTAAAGAAATGCGTAAAATGATGTGGCCTGACTCCACAGAATAATCTTTTTTCTTATATTTTTCTTAATTTAGAAACACCGGTATTGATGTTATCTATGATTGTGGGCAGTGGTGTACCTGGACCAAATACATGTTTCACTCCTGATTTAATCAAATCTTTATGATCTATTTCTGGAATTACTCCTCCCCCAACAACTAAAACGTCATTGATTTTTTTCTTTTTTAGAGCTTTGACTACTCTAGGAAATAATGTTCCATGTGCCCCGTTAAGTAAACTCATTGCAATTGCATCGACATCTTCGTCTTCTGCAATCTGTGCTATTCTTTCTGGAGTTGTAAAAAGTCCTGAATAGATTACCTCCATCCCTGCATCTCTAAATGCTCTACAAAGTACTAGGGCTCCTCTATCATGACCGTCTAGGCCTAATTTAGCAACTAATATTTTGACATTTCGTGATGCGGTTTTTTGCTTCATAATGATTATCTTTATTTTTTATATTTTAAATGCTTTATCTGATTTTCTGATTTATTTTTAATGGAAAATCTACTTAAAGCGTAACAATAGCATCTTCAAACGTGGATGTTCTTCCGATTAATTATGAATTAGCATTTGAACCCGATCTTAAAAAATTCAAATTTGAAGGAATTGTGTCAATTTCAGTAGATTGCAAAAAATCTACGCGTACAATAACAATGAATTGTGCTGAATTAAAGATAAAGTCATGTCAAGTGAAATCTGCAGGAAAAATTATCAAATCCACTCCTAAAACAAATGAGAAAAAAGAAGAATTACAAATTATCTTGGAGAAAAAAATCAAAGGTAAATCTACAATCAACTTGGAATTTCAAGGAATTTTAAATGATAGACTACTTGGGTTTTATCGAAGTCAGTACAAACAAGGCGGTAAGACAAAATATCTTGCTACAACACAGTTTGAGGCAGCAGATGCTAGACGTGCATTTCCTTGTTGGGATGAACCTGAGGCAAAAGCAACATTTGAAATTTCAATTATTGCAGACAACAAATTCACTGCAATCTCAAACATGCCAATAAAATCAAAGAAAAAAATTGGAAACAAAACTGTTTACAAATTTGACAAGACTCCGATTGTTTCAACATATTTGATTTATCTTGGTGTTGGAGAATTTGAATATCTAACTGGAAAAACTGGTAAAACTCAGATTAGAGTTGTAACTACAAAGGGTAACAAATCAAAAGGAAAATTCTCATTAGAACTAGGAAAAAAACTCCTTACATCTTATGAAAAATATTTTGGAATAAAATATCCTTTACCAAAACTTGATTTAATTGCAGTTCCAGACTTTGCAGCTGGCGCCATGGAGAATTGGGGTGCCATAACTTTTAGAGAGACAATTTTGCTTTATGATCCTAAAACTTCTTCTACTAGAACTAAACAATTCATTGCAGAAGTAATTTCACATGAGATTGCACACCAGTGGTTTGGTAATTTAGTTACCATGAAGTGGTGGAATGATTTGTGGTTAAACGAAAGCTTTGCAACTTTTATGGCAACAAAGTTTGTTGATAAATTTTATCCTGAATGGGATTTATGGAATCAGTTTGTAGAAGATGCAATGAATGTTGCAATGGGTCTTGATTCTCTAAAAACTACGCATCCAATTGATGTTAAAGTAAATTCTCCAGCTGAAATTCGAGAAATCTTTGATGCGATATCTTATGACAAAGGAGGATGTGTGCTACGAATGCTTGAGCATTATGTAGGTGAACCAAATTTTCAAAAGGGGCTTAAAAAATACCTCTCTGATTTCAAATACAAAAATGCTGAAGGTACAGACTTGTGGAATGCAATTGGTAAAGCATCCAAAATGCCTGTCACATCAATGCTAAACACATGGCTTAAGCAGCCTGGATTCCCACTAGTTGAGATTAACCAAGATGGCAATACACTCAAACTCAAACAAAAGAGATACTTGCTTGAATCTGATAAAAAATTCAGCAAAGGTCTGTGGATCATCCCATTGTCTCTTGGTCTAGAAGATGAAATTACTAAAAAACTATTTTCTAAAAAATCAATGTCTGTAACGATACCAAAGAATACGATAGGCTTTGTTGCAAACTATGGTAGAACCGGATTCTATCGTGTAAAGTATGATGAGGGAACTTTGCTTGATTTGAAGATGTTAGTTGATCAAAAACGTATTCCTGCAATTGATAGGTGGGCAATTCAAAATGATTTGTTTTCTCTTTGTGTTTCTGGTGATGAGCAAGTAAGAAACTATCTTGACTTTTCTGATGCATACTTTAATGAAGATAGTTATCTTGCATCAGTCAATGTTGCACACAATTTGGCATCATTATATTTTCGTGTATTTGATGAAACATTTGCAGAAGAAATTTATGAATATGCTGCAAATTATTTTAGAAAAATATTATTCAATTTAGGATGGGAACCACAAAAATCAGACAAACATACTGATGCATTACTACGTACATTTGTAATTTCTGCATTGGGAAAAATGAATGATGAAGAAGTCACAGAAGAAGCACTTCGAAGATACAAAAAATTCCTGAAATCTCCTAACTCGCTATCTCCTGATTTAGTAGAATCAATATGTTCAATTGCTGCATGGAACGGAAATGCAAAAACTCACACCCAATTAACAAAACTGTACAAGAATGCAAAAACTATGGAAGAGAAACTTCGCTTTTTAGGTGCTATGTGTGGATTTAAAGACAAAAAACTTCTCATAAAATCCCTAAACTTTTCTCAAACTTCTGAGGTTCGTTCTCAAAATATGCAATTACCAATCATGAAAGTTGCTGTAAATCCTTATGGTGACAAAGTATTGTGGCCATGGTTAAAGAAAAATTGGAAAAACCTAAACAAAAAGGTAGGACATGGAAATCCGTTGTTTAATAGAATTGTAGCTAGTATTTCTGCAGTAGCTGATGATTCTATGGAAAAAGAAATTAAAGCATTTTTCAAAAAGAATCCAACTCCTGGTACAGAACGTACTCAAACTCAAACTCTTGAAAGAATACGAATTAGCTCAAAATTTCTTCGAAGCATGAGAAAAGAGTTCAAAAATGGCTAAAAAACTTGGTCCTCCCATCTTTCTTGGAGTCTTTACTGTTTTAGCAATAGTCTTTCTAACAGGTGGTGCAACTGATGACAAAGACATTCTTCGTCAAACATTTCAAATTGAGGCAGTATACTATGATTCTGGACATGTTGAAATTTCTTATTTTGATAAATCTGATAAAACAAATTCTGTCGTTATGGAAATTCTTGGAATGGAAGAATCTTTTCAAAAAACCTTTTCTGATTCAGAGTTTATCGAAATTGTTCCATTTCTAAATGAACCAAAGTATGGTTGGCCAATTCATCCAATAGTTTTTGAAGTTGACCATGAGGAGTTAGGTCACATTCAACTAAAAACTGAGATTCATCCACTTGATGAACCTGTTCCACCTGTAATCTATTCTAGACCTTAGATCGGATACAAGATTTTATTGCACCTCTGAAATCTTACTGTATTGACTTTGCTAGTTGATCTAAAGAAAGGAAAACGTGGGGCAATTGCAAAAGCAATCAGTATAGTAGAAAATGATCCAAAAGAAGCAAGAAAACTCTTAAAGAAAATTTTCAAAGATACTGGCAATTCTATCATTATTGGCATTACTGGACCTGCTGGTGCCGGAAAAAGTTCCTTGATTAACAAAACTACTATCGCTATGAAAAAATTAGGCACAAAACCTGCCGTCTTGGCAGTTGACCCAACTAGCCATGTTACTGGTGGTGCAATATTAGGTGATAGAGTTCGAATGAATGAATCAACTGATTCTGGAACATATATTCGAAGTATTGCATCTCGTGGTGCAACTGGTGCAATATCTAATTCATTACGAAATAGTGTTCGCATTTTAGAATACTCTGGATTCAATCCAATAATTATTGAAAGTGTTGGTGCTGGACAAACTGAAATTGAAATTTCGAACATTGCAGATATTACAGTTGTAGTCTTTAATCCTAACACTGGTGATAGCATTCAAACAATCAAAGCTGGCCTAACTGAAATTGGAGATATTTATCTTGTAAACAAAAGTGACCTTACTGGAACAAACCAACTATTTGATGCAGTGTTAGACTTTATTGGAGATTCTAAACGAAATCCAACCATTTTAAAAACATCTGTGAAAAAAAATACTGGTATTACAGTTTTTGCAAAAACCCTTCATGATATGATGAAATCTAAAAAGAAATCCAAGAAAGACCTAGACCTCAAGCGACTTGAAGCAGAACTAAAAGATATTGTTTTAAACAACTTTAAAGAAAAGGTTGATGTTATGTTAGAATCTGATAAGGTGTTTTCAAATTATCTTAAAAAATTACAAACAAAAAGCATTGACCCATTTGAAGCTGGAGATAAAATTACAAAATCTTTGTTAAAGTGATATTATGGCAGCAAAAAAACCAAAAGCACCTGAAAAGAAAATATTCACAGACTCTACTTTTCCAGTAAAAAGAATCTATCAAAAATCTTCTAAAAAAAGATCAACAGAAGATGCAGGAACATATCCATTTACTAGAGGAATTCATCCTGGAATGTTTCGTGAAAGATTCTGGACTATGCGTCAGTATTCTGGATTTGGTGATGCAAAACTTACCAATGAGCGATTCAAATTCATGCTTGAGAAAGGTCAGACTGGTCTTAGTATGGCATTTGACTTGCCAACTCAAATTGGCTATGATTCAGATTCTCCTCAAGCAGAAGGTGAAGTGGGAAAAGTTGGTGTATCCATTACATCAATCAAAGACATGATGACTGCCTTTGATGGTATTCCGCTTGGTAAAGTCAGTTCTTCAATGACAATTAACTCTACTGCATCTACACTACTTGCATATTACATTGCAGTTGGTGAATCACAGGGATTCAAAAGTACTGAACTTCGTGGTACTACTCAAAATGATATTCTAAAAGAATACATTGCAAGAAATACCTACATCTATCCTCCTCAACCATCAATGAGATTAATTGGTGACATGATAGAGTACTGTGCAGAAAAAGTACCCTCTTGGTATCCTGTTTCAATATCTGGCTATCACATGAGAGAAGCTGGTTGTACTGCAACACAAGAAGTTGCATTCACATTGGCAAATGCTATTGCGTATATTCAAACTTGTTTGGATAAAGGATTAAAAATTGATGACTTTGCACCACGTCTATCATTTTTCTTTTGTTGTACAATAGAATTCTTTGAAGAAGTGGCAAAGTTTAGAGTTGCACGTAAAATCTATGCTAAAATCCTCAAAGATATGTTTCATGCAAAAAATCCTCGCTCTTTGCAACTAAAATTTCATACTCAAACCAGTGGTGAGTCACTGACTGCGCAACAACCAAATAACAACATTGTCCGTGTTGCAATTCAAACAATGGCTGCAGTTGCTGGTGGTACTCAATCACTTCACACAAACTCTAGAGATGAGGCATTAGCCCTTCCTACACAGGAATCTGCCAAAATTGCACTAAGAACTCAGCAAATTGTAGCTCATGAAAGTGGAATTACAAAAACTGCAGATCCATTAGCAGGCTCATATTATCTTGAAGAACTATGTGATCAAATTGAAGACGGTGTATGGAAATATCTTAAAAAAATTCAAAAAATGGGTGGATCTGTTAAAGCAATTGAGAAAGGATTCTTTCAATCTGAAATTAGACAAAATGCCTATCGTCTAAAGAAAGAAGCTGATAATGGTGAGCGAATTCTTGTGGGGGTAAACAAGTATGCTGAAGAAGAAGAACAACCAGATTTGCTTCGAATTGGTGGTAAAGTTGAGATTCAACAGAAAAAATCACTCAAAGCATTACGTACATCAAGAGACAAAAAGAAATGGGAAAAATCACTTTCTGCTATGCAAAGTGCTGCAGAAACAGAAGAAAATCTTATGCCTTACATAGTTACAGCTGCCAAAGCATTTGCTACTACTGGTGAAATTAGCAATACATTCAGAGAAGTGTTTGGTGAATATCGTCCAAAAGAAGTTTTTTAATTAAATCTTAGCGTTTTTTCCATAAGTGAGAATTTGGAGTATCTCTTTAGTACCATGAAAACTAATTACTATTAATGAATAGAATTTACAAATGTGCTAGTTGTTCTGAACAATTCCCCGTAAAGAACTTAGAGAAACATTTTGTAGATTACCATATGTGAAATAAATCATAAAGCTTTGTGATGTTTGTACAATGCATAAATAATTAACATAAATGATGCAAACCAAAGCGTGTTAACTGATGGTCATGTGTGAATTCTTCTGTAGTTTCTAAATAAGTAAAGATCGTATCTGCTACTGCCCACAATAATATTCCTGATGCCAACAATAACCACACTTCTTTGAGTGCTGATTCTCGAAAAACAAGCATACTAACAACTGCAAAAGCAAAAAGCAACGATACTCCCACAACAAAGATGTTACCATATGCTAGATCAAATACAAGATCGTCTTGTGTATATTCATCACCATCAACATATTCTCCCCATGTATAGTATGCAAACAAAGAAAATGAAACAACTGCAAAAATTGGTATTACAACAATAATTGCTTTTAATCCATTACCCAATTCTTTTCTAAAGTATTTTGTGTTAAGATAAAGATGCGCAACTGCAAATCCATAGTTTAAAGCAAAAAAGAAATCACCTGGTGATCATTCTTCGGCATTCTCATATTTTTTTAATTTAAAAAAAGCTATTTCTTTATTGTGCCAAAATTCTGAATCTAATGGTTTTTCATTTGTTGTTAAGTCTGTATATATTAGAGCTTTTTCAAATTTATGCGCTTTTTTCATGCGTCCTACTTTTTTGTTGTTTTGAAGATATTGTTGATTTCTTTCTTCCGAAGCTTTATTGAAACATTCAATTGTCTCTGTATAGTTTTTTAGTTGCATCAGAATCAGACCTTTTAAAAAATATGTTTCATAACTTTTTTTATGAACTGAAAGATCTTTATCTAAACATTCTATTGCATCTTCATACTCTCCAAATTCACACCCATGTACTGCTTTTTTATACCAAAAATAATCTGATTTTTCTTCTGCTTTAATCTTAGATGCTTTATCTGTAAACTTTAGTGCTTCTTCAAATTTTTTTGCTTTCTTTAACTCAGTGGCTTTTTTTATCATAAAAAGAAGGAATATCTTCCATACATAATTTTATACATTGCTCGTATTATATTTTTTTAGAATTATTCATATGTGGAACTCGGAAGATTATTTTTTATGCTTCATGTGAGTAATGTTTTGATTCAACCTTGTAGACTGGGTACCCTGACTTGAATCCTACATCATATTCATGAACTTGTTTGAAATTGTATTTGTGTAATCTTTTTACTACTTCATAAAAGTCTCCACCAATTACAAATTCATTACTATTAGCCGAATGATTAATTTTTGAACACATGTTAACAGGAGAACCAATCATGTCTATTTCTGTTGAAGTATTTGCATTCATAATCATAACATTGCCATAGTCTGCACTTACTCTATAGCTTAAACTTGGTAGTCTATTTGAAATTAATTTCTCTGAAATCATTTGTTGTGCTTTAATCATTGTTATTCTACAATCCAGAGCTTTTGCAACTCCGTCTAAGTCATGACCATCTTTTGATAAAGGAAAATAGTAAAGCAGACAATCTCCAATGTTTTTAATTACTTTTCCATCATATCTTCCGACAATTTTAGACATTGAATTTAAAAAAGTCTCATAATACTCTGTAATTTTGTCTTTAGGCATAGATGCGGTTATTTTTGTTGAATTCACCATATCTACACATCCTACACAAAAACTGTGTGATTGAGTTGTAAATGTAACCAAATAATCTGAAACGCTCATCGGTTGAGGCTCTTCTTGTTTAACAACGGTTCTCATGGTTAAAAGATTTTGATGAATTAATTCTGCTGAAGTTTGTCCAAAAACTTCATTTGAATTTAGTAACTACTCTAAACCCACTTCTAATGTCATGCATAAACTAGGCGCTAGAATTGAGTTATAGTTTAGTTAGCTTGAATGTTAATAATTTAGTAAATTAGCTACTTCACATTATATTCAATAGATAATGGCAACTCATGATTTTTGTTGTTGATAATAATGAAAAATCTTAAATCCCTCTTGAAATAAACCAACTCGGAAATGGAAGTACAACCCAGGCCTCAAGATTTTGTTCAACGAAGTAATCTCAAAGGATTTACAGCATTGATTTTTGATTGGGGAGTAATCTTTGGAACTGTAGCCTTTAGCCTTTGGATGAATGATTGGATTGTTTATTTTATTTCGGTATGGATCATTGGTGCATATCAATATGCAATTGGTGAAGCATTATTTCATGAGGCATCTCATTTCAATTTGTTTAAAACAAAAAAACTCAATGATTATTTAGAATGGGTTTATGCAATACCTTTCTTTGTAGATATGTTTCAATATCGTAAAGAACATACAGACCATCATTATAAAATGAATACAAAAGATGATCATATTGCTCGAGATTATGAATATCAAGGACTTAACAAACCTAATCGGAATATTTTTTGGATATGGTTCATAAAACCATTTACTGGGTATGCCGGTGTTTTTTATTTTAGATTTTCAATTAAATTGAATCCTCTAAAAAGCGCCATAAAGTTTGCAATCTTTTGGGCACCAACTATTTCTATTTTCTGGTATTTTGATGTGTTACATATTTTGGCACTGTATTGGTTTGTTCCATTTGTAACAACTTTTACAATTTTCTTTTATTGGGCAGAAATTGCTGAGCATTATAATGCTAAATCTGGTTCAAGGTCTGATCTTGGATTATTGAAAAATCTATTTCATCATAATGGTGGGTATCATTACATTCATCACATGTACCCAACAATTCCTTGGTACAAATTACCAGAAGCTCATAAAGCATTAACTCCAGAAAATATTGATGTTACACATGGCTTTATTGATACATATCGTCACATAAAGAAAAATCAATAATATTTTTTTAAAAAATTAATCAATTTAAAATAGGCGTAGATTTATTGTATTTTTAGATGAAAATTGATCACATTGCAATTGCAGTAAATGATGTAGAAGAATCAGCCAAAGTATACCAACAAGCATTAGGTGTTGATAATGTAGAATTTGAAACAATCGAAACAGAAGGCGTCAAGGTAGCAATAATACATCTAGAAAATGCTCGTGTTGAATTAATGCAACCAACCAATGATGAAAGTCCAATTAAAAAATTCTTGGACAAAAAAGGACAAGGACTTCACCATATGGCATTGGAGACTGATAACATTGAAGGTGAAGTAGAAAGAATGGAGGGATGTGGTATACAATTCTTAGGTAAAGTTAGACCTGGATCTGCTGGAACCAAAGTTACTTTTATTCACCCAAAATCACTTCATGGTGTTTTGGCAGAGCTTTGCTCTCATCCAAAATAATTATTCCATCATTTTCAAAGTGTCAGAAGCTGTAATAATTCCTACAATCTTTGTTTTCTTTGAAACTAGAATACATTTAGAGTATCTAATTAAAGGTACAAGCACATTTGCTGGAGTATCAAAGTCTACTATTGGGGGAATTGAGTCCATGGTATCTGATAGTTTAGCTTTTTTGAGTTCTGCCTCCCCCTTATCTGCTAAATGCTTTACAATTCCATCTTCAGATACTACTCCTACAACTTCTGAATTACTAAAAACTGGAATTTGACTGATTGATAATTGATGCATCTTTTTGATTGCATCATGAAGTGTGTTTGTTGGTTTTAGTTTAACAATATCTTTACTGCAAAAATCACCTGCAGTATGTGATGATGACTCTCCTTCCAATTTTGCAAGATTCTCGAAAACTTTCTTTGCTGTATCATAGCTTGGCTGACTTCTTCCTGATTCTATCTGATTGATCATTGAAGTACTAACTCCTGTCATTGTGGCAAGTTTCTTCTGAGTAATTCCTAACTTTTGCCTTATCTGCTTGATAGACTCAATTCTAGGTAACATTTCATTTAGAAATAGATCTAATTGGTTTTAAAACATAATGATTTGTCCATTTAGCTAGTGAGTATTTCACAAAAATTAACAAATCTGTTGAGATTTGGTCATTAAATCTCTCATAGAGATTTATCTTTAGAGTTCAAATCTTGGCTATTGTAAATCCCAATGATTTCAGTTCAATCCTTTTTCTCGCTTTATTTTTGCAATTACATCTTTAACTAGTTCTTCATCTTTGAGCACTAACTCTTGCAGTTTTATCTTATATTCTTCATTTCCCCATTTGTCTTGACTAAATATTTCTTTGACTAGTTTTGCAATTTCAGAGCCTTCCATGATGTATCTAAAATAATTTTGAACTTAAGCGTATTGGAATTTAGAATCTAAGAATTGATGAATACTTTAGAGTTTGATACTGTCATCATCTCTACGATTTTAATTGATATGTTCTCTTTTTTTGCAACTTCTAGCATTTCATCAGATGTTCTTCTTTCAAATGCTTTAGAAATTCTTCTTCAGAAATGTCATTACATTTGTAATTACAAGATGGAAAGATACAGTTGAAATTCAATGATTTTCTAAATTTTAAATGAACTTAAGAGTTTAGAATCTATTTTCATTATCCTATACAAAATTATCCACATAGTATCTTCATCACTTCTTTTTCAGATACTTGTTCAAATTCCTCATAAAACTGACCTACAGAAGAGAAATCCATTGGTATTTCTATAGTTATAATTTCTGAGACGGAATTTTTTAACATCTCATATGTATCTGCAGGCATAACGGGTACTGCTAAGATAATTTTCTTTACCTGTAGTTTTGATAGCCAATTTAAAATTGCGTTAACTGTAGCACCTGTTGCTATTCCATCATCAACAAGAATAATAGTTTTATTTCTAAAATCATAGTTAGAATTGCCTCTGTATTTTTTTAGCCTTCTTTGTACTTCTTTTTTCTTTTTTTCTAATTCATCTTTAAAATTTAATTCCATAGATAATGATGCCCAATTTTGAGTTTGATAGATTGTTCCATCAGGAGTTATTGCTCCAATTGCATACTCGGGGTTATTTGGAAGAGATATCTTTTTAGATATTGCAACATCAAAGGCACACCCAAGTTTTTTAGCAATTTCATTTCCTACAATAACTCCACCGCGTGGAATAGCTACTACACTAGAATTCTCTTCTTTTTGTAATTTTTTAGCTAGTAATTTTCCTGCTTCTATTCTGTTTTCAATCAATTATCTAGTTCACGCCCAATCTTATTGTGATTATATATTTCTGATACTTGAAATAATTATTAAACAAAGAATACCAATAATAGAACCAAATACAATTATGTGTTCTTTCCAACTTTGTTCTTGGAGTTCTATCTGAATCACCTTTCATTCTATTGGTTCAGGATGACCTCTTCCACACAATGAAAACAGAACTACTGCAAGTGTAATTGCAACCCCTATTGCTGCCCCATATGTTGCTAGTCCGGCTTCTGCCATGATACCATTATGTTACAATTAACAATAAACCTGATGTTACAAAAATAGAGCATCTGTTTAATTTTTTAGTCAATAATGAACTAATTTTAAATATTTTTTAGAGTTTTTTTAAATATCTTTTTTACATATCTATTACATGGAGACTGCATATGTTTTAGTAAATTGTGATCTTGGTTCTGAAGAAGATATAATTGAAGACATAAAACACATGGATTCAGTAAAGGAAGTTTCTGGAACATTTGGGGCATATGATATAATTGCAAAAGTAGAGAACCAAGATAGAGAGAAACTTCGAGAAGCCATTACGTGGAATATCAGAAAACTTGCACATGTGCATTCAACTCTTACTTTGATGGGGATTCAGGGACAAAATTAAAAGAATATGGCTAAAGCCTATGTCTTAATTGTAAATGAACCTGGAGCAGAAGATTCTGTAATTTCTAATCTAAATAAAATTCAAAGTATTACCGATGCCTATGGAACATTTGGAACATATGACATACTAACCAAACTAGAATCTCATGATGAAGATATAATTCAAAATGATATTACAAATGGAATTAGAAAAATTTCAAAGATCAGATCAACTCTAACATTACTAGTTGATAAAAAACCAGGAATCTTAAAGGTAAATGAAATTGAACAAAAAGTATTAGATGATCATATGGCTCAGGCCTTTGTTATCACTATTCATTTTTTAAAGTCAGATGAACCTTACATAATGAAACAATTACAAGAAATTCCTGAAGTGATAGAAGCAGATTTCTTAATTGGATACTATGAGGTGATTTGTAAGATTTCTGCTCCTACATATAATGACATTTCTGAAATTGTTAGTAAAAAGATTAGAAATATTCCTGGAATAAAATCTACATTAACAACTAATGTGATAAATAACCAAGGGTTTAGTAGATAATTCCGTCTAGGTATAGGCTAGTACTTCATCTTTAACATTTTTTTCTCTAAATTCTTTTTTGTCTTTTTCTTTATCTGACTTTTTTGACATCACTATTAATGGCAGTTATTTGATTTAATGTAGAGGGTGTAAACTCTGAAAAAATATCTAAAAATGATAAAAAAAACAAACAACTTTTAAGATTTACAAATTTTACTTCTAATATCACTAGATCAATTGTATGCCATGAGTGAAATTCAAAAATGTGAATGTCCTCCAGGCCCCGAGTTATGTAGATGAAGATGGTATGATCATTTGTAATTCCTGTGGGGGTTGGATAGAAGGCCAATATTAGATGTTCAAATTGACACAATTCAACTGTCAGTGCCAAAAGTGCTATTGTCTAAATCCTGTTTTTGATCAAAACAAAATTTTAAAACATAATGATTTTCTATAATCCGCCACCAGAAACCTCTCCTAATTCTATTTCATAACCGCTAGGATCTACAACGTATACTGATTTTGATTTTTCCCAATCTATTGGACCGCCATAAAGTATCTCGACATCAAACTCTTTACATTTTGCAATTATTTTATCAAAATTTGAAATATTGAAACCAAAGTGAGCAATTCCTCCCTCTGGTGACATATCAGGTACCTCATACATGCATAGCTTGATTGATTCATTTCCGATGATTTTTGATGGAGTGTCTAGTTTGTTTTCGTTTTCTTCTTGTTTTATCTCAAAACCAAAAAGATTCTTGTAAAATTCTACGCTTTAAGCCAAGTTCTTGACTTTCATATGATCAATTAATGTGGCTTTGAGGTTGTTCATATGTCTAGTGTACCATTCTGATATTTAGTTTTAAAACGTAGTCATACGTGAATGTAATTTAT
This sequence comes from Candidatus Nitrosopumilus sp., assembly GCA_965248045.1. Lineage (GTDB taxonomy): Archaea > Thermoproteota > Nitrososphaeria > Nitrososphaerales > Nitrosopumilaceae > Nitrosopumilus. Next base: position 320,861 of record CBDFIG010000002.1, read on the forward strand.
TATACATACAGGGAGTTATGTACAATTTGTTTATAGAAATTATAGAAATCAAGGTCCTTCTAACCCGATACCCAATCAGTTTTTTAGGCTTGATTTCATTTTTTTACTATTTTGAATAACAGATAAACACACGTTCTAATTTTACCAGATTAAATTATTTTCTCTTTATTTTTTTCTTTTTTGGTTGCTCAATTGCTGCTTGTGCTGCCGCTACAATTGCAATAGGGATTCTATGTGGTGATGCACTAACATAACTTAGCCCTTGACTGTGGCAGAATTTAATTGAGCTTGGGTCTCCTCCATGCTCTCCACATATTCCTACTTCCATATTTGCTCGAACTCCGCGACCAGCTGCTATGCCGATTTTAATTAAACTACCTACACCATTTACATCAATTGATTGGAATGGATTTCTTTCTAGTAACTCTTTTTCCATATATTCAGGTAAGAATTTTCCTTCAACATCTTCTCTACTAAAACTAAATGTTCCTTGTGTCAAGTCATTTGTACCAAAACTAAAGAACTCTGCAGTTTTTGCAAGTTCATTTGCAGTTAGTGCTGCTCTTACTACCTCAATCATAGTTCCAAAGTTTATTTTTAATTTCATTTTGTGTTTTAACTCAGTTTCTTTTTTAATAGAATCATAAATTTTCTTTATGTGATTTAATTCTGCAATACTGCTAATTTGTGGTATCATAATTTGTGGATGTGCTTTAACTTTCCTCTTTGTTAATTCAACTAATGCTTCAAATACTGCTCTAATTTGCATCTCATAGATTTCTGGATATGTAATTCCTACTCTTACTCCCCTGTGCCCCATCATTGGATTGATTTCTGCAAGTTCTCTTGCTCTTTTTAACACAATTTTTGTTTTATTAATTTCATTTGTGTTTCCTGTTGCTTTTAATTTTTGAATTTTTTCTGCTAATTCCTCTGGATTAGGTAAGAATTCATGCAATGGTGGATCTAGTAATCTAATTGTAACTTCGTATCCTTCCATTGCTTTTAGAATTTCAATAAAGTCACTTTTTTGTAACTGGCCTAATTTTTTTAATATTTTACTTCGTCCTTCAATATTTTCAGCCATGATCATTTCTACAAATAAGTTAATTCTGTCACTACCATTGAACATTCTTTCTGTTCTACATAATCCAATTCCTTGACCTCCGAATTTCCTTGCAAGTTTTGCGCCTTCTGGTGTATCTGCGTTTGCTCTAATTCCTAATGTTTTTGTTTTTTGTGCCCACTCTAAAATCTGTTCAAAGTCTTTTGTTACTTTTGGTTCTACTGTTGGAACCTCTCCGATAAAGACAATACCTGAACTTCCGTTAATGGAAATTGTTTCTCCTTCTTTAATTGTTATTCCGTTTGCAGTACATGTGTTATTATCATAACTAATTTTTAATTCTGAACATCCTACTATGCATGGCTTTCCCATTCCTCTTGAGACAATTGCTGCATGAGATGATTTTCCTCCTAAGCTAGTCAAAATACCTTCTGATGAAAAGAATGCAGGAACGTCTTCTGGTTTTGTTTCTTTTCTTACCAGAATTACTTTTTTTCCTGTGTCGCCTAACTCTATTGCCTTTTTTACATCAAATACTATTATTCCACTTGCAGCTCCTGGCGATGCTGCAATTCCTTTTGCCAATTGTTTGTATTCTTTAATTTTAGATTCATTCACTGTTCTATGTAATAGTGCCTCTAATTGTTGTGCCGGAATTCTTGTAAGTGCTTTATTCTTATCAATTAATTTTTCTTTTACCATATCTACTGATGTTTTTACTAGTGCCGATGCACTCATCTTTGCAGTTCTTGTTTGCAACAAATAGAACTTTCCTTGCTCAATTGTAAATTCAATATCTTGCGGTTCTCTGAAATGTTTTTCTAATTTTGCACATGCATTACTCAATTCCTTATGTGATTTTGGCATGTCTTTTTTTAGTAATTCAATGCTTATTCCAGTTCTTACTCCTGCAACAACATCTTCTCCTTGAGCATTGATTAAATATTCGCCTTCTATCTCTTTTTTACCATTATGACCATTTCTTGTAAACACAACTCCTGTTGCACTATCATCTCCCATATTTCCAAATACCATGGTAACTACATTGACTGCAGTTCCATTAGCAATATCTTTTGTAATGCCATTTTTTTCACGATAAACTATTGCTCTTTCCCCCATCCAACTTTTAAAAACTGCCTCTATGGATAACACTAATTGCTCATCAGGGGTATCTGGAAATTTTCTTTTTGTATGTACTTCACAGATTTTTTTGTATTCTGAAACAATTGTTTTTAATGACTCTACGTTTAGTTTACTATCGTCTGTAACTCCTTGTTTGGCTTTTGCAGAGTCTAAAACATGATCAAATTTCTCATCATTTACTCCAAACACTACTTTTCCAAATAATTGAATAAATCTTCTATACGAATCCCATGAAAATCGTGGGTTTTTTGTTTGTTCTGCAAATCCTTCTACTGTTTTCTCATTTAATCCTAAATTCAAAATTGTGTCCATCATTCCTGGCATTGAGATTGCTGCACCGGAACGAACTGAAACTAGTAATGGATTTTTTGTTGAATTCCATTTTTTACCTGTCTTTTTTTCCATTTTTGCAATGTTTTTCATTACTGCTGACATCACATCTTTTGGAAGTTTTTTATTGTTATCGTAGTACTTGTTACAAACTTCAGTTGTGATAGTAAATCCAGGAGGCACTGGTAATTTTAGACGAGTCATCTCGCTTAGTCCTGCTCCTTTTCCTCCTAGAAGCATTCTATTTTTACTATCTGCCTCTTCAAATGCATAAACTGGTTTGCTTTTTGCCATGCAAAATTTTATAAATTTTTTGGCTTTTTAAACTAATGCCTTAGCAAATTCAGAAATTGTCTTGTTCCAATCTTTAGATTTGACAATTCCACTTGCAACAAGAATTCCTTTTGAACCTAATTCTATTGATTTTGCAACATCTTCTCCAGAAACAATTCCTGCACCACAAAGTAGTTTTGTTTTATTTTTTGCACTTTTTACTGCATCTGCAGCTTTAGTGATTAATTCTGGTTTCTCTTTTGATACTGCTTTTCCTGATCCAATAAGTTCTGGTGGTTCTATTGCAATGTAATCTGGATTTAGTTTTGAATATTTTTTAGCTTCTGCAACATCTTTTACACACACAATAGATGTCATCTTTAGTTCTTTTAATTTTAAAACTAATTTTTTAATTTCATTACTTGAAATTCTGTGCTCACTATGATTGATTAATGATCCACCTACTTTTGATTTTTTTAATAATTCTGGGATTACAAAACCTGTAGTACTTCCTATTTTAGAATCATCAATATGTTGAGCTAAAATTGGAATTGAACTATTTGCAACTAATCCAATGAGGTGTTGTGGGGGTGATATTGCAATTTTTATTTTGTATTTTTTAGAAATTTTTTCAGCTGTTTTTACAAACTCAATTATTTTATTTCCTGCAATTTCTTCATAATTTTTACAATTTATTACAAACATCTTTCATTGAATCCTCTTCATTTATTTAATCCTTGATTTGTTTTTGATAATTTGTCATATCTTTTCTTCATTCCTAAAACTATCATCATCAAAACTATTGCTACAACGTTTGTGCATATGATGAATACATCTGACACTATAATTCCATAAATTAACCATAAAATTGCTCCTGCAGAGATGAAGATCATTAGAAATTTTGAAACATCTTTTAGACTTTTTGTTTTGTATCCTTTGTAGATCTGCTCTACCCATCCAGTGAGAATTAAAACTCCTGCTGATGCTCCAAGTAGAGTCAGTAGAATTCCATCAACTTCCATATTTTACACTAATTCCAAAAAAATTCGTCTAGTCCTGTTTGTTTTGGTTTCCCTAACATTATATCAAAATCTAAATCCATTGATGATGTTATCTGTTCTAGCGTTGATTCTAAAAACTCCATGTATTTTTTAGAATCAATTTCTTCTTTTTTTGCCATTTCTGCTGGCTTTACTCCTGGTTTATTTAGAATTTTGATGTATGAAATAATGTCTCCTTTTTTTATCTCTCTTATTGTTTCTAATTGTCTTGCAGCCCTGATGTGTTGAGGAATTGTTTTTACATATTCTGATGGTGCCTTGCTAAGCATAACATTGAATGTTAAATCTTCTATTGGTATGTCTTTTGCTTCTACTTTTTTACCGCATTCTGCAATCTTTTCAGTAATCGCTATTTTTGCTTTCACAAAGTCCTCCATTGTTTGTACATTTGATAATACATCAAGTAATTCATAAAATAATTTTTTAACAAACGCAGGGGTGTGTGATTTTTTCCCTGTTAGTCCTTTAACATCTACTTTACCTTCTTTTGTTACTCCCAGATAATTTTTCTTCCTATTACTTAATACACAATATCTGTATGTTTTGTCAATTTCTAAATCTACCCCATGATCTTTTTTTGCTTGCTCTATTACTAACTGTATTTGTTCTTTTGTTGGGTTTTTAATAAATATTGAATCTGTATCTCCATAGAGTACTTCAATTCCTGCTTCTTCACATTTCTTAATTGTCTCTAAAATTGTGTATCTGCCAATTGCAGTTGTTGCCTCTGCTGCTGGAAGAAAATATAATGGGAATATTTCTGCACCCATAACCCCATAACTGGCGTTTAGAATTACCTTGAGTGCTTGACTTACTACAGTGTATTGCTGTCTTTGCTCATCAGTTAGTGTCTCTTTTTTTGATAAACTCTTGTAGTAATTTACTCTCAAATCTCTTAGAGAGCCAATAATTATTGATGTAATTCCATTTCTCTTTGAACATGTCCAATGATTTGTTTGCGGGATTGTATTTTTCTTACATTCCTCATGAGAACATCGCACTGTCTCATATGATATGTTCCTGACTTTGATGATGCTAGGATACAGACTTGCAAAATCCATTACGACTACATCAAAATGAATTCCTTCTTTGGGTTCCACAACAAGACCGCCTCTATATTTTTTATCTTTAATGACTGCATCTGACATAACCCCCTCTGATCTTCTTTGAAGATCTTCTCTTTTTGGAATTAGACAATTTCGTTTTCTGTGTTCATAATATAACAAACTTCTAATCCATTGTGACACTCCCATTCTTGCAATGTCATCAATTGGCATTCTTCCGATTCTTGCAATAATTATAAGTAGATTCATTAGCAGTTCATTGTTGAAACTGGTAAGCTCATATGTCAGAAGAGCATCATTATAACAATAATTTGCAGTTTGATAGAGGGTTAATTGGTCAAACTCTAATCCGTAATCTATCTTTTCTTTGCCAAGCAAAGCCTTTGAGACACTGTTTAATGAAAAATTTGTATAACTTTGACTAAATGCATAGATTTGAAATGAACGGTTTGAAAAAGTTCTGTACAAATCAATGTGAACTCCGTGTTTTAGTGTTGCAGAATCTCGCATCATGTAAAATGGATTGTTTTGATTTTTGATTCCAAGCCTATCTGCTCTGTTGTAAAGATACGGTAAATCAAATTCATCTCCATTATATGTGACAACAAATGGAAACCCTTTGATAATCTCAAATGCATCTTCTAGCATTTCTTTTTCTTTGTCTGCCTCATAGAAGACTACCTTGATATTTTGGTCAAGTTCATTTGTTCCTTCTTCTGTTCCCTCTGTTTTGAGCACAAAAATCTGATCAAATCCATCAGTTCCCTTGAGTCCAACTGCTGTTACTTTTTTCTCTGCAATCTTGGGATCTGGAATTCGTCCAATTACTGCTTCTACTTCTATGTCTACACTTAGTCTCTTTATTTTTGGAATTGGTTGATTTAGTAAATCTGCCCATTCTGAAACAAATTTCTTGAATTGTTCGGCATCAACCATACTTTCACTATCTACTTTATCCCATAGCAAACTCTTCAATGCAATTTTGACTTCATCAGAAATTTCTAAATTATCTTCTTTAATTTTTCCGTCTATGATTTTATAATATTTCCCAACAATCAGTTTTTTATCATAAAGATAGGTTTCATAATATTTTATGTCTGATTCCCAAGTTTCGATTTGATTTCTGATACTTCTACCATCCATAGTTCCTCCTATGGCAAGTGGATTGTCTACAATTATTTGCGACATGTCTATTTCTTTATCTTTAACTAAATCATATTTTTGAACAGTTTTAATCTCTCTAACATCTTCGCGTCCTTCAACATCAGATGGGATTTCATCATTTACCAATCTTGAATAACAATAAGGATAATGTTCTGTTTCATCAGACCATAACCGTAATTCTCCTGTTTTTGGATTATAGAATTTTAAAACTGCTCCATTTTTTTCTCTATCGTAGGTTGCTGATACAAGCATAGATGTTTCCATATCCCGAATTTTATTTTTCTCTCTAACCCTGAATGATTTCTGTTTATTCTCATCAGACATTTTTATCAATTAGTTTTTTTGCCCAAGATTTGATTTTTTCTTTATCAAGATGAACCACTTCCACTCCTGCCTCTTTTAACAGGCCAAAATCAGTTTCTGGATAAGAGTCAAGACAAACAAATTTCCTGATTCCAATTGTTATTGCCATTTTGGTGCATTCTAGGCATGGAACAAATGTTGTATACAATATTGCTCCTTCCACTCCTGTCTCTATTCCTAAAATAGCACAATGCATTATGGCATTTGCTTCTGCATGATTACAAAGACATCTGTCAAGTGATGCCCCTGATTCTATTTTACCTTCCATTCTTAGTTGACATCGTTTACATCCCCCATCAAAACAATTTTTGATTCCAGGAGGAGTTCCGTTATAACCTGTTGCTAATTGCCTATGGTTTCTAACAATTACTGCACCAACTTGTCTTGTTATACAGTTTGAACGAAGTTTTGCCAATTCTGCTTGTAGCATAAAATATTCATCCCAACCTGGTCTGTCAAAAGAACTACTCACACAAATCCTGTTTGTCTGTTCAATATATGGATCGCGTTAATTGAAATTTAGTTTGCGATCAATATTGAAACTAAATTGAATGATGAATAATACATACACAAACTTCTTTAGCATCTTCACAAAAATCATTTTAATGGCAAGCTATTCAGCACAAGTCAACGTCATTCATAAAACATTTCAAAATGCTGTAAAGAGAGCAAGAACAAAACAATCCCTTAACAAAGCATACACTGTTCACAAAAAAGCTCATGAACGCATATTGAAAACACATCTTCGTGAAGAAGTTAGAATGATTAACAAAGCCAAGAAAAAACTAGGATAATCTTATTTTTTTAACTTTTTTTTAATAATCTATGTTAGTTTTTCTTTTTGGTATTCTCTTGAATTCTTCTTTTTTTACTGCCAATTCTAAATCAACAATTGTTTTTTCTTCTTTTAATAACTTACCTGCTTTGTTTTTGCTTTTAGTTTCTTCTTTTTTTACTGCCAACTCTAAATCTATAACCGTTTTTTCCTCTTTTAGCATTTTTCTTGATCTTTCTTCTGGTGTTCGTATTTTGGAGTTGTCTAACATCATTGTTTCATAGCCTACCTTGAAATTTAAAATTTTACTAAGATTCTAAGCCTAGCAAAATGATTCTTAAATATGTAGATAATTGAGCAATGGATAGTATTTTTCTATACAAAAGCATAAAATCAATAAATTCTAATTTTTCTTTGTAGTATGACTCAATACATCGAGAAAAAGTATATACAAAAAAATTCTATAGAGGAACGAGATTATCAAATAAATCTTGCAAATCAGGCAATCAAAGAGAAATCAGGCAAATTGTATTGTAGTTTTACCTACTGGTCTTGGGAAAACTGCTGTTGCACTACATGTAATTGCAGAATATTTGTCAAAAGGAACCGGTGGTGTACTGTTTTTGGCTCCAACCCGTGTTCTAGTCCATCAACATTATGAATTCCTAAAATCCAATCTTACTTTAGATGATGTTTCATTAATCACTGGTGAAGATACTATCCAAAAACGAACCAAATTATGGAATAATAGTATTATTTGTGCAACTCCTGAAATTACTAAAAATGATTTAGATAGACAAATTGTATCACCAAAACAATTCAATTTGGTAATTTTTGATGAAGTCCATAGAACTGTTGGTGATTATGCATATTCAGGAATTGCAGAACGATTTGAGGATTTCCCCGTTAGAATTATTGGAATGACTGCAACTCTTCCAAGTGAAAAAGAAAAAGCAACTGAAATTCTAACAAGACTTAAAATTTCAAGTGTGGCAGAAAGAACAGAAGATAGTCCAGATGTTAAGCCTTACATTCAAGAAACCCATACTGAATGGATTAACGTAGAACTTCCACCAGAATTAAAGTCTATTCAAACATTATTGAAATTGGCATTAGATGAAAGATATGATACTCTACAAAAAAATGGAATTAAATTAGCAGAACAACAATCTCTATCTGCATTACTTAGAATTCGACAATTTGTACTAAATCAAAATAGACGTTCCGCAAAACCTCTCTTTACTGCAATTAGAATTCATTATGCGTTAAACATACTTGAGGCACATGGAATTACTCCTTTTTTGAAATTCTGTGAGCGTGCACAGGCAAAAAAAGGGGTAGGAGTCAAAGAACTTTTTGAAATTGATCCTAATTTTACTAGAGCTGTACATCTTGCAAAAGAAGCTCAGTCTCGAGGAATTGAGCATTCAAAAATTCCTAAACTAAAAGAAATTATTGAATCTGTTCCAGGAAAAGCTTTGATTTTTACTAGTTATAGGGACTCTGTTGATTTGATTTTCAATAAACTTACTGAGATGGGTGTTTCTGCAGGAATTTTAATTGGTAAGGCAGGTGAAACTGGATTAAAACAAAAAAAACAGATTGAGACTGTACAAAAATTCAGAGATGGGCTTTTTCAAGTATTAGTTGCAACACGTGTTGGTGAAGAAGGATTGGATATTGCTGAAGTTAATCAAGTTATTTTCTATGATAATGTGCCTAGCTCCATTAGATTTGTCCAAAGAAGAGGAAGAACTGGACGTAAAGATGCTGGTAAACTTGTAGTGCTTATTGCTAAAAATACCATTGATGAAAAATACTACTGGATAGGAAAAAGAAAGATGACAGCTGCCAAGTCTATGGGTGAAAAAATGACCAAAGTCTTAGAGAAAAATCAGGAAATTGAATCTAAAAACACCGGATTAGATGCTTTTCTCTAGTTTGTTTTCATTTGTTGATAATTATCTTCTAAACTGTTACTAAAAATAATAGTTTATGGACTCAAATCCTGAGAAATCAAAAGAAATGAAGGAATTACTTCAGAAAGAAAAAGAACTTCACAAGGAAATTCATAATGACTACAAGAAATTAAGTAAGAAAATTGATGATGATTTTGAAAAGATAAAACAATCAAAATCTCAAGAATAAGCTATGCGAATCTTTTGATGATGTGATATCCAAATTCTGTTTTTACAGGTTCTGAAACTTCTCCAATTTGTAGTTTGAATGCAGTTTCTTCAAATGGTTTTACCATCATGCCTCTGGTGAAATAGCCTAAACTACCATCTTTTTTTGCACTACCTGAATCAATTGACAACTCTTTTGCTAACTTTCCAAATTTTTCACCATTTTTGATCCTCTCCAAAATAGCCAGTGACTTACTTTGTTTTGGAACAAGAATGTGAGAGCACTTTATCTTATTACTCATCTCCATCTTTGAATTATTCCATATCTTAATTGTTTAGGATCTTATTCTATTTTAGTTCAAAAAAGTAGAATACTTGAATAAGATCAACTTGTAAATTTTAAGATAAACTCGAAATTCAGTATATTTTTGATAAATGTTCTAGTTTGTTCAAATGGACAAACTTCTTCTTATCAATTTTAAGATATTTCATATTATATGAAAATACTTCATGTTGAAGACACTCCTGAAATAAGCGAAGTTTTTGCAGATATTTTAGCAACTACTAATTGAGACTTGGGCATAATGATTCACAAAAATAAAATTATTTAACAGCAAAGCATTCTTCTTACAACTCTTGGATTCTCATTGCCAATTACACAGTTGTAGTACACTGCCAACTGATACACCAACACGCAAATCAACACAAATGATTTGACATTATCAAATCCTTTTACTGGCAATATACCAATTCTAAACGTACTTTTTAGTATCTCAAAGAGTGGTTCAATTGAGATTTTTCTATCCCTGTACAACTCTTGACCAATCAAAGAATTGTAAAACTCTACAAGATTAATTCTTTCTGGCAGAGTATGCAGGTATTGCTTTATTGGAGTAATCAATCTGAGATGTTTTTTGTTGCTAAAACAATATAATTTGGAATCATCATATGCAGGATCACATAGAATATTCTTGACTAATCCTGAAAGTGGTTCAACTAGTGTGCAATACATCTGACTGTCATGAACATTTGCAGTGCTGAGATTAGCTGACAATGGAACAATTAGTTTACCAGTGCTACAACTCATGTGTAATTTGTATCCAAATATCCAACCCTTTGATTTGGAATATCCCCATTTGGCATCCGTATCAATTCCTGAAATTGGTAAACGATTATTCTTCATGTTTGATTTGTGCCATACTGGACCTGCAGCCTTTAGCATGGAACCATCAGCTGATGCGGATTTGTTCTCTACTATTTTTTCTGAAACAAACAGGTTTCCCATACTGCTGATCATCTGTGTAATTGGAAGATTCTGAAATCTTCTGTCAATGGTTCTTCTGTCTGGGATTTGTGTTAGTCTGCAAACCTTGAGCAGTTTGTCATTGTTACATTTGATTGAAAGAAAATAATGAAACGTATTGTTGCTTGGAATTCTCATCCATGATTTTATAATGTACAATTGCACCATTAATACAGTTGGGTAGACATATGGTCTGCCACGTTTTAGAATGTCTTCATACAAAGATAATGTTCCCACCAGATACAAAACACCAATAAGAAATGATTCAGATATAATATTGCTGGGGATTTTTACATTCATGATATGATGAAACAATATTGTAGAGATCCTTGGCTTTTTTCATTTGAATAATTTGAGAAATTGATTAAAAAATTGAATTAGTTATGCCCAAGTCTCAACTACTAATTATGATTTTGATAGTGTCTCTGATGGTAGGGCGGAATTGGAGTTGGCAGTTTACAAAGATTATGATCTAATTCTACTTGACATATGCTGCCAAAATATAGTGGAACTGATTTTCTACTTGACCTAAAAACAAGAAGACCTTCAGAAGTCTCAAAAGTTGTAATTGTAAGTGCATTAGAAATGACTCCTTTACAAGAACAACAATTATTGAATATAGGGATACGTAATATTTTGAAAAAACCGATATCTGCTCAGAATTTACTCTCCAAAATTGAACAAGAGATTCATTTCTAGTTTAAACCCCAACTAACTTTGGTATTTGGAATGATCTTCAAAAAAGGTGTTTCATTTTCTTTCCATGGTTCTTTTCTCACCCATTCAAATTTCTTATAGAAAATATCATAAAATTTCTTAAATTCTAAACCGTTTTCAACAATTTCTATTTTACCTTGCATGCATATTGCTTGATGGTTTCCTGATTTGTAAATGTCAATTACAATACTTGCACGTGGATTTGATTTAGCATTGGTAAATGTTCTTGTATCGTAATCAGTAGCGACAATAATTGTATTGCCCTGAAACACAAATGACACTGGTTTTACGTGTGGTATGTCATCATGTGATGTAGCTAGCCTTGCTTCTTCTAATACTTTTAGAAACTCTAGTTCTTTTTGACTAAATTTTATCAATTGAAAATTCGTTCTCTTATCTCTGGTATGTGTTTGTATACTATATCTCTAACTTTCATTTGATCTTCTGCAGTTGGCATCTCTTTTTGTGCACTAAGAATCGCTCCACTCATACCGAGTGCCATTCCCATGACGATTCCATAAACAAATTCTTGTGGATTTTCTACTTTTAGTGTCTCTTTGTTTTCCTTAATTTCTTCCAGATACGATGGAATTGTTGATACAGCTCCATTGATTGTTTGAACTATTAACATCTCTAATTGGTCTTCACTCATGTACCTCCTTCTGAGAGAATTCTTAATAAATTTGTGCCCAAGATTTTTAATCGAGGTTTTATGAGCAGTTACATGTTCTCGTTTTTCACTACTAATCAGGCAAATGAGGCATTGCCTGATGTAATAAAAAAATTCGAGTATGCATTGGCAAATAAAACTGAAATCACAAAACTAGAACAACAAATGCAGATGAGTCTTTCTTCTACAAACTCTTTTGAGGAATATGTGAACCTAAAACAAAAGATGAATTCTGCAATCACCAAATTCTATGAATCCCTTGAAATTCTAGAAAAGACTGGGGTTGTAGTTAAAAGCATTGAGCAAGGACTCCTTGATTTCCCTTCAAAGAGATTTGATGAGGAGGTTTGGCTATGCTGGAAATATGGTGAAACTGAAATAAAATTCTGGCATGAAAAAGACTCTGGGTTTATGAGTAGAAAACCTATAGAAGTAAGTGATGAATCTCTAGTGTGATAATGTAATGTCGTGATTTATTCTAAGATCATTCAGCTATTTGCAAGATGTTCACAAAACTCATCTCTACATTTTGTAGCGTATTCACAACTGCATCTACTCATTCAAAATCGCCTCCAGATGATTCTGTCTTTGCCCAGATATTGTCAAACAACAATGCTTTTGAATAAATTATGGTTTCAGAGTTTGTCCATATTGCTCTCATCTCTTTATTGTTTCCTTCATTTTTGATAAAAAATAATACTTCATTATCATCTTTTATCAAAAAGCATAAATTTTCTTTTACTGATGAACAGAGTTTCTTTACTTTTAATTTATCAAGATCATCAAAGATATGTTTTGATTTTTTTGATATTGGGGTTAAAATTTTGTAATCAATTTGATGTTCTTCTAATGCATCAAGAAAATTTGCATGATAAAATTTCATAAAGTCTTTTTCAGAACCTAAAATTCTACATTCTGATTTGGCATTTAAAATCATATCAAAAATGGTTCTGTCAAGTTATGGGGATATAGAATGAAATACGGATCTTCTAAGGATTGGAAGATTAGATTAGTTGAGACTTGGGCATAATGATTCACAAAAATAAAATTATTTAACAGCAAAGCATTCTTCTTACAACTCTTGGATTCTCATTGCCAATTACACAGTTGTAGTACACTGCCAACTGATACACCAACACGCAAATCAACACAAATGATTTGACATTATCAAATCCTTTTACTGGCAATATACCAATTCTAAACGTACTTTTTAGTATCTCAAAGAGTGGTTCAATTGAGATTTTTCTATCCCTGTACAACTCTTGACCAATCAAAGAATTGTAAAACTCTACAAGATTAATTCTTTCTGGCAGAGTATGCAGGTATTGCTTTATTGGAGTAATCAATCTGAGATGTTTTTTGTTGCTAAAACAATATAATTTGGAATCATCATATGCAGGATCACATAGAATATTCTTGACTAATCCTGAAAGTGATTCAACTAGTGTGCAATACATTGACTGTCATGAACATTTGCAGTGCTGAGATTAGCTGACAATGGAACAATTAGTTTACCAGTGCTACAACTCATGTGTAATTTGTATCCAAATATCCGACCCTTTGATTTGGAAGCCCCATTTGGCATCCGTATCAATTCCTGAAATTGGTAAACGACTATTCTTCATGTTTGATTTGTGCCATCTGGACCTGCAGCCTTTAGCATGGAACTATCAACTGATGCGGATTTGTTCTCTACTGGTTTTTCTGAAACAAACAGGTTTCCCATACTGCTGATCATCTGTGTAATTGGAAGATTCTGAAATCTTCTGTCAATGGTACGTCTGTCTGGGATTTGTGTTAGTCTGCAAACCTTGAGCAGTTTGTCATTGTTACATTTGATTGAAAGAAAATAATGAAACGTATTGTTGCTTGGAATTCTCATCCATGATTTTATAATGTACAATTGCACCATTAATACAGTTGGGTAGACATATGGTCTGCCACGTTTTAGAATGTCTTCATACAAAGATAATGTTCCCACCAGATACAAAACACCAATAAGAAATGATTCAGATATAATATTGCTGGGGATTTTTACATTCATGATATGATGAAACAATATTGTAGAGATCCTTGGCTTTTTTCATTTGAATAATTTGAGAAATTGATTAAAAAATTGAATTAGTTATGCCCAAGTCTCATATAATTTATGTTGTATATGATGACCATATTCATGTATGTTGACATCAGGTAAAATATTACTTACAGTTAGACCAGCATTAATCAAAACTGTATCTAATTTACCATTACATTCCGAAACACTTTCACAGTAAAAATATTGAGCAGTAGGATAACGATGAATAGTTACAAAAGGAGTATCATAATTTATATCATCATTAAAAAAACTATGAGCTTGATTAAAAGATAAAAAATCAGCATATAGTGGTGTAAAACTTTGAGGTAAAGTAATTGTTCCAAGATTAAGAATTGTTTGAGAAATATTGTTGTTTACAGTATCATCAACAAATGTTTGAGGTGGATTAGAAGATTCTGATGGACGTGTACCTGTTTGTAAAACATTATCATTTTGTAATAGTACACCTGCTCTGGGATCAATGTTTGTATTATCATCAGGATCATCATTTATACCATTCAAAGAAAAATCACCCGTTGATGTTACCAGTTCACAAACTTGTGTTTCTCCATTTAGCAATATGTCTCTATCAAATTCATTTAATGGATTGACATCATAAATACAAACTTTGACATATTTGGCAGGATTTAATTCTGTGTTAAAATTAGTTTGAATACTACCATAAATAAAAAAATTGAGTGGTGAATTTGCTCTAAGAGAGTTATCAGAATTAGTACGTATTTTAGTAAATTCTGGATATTCTACAAAGAAATCATTTACAAATTCTTGGGTTAGGTTATTAGTTAGCATCCAATTTCTTACATCTGTGATATTTTGGTTTTGTATTTCAGAACGCATAAATTCAGCAAAGTCATCCCAGTGTTCTTGAGGTATATACATAGGATCTACACTTGATCTAGATTCTGCCGTTTTAGGTTCTCTGTGTTGTTGAATATGTTCTTGATTTAACGGAACTCCTGTATTGTATCGTCCATAAGGATCATTAGAATAATCAAACAAATTTAGATAGTTTTCACCTAATTTATCAGCACCAACTATTCTTATACCTGTATCAGTATCATATGTTTGAAAAGCATACACATCACGCTGTATTGTAATCCAAAACGTATCTACATCATGAAACATTTCAGTATCCATTCTAATTTGTATAGTGCCATTTGTTATGTCATGCGAAAATGGTATTGGAATAGAATAGAACTTTGCCGTGTGTGGACTGTATGTATCAGTTATAGTTTGAACATGAGTAGCATCATTATTTAGTAAAGTAAATTCATCTCCAAGTATGATATCAATACTAGTAGTATAGTATTCATCTGGAAGATTATCATCAATATCAATTAACAGATTATCTTGTTTGTCATACCAAGAAATGCTATATGGTATAGATATTGTTTGATTTACAGTTATACTGTTTGGAATCTGAAAGTTATTTACAGGCGTTGCAGTGAATCCAATACTTGTATGACCACCATTAGCCAAACCTAAACCAGAGTATATCATATCTTGTACTTTAGATTTAGAGTCTTCGGTATGCGTTACAACTATTGTATGAATCACCCATCCTCTATCTTGTAGCTTATCAGCAGTATCTTCATTTACACAAGCTGGAGTATTTCGTGTTGTCTCCATTAATACTTTGGAATCTCTACATTGAATTTCCTCTAGTGGTGTACCATTTTGAAACTGTTTGTAAGGTGTGTCTATTTCTGCAAATGCAGGTATTATGCTTAATCCGATTGCTAGAAATATTCCTAGCAATATTTTACAAGTCATTGAAATTCTAATTTGATTAATTGAATTTAAGTGATCTACAAATTAATGCGATCTATTTGTTATGCTGTGTTTCCTAACATGACTAGTTTATCCAATTATGGAGTGGACCCCATGCCTAATTTGTGGAAGATTCTTCTGATTTGTTTTCTATTTACTGCAAATCCTAACTCTCTTGTTGTAGCAGCTGCCATTCTACGTGTTCCATAGGTTGGTCTGAGATTCCCAATATTCTGAACAGTGTCTGACACTGTTTTGTTTAGTGGAATGTTTCGAGGTGATTTTGTATGGTACCATTTGTTGTGAGATATTCCAACGTATGATAGAGATTTTCTTAGACTCAATTGTGTAATGAGTTGTTTTGCAATGATCATCTTTTGTGTCCCTCCAACGTTTTTTTAAAAGTATCATTGACGATAGTCAACTCGCCAACAATTCTCTTTAGAGTTTCATTTTCCTTTTGCAGTGCCTTGGATATGTTATTATCTGTTCTGCTTACAAGTGCCGCTTTACCTCCGTCCACAAACTTTTCTTTCCATGAATAGAATGTCTGTGGATGAATATTGTACTTTCTGCATAGTTCTGCAGTTGCAATGTTTGTGTTAAGTGACTCTAGAACTATTCTTGATTTTTCTTGAGGTGTAAACTTGCTTTTTACCATGAAAGTGAACCTCCTAAGTTATCTGAAAAGTGTATGTATGGAACTGTTCTCATTCTAGAGGGGACCAGACCACTACAACACTAGAGTCTCCGCAAAACCTCCAGGCACAGTCATCATACATCAAAGGCCTTGGAGAGGCAGTACGCCTGAGCTGGGATCACGCACCACTGGTTAGAAACTATACCATAGAAAAACAAAACACAGACGGCACATGGCAGAGGCTGGATAAAATCCAGACCAACCACTTTGAGTACCCGTACGTGGGGAACCATGCCGGCGGCGGTGATGAGCTGAGCTTCAGGATGTACACGCAGCTTGGTTCTGCCGTATCGTTGCTGTCTGCCATCCAGTATGTGATACCCGGATAGCATGTCTCACGGTTCTTGGCGTGTCTGCTGCATGGTGCTAAGAATGATGACTCGAAATGTATTGAGGTTGGTTAGAAATTAGAATCTACAATCTTTGATTTGGTAAAGACAGGCGTCAAAACCAAGGATATTGGAGGCGATATGTCTCTTCAGAGTTTACCAAACAGATTACAGAGAATCTCTAGTTTTTTCTTTTTTAGAAGGCTGAACTATAATGACGAATCTCTATGAGAGATTTAATGTTCAAATCTCAACAGGTTTGAACTTCGTAATCCTAGAATAGATTACGAATTTAAGAATGTGCAGTTAATTAATGCCCTTTGATAACTATGAGATACTAATGACAATAAATTATCCATTAATTGACACATTTTCTGGTGCCGGATGTGCATCATTAGGGTTTCAAAAGGCAGGTTTTAAGATCGCAGCTGCATTAGAAATCAACCCAAAACGCTGTTGATGTATATGAAAAAAATTCTTCTTCATTCACTTTTCTAATTCTTAGAAAATCTTTTCCATTTTCTGAAACAATTTTCCAGTAGACCGACTGATAAATGAACTGACTTCTGAATTTCCACAGTATACGATATTTGACATCACTAGACCCAAACCAAAATTCCATGAAAAGAATGGTTGGTGGTTGGGAATTATTGCTACAGTTCTAGTTAGTGTGGTTTTGACATTATTCAATTGATGGATTTATTTTAAAACATCTTGTGATTTTCTTTGTATGACAAATTCTAACTTCTTTTGTCAACAATTCATCACTATCCTTTTTAACAAAAGTCAGTCATTGGTATATCATGGCTAAAAGATACAACTCTCCAATTACTTACCGATTAAAGGAAATTCCAATCAAGCAGATAAAAATATGGAAGGATGCCCAGGCAAGAAAACTGGACCGTGCGGGAATTGCAGAGCTTGCTCGTTCCATAAAGAATGAGGGACTGCAGAATCCGCCAATGGTCCAGAGAGATGGAAAGAATTCTTACCTGCTAATGTCCGGCCAGAGAAGACTGGCTGCACTGAAGAGACTTGGTGCAAAAAAGATACCTGCGCTATTACTGAATAACAGTACGAAATATGACTTGGAGGATGCAAAGGCAGCATCAGTTGTAGAGAATCTGCATCGCAATAAAATGAACACAAAGGACATGACGGCAGCCTGTGTGTTTTTGGCATCATCAGTTGGTAAAGCAAAGGCTGCACGCTCCCTGGGGATATCATCAATTACTTTGAAGAAATATCTGGGATTTGCAGCAGTTCCCGATAGATTG
Organism: Candidatus Nitrosopumilus sp.; assembly: GCA_965248045.1. Lineage (GTDB taxonomy): Archaea > Thermoproteota > Nitrososphaeria > Nitrososphaerales > Nitrosopumilaceae > Nitrosopumilus. Next base: position 339,087 of record CBDFIG010000002.1, read on the forward strand.
AGACAGTTTGTACCAAAGGAACTATCTCGTGATGATTGTACTAGATTGTATCAGATTATCCCAAATGTGCCAAAAGCGGTATCCATTGCAGAGAGAATCATCCCACTGGACCAGAAACTGAGAAGGGAATATCTCAAGGCTTTGAGTCGTTCTCCAAAGTCATCACATCTTAAACTGCTGAAAAAGGCAAAGAGCGGGTTACTCCAACAGAGAGTTACCATTTTGTTGAATAAGGGTAATGCCAGGAAACTGCGCAGTTTGGCTATGAGGAAAGATATGGAATCTGTTGAAATGGCAGATGAGATATTGTCAAGTTATTTGAAGAGAAGATAGAATTAGGCATAAAATAAGATGATTTGAATAAATGAAAATAAGGAAAATGTACAGTTAAATAACGTTTTAAGAAAAATTCGTTACTTGCCTGATGCTAAAAAATCTAAAGTAGTGGTAACTACAGAACCAGAAGTTTCGGACATCGAATCAGAAACTAACCCAGGTTTAACCAAAGCACTTGATACTTATCGAAAATTAATTGATAGAAAAGATCTAGTAGAGCCATTAACTGAAAAAGAACAAGAAAAACTTGAAGCAAAAATCAAAGAAATTGAAGAAAGAGAAGTTGTTGAAAAAGTAGAGGAGCATGAGCCAGTAGAGATTCCTTGTGAAAAAGAAAAAATTACAATTGGCCCACCAACATTAACAAGATTTGAAAAAGCAAGAATTATGGGTGCCAGAGCATTACAGTTGTCTCTAGGAGCACCACCATTTATCCCAATTCCAAAAAATGCAAGAATTTCATTGGATATTTCAATGGAAGAACTAGAACAAAGAGTGATCCCAATCACCATCAGAAGAGTACTCCCAAACGGAGATTATCAAAATATCCCTATTGATTATTTTGAAAAATGAATCAATGATCGATAAAACTTAAAAGAACATAAAATCGCTGATTGTTAAATAATGCTCATGGAAGAAACAAGTGAACCGCATGGTCAAGAGCAGACCGCAAAGTCTGAGAATACCATCATAAATATTGGAAACGACCCTATAATGGAGTCAGCTATAGATGTTCTAACTGTATTGGGAAACAAAAATAAGGTTATTCTCAAATCAAAAGGAAATTCAATTCCAAATGCAGTTGCAATTGCAAATATCATTACAGAAAAAATGTTAAAAGGTAATTCTAAAATTCAGAAAATTATTTTAGATACAGAAGAAGCTGCAGGTATAGGTAATATGACATCAACTGTTGAAATTATTTTAAATAAAATCTAGTAAACACTGCCAGGCCCTTTTAGTAACATGTTTTCACATTCTTTACACACTTGTTCATCTATGTTTGACTCTAGATTATGATGTATTTCACAGATTAACAAACTAGATTTGATATAATTACAAAGGCCAATAAATTTTGAAAGATTAGATGGAGTATATGCCATATCTGAAGAGAGACTGTCACTTAGTTCATTTATCATAGTTGCAACTTGTTCTTCTGCTAAAAGTTTTGCAATCAAAGACGGATCTCCTCGCGTTCCACGAATGTAATTACTTATTGCTGCTTGAGTAACACCAAGCATTTTAGAAATTTCATCTTCTCTAATATTATGATCCTCTGCAAGTTTCTTAGCAAGAATTGCTCGCAATGCAGGAATTAGAGTTTTAGATTCAATTTCAGCAGGTAATAGCATTAATTCTCAAGAATTCTATAAAGAATTTAAAGTTTGCAATAATATGCTAGTCATAAGAAAATCATTAGGCATATCTATTTTAATTTCAAAATTATGTGCTTAGTGTTGGATGAAGTTTCCAAGAATCTTTACAAAGTTTTAGAAGAGTCGTGTAATTCCTGTAAATCAAATTTAATTGCATTATCTGGAGGATTAGATAGTTCAATTATTGCATATTTTCTAAAACAAAGAAAACCAAAAAGCATTGCGGTTATCGCTGAAGATTTTGTTTCAACAGATCTAACTTACTGTCAAATGGTTTCAAAAGAAATGCAATTACCTCTATCCATTTACAATGTCAAAACAGCTATAATTCTTGAAGCAGTTGAAGAAACAATTAAGATTTTAAAAAATTTCAACGATATTGAGATTCGTAATAATGTAGTAATGTATTTGGCAATAAAATGGGCAAAAGAAAATGGGGAAAAATCAATTATCACAGGAGATGGGGCAGATGAATTATTTGCAGGATATAATTTTCTGATAAACAAGCCAGAGGCAGAATTAGAAGAAGAGATTAAAAGAATCTGTTCAGTAATGCATTTTCCAACACAAAAAATTGGTGATGCCTTAGGAGTAAGCATTGAATCACCATTTCTAAATGATGCAGTAATAGAGTTTGCAAAGAAAATTCCGGCAAATCTAAAAGTTAAAAATGAAAAAGAGAAAAGATGGGGCAAATGGATACTACGCAAGACATTTGAAAAAGACATCCCACAGCAAATTGCATGGAGAGAAAAATCGCCAATGCAAGATGGATCAGGGACTACAGGGTTAACAAATTTGTTTAATTCAATAGTTGAGGAAGAAAAATTTGTTGAAAAAAAATTATACACTGAGAAACACGATAATGTTGTCATCAGAAGTCGAGAATCAATGCACTATTATGAGATTTTTAAGAAATTATTTGGATCCCCAGTTGATGATAATGCAAAAAATACATGTCCTTATTGTAAACACGAAGTTAAGAACTCAAAATTTTGCAGAATGTGTGGGGCTTTTCCCATCTAAACATTATTTTTGTATTTACGAGGTTTTTTGATAAAAATTTTCCTACACCCATTACAACAAAAATAAAATTTTTTTCCATTATGTTCATGAAGTAATGCTAAATCATCATCAAGTTCAATTCCGCATACTGGATCTACTGGCACAAACTTTTTGCTTTTGAATTCTATTTATAGATTCAGCTATGACGTTGATTCACTGTTAATGTTTTTTTGAGTTTTTTGGCAATTGTTTGAGTCATAATCGATATATGTTCAATTTTAAATCTAATTTCTTGAGAACTATGCAAAGAAACAATTGATTCAATTTCATTTATTGCTCCAAAAAACTCTGGTTTTCCAAAACATTTTTTACAAACAAGCCATTCCTGAGAAAATCCTCGAGGGTGATTTGGTTTGTATTTTATTTTGTAAATTGGAGTATGTCTATCATAACAAGAATTCATGCAGTTAGTTCCTTTGGCTGATCTTTTATTTTAAGAGTGACATCAGTAGTAATTTTTAAAATATGTTCTATATCCGAAGGAGTTAATTCTTGATGTCCTTGATCAACTGATCTTTGAACTAAAGAACCAATCTCTTTAGTTAATTCAGTCATAGCCAAATAACCAGAGTCTAATTGCTCAATACAATCCATGTCAATAACATTAGATCGGGATTGTTAATTAAGAAGATCATAAAGTCCCAAAAATGGAAACAGAAATCTACTCAGGAATGAATGATTTCAAGAATTTTCTTTGGAAGAACACCATAATCAGCATCAGGCTCAGAAACTACATACAAAATATCATCATTAATTATTGCACTAATTGCAAGTGCACGTTCACGAGAGGCCATAGCAAAATTTACACACCCAAGTTGTTTATCAAATTCTTTTCTCATTTTCACACGTAATGCAAGTTCCATGAAAATCATTTCATCATCTTTCTCACTTTCTAGTGGTTCAACGTTTTCTTTCATTCCTCCTGCAACCAATCTACCTCTCTCATTAATTACACCAGCAAATCGGATTTTAGGATCAACAGACATGACAGCATCACAAATTTTTGCATAGTCATAAATTTTATCAGACAAAGTATGATTTCCCTACTAATAATCACTCATTTAATATCTTTCTACATTTTTTGAAAATAACAATTAGATTATGATGTAAGTTTCTTTACAAGTGCTAGAAACTCATCTTCAGACATTGCTGGAATTTTCATAATCTCAAGGTTCTCAGAAACATGTTCAAGGGATTTCTGACCTACTAGTGGAGCTAAAACACCCGGAGATGAGCGAATAAACTGTAAAGCACGTAAAGATGGTTTTAATTCATTAAAATCCGGCATGGCACCAGGTTGCAATAAACGACCTTGCATAAATGGAACACTAGTAAATACACCAATTCCCAATTTTACAGCAGTTTCCAAGACAGAAATATTTTCACCGCCAAATGATTGTGTTTTTCCAAGTAATGCTTGATCATAATGCATGTTAAAGGGCAACTGAATGAATTTGAATCCATGATTTTCTCCGCCAATCTTTTTTGCCATATTGATAGTATCCTCAAGGGATAGATATTGTGGATTGTCATTTGAAACTCTAAAGCATTCCCAAGTTGCCATTCCATAAAATTTGATTTTTCCTTCATCACGCTTTTGTTCATACAATTCAAAAACAGATTTCAAATTCTCTAAAAATTGTTCTTTAGAAACATCTTTGATTTGCTCCTCTATAGCATTATGAAGATACATCAAATCAACACATTCTAAATCCAAATTTTTCAAACTACGGTCTAATTGATCAGAAAGGTAACTTGGAGTCATACAATGATATCCAGAGGTAACATCACCTTCTTTGATTATTCCTTTTTGAGTATATTCTTCTTTGACATATTCCCAAAAACCTAACTTGACATCAGCATCATTTGTCACATATCCATTTTTAGAACTAACAAATATTTGATCACGCGAAATTTTTCCTTCTTGAATTAATTCAGAAATAGCCTTTCCAACTGAACGTTCTGCTTTTTGAGCTCGATAATTAATTGCAGTATCTACAACATTAATTCCAGATAAAATAGATTGTTTTACAGCACTTGTAACTAATTCATCAGTCCTAGAATCAGGTTCACCAAGATAGGTTCCAATTCCAATATTAGATAGAGTAAGATTTCCAAACTCGTTAAAATTGACTTGATTTACGCCTGAATTTTGAGCAAATTTTTTGGTTCCATCAGAAGTTACAAAGCCTGAAATCATATCAATTCTCGTTTGTTGCTAAATTTATGTCTAAAGTTACAATGCTACCAGAAAACTAACAACAAACAATGCCCCAGTAATCCTACTAAACTTCAAAGTCAAAGACATGAATGGGACCAGTTCATCAACAGAATCATAATTTTTCTTTAATCCTAATCCTGATTTTATCATCAATGGGATACTAAGTAAAGTAATTAGAGACATTAATGGAAACAGATTTGCAGCCACACCAATTATAATCGCAGCATATGAGATTAGTGGAAAAATCCAAAAAAGATTTGCAGCCTTTTGGTTTCCAGCTGCAATAACCAAAGTCTTTCTTCCTTTGGATTTATCAGCATCATGATCAGGAAATGAAGCAATGAAAAGTACAAGTGAAGATAATACCCCTACAACTATTCCAGCCAGAATAGATTCTACAGTAATTTGCCCTGATTGAATAAAATATGTACCAATGACAATCATAGAGCCTTTAACTGCGACAAAAAATTCACCTAAACCAGAATCAACAATCTTAGTTGAATAGAAACAGATGGATAAAATTGCAAATCCCAAAATTATTCCAATAATAATACCATCAGTAATTACAAAATAGCCTCCAATTACTGAACCGATTATTAAAAATGCAATACCTGCACGATATACAGAAGATGGTTTGAGCAATCCTTCTGGCAATACACCAGTTCCACCACTCATCTTAGTTCGTTTAGTTTTTGTATCAATTCCTCTTTTAAAATCCCAAAAATCATTTAGTAAATCAACACTTGCGTGAAGTGCCATTACTCCTGCAAATATCAGAATTGAATCAAATACATCTATTGAAGTATTTTGCCACCAATTAATGGCCAATCCAACTGATACTGCAATTACAGATGCGAGAAGGAATCTAACTCGAATTACACGTAGCCATACTGAGAGCATCAAGAATGCTAGTAATTTTTCAGTATAATATTCATAAGTTTTGATTTTAGGCCATTGTTTATATAAAAATTAAACAAAATATGCCTATGATAATTGGTAAAGTTTCAGAAAATGAAAAAATGGTGAGATTTGATGTTGGAATTCATTGTGCCAATTGTGATAAAAAAGTGCCAGGAGGAATGAAAGCAGGTGAAAAATACTATCAAACAAAAGAATTCAAAACAGAATTAGAAGATTTTAAGAAAAACTATCTTTGTGGAATTTGCAGAGACAAGAAAAGACTAGAAAATTAAATCTCTTCGTCTTTCCATTCTTCTTCTAAATTAGATTTTGATTTCTTTAAGAACATAAAGACAACTACACCTACCATCAAAATTCCACCAATTACAATATAGATAATCCATTCTGGCAATTCTAAATCAATTGCATCAAAGATTTTTTCTGGCGCATCTACATTTACAGTAAATGTGTCCGTACCTTCTGCATATCCTTCAGCAGTTGCAATAATGTCAAAAGATATGTCTGGTCCCTCAAATGCAGTTAAACTAACAATTGCACTACCATCAGAACTAGTTCTCACAACCTCAGGAGTTATCAACACATCATCTTCAGTTATTATTTTTATAGATGCATCTGAAACAGAATCTGCGTTTTCATCATCAACAAATAATCTAAATTCAACAGGTTCATTTACAGGAATTTCTTCAGATATACTCTCTAACATAAATTCATCAACCATCTTCACGTTGCATATATTTGATAATATCCAAATTGAATCTCCTTGTTCTGTAATATTTGGAAATTCTATTTTTCAGATTACTCAATGATGGCTGATACTGAGATACCAACAAATCATACTTTCCTTGCTTCCACACTTCTTCAACTGCATTAAACTGTGGCGAGCCTTTTGGAAACCAATGCAATATCACATCATCATTTTTCTCAAGGTATCGCTTTATGATATTTGATTTGTGTTGTGGTGCCCTGTCTGCAAAGACTAGTATTTTGCCAAACTTTTTGTTTAACTGCCTTAGATAATCCAAGAAACAATACTGATCAAACTTGTCATACTGTCTGAAGAATTGTTTGCCATCACTACTTGATGCACCAAAAATGACTGTCTTTTGATGTGAGCCGTTAACCAGTATGACTGGGCGTGTACATTTCTTTACCCACATCTTTTTTCTAAATATCGCATCAGCTAAAAATATGGACTCGTCTTGTGCAAGAACTGTAAAGCCTTCTGCCATTTTTGAGGCTATTTCTTCTTTAGATTTTTTTTAAACCAGAGTTTTTCTTCAGGTGTGGCAGAATTTACAAATCTCTTCTGTGCTACTTTTGGAACAAATCCCCATTTGTGTAATAACCTATACACATGAACCTCGTGGTATTTTACTCCTGATTTCTCATATATTAGATTCATCACTTGTTTTGCACTCCAACCTGATTGTTTCTCTGCAATTTGTAGTTGGATGCTAACTAGTTTCTTCTTTGGTATGCTAGTTGGCCTTCCAGTTCTTGGCATATCATGTAATCCTGCAATTCCATATTCTGTAAATCTTCTTAGCCACTTGTATGCCCAGGAGCGTACACGTCCAAGACTCTTTGCAACATGAGATGCGATATTTTTGTCAAGCAATACCTGCTTTATCAAAAACAGTCTTTCTTTCACCTTGACATTCTTTTCATCTTTGTAGGCTTGAATTAATTCTTGTTCATTCATGGTTTGATGTGTTATTTCTGATCCATATTCTGTTTGGTATGATAAATCAGATCAATGGATCATAAAATTTTGTTAGGGAGTATAGATCTGATTGATCATGTAAATTTGTCTAAATGGTTAGTTTTGGGATCAGTTGTAATCCTTTTGATTCTAATTTTTGTATCGATGATTCAGTTACACAAGCTGGAGTATTTCTAGAGCATTCCATTAGAATTTTGGAGTCTCTGCATTGTATCTCATTTAGAGGTACTCCATTTTGAAATTGTTTGTATGATGTTTCAATTTCTGCAAATGCAGATATTGTGAATATTCCAAATACCAGTACCAGCAGTACTGACACTCTTTGGAATCATTGAATTCTTCCAAAATCAGCAGCATAAAAACATGATCTACATCGTAAGAGATCAGGTTTTCCCAAGTATACCTCTAGGCAGAAGGCAGACCTGACTGAGAAGATACTACTCCACTGTCACCTTCACAAAGTCGTAGTGCAGATAGTTGTGGTAGTCAGTACGGTCATCAGCTACCACGTGGTACACAAAGGTCTCCCCGGCAGACACGCTGTGGTCAGTCACCGTGAGGATGTCGTCGCCAAGGAACCACGCGTAGTGCGAGATCAAAGAATCTATGGCAACAGACTTCCTTACGACGTACCTGTCAGCGCCGGGCACGTCGTTCCACGTTAGCGTCACTGCGCCATCAGTGGAGACTGCCATGAGGCCGATCAGCCCTGCGGGATCAGTCGTGACGGTGACTGTATTTGAGGGGGATGAGATCTGGGTGCCGTTTACAGATATGGCATGGTACGTGTATTTGGTATCTGGCAGGACTGTATAGTCCACAAAGGAGGTACTAACACCCTGCCAGATCACTGCCATATCTGTCGTCGTGGCATTACTGCGCAGTATCTGGTATCCTGTCACATCTCCCCCAAACGTGGGTCGGTACCAGTCAAGCACCACTGCCGAGTCGGTGACATCAGCGCTGAGTATCTGCGGCGAGTGTGCATAGGAGAGGTTCACGTTGAGCGTGAAGGACATTGATGCCGAGTTGCCTGACGCATCAGAGGCCGTGCACATTACTACAGTCACTCCGGGGCTCAGGAGGGAGCCCGGGGCAGGGGTACAGGAGACAGTCACGGTTGCATCCACTGCGTCTGTCGTGTCTGGGACCTCAAAGTCTATCGCCGACGGGGCATCAGCACTGACGCTAACGTAGACGCCAAACGGCAATGGCGTGATGGATGGAGGCACCGTGTCACGCACGGTGACTGTCTGGGTGGCCGTGGCCGAGTTGCCTGTGCCATCAGTGGCAGTCCACGTGACAGTCGTGCTGCCAAGCCGGAACGATTCAGGCGCGTCGTTTGTAACTGTCGGACTGGAATCTGTGTCGTCAGTAGCAGTTGCAGTTCCTGGATTTACTGGAGTGAGTACTCCTGTAGATTCAACAGTTATGTCTACAGGTACAGTAATTACTGGTGGTGTATTATCAATTGGCTCTGGTATTGGTGTAGGGCTACCGTCATCATCATCTCCTAATATCCCACGGATTTGTAAATTACCAAGCATGATATCTTCTGCAATACTACTACTAATTGCAGTAAATCTTAGTGTAAATGAACTTCCTGCATACTGGGAAATATCATAGTTTTTAATTTCTTGCCAAGTGTTGGTATTCCCATTGTCTTCATACCAATAAAATATTTCATCCCAAGTATTTTTATTGTTTAGTGAGATCTCAACTTTTAATCCCTCATTTGCATCATCATCCAAGTCAACATGTTCATCTACAAAATACCAAAAATTAAGATAGAGTTCATCGTATCTATCCAAGTTTAGTGGGACATCTAGAGTCATTATATAGCGACAAGCATAAGTTCGTGAGTTATTTTCAAGATATTTTATTCTGGTTATTCGTATTTACTTAGGTAAAATTATCTATGCTCTAATTTATTGATGATTTTTAGTTCACGAACTTTGTCTCTTCGCTATACAATAGTTATCACAGTTATCAATTGTTGCAACATCATATATTATATTATCTGCAAATGGAGGTTGATCAAAAGAGTATTGGCCTATCTCCCAATCAGTATCGCCGGATAGAATCCACTTTGATAGATTTGTGTTAAAATCATCTTCAAAAATTAACGATCCCTTAAATGGTGTATCAGGTGTTGGGGCAACCACTTCGTAAATTATAGTATTTAAAAGTGCCACGTTATCAATATTAGGATATCCTGATTCGTCATTCCAATCACTAATAAAATCTAAAACAGTAGATGCCACAATAGTTTCACCACTTAATCTATCATCAAATACATTGTTTATTTGAGATGCTGACAAGTTAATATTATCAACTTGATTGGCATTATCACCCACTTCATTTGGTGTGTCATCAATTAAATCATATACAAATTGAGTTACAGCACCTTCACTATCTGGCCCATCTGCCCAATCTACACGGGTACGATCACCTTGTTCTATTCCAAAACCTTCTTCATAATTAAAATCAAAGATATTGGAGACAGGTTGGTATAGATGAGATTCTTTTTCTAAGAGAACAAATGCTGTTGCAATTCCTTCAAACCATGCTTGTTCGATTGGAATGTTCTCATTTGGGACATGTCTTCCCCATTGACTATCATCAGGTAACACACCATTATTTTTTTCAGTATAAATCATATCAGAATAAAAATGATAGTATTCGTGTTTGGGGGTATCAGATTCGAACATTTCACGAGAGCATTACAAAGAGGGTATCGTTTTTGATCATCTAGAAAAATTACTTTTTCTGGTGCATAATCATATGGTTCGTATTGAACTACTCCACAATCATCGAACGTAATATCAACAGTAACTTGGCAAGGGTCATAATTGTATGTGTCTTTTATGAAATTTTTACTATCTTCCATTATATGTAATATTTTAATGGCCTTGATGATCTCAATATTATCAGCATCAACATCACTTAAAATGAATGAAAAATCTACCAATTTATTATCAATTGGCAAATGTGAAAAATCAACTTCATGAGTAATTAATTCCTCAGTATTAGGGTCCAGAGTTTTAGATTTTACGAAATTAAAATAATTGTTACTTGGATAAATGTAGAAAATAATATCAATTGAATCTGAGTCATTTGGGTCATCTTTAAACGGAGTTAAAGCAAAATTCCCTGATCTATCAGTTATATCACAAACTGGTGTTTGCCCATTGTATAGTAATACATCTTCACCTGTTGATTCATTTCTATCAAATACGCAAATTTTAACTCCATTAAAAACAACATGTGGATTAGATTCAAATGATACAGTTCCATATGCTGCGGTTCCATACAAATAGAGTTGATCTAGAGGTGCAGCATGAGCTACTGGAAAAATATCAAAGTCTAAAGAAAGGATAAATCTAGATACTAGGTCAGGAAAATATGTATCCAACAACTCTTCAATATATTCAGGAGTTAGTATTTCTTCGCTTTCTAACCAAGCGACTAGATCCTCAAGAGGTACAGAGGTTTTGAGAAACTCTGCAAGGCTATCCATAGGAGGTAATGAACCGGAATTGCCCACAGCAGGTATGCCATTTTCATCACAGGCAAATATTTCACAAGTGGTTGGTTCAGGAAGCGTTAACTCTTTTGTATAAAAATTGGATTGTGATATTTGATCATAACTCATAGATGCATATGCTGAAGCTTCTTTGGAAACAGAGACTAGAGTATTGTCACTAGGTGTGGTATGTAGATATAAAATGCCATTATCATCTACAAAATGTTTAATGGAAATTTTATCTGATTGCGTTCCAAGTAAAATACTAGAATCATACCTATCAGGTAAGCTGTTTATTTGCATGGTAATTGTTTGTGTTTGTGGGACAGTATTGTTAAATGGGTATTCAATGCGAGAAAAGGTCTTAATTTGTTTGGTATTGTCGTGTTCTTCTGTTTGAATAACTATGTGTGGAGTAACTAAACTAGTTTTATTATTTAAAATGAAATAAACAAAAGTATCAAAACAATTTCCTCTTGGGCCTTCTAATTGATCTGCGTGGTCATCTGGTGTAAGAGGCACACCTGATAGTTTTGATTCTAGTATATCCTCCTCCTCAAAAATAATATTTGTATAATTAACATTTATGTTAAATTCTTCTCCAACTGTTACAACATTAGGAAACTCTACTGCAAAATTTTTGGGCCAGCCAGCACAAAAATTAGAAATAGCTGATATGGTATCACTAGAAGATGTGGCAGTGGTAGTTCCATAATCGATTTTATGTGGGTTGACTGTATTGTAAAGTATTGTAGGCTCAGTTATGTGAATAATATCTTTAACTATTCTATCATATCCTCGCTGTTCTAAAATTATAGAGGATGCCTCAGATACACAAGCTGGTGTATTTCGTGGTGACTCTAATAATATCATATCACCGCAATCTATTTGATTCATAGGAGTACCGTTTGTAAATTGTTTGTACGGTGTATCAATCTCTGCAAACGCAGGTATTGTAGAGAATCCAACTGTTAAAACTAATAACCCTAACAGTATTTTGAAAATCATTAAATTTTTACAAATGCAATGGTATAAAAATGTGTAATATTATTGGTTCTGTGTGCTTTGTTTCCCAACCCAAAATAATTATCAACACCATCTAATCAAATAAATCATCTCAGATTCTATTGCATTACAATCATCTTATTGTATAGCGACGATCAAAAGTTCGTGAACATTTTTGCTGGATTTCTAAAAATATAATTTGCAACATCAAGCTTGAACTTTGTCACTCTAAAATATTCAGAGACTGCCTTGTTCATCATTGCAAACATTGCATAATATTCTGATACCAGCAACGAATGCTTGCTTGTCTTCCAGCACTGCTCTATCATGTTTAGATATGGTGAACCCTTTGGCAACCAGATTAGTTTGACATCAGGATTGCTTGCAAGATATTCCTTGACTTTCCTTGATTTGTGAACTGATGCCCTGTCCAACATTAGAGCAACCCTGCCATATTTCCAGTGCAACTCCTTGAGATATTCTATAAAGGTCGCAGCATTGAATTTCTGATAAACTCTAAACAGTTGACTGCCATTTTCTGTGATTGTACCATAAACTGCCAAACTCTCATGTCGTCCAGTATATGGAAGGAATATTCTTTTGGCAACAGGTGACCAATACTTTTTTCCTATTTTTGTATCCCTTACAAAGAATGCCTCATCAGCCATTGCAATGATAAATCCCCTCTTTTTTAGGCGTGAAATTCTCTTTTTGATGCGTTGCTGCCAGCTTTTCACAGCAGATATACTTGCATGATTGATGTGATATTTTTGTGCAGTTTTTGCAGACATGCATACTGATGCATTGTCTTTCTAACATGAGTTATGTGAAATTTTATTCCAGTAGAGTGAAGAATTGTTTGCTGTAGCATTACAGGAGTAAACAAAGTTGGTATGGCTTTGGACATTATTGAATCCATTCTTTTCTTTGAGATAATTCTTGGTCTTCCACTCTTTGGGAGATCGTAGATGCCATCAAGGCCATACTCCTCAAAACGATCAACCCATTTTCGTACCCAGTTTGTACAGCGGTGCAATGTTTGTGCAGTGTGTTCCAGTTCCTTGCCATCCTTTAGAATCATCAGCACTGCAAGCATCCTTACTGCAACCCTGGAGTTTTCTTTCTTGTATGCTGCTTCAAGGGATTCTAGATTGTTCATGCATCTCATTGTGTTAACTGATCAAAAAGTTTTTTGTTTTGGAATTATTTGATTCACGAACTTTGTCTCTTCGCTATACAAACAAACTTTCATTTTTAATTCATGAATCATGTTTTCTCTCTTGTGCGATGTTACGTGTTCGCCAAACATTCGCTTGAATGCTGAAAATACAGATTCTACAATCCATCTATCTCCATAGCTAACGCTGGCTTTCCACAATTCATAGTTGAAAATTTGAGCTAGGACAGATTTTCGTCTGGGATAACAGTCAGTGTTTACAGATGAATTCTTTCTTGTCTTGATTCCTGGAGTTATGTTATCATGATACAAATATGAGAAATCATCTTTGGTATCGTATGCGCCATCAGCTAGTGCTTTGATTACGTTTCCAAACTTTTTTGATTGCTGTACCAGTGATACAAAAGATTTTGAGTCATGTGACTTGTCATCTGTAATTTCCAAACCTGTTATCTGTTTTGATTTTACATCTACTGCCACATGAATTTTCAAGAATCCTCGTCGTTTCTGCCATTTCTGTCTCATCCATTCGCCTCTGTCTGCAACCTTGACTCCGGTACTATCAATTGCAATTACAATGTCCTTTCCCAGTTTGGGACTCATCTTGATGTGTAACTTGTTGACTCTTTTCCAAATGGCAGAATACGTTGGAGTTTTTGATTTTTCTTTTAGATGTGATTTTATCAGGCCTTCTGTTTGTCTGAATGGCAGATGCAAATAGAGATGGCAATATCCTAATGCTTCCATGAATGATTCAGGATAAACGTACCTGTGTCCTTCTTTGTTATGATTCATCTCTTTGAGTTCTGTACCCCATTGTTCCATTGCATCAAAAGACAGCATGATTTCTCCACGTCTGACTAGTGATTTATTGTATTTTTTCCAATTACGTTTCATAAAATGTTAGAAATATCTCTGATCTAAAGCTTGAGTGGTGAGATTAATTGGATAAACTAGTCATGTTAGGAAACACAGCAGTTCTGTGAAGTTATAGGCACCTGAAATACGGATCTTCTAAGGATTGGAAATTACCTATTGACTTAATGAGGCATTTTGTATGATAGTCTTCCACTTGTTATTTCCATCAACAATTATTCCTGCCATCTCAGCTGGTGTCTTTTTATCAATTCCACCATGCTTTTTTGAGAAATTATAGAATGTCTGGAATCCGTCAAAGAGAGGACTATTCATTTTTTTGATTCCCCTGTATGCAACTTCACGATCTCTGATTGTACCGTTTAGTCTTTCCATGCGATTATTATTTTTATCACCTTTCATGTGGATATGTCTGATGTGTTCTGTTTCTTTCCATAAGAAATTCTTTGCCTTGTAATTCTCTTTCCATGCCTCGTGAAAGTTCTTTGCACCATCAGAAATTAGAGTAGTTGGGATCTTGTCTGCAATCATCATGGCTTCTCTAAACATTGGAGTAACGTTTTCAGTGCCTTTTGTGTTTGCCACATATTGGGTAATCATAAATCTGGTTTCATGGTCAAGCATTGAATACTGTAATTTCATATTGCCCTTGATTTTCATAAAGATTTCATCTGTTCTCCAAGTTTCAGATACTCTTGGTACGATTCCTTTAAGATAGTCATTAGTCATTTTAGAGTATTTTTCAATCCAGTTGTATAGCGAAGAGACAAAGTTCGTGAACTAAAAATCATCAATAAATTAGAGAATAGATAATTTTACCTAAGTAAATACGAATAACCAGAATAAAATATCTTGAAAATAACTCACGAACTTATGCTTGTCGCTATATACCTGGCATCAATTGTAATGTATTGGAGAGTATTGGGATGAGTTCGATGTGTAAAATCAAAACAGATGGAACCAGGTTTTGTTCCCAATCTTGTTTTGATCTCAGAAAAAAGGAGATTGAGAAATCATGACAAAAATACAACGAGAATGCACCCGGCCAGAATAATCTCTGATGCACACAAAGATCTTGGCATAGCACAGGATCATATTAGGCAGAGAAAGCACAAAAAGACACTCAAAAAGATTAGGCAGTAACTAAACAAGATTCTTGATTCCTAATCTTTTTTTAGGATGTGGAGAATAAAAGAACATGTCTGAGACAAAAACTGTGAATCCTTTTGACCATCTTCCAGAGGATAAACTGGAGATAATCAGAAAAGATTTTTACAAAGACGAAATCTCGAAAACCAAAAGCTTTGAACAGTACCTCAAAGACTTGCATGAAGATGATCTGATCCCAGAAGAAATGCTAGATATCATTGAAGCACGAAATGAATCTGATGGAAAAGTATTTTCCAGTGTTGAAGAATTATTAGAAGATCTAAAAAAAGATGACTAGTTGGAACGCACAAAGAAAAAACATCTTCAAGAGACAATACAAAAACATTGGACATAGCAGGTAACTTGATGTAGATAAGGCAATTTCAGAACTTACTACATCTGAGAATCCTGCCAAACTTGGCAAATACAAACAAAGTAACAAAGTTTACGCGTATGAGATAGGCAAAAGTGACAGATTGATATTCACAATGGATTATGTAAACAAGAGAATCATATTCCACAGAGTTTGTGATCACAAGTCAGCATACAACAAAGACTAGCCAAACAACAGTAATTTTTTTCCTTGACTGAGTCATGTCATCCAAAACCATTTTAGTTTTAGCGTAAGCTAAAACCCAACTCAGCGGATGGGTGTGAGATGTATTAAAGAAAATCACAATAGATTTTCAAAATTCCTGGAAATCATTTTTCAGAATAGTTCAAAGAATTGTTCTAAAATGATTTTGCAGGCAGGAACGTACTACTGAAAACGTTATATAATCTAATCATTTTAAAATACAAATTGAGTACGTCTTCAGTCTCACAAAAACAACTAATTTTAGAAATTCGTGGGAAAGCAAAAATTTCTTGTGATCTAAAACGGCATTTGTCTCCAAGAACTGTTGGAACTATAATGAGATCTTTACCATTAGAAGGACATGCTCATCTATTAGGACAAAGTATTTTGTATTTTGAAACCACTATTGATTCTGGAACTGAAAGAGCAAGATCTGAATTCAAAAAAGGTGATGTTGCATTTTTACCTTCAACTGGAAGTATTTGTTTTTTCATTAAAGATGTAGAATCTGGAAAAACTATGACTCCTATTGGAAAATTAAGTAATAATATTGATGCATTAAAGGATGTTAAATCTGGAGATGTATTTTGTATCTATGAAGAAACTATTTGATACAAATGGTGTCCTGAATACCCACCAACTCGTTTTACAGTTCCTTTACTTGCAGATTCTTTTAGAAATGTATTTGCTGCAGAAATTTTGACTCCTGCTTGTCTTGCAAGATCTTGAACTGTAACTACTTTTGAATTTTGAATAATTTTCATTGCTTGTTGCTCATTTACCATAACTGTGATTTCAGCTTTTTTTGGACCGCCTTCTCCTTTGTCTTTCTTTCCTTTTTTTGACTCCTTAGTACTTCCTGGTTTGTCTTTCTTTACAGTTGTTGGTTTTTTTGCTCCACCCATAGTTTGAGAAAAAAATATTCCTCTTATAAACGATGAACCAACTTTTTGAATAACGTATTTGTCGGAAATTCAAATTATTTTCAAATATAAATAACATCTCGATCATCGGATTACATGGGAATTGTTTCAAAAGGCGCAAAATGTAATGTTGAAGGATGTGACCAAGATGGTGCTCGTTCCCTAAATACTACCAAAGTTGAAAATGCAGGACTTCGAGTAAATTCTACAGGTAAAAAATCAGTTCTTTGTAAGGAACACTACAAAGAATGGAAAAAAGAATCTAAAGATGATAGAGAACTTGAACGTGCTCGTTATGACAAGTTTTAGTTTTTCTTTTTTGATTTTCTTATGTTAGATGCTGGATTATCGAAATAGTCTTTGCTTAATTTATCATACATCTTACCTAATTTTTTGTATAGTCTTTTTGGTTTCTTTGTTTTTTGATTACTTAGAGCATACAATGCAAGAATTGGAAATGCAATTGTTGCATCCGCATATACTGTTATTAGTCCTTCATTTGAATCCTGAACTTTACCCCAACTTTTTCCTTCTTGTAATGTTGCACCCGATAACCCTCCTGTGTCTGGTCGTGCATCAGTAATTTGAATAATGTAATCTTGTCCTCCATCATTTCTTCTTAGAATTTGATCTAGCAATGGTCCTGTTTGCTGGGCTGTATTTTTTGGTACACCTCCACCTAATTCTAAAATTCCTGATTTTTTTGAATTATAAAGAATTGCAGCTTGTTCAATTATTTCTCTCACAAAATCCAAATGATATTTTTTATCTTGCAGTCTATGAACTACTAAATTCAATGCTAATGATGAATCTTTTAACGTTCCAATGTATACTGGGACATCATATTCGTATGCTGTTGTGATGAAACTCTTTTCTGGATATTTTGCATTTTCCTTAGTCATCTTTCCCATTAAATTACAAAATTCTGCAGTCGTGAATGCTTTGTCTGGAAAGTCTTCTCCAAACATTTTCTGAATGATTTTGTCTTCTGCTTCTAGTGTTTCATAAAATTTGATATATACGTCTCTTATTCTTACAATCTCTTTTTCATACAATTCTGCATCATCAACAACAGAACTCCCTTGTTTGATTGGTAAACCCCATGCAAAATGATCTTCATGATAAACATTAGCCCCTGTTGTAATAATCCAATCGACAAACCCTCGTTCGATTAATGTTTTAATAATTCCACCAAATCCAACTGGTGTCATTGCACCTGACACTGTGAGACAAATTGTTGCATTTTCTTTGATCATTTTGGCATACAATTTTGCAGCTTCTCCAAGTTTTCTGCCATTATATCCTGAACTTGCAAACGTGTTGACTAAATCTTCAATAGTCATCTTTGGATCTAATTTTATGTGAGGAATATTTTTTCCATGAAATTTGTGTGGATCCACTTTTGAAAAATAACTTTATGCTGTAAATAATACTTGCGTTAGTGTTCTTTACTGTGTAATATTTTACCCTGAATTTTCAAGCAAACATTACTTATGTAGGAATAGCATGTATTAGCTAAATGAATATTATTGATTTGTATGATCCAAAACGAGTCAACAAAATCCCTGATGATACTGCAGTCTTACTTTCATCTGGGGATTTTAATCAAGAGGGATTTATGATTTCTAAAGTTGAATTGCGTCTTTATAATGAAAAAATTGACGAAAAACTAGGTACCTATTCTCTGATAACTTCCTTTGTTGAGACTGACAAGGGTTCTGTTGAAATGATCTATGATGAAGGATTCCGCGGGAAAGAACCTCTTTTACGAGCATCAGAATTTCTTACTTCTAATTTGGGAATATCTGGGTTGGTTTTACGCTCAATCATTTCTCTGCGTGAGAAAACATAACAATTCTGAATAATTCATGAGCATATGCCGTTGTAATTGAAATTACAAACAACTTGTTTTATTACATTTTATTATAGTATTATTGAAATGAGTTCAACTTTTCAGGTTCCAAATTCCGATAAGCTATATGAAAATGAGATGCATAACCTAAACACTGAACTACAAATTGCATTATTGAAATGGAGATTAGGCTCTATTCAAAAGAAAACTTTATTCAAATTTTAGCCACAATTTAGAAAGTTTACTGTATTATAGTTTCATAACACTTAATTCAATTGTGTCTTTTGTTTGAAATTATGCGCATATTGCAACTACACTGTGATAGCATTGAATACACTCCAACAAAAAAGGAGACTAAATCAGCTGAAGATATTGAAAATACTCAAACTCAAAGACTTGAGGAACTTGTAGTTGTATTTGTTGCAATTGAAGATGGTGATGACTTTTCAGTGGCACAAAATGCAATATCTCAGATAAAAAATTCAATGGAAAAAATTGGTTGTAAGAAATTATTACTATATCCATATGCTCACCTTAGCTCTAATCTAGCAAAACCGTCTGTTGCCATATCATTACTCCAAGAAATGGAGAATAATGCATCAGATCTTGAAGTGTCTCATTCTCCATTTGGCTGGACAAAATCCTACAAACTACAAGTAAAAGGGCATCCTCTAGCTGAAAGCTCCAAAGTAGTTACAAAAGATTCTACTGAGTCAAAAGATGAAGAAATTACATCAGAGGCTCTAAAAGGCGAATCTAAAATTCGCTCTTATTGGAAGATAATGACTCCTGATGGAGTAATGACAAACATTGGTGACTTTGATTTCTCAAATCATAAAAAATTAGAAATTTTAGCAAAATATGAATCTGCAAAACAACGTAGTGTCGATGAACCTTCTCCTCATGTTGCATTAATGAAGAAAATGGCAATTGCAGATTATGAACCAGCTTCTGATTCTGGTAATATGCGATTCTATCCTAATGGCCGTCTGATGAAATCTTTGATTGAACATTATGTTACTGATAGAGTTAAAGAATATGGTGGTTGTGAAGTTGAAACGCCAATCATGTATGATTCAGAACATCCAAGTATGGTTAGCTACTTTAATCGTTTTCCAGCAAGACAATACAATATTGATTCAGAAGGGAAAAAACTCTTTTTAAGATTTGCAGCTTGTTTTGGACAGTTTCTTATGGCCAATCAATATCAAATGTCATACAAGAATCTACCATACAATCTCTATGAGCTTACCCGATACAGCTTTAGACGAGAACAATCAGGTGAACTAGTTGGTTTAAGACGACTAAGAGCATTTACAATGCCTGATTGTCATGCATTCTGTAAAGATATAGACCAAGCAGTAGACGAGATTAAGATACGATTTGATTTATCTCAAAGTGTTCTTCATGAACTTGGAATCAATGAATCTGACTATGATATGGCAATTAGATTTACTGAAGATTTTTACAATGAAAATAAATCCGCAATTGAGGAATTAGTCAAAAAACATGGAAGGCCAGTATTAGTTGAAATGTGGAAAGAGAAGTTCTTTTATTTTGTTCTAAAATGGGAGTTTAACTTTATTGATGGTCTGGGAAAGGCATCAGCTCTTTCAACTGACCAGATTGATGTTGAAAATGGTGAGAGATATGGAATTGATTTTGTAGATGAGAATAACAATAAACAACATCCCATAATATTGCATAACTCTCCTAGTGGTGCAATTGAGAGAATCATTTACGTGTTATTAGAAAAGGCAGCAAAAGACTCCAAAGAAGGAAGAAAACCACAGTTTCCATTGTGGCTGGCCCCTACACAAGTTAGAATTATTCCGCTCAAAGATGAATTTAATGACTTTTGTGAAACATTAACTGATAAAATTTCTACTAATGATATTCGTGTAGATATAGATGATCGAAATGAAAGCATTGGAAAAAGAATCCGTGAAGCAGAAAAAGAGTGGATAAGATACATTTTGGTAATTGGTGAAAAAGAAGCAAATTCTGAAAATCTTAGCATTCGTGACAGAACAACTGGCGATGTTAGAGAATTATCATTTAATGACTTCTTAAGTGAAGTAAATGAGCAAACTAAAGGAAAACCCTTTACTGGCTTGAATTTACCCAAACATCTATCAAAGAGACCTCAATTAATGGTGTGAAATATGAGCTTTGTCGATTTATACATGAACAAAAGTCCGTTGATTACTCTTTCTGATGGAAATTCTGAACCTGTAGCAACTGTATTTGGAATTCCATATGATGCTACTCATTCTTACAAACCTGGTTGTAGATTTGGACCTGATGTAATTCGTGAATCATTTAACAATATCGAGGTTTTTCATCCTGAATTTCAAATTGATGTGGAGGCAGTACACATTGAAGATTTAGGAAATACTCGTCATACCGTAGTTGCATCTGAAATGATTGACATGATAAAAAAAATTACCACTGAACTTGTAGCAAAACAAAAACAGCTTTTCATTTTGGGTGGTGAGCATTCAATTACATATGGCACCTATACGAATTTTCCAAAAGAAACGGGCTATGTTGTATTTGATGCCCATTATGATTTACGAGATGAATTTGCAGACACCAAATTAAGTCATGCTTCTTATCTTCGAAGAATTGTTGAAGAAAGAGGCGCTGAAAATATTTTGCATGTAGGTGCTAGAGCATTTGTTGCTGAAGAGTTAAAATTTCTAAAAGAAAATAACATCAAAACAATTTCTGATAAAGAAATTAGAGAAGGAAAAGGATCCCAACTCCTAAAAGATCATGTGTCTACTTTTGATACAATTTATTCCAGTTTTGATCTTGATGTGTTAGATCCTGCATTTGCACCAGGTGTTGGTAATCCTGAAGCTGTAGGAATTACCTCTAGAGAATTACTTGATTTGATTCATTCTTTTGAGAACACTAAAGTCACTGGTGTAGATATTGTAGAACTTAACCCATATCATGATAATGGTTCTACTGCTTCTTTTGCAGCCAAAATAATGTCTACTTTGATTGCCATGAATTTAGCCCAAAATTAATCAGGCTAGTTTTGTAAATTTTGACTTGATTTTACTTCAATTTTGTCCCTGTTCACTTTATTAGCTAGTGTTGTTGGGGGTATCACGTGTTAAATAATCTAAGAGGTACTTTGGCTCCTACACTTGAAAAGATTGGAAAAGGATTTGCATCTACTGGATTGTCTCCAAATTTTTGGACTTCTGTTGGTCTTGCATTTGCATTGATGTCTGCGATAGTATATGGTCTAGGAATTGAATTTGGATTAATAATTGGAGGTATTTTGTTGCTTGTCTCTGGATTTTTTGATATGGTGGATGGCCAAGTAGCAAGAATTACTGGTAAGACCTCAAAAAAAGGATATTATTTTGATTCTATGTTTGATAAGATTGCCGAAGTTGCAATATTTTTAGGAATTCTTGTTGGTGGATACGCTGAACCATATTGGGTATTGCTTGCAATCACTTTGTCATTACTAGTTAGTTATGCTAGAGCAAAGTCTGATACTCTTAACATCAAACTTCAGGGAGTAGGTATTGGTGAAAGAGCAGAAAGGCTTTTGGTGATTGCAATAATTGGAATAATTGGATTTATGGAATATGCCGTAATGATTGTGGTAATAATTGCTGGAATTACTCTAATTCAAAGAATGGTTGTAACTGCAAAAAACATTAAGGAATAATGCTAGCGAAGTTTTCCACGTTTTCTTCTATCAGACGAAGATCTAATTTTAAGAATTTTAAAGTGAATTGCACATGAAATACAATACCATTTCAAAACTGTTGGTGTAGCAATGTATGCTCCTTGCGCACGTAGTTCTTTTGCCAATGTATGCTCTACTAGATTTATTTTACCAGTAACTTTTTTTGCCTTGTCTTTTGGAACTGTTTGTCCGCAGTTTGTACACTGGACGGTTCCAGATGATCCTTTTCCTCCTTTAGTACGACCTCTACTTGCGCGCTTAAGTGGCATGAGAATAAAATTAATTTACCTACTTATATTCTTGCGGATAATTCAAAAAAAATGACAAATTTGTGCCTAAATTATATTAAAAAACACTCTATGTTTTAATTCTAGATCGAATAATCCTTTTTGATAGATATGCAAGGTCTCTGCCACATTTGCCTTACTTCGGGCGTTGAAGTTGTAATTGAAAAAGGTCAAATTCTCTGTCTGAAATGTCTTGAAGAAATCAATGCAAAAAACTAAATCTACTATTCACTGAACAAAGAGAAATGAAATTAGCTATTTTTGGGCATTGTGCAATTGATACAATTACTATTGATAATTCTAATTATGAACAAATTGGTGGGTCTGCTTGTTATTGTGGACTAACTGCAAGACAGTTCAAATTTGATGTAGACTTGTTTACAAAATTTGGCCCTGACTTTCCAAAACAGTATCTTACTGAAAGTCAAATAAACTTTGTAAATTCTGAATCAGAAAAAAACACTACAAAATTTGGCATTTCTATTAACGGTTCAGATAGAATTCTTAAACTTGAAAATGAGTGTGAACAAATAGATTACTCTAGTGTAAGTGCTGATGGTCATATAGTAAGTCCTATCTATCATGAAATTTCCAATGACACTTTTAGACAAATCAAAAATGATTCTAATTTCCTTTTTGTCGATCCGCAGGGTTTTTTAAGAAAAAAAGACTCTCAAAATAACATTAATTTAGAGAATAAAGATCTTGATTTATCCGATGTAAATGCTATAAAAGTCAGCCCTGAAGAATCTCAATGTATTGTTAATGGCTCTAATGATGAAATGATGTTAGCACTACAAAAAAAAGGAGCTGAGTATGTATTATTGACAAATAAAACTAACGTCTCTCTTTTGGTAAAAGATAAAATTTATTCTATTATTCTTCCAAACAAGGAAATTCATGATACTACTGGAATTGGTGATATTTTTTCTTCAGCATTTTGTTGTACGATGCTTAAAGAAAAGGACTTTTTATGGGCACTTTGCTTTGCAGGGGGTGCTGCACAAGCTGCCCTTGATTCAAAAAATGTAGGTTTACAAAAGACTCCAAAAAAAGGAACCATTCAAACAAATGCTTCATATTTTTACAATTTGGTAAAATTCAGAGACCTGTAATACATTATTCTTTTATTGAACTGAATGGTTTGTTTCTTCTGTGCAAATAGGCATTTTTGGTTCTGGAACTACAGATACTGCAGCAAAGATAATTAAAAAAATTTTAGATGATGCTGGAATCCAATCCTTTACAGTAACAAAATCAAAAAGTAAACAGGCTGATTGCATTATTGTTTTAGGTGGTGATAAGGGTGTTAGAAATTATTTTCATAGGACTTTTGATTCTACTTCACCTGTATTGGGAATTAGTGAAGGTGAGGCAAGTGGATTCTTGGCTCAAATTGATCTTCGAGAATTTTCATCTCATGCAAATATCTTAAAAAAACAAAAATACACTGTTGAAGAAGTTCCAAGACTCGGTGTAAAAATAGATGGAAAAAATGTTTACCCTGTACTTAATGATGTTGCAGTATTTTCCTCAAAGAGTGCCATGTTAATGGAGCATACACTAAGTGTTAATGGAGAAGAAGTTTGGCACGATAATAGTGATGGAATAATTGTATCTACTCCAATTGGTTCATCTGCATATTCCATGTCTGCTGGTGGACCTGTTTTATTTCAGGATTCAGCAGTATTTGAAATAATTTCTGTCAATTCTCTTGATGTGACTCGTAGACCAATCATTGTGTCAAATGACAGTTCTATTGAAATTGATGATATATCTGCAAGACTACATTGTGAAGTTGTTCTTGATGGCTTGGATAGATATAAGGTAAACAAAACTGTTGAATGTACTAAATTTCTTCCTTCTGCAAAAATTATTCGACTCAAAAAAGATTCTACTGCAATTTCTGCTCTTGCTAAAAAGGTACATCTTGCCGAAGAGTTGCTAAGCATGCCTCCAAGCTCAAAATTACTTTTAAAAACTTTAGAATATGAGGGAGCATTAACTCAAAAAGATCTAGCAAACAAAACATTACTTCCTGATAGAACTGTTAGATTAGCACTAAGCCATCTTTTGAAAAAAGGGTATGTCAAAAAG
This sequence comes from Candidatus Nitrosopumilus sp., assembly GCA_965248045.1. Taxonomy (GTDB): domain Archaea; phylum Thermoproteota; class Nitrososphaeria; order Nitrososphaerales; family Nitrosopumilaceae; genus Nitrosopumilus. Next base: position 363,916 of record CBDFIG010000002.1, read on the forward strand.
AAAGTCTCAATTAGAGATGCAAGACAGAAAATTTATGAAATATCTAAAATAGAATAATTTTTACTAAGAACTTTCGTCAGAATTTTTTTTGTATGTGATTCATCATTTTTTGTTGCTTCATCAATTCGTTTTTGAACATTTTTTCTAAAACATTCATCTGAACAACAGTCTTTTACTCCTACCTCATACGCTTTACCACATTCCTTACAATTTACCAATTCCCTCAATACCCATTGATGCTTTTCTTTGCAGTTATTTACATAATATTACCAATTCCTATTTTTGGGATGTTATTGCACAAAATGATTATTTTTCTGAGGCTGCTTTTACAAATGCTGCAAATGACTCTTCAGGAAATCCTGGCCTGCTGTTGAATTCTGGATGAAATTGAACCCCTAGATAGAATTTATGTGATGGAATTTCAAGCATTTCCATTCTTTTTCCTCCGTCACTCTCAGCTGAAAATATCAATCCATTTTTTTCAAACTCAGGAATGTACTCTTTATTAATTTCATATCTATGCCTATGACGTTTATTGATAGTTACTGTATTGTAGATTTTTTCTGCATTTGTATTTTCTTTTATTGTTATTTCATTTGCACCTAATCTTAGTGAACCTCCCATATCTGAAACATTTTTTTGTTCTGGAAGTAAATCTACAACAGGGTTTTTTGTATCTGCTTTAATTTCAGATGAATTTACATCTTCTAAGTTTAAAACATTTCTTCCAAATGCAATTGCAGCTAATTGAAATCCAAAACATATTCCAAGATATGGTATGTTTTTCTCACGTGCATAATTTGCAGTTTGAATAATTCCCTCTGATCCTCTAGTTCCAAATCCTCCTGGAACTAAAATCCCATCATAGTTTGATAGTATGTTATAATCTGTTATTGATTCAGAGTCTATCCAGTCAATATCTATTGATTTTCCTATTTGTGCCCCTGCGTGTTTTAATGCGTGATTTACACTTACATAACTATCTGCAAGTGTGACATATTTTCCAATCATTGCAATCTTTACTTTTTGGTCTTCATGATTGACCATGTTTTCTGCAATATTGTTCCATTTGTCCCAATTATCTGAGGCATTCACCATTCCAACTTTTCCGAATTTTGTAAATATTGAATCCATAATTCCTTGGTCATAAAGCATCTGTGGTACTTCAAAAATTGATTTTGCATCATGACATGATAATACATCTTTTGTTGTTACATTTGTAAACATCCCAATCTTCTTTTTCGTTTTTTCTTCTAATGGTGATGTACATCTGACTGCCAAAAAGTCTGGTTGAATTCCTATTCTTCTTAATTCTTGGACACTATGCTGTGTTGGTTTAGTTTTTTGCTCTCCTACTACATCAAGTGATGGGGCTAATGTTACATGAACAAATATTACTCCGTTTGGCCCTTCTTCGACTCGCATCTGCCTAAGTGCTTCTAAAAATGGCAATGATTCGATATCTCCAACTGTTCCTCCACATTCTACTATCAAAAAGTCTAATTTTTCATCTTCTGTAATCTTTCTAATTCTTCTCTTTATCTCATTAGTTACATGTGGTATTATCTGAACACATACTCCTAGATACTCACCTTTCCTTTCAGCTTCAATTACTGAAGAATATACTTGCGCAGTTGTAATATTGTGGCTTTTTGGAATATTTTGATTTAGAAATCTTTCATAATTTCCTATATCCATATCGCATTCTCCACCATCTTCTGTTACGAAGACTTCTCCATGTGCAACTGGATTCATTGTCCCTGCATCATAATTTAGATAAGGATCTATCTTGACACAGGAAACTTTTTGATCTGCTAACTGTAATAATTTTGCAATCGAGGAAGTTGTTACACCTTTTCCAAGGCCAGACATCACACCACCTGTGACAAAAATAAACTTCGTCTGCACATTAATGAAACAAGTATCTGTCTTTTGTATGTTTTGTTTATATCTGGTTAAAATTGAGGTTAGCATGTTCTTGACATTCTATTTTTTTGATACTTTAGTTAACCGCGATCTTTACGATTGTAAAAAATTCTCTTATTTTTTTAACGAATTTTAGATATTTCTGTAGTGTATTTTTTATTTTTCTTTGTGTATATAATTATGAGAACCTCTAGTCTGGTGGTCATAGCTGAAATAAACCCCTCCAATACGGTTTGAATACTTGACCGCCCTTCTATGACGTCTTAGTTGATACTACAAAATAGTTTGTTTTTTGAGACTCTTTGTAAATGATGTAATCTTTGATTCTAGTTGGATTTGTGGAGTTTTTTCGATTAATTTCAAATATGCACTTCCAACAATTACTGCATCTGCTCCAACTTTGATGTATTTTTTAACATCTTGTGGGGTTGAAACTCCAAATCCTACTCCTATGGGAGTTTTTCCCTTTGTTTGTTTTTTAACGTCTTTGATTGCTTTTAATGTGTAATTTTTAATTCCTGACTTTACTCCTGTTGTGCCATAAATTGCAACAATATACAAAAATCCTGTGGATGCTTTTGCAATCTTTTGCAATCTTGCCTTGCTTGTGTTAGGAGATATTAGAAATATTGTGTCTGCATTATTTTTTGCAGCATGTTTGTATTCTTTTGATTCTTCAACTGACATATCTGGAAGAATAATTCCATCAATTCCTGCTTTTTTTGCTTCTAAGATAAATTTTGCATACCCTCTATGATACAAAACGTTAGTGTATGTCATTAGCACTAATGGAATGTCTGTTTCTTTTCTAATTTTTTTTACAATATTGAAAAACTTGTTAATATTGGTACCTTTCTCAAGTGATACAGTACTTGCATTCTGAATAACAGGTCCATCAGCTAGAGGATCTGAAAATGGAAAACCTAATTCTATAATGTCTACTCCTCCTTTTATCAGCCCGCTTACAGTCGTAATTGTTGCCTTTTCATTTGGAAATCCGACCATAATGTATGCTATCAGAGCTTTTTGATTTTTAGCCTCAAGTTCGGCAAATTTTTCTTTAATTCTTGACATTTTTTCTCAAATAATTTTGTACTTCTTCAACGTCTTTGTCTCCTCTTCCAGAAAGTGTTACAACTATTGATTCTGATTTCTTTCCTTTTCGTGCCACTTTGATTGCCTCAGCTATTGCGTGAGCTGATTCAAGTGCTGGAATAATTCCTTCTGTTCTAGTAAGCATCAGGAATGCATCAATTACTTCTGCATCCGTAGCTGAATGATATTTTACTTGTTTTGTATCTTTAAGGTATGAATGCTCTGGTCCTACTCCTGGGTAATCTAATCCTGCTGAAATACTATGGGTTTCTGTAATTTGCCCTTCATTGTCTTGAAGTAAATATGTCATCATACCATGCAACACCCCCTTAGTTCCAGATGATAATGTTGCTGAATGTAATTTTGATTTTAGTCCTTGACCTGCAGCCTCAACACCAATCATTTCTGTATTAGAATCAACTAATGGATAGAATGTTCCAATTGCATTGGATCCTCCACCGACACATGCTATCACACTATCTGGTGTTTTATTATTAATTTTTTTCATCTGTGATTTAATTTCATTTCCAATCACACTTTGAAAGTCTCTGACCATTACTGGGTAAGGATGTGGACCTACAGCGGATCCTAGAAGATAATATGTTGTCTCTACATTTGTTATCCAATCACGAATTGCTTCATTGATTGCATCTTTTAGTGTCTTTGAACCTGAATTTACCGGATGAACTTTGGAACCAAGTAAATCCATTCTAAATACATTGAGCTTTTGTCGAATTGTATCTTTGTAGCCCATGTATACTTCGGCTTTCATACCTAAAGCAGCACATGCCATTGCCGTAGCAACACCGTGTTGTCCTGCACCTGTTTCTGCAATAATTCTCTTCTTTTTCATTTTCTTTGCAAGCAGTACCTGGCCTAATGTATTGTTAATTTTATGTGCCCCTCCATGTAACAGGTCTTCTCGCTTGAGGTAGATTTTTGCTCCTCCTAGCTTTTCTGACAAATTTTTTGCATAGTATAATGGTGTTGGTCTCCCTGCATACACTTTGAGATAATAATCTAATTCTTTTTTGAGATTTTTATCATTTTTAAATTTAAGATAATTTTCTTCCAATTCTTCAATTGCTGGAACTAGTGTTTCAGGAATGTATTTTCCACCAAACTCTCCGAATCTACCATTTTTAGGATATTTCAATATGCTTTCACCAATTTCCTTATTTGTTCTTCGATATTATCGCTTTTCATAATACTTGACCCTATCAAGAAAGCATTTGCTCCACACTTTTTTAAATATTGAATATCTTCCGAGGTCTCAATTCCACTTTCTGATATAATTGGTCTTGATTTTTCATATCCTTCTAGAACAATTTCCGTAGTTTTTAGATCAATTTCTAATGTGTCTAAATTCCTGTTGTTAATTCCAATAAGGTCAGCTTCTGTCTTTAATGCATTCTCAAATTCTTGTTTTGTATGAACTTCCAGGAGAATCTTCAATCCATTTTTGTGACCATGGTCAATAAACTCATCAATCTCTTTGAGGAATCCTTGATCAAACAATGATTGAATCAATAACATGTAATCTGCACCAATTCTTTCTGCAGCATCTATCTGAATATTATCTATCATAATATCTTTCATCAATAATGGAACATCTACTGCTTCTCTGACCTTGATGAAATATTCTGGTGATCCTTGAAACAGATTGGGCTGAGTCAGTACTGATAATGCTTTTGAGCCTCCTGCAATCATCTGCCTTGCTATACTTGCAGGGTCTGTGAGAGTTCTAATTTTTCCTAGGGATGGGGATGCAAATTTTATCTCAGTTAGAAGTGTTGGATGAGGATTTGTATTAATAATTTGAATAAAATCTTTACTTGATTTTTGCAGATTTACATCTACATCATATACTCCATCATCAATTGCTGCTTGAGAGTTGTTTACCAATCTTTTTAAAATATTTTCAGCCAATCATACAATCTCCTTTAGTTTTGAAATATTTCCTGTGTCTGTTACAAAGTTTTCTAAAAGTTTGAATGCTTTTCCATCATTAATTGTATTTAGTGCCATCTCTACTCCCTCTTCAAAATTATTTACAATATTTGCAACAATTAAACCCCCTGCAGCATTTAGTGCAGTAGTTTCAATCATTGATTGATTTGCAGTACCATTAAGAACTCCCACAAATGATTTAATGGCATCTTCTTTTGTTTTAATCTGAATGTCTTCTAGTTTTGATTTATGTAATCCTACAACTTCTGGATCAATTGCATTCATCAATATTTTGTCATTTCTTAAAATATATACACGATTCATTGCACTAGTAGAGAATTCATCCATTCCATCATCAGAACGTACCGTCATAATATTTTGAACTCCCTTTCTTTTTAGAATTGCAGGTAATCTGTCAAGATATTCAATAGAAAATACTCCAACTAGCTGATTTTTTACTCCTGCTGGATTTGATAATGGTCCTAGAAGATTAAATGCAGTTCTTTTTGCTAACTGTTTTCTTGCAGCAGAGACATGTTTCATTGCCGGATGGAATTTTTGTGCAAACATAAAACAAATGTTATGTTTTTGTAAAATTTCTGTAATTTGTGAAGGCTCTTGATTCAGATCATATCCAAAATATTCAAAAATATCTGCACTTCCAGATACCCCTGAACTTGAGCGATTTCCATGTTTTGCTACAATTCCCCCAGCAGCTGCTACCACAAATGATGCAGTAGTTGATACATTGAAGGTTTGAAGTTTATCGCCACCAGTTCCACACATATCAATTATGGTTCCTTGGTTTTTAGGCTCAACTTTGAGGGAAAACTCTTGCATTTTATCTAGCATTCCTAATAACTCATCATCTGTCTCTTCTTTTTCTGCCAAACTAGATAGAAAATCTGCATTTTGTTGATCATTTGTTTTCCCAGAAAGAACATCTGTCATGATGGAATTTATCTCATCATAAGTCAAGTCTGTCTTTTGTTGTAGTTTTGAAATTAAATCTGAAATCATTTTTCTTTCACCTGTTTTATGAAATTTGCAAGAATCTTTTTCCCGTCTTCCGTCATTATTGATTCTGGATGAAATTGTACTCCTTCAATTAGATATTTTTTATGTCTTATTGCCATTACTTCTCCATCATCAGCTGCTGTAGCAGTTACTTCTAACACATCTGGAATTATTGTTTTGTCTCCAACTAAACTGTGATATCTTGTTGCCCTAAAAGGATTCTTTACATCTTTGAATAACTCTGAATCTGTATGATTAACTGGGCTTGTCTTTCCATGTCTTACACATCCTGCATTTGTTACCTTGCCACCAAATGCCTGAATGATTCCTTGATGTCCCAAACAAACTCCTAGAATTGGGGTAGTTGTGTGCATATCTTTGATTACATCTGAACACACTCCAAAATATTTTTCTTCTTCTGGGGTTCCAGGACCTGGAGAAATTACTATTGCATCATAATTTGCTTGTTTAATTTCATTTAATGTGATTCTGTCATTTCTGATAACATCTGATTCAACCCCAAGTTCTCCAAGATACTGTGCAATGTTGTACACAAACGAATCATAGTTGTCAATAATTAGAAATTTCATTTTGTTGCCTCCTTTAATGCTTGAAGCATTGCACCTGCTTTATGCTCTGTCTCTTTGAATTCATTTTTTGCAACTGAATCTGAAACTATTCCAGCTCCTGATTGAATAAATCCCTTATCTCCATCAATGAATATACTTCTAATTGCTATTGCAAAATCGCAGCATCCATTAAATGAAAAATATCCCACAGCACCTGCATATGGGCCTCTAGATTCTGTCTCTAATTCATCAATTACCTCCATGGCTCTGATTTTTGGTGCCCCTGAGACTGTTCCTGCAGGAAATACTGCTTTGAATGCATCAAACATGTCGTTTTCAGGCGCCAAATCACCTACAACATGTGTAACTATGTGCTGAACATGGCTGAATCGCTTTATCTGCATGAGGGATTCTGGATGAACTGTTCCATACTTGCATACTCGACCTATGTCATTTCGTCCCAAGTCTACTAACATTGTATGCTCTGCTAATTCTTTCTCATCATGGAGTAATTCTTCTGCTAGTTGTTTGTTTTTTTTCTCACTATCTGTTATTTTTCTGGTCCCTGCAATTGGGAAAGTCTCAACTTTATCATCTGTGATTCTAACTAACATTTCTGGTGATGCTCCAATGATTGTTTTGGAATCTTGTTTTAGATGATACATGTATGGTGATGGATTTAGATTGCGTAATGTTTTGTATAATGTTAGATTATCTCCTTTATTTTCAAAAGCAAACTTTCTAGATAAAACAACTTGAAAAATATCTCCATCCTGAATTAATTTTTTTGCCTTGTTTACAATTTCAGAAAACTTATTTTCATCCATATTTGGTGTTACTTCACTAGAATGGAAATCCCCAAATATGTCTTCATCCATCTTTAATTTATCAAATCTATTTTCATCATGATAAAAGTAGAATAGGTTCTTATGTAAATTATCATATAATATCCCATCATCATAAATTCCAAATTCCATTAATGGTTGTGGTGAATTATGAGTATCGGGAATATCTTCAACTAGTCTTATTGCATCATAGTTTACTACTCCTACTGCTCCACCTAGATATCGATAACTTTGATCATCTGATCTTCCTAACAATTTTTTTAGTTCTTCAAATGGATCTGTGGTTTGTATAGTCTTTGTTTTTTTGTTATGAATGATTTCTACTTTATCTGAATATCCTTTGAGGATTATTTTTGGATCAAATCCCATAACTGATGTTTCAGCTAACACTTCAGGACCTGTTAGTGATTCAAAGAGAAATGAATGGGAATAATTTCTTGAAATTTTATTATAAATTTGAAATTGGTTTTCAGATAAATCTAGGGGTATTACTTTTGCTTGAGAGTTTCCAAATATATCCACCCATAGACAAAATTTCACTGGTTTATTATTTAAATTGATGAGTAGGTTTTGATGGTACTATTTTTGTCTAAAATAATTCATTTACCAGGCATGTAACTGTTACGGTATAGTACGGTACCTTTATATCGTATTTGATCGTATACTAAACATCATGCGGGGGGCAAAACAAACAATCATGCAAGATATGCAGATTCTCAAAAAATCACAAAATCCGGTGTCATCAGTTTCAGCTGTTGAATGTTATGTTTGTGGTAAAGGACTACAAGATGGCCATTCTATTACTGCCAAGACCCTGTCAAATGGAATAGTGCTTTTCTGCGATGTTCATTATTCATTACAGTGAATGAAATTTCTGATTCTTAAATTGGAGAATTTATCAAAGTCAAAATTTGATTCTTTAATGTGTAACTTTTTACACACACTTCGTCTTAATAACGAAAAATTTTATGAAATGATAAGATGAAAACCAGAAACAGTATTTTATATCATTTAGGTATACTTGACCCTGATTGTGATAAAGTATCTGAAGATGATTTTGATTAAATTCTAAACTATCAGTATGCTTAAATTCATACAATTGATACATCCAGCATTATACGTGAACCAAGAAGCAGATCAAAGGCGTGGTATCGCGACGATCAAAAGTTCGTGAACATTTTTGCTGGATTTCTAAAAATATAATTTGCAACATCAAGCTTGAACTTTGTCATTCTAAAATATTCAGAGACTGCCTTGTTCATCATTGCAAACATTGCATAATACTCTGAAACCAGCAACGAATGTTTGCTTGTCTTCCAGCACTGCTCTATCATGTTTAGATATGGTGAACCCTTTGATAACCAGATTAGTTTGACATCATGATTTTTCATTAAAAATTCCTTGACTTTCTTTGATTTATGAACTGATGCCCTGTCTAAAATTAATGCAATCTTGTCATATTTGTAATTTAATTCCTTTAGATATTCTACAAAGGAAGGAATATTCTCTTTGCAACAGGTGACCAATACTTTTTTCCTATTTTTGTATCCCTTACAAAGAATACCTCATCAGCCATTGCAATGATGAATTCATCCTCTTTTTTAGGCGTGAAATTCTCTTTTTGATGCGTTGCTGCCAGCTTTTCACAGCAGATACCGTTGATGATTGATGTAATATTTTTGTGCGGATTTTGCAGACATGACATATTGATGCATTATCTTTCTAGCATGAGTTATGTGAAATTTTACTCCGGTGTGAATAAAAGATGCTTTGCTGTAGCATTACAGGAGTAAACAAAGTTAGTATGGCTTTGGACATTATTGAATCCACTCTTTTCTTTGAGATAATTCTTGGTCTTCCACTCTTTTCTTTGAGATAATTCCTGGTCTTCCACTCTTTAGGAGATCGTAGAGGCCATCAAAGCCATACTCCTCAAAACGATCAACTCATTTTCGTACCCAGTTTGTACAGCGGTGCAATGTTTGTCAGTGTGTTCCAGTTCCTTGTCATCCTTTAGAATCCTCAGCACTGCCAAGCATCCTTACTGCAACCTTGGAGTTTTCTTTCTTGTATGCTGCTTCAAGGGATTCTAGATTGTTCATGTATGTCATTGTGTTAACTGATCAAAAAGTTTTTTGTTTTGGAATAATTTGATTCACGAACTTTGTCTCTTCACTATATATCCTGCCCATATTTATTGGAATTATAGGGGGGCATAATTGCATACTTTGCTGTAAAGAATAATGATCCTAAACTCGGTAAAAATTGTTTAATCGTTGGCATTATTGTACTTGCTATTAATCTCGCTGCTGGTCTCTTTGTTGGATTACTTTCTTAATTGGTGGTTTTGATATGGTCGATCTTAAAACATATGAAAAAATAAATGAAGATATTAAATTCACAGAAGAAGAAACAGTAGAACTTTTGAAATTAAGTGAAAAGGAAATACTAGTTCTGATTCTTTCTGAGTTAAAAAAATAACCGGAAACACACAGGAATCTAATAAAAATTCCTGAAATAACCACTAAAAATAGACTTTAAGCATTAATACCTGAATCTAGTCATAATTTTTTCTTGCTTCATAATTCGGCAAATTCATCATGACTAAGAGGAATCAGAGAGAACACCTTGGTATAATCATCAGCACATATGCTGGAATTCTCAAATTATAAAACATATTGAAATAACAAAATCTTGTACCCTTTGTTTGTCTCATACAATGGTATAATTATGCCAACAATTCATTAATTGTTGTAAATTGTCTCGATATGAAAATCCAAAAATTAATGTTAATGTAGGTGCTGCCAAAGCAGTCTTAATTGGAATTATTGTATTAATTATAATTGGAGTAGTAGCTGCTTCTGCGGTGCAAATTGTAGATGCAGGACATAGAGGTGTTTTACTTCATTGGAATGCAGTTGATATCAATATTACACCGCTTGATGAAGGACTTCATTTTGTGACTCCATTTGCAGACTCTGTTGTGAATATGGAAGTCAGGACCCTAAAGTTTGTAAAATCAACATCATCTGCATCTAAGGACCTTCAGACAGTTACTACTGCAGTAACTGTCAACTATCACCCATCACCAGATTCAGTTAATTTCTTATTCAAAGAAGTTGGTCTTGACTATGAAAATAGAATTATTCAACCAGCAGTAGAAGAGGTTGTAAAACAAGTAACTGCAAATTATAACGCAGAGGAATTAATCACAAAAAGACCACTGGTAAAATCAGACATTGAAAATGAGATCTCTGATCGTCTAAGTGATTTTAACATAGTAACCGAAGTCATCTCAATTACAGACTTTCAGTTCTCACCACTATTTGCACGAGCAATTGAAGATAAAGTAGAAGCAGAACAAAAGGCACTTCAGGCAGAAAATGACCTTAGAAGAATTGAGGTAGAAGCAAGACAACACGAAGCACAAGCACAAGGTATTGCTGCAGCAAACATTGCAGAAGCTCAAGGAGAATCTGAAGCAATTAGAATTATCAATGAAGCATTAGCAAATAATCCAAATTATTTAGATTGGTTACAAACACAAAAGTGGGATGGTAAATTACCTCTAGTAGTAGGTGAAGGTGGAACCCCATTCATTCAAATTCCAACTAAATAGTTCTAGTTTAATTTTATTCCTCAGTGTCTGATTTTTTTCTTATGGAATCATACATTGCAAGAAATTGTTCTGGTTCATGTTGTCTGTAATGTTTTTGTAGATGCGCAATTTCTTTATCTGAAATTTTCTCTCCTTTGTTTTCATGATATTCTTTAATAATTTGATACTGAGTTTTTTTAATCTTGAATTCTCGAAGCGTATCATTAACTGATTTATTACAAACATAATCCTTTATCCCAAAATGATATACCAAATAGCCTACAATTCCTGCAATTGCAACTATTGAAAGTGGTATGATGATAATAGCTAGTACCATATTTCTAACTGATTCATTTAGTATTTCATTGTATGTGTTATCAATATTTTTTGCATATTTTGAGCCTGTTAAAATTAGACTCAGCTAATTAGTTTACTCTAATTTTCATAGAGTTTAAATCAATTATTGTTTATTGCAACACATGAAAGACAATTCATGTAGAAGTTGTGGAGATACATTGGAAGTAAAAAAAATATGCACAGTTTGTTCTCAAGCAAATCAATTCTTTTGTCACAACTGTGGATATGTATCTGAAGAACAAATTCACTTTCAATGTGTGATGGTAAGTTTTGATCATGCATTACTTAGTGCCTAATTTCCAATTCTAAATCACTCATTCCAAACTGGTTGCGTTTTAAGCCATGCAATCAAATCTGTATACAGTTTGTTTTTTTGCATGTTTAAGACTCCAATCTCAAGATTAGTTGATGATTTGGCAGTTTTAGTATATTTTTCATATTTTGCAAAAACTATTCTGTCTAAGTACATCTCGTTTCCCATCTCTTTTTTTGCCAACTCTTCAGATTCAGTCATGGCAAAACTAGCAAACAACACCCCATCAATCCAATATGCACTTGCAGCCTCTAGGGAAGACATCATCCCTATGAGATCATCTAGGCTTAGTTTGATCATATCCCGAACGTAAATTCGATCATATGGTTTATGGATAAATTCTGTCATGAAATTTGTTTTTTGAAGAGTTTAATGAAGATTTGGAAATTTTATAACTAGTTTTTCATCAATCATTTCATGACTGAAAAAACTGATGATTTTTCTGAACATGATCCATTTGTAACAGAATTCCCAAAAAAGGGATATGGCATTGTAGATTATCTTCAAGGAAGAGTACATTTTGCTTTACTTGATCAAATGAAACTAATGACATCCTCTGGAATGACGCAAATACAAATCAAAGAAACAATCATTGCTAATGTATCTGAAATCATAGATAATTTTGATCCACAAAAAGAATCAAAAAGTCTTTGATTCCATTGCAGATGATTCTGCCATGATGATTTTGTGGCATTTACAATAACAGTTAGTATGTGGCATATCATTATCGTTTCTGTATTTACATTCTTTTGTATGCTCTATCATTGACAATTTTTAGACCTATGTTATGTTATGCTTTAGTTGGGTCACGACTCAATATGTTTAGGACGTGTTCTACAATCTGTTTTTGACCTCCTTCATGAAGATCTCCTCGTACTGAACCCGAACCCAAACTAACAAACATTAGGTGGTCTCCTTCTACAGGAAATGTCATTCTTGTAATCTTTTCAAATGCTGCTACTGCATACAATCCCTTCCCTATTTTTGGACTCAACGCATTTCTTGCTTTCCATGCACTGGCAGCTCTCTTGAGTGATGCTGCAGTCTCTTCTGGAGATAGAAAATTTGTAACTCCTTCGCGATGACTTGTAACAAGCACGTTTCCTTCAATATCTGTAATTATACTATGTCTGATGTTAGGATCCGACTCCATCACTCTTTCTAAGAGATTCTCAAAACCCATCGTAAACACTATGACAAAATATTACTTAAGGGATTCTAAAATTCTCATTTGTGAAAATTTGGGACCTTAGAAATCTCTAAGGCAACTCGTTAACATTTTCTGATTTTTCTTTACACCAGCAATTTGGGCTACATTCAGAGTTGGAATTTGCCATTTTATTCCTCTGAAACGAGCCAAGAAAGTCCAATTGCTTCTTCCCACAATGATTGGTAATTGTTATCTTGCATGCTTTAATCTGGTAAAAATTCTATTTAACGTCAATGAACGATTCATCAGTGACAATGATCAGAATGAATCAGTAGTGATTCTTTATATCCAATTTGAATTATTTTTAGTACCAGACCATAAATGGTGATGGCTCAATCTTCTATGAATTTTGAATCTCACCATTTTTTCATTTTAATTATTTTGTGAGTTTGCAGTTTTTTCATAAAAATATTCTTGTCTCTTCAAATCTTTTTCAGAAATAATTCTACACTTCCTCATGGGTACTAGTCTGGAAATTTCTTCATATGTGTTGATATCTCTGACATCTGCGGCATAAGCAATTTGCAAAAGAGGTGATTTTTCTTCAATCATTGGTTTTGCTTGCTTATACCCACTACTTTGCCTCATTCCTGTTCTGAACAAGCCGCCATGCTTCTCACTCTTTGATATTTGTGGATCTTGATAACAACAAATTGCAAACTCATCATTGTCTTTTTCAATAATTGTTAATCTAGTGAATTTATCACTCCACTCCTCTATTTCTTTAGCAATAGAAATTGCGTCTTTTTTATTTTCAAATACTGTTGAAATCACCAGTCTATTTTTTTCATATGCCCATGAAATTCCATAAAAATTACTATGCCAATTAATTTTAAATAACACGTATTTCATCAAAAAATTCTCAAATTAACGCTTTCGAATTTCATTAATTAAACATACAGTATTATTTGTTAATCTCAATTAAACAAATGTTTGAAAAACAGTAGCAAGTTCTTTTATATCTTGAGCCTGAGATAATTTTGATGACTTCGTTTAGTGGTCTAGGCATGCTATAAACGACCACTATTCCAAGACATCTTTTAATTATATTTTTAATAATGCTTCTTCAGATGTTTTTTCTTTGTTTGATTCCCAATGCCAATTATAATGTTTCTTCCAATGTGTGTCTAATTCATCAGTAATTGGTTCTATAAACGACCACTTTCCAAGTGGTGTTCCAATGCCAATTATAATGTTTCTTCCAATGTGTGTCTAATTCATCAGTAATTGGTTCTTTTCCAAGTGGTGTTCCACAGAGTTTACACTGTTTTTTTTGGCTCCTTTGGTTTTTTCTTTTTTGCTTTAATTATGGGATGATACTGAAGGAAAATTTTCATCATTATTCATTTGCTTGAGTTAGAAATTATACAAAATTAAGAGTTTTGTTATTTTCTCTTTTTCTTAAATGAACTAAATTTTTCTCTTTCTTTCTAAATCCATGATAGAATATGTTTTTCCAGTTTCACAAAGTTTCATTTCTCCTGTAATTTCATCATGAATTGATTCTAATTCTCCATTGGATAATAATTCTCCTACAATGTCCCATGCAACGCTTTCAGAAACTCCAAATTTGTATGGTATTGTTGAAACTTTGGTAAAAAACCCATTTTTTGAATTTCTCAAAATAAACTGTTCAATTTTTTGCTCTCTAGTTAAAGAAAGCTCTTTTTTGAATTTTCTAAATGGTTTTCTTTCTGACAATATTTTTTTTGATGTTTTCTAGTATTTTAGCTAATCATTTGAATGCAATGTGTCAGGGTCGTTATTTCCAGGTAAATATTTGTCTCCAAGTTGATTTTTCATTTTTTCATCAAACTCTTCTTGAAGTCTTGTGAGGTAGATTTCAGCTTCTGTCTCATCTTCTGGTATTCCTGTGTTTGTCTCATAGTTGAAACCAGTAGCTAAATGATAAAATTCCTCAAAGAATTCTTTACAATCAATTACATCTGCTCTGGTATCTATTGATACTACCAGACAATCATTATCTATTTTAAAACTGAGACAAACTTCCTCGTTAATCATAGTGTCTGTTATGACTGCCATGAGATACGCCACATATTTCTCCTCTATCTTGCCTTGCCCCTTGTTTGCAATCCATAATTCATGTTCGTCTGATAAACAATCAAAAGTTCTAACTACCAAATCTCGTATGTCTGAGTCGGGGTGTGCTAGTTTTGAATTCCATGATTTTGTCTCATGATTTTCTGGTTCAGCACATAATGTATCAAATCTTAAATTTTCATTTATCTGTTCAAATTCCCATACTTGTTTGTTAGTCCACATGGGCGAAAATTTTTCTATTAACCTTCTCGTTGATTGATCCAATGAATATTTTTTATTTGTCTGTTGTTTAATCTTATCTTGAATTAATTGTTAATTCCTGATTTAAGAAATTCTAGTGTACATTCAGCAAGTTCTTTATCCGAATGTTTTTTGATTTCATGCTTACAATTAGGACAAATCCCTGTTTGTTCTTCTGTAAATTCTTCCCCTACTTGCTTCATACAACATTCCATTAATTCTGCTGTGGAATGAGATTCCATTGCAAGCTTGCAAGTTGGACATTCTGTCATATTTCTGTTCTACTTTATTTGAATTTAATAGTTATTTAGATATATTTGATTTTTTTTAAAATTTTCATCTATGTTGAATATCTTGGCCACAGATGAATTGGTAATCAATGCCGATTTATTTTGATGTGATTACCAAATCCCTTCAAGCCTATGGCAATACTTCTATCCTACAAAAATTCTTAAAATAAAAAAAGTGTGTAAAAATTGATTCAAGTAATCAAAAAATTCAATCGAGCCTGATTCTATCTTTTCCATAGCAAGTTTTAGTTACTACTGTGTCCTTGTTTTGCTATTGAAGGCAATTTTTGTGTTTATTGTTATTGTGGGTGTTTTTGGATATATGTGGTATGCCGATATGCTGCCATTTAATTATCAAAACACTGTTGCACTGTTATCTCCTACAACTGAAAACATCCAACAAATTTCTAATGTGGTTACTTCTAATGAACATCAAATCATCTATTACTCTTTTGAAAATGTTCCGTCAGTCCCTGATAAACAAATTCCAATTGACGCATTAAAAAAAGCAATTGAGACATGGGAAGCAAATAACCCTAACTTGAAGTTTATTCAATCTGAAAACTCTAACATAGAAATCAAATGGCAGGTATATGCATCATCAACTCATACTGGACTTGCAACATGTAATTCTGTCCTATTTGGAATTTTAAGCCATTGTGTATTGGTGATATCTATTGGCAATGATGATTGCAATGGTAATTTTGTTCAAGATGATGAAAATATGGTAACCAATATTTTAATGCATGAAATTGGTCATTCACTGGGATTGGGACATACCAGTGAAACTGGTCAATTGATGTTTTCTACTGAATCCCCTGAAATTTCTTTTGACACTAAGGGATATGTGATTCCAGATCGATTTGAAGAACTTTATGTTGGTCAAAAGGCTTTACTGCAACAAGAAAAAGAAATCCGTGCAGAACTTGGTTCACTTGATGTCAAAATATCCCGTGACCAATCACAATATGACGAATATTACAAACAATATGCTTACTATGAAGGAAAAACACTTTCTCCTTCTGAATATCAAAAAGCTGAAAAACTCCTTAGTAAGGTAAACTCTGAAGCTGAAAAACTCAATTCAATGATTGATCAACAAAATCAACTAATTGATCAACTCAATGAAATTATTTTTCAATTAGGTTGTAACCCTAACTTTCAAATTTCATCATAATTCGCCAAATAATATGATGAATCCTATGGCTAATGCCACTATAGAAATTCCCATTGTTATGTAAAATTTCATATTCATAATCTTGCTGAAATTTACTAAAATTAATAGTTTAAAATTTGGAAAGCAAGCAAATCTGTTGTCTTTTTACATCGACTCTTTGGGAGTTACGGTTAGACATCAAACCCGCAATCATCTTGCTTCCAATTTTTAACATTTTGTGTTTTCAAAAATTCTTAAAATAAAACATGTCTTGATATTTGATCAAAATGGGTTGAAAAAATTATCCTGTTTCAATTTTTCTAAAAATTATACCTGTCTTTTATTGAAAATATTGTCTCAGGCATGTAAAGTGTGTTCAAAAGATACATACAGTTTCTTTTAGTCTAATCTGCCTTAACTCATATTGAGTCATCGTTTGGCGGCATCCTACGATTGCCTTAACCCGACTATACCCTAGAATTTATTGCCGTCAAACACATTATTTCAACAAAAAATTTTTCAATTCTAAAAACAATATATAATCACTTGATCATAATCTGTAAAGGTATACAAAAAAATCAACGATTAGAAAAATGTGAGTTTATTCATAATGGTAATTGGAAAGATTCTGACCTAATTGAACATCAAAAATATCATAAATCATTAGAAAATAAAAATTATTCTTGGTTGGGGTTTGATGTGACTCAACCTTCTGGGAAACTTAGTGGTCGTGATGGAAAAAGGGGCTGATCCTGATTGAATTATGTTTGATTTTTTTATAATTTCATGTCATAATAGATAAATTAAAAATCTCAATAATTTTATTCTCAAGATGAATATGAGTGAAAATAACGTGGTAGTTTGGTCAAAAGAGTCTTTTCTTACTTGGTCTGATTTTAAAGCAGAATCTAATCCTGCAATCTTTGAAGACTCTCATAGTGTAATTAAATATCAATTTACGTGGACAGTTGATTCTGATAAAATAGAAGATAATATTCTATTTTTAATTGAAAATATTCAACTCTCTGTTGATTTTCATTCTATTTTATCATGGGTTCGAACTTCACACGCCAATGTTGATTTATTAAAACATGAACAAGGTCATTTTGATCTAGCTGAATTGGTAAAACGTGAAAATTTAGAAAAATTAAAAATTAAATTTTATGAAAAACAGTTTTCTACAAGAGGTCAAAATGAAGAACAAAGAAAGCAATTTGCAAAAGAAGATTCTGGTAAAATGATTGCAGAAGAAATTGAAAAATTACATCAACTTTTGTCCAAACTACGTCAAGAGTATGATGATCAAACAAATTTTGGTCAAAATTTAGAAAAACAATTAGAGTATAATTTAAAATTTGATAAATTAAGACTATGATTTATTCTATACTAATAATTTGGATTATTTTTCAATAATTTTATTTTCAGGAATTGCACTAATGTAGTTTACTAAACTTCTATAATATTTTAAATGAAAGTCTAAATCTCTGATTTCTGTTTGTTTTAACTCTTCAAGCTCTGGACCAAAATCTCTCTTATCTGTTTGAATGTGATTTAATGTATTTTCATTTACTTCAATCATGTGAAAAAGACTATGAAGTACTTCTCCTTTTGTGAGTGTCTTATCACACGATTTTTTTAATAATGTTTCAACCCAATTCATATTATTTGCGAACAGAATTGTTATATCCACTCCTGAATTGATAAATTCTAACCTTTACTCTATTTTTTTTAGTTTAGGCTGAAATGACTAATTTTTTTTTGATGTTTGTTTTTTGCGGTTCATGACTTCTTTGTTTCTTTCAATATCTGAATGAACCTCAACATGTTCGTATAACTGCTCTTTTGAATCAAACATCTGTTCACAATAATAACACTGATGCATTGTATAGTTACATCATTCTTGAATTAATCATTTTCTATAATTGGCTAAAAATTCCTTCCTAAAATTAAATATAATCTAATTTAATGCGTTTCTAGTTCAATTTCAGAGTTGCATTCAGGCAATTTTCCTGACTCATTTTTGAATTGCTCGATTAATTGTAGGTGACGTTCTTTTGGATTATCTGTAAAGTCCCTTTGATATGATTGAGTCTTTTGTTTGCATTCACTTCCTTCAAACTCTGTGTCAACATACTTTGTAAATGTCTCTTCAAGATTATTTGTCTCTCCAATGAATATTGCTTCTTTGTTTCTGTTATAGAGTACATACACTCCTGGAACTGGTTTTACAAATTTGGCGCTATCGAGCCAAACTCTCATCTTATCTTCTAGCAATTCCATGATTTATGATAATTTCACTAGATATTAAACTAGATTACAAAAATTTTGATATTACAAGAACCTTCATGCTTTTAATATTGAGAACAAAGAGGATTAATCCTGTCTCTTTTAGAAAAATTTCCTGAACAATTTAACCCTCGTGAAATTCAAAAAGAGATCATCTCTGAAATTGAAGAGAAACTAAAATCTGGATACAAAAAAATTATTTTGTGTGCTCCAACTGGTGTTGGAAAATCCCTAGTTGGTGCTACTATTTCTAGGTATTTTGATAGCTCCTTTACTGTAACTGCATCAAAACATCTTCAGGATCAATATGTCAAGGATATTTCGTTTCTCAAACCTGTCAAAGGAAAACAAAATTTTCCTTGTCTGAAACTAATGTCTGCTGAGAAAGTTGATAATACAAGAAGAGCCATGAGGTGGGGTCTAACATGTGACAAAGGACAATGTCAAGAACGAATAAGTAAAAATGGCAAAGAAGTTGTAGAGGTTTGTAAATTCAAGCCAACAATTAAGCAAGTTGAAGAAAATACTCAAGATTCCCAATCCTGTCACTATTATTTGCAAAAATATGAAGCTCTAGTCTCTAAACACTCTTTGTGGAATTATCATGCATTTTTTACCATAATGAAATTTAACAAAAAACTTTTCGAGAAGTATCTAGATAGAAAAGTCACTGTCTTTGATGAAGCTCATAAAATTGAAGACCAAATAATACAATTTGTTGGATTTGATATTTTTAGTGGTCAAGTAGATGAATGTAATCTTAATACTGAAAAATATGATTTTACAGATTTAGATTCTATGATAAAACTAACTGATGATATGGCATATTCATATGCTAAAAAAATTAAAGATATCAAAGAAAGCACTGGGTTTCAAAATAATCCTGATCATGAATTAATTAGTGGATTGGAAAAGCGTTATGACAGATCCGCTCAAGCAAAAATAGACATAATGTCTGATAAAGATAATTTTGTAGTAAATGATCCTGTAAAAGATTTGAATGGAAGTTTTAGATCTATTTCTGTAAAACCCATAGATGTTTCAAAATTTGCCAACTCTTTTTTTGAAACTGAATATCAAATATTCATGTCTGCAACAATTGCCAAGTCAAGTTTTTGTGAAAATATGGGATTAGAAAAAGATGATGTTGCCTTTGTTGATACCCAGAAATCTCCATTCCCAATTGAACATAGAACAATTGATCTTCTGAATATCAAAAGACTCAGTTACGGATCCACTGATGAAGATGAACTTGAAGTAATCAAAACAATTGATAGGATTTTAGATGAGCATTTACATGAACGTGGCTTGATTCTAACTTCTTCTATTCCTAGGTGTCAAAAGATTCTTCGATATTTATCTCCAAAAAATACTAGAAGGATTAGAATTTGTCATAGTAAAAACAAGGATGGGAAAACACAAGATGAGGTAATTTCTGAACATGCATCTGATCCTACTGGTGTGTTGTTATCTTCTTCACTTTGGGAAGGTGTTGATTTAAAAGATGATTTGTCTCGATTCCAGATTATTGCCAAAGTACCTTATCCAAATTATACTGAAAAAAGAACACGTGCAAAAATGAATAAATTTCCTTCATGGTACACCTCTCAAACTCTTACCAAGATATTACAAGGATTTGGCCGTTCAATTAGAAGTGAAGATGATTGGGCAAAAACTTACGTTCTTGATACTGCTGTAAACAATGTCTTTTTTAAAGCACAACAAATGATTCCAAAAGCATACTATGATGTTTTAGGAATGGAAAACCAATAATCATTATAAAATAAAAGCAAATGGCAGTGTGCTGATTATACTAGTACATTACTAAATACGACAACAGATGCCACAAATCCCCATATTCCAATGTGGATATTTTTTGTTTTCTTTGGATGAATATCTTTCATACTCATACAATATTATAATGAGACTTTACTCATAATGACTTGTATGTTTTTTCTGATAATAACAATATGGTTGTGTCTGAATAGGAATAATTTTTAGTAGATAACAGAAATTTAATTATGATAATATGATTTTCTGCCTGTTATCTCTAAGAATTATCTGAGACTTGGGCATAATGATTTACCAAAATAATTCTCTATCATTTCCTAACAACAAAGCATTCTCTTTACAATCCTTGGATTCTCCACTCCAATAATACAATTGTAGTACACAGCCAGCTGATACACCAACACACAAATCAACACAAATAATTTCATATTGCACAATCTTTTTGCTGGAACATGGGTTTGACAGTGTTACGTTTTTGTATCCTAATTCATCTGTCAAAAATCGATACGTGTCATACCAGACTGATGAGGATTCCATGACGATGTTGGCAGAAATCAGTATTTTTGCAAAATGTTGTTTAATTGATTGGTGAGTGTTCTCAACTTTTTTGTTTTGTAATACTTTGCCAATCTCATCCATTATTGCTACTTGAAGAAACTTCTTGTGCAGGTCAATGCCCACATACATGCTCTTGTCTGTTTTTCTCCTAATCTGTTTCTTTGTAATCTTCTTTGGAGAGGATAAACAGTGAGTTTTTGGTTCATCTCCAATGCTGTCTGATTTCCTTGTCTTTGTATTCACATATAGTTACCAGAACCACTTTTTATTCCAATTACTATTCTTGAACCATACACACGTTATTATGTCAATTTGGGTTGAATATTTCTTTATTATCATATAGTTTTATTACTTTTTCAATGACTACAAAAAATATCCAATTGACAATCATGTTTGCACTAGTTGTAATGGTTGGAATACCAGCATTTGCAATAGCAGACACAACTCCAAGAGGCAATACCACAGTTCTATATGAACAACCTGTCCAAAAAGTAAATTCAGTTTTAGAAAGACTAAATGAACTAGAACAGCAAAAGCAACAAGCAGAAACTGAAGCTGAAATTGCAGATTTACAAGCCAGGCAAGATCGCATAATCCTAGAAGATAGAGAAACAAAACCTGTCTATTCAGAAGAACAGACCAGAACAATGGACTTGGCTGCTGAAAGACTAGCAGATTACATTGTAGAAAATAGAGGTGAATTTAGAGATGAGCAAGAAAATTTTGTTCCATTTACTGAAATTGGTTTCTATCCAAATGACAATGCTATCAAGGTAGGAATTCATCAAGACTATGTTAATGAGGTAAATATGGAAAGATATGCTTCAATAGCTAGAGACATATTAGATAACGGCGTTAACATCATCGTCTATAATGATGGTGATTATGGCTCACTTGACGCATGTAGCACTACCACTTCAAATTGTTCACCAATGGAAGGTGGAATCAGAATCAACATTGATAGTCAAGGTGCTGCACGTTAGGCTTTCCTGCAACTAGAAATGGTGATACAGGATTTGTAACTGCAGGTCACTGTAGCGATGGTTCTACTGGTGAAGATGTGGATCAATCATGGACTAGAAAAATAGGGGAACTTCAAAAAGAAACATTTGATGACGGTTCTTCTGGTGAATACTGTGATTGTGCATTTGTCCAACTAACAGAAAGTGTCACACTAGATCATGAGATATTTGGTATTTCATCATCATATTATCCAGATCATAAAGATACAGCAGGAACAAATGACTATATCAAAATGATCGGATACAATTCAGGTATTGAAATTGGCCAAGTAAAAGCAACTAGTGTAACTGTAACCATTGATGGAACCACTTTCAAACACATGGTTAAGGCCGATTATGATCGTATGAGTGGTGACAGTGGAGGAATTGTAATGGAAGCATTTTCTGGCGATCCAGCATATCTGGGCTCACATACAGGACATAAGAATGGCTTTACTTACTATGTCAAATACTTCAAATTTGAATCCCATATAGGTGGCTTAACCTGGGGATTCTAATCTTTTCTTTTTTTTCTTGGAAATTACTCTCTCAATCACTAGTCCTAAAACAATTATCATTAATGGAATTATAAAGAGGTCACTTTGTGTTCCTGTAATATCAAGTCCCTCATTAGTTGAGTTTAGTTGAATTGCATATGAAACTGTGGCTACAATGCCAATTGCTACAAACTTTATTCCGTCTTTGAAAAATTTCTTTAGTGTACAATTGGTTGTATCTTCATGAGTTTTTTCAGGAAAAATTAACATGCCAATAGGAATTTTGTAAAACTTGTGTTCTTCTCCTTTTTTTATAATTTGCTTGGCAGTAACTTCAACTAGTCCAATTAACTCCATTTTTTGTATGTGGTACAATACCAAGTTTGGCTGAAGCCCTATCTTTTTTGCAATTTGATTAACGTACATTTCTTGTGAGATTAACAGCTTTATGATGTCTCTGCTTGATTTGTTACCTAACAGCTCACCTAGTACCTTTAGTTTATCATCTTCAGATGAGAATACCTTTATTTTTTCTACATCTTGATTCTCAGACACAAATGCCTAGTAGGGTATCATGTTAATAAGAGTAGTTGAGACTTGGGCATAACTAATTCTAATTTTTAATCAGTTTCTCAAATTATTCAAATGAAAAAAGCCAAGGATCTCTACAATATTATTTCATCATATCATGAATGTAAAAATCCCCAGCAATATTATATCTAAATCATTTCTTATTGGTGTTTTGTATCTGGTTGGAACACACTCTCTTTGTATGAAGACATTCTAAAACGTGGCAGACTAATGTCTACCCAACTGTATTAATGATACAACTGTACATCATAAAATCATGGATGAGAATTCCAAGCAACAATACGTTTCATTATTTTCTTTCAATCAAATGTAACAATGACAAACTGCTCAAGGTTTGCAGATTAACACAAATCCCAGACAGACGTACCATTGACAGAAGATTTCAGAATCTTCCAATTACACAGATGATCAGCAATATGGGAAACCTGTTTGTTTCAGAAAAACCAGTAGAGAATAAATCCGTATCAGTTGATAGTTCCATGCTAAAAGCTGCAGGTCCAGATGGCACAAATCAAACATGAAGAATAATCGTTTACCAATTTCAGGAATTGATACAGATGCCAAATGGAGCTTCCGAATCAAAGGGTTGGGTATTTGGATACAAATTACACATAGTTGTGTACTGGTAAACTAATTGTTCCATTGTCAGCTAATGTCGGCACTGCAAATGTTATGACAGTCAATTATTGCACACTAGTTGAATCACTTTCAGGATTAGTCAAGAATATTCTATGTGATCCTGCATATGATGATTCCAAATTATATTGTTTTAGCAACAAAAAACATCTCAGATTGATTACTCCAATAAAGCAATACCCACATACTCTGCTAGAAAGAATTAATCTTGTAGGGTTTTACAATTCTGTGATTGGTCAAGAGTTGTACAGAGATAGAAAAATCTCAATTGAATCACTCTTTGAGATACTAAAAAGTACGTTTAGAATTGGCATATTGCCAGTAAAAGGATTTGATAACGTGAAATCATTTGTGTTGATTTGTGTTGGTGTATCAGTTGGCAGTGTACTACTACAACTGTGTAATTGGCAATGAGAATCCAAGAGTTGTAAGAAGAATGCTTTGCTGTTGAATGATTTTATTTTTGTAAATCATTATGCCCAAGTCTCAATTATCTCTACTCGCGATCTATAAAGATTGTGGACAAATTGTTCATTACTAGAGTTTTGGGCTAGTAATTGCACCCTGTGCTGCAGAACCAACTAGTGTTGCATATTTGGCAAGAGCACCTGCTGTATAGTTTGGTTTGGGTTGACTCCATTGACTTCTTCTAGTTTCTAATTCTTCTTCTGATACATGAAGATCAATCACATTAGTTTCTGTATCAATTGTTATCTCATCATTGTCTTTTACTAAAGCGATTGGGCCTCCAACATATGCTTCTGGTGCAACGTGACCTACCATGAATCCACGTGTGCCACCAGAGAATCTCCCATCTGTTACCATTGCAACTTTCTTTCCTAATCCTTGACCTACAAGTGCTGCAGTTGTTGCTAGCATCTCTCTCATTCCAGGACCTCCTTTTGGTCCCTCATATCTGATTACTATTACTTGACCTTCGTCAATTTCCCCTTTTGCTACTGAATCAAATGCATATTCTTCTCTGTCAAATACACGAGCTTTTCCTGTAAATTTCGTCATTTCTACCCCTGCAGTTTTAATCACTGCTCCTTCTGGTGCAAGACTTCCTTTGAGAACAACTGCTGTTCCAACTGAATGCAATGGGTTTTCAATTGTTCTTACAATTTGTTGTTCTACTGCTGGAATGTTCATTGAAACTAGATTTTCTTTAATAGTTTTTCCAGTAACTGTCATACAGTTTTCATTTAGTAGTCTTTTTCCAAGTAATTTTTTTAATACAAATGGTATACCTCCAATTTTATCAAGTGAATTCATTACATAGTTTCCACCGGGTTTCATGTCTGCTAAATGAGGTGTTTTTTTCCTTATTCTTTCAAAATCATCATAAGTCAAATCTATGTTTACTTCATTTGCAAGTGCAAGCAAATGCAGTATCCCATTTGTTGACCCTCCCACAGAGTTCAACATTGTAATTGCATTTTCAAATGCCTCAAAAGATAAGATTTCTTTAGGTCTAATGTTCATCTCCAATAATTTAGCACATGCTACTCCTGTATCGTAGACCATTTTTCCTCGTCTATCATCTTCAGCTGGCGGACTGGCACTTCCTGGTAATGCAAGACCAATTGCTTCAGATATTGATGCCATTGTGTTTGCAGTAAACATTCCTCCACAAGAACCTGCATTTGGACATGCAGTATTTTCAATATTCTTTAGAGCTTCAAGAGTTAGTTGACCTGCATCATAAGCTCCAACTGCTTCATAAACATCAACTACTGTTAGTTCTTTACCATCAAGCATTCCTGGCATGATGGTTCCACCATACACAAATACTGATGGAATATTTAATCTGGCCATTGCCATCATAGTTCCTGGTAGACTCTTATCACACCCTGCAATTCCTACTAGTGCATCGTATTGATGTGCTCTTACCATTAATTCAATTGAATCAGCAATGACTTCGCGAGAAACTAATGATGATTTCATTCCTTCATGACCCATTGCTATTCCATCACTTACTGCAATTGTTGCAAATTCTCTTGGTGTCGCACCTGCATCTGAAACTCCTTCTTTAGCTTTTAGAGCTAATTTTGGAAGATGAATATTACAAGGTGTTGCTTCATTTCCTGTATGACATACACCAATGAACTGTTTTGACAAGTCATCATCAGTTAATCCCATAGCTTTGTACATTGCTCTATGAGGTGCTCGTGCGGTCCCCTCTACAACATTTCTACTGGAAATTTCCATAACATGTAATTTCCTGATTGCTATAATTTAGACTTTATTGAAATTCTCACTTGATTAATTCTTGGTTTTCTAATTGTAACACATATGCATCTAATTCTTCAGGTGTTTCTCCACCATAAACAATCAAAATTCTATCACCTTCCATAACTTCATGATCTTTAATGTCTGATACTTGTTCTCCATTAATGAAGAAATTTAGTGTATAATCTTCTTGGGTACAGAATGCTTTTCCATCTGGGAATACATAGCATTGATCATCAAGACCAATACTCAATGAATCAAATAGATACTCTAACGTGACTCCTGTAGCATGTTTGTGAATAGTAGAGCCGTCTCTTCCTTCAAAATGAATCCAAGGTGATTTAATTTGAAAAGATGGACCTGAAAATTCAAAAGTATCTCCAAAAATCTTTACTAAAATTCCTGCATGGTCATGTGCACTACCTAATGCCCCAGCATTTTCTGGTCCACCAGGTGCCGCTGATTGATCCATGTTGATAAACATCCACACTGCATATCCTACAATAACTGCAATTACTGCAAAAACCCCTATTGCAATAAGAGTCTGTTTTCTTTGCTCTGCTGAATGTTTTGTAGCAAAGTTTTCACGTTTCTGTTCACGATCTCTTCTTTCTTTTCGTCCCATGAGATGAATTGATTCTAAAATTTGCCCTAATTAACCATTCGATAAAAACAATAAATAAAATCAGAAATTTCTGTTCTTTATGAGTTGTCTTTTTTGTGATATTTTAGATGGGAAACGTGATGGACATTTTTTATATGAAGATGATTCTCATGTTGCATTTTTAGATAAATATCCAATTGATGTTGGTCACAGTTTAGTTATTCCTAGAAAACATGATGAAAAAATTACAGATATGACTCCCGAAGATGTTGGAAATATCTTTGCGCTTGTTCCAAAAATTGCAAAAGCAATTTTAGATGCAACTGGTGCAGATGCTTTTAGTCTTGGTCAAAATAACGGAAGGGCAGCTAAACAAATCATTCCTCATGTTCACATACATATCATCCCAAGATACAACAGTAAAGGCACTGTGTGGACAAAACGTCAAATCTCAAATGATAATGAACTCTCAGAATTGGCAAAAAAAATTCGTGCACTTATTTAGAATGTCTTGGATTATATCTCAAAGTTGCTCCAATTTTTCCAAGACTGGAAAGCATGTTTCCATGCTCAGCACTACCAGAAATTACTTCTAATTGGGAGCCTGTTTTTGCTGAAAGTAATTCTAGATAATCTACAATATCTTGTTCATTAACATCCACTTCCATTGCGTTACATCCTGGACATGGTTTGTTTGAGTATTCTGTTTTTTTTGGAATAACTTGAGGTCTCTCTATAATTTCTTCTTGAATGTGTTGGCATCGCTTGCATTTTCCTTCAACCCTATGTAGATTTGTATTATCTGTAATGAGTAAAGTTTTAACAACATTGTTTTTTAGATATTCTATTACTTCTTGTAATCCATAGGATCCTTTACCAGTACTTCCATTGATTTCTCTAAACAAATCCTCAACTAACTTTTTTTCTTCTACCATTCTAAAATCTCCTAAAATATCTGCCGACTTTGCAAATGCTTCTCTAATCCCCTCTGATCCTGAATATGATGCATCAATTGTTGATATGATATTATTTTGTAATCTATATTCTAAATAATTCCCGTTGATAAAATCCTCTTTTGTAGGACCTGGACCTGAAATTATTAATCCTTTGACTGGATATATGTCGATAAAATATTCTCTTGTAGTTTGAGCTACTCTATTATAGAAATAACTTAATTCCATTTCTCTAAGTTTTTGAAATCTTTTTGCTGATTGTCCTCCTTGTCTGTGTTTGCCTGCTACTCCGGAACCTGTTTGGCCCAACACTTCAATTTTGTCTCCATGTAATAATCCCCACCCTGCATCTTTTGCATCAATTGCTAAAAATCCTATCAAGTTGTCGTCTTTTAGCATGTCTTTTAGAATGTCTACGTGGAAATGATCATCACATCTGTATAGGTACTGATTCAAATCTTTAGGTGGGTCTACTTCCCATACTGTAACAACTTCGCTTCCTAAAGGACCGCCTTCTTCTGGTGGCAATGCACCACAAAACATTACTAATCCTCGCTCTGGTGTTTTTTTGTACAGTTTTAATCTTTGAACAACTTTGCCTAGTGAATCAACTACATGTGATCTTGTAAGATCTGACTTTATGTTATCTGCTGTTCCTTGCTCTTGTTGTAATGAGCTAATAATCTCATGAAGTTGTTTTCCTTTTGGAATGTATACTGTGATAAGTTCTGTACCCCTACCTGATTTATGAGATAATTCTTCTAGTGTTTTTCTAATTTTATAGAGTTTAACTGAATCTTGTTTTTCTACATTGATTTTTTTATTCATTTGTAATTTCTCCTGATCATACGATTATTAATTTTGATTGATTTGTTTCTAGTTTCCATAAAATTACAATTTATCAAATGTTTTTAGAAATACTTCTAATGGTTGATTTCCCCTAATTTTGATAATTTTTTGATCATTAAAGACCAAAAAGGAGGGGGTAGCGTCAATTCCAACCTCTTTTCCAAATTCATAAAGTGCATTAACTCTGTTCTGATACTTGTGTTCATCAAGACATGCGTTAAATTCTAGTAAATCCAAGTTCACTGTAACTGCAAATCTATCTAATGATTCTCTTGTAACCCAACCTGTTCTTTCACCTTCCCAATTTTTGTAAAGTTCGTCATGATATTGCCAGTATTTTCCTTGGTCTTCTGCACAATATGATGCCTCTGCTGCTAGTAGGGAGTCAGGACCATTTAGAGGAAAATCTTTGAAGACTAGCTTTACTTTACCAGTTTTGATAAAATTTTCATTAATGATATCTAATGTATTTTGATGAAATTTGTAGCAAAATGTACATTGGTAATCTCCCCATTCTAAAATCGTAATTACTGCATTTGAATCACCCATTATTGGAGAACCATTTTCAATTAATTTTGAAATAGTTAGTAATTTTGAATCATTTTCTGATTTAGGATAAAATACCAAAAACATTCCTGTGATAATTCCGATTGCTACAGGTATTACTAGGAGATATGATTTTGTCATAATCTCACGAAATATGTTTCTAGTAAATAGGTTCTGTTATAATATATTTTTTTAAAATCTAGTATCTGTGAGTTTGTAAAACTGTCATTACTTCAGACAGTTTTGTAGAAATGTCTCTTTCCTCTTGATTGAGATTTATTTTTTCTAATTTTTCAAAGAATGCTGTATTGTTTATCATATGATCTAATACATCTAACGAAAATGGTTTTTCTATTACTGCAATTGCTCTGTTTAATCTAGTTAATACATCTAGTAGTGTTTTCTCAAGATATCCTGATGCAAAAATTATTCTTTGTTCTGAATTAATATTTAGAATCTCCACTGCAGCTTTAGACCTGTCATAATTGGCATTTTTTGATCAAGTATTACTACATCAAAATAATTTTTTGATTGTTCAGAAATGTTTTTTCTTTTATATGCTTCAACACATTTGTGACCATCAGTTGTTGCTGTGACTTCTTTATCTTTTGCATCAAAAAAGTCTCGTATAATCCTAAAATTGTAGAATCGTCTTCTGCAATTAATATTCTAGTTGGTCTTTTCACAACCTCTTTTTCCTCTTGGTATATGTTCTCTATTCCAATTTTATCAATTTCAAACTTTATGGGATCTAAGATTTTTGAATTTGCTAATCTTCCAAAAACCCCTTCAGCTAATTCTGAAAATAATTCATAATTTGTAATGATTTCTTTTTCTGTTTTTCCACAAATCTTTGACATTGTTTCAATGATCGATTTGTATCCATTAGCTCCCATGCAGATCCATTAATTCCTTCTGAATGATCTCAGAAATCTGATTTTTGTATTCTATATCATCTACTTTTATTCCTGAATTGTACATTTTCCAAATTTATTAAGAAAAAAATGTATCAAAAACAAGAGTATGTTAGATCTAAAACAAACAGTTTCTTACGTGTAAAATGTGACTATTTTTAAAATTTTAGATTATCCAAGGGCTTAAATATATTCAGACAAACATAATTTTCATGTCTGAATCAAGACAAGTTATTGTCTCTAAAACTGGTGTTTCAAAATTAGCAATTGTAGCATTGGCCATAATCTTTGCAGCAGGATTATTTGTTGTAGGATTTGATCAAGGACACATCTTTAGTTTGGTTTATGGTGAGCAGGCATTTACTGATCTTTACATCCATGAGCTAACTCATGATATGAGACATGCAGCAGGATTTCCTTGTCATTAGGGTGAGATCCATCTCATGAAAACATCTTATTTTGTCATAATTGTTTTAATTTCAGGTGCACTTGCAGGTTTTATTCACGGCACTGTAAATTTTGTAATTGTAGAACCATATCTTGATCAAGCAATTGGAATTGAAAATCAAAATTTATTTGTATCAGGTGAAGAAAACGACGCTCCTGAATTTTGGGTAGAGTATGAAGGATATAGAGTCTGGCAAAAAAGTGGTCAGATTGTTGCTGGGGTAATTTTAGGAACGTCAATTGGTGCTTTATTTGGAATTGTATTTGCGTTATCTAGAAATTCATTGCTGGGAAATAATGATATTAAAAAGTCATTAATTTTGGCTGGAATTATGTGGGTTACCCTGTATTTGATTCCATTTCTCAAATACCCTGCAAATCCTCCAACTGTCGGTGACGGTGAAACTATTGTCCTTAGAGCAATTCTATACATCTCTTTTATTGCAATTTCTGGTTTTGGGGCAGTTGCTTTTTACAAATTATCAAAAAAGTTTCAAACGAACAAAAAATTCATGGCACTACTTGGTTATGGCGTTTTCATCACTGCTGTTTTCTTTGCAATGCCAGAAAACCCAGATGAAATTACTGCTCCAATGAATTTGGTAAATGAATTTAGAACAATGTCTGTTCTTGGTGTAACTTCTTTTTGGGTTTCAATAGGTCTGATTCTTGGATTCTTTTGGAATCGTTTTAGCACTCATAAAGAGGCTACTGAATCTTACAACTAATTATTCTAACTCTCTAGAATGAGAATCAAAACACTTCGTTTAAATAATCTAACAAATTCTTGGTATTTGCATGTCTAAAAGATTAACTTTACCTCAATTAAAAAAATATGATATCACTCAAAAAGTAATAGAATCATTAGCTGATTCTGAATCTCGCGCAATTTTATTTTCTATAATAAAAAAAGGAAATACTGCAGCTGAACTTTCTGATAAACTTAAAATTCCTCTCAGTTCAGTTTATAAAAAATTGGCTGATTTGGAGGAACTTACACTTATAGAAGTTGAAAAATGGATGATATCTGATAAAGGCAGAAAATACAAAGTTTATCGTAGCAGAATCAGCAAAGCTGATATCTCCATTAGAAAACCTGAACCTACACTTACCCTGATCCCTAATTGAGTGATTTTAATGTCAAAACCAAATATTATCCAATTATCAGAGTTTGATATCACTCAAAGAATTATTGAGTCACTAAGTAACATTTGCACTAGGGCAGTATTATTTTCAATCAAAAATGAATCAAAAGATGCAACCCAAATTGCAGATGAATTAAAAATTTCCCTTTCCACTGTTTACAAAACTCTCTCTACTCTAGAAGATCTTGCGCTTGTCGAGGTAGCCCAATACGTAATTTCCTTAGAAGGCAAAAAAATTAAACAATATCGTAGTAGAATTGGTAAAGTGGAAATCACATTAGATAACATGGAGCCTAGTTTGAATTTATACCCAAACACAGAAAATCCTAAAACAAATCTATAGAATTTTAATTTGCATTCTATTCTCATTCTAGAGAGTTAGAATGAATACCTAGAATGAAAATCTGGTTTAAATAACTTAGATTATCCTAAGATTTTTAGTAAATCATGAAACAACAAACAATTTTGATACTAGTTGTCGCAATCGCTGCAATTAGTATTGCAACTGTTCCTTTGGTTCAAAATGCTCAAGCAGAAAATTTGATTCCAGATTGGATTAAAAATAATGCTGGATGGTGGGCTGAGGGTACAGTGGATGATGAAACTTTTCTAAATGGAATTGAATTCCTACTTGAAAATGAAATCATTGGCGTTTCATCTGAATCAGAAACAATTGATGTTGATGCCATTACTATTGGATTTATTCCAGTTGAAAAAGCTGATGAATTAACTCCAAAAGCTCAAGCACTAGAAAATTTCCTTGAAAATGAAATGGGTATTGGTGTTAAAGTAGTAGTTCCAACAAATTATGAAACTATAATTGAAGGAATGCGATTTGGTCATATTGATGCTGCCTTTATGGATACAGGACCTGCATGGATTACACATCAAAGAACCGGTGCAGAAGCTGTGTTGGCAGAACTTGTGAAAGGAAAGGTAAACTATCAAGCAACAGTATGGGCACTAGCTGACAATGATTCTATTAATTCATTAGAAGACACTGTCGGTAAAAAAGTTGCATTTACTAGTATTACTGGTTCATCAGGTTTTGTAAGACCGATGGGAACTTTGGTTGCTGATGGACATGTTACTATTGTTGGTGATGACATTGTCGCTTTAGAATCTGCCTTAGCAAATAACTTTGAAAGTTATACTTTTGCTGGAGGATACAAAGCTGCCTTGGAGTTACTACTCAATGAGAATGTAGATGTTGCATTTGGTTCAGATATTGCTCCTCAAAAATACCTTGAATTGGAGGATCAAGTAAAGTTACGTCCAGTTACAACAATTGGATCTGTCCCATCACATGTGTTCATGGTTAGTGCTGGCATGTCTGAATCTACACAAGATGCACTTGTAGACGCACTAATTGAACTCAATTATGATGAAAACAATTCCATTTTAACGGATTTGTATGGTGCAGAAGCACTTGTTCCAACAACCACTACTATGCATATTGGTGAATTTGGAACCTACATTGATTCTTTGACAGGACTTGATCAACTGATTCTTGACAAATACGACAAGAGCAAATAAAAACTGGAATTCTGTAAATGAAACAAATTCAGATGACCAAAAACCCTTCTTTTTCATTAATTTCTACAAAGAAAATTATTCAAATGAGTGATGTTTGGACTTCATATGATTCCAAAAACTTTGCATTAGAAGGAATCAACATATCCATTGATAGGGGAACAAATTATGCAATTATAGGTCAATCTGGTTCTGGTAAATCTACTTTATTGAAATTAATGAACGGGATGATGATTCCTAGCAAGGGAACAATCAAAATTGATTATGTTTCTCCTAACATGAATAATAAAAAATTTAAAAACATGATGCATACTATTGGATATATTCCTCAAAGTCTTGGGCTGATAAAAAATACTACAGTTCTTGAAAATACTCTAATTGGTGCACTTCCTCGACTCACCAAAATTCAATCATTACTTAAAAAATTTCCAGAACATGAAATTCAAGAAGCTAAACGAATTCTAAATCTAGTTGGTTTATCTGGAAAAGAAGATAGAAAAGCTTACATGCTTAGTGGTGGTGAAAAAAGAAGAGTTGCTATTGCCAGAGCATTAATGCAAAAACCAACAATTCTATTGGCAGATGAAATTGTTTCAGAACTAGACTATGTGACTGCTCATGAGATTATGGATTTGATTGCAGATGCCCAAAAACGCATGAATCTAACTGCAATTATGGTTCATCATGACATGCAACTAGCGTTAGAATATGCAAATCGAGTTGCAGTTATTAAAAAAGGGCAAAAAGTTCTAGAAATTGGTGTTGAAGGTGAGTTTATAGTTGATTTTCAAACAGGTGATATGACTACTGAACAGATTATGGAGATGTATGCTGATGACGCCAAAAAATAATATTGTAATTGGAATTATCATTGGACTCGTAGTGATTGCATCTTACAATGTAGATGCTAATCCTATAGAGTTTGTTGAAGGATTGCCAAATCTTGCCATTGTCGTTGAAGAAATGCTTCTTGTTGAACCAAAGTATATCCCAACTGCACTTTGGGCAATGTTTGAAACAATTCAAATGGCATTTATTGGAACTATAGTTGGGTTTGCAATTGCATTGCCCCTAAGTATGCTTGCTGCAAGAAATCTTAACAGCAAATATGTTTACGCCCCTGTTCATGCATTATTGGCAGCTATTCGCACATTTCCTTCAATTCTATGGGCAATCTTATTTGTAATCATGGTTGGACTTGGTCCTTTTGCAGGAGTTTTAGCAATTATCATGTACACAGTTGGCTTTGTTGCAAAATTACAATACGAAGTAATTGAAACAATTGATTCTGATCCTATGGATGCAGTTAGTTCTATTGGTGTTTCAAAGTGGCAATTGATTCGTTATGTTGTAATTCCTGAATCAGCTTCACACCTTCTTAGCCAAATGCTTTACATGTTTGATTACAATATCCGTCAAACTAGTATCCTTGGATTAGTAGGTGCTGGTGGAATTGGATTCTACATTATTAATTATATCAAATTCTTTGAGTATGGGAAGGCAGCAGTTTTCATGATAGTAGTGTTGATTACAGTTTTGATAATAGATTGGGTTAGTGTTAAGATACGAGACAAGTATATTATCAAATCCCAACATGGAATGGAAGTTACTACAAAATAGAATTTTTAATAATTTTAGGTTGTAATTTTATCTAGTTGATTGGATTTTTTTGCTGTCTTTACTTCTCTTGCTATTCTTCTACCCATACTCATAGGCTCATTAAACAAGAGTGAGTAGTATGGTGATCCATCCATGTAGATGTTAGTCCCTGCAACAATTCTTGCTGAAAATTCAAACGATGTAAATTGTGCATTCTCATCATAAACTCCCTCTATACAAAATGGACCGTTCATCCCTGGTGCTACAATTCTTTTAGATGCATCTACGAAATTTTCTCCCATGTTGTACACTTCATCTAAAAGTGATTCTCTTAGAACCAGAGGACTATTTCCAATCACATTAAATGACGGAACTTTTTTGGATTTCAATTGCTGTTCTGATGGAATTCTGGCAAGTCCTTCAATATCTGATTCATGTCTTTGATCAACTCCAAAGAACTCTAATTCTTCTTTTAGTGGTGAATAGAAAAATTGTAAATAAGCTAAAACCCCTGCTGCGTATTCTTGAATGTAAAGGGTTTCATCTTTTGAAATCACTCCTTCTGAAATCAACTGATTTCTTTTTGTATTGTAATCATCCTCATTTGTTGCCATAAAGTATCCTTTTCCACCAGCTGCACCTTGTCTTTTTACAATTACTAATTTGTTAATGTCTTTAGGATCTGACACTGGTTTTGGAATTGGAAGATTTGCTTCCCTCATGAGTTTTTCTTTCATACCTCTGTCTGATTCCCATCTTAGAATCCACTTGTTTCCAAAAATAGGGGTCTTAATTGATTCAATTTCTTCAGAACTCATTTGTGCAATTAGTGTACCATGTGGAATTAGTATTGCATCATTTTGTTCTAATGTTGATTGACATTTTTGATCTAAAACTTCTTTGAAAGCATCTACTAGAATTAATTCATCAATAAATGGAAATCTCTTGTATAATTTTTCACGTTTTTTTTCACAGACGAGCATAGTTTTTAGACCTTCATCTTTTGCACCTTTGAGAACTTGTAATGCACAGTGAGAACCAAGTATAGCAATTGCTGTCATATTATGCCCATTCTTACACTTTGGACTTTATGAACTATGTGAGGATGTGACGTACTGAAAAACTTCATCTATTAACTCTACGCTCAACTCTGATTTGATATCTTCTGGAATTACCTTTAGCACAAAATCATACATGGTTGTATTTTTTGGAAGTTCGTCCCTTTCTTGTAATAAAGAAAAAACTGCAATACCATTTGAGATTATTGCCACCAACTTTTCTTTGTCAGTAAGAGTCACGAATTCTTTGTGGAATTAGAGTAATTTAATGTAAATCTAGCAGTGAAAAATTAATACCCCGTCTAAATGGAGTAATGTGAATTATGATAGAAACTGAATTAGGAAATCTACGTCGATCTCACTATTCTGATGAAATAAACTCGTCTATGGATGGTTCTGAAGTAACCATAATGGGTTGGGTTTTGACCATTCGAGGACATGGTAACATCAGCTTTGCTACAATTCGTGACAAAAATGGTGATATCTCAGTTATTGCAAAAAAAGGAGATTGTCCTGATGATATCCGTGAAAAAATATCTTCACTAAAAGCTCATTCTTCAATTGCAGTTATTGGTAAAATAAAATCTTCTGATAAGGCTCCTGGTGGATTTGAGATAATCCCCACAGAACTACGAGTCTTTTCTGAAGTTGAAAAAATTCCACCTTTTGAACCCACTGCAAAAACTGTCAAAAATATTGATACAAGACTAGAAGTTAGACCTATTGATCTTAGACGAAAGACACTCCAACATATTTTCAATGCTAGAAGTATGGTCTTAAAATCTATTAGAGATTACTTTAATGATCAGAACTTTACTGAAATTAATACTCCAAAAATGATTGCAACTGCTACTGAAGGTGGCGCTGCATTGTTTGCAATATTTTATTACAACAAAGAAGCTTTCTTGGCACAAAGCCCCCAACTGTATAAAGAACAATTAACGATGAGTTTTGAAAAAGTATTTGAGATTGCTCCTATCTTTAGAGCAGAACCATCAAGAACTAATCGTCATTTAGCAGAAGCAATATCTATTGATTTGGAAGAAGCTTTTGTTGATTACAATGATGTAATGGCCAGAATTGAAGAACTTATCAAAATTTCAATTAAAACAGTTAATGATTATACAAAAAATAATCCTGATGTAGAGTTTACAACTCCTACAATTCCTGAGACCATCCCACGCTATTCTTATGATGAATTAGTAGAAAAAATGCAAAAGGCAGGTGCAAAAACTGAATGGGGAGATGACTTGTATCCATCTAATCTCAAAAAGATTGGATTAGACGGATTTTACTTTATCACGGATTGGCCATTAGCTCCAAAACCATTTTACGTAAAAGACAGTAAATCAAACCCAAAAATTTCTGAATCATTTGATTTAATGTTTGGAGATTTAGAATTGTCATCAGGCAGTACAAGAATTGAAAAACGAGATGAGATAGCTGAACGAATGAAGAATAAAGGAATGAAAATTGATGCATTTGAATATCATCTTGGCGCATTTGATTACGGTGTCCCCCCTCACGCAGGTTGTGGAATTGGTCTAGAGCGACTAATTATGGCACTTACTGGCACTGAAAATATTCGAGATGTAACATTTTATCCAAGAGATGTTGATAGATTAACACCCTAGGTGTGAAAAATGGTTACAGAAGAAGAAATTGAACATGTATCAAAATTAATGAAAATCAATATTGATGATCATAAAGAATATGTTGACAAAGTGCAGGCAATGATTAATTATTTTGATGTTTTAGACTCTGCAGGCGTTGAATCTGAAGAAATCTCAATGCAAGAAATACCTCTTTCTAATCTACGTGAGGATAAACACATTCCATTTAATGAAAAATTAATTGAGAAATTAAACAACTACAAAGGAACCTATGTTCGTGCACCAAAGATGTCTTAATGAATCTTAAAATCTCTGCTCTTGAATTTGTCCAAGAAGTAAAAAATGAAAATATCTCTGCTGAAGATTTTGTTGCAAAAACTATCGAAAGAATTCAAAGTGTTGATGATAAACTCCATGCTTTCTTATCTGTTAATGAAGAAGCAGTAAAAAAAGCACGAGAGATTGATAAAAAAGTAAAATCTGGGGATAAAGTTGGTAAATGTTTTGGAATGCCAATTTCAATTAAAGACAACATGTGCATCAAAGATAGTAAGACTACATGTGCATCAAAGATGCTTGAACATTTTGTTGCACCATATGATGCAACTGTTATTACAAAATTAAAAGAAGAAGATGCTGTATTTATTGGAAAAGTAAATCTTGATGAGTTTGCTATGGGATTATCTACTGAATTTAGTGCATTTGGTCCTAGTAAAAATCCGTGGAATACTGAATATGTTCCAGGTGGTTCTTCTGGCGGTAGTGCAGTTTCAGTAAGTGCTTTTGAATGTGTTACATCATTAGGTTCTGATACTGGTGGGTCTGTTAGAAACCCTGCAAGTTTTTGTTCTACAGTTGGATACAAGCCAACTTATGGATTAATCAGCAGATATGGTCTAATCTCGTATGCAAATAGTATTGAGCAGATTGGTCCTCTTACCCGAACTGTAAAAGATGCGGCATTTATGCTAAATCTGATTTCTGGATTAGACTCAAATGATAACACTACAATAGATAACAAAAATGAAGACTATCTTTTAGGAATTGATTCAGGTATTGAAGGCAAGAAAGTTGGCATTATCCAAGAAATGATTGGAGAAGGTATTGATCCTGCTGTGTTATCTGCTACAAAAGATGCAATATCCAAACTAGAGGCACTTGGGGCAATATGTGAAGAAGTCTCCCTTGATATGGTACAGTATTCTGTTGCAGCATACTATACAATCACTGCAACTGAAGCTGGAAGTAATCTTGCTAGGTATGATAATCTAAGATATGGGTATGATTTTTCAGTTGAAGGTTATGAGTTTAATTCCTATATTTCTAAAGCACGACAAAATTTTGGTCCAGAAGTTACACGAAGAATGATAATTGGAGGATTTGTTCCATCTGCAGGACATGCAGGAAAATATTTCCTTAAAGCACTAAAAGTAAAAAGTAAACTTACCAAAGAAATCAATGAGGCTTTTAAAAAATATGATTTACTAATTGCACCAACTGTTCCGGTTTTACCATTTAAAATTGGAGAAAAAATTGATGATCCAGTTTCATTATTTTTAGTGGATATCAACACTGTTACTGCAAACCTTACTGGAAAACCTGCAATCTCAGTACCATTTGCTATCTCAAATGGATTGCCAATTGGAATACAATTATTGGCAGATTCTATGAATGACAAATTACTGTTACAAGCAGCACATGCATTAGAACAGACTGTTAAATTACCCGAGGTTCCAACATGACCAAAATTGGTTTAGAGATACATTGTCAATTAACAAACTTAGAAAGCAAATTATTTTGTTCATGTAAAGCAAACTATCGTGAATTCCAAATCAATGAAAATATTTGCCCTGTGTGTATGGGATTGCCTGGAAGTTTACCTCAATTAAACCAAGAAGCAGTAAAAAAAGCAACAATGATTGCTATGGCTTTGAATTGTTCTACTCCTGAAAAAATTGCATTTTTTAGGAAAAATTATTTTTATCCTGATTTACCAAAAAACTTCCAAATCACTCAACTCAACATCTATGGTGATACTAGCATTGGTGGCACTGGTTCTATTATGGTGGGAGATAAAAAAATCAACATTACTAGAATTCAACTAGAAGAAGACCCTGGTAGGCTAATTTACGAAGGAAGTTCCTCCAAAAACCTCATCACTCTAGTTGACTACAATCGTGCAGGTACCCCTTTAGTTGAAATTGTCACAGAACCAGACTTTGAGAGTCCAAAACAAGTGAGAGACTTTCTAAATATTTTATCAGATTTACTTGAAAATCTTGGCGTATCTGATCCTAGTTTAGATGGTGCAATGAGGGCGGATGCTAATGTTTCAATTGAAGGTGGCAATAAAGTAGAAATCAAGAATATTGGTTCTTTTCATGATTTAGAAAAAGCAACTCACTATGAAATTACTAGACAAACAAGTTTGCATTCTAGAAATATTGAAATAATTCAAGAAACACGTCATTGGGATGATCAAAGAAAGATAACTATTTCATCGCGTTCTAAAGAAGAAGATTTGGATTATCGTTATTTCTTAGAAGGTGACATTCCTTGGATTAAAATCGATTCAGATATCAAAGAGAGACTAAAATCAGAAATGCCAGAAAGCATTAGCTCTAAAAAAGAAAGATATGTCTCAAAGTATAATATTCCTGCACAAGTTGCAGATGTATTGTCTTCTGATAAATTTTATTCTGATTTATTTGAAGAATCTCATACTACATCTAATGCAAAAGAAGTTGCAAATATCATTACCACAGATTTGATGGGACTAGTAGATACTAGAGAAAAACGTGAAGAATCAAAAATTACTGCAGCACATCTAAGAGATTTAGCTGATTCAATTCAATCTGGAAAAATTGCTAGAAATTCTGCTAAAAATGCATTACATGAAATTGTAAAGACTGGAAAAGAATTATCTCATATAATTTCTGAGTTAGATCTTGGAAATGTATCTGATGAATCTGAATTATTAGAAATAATTCAACAGGTAATTTCTGAAGAACCTCAAGCAGTAGAACAAGCAAAATCAAATCCTCAAACAATTAATTATCTAGTTGGAAAAGTAATGCAAGAGACAAAAGGAAAAGCAGATCCTACCTTGACCCTTGATTTACTAAAAAAACATATAGGATAACTTTTGGCAGATCTTTCACTAGAAAATATTGAATTTATCAAAATACTCGCTACTTCTGATGCAACTATTCTTCAGGCAGGAATGAATGAGGCAACTAGACGTAGATTAGATGATCAAATAGGCGTGATTCTGAGGGGATATTATCATGAAAACACTATGAATACCAATACTGGTTGGACTAAAAAATTACTAAAAGCAGGGATCACTGAAGATGATGGAAAAGCAGCAATTGCATGTGTGAGACGTCTTGGATTAAATATTTCATAAACTAAAAAATCTTTTTACACTGTTTAGAGTTTCTAAAAATTAATCTTGTCTGATTTTGAATTTATCCCAAGTGAAAAACAAATCCAAGAATCAAATATCTTCCAGTTTATGCAAAAACATAACATATCCTCACTAGAAGAACTCTCTCAAAAAGCTAAAGATAATTTGGAATGGTTCTGGGAATCCGTAGATGAAGATATTGGAATCATTTGGGATGCTCCTTATACTAAAACACTTGATGTCTCCAAAGGAATTGCATGGGCAAAATGGTTTGTAAATGGCAAAACAAATATCTACAAATCATCTATTGAAAAATTTGTAAAACTGTGTCCCCAAAAAACTGCATATCATTTTATATCTGAAGATGGGGAAACATCAAAAATTTCCTATTTAGAATTAGATTCCAAAGTATCAAAACTTGCAAATGGTCTAAAATCACTTGGTGTACAAAAAGGAGATGTTATTGCAATTTACTTACCGATGATTGAAGAAGCAATATTGGCAATCCTTGCAGCTTCAAAAATTGGGGCAATTCAAACTGTTATCTTTTCTGGGTATAGTTCAGAATCCTTACATATACGATTACAAGATTGTAAGGCAAAAATTCTTCTAGTTTCTGATGGGTTTCATAGAAAAGGAAAACCTGTATCTCAAAAGGAGTCTGCTGAAATTGCAATCAAAGATACAGATGTTAAAAAAACAATTGTTGTTTCTTACAAAGGAGTTGACAAGTATGATGACTCAGAAAAAATCATTTTTTATGATGATCTAATATGTGCTCAAAACAATGTTTGTAATACTGAAATTCTAGATTCTGAGGATCCTTTGTTTATCTTGTATACCTCCGGCACTACTGGAAAGCCTAAAGGTGTAATTCATACTCATGGTGGATTCTCTGTTTTTGTAGGACATCAGGCAGCATATTTGATTGATACGCATGAAAATGACACATTATTTTGGCCTGCTGATGTCGGTTGGATTACCGGTTTAGTGTGGAATGTGTATGGCCTTTTGATAATGGGTGCAAGCGCTGTAATCTATGATGGTGCGTTGGATTTTCCAACCATTGATAGAGTCTGGAAAATATTATCAGACTATCAAGCAACAATTTTTGGAATATCTCCAACTGCGGTACGATTATTTAAAAAAAATAATGTCGAACCATTAAAATCATTTTCATTAAATAAAATTAAAAATATTCCAACTACGGGTGAACCACTTGATGAAGATTCATGGTGGTGGCTATTTGATAAAATTGGCGACAAAAAAATTCCAATAATGAATTTGTCTGGTGGAACTGAAATTGGTGGTGCAATGTTATCTGTATTTCCTGGAATGAAACTCAAACCATCTACTGTTGGAATTCCTGTTCCTGGAATGAATTTAGATATATTTGATGATGATGGAAATTCTGTACAAACA
Source organism: Candidatus Nitrosopumilus sp. (assembly GCA_965248045.1). GTDB lineage: Archaea > Thermoproteota > Nitrososphaeria > Nitrososphaerales > Nitrosopumilaceae > Nitrosopumilus. The sequence continues at coordinate 406,227 of CBDFIG010000002.1, forward strand.
CAAAATGGTTACTTGGTTATCAAATCCCCTTGGCCTGCAATGACTAGAGGGCTGTTAAATGATGATGCTAGATATCTTAAAACATATTGGTCACGATTTGAAAATATCTGGTTTCATGGAGATTATGTTCACGTTGATAAAGATAATCTTTGGTACATGCGTGGCAGAACCGATGATGTGATAAATGTCTCTGGTCATAGAATGAGTACTGCTGAAATTGAACATACAGTAATTTCACACAAGAAAATATCTGATGCTGCGTCAATTGCAATTCCAGATGATATTACAGGTGAGGCAATTGTTGTATTTTTTGTAGCTGATGACAAATCCGATATTAATTTGGAATCTGAAGTTTCTGAGCATATCTCTCAAAAGATTGGTAAAGTTGCAAGACCCAAACTTGTTTTTCAATTATCTGATTTGCCAAAGACAAGAACAGGTAAAATTATGCGCCGATTATTAAAATCAAAATTGTTGGGTGAAGAATTAGGTGATTTATCTTCTCTTGAAAATCCAAATATTTTAGATGAAATCAAAAAATTAGGTGAAGATTAGCTAACTCATTGATACTTACTATTTCACGCTTTGACTCTTAATCATTTCTCATAATACTCAATATTGAAATTTGTAGTTGACCAGCAGGTAGAGGATATAGAGATGCCTGAGAATCTCAAATTAAACACATTTTTACAGGAATTTCACACTACGTGCCCTCATCCTGAGTGTAGTTTTGGTTACTATGGATTTGCATTTGGGCAATCCCCATTCCCTGTACCTCCACTTGTTCAAGTAGCACTAATCAAAAATGCCAACAAAGGAGCATATGCTCCTGTCCCAGGAATTCCTGAATTGCGTAATGCTATCTCAAAATACAACAAACACTATTTTGGAATGGATGTGGCCCCTGAACGAATCTATGTTGGACCTGGAACTAAAGAGTTGATTTTTAATCTTTTAGAAATCTTACATGGGACTGTGATTTTACCAACTCCAGCTTGGTTAGGCTATCTTCCACAAATTCGATTCTTAAAGAAAAACTTCCATATGTTACCAGCTCGTGCAAATAAGAAAATATCTCCTGGTGATCTAAGGAAATTAGCACTTAGGTTACAAGACCGCCAAAAGATTTTGATTTTAAACAACCCACACAACCCAACTGGATTATTGCATGATAAATACGAATTAGAAGAAATTGCATATGTGTGTAGAGAACAAAACATTACTGTAATTTCTGATGAAATTTATGCTCAGACCACTTATGATTTTTCAAAATTTGTTAGTATGGGAAAAATTTATCCAGAAGGTACATTTGTTACAAATGGATTATCTAAATCACATGCTGCTGGTGGTTATAGATTAGGTTATGTAATTTTTCCACAGCATGCAGTTGATCTAAGACGACAATTCAAGAAAATTCTTGCAACAGAGTATACTGCAGTGTCTACCCCAATTCAACATGCTGCTGTTGCTGGGTTTGAAATTAGTAAAGAAATCGATGATTATTTTGATGTAACTCGAAATATTCATCACTTAATGGGAGAATACACTTACCATGCATTATCTGCCATTGAAGGAGTTAAGATGACAAAACCTGATGCAACCTTTTACCTTCTAGCTGATTTTAATGCATTTAGAGATGATCTAAAAAGAGCTAAAATTACCACATCTCAGAAATTATCTGAGTCTTTAATTGTACATCCATATCATACTGCAATTGTTGGTGGAGACAGTCTTGTTTTAGAGAGAACTGACTTTAGTGCAAGAATAGCATATGTGGATTATGATGGGGCTAAAGTTTACCAAACTTATCTTGAAAATAAACCAAAAACAAGTTCTGAAAAATTTGAATTTGTAAAAACTAACGCCCCAAAGATTGTTGCAGGAATTGAAATGATCAACAAGTTCTTTGAGAATATTAAAAAAGACTCATTACATGAATTACAAACTCCACAAAGTCTGATGGTTACTCCAAAATCAGTATAGTTTTAGTCTTATTTTTTTGTATTCTTCTAATGTAATCTCCCCTTTAGCTAGTCTTGACTGAAGGATATCTTTAGGATTTGATCCAACTATCGGGGCAATGATTTTTTTTCTTATTGTTTCTCGATTAATAGAAATTCGTTTAGAGTTATCATCAACTTTTCTTTTAACTCCATAAACTGTTCTAAATAATGTACCTAATCCCACAATTGCAAGTATCATTTGTGCAATTTCTGAATTGTTTTCTTGTTGTATTGGTTCTATTATAGATAATGCTTCTGCCTCAGGTATGATTTCATTATCGATTATTTCTTGTACTGTAGATTTTATTTCTTTGATAGTATCTGAGACTTGGGCATAACTAATTCTAATTTTTAATCAGTTTCTCAAATTATTCAAATGAAAAAAGCCAAGGATCTTTACAATATTGTTTCATTGCAACATGAATGTAAAAATCCCCAGCAACATTCTATCAGAATCATTTCTTATTGGTGTTTTGTATCTGGTTGGAGCATTATCTTTGTATGAGGAGGTACTCAGACCTGGCAGACCGTACGTCTATTCAACGATTCTAATGATTCAATTATTCATCATAAAATCATGGATGAGAATTCCAAGCAACAACACGTTTCATTATTTTCTATCCATAAAACCAAATAATGACAAATTACTCAAGATTTGTAAAATACAACAAATCCCAGACAGACGTACCATTGACAGAAGATTTCAGAATCTTCCAATTACACAGATGATCAGCAAATGGGAAACCTGTCTGTTTCAGAAAAACCAGTAGAGAATAAATCCGCATCAGTTGATAGTTCCATGCTAAAAGCTGCAGGTCCAGATGGCACAAATCAAACATGAAGAATAGTCGTTTACCAATTTCAGGAATTGATACAGATGCCAAATGGGGCTATTCCAAATCAAAGGGTTTGGGTATTTGGATGCAAATTACACATAGTTGTGTACTGGTAAACTAATTGTTCCATTGTCAGCTAATGTCAGCACTGCAAATGTTCATGACAGTCAATGTATTGCACACTAGTTGAGTCACTTTCAGGATTAGTCAAGAATATTCTATGTGATCCGGCATATGATGATTCCAAATTATATCGTTTTAGCAACAAAAAACATCTCAGATTGATTACTCCAATAAGGCAATACCCACATACTCCGCCAGAAAGAATTAATCTTGCAGAGTTTTACAATTCTTTGATTGGTCAAGAGTTGTACAGGGATAGAAAAATCTCAATTGAACCACTCTTTGAGATACTAAAAAGTACGTTTAGAATTGGTATATTGCCAGTAAAAGGATTTGATAATGTCAAATCATTTGTGTTGATTTGCGTGTTGGTGTATCAGTTGGCAGTGTACTACTACAACTGTGTAATTGGCAATGAGAATCCAAGAGTTGTAAGAAGAATGCTTTGCTGTTAAATGATTTTATTTTTGTAAATCATTATGCCCAAGTCTCAACTATCTATAAAAATATTACCCAGCCTTTTTTAAGATTTTACATAATAATTAAATAATACACTGGATAAATTATTGTATGGTATCAGTGATTCAAAGAAAAAAGGGCAACAGAACATTTTACTATCTCATACATAATACTGGAAAAAAACAACACGAAAAATATCTTGGTAAGGCAATACCTGATGACATAGAAAATCTAAAAATAAATTTTGAGATGGAGATTTTAAAAAAAACAACAGAACCAGAATTAATTTCAATTAAAAAAGGATACAACAATCAACACGATAAACTAAAGCAGAAATTCCTTGAAGAGTTCTCAATTGGGTTTACACATGACACTCAAAAAATTGAAGGCTCTACATTGACTAAAAGAGAAACTTTTGATTTGTTAAAATTCTCACTTACTCCATATCACAAACCAGAAGAAGACATGATAGAAGCAAAACAACACCATGCAATCTTCCTAAAAATGATCAGAAACATTCCAGAGTTTAACGAAAAGACAGTTTTGAAATGGCACAAAGAAATGTTTGAAAAAACTATGAAAGAGTTTGCCGGAATAGTGCGAACATATCCAGTGTTTATTACAAACAGCGAATCAAAATTCCCTCACTGGAAATTTGTTACAAACTTCCTAAAGGAGTTTTATTCATGGTATAAAAAATCAGGAAAAACAACAAATCCAGTAATTTTATCTGCGTTGGCTCATTTTCGTTTTGTAAACATACATCCTTTTGGGGATGGAAATGGAAGAGTTTCTAGACTGATAATGAATTATGTGTTGATCAAAAACAACTATCCTCCACTTAACATAAGATTTTTAGATAGGATATCGTACTACAAGGCACTTGAAAAGGGAAACCTAAGAACCAACGAAATTTATTTTCTAAAATGGTTTGTAAAATTCTATATCAAAACCAACAAAAAATATATCTGAATTTTTCTTCTTATACAGACATCAAGATTAACCAGTGTCTATCTGGCGTGCTGTGTGCAAGTTAAGGTATAGCGAAGAGACAAAGTTCGTGAACTAAATAATTCCAAAACAAAAAACTTTTTGATCAGTTAGCATAATGAGATGCATGAACAAGTTAGAATCCCTTGAAGCAGCACACAAGAAAGAAAACTCCAAGGTTGCAGTAAGGATGCTTGGCAGTGCTGAGGATTCTAAAGGATGGCAAGAAACTGGAACACACTGCACAAACATTGCACCGCTGTACAAACTGGGTACGAAAATGAGTTGATCGTTTTGAGGAGTATGGCCTTGATGGCCTCTACGATTTCCCAAAGAGTGGAAGACCGAGAATTATCTCAAAGAAGAGAATGGATTCAATAATGTCCAAAGCCATACTAACTTTGTTTACTCCTGTAATGTTGCAGCAAAGCATCTTTTATTCCACTGGAGTAAAATTTCACATGACTCATGCTAGAAAGATAATGCATCAGTATGCATGTCTGCAAAAACTGCACAAAAATATCATATCAATCATGCAACTGTATCTGCTGTGAAAAGCTGGCAGCAACGCATCAAAAAGAGAATTTCACGCCTAAAAGAGGATGGATTCATCATTGCAATGGCTGATGAGGCATTTTTTGTAAGGAATACAAAAATAGGAAAAAGTATTGGTCACCTGTTGCCAAAAGAATATTTCTTCCATATACTGGACGACATGAGAGTTTGGCAGTTATGGTACAATCACGATTAATGGAGATCAACTGTTTAGAGTTTATAAAAAGTTCAATGCTGCGACCTTTGTAGAATATCTCAAGGAGTTGCACTGGAAATATGGCAGGGTTTGCTCTAATGTTGGACATGGCATCAGTTCACAAATCAAAGAAAGTCAAGGAATATCTTGCAAGCAATCCTGATATCAAACTAATCTGGTTGCCAAAGGGTTCACCACATCTTAACATGATAGAGCAGTGCTGGAAGACAAGCAAGCATTCGTTGCTGGTATCAGAATATTATGCAATGTTTGCAATAATGAATGATGCAGTGTCAAAATACTTTATGCAAAAATGTTCACGAACTTTTGATCGTCTATATCTTGGGTTTGTATATACTCCCTAACAAAATTTTATGATCATTGATCTAATTTATCATACCAAACAGATATCAGAAATAACACATCAAACCATGAATATGTTAATTCAAGCCTACAAAGATGAAAAGGATGTCAAGGTACTGTTTTTGATAAAAATCGCATCTCATGTTGCAAAAACAAATTGCAGAGAAACAATCAGGTTGTGAGAAATCAGGAGTAAAATACCACGAGGTTCATGTGTATAGATTGTTACACAAATGGGGATCATCGCACAAATCCTTCAAAAGTTGAACTCGATATCATCAATTATGTTTTTAGATTCCTGCAAAAATGTTCGTCGCTATATCTTGGGTTTGTATACCTGGCATCAATTGTGATGTATGGGATGAATTAGTTGTATCCCGGGTTGGTTTTTTGTCTTGAGAAAAGGCCTGTCCTGGGTGTCGTCCCTAATTGGTCTGTTTTGGTTGTACTGACTGCCCGCTCGCTTTTGGATCACGTTTGGGAAGGACTGATTGTTATTTCTACCTCAAAATGGTAAAGTCGCCTACCGGCATGTTATCAGATATGGTTAAACTAGTAAGAACGTGCTTGATTTCGCACATGTCATCAGGTATTGTATTGTCTGTATATTTGGCATGGATGACATCATTAGGATAGTACATCAGCCTGTGGTCCGATTCGACTGTTTGTGTGAACCACCCTCTTCCCTCAAATATTCCAGTAGAATTGCCAGTCTCAGTTACTTTAATATCATGACCCCCCCTGTCTGTGTTTGACCAACGGACAATCTCAAAACTGTCAGGCAGTTCCGGATTCAGGTTCATATCAGGGTCTATTACGCGCGTATTGGCTACTGTCAAGCCATTAAAATCGCGGTTGTTAACTATTATCCCAAAATCATCAAGCCAGTGAATGGTACCGGCATTCCATCTGATTGGTGCGGATTCAGTCATTATGGTGTGATTTAGCGAGGAGCCAAAGGCGACTGTAACGGTATCGGGTATGACCGATGTTGCAAGCAGTCCGTTTGCAGGTCCGGTACCGCCGGTTCTGGGGTCTGTGTCAAATCCTGATTCATCCCCAGTCCGTTTATCACCGTCTGCATCGTGCAAAAACCCGGTAAGGGTTACATGGCCTGCAAAGATGCCGGTATCTTTGCCGGTCTCCTTGAGGACATACCTGTCAATGCTTGCAGCGCCGGTGTATATGCTGACTTGTCCGGAGTCTACATAGTTTCCACCAATGTATTGGACGGACTCGGGATTGTTGTTGTACTCTGGTGCAGATATGCTTATGCCGACCCTGTCAGTCCATGTATAGTGGTTCTGATCAAACCGTATTGTCACGTTGCCCGAGTCAGGCGATAATTCCTTGGGAGCCGCCTTTTGGAACGGCGAGATCAAGAACATGCCGTCATTGGCTGAGATGTACCACTGTTCTCTGCCGACTGTCCCAGAATATTCAGGAGAGATGTGAAAGATCTCCTCATCAATATGCGGGGCCTGCACCGTTGGCGCAAAGGAGATCCTTGCCTGGTGCGGAACGTTTCCGTTGTACGGGAGCGCTATCCAGCTGATGCCCCTGCATTCCCAATCGTCGCTTTCATATGTTTTGATGGGGTATTCAGAGGAGGTGATCCTCATTTGTGGCGGATGTTTTACAAGAAACACAGCGCTCTGGTATATTGGCGTCATACCCTCATCAGTAAGGGATCCGGCACTGGGGGGGGGGGAGGATCTTTTCTGGATCAAACTTCAGTCCTTTCTTGGGGGTAAAGTCATAGTTTATGGTTACAGTCAGGGACTCATTTAGCGGAGTGGTTTTTGGCATCTGTACCTCTACGTCCGGAAACAGATCATACTCAAACATTGGAAATATATTATACTCTGGCATTACTGTGCTCTGCAGGGGTAATGATGGAAAGTCATCGGAGCTCCAGTGGCTGTCAGCCTGATGCGCCACAGTATGCGGGCCTGTATCATTCGTGTTTTGCATCTTAGACATATTCTCTGCCTGTATCATCATTGTTATCATCATCCATCCAAGCTTCTCAGCTGTACTCTCATACACGCATGCAAGCCTGCCATCTGGTCTCTCTGCCAGCACGTGCTGCTGTTTCTTACATGTTTTTTCCAGTGGGGGCATCCCCTGTATTTGATCATGGGTAAGTGGTATTGTTGCTGTTGTTGCTACTGCTGCCGGGAGTGCAACCACAGCCCCAATGGCAAAAAGGAGGATTATTGGCAGCCACATTGTTCCTGTTCTGTATTGATCTGATTTAAGATGTGATGTTGTGTTGGCCTGTCGCATAATAGTGCCCAGACTACAAAAAGCGGCCAAATTGTCACGGCCTGAAATCCGCATTATGCAACAGGCCATCCTGAACACAAGACTTAACAAAAGCCGCAAAGCTATGATCAACATTGAGATTATCAGTCAGTAAATCATCACCTGCGTTACTGTTGTTCCTTGTATACTCTCTAACATAAGTTCATCAACCATCTTCACGTTGCATATATTTGATAATATCCAAATTGAATCTCCTTGTTCTGTAATATTTGGAAATTCTATTTTTCAGATTACTCAATGATGGCTGATACTGAGATACCAACAAATCATACTTTCCTTGCCTCCACACTTCTTCAACTGCATTAAACTGTGGTGAGCCTTTTGGAAACCAATGTAATGCCACATCGTCATTTTTCTCAAGGTATCTCTTTATGATATTTGATCTGTGTTGTGGTGCCCTGTCTGCAAAGACTAGTATTTTGCCAAACTTTTTGTTTAACTGCCTTAGATAATCCAAGAAACAATACTGATCAAACTTGTCATACTGTCTGAAGAATTGTTTGCCATCACTACTTGATGCACCAAAAATGACTGTCTTTTGATGTGAGCCGTTAACAGTATGACTGGGCGTGTACATTTCTTTACCCACATCTTTTTTCTAAATACTGCATCAGCTAAAAATATGGACTCGTCTTGTGCAAGAACTGTAAAGCCTTCTGCCATTTTTGAGGCTATTTCTTCTTTAGATTTTTTTTAAACCAGAGTTTTTCTTCAGGTGTGGCAGAATTTACAAATCTCTTCTGTGCTACTTTTGGAACAAATCCCCATTTGTGTAATAACCTATACACATGAACCTCGTGGTATTTTACTCCTGATTTCTCATATATTAGATTCATCACTTGTTTTGCACTCCAACCTGGATTGTTTCTCTGCAATTTGTAGTTGGATGCTAACTAGTTTCTTTTTTGGTATGCTAGTTGGCCTTCCAGTTCTTGGCATATCATGTAATTCTGCAATTCCATATTCTGTAAATCTTCTTAGCCACTTGTATGCCCAGGAGCGTACACGTCCAAGACTCTTTGCAACATGAGATGCGATATTTTTGTCAAGCAATACCTGCTTTATCAAAAACAGTCTTTCTTTCACCTTGACATCCTTTTCATCTTTGTAGGCTTGAATTAATTCTTGTTCATTCATGGTTTGATGTGTTATTTCTGATCCATATTCTGTTTGGTATGATAAATCAGATCAATGGATCATAAAATTTTGTTAGGGAGTATAGGATATGACGGTTTTAAGAAGATTACAGGCACAAAAATACATGTTGCAGTGGAATCAAACGGCCTGCCAATATCAATCGTATGCAGTCCTGCAAATGTTCATGACAGCACAAAATTCATTGACACAGTAGAATCAATTTCTGATTTTGTAGATGATGATATGATGAACCAAACTGTTTCAGTTTATGCAGACAAGGGATATGATGCAAATCTCATTAGGGAATATCTGAAAAACAGAAACATCATTTCATGCATTCCATTTAGAAAAAATAACAAATCATCAGAAAACAAATCATACAGCAAATGCAATGCAGTTCGTTATGTTGTGGAGAGATTCTTTGCGTGGCTGAAAAATGGTTTTCACAGGACTAGAATCAGATATGAAAAGAACTGTGAGAACTATCTTGGGTTTGTATACCTGGCATCAATTGTGATGTATTGGAGAGTATTGGGATGAGTTGTTAATGAATATTTTAGTAAATTTATTCAAGTTGAAAACACAGATCGAACGCAGTTCAATATCTATGAGTAAAAATGACCCAAAAATTACAAAATTGGACAAATATGATGTTGATGCAAGACCATTTAAAATTCAAGATAAGTTAATTGGAAAAGATGAATCTCTTTACAGAGGAGAGCAGTTACCATTTGAGCATTTGACAAAATTACTTTTAAGCAGCATAAAACGAATTGAGGCAAAACGTGTTGTTATTGACTCACAATTTTGGCAATGCAATACAATGATCAGTTTTACATGCGTCAAGGACTTCAAGGTATGGTTCAAGCCTTAGAGAACTTTGGGGTAACAAGTTTATTCTATCTGAATACTCTGAAAGTGATGAAATCCCATTAGAGTGGTTTGTAACTTCAGGAATTATTCAACTCCGCTATACTCGAAAAGAAGACAGTATAAAGAGAACTATTCAGGTGACAAAAATGCGTGGAACCAAGCATAGTGAACAAATACACCTAATTGAACTTGATTCAGAGAGTTACACTTGTTGCATCCTAGATTGATTCCTTGATTATTTCTTTTTTCTAATTTGTTGCACAACCATTGGTAAAAATGCACCAACGTCCGATACAATTCCTAATGCTTGCCATGTTCCTCTATCCATTAATTTTGTAACTGTTGGTTGACTAATATCCACAACAATTACTTTGACATTTGCTGGGAGCATATTTCCAGTTGCAATAGAATGAAGCATAGTTGAAATCATAATTACCATATCTGCATCTTTTAGAACTTTTTTGTATTCTCGTTGGGCTTCTGTGACATCCGTAATGACGTCTGGTAATGGTCCGTCATCTCGTATGGATCCTGCCAACACAAATGGTACTTTATTTTTTACACATTCATACATAATCCCTTTTCTCAATTTCTTGGTTTTTACCATATTTGCAATAGAACCAGCTTTGAACACAGAGTTGATTGCATCCATGTGATTCCTATGTCCATGATATGCCAAGGTTGCATCGCGCACATTCATTCCTAATGATGTTCCAAGTGTTGAATATTCTATATCATGAACTGCAAGAGCATTTCCTGCTAATACCCCGTCAATATACCCTGATTTGATTAGTTCAGACACTGCATCAGATGCACCAGTATGCACTATGGCAGGGCCTCCTACTATGACTATTTTCTCACCTTTCTTTTTGGTATTGTAGATGTCTTCTGCAACTTTTTTTGCAATATGTTGAGTTGGTCTTTCACTTGAGCTGGAACTTCCCATAAATTCAAAAACATTTACTCCTTCTCTTGGACGTTCAGGTGGGGTAATTTTAATTCCTTTTTCTCCAACAATTATTTGGTCTCCTTTTTTGATGCCTCTTACTGGAACGCAAAATGCTTTATTTCCCTTTATAACAATACACTTGTCCATCATCATATTTTCTACTTGAATCCATTTTCCTTTGTGAAAAACTTGAGTATGATTATTTGTTGTACTGTAAAAATTATCCGGCATCACATAGTTTTTTAAAGATTTTTTTAATGTAACTTCTTTTTGAATCTTAGATACTGCTCCTTCTCGATAAATTGTTTCTAAAATATTATCTAGATGTTTTTGATTTTTTCCTGTAACAAGTAATCGTGCATAGGATTGATCTTTTTTTCTTTTACCAATGTCGATTTTTTGTACTTGAAATTCTCCTTTAAGGTCCATTATTTTATCAAAGATCTTAGTTAAAATCAAAGAATCAATTATGTGGCCACTAACTTCTATCTCTTGAGAAAATTTAGTCATTTTACTATTTTCTATCCCATCTAACTAAAGGTTTACGTTTTAAGGCTAGACACTAGACTGGAAGAATAACTTTACCTTCAAATTTTGATATGTTGTCAGCCTCAAATGCCTTCTCTAAATTTTCTTTTTGTTGTTGTGTCACGCCTTGAACTATTGTCTTTGAGGAGCCAGTTTTGTCAACTAATGCAAGGATGTATCCACTATTATCAGTCAAGACAAAACCTGCTGATTCATCAACAAATGCATAAAGATTTTCTTCACCCACTGGTTCCCATATGTTAGATTTATTGTCAGTTAAGGCTAATGCAGGCATTGCTTTTCCATCAGTTAACTTGTTAAGATACTCTCTTGCATCTGCAACTCTTTTCTGACCTAGTTTTAAAGCCTGAAAATACTGCATATTTCACAAGTAATCCAGTTGTTATAAAAACAATATCGCTTCAAAAGATTGTTATAGAATCTTAGATTTTCTGAATTAATGCCACTAACAAATAATGTAATAATCAAACTAAATGAAATCACCACTTTAGTTGAGGATAAAACAAAATTATCTGAATCAGATGTAGATGAAATAAAATCTATTTTTAAAACTATTGTCGATAGTGGCGAAAGATATGATGTTGATGAAATAGAATTTTGGTTTGAAAATGAGGGAAGTTGGAAATCTAAAGAGTCTCGAATTAGAATTGTAAATCTTTCAAATTATGTTCAAGATAAATATCAACAAACAGCTCATCTGAGAATTATTTCTGATGATGAATGTGGTTGTGATTAGGTTTCTAGTTGTTCTAATAGTATTCCAACAATTTTTGCATTTTCTGTTCTTTCGTCAAAAATTTCCTTGAGGCGAGTTTTATTTTTGTCATCTTTTGTAATTATCTGAAAATATTCTTCATCCAGATCATTATTTGCCTGAAGTCTTTTAATTACCTCAAACAAGATTCCTATCACTTGTTTTTGTGCATCAATTAACTCCTCTTTAGATTTTTCAGACATATCTCACTCCGTATCTTTGATAATCTTTGTAAATAATTCTTTTAATTTAGTATCAGTAATACCTGCTCTTGCAGATTCAAAAAATGATTCAAGTTTTTCTTTAGAATGTCCATCTTTTTCATATACTTTAGCTTGAAGGGCCATTTCCAATCTATCAATTTGATGTACAATTTTTGATTCAGGAGAACTATTTTCTTGGTATTCTTGCCAAATTTGCAAATACTGTGATTTAATTAAATCTGGTAAATTTTTAATAATTTTATGAAATGCATTATTTTCTAAATCCTTTTTTTCTTTTTTATCGAGTTGTTCAGGAGTATGATCTCCAATTTTTGATTCAGCTAAATCATGCAGTAACACCATTTTCATTATTTTTTCAGAATTATAATTTTCTAAATCTGATATTATCATGCCTATTATTGCCATTGAATAAGAATGGTCTGCAACAGATTCAGGATTTTTTATAGCTAGTTTGTTTATCCACCCCTGTCTAGATATTTTTTTGAGATTTGCAGCAGTTTTAAAAAAATCTAATATCATTTTATCATAATATTGACAATATTTTCTCCTAATGAATTTTCATATTCTGAGATTTCGAATAACATAATAGTTGATTTTGTCATTACTAGTCAATGAAGATCTATACCAAGACTGGAGATGATGGAAATACCGGTCTACAAGGAAATTTCAGGATAGAAAAATCCCACCCAAGAATTATTGCATATGGTACCGTAGATGAAGCAAATGCTGCACTAGGGATAGTATTAGTTAATTCATTGGATGAAGATGCCCAAAAAATTTTAACAGATATTCAAAATGACTTATTTTTAGTTGGAGCAGATCTTTCAAATCCAAATCTAAATGATATTAAAAACAGAGTTGCATTAGATATGGTTGAAAAACTAGAACAGTATATTGACAAATTTGAGGCAGAACTCCCCTCTTTGACGAATTTTATTCTGCCTGGAGGAGATGTTGCAGCAGCACAATTACACTATGTACGGACGATTGTGAGAAGAGCAGAAACCCTAGTGGTTAAATTAAGCGAAAAAGATGGAATCAACTCAAATTGTATAAAATATCTCAATAGATTATCTGATTTATTTTTTGTAATGGGTCGTCTAATCAATAAAAGAAAAAATCGAGACGACATCCCATGGAAGATCTGAAAAGACAAACTTTAATTCCTCAAATGATTGCCTTTTTCTAAGTGCCGTGGTAGCTCAGCCTGGGAGAGCACTCGGCTGAAGACCGGGCTGTCGCGCGTTCAAATCCCGCCCGCGGCACTGTCATATTTTCATACTTTTCACTTTTGATAGATCATACTTTTGAACATTTTGTAATTAATTTGAAAATAATTGTGGCGAACCTACGTCTTTTTTTATAATGACATAGGGTTAAGTAGAGATTTCACTTACCATATTTGGTTTTCATTTTATTATCTTTTCTTTAGAAATAAAGAAAAGATCGAAAACCCATCTATGCATCTATTAAATTAAAGTAGTTTTTACCAGATGCCGATTTTTCAGAGACACATTTTACAGATCCTAATGGAGTTCCTTTATTCACATCATCTCGAAGTTTTTCATTATTGAATTTCTTTACAATTGCCACTCTTGTGGTGTAAAACTTGTTGATGTGATTACCATCAATCTCAAATGTTTCTTAGGTAGTGATCTTGACGCCTTTTGTAACTTCACCACCTTGAGTATAGTCTGAGTCTTCGATGAATTTGATTGTAAATGCTTTATCTTCAATTTTTGCCAAACTGACTGAATCACCAATGATTGTATAATCTGCCAATGTTGCTATTTCCTTTCACCTCCCATCAAGATTTTAATGAATCAACAGATGAATAAAGTAAATCTAGAGTAAATTATTGACTTGGATGGCTACTATTTTCATAGTTAATTACAGAATTTACACTGTTTCTCAGCGTCTACTTTACCTCGGAGTATGCGGGTATTGCCTTATTGGAGTAATCAATAGATGTTTTTTGTTGCTAAAATGATATAATTTGGAATCGATGCAGTGCTGAGATTAGCTGACAATGGAACAATTAGTTTCTTACCCAACCCTTTGATTTGGAATATCCCCATTTGGCATCTGTATCAATTCCTGAAGATGTGGGTAAACGATTAATCTACAGTGCCATACTGGTTAACGGCTGCAGCCATCAGCAAAGAACAATCAAAATTTACTCTTGAGTTATTTGTGCCTTCAGGCTCGTTTCCACATTTTGGACATGCTGACAGCGTCTACTTTACCTCTACGATTCTTAAGAAAATTTACTCTTGAGTTATTTGTGCCTTCAGGCTCGTTTCCACATTTTGGACATGCTGACATGAACATTGTTAATTGAAATTTTGATTTATTTTTTAGTCTGTTACAATACTAACATGCCAAATCAAATGATCGATGTATGTAATTATGAAAATATTATGCTAAATTGATCTCCCAAAGTCTTTTTGCCATAATTTTTGCTAAAAAAGAATTCTGCATAATCTTTAAAAACCAGGTAAACTTTAGATTTTCGACATTCATGGCTGAAAAAATAGCTGTAAAAAAGCCCACAAAAAAAACTTCTGTAACAAAAACCTCTAAAACAAAATCAACAAAGGCTAGTAAATCAAAAGCCAAATCTAGCAAATCAAAGGGTAAAAAGGCAAAAGAAGAATCATTTGATGATATGGGTATTGTCATAGTCGATGATGATATTGAAATTGATCAAGAAAAAGTAAATGAAGAAAGAAGAGCATATCTTGAAGAAGCAAGATCTCAAGAAGCATCTGACTAGGAATCTTTATCCGATCCTATGATCTATACTATTCATGCGTGCCCTATGTCTGATTATGGTAAAGCCAGGTAAGGTTGATTCAGTTGTTGAAATATTAAAGAAAAAACGTAAAGTTGTAAAACAAATTATGGTTGTTACTGGTAGAGCCGATATCAGTGTACTTTTGCAAGGAAATATTGATGAAATAAACAGTATGGTGATTGATTTTAAAAAAATCAAGGATATTGTTACTACTGAGACACTAATTGAAGTGGAGGTAAATCTAGGTTGGTAAGAGCAATCATTTTAGTAAAATCTCCAAAAAAACTCATTGCTGCAAGATTGCTCAAGATTACATCCATATCTGATTCTTTCCCAACTAGTGGGCAATTTGACGCTGTTGCAGTAATTGATGTTGAACAATTAATTCAGATTAAAGAAGTGGCTAACCAGATTCAAAAGATCAATGGTGTAGAAAGAACTGAAACAATGGTCGAAGTTCAGTGAAAGGATTTAAAGAACATCCAATTATAATAGATCCGTGAATATCAAAAAAGTTGGAAATGTAATTTTGGCTGTAGGTGACATAGATAAATCACTAGCATTTTACCATGAAATAATTGGCCTCCCAATCAAAAACCAAAGAAGATCTTGGGTTGATTTGGGAACATCTGGTGCTTTATTGAGTTTACACCCAGCATCGTTAACTGCAGAACATGTTGGCAGTTCTATTGACAATGGTATTACTATAGGATTTCTTGTTGGAGATGTACAATCCTCAATTGACGAATTAAAAGAAAAGGGAGTCAAGATTCATCGTGATATTGTAGAAAAAGATGCAGGGAAAAATGCAGTAATTTCAGATCCTGACGGATATTTGATTTCATTATTTGAACCAATCTTTGATGATAAAGCTCAACAAACAGGCGGATATCGAGGATTTACTCCAGCTTAGATTATCTTTTTTATTGACGAGATAATTTTTTCTACACTTTTCTCTTTTCTGTTAATTGAAACATAGTATGTGATATCATTTTTTTGTAAAATTAAAATTGTAATTTTTTGATGCTGTAAAATTACATGTTCTAATTTTCCTACTGTATGTGCAGTATTTTTTCTTAAAGACATCAAAGTAGAAATTATAAAAAATTCATTTTTTACTTGTTCTGATCTTAATAGGGGTTTTAGATTTGGTCGAACTATTCCAGTTAAAGTTCTACCATACACGTTTATGACTCCTGCATATCTGATACTCTTTGATATTTTTAGAATATTTTGACATTGTTTTCTATATTTTATTACTATGTTTTTCCATTTCTCTACAGGAGTTTTTGCCATAT
This sequence comes from Candidatus Nitrosopumilus sp., assembly GCA_965248045.1. GTDB lineage: Archaea > Thermoproteota > Nitrososphaeria > Nitrososphaerales > Nitrosopumilaceae > Nitrosopumilus. The sequence continues at coordinate 422,661 of CBDFIG010000002.1, forward strand.
TCAAAATTAAATTTAGAAATTAATAAGGATTCTTACTAATTGCAAATTTTAAAATTTGAAAGTCTTTAATGTTGTTTAGTGGGGGTAGTTTCTTTGTCTAATTTTTTCTTTAACTCCAAATTTTCTTTTATCAGTTTATCCTTTTCAGTTTGAAGTGTTTCAACAGAATTTTGTCTACTGTATAATGGGTGTCCGGGAGGAATAACTGTTGAATTCATGGATAATAATCCAGCTGCATATTGCTGATACATATGCTGAAATCCTTGTAGTTTTTGATTGATAGATGCAACTTCTTGTGAGAATTGCTCCTTCATTGGGTTCTCATATATTTTGAACATTGGATGAGTCAGTCCTGGTGGTAATCTTGGAAACTGTAATGCCATGTGAGGAATATTTGGATTTAATCCATAGAGGTCTTGGAGGTGTTTCATTATCGAATTATCCATGAATTTGATCAATATTTACTATATTTCTGCCTTACTTTAGGCATTTGATATACCCTTTAGTAAAATTTTAGTCATTTTAACTCAAACTGAGCTGATCGCTGATCCTTATAGATTCCCCATTTGGATCGCTGATACACATGGCCGGTTCAAAAAAGACATGTCTCAAATGTAAAAAAGACATCAAAGAAAAAGATCTTCACAAGATTGTAATCTATGTTGTTCAAGAAAAATTTACTGAACATCATTATGAACATGTTGAATGTCCAAACAATTTCACCATTTGATAATTTGATGTGAAATTATCCTCTGTATTGATATACTTTGTAAATTTCACCAGTTAATCTAGAACGATATTTCCATTCATTATCTTTCCAACTAATTTGTTTGAATTCGTTTTGTGAATCTGGATGTATTCTTTGAAATACATCATTACCAATCAAAATTTGGTTAGGTCTTGACATGCCTTGAATTTTTGAAGCAATATTCATTGCAGGACCCATCAAATCAACGTGTGAATGGTCTACATCAGATCCATATCTAACTACAATGTTGTGTCCAAAGTCAACTCCAACCTTTACCATCAAATCTGGATAGTCATATTGATTTAGAATTGGGTTGATTCCTTTTTGAATTACTGAGATCATTGACTTTGCACATAGAACTGCATCATCTGCTGCCTCTGTTCCGTAATTATCATCTTCATCTGAGACAAAATATCCAATAACAGCATCACCTACAAACTTTAGGACATAACCATGATGTTGTCTAATTACTGCAGCCATCTCTTGTGCAAATGAACTTACAATTATTGCAATTTTTTCTGTAGGCAATTCTAATATCATTGTTGTTGAACCTACCAAATCAACATAGAGTACTACCATGCCTAATTTTAAAAATACATTTTTTCTTAGAAACTGCTCTGATTCATCAACTACTCCAGAGTATTCATAACCTTTTTTGAGAGCGCCCCAAACTCTTTTTTGAGTTTCTAAAATCATACCCTCTGAATCTAATATTTCGTCTCTACGCTTGCTGGGAATCTTATCCACTACAATAGTATCTGATTTAGAGATTTCAAGTCTTTCAGATTCTTCTGTTACTTTATTTTTATCTTCAGTCATATTTCATATTCCTATTCTAAAGGAAAATCAACTCCACAGTTAGGGCATTTTCCTCTATTCCCCTTGTATCCTTCATGATAATACTCTGTAATTTCAGTACCGCAATTAATACAAGTAATCTTGAACTCTACCATGCCTAAAACTCATATTTTCTCTATTTAGATATTGATGAAGGTTTAAGGAGAACAATTATTTGCTATTTCTTGTGCGCTTAGGTACAAGATCTCCCAATGAATTCATTCAATTATTAAATCAAAAAAATGAAGAGATCCAAAAATTATTTCTCTCAAAAATGACTGAGAAAACAAAAATGACTGAGATCAATGTAATGATGGGGGATTCTACTATAACAGGGCAGAAAACATTTGATCAAAAACAAGTAAGTGACTATTTTCAGAAAATTAACAATAATCTAAAAGATTGGTCTTTACAAGATGTTTCTATTTCTAATAACGAAGACTTGAGAAGAGTTTTTACAAAATTTGAGATAATGGAAGGGAATTATTTGATATCTGGACATATTTCATTACAGTTTCATGTATTGCTCTATTACAGACCAGATCAACGTGTACTAGATTGTCAAAAAGAATTATCTAAGATTGTTGATTTGGCAAAAAATAACGAACAAGAGATTTCAGACAATAGTGATCAATTTGTGTTAAATAAATTAAAAGAAATGGGATACAAAGACTTTGATCATCAAAAATTATTTGAGGTATTTTATGAAAATGATGAATTTAGAGAAAAAGTTTACGCTGAAATTGAAAAGGATGCAGGGGTAAATTTTCAAGAATTATCAGAAAAAAAGACTAAATTATTTAATGAACTTGATTCACTTTTAATTGAAACTTATCAGACATCTCCTGTATTAATTGATGATAGTAGATTAGTTAGTGGTGAAGAAGGTTGTTTATGCACAATAGATTTAGAATTTATTAAAAATAAAAATAAAGAAGGGCTGTTTGATCCAAGAAAGATGTCTGATTCAGTTAAAGAAAATATTTTAAACCGTTTAGATGAATTTAAAAAAATTATTTAGTTATAATTTAAAACCAAGAAACCGGGAATTGAGAAATTTTTTCAAAGGGGAGTTCCGATTCCTTGATATATTTTGAACCGCATTATTGAACTATTTGAGACTTGGGCATAACTAATTCAATTTTTTAATCAATTTCTCAAATTATTCAAATGAAAAAAGCCAAGGATCTCTACAATATTATTTCATCATATCATGAATGTAAAAATCCCCAGCAATATTACATCAGAATCATTTCTTATTGGTGTTTTGTATCTGGTTGGAACATTATCTTTGTATGAAGACATTCTAAAACGTGGCAGACCATATGTCTACCCAACTGTATTAATGGTACAATTATACATTATAAAATCATGGATGAGAATTCCAAGCAACAATACGTTTCATTATTTTCTTTCAATCAAATGTAACAATGACAAACTGCTCAAGGTTTGCAGACTAACACAAATCCCAGACAGACGTACCATTGACAGAAGATTTCAGAATCTTCCAATTACACAGATGATCAGCAGTATGGGAAACCTGTTTGTTTCAGAAAAAATAGTAGAGAACAAATCCGCATCAGTTGGCAGTTCCATGCTAAAAGCTGCAGGTCCAGTATGGCACAAATCAAACATGAAGAATAATCGTTTACCAATTTCAGGAATTGATACGGATGCCAAATGGGGCTATTCCAAATCAAAGGGTTGGATATTTGGATACAAATTACACATGAGTTGTAGCACTGGCAAACTAATTGTTCCATTGTCAGCTAATCTCAGCACTGCAAATGTTCATGACAGTCAGATGTATTGCACGCTAGTTGAACCACTTTCAGGATTAGTCAAGAATATTCTATGTGATCCTGCATATGATGATTCCAAATTATATCGTTTTAGCAGCAAAAAACATCTCAGATTGATTACTCCAATAAGGCAATACCCACATACTCCGCCAGAAAGAATTAATCTTGCAGAGTTTTACAATTCTGTGATTGGTCAAGAGTTGTACAGGGATAGAAGAATCTCAATTGAACCACTCTTTGAGATACTAAAAAGTACGTTTAGAATTGTTCATTCATGTATATTGCCAGTAAAAGGATTTGATAGCGTGAAATCATTTGTGTTGATTTGCGTGTTGGTGTATCAGTTGGCAGTGTACTACAACTGTGTAATTGGCAATGAGAATCCAAGAGTTGTAAGAAGAATGCTTTGCTGTTAAATAATTTTAGATTTTATTTTTGTGAATTAGTTATGCCCAAGTCTCAACTATTTAGGCATTCCTCAAAATATAGGCATAAAATTTGACAAAACATACAATTTTTGTATAGAAGTATGATAAGCTATTTTGATCTATATTATCGTGCCCAAACTAGGTGTTTTTGGGTTTATTCAATTATAGTTTTGAAGTAAAGTTATTTTGATCATTGTTTCCTTGACTAGATATGGTGGATTTTCAGCAGAATTTTGTGGGTTGTTTGCAATACTATGTTGTAAAAAGAAGACATAGAACAATGACTTCAAAATCACGACGTAGAATCCCTAAGCTTAATCCAAAAAAGTTGTTTGCAATCAAAATAAATAAAATTCCTTTGATTATTTTCAAAGAAGGTCATATTGTAATCGGTACTGATGATAGAGATTTGGCAGTAGACATAATGAATTTCATTAAGTATAGCGAAGAGACAAAGTTCGTGAACTAAAAATCATCAAAAAAGTAGAGGATAAATTATTTTACCTAGGTAAATACGAACAACCAAACTAGAATTCCTTGAAAATAACTCACGAATTTATACTTCTCGCTATATAATTTACTTTTCATGGGATATAGGGAATCATATTCTATAAAATTTACAGATTTAACTCAGGTTGGTTATAAAATGAATTTTGATTATGATTTTTCACAATTAGAAGACAATGATCCTTGTATAGCGAAGAGACAAAGTTCGTGAATCAAATAATTCCAAAACAAAAGACTTTTTGATCAGTTAACACAATGACATGCATGAACAATCTAGAATCCCTTGAAGCAGCATACAAGAAAGAAAACTCCAGGGTTGCAGTAAGGATGCTTGGCAGTGCTGATGATTCTAAAGGACGGCAAGGAATTGGAACACACTGCACAAACATTGCACCGCTGTACAAACTGGGTACGAAAATGAGTTGATCGTTTTGAGGAGTATGGCCTTGATGGCCTCTACGATCTCCCAAAGAGTGGAAGACCGAGAATTATCTCAAAGAAGAGAATGGATTCAATAATGTCCAAAGCCATACTAACTTTGTTTACTCCTGTAATGCTACAGCAAACAATTCTTCACTCTACTGGAATAAAATTTCACATAACTCATGCTAGAAAGATAATGCATCAGTAGGCATGTCTGCAAAATCCGCACAAAAATATCACATCAATCATCAACTGTATCTGCTGTGAAAAGCTGGCAGCAACGCATCAAAAAGAGAATTTCACGCCTAAAAAAGAATGGATTCATCATTGCAATGGCTGATGAGGCATTTTTTGTAAGGAATACAAAAATAGGAAAAAAATACTGGTCACCTGTTGCCAAAAGAATATTCCTTCCATACACAGGACGACATGAGAGTTTGGCAGTTTATGGTACAATCACAGAAAATGGCAGTCAACTGTTTAGAGTTTATCAGAAATTCAATGCTGCGACCTTTATAGAATATCTCAAGGAGTTGCACTGGAAATATGGCAGGGTTGCTCTAATGTTGGACAGGGCATCAGTTCACAAATCAAAGAAAGTCAAGGAATATCTTGCAAGCAATCCTGATGTCAAACTAATCTGGTTGCCAAAGGGTTCACCATATCTAAACATGATAGAGCAGTGCTGGAAGACAAGCAAGCATTCGTTGCTGGTATCAGAATATTATGCAATGTTTGCAATAATGAACAAGGCAGTCTCTGAATATTTTAGAGTGACAAAGTTCAAGCTTTATGTTGCAAATTATATTTTTAGAAATCCAGCAAAAATGTTCACGAACTTTTGATCGTCGCTATACCTCTAGAGTTTTAGACGTAGGAAATCTGATAAATATTTTTGATGAAAACCAATATGCATTATTAGATAAATTTAGAAAAATCAGAAATTCTTTGGCTCATGAAGGAAAACATGTAATTGATTCTGATGCACATCATTGTTTTAATTTGGCTGAACAGATAATTTATGATGAAATTAAAAAAATTGAAATCAAAGATATTGATAAAATTACATGGCATTAACAAATCTTTAATCTCAAATTCTATCTCTAAATCAGAAATTTAGGAACGAAAGCAATAATCAAAAATGACTAGTCTGGGCACGATAATAAAGATCAAAAAAAGTCAACTATAGAAGAAGTCAAATACACCATCCACTAGCACATTTCTAATGAACCCATCATATGATGAAATACTAAAGGCAAATTCAACACGAGGAAATGAAATAAAGAAGACACCGTTAATTCATTCATCTGTCTTCAGTAATCTTACAGACTCTGAAGTTTACCTAAAAGCAGAGTTTAGACAAAGAACTGGTTCATTTAAAATTCGTGGAGCATATTATAAAATTAAATCATTATCAGATGAAGAAAAAAAACATGGTGTTGTTGCAGCATCTGCAGGTAATCATGCTCAAGGTTTAGCATTTGCATCATCATTAGAAAAAATTTCATGTACCATTGTTATGCCAAAAAATGCATCTCCTGCAAAAGTAGCAGCAACAAAAGAATATGGTGCTAATGTAATCTTAGAAGGCGTAAATTATGATGAATCATCTGCCAAAGCAAAAGAGATTGCAAAAGAAACAGGATCTACTATGATACATGCATTTGATGACCCTCAAATCATAGCAGCTCAAGGAGTTATAGGATTAGAAATATTAGAGGATTTACCAGACGTAGATGAAGTTTACCTCCCTATAGGTGGTGGAGGATTAGCTGCTGGAACTTTGATTGCAATAAAAGAAAAAAATCCAAATGTCAAAGTTATTGGCGTCCAATCTAGTTCATTTCCATCAATGTATGAATCAGTAAAACAAGGTTCTCTGACTTCTACTGGGGGCGCAAGAACAATCGCAGATGGTATTTCTGTAAAAACTCCGGGACAATTAACATTTGCCATAATTAGTGAGCTTATAGATGAAATTGTTCTTGTTGATGATATTGAAATCACAAAAGCAATGTTTTTGTTAATGGAGAGAATGAAATTTGTGGTAGAACCTGCAGGTGCAGCTAGTCTAGCATATTTAATTTCAAAGAAACCTGCACCTGGAAAAAAGGTAGTTGCAATTCTTGCAGGAGGAAATGTAGACATGTATCTTTTAGGTCAGATTGTAGACAAAGGGCTTGCTGCAATGGGGCGTTTACTAAAATTATCCATATTACTGCCTGATAGACCAGGTGCATTCAAAGAAATTGTTGATGAAATAACACTTGCAAATGCAAACATTGTGGAAGTAGTTCATGACAGACTAAGCTCCAATATCAATGCAGGTTCAGCTGGTGTGACACTAAGTCTTGAAACTCAAGGAAAAGAACAAGCTAATTTGTTAATTGAAAGACTAAGAAAGAAAAATATTCAATTTACTTTATTAACTTAATTTACTTGAATTTTTTTTAGCAAATTTTGATAGACCTTCTTTTTTTAATTGATCTGATTCTCTCATAACTGATTTATGTTGATCAGATTTATGTTGTTTTAACTTCTTTTTTAAATCTGAAAATTCATTTGCAAGAATTTTCATTGCATAAATTCCGGCATTTCCAGCTTTGTTCACTCCAACAGACACAACTGGAGATCCTGAAGGCATTTCTGTAATTGATAATAATGAATCTAATCCTCCAAATGCAGAAAATCTTGCATCCGTTTTTTTTGGATGTTTATCATTAAAGACAAGTATCGGTACTCCGATAACTGGAATAACAGTGTGTGATGCAATCATTCCAGGTAAATGAGCTGCTCCTCCTGCCCCAGCTATGATTACTTTAAATCCCATTTTTTCAGCATGTTGTGCATATTCAGTTAGCCTAGATGGAGTTCTATGAGCAGAAACAATTTGATCTTCATGTTTTATTTTAAATTCATCTAAAATTTCAGATGCTCCTTGCATGACTCTACTATCAGAACTCGACCCCATGATGATTCCAACTAAGGGTTTTTTTGAATATGTCACCATATTAGAAAAAACTAGAGAGTAATTAACAATAACTGTTATGAAAAATCCAACAAAATTGTTCAAATCAACATTATCTATTTTTAGTACATGGATATTGGTGATGTAATGACAAAGATCCTTGGAATTATTGGTGGTGGTCAACTTGGAATGATGATTACTGAAGCAGCAAAAAAAATGCCAGAATACATATCAAAAATCATAGTATTAGATCCAACGGAAAATTGTCCCGCAGCACAAGTAGGTGCAGAACAAATTGTTGCAGATTTTAAAAATAAAGATGCAATTATTGATTTAGCCAACAAGTCAGATATCATCACATACGAAATTGAGTCGGGAGATAGTGACGTTCTAAAATCTGTTGAAAAAAATGCAGAGATCAACCCATCTCCGGAGACACTAAAAATCATTCAAGACAAGTTTTTACAAAAATCCTTCTTATTAAAGAACAATATCCCAGTTCCAGAATTTATCAAAATAGAAAGAATTGAAGATGTCATAGACGGGTTGCAAAATTTTGGGTATCCTGCATTACTCAAGGCAAGAAGAGATGCTTATGATGGTAAAGGTAATTTTAAAATCAGCTCAGAAGATGAAATTCAAAAAGCATTTGATTATTTTAACGGACAAAATTTATTGTTAGAAAAATTTGTTCCATTTAAAATGGAGGTATCAGTAATCGCATCTAGAAATACAAAAGGTGATATCAAAACATATACTCTGGTAGAAAATATTCATGAAGAAAATATTCTACGTGAAACAATAGCTCCAGCTAGAGTTACAGAAGAAGTTACAAAAAAGGCTGAACAAATTGCAGAAAAAACAATGACAGTTCTTAGTGGCGCAGGTGTTTTTGGCATAGAGATGTTTGTAACATCTAATGATAACATAGTAATTAATGAAATAGCCCCTAGAGTTCATAATTCTGGTCATCACACATTACAATCAAGTATCACATCTCAGTTTGAACAACATCTAAGAGCAATTCTAGGATTAGATCTTGGTAGTACTAAATTAATCCACAATACAGTTATGTACAATATTTTAGGTTCGCAGGGATTTGAAGGAGAATACCAACTACCTGATATTTCAGAAAGAGATATATTTTTGAAAATGTATTATAAAAAAAATTCAAAACCACTAAGAAAATTAGGACATTTGAACATAGTTGGTATGAACGGGGAATCAATTGATCAGTTATTACAAAGATTAGAACGGCTTAAAGAAAAAACAAGCATTCAATCTATCTAATTAGATTTATTAGTTATCGGAAGTTGAATGAAATATGGCTTTAACTGCAGCATTAATAATTACAGGTATTGCAATTGGCTTACTTGTAATTTATGCAGCTGATGTTGCTGTAGTAGAAATTACTGGTAATGAAGAAGGCTTCATTCCATTTGATCATAAAACCAGAGGAATGGGGCTGGGACTTCCAGCACTAATTTTGCCATTTATTGCATATTTCATTGCAAGAAAAGAACCATCAAAAGGTCTTGGAGGATTGATTATTGTTGCAGGATTTTTGATAATCTTTGGAGGTGCATTTGTTATTGGAAATGCTGATCCTGTTGAAGTAGAAACCTCAGGAAGAAACGTGATGTCCGAAGCAGCCCCATTAATTGTTGCAGGAACAATCCAAATTGGATTAGGCATACTTAAAATCAAAAAATCTTAAACGATAAGCAATGCCAACGTGCACCAAATGCAATAATGATGTAAAAAAAGTCTATGATTGTGATCATACTGATTTTAAAGAATATTGTGTTGAATGTTATACAGAATTACACTACTACATGACCGAAAAGGACTCAGAACATGCTAACTGATAGAGAGATTGCAATTTACTCCTTAGGAAAAACAGAGGGAGTTAACTCTATAGCTGAAACATTAGGAAAAGGTCTTGATGATGAAAAATACATAGAATCTTGGAATAAAATCATGAGATTATTGGGAATCGAAATGCCGCTTAAAGATCTTGAAAATATCTATAATGAATTTGCAAAAAAATGGAATCAGTGGTAAATTCTAATAAAACAAAACAAGATAAACCATGATTAGTTGTTTAGATATTTGTTAAATGAAATTACTAGAGAATTCATATACTCTAAAAATAAGACCAAGATAATTGAAAGCGATAATTTTAGCTGGTGGTTATGGTAAAAGATTAAGACCCATTACCGATTATCTTCCAAAATCCCTAGTTTCTATAAAAAACATACCAATTATTGAATGGCAAATAAAATATTTAAAAAAATATGGTGTAACTGAAATAATTATTTGTACAGGTTATAAATCAAAAATGATTGAAAATTATTTATCTACCAAAAAAATAGGAGTTAAAATAAAATTTTCGATTGAAAAATTCCCCTTAGGTACAGGTGGTGCAATAAAAAAAGCAGGAAAAATGATTAATGATAAATCATTTTTTGTAATTAATGGAGATGTAATAACAAATATAGATTTGAAAAAACTATTAAAAAAACCAAATTCTATAGCATCCATTGAATTAAGAACTAAGTTTGGAATTATAAAAACAAATGGGGAGAAAATATCTAAATTTAAAGAGAAAAAAGAAATTCCAGATTTGTGGATGAATGCGGGAATTTATTATCTTCAAAAAGAAATACTCGAAGATTTACCAAATAAAGGAGATATAGAAAAAACGCTTTTTCCAGATTATGCAAATAAAGATAAACTCAACACAATTAAATTTAAAAAAATAAAATGGTATTCAATAGATTCTTTCAAAGATATTGAAGAGAGTTCACTAGAAATAGAAAAAATAATAAAATGAAATTTTAAATTTCATGCACCAGTTCTGTGCAGTGTAACCATCATGTATGCTACTTCTTCTACAAATGGCTCATCTTTACTAACTAAGGTATACTTTGTAGCATTATTCCAAAAAGCAGTCTCACAGTATGGTTTTTCATTGAAAGTTTGTTCACTCAATACTTGTAATTATCATCTGATCTGATAATACTCCGCCTCAATCAAAATTAACCCATTACTAAAACAGATACGCTAAATATCCAATAGTCATACCATTTTCATGCGTATTGCATGTAGTCTAGGGTCTCTGCTTTCAGTAAATCAGGTCCTAGAATGCACCGAAATCCTATCTAAATCAGGTGCGGATACAATTTGGATACCTGAAACTTGGGGGATGGAGAATTTTTCAATGTTAAGCGCAGTATCCAACAAGACAACTACTCAAAAAGTAGGCTCATCAATTATCAATATCTACTCAAGAAGCCCATCATCAATTGCGATGGGGGCAGTTACGATAGATACTTTGTCAGATGGTCGATTTATTCTAGGCCTTGGAACAAGTAGCCTGTCTATTATTGAAACTTTTCATGGTTACAAATTTAAAAATCCAGTACAACGAATGAAAGAATATGTTGAGATAATTAGATTAGTATTATCAGGAAAACAAGTTGATTATTCGGGGCAAATTTTTAATTTAAAAAATTTTACATTATTAATAAAACCAAAAAGAGAATCAATTCCAATTTATTTGGCGGCAGTCAATAAAAAGATGGTTGAATTAACATGGGATATTGGAGATGGTGTAATTTTTTATCTTAGACCATTAAATGAAATGAAAGAAACAATAACAAAAATGCAATCAAAGAAAAAAATTGATGTCACTTGTCAGATAATCACTTGTATTGCAGAAGATTCGGATATTGCAATTGAACGTGCTAAAAAAACACTGGCGTTTTATATATCTGTAGGTAAAATATATAGAAAATTTTTAGCAAAAAATGGATTCAGGAATGAAATATACAACATATTTGATGAATTCAAAAATTCAGGATTTAAATCAAATTATGAACTTGTTACAGATTCAATGTTACACTCACTTTGTATAGCCGGTACACCTACTGAATGTAAAAAACAACTTCAAAACTTTCATGAAATAGGAATTAATTTGCCAATAATTCAATTTAATCCTGTTGGAGACATAACTGAATCTTGTGAGTTATTAAAAAAAACATTTTTGGATGAATAAGATGTCTAAAATAGGAATAATTGCATATGGGATTACTCCATTTACAAAAGATGATCAAAAAATAGAATCAGTTTTACTAAACTCTACAAAAAAACTTTTTGAAACTAATCCTGAAATTAATAAACAGGATATTGATGCAGTTTTAGTTTCTACAAATAATAATTCAAAATACCTCTCTCCAATTTTATCTGAAATAGTTGGAATTCAGCCAAAAATCGCCCATTCGATAGAAAGTCTGTGTAATTCAGGCACAAATTCAATAGTTTCAGCATACTCCTATATTGCATCAGGTCTTGCAGACATGGTTCTGATTAATGGTGCTGAAAGATATGATGGTCCTGGACAAATTTTAGAATGGGATAATTCTAGAGGGGAGTTTAAACATCCAATATTTTGGGCATCCATTTTTGCCAAATCCTATAAACGTAAATTTTCAATCACAGATGAGCAACTAGCATTAGTTTCAGTTAAAAATCATAAGCAAGCTCAAAAAAATCCTAATGCATTATCAAACAAAATTTTTACAATTCAAGATGTTATAAATTCTAAAAAAGTAACTGATGATCTTAGAATGTTAGATTGTTCAAGACCATGTACAGGTAGTGCTTCAATTATTCTTGCATCTGAAGAAATAACTAAAAAATATGCTAATACCCCAATATGGATTACAGGTATAGGTCAAAAAACAACTTCAGCAGGATTCACAAAAAATATATCACTCAGTTCAATGGAATCTACTAAACAAGCAGGGCATGCTGCATTAAAAATGGCAACCCAGGATACAAAAGATGTCGATGTTGCAGAAATACATGATGCATTTTCTGTTTGTGAACCTATGGCATTAGAATCTTTAGGGTTTTCTAATCCTGGTAATGGAATAAATATGATTAAAGAATTACATGAAACAGATAATTTTAAAATAAATCCAAGAGGGGGTTTAATTGGGTCTGGTCATCCTCTAGGAGCTACAGGTATAGCTCAAACTATTGAAATAGCACAACAACTTCAATCAAATGCAAATAATCGACAAGTTGATAATGCTAAAGTAGGATTGGTGCATAATATGTCCGCAGCAGCTACGTCTTCAACGGTATTGGTTTTAGAAAATTGAATTTTGAATCTGAGTTATCTCAAGGAAAATTCTGTATTCCAGAATGCACGGTTTGTAAGAAAATTGTTTGGCCACCCGCAGAATTTTGTAATCATTGTTTTGGTTCAGTATTCCTAAAAAAGGGGGATTTTGAAGGTAAGATTATTGAATTTTCAAGTAAAAATGGGGAATATTTTTGCTTAGTAGAGTTTGAAAGAAATATTAGAGTAATGGCAAAAATTTCACAAATTCCTAAAATAGATCAAATAGTTAAAATTTCAAAATGTGGTATTATTAACAGAGATTATTTTTTTCATATTATCTAAATTTTGTATAGATGTATGGTGTTTCAATAGATTGATCAAAAGTCCAAACAGTAGGTAGTGAAACTGTATCAACTATATTCAAATTATGTTTTTCAATAAGTGAACTCCATCCACCATTAGTCAAATTATTTGATAATTGTTTTTTGGAATCAGTTCCAGTAAATACTAATCCCACATTATTTGTTAAGTTGGAAATAGTGTTTATTTTATCGATAATACTTGTTGCTAAAATATCACCTCCCATTTGAGCAAGACCTCCAATAAAAAACACAGGGTGTGTTAATTTGAGTTTAGAATAATCAAATTCTAATGCATCTTCACATTTTGGATTAAAATTTTGATTTGTAGATGTGCTAATCGCTTTTTGTAATTCAATCAACACATCATCAATTTCAATACTATGTGAAATTAACCCTAAGATTTTTCCACAAAATGCAATTCGTCCATCCCCAGAACCAATATCTACCAATTCTACATATCCTAATTTTTTTGCAATTAATGTCATCATATATGCAGACATTATCCATGTTGGGTAAAATGGTTGGCAACTAGAACCATGTTTAATACTGTTTAACCAATATTCATTGATGTCTCCTTCATAAACAGTACATAATGTTCCTGCAATCTTTTGTTCATATGAATTAAAGTATATGGGGTTTTTTTTAGCAAAAGCATGAAGCATTTCTAAATGATGAATATTCATAGGGAATTTCTTTGAAACAAAAGTAGGAATTACCTCCTGAATATGGGCATTCCCAGTATACTTTTTTGCAAACTCGTGTTTTACAAGAACTAGGTTTTGGATTAGTTCATCAAGCATAGATTCTGTAAAATAAATGGGTTTGATAAACTCATTGTAATTTAAGAGGATTTTTTTGATAAAAGAAATGCAAGTTCTTGTTCTACTTTTTTTAATTGATCAACCGTAGTTGTTTGTAATTTTTCAATATCTTTGATTTCTTCTTGAGAAGGCTCCATGAGTAATTGAAATTCTAGATGCTTTATGGTATTCAAATAGTAATCTCTCTGTTCGAGTAATTTTTCAATAATTATTTCAGACAACAGTGAATCTATGAATCTAAATGATTTTAATCATTTTAGCATTCACGTAAAAATGACCCTCATATGACATTTTATTGAGTTATTATGTAATTACCTTCCTTACTATATCTAATATTGAAAATAATATGACATTGAGTACAAAAGCAATCACATTAACAATTACAAAACAAAAAAACATTAAAAAAACTAAAAAGAACAATCAAAAAGCTGCTAAACTACGTCGACAAAGAGGGTACCAATGGGAAGATATACAAGTAAAACGATTCAACAGTGTAAACCATTGGAAAGCATTTAGACTAGGCTCTCCAAGTATTGCATTACCAGACGTATTAGCAGTAAATACGAAAGAAAACACAATATTTACCATGGAAGCAAAATCAGGAACCAGTACATCACTCCTTGTTCCGGCAGATCAAATTGAACGATGTTTAGAATGGATAAAAACATTTGATATTTATAAAAAAAGAAATGTGCTTTTGGCATTCAAATTCCTTTCAAAAAAAAGAATCGATATAGGAAAATATGAAAGTAGAGAATTAAGAGAATTTTACAAAATTTGGGATGAATCTTTGGAAATTACTGATTGTGTATGCACATATGATGGCAAATTTTTTGCAAAAGTGGACGGTAAAAGAAAAGAACTGTTCCTGAAGGAATGTGTCATGCCATTTAAGACAAAGCAAAGAACTAGTACCAAACTGGATTAAATTTTCAAATCATTTTTTAAGGATAAATTATAACTATAGTTATTGTCTGAAGAAAACAGTAAGGACCAATCTGAGATAAATTCTGAATCACTATTAGAAACAGTTTCTGATGCAGAAGTTAACTCAAGAATCAGTTTTGAGGAATTTACTGATGAAAGGACATTGATCAGTTATGATGCTTTTGGAAATAAACAGATGAAGATCAAAGTACTTGAGGTTTCTGATGAAACTTCACCATTAAAATGGAAGCTTGGAGATCGTGTCAAAGTTACAAAAATCCTCGTGACAATTAAACACCTTACAACACAACAAGTGGAAGAAGCTGAATTTGACATTGAATCTATTGAAAGAGAATTAGCTGAAAAGAGACATTATAGTTCAACAAATAGGTGGATTCCAGCAAACTATATTCAAAATGGATATGTCATAAGTTCACACCACACCAGATTAATCAGTGATGCATCTGCACTAGATTACATTGTATTTTAATTAAATAATTCATCTCACATTCATTATTTTTCTCTGAAAAACATTATAAACAAAAGAATTCGAAAATGATGTATGAGTTCAAAAGAATTCGAAGTAAATGGAACTGATTACAGAGTAGTATTGACAGAACAAGTAATAGGTCATGTAAACAACCTCAAAAATCTCTATAATGCAGCATATGAAGATCCAGAAAGCTTTGAAGATGTTAGTGCAGAAATTTCAACTACGATTAATGAAATTGCCAGTACTGTAGAACCTGCCGCAGAAGACAGTGATCTTGATGGGCTTATTCAAGAAATCATCAAGGCCGTAGATACAAAGGCAGCAGAAATTGAAAAAGAATTAGAAGTAAAAGAGAAGCCTAAGAAAAAATCAAAATCTAAAAAATAATCTCATTTGACCTCAAACTCATAAAAAATTGCAGTATACATTATATTCTAAATAATCTAACTAGGATTATGTCCAGAAGCTGTGAATGTGGAATTTGTGATCATCATAGTGAATCAGAATGTCTTGAAAAAGAATGTAAATGTTGTTTAAATTTCCACGAAAGATCAGGTCCTAAACGAAAATAATTATTTTTTTAATTAAACCGAACTATCATAACAACTACATTTTTTTGAAATGTGTTTGGAGCATCCAAATAATTTATGATCTTTACACCCACATAACACACATTTTTTTCCATCACTCATATCTTTTCAATTAATTCTCTAATACTTTCCATCATTTTTTTATCTTCTAAGGCATCCAATATCTTTAATCTCATATTTTTTACCCTACTAACATCATTAGAATACAAAGGGGCCATGGTTTCAATTTCTTTTTCAAAATAATATATGTCTAAATAATGTTGAAATTTGGATTTTATTGTCTTAAAATCAGTTGATGATATTTTATCAGTATTAATTTTTTTCAATACAACTTTTAAAAATCCATTAATTTTTAACATCTCTTTCTTAATATTGTCAAGATCACCCGGATTATCATTAATTTCTTTAAGAATATTGTAAGAATCAACCACCTGAATGAGTATATTTTTCAGATATTCATTATATGTAATCATAATTGTTTTCTAAATTAATCTAATCTAAAGTTTAGGAAAAATAGCTTGACTTGTGTAAAATTTACACATTTCCTTTAAATTATCAGATATTATCTGTAATGACAATGCAAGGCGACGCTTATCTTAAGTGCATTGATCCACAATGTGCTTTAGAATACACAATTGAAAGCACAAATGTGCAATGTGATAATTGCCACATGTTAGATGTAAAATATAAGAATAAACCTTCAGACAACTTAAAAGAAGTATTTTACGAAAGGCGAAATCCTCAAGGAAGTATTTTCAATGAAAGTGGTGTTTGGAGGTTTAGAGAGTTACTCAATTTTTGTCAGATAGATACTGAAGATATTGAAGAGTGTTCAAAATACCTAGTATCCCTTGATGGAGCAGAAGGAAGACAATCAAAACCATACCAAATGTCAAAAGTTGCAGAATTCATAGGAATTTCAAATAATAATTTATGGCTACAGCCTGAAGGATACAATCCAAGTGGTTCTTTCAAAGATAATGGGATGGCAACAGCAGTTACACATGCAAAGTTGGTTGGGGCAAAAAAAATTGTATGTGCATCAACGGGTAACACATCAGCGTCTGCTGGAATGTTTGCTGCAAATGAAGGAATAAACTGTGATGTGTATATTCCTGCAGGACAAATTGCTCCAGGAAAACTTAGTCAAGCATATCAGTTTGGAGCTCAAATTGTAGAGGTTGATGGAAATTTTGATGACGCATTAAAACAATCATTAGATGATGCACAAAATCATGATGGATACACTGTAAATTCTATTAATCCATTTAGAATAGAAGGACAAAAAACAATTCCATTTAGGGCACTAGAATATCTAAATTGGGAAGTTCCAGATTGGATTGTTTATCCGGGTGGTGCGTTAGGAAATACTTCAAGTTGCGGAAAGGCATTAATGGAATTATATGAATGGGGTTGGATTAAAAAAATTCCAAGAATTGCCGTTATAAATTCTGAAGGCGCAAGTACATTATCTGATTTGTATAACGGAAAATTTGAGGGAGAAGAACTTAGATGGAACAAAGGTAACCCAAATGTTGAATTAATTACTAGATATTATGATTATTTATATAAAGAAGGGTTACGACCTAAAACTAAAGCTACTGCAATTCAAATTGGTAGACCTGCAAATATTTTGAAAGGTCTACGTGCATTAGAATTCACAAATGGAGTTGCAACAACTGTTACTGATTCAGAAATGCTTGATGGTATGTCAGTTGTTGGTCTTAATGGATTTGATTGTGAGATGGCATCAGGAGCAACAGTTGTAGGAATTAAAAAATTGATTAATGAAGGAATAATGCAAAAAGATGATATCATATTAGGCATTCTTACTGGTAGACAAAAAGATGCAATGCTTCCTGTAGATTATCACAATAATCCTGAAAATAAATTTGCAAAACCACCAAAAAATTAGCCTCATTGACATCTCAAGAGTTAAATACAATTTTTGCTAAAACAACGTAGCCAAAAGATGGTGTTAAAAAACTAAATGAATAGCGAATGTTGTTCTAAGAAAATTTTATGGGAGTTATCATGGTAGATTTATGGGTTGAACTTGCAACATTATTTGTACTAATTGGGTTATCTGGATTTTTTAGTGGATTAGAAGTTGCATTAGTGGGAGTCAGAAAATCAAAGGTTGTTCAACTTTTTAATGAAGGGGTAAAAGGTTCAAAAGCATTATACAAATTAAAAACAAACCCAAGCTGGATGATGTCAAGTGTAAATCTTGGCAATAATCTTGTAAATGTAGGTGCCTCTGCACTTGCAACAAGTCTAGCTATCAGATTATTTGGAAATGATGGATTAGGAATTGCTGTTGGAGTAATGACATTTTTGATTCTAGTTTTTGGAGAGATCACTCCTAAAACCTATTGTAACGCAAATTCTACTAAAATTGCACTAAGATATGCCCCCGTATTACTAGGGTTTAGCTATGCATTTTATCCAATTGTAAAATTCTTTGAGATCATTACAAAAGGTGTTGTAAAGTTAACTGGTAGTAGCTATACTCCACCACCAATTACTGAAGAGGACATCAAAGGAGTTATTGATCAAGGATTAGCAGAAAAAGCCATTGAAAAAGAAGAAATGGAATTAGTACATGGTGCTCTAAAATTTGATGATACCGTGATTCGTTCAGTGATGACTCCTAGAACAAAGATGTTTACTTTAAATTCAAAAATGCTACTTTTTGAGGCATTACCACAAATTAACCAAAGTGGCCATTCACGTATTCCAATTTTTGGGGATACTAGTGATGATATTATAGGATTCATTCATGCCAGAGACGTACTAAGAGAATTAGAAAAGGAGAACAAAATGGTAAATCTTGAACAAATTGCAAGAAAGCCTGTTTTTGCATCTCAAGAAAAAATGGTAAGTTCTTTGTTAAAGGAAATGAAAGGAAGAAAAACACACATGGCAATTGTTATTGATGAACATGGTGGCGTTGAAGGTCTTGTTACCCTAGAGGATTTACTTGAAGAAATAGTAGGGGAAATAGAAGATGAAACAGATCTTGTCAGACCAACAGGATATGAAAAAATTGATCAAGACACCATAATTACCAATGGAGACATCGAAATTGATACAATTAACGAAATTTTCAAAACAAAAGTTCCAGAAGGAGATGACTATGCATCACTTAGTGGATTATTACACGAAAGACTACAAGATATCCCGCAAGAAGGAGATAAGGTAGAAGTAGAGCAACTTCGAATAATTGTAG
Organism: Candidatus Nitrosopumilus sp.; assembly: GCA_965248045.1. Classification (GTDB taxonomy): domain Archaea; phylum Thermoproteota; class Nitrososphaeria; order Nitrososphaerales; family Nitrosopumilaceae; genus Nitrosopumilus. The sequence continues at coordinate 441,933 of CBDFIG010000002.1, forward strand.
AAAAAGTTTCAAAAAATATTCCTCAAAAAATTAGAATTGAAAGAATACGAACTTAATCTTTTTTGGCAAAATGTTCTTGTAATTTTTGTTTTTTCTCGTTCATATGAAAAATTGATTCAGTATGAGTAAATGCATCTTCATATGATCTATTAAACAACATTGCTTGCATAAGCATATGGTTTTCAGGGATTACGATTCCAGTTTGATCATCAGAATACATTATTTGAACAGTATCACCTATTGAAGTTGTCATATTAGCATGAATGTGAATCATGTTAGTATCAGTAAAATTAAAGCCCATATTTTTAGCATAATCTCTAACATCTTTGGTCCCTTTTGCAGTCCACAATGTTGCAACACCGAATTCATTTTCAAAAACTTCATGAATTTCAGAAGGTTTTGGTGCCAAATCTTTGAATCGTATATCCATTATGTGTAAATGCATTTGTCTTGTTGGAACTTTGATTGCTCTAACAAAAAGAGGGGCATCTTTTCCAAAATATTCTTTGACATCATCTCCATGATGGGGTTTTTCTGTCATCTCAATGGTATCTGAAACATCTTTGTCGGTTTGCTCAAGATCTGCCCATCTTCTAACGAGTGTCACATCAAAACGAATCAATCGATCTCCAAATTTATCACATAATGGTCCGAGGATTCTACCCATGCCAGTTACATTACAACTGCCTTGCATCACATGTTGTTTACCTAATGCAAGATCATAATTTGCCCTAGAATTAAAGAGTAAATCTGAAACTGCCTCATCACCAACAGTGGTTTCCCCACCTTGATAAATAGCAGGAATATTTTTTGGTTTGTAAATATTTTTTTTATTTTTATAACCATGTCCTCCAGGAGATGCATCAATTATCAAATCACAATCGTTAAGTATGGATTCTATTGTTCCACTAATTTTATAATTTGAAAAAGCATCTATTTTTTTTTCTGGAACATAGACATTCAAACCTCTAGATTGAGCAGTCTTTACTTTTTCATCCGGGGAATATTTGCCAATACCAATAATTGTAATTTCAGAATCATCTTTAAGAAAAGAAGTAATTCTACGGCCAATAGATCCATAACCATTGACAAAAACTTTCTTCATGAATTATGTATGGTTAGCCCATTTATTTAGATTAGTTTGAATTCATTATACTCAAAAAAATAGACTGGAAGGAAAATTTTGATGACGAACTCACATATAATCACAAAATAGGCATTATCAATAACAAAAATTGGACAAGAATTTTCTGATTAGTAAATTAGCAGAGGCTATAGATCAATCAATCGGAGATTCTGGACGAAATCAATACCTTTTAGAAAGAATCAAACAAAATAAAGAATTCATTAATTCAGATAAACTATATCTTGAAAGAATTTTAAGAATGGCAATTTCAGAAATAACAGATAAAACAAATATCCCACATCAACAAACTTCAAAAAAAGACAAAACAGTGTTTCTAAATCCTAATTTAACTGAGACTTGGGCATAACTAATTCTAATTTTTAATCAATTTTTCAAATTATTCAAATAAAAAAAGCTAAGGATCTTTACAATATCATTTCATTGCAACATGAATGTAAAAATCCCCAGCAACATTCTATCTGAATCATTTCTTATTGGTGTTTTGTATCTGGTTGGAGCATTATCTTTGTATGAGGAGATACTCAGACCTGGCAGACCGTACGTCTATTCAACGATTCTAATGGTTCAATTATTCATCATAAAATCATGGATGAGAATTCCAAGCAACAATACGTTTCATTATTTTCTTTCAATCAAATGTAACAATGACAAACTGCTCAAGGTTTGCAGACTAACACAAATCCCAGACAGACGTACCATTGACAGAAGATTTCAGAATCTTCCAATTACACAGATGATCAGCAACATGGGAAACCTGTTTGTTTCAGAAAAACCAGTAGAGAATAAATCCGCATCAGTTGATAGTTCCATGCTAAAAGCTGCAGGTTCAGATGGCACAAATCAGACATGAAGAATAATCGTTTACCAATTTCAGGAATTGATACAGATGCCAAATGGGGCTTCCAAATCAAAGGGTTGGATATTTGGATACAAATTACACATAGTTGTGTACTGATAAACTAATTGTTCCATTGTCAGCTAATGTCGGCACTGCAAATGTTCATGACAGTCAATTATTGCACACTAGAGTGACGCTCATTGAAAATTTCGCCTCTTGAGGCGCAGTACAGCAGAAAAGCTTAAGGATCCCCGGATCGTCAAGCCGTACATGGACGCAATCGACAAGAAGATACGGGAGCTGACTGAGGCCATGCATGCAGAGAACGATGCCAGGATCCGCAACAGGATAATGGCAGTGAGGGGAGTCCTCAAAGGACACACGACAAAGACTGCTTCTGATTTTGCAGACGTGGACCAGCGCACGGTGCAGCTATGGGCGGCGCGGTTCGACGAAGACGGCATGGCTGGTCTCCGGGACGCTTCCGGAAGAGGCATGCCCAGGCGCGTAGGGTATGGGCGGATCAAGAAGCTTGCAGACCGGCTCAGCGGCAAGAACATGCTCACCCCGAGGAAGCTGCGGAACTGGATACGCGGGAAATTATTTGCAAAGTACAGCCTGTGCAGCGTGCGCAGGATAATGTGATCCCTCGGGTTCTCGTCTAAGAGATCTACCACGGAGTACACCTCGGCAGCCGGCGGCTACGAAGTGAGGAGGTGGCAAGTTGACGCTGCAGGCACGATATCCAGCGCAAAACAGCGTGGATTTACAATCGTGGTGCAAGACGAGTCCATATTCATCAGGATTGGAACGAATGGAAGGAAACTGTGGTCGCGCGTCGGGGATCCAGTAGCAGTCAGCAGGACAGGCAGACGGGACAAGACCATTGTGTATGGCGCGCTTGCAGAAGAGGAAACTCGGCTGATGCGGCAGTACGACAGGTTCGACGGCTTGACGTTTGTGAAATACCTCAAGGAGGTGCGCCGCAAGTGGGGCAGTGTCTTGCTCATAGTGGACAACGCAAGTCAGCACAAGCACAGGAAGGTGCGGGAATACCTGGAGGAACATGACGAGGTGGAGATCTTGTACCTGCCTACCGCGACGCCGAAGCTTAATACTGTCGAGTCGGTATGGAGGGATGCAAAGTACAGACTTGTTACTTCAGAGTACTACGAGACGCTGGAGGATCTGACTCACGCGGTGTCAGAATATTTCAGGACGTGCTCGATCAAGCTAGACATTTACAGGTTCCTGTACCGCTGCATCTGAGGCGAAATTTTCACCGACCGTCACTCTAGTTGAATCACTTTCAGGATTAGTCAAGAATATTCTATGTGATCCTGCATATGATGATTCCAAATTATATTGTTTTAGCAGCAAAAAACATCTCAGATTGATTACTCCAATAAGGCAATACTCACATACTCTGCCAGAAAGAATTAATCTTGTAGGGTTTTACAATTCTTTGATTGGTCAAGAGTTGTACAGAGATAGAAAAATCTCAATTGAACCACTCTTTGAGATACTAAAAAGTACGTTTAGAATTGGCATATTGCCAGTAAAAGGATTTGATAACGTGAAATCATTTGTGTTGATTTGTGTGCTGGTGTATCAGTTGGCAGTGTATTACAACTGTGTAATTGGCAATGAGAATCCAAGAGTTGTAAGAAGAATGCTTTGCTGTTAAATAATTTTAGATTTTATTTTTGTGAATTAGTTATGCCCAAGTCTCAGGTATCTTTTTTGCACCTAGCCTTTTGAGTGCAGCCAATCTTCTCTGACCAGACATGAGCAAATATGAATTCTTTCCATCCTTTTGGACCATAGGTGAATTCTGCAATCCTTCATTTTTTATAGAGCGTGCAAGTTCTGCAATGCCATCTCTGTCTAGTTTTCTTGCCTGGGCATCCTTCCATATTTTGATATATTTTATTGGAATCTCTCGTAATCTGTATGATATTGGGGAATTGTACTTTCTTTTTGCCATGATGATATGAAGTAATTGATTTTGTTAAAAGATATAGTGTTATACAGTTGACAAAAAAGTTTGTAATGCCTGATGAATTATTAGGATTTTTCATCCTTGCAATGGATGTGGTAAATTTTGGTGATCTGCAACACAAATCATGAAATATGGATCTTCTCCAAATTGGACTTGATGACTTTACTAGATAATTCTCAGAAAATTATCTAAATAGAACCCTGCTGGTAAATTTTGGTGATCTCACTTCAATATGGTTTGGAGTAAATTTCCAATTAACAATGAACTTTTAGTCATCATCATCTTCTTTTACAAACCCTACAAAATTAATTTCAAGTTGTTCTATTTGACTGTAATTTCTGCAGAAGCAGATGTAACACCGTTGATGTGTGCCATTACCCTAAATGTAGTCTCTCCAGATATCAGAATGCTAATGGAATTATCTGCTATCTTGTCTATTCTAATCCATTCACCATCAACGTATTGTTCCACTAAATAATTCCTAAATAAGGAGGAGTGCTCCCAGCTCAGAGTTGCCATATTTCCTATGCCCTCAACATAGGAGCTAGAACCTACAAAGTTTTGAGGCGTTTGAAGTTGTGATGGAATGCTTATGGATGCAATATTTTCAGAATATAATTTTTGACCATCTAACCTCTCAAACACTTTGTAATGTATGGTTTTACCTAACCAATCAGGACGTATTGTATCTTGAATGGATTTTTGGAATTTTGGTCTAAGATCTGTTGATTCAAAAGAGATATCATCATAATTATCATCATCTCCTACTACTGCACGCTCAATTCTGTATCGATTCTCGCCTATTTTGTTAAAATCAGTCCAATGCAAATTTATCTTATCAGAATGAGTCTGCAAGAATCCAGATGCAAAGATTTCACTATTAAATATTACAGCAGCAGTCCCATCAGACAAAGTAGCAATATCTAATATTGTTTGAGTATCATCATACCCTTTCTCCCCAACACTGACTTGATACTCTATGTCTGGTGTGAGGTTGATAATCTGAAAGTCAGTATCAGATGTTATGTATCTTGTTTTGTCTTGTGTATCAGACTTTGGTGCAATCACTACCTTGTATTCATTAGCATCATCTCCAAAATCCTCCCAATCAAGTATAATGCTATTGCTGTACTCTTTATGGTCTGTCACAAATACCTTAGTTCCATTTGTAAAAAGATTATCAAAATACTGATCAATGGATAATCCGTTTTCAGGCATTGGAATGTGTGATGTGCCAGTTGCACCAGATGATGATGTTAATGTCATGTTGACATTATCAAAGTAATTTTGCTGCTGCCATTGAGATATCCAAGAGTCTGCCAGATACACATACATCTCACAGGGACAATCAGTTGGGGAGATATTGTCTACTGTGATGGTTTTCTTGTTCCATCCAATGTCTTGAATAGCATTGCTGCGCTCTCCCCCGAATAGAATTTCACTCTTCAATACGTTGTCTGCCGAATCAGTTATTACAAGACGCATGTTGTTGGTGTGACCTACTGAATTGTATGTATTTGCAGACAGACTGCGATAATCCAGTGTTATCTCAAGTGAGCCTGAAGATGTAGGTGTAAATGACGTTACACCACCAGCTGAGCCAAACCAGCAGATGTTTGCATAGTTTGTGTATGCAGAACCGCCGTGATTGAAACTATGATTTAATGAGTATGCACCGGTGTTTTGTGTTTGGCAATACCGTGTATTTGCAACAGTGTTTGGTTTTTGCTTGTGAGTCCATCCATCCAGTGTTGAGTTGAACTGATCAAAGAATATGCTGGTTTTTTGTAGAGGTTCTTGTGTAACTGTGATGGTCTGGTGTACAGCAGTAGAGATATTACCTGAATAGTCAGTTGCAGTCCAAGTGATTAGAACAGAGCCAACTGAGAATGTTGTTGGAGCCAACAGATTTACTGTAACATCATCATCTACTAGATCAGTTGCAGTTGCAGACCCAAAGTCAGCTTCAGTTAGTGGGATCATTGTGCCTGATATCTCTATAGAGTAATCATCAGGGGCAGTAACAGTTGGGGCAGTAGTGTCTTGGATTGTTATTAGTTGAGTTGCGTTTCCAATGTTTCCTGAATCATCAGTAGATGAATATTTTATGGTGTATATACCAAGAGGATATCCAGTTGTTGATGTTACATTGTTTGTAATTGTGAGATCTGCATCAATGTTGTCAGTAGCTGTTGCAGTGCCCAGTATTGTTTTAGTTAATACAGTTAGTGGACCTGTAGCTTCTATGGCAATATCAACAGGATCTGTAACTACGGGTGGTTGTGTGTCTTGTATTGTTATGGTTTGTATTGCACTAGCTGAATTGCTATAACCATCAGTTACAGTCCAAATAACATTGGTAGTACCTAGCAGAAACGTTGCAGTCGCATTGTTTGTAACTGTAGGATTAGAATCAACTAGGTCAGTTGCAGTAGCTACTCCTATCTGTTCTGATGATACTGGCGTATTAATTGCAGTTGCCTCCAATGTAAGGTTAGCAGGAATTACAAGTGTCGGAGGTGTTGTATCCTGAATTATTATTGTTTGAATACCTGTAGAATAATTGTTTGTAGAATCAGTCACAGTCCATAATATGTTGGTTGTACCAACAGGATATGAGGATGTTGCATTGTTTGTAATTACAGGATTAGGATCATAGTTATCAGTGGCAGTTGCAATTCCAATGTTAACTGAGGTTTGTTGACCTGTTGCTTCTGCTGTGATATCATTTGGTAGGATAATTTCTGGTGGAATTGTATCAGGTGTTGTTACAGTTGATTCATTTGATTGAGTACTGGTTCCAATATCATTAATTGCAGATACCACATATGATGCAGTATCACCTGAGGATAGTGTGCCATCACTGTAAGTAGTTGTTGCAGAGTTTGTATTTGATACTAGAGTTGTAAATCCTGTATTATTCAAATCTCGTTCAATTAAATATCCTGTTATGGAACTACCTCCGTCATTGTTCGGTGCAAACCAGATTAGATTTATTTCATTTGGAGATATTATATTGGATGTTAGATTAGTTGGTGCATCAGGAATTGTTGCCACAGTTATCACAATTGAAGTGTTGGCTTGAAGCCCTTCCCCATTTGTTGCCCTTGCAGTAATTGTATGGGAACCCGAAGGTAAACTACCAATTGACATACTCCATGACGTAGTTCCTGTTGCCACACTAAATGCACCATCATCAATTTTTATCTGAACTGTAGAAATTCCTGACTCGGGATCAGATGCAGTACCCGACACTTGAATTGTATTTCCAGTGATTATTTGACCTGATGTGGGCGAAACGATTTGTAAAACTGGTGATGTGGGGTCAATTGAGGTTCCAGATATAGTGATGTAATCAATCTCGATTTCCTCACGAGAATCATTATCTATCACAAATCTTGTCTTGAATGATTCAGAGTCAATATAGTCTGCAAGTGGAAATGATGCCTTGTGCCATGACTCATCATCATGTGCCTCTGAATAACGTTGCAAAATATTCCATGTCTGTCCTCCATCACCTGAAACCTCAACTGACAGATAATCAGTAGAGTCATTACTGTTTTCCAACCAATAATAAAATGACAGAGTTGCAGAGTTATACTGCTTTAGATATACACTGAGACTTGGGCATAACTAATTCAATTTTTTAATCAATTTCTCAAATTATTCAAATGAAAAAAGCCAAGGATCTCTACAATATTATTTCATCATATCATGAATGTAAAAATCCCCGGCAACATTCTATCTGAATCATTTCTTATTGGTGTTTTGTATTTGGTTGGAACACTCTCTTTGTATGAAGACATTCTAAAACGTGGCAGACCATATGTCTACCCAACTGTATTAATGGTACAACTGTACATTATAAAATCATGGATGAGAATTCCAAGCAACAATACGTTTCATTATTTTCTTTCAATCAAATGTAACAATGACAAACTGCTCAAGGTTTGCAGACTAACACAAATCCCAGACAGACGTACCATTGACAGAAGATTTCAGAATCTTCCAATTACACAGATGATCAGCAGTATGGGAAACCTGTTTGTTTCAGAAAAACCAGTAGAGAACAAATCCGCATCAGTTGGCAGTTCCATGCTAAAGGCTGCAGGTCCAGATGGCACAAATCAAACATGAAGAATAATCGTCTACCAATTTCAGGAATTGATACAGATGCCAAATGGGGCTATTCCAAATCAAAGGGTTGGATATTTGGATACAAATTACACATGAGTTGTAGCACTGGCAAACTAATTGTTCCATTGTCAGCTAATCTCAGCACTGCAAATGTTCATAACAGTCAATGTATTGCACACTAGTTGAATCACTTTCAGGATTAGTCAAGAATATTCTATGTGATCCTGCATATGATGATTCCAAATTATATCGTTTTAGCAGCAAAAAACATCTCAGATTGATTACTCCAATAAGGCAATACCCACATACTCCGCCAGAAAGAATTAATCTTGCAGAGTTTTACAATTCTTTGATTGGTCAAGAGTTGTACAGGGATAGAAAAATCTCAATTGAACCACTCTTTGAGATACTAAAAAGTACGTTTAGAATTGGTATATTGCCAGTAAAAGGATTTGATAGCGTGAAATCATTTGTGTTGATTTGCGTGTTGGTGTATCAATTGGCAGTGTACTACAACTGTGTAATTGGCAATGAGAATCCAAGAGTTGTAAGAAGAATGCTTTGCTGTTAAATAATTAGATTTTATTTTTGTGAATTAGTTATGCCCAAGTCTCATATACACTATCAATCATGGTTATACTGCAGGTGTTGATGCATGCCTCAAAGTGTGCAACTTTGTAGTCTCCAGACAAGTCATTTTGCCTATCCCCATTATTTTCTTCAGGCTGGTCTATCTCAAATTTTGCTCCAGTGTCAGATAGAATCCATTTGTCTGAGATATCATAGTCGTGTTCTTCAAAACTATCAGAAAAAGAGTTTATCGTGTTTGATGGTGGAGGCGACGGCGGATCCACAGTATCAAGTGGAAGTGTGTTTAGGCTGAAAATATTATCAAGGTTTGGCCTTCCAGAGTCATCCCAGTCATTTTTGAATTCAGTAAAGTTTGCAGCAATTACTGTTTCCTCTGATTCTAGGTTGTCCCTTAGTGTATTCCATATGTCAAGAATTAGATTTGACTTGTCATCCAAAGAGTTCTCATTTGTTGCATCAAGTGCGTCATATAATGCAGCAGCTATGTTTCCTTCACCCTCATATCCATCTACAAAAGATTTACCTACAAATCTTGGATCTGTAGTTTCTGTATTTGTACGAGTCTCAAAGTTCCATTTTCCTGCCATGTATGATGGCTGATATACGGGATCATTATCAAATGCTGTTGCCATAAAAAAAGCCCAGCCCTCAATCCATGTAGTTCCTGCGGGACTTGCATGTACTGGGGAATGAATGTATTCCCCATCATGTTCCCGTATGGTATAATTTGGATAGTCTGAATTTTTTGCATCATATGTAGAGTAAAATATTTGGTGGGCATATTCATGGGCTAGCGTATCTTGATTGCCAAGAGGGGAGACTATTGTATCAGAGCATGATTCAAATCCATCATTAATTAAACGAGACTTGGGCATAATGATTCACAAAAATAAAATTATTTAACAGCAAAGCATTCTTCTTACAACTCTTGGATTCTCATTGCCAATTACACAGTTGTAGTACACTGCCAACTGATACACCAGCACGCAAATCAACACAAATGATTTGACATTATCAAATCCTTTTACTGGCAATATGCCAATTCTAAACGTACTTTTTAGTATCTCAAAGAGTGGTTCAATTGAGATTTTTCTATCCCTGTACAACTCTTGACCAATCAAAGAATTGTAAAACTCTACAAGATTAATTCTTTCTGGCGGAGTATGCGGGTATTGCCTTATTGGAGTAATCAATCTGAGATGTTTTTTGTTGCTAAAACGATATAATTTGGAATCATCATATGCAGGATCACATAGAATATTCTTGACTAATCCTGAAAGTGATTCAACTAGTGTGCAATACATTTGACTGTCATGAACATTTGCAGTGCTGAGATTAGCTGACAATGGAACAATTAGTTTACCAGTACTACAACTATGTGTAATTTGTATCCAAATACCCAACCCTTTGATTTGGAATAGCCCCATTTGGCATCCGTATCAATTCCTGAAATTGGTAAACGATTATTCTTCATGTCTGATTTGTGCCATACTGGACCTGCAGCCTTTAGCATGGAACCATCAGCTGATGCGGATTTGTTCTCTACTATTTTTTCTGAAACAAACAGGTTTCCCATACTGCTGATCATCTGTGTAATTGGAAGATTCTGAAATCTTCTGTCAATGGTTCTTCTGTCTGGGATTTGTGTTAGTCTGCAAACCTTGAGCAGTTTGTCATTGTTACATTTGATTGAAAGAAAATAATGAAACGTATTGTTGCTTGGAATTCTCATCCATGATTTTATAATGTACAGTTGCACCATTAATACAGTTGGGTAGACATATGGTCTGCCACGTTTTAGAATGTCTTCATACAAAGATAATGTTCCCACCAGATACAAAACACCAATAAGAAATGATTCAGATATAATATTGCTGGGGATTTTTACATTCATGATATGATGAAATAATATTGTAGAGATCCTTGGCTTTTTTCATTTGAATAATTTGAGAAATTGATTAAAAAATTGAATTAGTTATGCCCAAGTCTCAATTAAACGTACGGTATCTTTAAGTGACATGGATTTTGAATTTGGATCCACACCGACACCTTCACATTTTGTAGGATCCCATATTATGTTGGATTTTGCAGGATCATGTCGAAGTGTATCTACATACCAATCCCTTACAGGTTGCAGTTCATTTATCACCCAGAATGCTTTTGATGATATTTGTGATGATTGGATGATAAAATCCCCATAATCCTCATAAATTTCACTTATTTCAGAATCAACATTATTATCTGTAATACGGTGTATCGCATTGTTTAGGTTTTTATAAATTACAAAGTCGCTGTTCTGTGCAAATGCTCTCAGTATCAAATCGGTATTACCTGAACCGTTTGGATCATCGTACGGAACAGCAAATGAAAAAGTACCATCAATTCTTGTAACTTCACATATGTGACTTGGACCATTATAGAGTTCTGTTAGAGTAGAGCCTTCGTTGTCATATGCACATACAGTTGCGCCATACACTGGAACTATACTGCCATTTACATCATGGTTTTTTAGCGTACCAGTAACAAAAGTAAAAGAGGAAGGATCATCCCCAAATGCTTGTGGGAGGATCCAGTGAAGAGATGGAACAAATGACTGTGTTCTCATCTCTGGGTTTTGCTCAAAGAATCTATCGATATATCCTTGAGTAAAGTTCATGCTTGCAAGAAGTTGTTCAAAGTCTTCGCTTGGGTAGTACTCGGATAAAAAGTCTGCAAATTCCTCAATTGACGGTTCTGAACCTACTTGTTGTGCTATACGTTCAGCACGTGTAGTGTATGTAAGATTGGATAGATCTTCTTTGAGTTGTCCTGGACCTTCACCAATGCTTTCCATTTTTTGATCACTAAGGTATACTATACCATTGTTAGATACATGAAAGTAAATTGGATCCATATTGTAAAAGCCAGAATATATTGCACCATAATTGTAATCAATTGTTGGTTCATTAATTACAAAAGTGAATGTCTCTTGTTGTGGTCCAGTGTTGTCAAATGAATCCGGTATGAATCCAGATTCGCCTGTACGATGTGGTAGATATTCTGTATTTGTATTTCTACTGATAAGTTCATAATCGGATCTGTTGATTAATTCAACATAATCTGGACGTGAAATATGTAGATTGATATCACCACAACTATATTCTTCACATCTCTTCTCATAGTCTTCATATCCTGCATCAATATCTGGAACAATATATGAATAGTCAAGTACAACATCAAATGGTTCTCCTATTCTTACTTGTTCAGGAAATGTCAAGTTATACTGTGGCCAGAAGTTAGACGATCCCAATTCACTAATTACTGCATCATTATCTTGATAGTTTGATACAGTAATCTTTGCATCGGATGTTTTTACTGATGAAATAACCTCTGCAATATCAACTATTTCATCATGCTGAGGATTTGTTTCTGTTATGGTAAAGTCAACTTTGAGAATTTCCCAATTCTTTTTCTCAGCAGTTGATTCTCTAACACATGCTATTCCACCATTATCTCTATTTACAAGTATACGATCTTCTCTGCATTGTATTTCTTCAGGCAATACGCCTTGTTCCAGCTGCTTTTTTGGACTCTGAATCATATTTGATATTATTTCATTTTCTGCAAATGAAAATGATACAGATCCTGCAAAAACAACTATTCCAAGAAATATTGCTAGAATCGTTCTATTATTAGTCATTATTGTATGAAATTATTCAAATTATTTAATCATTACTAGAACAACTCATCCTAAAACCCTCCAATACATCATGATACATGTCAAGTATACAAACCCAAGATATTCGAGACTTGGGCATAATGATTTACAAAAATAATTCTCAATTATTCTCTAACAACAAAGCATTCTCTTTACAATTCTTGGATTATCATACTAGTATCTAAATTATATCCGATTTCGGCTCCCTAGAAATCATCATACAAACTAAAGAAATCAAACACATTCTATGACAATTATAAGCCAATACTCGATACAACAACTCTTGTTTTCATTGTATCGTTGTATGATTTTATTTCAGACCCAAATCTTCTTTTTACCACAGAAAATATTGTCTCAGTTTTGTTTCTTTGATGGTACAATGACTCGTCAAATTCCCTTCTCATCTGTATCTGCCTTTTGTTCTGCTAATCAGAGAGTCCCTATTCCTTACAGGAATCATGGAAACTATGTTCTCATCTCGAATCATTTTGTGTACTGACTCTGCATCATATCCCTTCTCTAGTACCACAATCCACATTGGAGTAATTGCAACCATTTGTGCAAATAATTGTGGAAAATCTTTGATGTCATGAGACACTGGGGGATAACAAGTGGAAAACAATGATTGAGAATGCTAGTATAGGCTAGTTTTCAGATTTGTAGTGAATCATAGCACCAGGAACACCCCCACCGACCTCAGAATCTATTATAGGATATATTCCAATTACATTATCAAATCCGACTGATTCACAAAATTTTTCCACAGCAGCCTCTGTAAACCTGTCATCGCGGTCGAATATCATGTATCTTATTTTATGCTTCATATTTTACTTGAATTATATGATTATTAAAATCTAACCACTCACCTATGGCGACAGCGATAATTTCAATGGAAAAGACATAATCTCAAATCACTCGACACTTAACACGGAGAATTATCACGTGCTAACTTAACAGACGTTGAACTCATCCCAATACTCTCCAATACATCACAATTGATGCCAGGTAAACAAACCCAAGATAGTTATCACAGTTCTTTTCATATCTGATTCTAGTCCTGTGAAAACCATTTTTCAACCACGCAAAGAATCTTTCAACAACGAATCTTGTCTTGTTGTAACTGCTTTGTAGATTATCTGGTACAATAAATTTGGAATTATTTTTGTAGGGAATGCAACATGTCATTCCATTGTTTCTCAAATAATTTCTGATGTATTTTGCATCATAACCCTTGTCTGCATAAACTGAAACAATTTCTTTTATGGAATCATCATCTAAATATTCTGAAATGTTTTCCATTATGTCAATGAATCTGGTGCTGTCATCCTTTTTGCTGAAAATCTTGGAATCTTCTATGCGCAGATGATTTGGAACCATACTTGGCAGGCAGGTCAATCCACCTGCATCCGGTGATTAGCACAAAAATTACTGCATTGATTGTCGTACGGTCGTCACATCTTGGTCTTCCAGTTGCAGCTGGTTTTGGAGGGTGTGGTTTTAGATCATTCCATTGTGAATCTGTTATTTCTTTGAACATGAAAACATCATCAATGCTGTTATTCATAGATCCAAATGATCATCAAAATTTGTCTAAATGGTTAGTTTTAGGATCAGTTGATTATCTTTATTTTATTTGGTGACATTATAATAAAAAAGTAAGGGAAGTTGTATTAGGGTTGTGTTGATAAAATAATAAATTCATAACTCTTCGACTAATTTCTTTAAATCCGAATTTCTATATTTTGGATTCAAAATGATATATGGTGGAAAGGAGTGGGTGATACGTGCCTCAGATAATGTATTAATATTCATAGAGAAAGACTCGTCATGCCCAGCAATTACACGACTACGTAAAACATTGGATCTAATCATACGTTCATGTTCCAATTCATTTTTTAATACGTTTAAAATTTTTAGTTTCAATTCTTTAGACATTATAAAAAAATTAAGGGGTATTAACCCATTGTGTAGAAGATGTTTTTGATTAAAGTCATAATTTAACTACCTTTATGATCAGCATCATATCCTTCTTTTAGTTTTAGTTGTATTTTTATTTGGTCTTGCAAAACCTGGATAATTTCATCACGAGTTAGATGTTTACTATCTCTTTGAATATTCATCATACCTCTAATTTCACCATCAGACTCTACAACATAAAAATCAAATTTTGCTACAAGTTTTTTAAAAGGGGATATGTTATCACCAATTTTGCACTCTGATAGAGGTTTAGAGTTTATTGACATGCTATTACTATATCATAAAAAAATAAAAAGATTAATGTATCCAATCCAATACAACTAGTGTCTGTATGTATGTGCCTTCTGGAACGCTTGTGCATGAACATGAGCTAGCAATTGGCCCAGTTGACTTGACGCCAAATATTTGAGGACCATTAAAGTTCCATTCTACTGTTTCTTGGCCGTAAAAACCATACACAGTATAAACAGAGTATCCATCATAGTAGTGTGTTGCATAATTACGCCCAGTTGCAGTGAGTGATGTTGACTGTGTTCTAGACCGAAAAAGCTAAAGATCAGTGGAACCTAGAGTATCGGATTGAAGACGGACAACGAAAAATACATCAGGCGTGGTCAGGCATTAATTATTCACGATGACCTGAAGAGATGCATCGAGGTCAAAAAGGCCAACCGTCACAAGGTCGGGGCTCCTTTCCAGTATGCAGACTCGTTCTTTGCCTCTCTGGCGGTAGTCAAATCCATGATCCACATACCATACCGGAACCTGATGGGCATGATCCTGGAAGTGCTCAATGATGAGAAAGTGCCCCACTATACCATCCATCTACAGGAGAATCCAGTCACTGGATGTCCAGAGGAATGGTGGAATCATCACAGTGACTGGCAGCAAGGGTGTCACAATCAGGTTTGCAGTAGACTCTACCGGTCTCAAACAGCACAACAGGGGAGAATGGATAAGGCAAAAGTGGCAGGTAAGACGTGGATTTGTAAAGATGCACATCCTAGTTGACGTGGATACAAAAAAGATACTGGCAGTCCGTGTCACTGATGATCGGACAGAGGATTCTCCCATGTTCATTCCGCTGCTTGATGACGCTCTGGAGAACTGTGTGGATCCGGCATCAGAATCCAGTCATGCGGACAGTTCCACACGATATTCTGCGTATGGCGATGGCGCTTACGCCTCTAGGGATAACCTAAAGGCATGCAGGGAGCGCAACGTGACCCCACTCATCAAACTCAAGGTAAGCTCCACCCCAAAAGGAAAAGGTGCAGGTGATGTGTGGGGCATGGCAGTCCGGGACCAGTTTGGCGGCTCTGATCCCAATCGGGTGAAATGGTTGCCTGATGATGATAAGAAAAGTAATCAAAAGGAATGGAAGACCAGAGTCGAATATGGCAAGAGATGGATAGCGGAGATTGTGTTTTCCGCCTTTAAGAGAATGTTTGGAGAGCACCTGTACTCATTGAAATGGAAGAACATGATCCAGGAGGTCAATCTCAAAGTGGCCACCTACAACAAGCTGATAGACATGGGAGTAGGGGCAATGTAGAGTTGGATAGGCGAATCCGGTACAAGTCTTGGGTGGCCGGGTTGAATTATGCAACACACTAGGGCGCGTAGCGTGACGGCCACGCACCTGTCTGAAAACCAGGAGATTTGGGTTCAACTCCCGACTCGTCCACAATCATATTACCAACACCGTCCATGAAATTATATCTTGTGGGAACAGCACCAGAACCACAAACAATGTCATAGAGCACATGTATAGCGAAGAGACAAAGTTCGTGAATCAAATAATTCCAAAACAAAAGACTTTTTGATCAGTTAGCACAATGAGATGCATGAACAATCTAGAATCCCTTGAAGCAGCATACAAGAAAGAAAACTCCAGGGTTGCAGTAAGGATGCTTGCAGTGCTGATGATTCTAAAGGACGGCAAGGAACTGGAACACACTGCACAAACATTGCACCGCTGTACAAACTGGGTACGAAAATGGGTTGATCGTTTTGAGGAGTATGGCCTTGATGGCCTCCTCTACGATCTCCCAAAGAGTGGAAGACCAAGAATTATCTCAAAGAAAAGAATGGATTCAATAATGTCCAAAGCCATACTAACTTTGTTTACTCCTGTAATGCTGCAACAAAGCATCTTTTATTCTACTGGAGTAAAATTTCACATAACTCATGTTAGAAAGATAATGCATCAGTATGGCATGTCTGCAAAAACTGCACAAAAATATCACATCAATCATGCAACTGTATCTGCTGTGAAAAGCTGGCAGCAACGCATCAAAAAGAGAATTTCACGCCTAAAAAAGAATGGATTCATCATTGCAATGGCTGATGAGGCATTCTTTGTAAGGGATACAAAAATAGGAAAAAAATACTGGTCACCTGTTGCCAAAAGAATATTCCTTCCATATACTGGACGACATGAGAGTTTGGCAGTTTATGGTACAATCACAGAAAATGGCAGTCAACTGTTTAGAGTTTATCAGAAATTCAATGCTGCGACCTTTATAGAATATCTCAAGGAGTTGCACTGGAAATATGGCAGGGTTGCTCTAATGTTGGACAGGGCATCAGTTCACAAATCAAGGAAAGTCAAGGAATATCTTGCAAGCAATCCTGATGTCAAACTAATCTGGTTGCCAAAGGGTTCACCATATCTAAACATGATAGAGCAGTGCTGGAAGACAAGCAAGCATTCGTTGCTGGTATCAGAATATTATGCAATGTTTGCAATAATGAACAAGGCAGTCTCTGAATATTTTAGAGTGACAAAGTTCAAGCTTTATGTTGCAAATTATATTTTTAGAAATCCAGCAAAAATGTTCACGAACTTTTGATCGTCGCTATACTAGGCTTTTTGTCCTAGTGCCATTTTGATTTTCACCATATGGAGGATTAAAGGTTCTGGTGGATTTTGATGATAAGGTCACTATTGCACCGGAACCGCATCAAAGAAAAGAGCAATTTCAGATCGCTGTTCTTTAATAGTATTTGTTTGAAGATTACTTGAAATGTTTTCTGGCAAGATTGCTCTTCTCACTGTATTGTTTCTAGTTCCACTAATTATGCTTGTATCTAACGATGTATACGACACATATGCTTCTGCAAGTGTCGTAGACGAAATATCTGAAACATCTGATGATATTTCTCAAACCATAAAGTTTGATGATGGATTATACCAAAAAATTCAAAAACTTGCAAAAGAAGAACTAAACAAAGGTGCCAGTGGTGCATCTGGCAAGTCATCAGTCCCTCGCTACTATGATTTGATTGTTGTAGTGAGTCGGGATGATGGTGATGATAGGGATCCAGATGATGTGGCACGTGAAAACAAGGATGCAATTGTCAAGCGGCTCAAATTTGTAAATGCAGTAAACATAAATCCTGCAGAAACGTTATCATTTGTTACAGCATCAGTGCCTATTGACAGCATTATTGACTTTGCCAAAAGTGGGGAAGTATACAAGATCGGTGACGGTGAATTGCTAGTGGAAGTTGAATTAGATATGGCGCGTGAAACCATACATGCAACTTCTGATGAGATTAGCCTGAATGGAATCGTCTTAAATGGTACTGGTGTAAAAGTTGCAGTAATTGATAGCGGTATCAATCATGACTCGTTAAATGACAAGGTCATAGAACGCGTCACATGTGATGAAAATTCCTGTAATAATTCATCACTTCTCACTTTTGTGAATGCAACTCATGGGACCAGAGTTGCACAAGTAATTGCAGCATCGGACTTGCCCACCAATAATGGAATTGCACCCGGTGTAGAACTTTTAGATGTAAATTATGGAGTTTTAATGATGATAAACGCTACCAAACAATCTTTGCATGCAGCTCAATCACTTGATTGGTCTTTGACAAATGGTGCAGATGTTGCAAATAATAGTTGGGGTGTTCTCAAAAGTACTTATACAAATGGCACTAGAATATTTCAAACATGCTCTTCTGACAATCTGACAACAACAATGAATCTGATTTTAAACGAAGCCGTTGACAAAGGTATGATTTTAGTTAAATCTGCTGGAAATGATGGAAATAAGGTTGGCGTACACAATAAATATTATACTACAATTACAAATCCAGGATGCGCTCATAACATAATTACTGTTGGTGGAATCGATGATCGTGACTCAAATAATGTCATGTCATCTATTTTTGCAAGTAAAGGTCCAACTGATAATATCCAACCAAGGTTGAAACCGGAAATTGTCGCATCTGCAACAGGGATCAATCTACTCGGATTTTCTGGAAATAATACTATGATATCTGCTAGCGGGACAAGTTTCTCTGCTCCTCAAGTAACAGCAGCTGTGGCCTTGTTGCTACAGGCAAAGCCTGATCTAACCCCAATTGAGATAAAATCTGCACTTCTTCTTGGGGCCGATTGGCAAGGTCCGATTCCATGCACTTCTGTACAATATGAAGTAAGCAATGCTACTGATAATTGTTCTTACGCTAAACAACCCTCTGATTCTGATGAGAGAAACAATGCTGCTTCTCTTGGAATACTAAACAATGTGGGCTTTGGCATACTTAATGCAAATCAAACTATCTCATATGCATCAGAGAGAACGATAGGACACAGCCACATATTGGGAGACTTTGTTGATACTGCAACAAATACCAAACAATACAGTTTTACAGTAACAGACCCGTCAAACTCAGTAAAGATAATTCTGTCATGGTTGGTTCACCCACACGGTAGCATCACTGAACAATTTGATGATGAACGCGTTACTCCAAGTATTGCCAATCTAGGCTTTACTGTGACCGATCCAAACGGTATCATCATACAGCGTGCAGAGTCCCAATACCAGACAAACGAGTTTGCAGTCTTTATGCCAAATGAACTTGGAACACACATTGTGACAGTCACCGGTACTGGACTAGATACGATAATCAAACCAGTCCAAAACTATGCAATTGCAAGTACTCACTCAATACATCCACTCCCAACCACATTTACCAACACCGCACCAGTAGCACAATCTGGCACAATAATTATAAATCCAAATCATGCAGAACCAATCCCAATCAGATTGTTTGCCACAGACCAAAACAATGATCCTGTATCCTTTAGTGTCTCACGTGATCCCACAAGCGGTACCGTCTCTACAGACGAGTTCATCACAAACACCGTATCTCGAGTGTTGTACAATAACACATCTGCATCATTTACAACAGACAGTTTTGAAGTAACGCCACAAGACGGAATTACTACTGGTGCCCCCGGAATCATCACACTGCAAGCAGAATCATTGCCATCCCATACAGAGGTCGCCCCATCATCAGAGAACATAAAAAAATGGGATACTGTAGAGATAACAGAAGGTTTTACACACACAGGACAATCTGAAACATTCTCAGGGCCAGGCTATCCTATTTCTGCACTGTATGTGGGATCCATAAACATGGAAGGGGTGGATATGAGTATCACTACAAGTACTGGAACTATCCATACTATGGCAGTTCCATCAAGTGGCACAAGGATGATTGAATTGACATCTCCAATTACCATTAATTCCATAACATTGTCTGCAGATGGCATAGATGAAGAGGCAGGATTTTTTGCCAATCGAGATCTAACTATAAATACATTGCTCAGTAAGATAGAAGATCTGCTGTTTAATGTCAACGACGTACGCATGTTTGCAGGACATGTCCCACAATCGTGTTCTGGAGCAGCAGATTCATGTCTTGTATCTCCTACATATTCTGCCAAATCCAGTCCAAATTCTGCAATACCTGATAGCACCAGAACAATGAGTACAGCAAACACCATAGCCATTCCAGTAAACGGCACCATCAACTCAATATCTGCCACAGTGGATATTACCCACACATACATAGGGGATTTACAAGTCATACTTACTGCGCCTGATAATACACAAACTACATTACATGGGAGAGCAGGAGGCAGTGCAAATGACATTCAAACAACGTATTTGTCATCAACCCATGCTGGTCTTGCATCTCTGAGAGATTCCTTTGTTGCAGGAAACTGGACTATGTCTGTTGGCGATTATGCAAGAGGGGATATCGGGACATTCAACAAATGGGGGTTAGATATTGCATACTCTTCATTGGCAACAGGAACGCCAGGACCCCAGCTATCCCCATCCACCATATTTTCTGACAACTTTGATTCCTTGACAAACTGGACGGAGACTGGAGACGGAGACTGGCGCATCTCCACATCCCAATCCCAACTGGTTCCAACTGCGCCAAATCATGAACCATCAAACAACGTACTTCATTCTGATAACTGTGATGTACTATGCACAATGGAGCTTGCTATCCCACTTGACCTTACGCAATACAGCACTGCAACACTCTCATTCTTGCGCTTTGTGGACTCTGGCCTGGATAGAGACGAATACCTCAAGGTAGAACTGTATGATGGAAATTCCTGGAATACGATATACCACTGGTCAGGTAATATTGGCGGCGATGACAACACATGGCATTCTGAAGAATACAGTCTGAGTGGATATCTTGATGTAAATAATTTCAAAATAAGGCTAGTTACGCAGCAGAGTTCCTCATCTGAAGATGTACAGATAGATGATGTCACAATAACTTCAACTGGTGGAACATCGCCACCTGCAACAACACCTCCACCAACTGTGACACCGCCAGAACAGCCTGTTATCCCATCAGCATATTCGATATATGTTGCAAATACAGATGATAGAGAAATACGTGCATACTCTTCTGATGGCACATTAGAAGGCACCATAATTCCAAGGGCATCTGGCGGACTTGGCAAGCCTTGGGATCTGCAGTTTGGTCCTGATGGCCACATCTATGTCTCAGATAACACATACAACAAGATTCGCAAGTATAACGGTATCACAGGTTCCCCAATGGGTTCAGGTTTCAGTGCAGAATGGGCCTCAACTGGCGGATATCCATATGGACTTGATTGGAACGGCAACACACTGTATGTTGCAACACATCTTGGCATTGAGCGATTCAACACATCTGGAACATCACTTGGACTATTTGGTGATGCAAAGCGAAATCCAACAAACACACAGGCAGAATCTTTGCTAAACCCGTATGATGTGGTATTTTGCAGCGATAACAGAATGTATGTCTCAGACCGCAGTGCAAACCAAATAGCATACTATTTGGCATCAGACGGCTCGTACCTTGGAAAAATATATGCATCTTCTTTACCAACTGCGCCAGATACCAGAAGGGCAACAGGACTTGACTGTGGAAGCGCCATAACTGGAACTGGAAACAGTCTGTATCAGAGTGGGGATGATGGGGGGCGAATAAATGAGATCAACTCATCAACTGGCGCACTAAAGACCGAGTTTACTTCCCTTGTAGATGAGCCATATGGGATGGACATGGATTCATCAGGCAATCTCTATGCTGCAAACAAAGACGATGATAATGTGATCAAGATAGATTCTGATGGCACTGTTGTAGAGCTAATCTCAGACAGGTTAGATGACCCACGTGGCGTTGAGGTTGGCCCAAGATATGTGGCCTCTGGCACATCAGGTGCAATAAGATTTGGAGATACCCCAAATGACTCCCCTGAGATATCCCTTTTGCAGGATGGAAGTGCAGTATTGGGGCCAATGACATTGTCCTCTGATGTGTCATTGCAGGTGCAGGCAGAAGATGCTGAAGGCGATACAGTAAGCATAGGAGTAATTCCAGGAGATATCGGAGATGATCTCATATCTGTGACAAAGAATCAAAACAACTCTGCCGTCATTGATATTGCCATATCTGAGATGACTTCGGGAACGTATGTCTTTTGGGTCACAGTATCTGATGATCAGGACAACTATGAGCGAGAGCCATATGCGGTGATTATTCCATGAGAAAAAAGATTCTGATAGCTGCTGCAATAACTGTTGTTGTTTTTACATCTATTGCATTTATTTTTGAATATACTGGGATGCCAGAAGATGTAATTTCAACATCATATCCAGTTGATGCTGATAATGATGAGATGCCAGAAGATGTAATTTTGAAATTATATCAGGATTACAATCCACACATAGCTGAGAATTCTCTTGTTAGTTTCAAAACTAACAAGGCAGTATATTCACATGGAGAACCAATTCACATATCTGTACACAACAGGTCTCCATACATTTTAACCAGTTCTTCGAGCAATTATGGAATATATGTAACAACTATCAAAACTCAACCAGGAGAAAATTGTGGTATGTATGGCAGTTTGAGTGATATGTATGGCATGGGTGATATGCTGACTCACATCTATCCCAACACAACTTTTTCTAGTACATTCCAACCACTTTCTGAATGTAAAAAGGTTCAAGTATGTCACAATATGCAGACAGATGCACAATTTGAAAAGAATATTCCACACTTGCTTACTTTTTTGTGTGTCAATGCAAACATAAGTCCTCCTCCATGATTGTTCCCCATACTTTGCCCCACACCACCTGCCATTAAAATGGTCTGGTCCCCTCTAGAATGAGAACAGTTCCATACATACACTTTTCAGATAACTTAGGAGGTTCACTTTCATGGTAAAAAGCAAGTTTACACCTCAAGAAAAATCAAGAATAGTTCTAGAGTCACTTAACACAAACATTGCAACTGCAGAACTATGCAGAAAGTACAATATTCATCCACAGACATTCTATTCATGGAAAGAAAAGTTTGTGGACGGAGGTAAAGCGGCACTTGTAAGCAGAACAGATAATAACATATCCAAGGCACTGCAAAAGGAAAATGAAACTCTAAAGAGAATTGTTGGCGAGTTGACTATCGTCAATGATACTTTTAAAAAAACGTTGGAGGGACACAAAAGATGATCATTGCAAAACAACTCATTACACAATTGAGTCTAAGAAAATCTCCATCATACGTTGGAATATCTCACAACAAATGGTACCATACAAAATCACCTCGAAACATTCCACTAAACAAAACAGTGTCAGACACTTCAGAATATTGGGAATCTCAGACCAACCTATGGAACACGTAGAATGGCAGCTGCTACAACAAGAGAGTTAGGATTTGCAGTAAATAGAAAACAAATCAGAAGAATCTTCCACAAATTAGGCTGGATTGAACCTGCAAAAACCAAAAGAGACATCATGGCATCAAAAAAGAAACTAGTCAAACCTACTGCTCCAAACCAGTTGTGGCAGACAGACATGACCTATGTCTGGTGTGGGGCAGATAGATGGTGCTATTGCTTTAATGTGGTAGATACGTTTAGCAGAAAATGGATTTCATATACATTTGATGTAACTGCTTCTAAAGATGCTGCAATTGATGGAATAGTAAATGTAATTGCATCAGCAAAGCCTGACTGTATTAAACTAATCATCAGAACAGACAATGGTTCACAGTATGTAAGCAAAAAATTCAGAGAAGCAGTTATGCTACTTGGAGCAAGACAGGAATTTATCTGGCACCACACGCCACAACAAAATGGACATGCTGAATCATTTCATAAGACACTCAAAAAAGAATACTTGTGGCCACATGAGTTTGAAAACTTTCAATCAGCACAATTAATCATTGCAAAAGCATTTGAGGGTTACAACGGTTCCAGGATTCATTCATCTTTGGGATATCTGACACCTGATGAATTTCTTGAAAATTGGGAGATGAGACATAAATGATACCAACTGTATGTAAAACCATGCAAAAAGTGTTCTCATTTAATGGGGTCCACTCCACTCTCTGATTAGCAGAACAAAAGGCAAATACAGATGAGAAGGGAATTTGACGAGTCATTGTACCATCAAAGAAACAAAACTGAGACAATATTTTCTGTGGTAAAAAGAAGATTTGGGTCTGAAATAAAATCATACAATGAAAACAAAAGAGTTGTTGTATCGAGTATTGGCTTATAATTGTCATAGAATGTGTTTGATTTCTTTAGTTTGTATGATGATTTCTAGGGAGCCAATTCTATGTAAAAGTTAAGTATTATTATTAATTTAGCATCATGTTGAATAAATTTCATTGCATTCCAATACTATCACTTGTTGCAATTGTCCTGAGTAGTCCTATTATTCTATCATATGCTGATTATACCAGTCCAAGAAAACAGATAGAGTTAGGAGTTTTACCTGAAGATATACAATGTAGAGAAAATCGTGTACTTGTAATCCGAGATAATGGAAATCCTGTTTGTGTACAAGAGTCTACTGCTGATAAGATGAACTGGAATATCATTGCAACAGAATTCGTACAAAAAGAGATTGCTCCAAACAATGCAGTTCAGATTGATGATAAAGTAGAAAACATGAAAGATACAAATGATTTGATAGGACAACATGAATCCATAACAGATAACAAGACAAACAACAATGATGAACTAAAACAAGAACAAGAATTCATAGTATTAGATCTTGGCTCTGATGTAGAGTATGTAGATGATGGCAGAAAAACCCATGTTGGATTTCAAAGATCACCTGCACCTGATAATATCTATGAGCGCATTATAGATAATCAAGAAGATAACAATATAGATCCTCATGGTAACATGAGAGTACCTGTAGGTTTTGCACATGAGAAATATTCAATTGTTGATAGTATTGGTCTTTATCCCGCAGATTGGATGCCAACATACATTCCAGACGGATACAAGTTGTTATTTTTTGAAAATTTCAATTATGAAGACACCACAGGTGATGCAGTTTTAAGAATTAACTTTGTACCAAACACGTTTGTTGTAAATGAAAATACAACTAACTATGATTTGAAACACAATACACATGGATTTACCATAAATGTAATGCGTGATGTATTGCCTATGGATCAAATTGAAGATGTAATGGAATATTTCAAAGAGTCAATGGAACAAGACCCAGAATATGAAGGGCGGTGGTTGGATGTTACACGTGATGGAAAAACAGTTTGGGCATCAGAAACACAATCTTACTATAATCATTATCAAGCAGGATATTCTTTCTCTCCTGATGATTACACATCAGTTGGAGTAACGTCTTATCATATGACATTAGAAGAATTAGAACCAATTTTTAACAGTGTAATGAATTGAAATACCTACTAATTATTTTTGCACTTGTTACAATTGGTATTTTCAGTTACACACAGGATGCTTCTGCACAACTTGCATGTAATGACCCACACTGTTATGGACTGCAAATACACAGACAAAACTTTGTTGACGGTCTAGAATATGATTTGTCTGCACCAGATTTATGGATTGACAGAAATGCGTGTACTGATATTGCAGTATCTACTGGTTGGTTAGTTTCTGTGAGTAATGATGAATGGGTAGAATCTGGAGTCACAAAAGGTCATTTAGAAAATCTTGATGGAACTAGTACATGTATTACACAACTTAGTACATATTACGCATACAATACTCAATTTCGTGATAGATATGAATATACAGAAATCCTAGTCCCCAACGGAAGAGTAGATTCTGGAGATAATGTTGATGTCAAAATTCAAAAAAATGACCAGAATCAAATTTTAGCTTATGTAAACACGCCAGACATGTCAGAAATTTGCATTAGCCAGAATAACACTTCAACCTAATAACAACTATTATGCAGACTTTGGAATAGAAGGAACAGTTTCTGCATCAGGTGAGTATTCATCCATCCCAATGAGCAAGTTTACCAATACAAAAATATTGCGTAATGGTATATGGAGTAATTTACCAAGTACTACAACAATAAACATTCCAGTGACAGGTCAAGGATACTTGGCCCAAAAATGTTCAGGTAACTCATTTATTGCAGGAACTGTAACTGCACTTGACTGCAATAACATAGCAGTAAGAAATCAAGTTCCAATATTTAGTAATATAGTAAAAATAGTTTCCACAGGTACACCAATTTCAATTCCTTTGGCAGCAGTAGATACAGACAAAGATTATCTTAGCTATAAACTAGTATCACAACCAACTTATGGTGTAACAGGACTTGGTAACAATGCACCATTAACAACAAACACTGATGGTACAACTTCACAGGTACCATATGATCCACCAAATCCTCC
Source organism: Candidatus Nitrosopumilus sp. (assembly GCA_965248045.1). Lineage (GTDB taxonomy): Archaea > Thermoproteota > Nitrososphaeria > Nitrososphaerales > Nitrosopumilaceae > Nitrosopumilus. The sequence continues at coordinate 468,340 of CBDFIG010000002.1, forward strand.
TGTGTCTGATTCGTTTAGAGTAAGTGTAACTGACAAGAGAGATGGTCACACTAGAGAGGCATTAATTTCTATTGTAGGACCAACACCTGGACCTGCCATACCAAGTGCTGTTGATGATCTTGCATATGCTGTAAGTGGAAATACCATAACTCTGTCGTGGTCACATCCAGATGATGGAGGGTCTGAAATTACACATTACAAAATAGAAAGATCCACTGATACTGATACATGGAGTTTAGTAAACACAGTCTCAGAGACATCCACAAGTTATACCATTACAGGCCAACCAGGATACGCCAAATATCACAGAATATTTGCATATAACAGTATAGGACAGTCTGCATCATCAAATGTCATCCAACCACGCATCATTGATACATCGCCACCGGTAATCACAATTAATACACCTGCAACTGACCAAGTTATTACCAGTCAAAGCATTCCTGTCACATCAAACATATTTGAGTATGACGACTCTGGTATTGAAAACGTGCAAATGACAATGGATCATGTTCTTACTACGGATCCAATATCTGTTTCACGTATAGGAATTGTCACTGCAACTGCCACCTCTGAAATCACCGGAGTTGACAATGGTCAGCGTACACTGACAGTCAGAGCAACAAACGGTGACGGATACATTGGAAGCAAATCAGTCAGCTTTACAAAGAATACACCCACATCTCAAAACTTGGCTTCATTTGAGGATGACTTTGAGGGGGACATTGCACCTAACTGGCATACAACTACTGAAGATGACGAGAATTGGGATATACGAAATCCGAGTAGAACCATACCTGATTCTGCAACAGGCAACAAGGTCGTAGGAACAGAGGATTGTGATAATAAATGTGGGTTAACCATGATACATACTGTAGATACGTCTGCAATGACTGAACCAAAGCTTAGCTTTTACAGATACCTGTCATCATCATTGGATAGTGGCGAAGGATTAGATGTTAGTGTTTCAACTGATGGCGGTACAACTTTTACTGTACTGGATAGTTTTACTGCAGAAGATGCAGAAGATGATAACACATGGCATTTTGAAGAATATGGTCTTGCAAACTATGCCTCAACACAGTTCAAATTAAAATTCGTTGCAACCTCAAGTTCTAATAGTGAAGATACAGAGATTGATGCTCTAAGAATTTATGATGCATACATACCTGCAGATACTACTCCTCCAGTTTTCACTGTAGTGCCACCAAATATCACCACAACAATACCTGTTGGAGGTGGTGATTCTGTGACAGTTACGTTTGACATTCCAGCTGCCACTGACAATGAAGGTACAGTCAACGTCTCATGTGACCCAAGTTCTGGTAGCACGTTTGGTGTAGGCACGACCAAAGTAATATGCACTGCTACAGATACAGCTGGAAACTCATCTGATATCTCATTTTCTGTGACAGTTATTGCTGATTCTGTCATCCCACCTCCAATCTCTGTTCCTAACAATGCCCCAATTCTTATCGTGACTCCTCTGTCTCAAACCGCTACATCAGGTGACACTGTCATTATTAACGCCACTGTCTCCGATCCAGACGGAGACACGGTAACAGTGGTGTGGGATCCGTACACCAACGTAGACGTCGTCTTTGAAGAATCCGATGACGGTCTGAGTGCCTCAATCGAGGTGCCATATCATCCCACACGCGAGAGTGTTACAGTGTATACACAGGTAATCGCGACTGACGAGCACGGTGCAAGTACTACTGTGACATCTAGAGTGATCATGAGCTTGTCATCTGTGCCAGCTGATACCACACCTCCGGTATTCTCTGTAATGCCACCAAATATCACCACAACAATACCTGCTGCTGGAGGTGGTGATTCTGTGACAGTTACGTTTGACATTCCAGCTGCCACTGACAATGAAGGTACAGTCAACGTCTCATGTGATCCAAGTTCTGGTAGTACGTTTGATGTAGGCACTACTACAGTCATGTGCATTGCTACGGATTCCGCTGAAAACTCATCTGTGATCTCATTTTATGTGACAGTCACGACTGCTACTCCCCCTCTAAATCCTGTCCCTAACCGTGATCCAATAGTTACCATTACCTCAATACCTGAGAATCCTGTTTCAGGTGACACTGTAATTCTATATGCCACTGTACACGATCCAGACGGTGATCCGGTCAGTGTGACATGGGAATTGTATAACAGTATTGATGTAATCTTTGAAGTGTCAGGTGACGGTCTGAGTGCATCATTTGAGGCACCATATCACCCCACACGTGAACGTGAAAACGGAACACTGGTAGTAACTGCCACTGACTCGCATCAGGCAAGCACCACCGTATTTTACACGGTACGCATGGGTCTGACAAGTGAGTGATCAATCGTTGACATATCTTGTGATCTAGACCTCTGTTTTTGATACTAATTTTTGCATCTTTTTCTGAACTTATATTCTTCGTTTATTCTCAATCTTATGTTGCAAAAAATATTCAAATTTGATCGGTTTCATTCTAGAGGGGTCTGGCACCAATATCTAAATTAAATCATTTTTAGGCTACCTAGAAATCATCAAGATTTTACTTGATTATCGATCAAAACAGATCATCTTGATCAATGAATAATTCTTAATTATTCCATTTTATGAATAAAAAATACAGACGCATGATTAGACTCATGCTGTCCATACTCAAGAAAATGAATGTTCCATTATTTTTGCACCCAAAATCAAAGCATACATTTTCTGTACACCAGCATATAATTATGCTAGTCCTTAGGCAGTACGAGTCAAAAAGTTATGAGAGTTTTGTGGAATGGTTGGAAGTAACAACTGAAATTATTCTGCAATTGCATCTCAAATCAATTCCACATTTTACAACACTGCAAAAGGCAGCAGTTCGAATCTGTGAAGGGATATTACATGTTGCAATAAGACGATTCATCCAAATTGTATCTCCTGGAAAAATATTTGCAGGAGCAGATGCAACTGGATTTGAAACTAGACACGCTGCACCATACTACACATACAGATGCAATCTCAGGCATGCATACACCAAGATGTCAGCAGGATCTGACATGGAATCTCAATTAATTTGTGCAGTTGTAGTACAGCACCATCCAGTGTCTCATGACATCAAAGATTTTCCACAATTATTTGCACAAATGGTTGCAATTACTCCAATGTGGATTATGGTACTAGAGAAGGGATATGATGCAGAACCGATACATAAAATGATTCGAGATGAGAATGTAATTTCCATGATTCCTGTAAGGAATAGGGACTCTCTGATTAGCAGAACAAAAGGCAGATACAGAAAAATGATGAGAAAGGAATTTAATGAGACATTATATCATGAGAGAAACAAAACTGAGACAATATTTTCTGTGGTAAAAAGAAGATTTGGGTCTGAAATAAAATCATACAATGAAAACAAAAGAGTTGTTGTATCGAGTATTGGCTTATAATTGTCATAGAATGTATTTGATTTCTTTAGTTTGTATGATGATTTCTAGGGAGTCGAAATCGGATATAATTTAGATACTAGTATGATAATCCAAGAATTGTAAAGAGAATACTTTGTTGTTAGAGAATAATTGAGAATTATTTTTGTAAATCATTATGCCCAAGTCTCAGATAATTGCAATATTAGCCTTAAAAATAGATGTTATATTAACATATCATGAGAGCGGTGTTTGAGAATTGTCAGAGTTCAACTCTTTTTGAAAGACAGTATTTTCTACTTTGGATTTGTGTGTTTAAATCTAGTTTTGGACACTAAATACATCACTAGGCATATACAAATCTATTCAATCAAGCAGGTTTGTATAATCTTCCTTCCCATGATGAAAGAATATGGATTTCCCGTCTGTTGCATCTACAAACATTATCACATCACGTTCTATAGCACCAGATTCAACTGCAAGACAGTTTGCGCCATCTCTTGCCTTTTTCGTCTTTTCAGTAGTGCAATAATTTGACTTAAGATCAGGTGAACTGCAGGATCCTACCTTTGTAACCCAGAACTTTGTCCCCCAGACTTGGTCTAGTATGATGTCTTTGTCATTATCTGCAGGTTTTTCATCAAGTATGATACTACACTGTGGGCCTTGTAGCAACTTGTTTGTCAAGGCATATTTGACTGCCCTATCCCATGCATCAGATTTACTCAAAAGTACTGGTGGTGTTTGGACACCATTGTCCCAACTACCAACATTAATTACAGTGCCCCCGCTACCGTCAAATATAAAGTGTACACGGCCAATACCATTCCAGTCAATCTTTTGCAAGGCATATGAGGTGGCTCCATAAATCTCAATATACTCTTCCATTGCTTTTACATTCTTTCCCTGTATTTTTGCGTATTCTTCTGCAGTATAGTAGTATCCGGTAGGTTGTCCATTTATCAATGTATAAGTGGACTTACGCGTATTAGTCCAATGATCCCATATGCCCCAGTTTTCATATCCCATTCCATCCATAAAATGCGTTATGTATTCCAACTGTTTTTCAGGATATACCGGTCCAGGGTTCCAGCTGAAATATTCGATGCCGCCTACCCAAGTATTCGTATGGATTACTATACGCGAAGGACTATCACTAAATCCGTATGTTATTCTATTATGCAATTCTGAACGTTCACCGTACTTGGTATGTCCTAAAATATCGGCGATGGTATCAGAGACAGTAGCTGCCGTCTCCCAGGAGTATGGAGGTATGTGTTCTGGAAGGCCAGGATGTTTGGTGATATTAAAGGTGGCCACATCTCCTGCAAACATCATAGAAATAGTTGTAGGTTCCCTACCGTAAGGATCCAAAATGTCCAGAGTTGTGGAATTAGACGTCATAGTAGATGAAGTGCTGTCTGTATTGGCGTCTGTGTCAAAATCTGCTGTGTCATGTGTTTCTGTAGAGTTTGACAATAGTGATGTGTCAGATTGAGCGTCAAGTTCTAGAATATTCTGAGTTGTAGAATTAGACGTTATATCCGACGAAATATTGTCTGTATTGATGTTTGCGTCAAAATCTACTATATCTTGCGTTCCTGTAGAATTTGACAATAGTGATGTGTCAGATTGAACATCAAGTTCTGGAGCATTATACTTTGGTATGTATGGAGGTATTATATCCAACCCTAACTTTTGTGCAGTCGTCTCTTTTACACATGCTGGACGACTGTTTGAGAACACTACTAGTACCAAATCCCCATTACATTGAATCTCTTCTATTGCCACTCCTGATTGTATTTGTTTTAATGGAGAATCAAATGCGTATGCAGGTGGTATGATAAGCAGTATTGGTATGATTAAAAATAAGGCCATATATCTCAGTATAAAACGGCGTGTCATGTTGAATCTATTACGTTTCTTATAATGAATACTATCCAGTTCTCTGCACGCTATACTATGAATATAAAGAGAGTTCCAACAGAGATGCTTTTGCATTAATTATACATAGAAAATCATTACATAAATTGATATGCTTGTGAATTATAATGCTGTGTTTCCTAACATGACTGGTTTATCCAATTAATCTCACCACTCAAGCTTTAGATCAGAGATATTTCTGACATTTTATGAAACGTAATTGGAAAAAATATAACAAATCACTAGTCAGACATGGAGAAATCATGCTGTCTTTTGATGCAATGGAACAATGGGGTAGTACAGAACTCAAAGAGATGAATCATAACAAAAAAGGACACAGGTACGTTTATCCTGAATCATTCATGGAAGCATTAGGTACTGCCATCTCTATCCACATCTGCCATTCAGACAAACAGAGGCCTGATAAAATCACATCTAAAAGAAAAATCAAAAACTCCAACGTATTCTGCCATTTGGAAACGTGTCAACAAGTTACACATCAAGATGAGTCCCAAACTGGGAAAGGACATTGTAATTGCAACTGATATAGCGAAGAGACAAAGTTCGTGAACTAAAAATCATCAATAAATTAGAGAATAGATAATTTTACCTAAGTAAATACGAATAACCAGAATAAAATATCTTGAAAATAACTCACGAACTTATGCTTGTCGCTATAGTACCGGAGTCAAGGTTCAGACAGAGTCAATGGATGAGACAGAAATGGCAGAAACGACGAGGATTCTTGAAAATTCATGTGGCAGCAGGTGTAAAATCAAAACAGATAACAGGTTTGGAAATTACAGATGGCAAGTCACATGACTCAAAACATTTTGTATCTCAGGTACAGCAATCAAAAAAGTTTGGAAACGTAATCAAAGCACTAGCTGATGATGCATGATACCAAAGATGATTTCTCATATTTGTATCATGATAACATAACTCCAGGAATCAAGACAAGAAAGAATTCATCTGTAAACACTGACTGTTATCCCAGACGAAAATCTGTCCTAGCTCAAATTTTCAACTATGAATTGTGGAAAGCCATCTTCAGCTATGGAGATAGATGGTGGATTGTAGAATCTGTATTTTCAGCATTCAAGCAAATGTTTGGAGAACATGCAACATCGCACAAGAGAGAAAACATGATTCATGAATTAAAAATGAAAGTTTGTTTGTACAATAAGATGATTGTAATGCAATAGAATCTGAGATGATTTATTTGATTAGATGGTGTTGATAATTATTTTGGGTTGGGAAACAAAGCAACAGCATATACTGAAGCACCAAACACATTGAAGGATTTCCTTATATTACATATTCAAAAGTTTTAGATGATAAAATAGATACACGTGGAATAATTTTCATTAGTGGTGAATTTATTAATTTAACATGGACAGAAAAAGATGTAGAGGTAAATGAAAATATTGTTGAAAAACAAGATAATCTTGCAATTATAGTTCAATACACATAAAAAGTTTTTTCAAACCATCTGATAAAAATTGATATTAAAATTTTTGATGAACAACAAATTAAATTCAATAATTATTATCAAAAATATGGACATATGCCCGATACAGATATTGAAGTAATTATAATTGATGAATATAATCAAGAATTTTATTCCATTAATGGAACTACTAATGATCAAGGATTGTATGAAGTAGAGTATTTACTTCCTAACAATTCTAAAGATCAAGCACTCACTGTTACAATAAATGCAGAAAATGAAAACTCAAAATCATCAAAAATGTTACAAGTATTTAGTTTAGGCAATCAACCTATCTCAGATTGATCATATACAAAAGACTAAATGTATTAGGAAAAAAATAATATTTATTGATTCATGGTCCATCACTTGCAATAGGTGCTGGAATTGCATCATTAGTAATTATTATAACATTTTTAGGATTTAATTGGATTTCAAATGAATCAGAACTTGTAATAGGCCCAACTCCGATTATTCAAGAATCAGGACCGCCAAATATTACGATGAAGACATTTTTAGATAATGGCTCACCGATACTTGGAGACCCTAACGCAAGAGTCACTTTGGTAGAATTTGGGGATTATCAATGTCATTTTTGTAATGTTTTCTTTCATTCAACTGAAGGGGATATTTTGAAAAATTATGTGGAAACTGGAAAAGTGAAGATGATCTTTAAAGATTATAATATTATTGGCCCTGATTCTGTAAATGCCTCTCATGGAGCTCATTGTGCAAATGAACAAGAGTTGTTTTGGGAATACCACGATATTTTGTATTCAAATTGGGCCGGAGAAAATAACGGATGGGCATCTTCAGAAAACTTGCTAAAATTTGCAAATGATATAGAATTAGATGTAGATGAATGGTCAGAATGTATGATTAATGGGGTACATTCACAAACAATTCTTGCAAGCAATGAAGATGCAAAGTCTCTAGAATTAACAGGAACTCCGGCATTTTTTGTTATTGGTCCAGATGATAAAACAACTCGACTTATTGGAGCACAACCATTTGAGGTATTTGAAAAAATTTTTGAAACAGAATTAAAAAAATAAAAAAATTAGCGATCAAATAACAAAAAAATAACAAAAAGTACTAAAACCGCCTTCCTAGTTAGTTAGAATTCACACAATATCCTTAAATGTCCATAATCGGAGGCAAGCTTATGACAGCTGGAATAGACGATATCGCAATATACATTCCCAAGTTATATCTTGATGCAACTGATTTTGCAGAAGCTAGAGGCTTAGACCCTGTAAAATTACAAAAAGGTCTTGGAGTCTCACAAATGTCAATTGTTGATGCAAATCAAGACCCAGCATGTCTTGCAGCAAACGCATGTTTGAGAATTATGCAGAAAAATAAACTATCTCCAGAAGATATTGGTAGATTATATGTTTCAACAGAATCTGCATTTGATGAATCAAAAGCAATGAATTCTTATGTTGTTGGAATGCTAGAGCAAGTTTATGGTCAAGGTGCATTTGAGCATTGTGGAGGTGTTGAGACCAAATTTGCTTGTGTTAGTGGCTCATATGCTCTTTATGATAATGCAAATTGGATTAGAGCTGATGAAGCAGATGGAAAGGCTGCACTGGTAGTAGTTTCAGATATTGCAAAATACGATATGGGATCAAGTGGAGAAATGACACAAGGTGCAGGAGCAGTTGTAATGCTTCTAAATGATAAACCTAGATTACTAACATTTGATCCTAAAGTTACATCTACATCAATTAAAGATGAATATGACTTTTACAGACCTTTTGGAAAAGAAACGCCTATTGTTCATGGTCAATATTCCAATTTACTTTACATGATTCAAGTTAGAAAAGCATTAGAAGCCTACAAGAAAAAAGTAATCGCTACAAATCTCATCACTATTGAACCTGGTGAAACAATCCTAGATCATATGGATTACATCCACATGCACTTACCATATAGTAACATGGGCAAAAAAGCCCTAGCATATTTGGTTAGACATGAATGGCGTCAACTTCCACGATGGAAGGGAATTTTACAAGAAATAGGAATGGATGAACCAGTACCAAAAGACCCACGTGGAACCATTGAATCAGTATTAAGCGATGAAGAATTTATGGCAAAAGACCATGAATTTACTAAATTATTTTCAAAAACCCCTGAATATCAAGAGGTATACGAATCAAAGCTTGCAAGTTCACTTATTGCATCTAGTATGATTGGAAATCTGTATACTGCATCACTATACCTTGGTTTTAGAAGTAGTTTAGAATTTGAATTTCAGAAAGGAATTGAACTAGAAGGAAAGAGAGTAGGATTTGGATCATATGGTAGTGGAAGTAGTGCAATGGTATTCAGCGGAGTCATTCAGCCAGAATATGCCGAAGTTGTAAAGAACATGAACTTGGAAGCAGAAATCGGCGATAGAAGAAAACTAACTTGGGACGAATATGAACAACTACACGAAAACAAACTATCTCCTAAAGAATCAATGGTACACTCTAAGAAAGAATTTGTCCTAGTAGATGTAAAAACTGAAACCGAATCTAGAGGCGAAAGACGTTACATCTTTAATGAATAAATTAGATAAAAGAAATTCTTCTTAATTGAGATATGAATAAAAAGAGTTTAGAATCTAAAAAATAAAAAAGAATCTTTGAAAATAATTAAGTTTAAAATTAATCAAACGAAACTAATCTAAATCTTCTACTTTCTGTGTTTTGGTAAACATTCTTTGCAATATACTGGTCTGCCTTCTTCTGGTTCAAAAGGAACCTCAGAATCTTTTCCGCAGTCAGCACAAACGCATTTGTACATTTTTCTGTCTTCTGACATAACTTACATGAATTTCTTTCCTATAATAACAAGCGCATTGGGGTTTAGAATCTGAGAATATGTTCAAATGTACCATTATTTTTCAAATCAATATATGAAATTTGATGAAACAGTTCTGAATGGAGGAAGATTCTAATACTAATTTGGAATGTCCAACTTGTGACAATTGACTTAATGTTAACGGTAATGTCATTACAACGGAATAATTATGATTAAGAAAAAATGTGATAGATGTGGAGCCATTTTAGGTACTGAAAGCAAGAAAACTAAACAACGATTTTGCGGTAATTGTAAAAGGAAGTTTCTATTACATTAGAGAATAATGCAAGAAGAATTAAATCTAGTCAAAGATTATCTATTTGAGTATGTCAACAACTCAAAATCAATTCCGCAATTAATTTCTGAAAAAAAGTTTGATAAAATAATTAACGAAATCATAGAGAACTGTTTTGAAAAGATTCTTAGAATGGGAGAAAAGGATGAAGTAGTAGGGGTTTTAGCAACTGGAATCTTACATTATCTTTTAACAAATGCACTAATTACTAGCCAAAGAAAGGTAGAATATCAAGGAATAGAGCTAGACATCATAATTCCAGATACTAAAACTCTAGATATTGATCAAAAAAAGACATTGCTGATTTGTATTCCAAAATCATCAGATGTCAAAGTTATTGATGATAAAATATCTCAATTAGAAAAAATTCAAACTGTAAAAGAGAACATCTGGCTAGTTTTATCTGAAAACACTCCAACTGAAAAAAAATCTTTTGTTTTATCTAAAGAAAACAATTCATTTGCAAAAATTATCTTTGAAATTGCACAGTTTAGCAATGTAAGTGGTACAAATAAATTTAAAATATTACGGATATAAGCAAAAGGAAATTAAATATTAAAAATACATGCATAACATACTTCTAATCTCGCGTTATTTTATCAAATACACAAGTAGCTGTAAGATCACCGGTAACATTTACCATAGTTCTAATCATGTCCAAAATTCTATCTACAGAAATTAATAATAAAATTCCAACTGGAGGAATACCAACCGTTATGAGTATTGTAGATAATACAATTACGCCAGCTCCAGGTACAGCAGGAGTACCAATAGAAGCCAAAAGGGAGGTTATGATTATTACTAATATGGATATCATACTCAATTCAATTGCAAAGAGCTGTGCCAAAAAGAAGACAGCTATTACCTGATACAAGGCAGTACCATCCATGTTTACAGTAGTTCCAAGTGGAATTACAAATTTTGAGACTCTTGTATCTATTTTAAGATCCTCTTCTGCAGTCTTTAATGTCACAGGCATTGTTGCCATTGAACTAGCTGTTGAAAAAGCCAAAGTTTGTGGATTACGGAATTTTGAAAATGTAGAAGATATCGGTCTTTTTGCTACAAACTTTAAGATCAATGTGTATACTAGCAACATGACTCCAAGACCCAAAACTACGGTTCCTATGTATATTCCCAGTCCAGCCATTGTTCCTATTCCAACTTTGGCAACCATACCGACTATCAACCCAAAAACTGCAAACGGTACAATCCTCATGGAAATAAGTAGAATGTGTAATGTAATTTTTTGAATTGATTCTAGTACATCCAGTAAAGATTTGACTGATTCTTTTGGAAGAACCGCCATTGACAGACCAACAATGAGTGCCATTATCAAAATACTGAACATCTGTCCTTCAAGATAAGAAGCAATTGGATTTCTTGGAATAATGTCTGATACTGCATTTGGGATATCATCTAACGTGAAAGCATCTGTGACTTTCAAATCATCTTCAGAAAGATCATGTGTTTCTTGGAGTGCAGTAAGGTCTAAAATACTTCCTGGAGCTATAATTGATGCCAAAGATACTGCTACAAGTATTGCAATTGTTGTAGTAATTACAAAATAAATTCCAATACCAAGTCCTAGAGTTTTAAGTTTATCTTGTCCTCCTAAATTAGTAATAGCTACTACAATTGATGTAAAAATTAACGGAACAATAATCATCATAATTATACTCAAAAATATGTTGGCTGGAATTTTGAGATACGATGATAAAGAATCTAAAGTATCATCATCTAGGCCAACACCACCATCATCTCCTAAAATCAATCCTACTCCTAATCCAACGAGCAAAGAGACTATAACTTGAAGCCACAAGTTTTTGAAAATATAATTTTTTAATGTCATCTCATTCACTTTAAAATTAATTTCATGTTAAGATTTTTCTTAAAAATTTTGTACATAAAGAAATCACTCATGTCTTCAATAAAAGGAATTGAGCCTAAAATAGGCACTCCAGTCAAATTCTTCAAATCACGGATAAGTTCTTTTATTTTGTATCCATCTGAATCAAAATTGTTTATGATAATTCCTTTAACTGGGATTTTATATTTTTCACACATCTTTACTGTCATTATAGTATGATTAACGGTTCCAACTTTGCTTCTTGTTACAATTACTGTAGGAATTTTCATTTCTTTAATTAAATTTGTAACGTAATAGTCTTTGAGAATTGGAGTCATAACACCTCCCATTCCTTCTACTAGTAACATATCATGAAGTTTTGTTAATTTTTTAAAACTAGATAAAATTGTAGAAAGTTTTGGTTTTATTTTTAAATTCTTCCATGCAGTGTAAGGTGATGCATGAATTGGAAAAAATTGAGGGTTTACTAACTTTTCAGGATCACATGCATGTGCTGCACGAGATAAAATCACAATATCTTCTGATTTGTAACCTTTTTTCTGAGCAGTTCCTGCTGCAAATGGTTTCATCACGCCAACATCAATTCCCATTTTTCGAAGAGTGATGCCAAGTCCTGCTGTGATGTATGTTTTGCCAACACCAGTATCAGTTCCTGTAATAAAGAGAGATTTCAATAAAGTAGGTTCAGAATGATTCATTGATTAATTCATCGGTTAATTATTAAGATCTCAAATCATACAAAATCAGTTGAAAAGTTCTGTTTGGCACCCAAACACCCAGATGAAGGAATGGAGTTCTTTTGATAAAATTACCAAAGGTAAGGGAATGTGGTTAATTGATTCTAAAGGCAACAAAATGCTTGATGCCGTAGCATCAATGTGGTGCAATGTATGGGGTCATTCCAATCTAGAATTAGTAAAAGCCATCACAAATCAGAGCAAAAAATTGCAACATTCTCCCTTGTTTAATCTAACAAATGAGCCTGCAGAAAATCTTGCAGATAACCTTGTAAAAATTTCTCCTGGAATGCACAAGGTATTCTATTCTGATAATGGTTCATCAGCAATGGAGATTGCAATCAAACTAACACTTCAATATTGGAAAAACATAGGACAAAAAAAGAAAACAGAGATTGCCACACTAAAAAATGGATATCATGGAGATACATTTGGAGCAATGTCAGTGGGATATGTCCCTGAATTTTTTGGTAAATTTAAAAAACAATTATTTTCAACAATACAATTTTCAGTTCCAAACAAATACAGAGTACCAAAAGAATATACTTTTTCTGATTATCAGAATCGTTGTTTAGATAATATTGAAAAAAAATTATCTAAAAATAAAAACATTGCAGCTTTTGTTATGGAAAGTGGCGCACAAGTAGCAGGAGGAGTGATGATTTACCCAAAAGGGTTTCAGAAAAAGATCGGTCAAATTTGTAAAAAATATGATGTGTTATTTGTCTTAGATGAAATTGCAACAGGTTTTGGAAGATTAGGTTCTATGATACAATATGAGGAACAAAAAAGCATTCCAGATATTGTCGCATATGGAAAAATGTTAACAGGTGGATATCTAACTATGGCTGCAACATTAACAAATAAGAAAATTTATGATTCGTATTTAGGAGAATTTAATGATTGGAAGCATCTCTTTCATGGCCATACATATACAGGAAATCCTATTGCAGCAGCTGTTGCAAATGAAAATCTCAAAATGTATAAAAAACACAATCTGATCAAAAAGATTCAAAAAACATCAAAAGTCTTTGAGAAATTCTATCAAGAAATTTCTGAAATTGACATAGTAGGGGACATTAGACACAAAGGAATGCTTATGGGAATCGAACTAGTGTCAAATAAGACAAAAAAGACGCCTATTCATCCCAAAAAATCAATTAATAAAATATTTTTTGAGGTTGGTAAAAAGAATGAAATCTATCTAAGAACTCTTGGAAATATCGTTATGCTTGTTCCACCCTTAGCAATCTCAGAAAAAGAATTAGAATTGCTCCTAAATAGAACAATTAAGACAATTCAGGCTGCAAGATCAAGGGTTCTTTGAGTGTTAACCTCCCATAGCCTTCAAGGTTAACCTTTCCAGTAATGTTATTAATGTAAAATGGATGAATGATATTATGAGTGCCTTGGAATTTATCAAAGAGTGTCAAGAAAAAGTATTTTCTGGAATTGGTGTTTCAACAGAAGATGCAAAAAAATTATTTAACATATCAGATGAGAATATTAAAGATTTGGCAAGATGTGCCAATGAAATTACCAGAGATTTTAATGGTAAAAAAGTAGACGTAGAACAATTAAACAATATTAAAAAAAATGCTTGTAGTGAAGACTGTAGTTTTTGTGGGCAATCTGCATTTTTTGATACAGGAATTGAAACATATCAATTACCAACACCAGAAGAAGTAGTTAGTAAAGCACAAAAAGCAAAAGATGAAGGAGCAGAGTCCTATTGTCTTGTAGCTGCATGGAGAGAGCCATCACCAAAAGATTTTGATAAAGTTTGTAAGATTATAATTGAAATTAATAATAAAATTGGAATAAGTGTTGAATGTAGTTTAGGTTTTCTTACACAAGAACAGGCAAAAACTCTAAAACAACTCAGAGTAAAAAGATACAATCATAATTTAGAAACTGCAAAATCAAAATTTCCTGAAATCTGTACTACTCACACATATGAAGACAGACTGAACACATTAGGAATTGCAAGAGATGCAGGGTTAGAGCTTTGTACAGGTGGAATTATAGGATTAGGTGAAACACGAGATCAAAGATTAGAGCTAACACTTGAATTAGCAAGATTATTTCCTGAAGAAGTAACAATTAACATGTTAGTTCCAATGCCAGGAACTCCACTTGAATTACAAATAGAACTGCCTAATTCTGAGATTATCAGAATGTTTTCAGTTATTAGATTCCTATTACCTGAATCTGTCATCAAAATTTCCGGAGGTAGAGAGACAAATCTTGATGATTCAGGTGAAGAATTACTTCAGAGTGGGGCAAATGGAATTATCACAGCAGGATACTTGACCATGACCGGAAATGAGGCTAAAAAAGACCGGAAAATGATAGAAAAAATTGGTCTCCAAGCATAAACTAGATTTTATCGATTCTGAACTAGACAGAATTAAGCAAAACAACCTCTATAGAAAATTACGATATGGGAAAACAAAAGGTGCATACATTACAATTAATGGAAAAAAACTTCTAAATTTATGTTCAAATGATTACCTAGGAATTCCATCAACGAAGATACCATTCAAACAACTTCAATCTAGCTCAAGACTTGTTTCTGGAAATGATGAATCATATAAAAAATTAGAAGATAGTCTGGCAAAACATAAATCAAAACAAAACAGTTTGATTTATCCAACAGGTTACATGGCAAATCTTGGAGTAATTTCCTCCATTGCAAAGAAAGGAGATTTGATTTTAAGTGATGAGTTAAACCATGCAAGCATTATAGAATCATGTAAGTTATCAGATGCCAAAGTTTCAATTTACAAACATAATAACATGCAAGATTTGCAAAAAAAACTGAAGCAAAAAGGGAAAAATAAGTTTGTAATAACTGAAGGAATATTTAGTATGGATGGTGACTTTCCATTTCTAAAAGAAATTACAGAGATTTCAGAAAAAGTAAAAGCAATTACAGTAATAGATGATGCACATGGAGATTTTGTTGTTGGGAGAGATGGAAAAGGAACACCTGATCATTTTAAGGTTGCAAAAAAAATTGATTTGTATATTAGTAGTTTAAGTAAGGGGTTAGGATCATTTGGAGGATATGTTGCATCACAAAACAATGTAATTGATTTATGCATTAACAAATCAAAATCATTTATCTATACATCTGCACTTCCTTCATTTTTAATTGATTATTCCTTGAAAAAAATTGAATCAAACAGAGAGAAACAAAAGAAAAAGCTAGAAAAAAATACTAAACAACTCTCAAAGGGCCTACTACAAATTGGATATGAGGTAAATTCTGAAACTCATATCATACCAATAATTATTGGAGATGAAAAAGTGGCAATGAATTTTGGAAAATTCTTGTTTAGTAATGGAGTGTTTGCCCAGCCAATTAGATACCCTACTGTTCCAAAAAATCAGGCAAGACTGAGAATTTCAGTTACAGCATGGCTATCAAATAGAGATATTGGAAAAACGCTTGAAATTTTTGAAAAAGGATACCTGAAATTCAGATAATTATCGCATAGTGTCAAAGCCGTAAAAGGCAGGTGAGCCAATAAGTACTGCAAGTACAACCATAATTCCCAAAGTGACACCTACAATTATGAAACGCTTGTTCATGCCAAATATTCTCCCAACCCAGTTAAAAACGGATTGTACAGGTATTGGGAAAGAATCTGGAAGAACGCTTTAAAGGAAAAATTATGATTTTAACGCATGGCTGATCCTACAATATTTGTAGCACTACTTGCTGGGCTAGGTTCGTTTATTGCCCCCTGTATTCTTCCAATGATTCCAGCTTTTCTTGCATACATATCTGGGACCACAGTTACTGAACTTGGTTCTAAAAGTGGATCTGTCCTTTCTATTAATCGATTGAATATTGTACTAAATACGGTATTTTTTGTCTTGGGTTTTTCAGTAGTATTTTCTACTCTAGGTGTTTTGATTAACAGTGTTCTTTCAAATGCAGCTGGTGAATTTACAGAAAGTCTTAACTTGGTAGGAGGTGTGATTATTATTGCATTTGGAATCTTTATGTTATTATCCACAAAAATTCGTTCATTAAACATAGAGAAAAAATTCTTTCCTAAAAGTTCAAAGTCAAGTTATCCAATGTCATTTGTATTTGGTTTAGCTTTTGCTGCAGGGTGGACACCATGTGTTGGTCCGATACTTGGAACAATACTAACATTAGCAGCTACAACACCTTCTCTTTCATTTAGTTTACTTCTAGCATATTCATTAGGCTTAGGAATTCCATTCATCTTAATGGGTGTCTTTTTTTCAAGAGCCACAAGACTAATTCGTTCAATGACTAAGCATCTCAAATACTATAATGTCATCTTAGGTGCATTCATAATTATTTTAGGAATTCTAGTATTTACAAATCAACTTGCATATATTGCAAATTTTCCACTTCTTAATGATTTGGTGTTACTAGGGTGATTAAATGAAATCAGAAATGAAAACAGCATTAATCTTAGGAATTGTGATTGCCACAGGATTAGGCATAATGAGTATAGTTTTTTCATCACTTGATCAAGAAGCTCAATCAACAGTTACATCATCAGATACAAATTCGCTCACAAAAATTGATAAATCTGGATTCAAAATGGCTCCAGACATTACTGGAATTGCCCATTATCTGAATACTACACCTGAGGAATTAAGCAAAGAGATGGAAGATAAAGTGATACTTTATGATATTTGGACATACAGTTGCATTAATTGTATTAGAACACTACCATACATCACTGCATGGAATGACAAGTATGCAGATCAAGGATTGTTAATTATCGGAATTCATTCACCTGAATTTGAATTTGAAAAAGATCCTGATAATGTAAAGATGGCAATAGCCAAACATGGCATCATGTATCCTGTTGTTTTAGATAATGATATGGAAACATGGAAAGCATTTGAGAACAGATACTGGCCAAGAAAATATATTGCAGACCATGAAGGATATTTGAGATATGATCACATAGGAGAAGGAGGATATCAAGAAACTGAAAAAATAATTCAACAACTTTTAGATGAAAGATCTACAGCACTTGGAATTCAGATGGCATCAGCTGCATCACTTGTAGACATTGAAGAATTTGAGCATTCAATGTTTAGAACACCTGAATTGTATTTTGGTTATAACTTTGCACAAAACAGAAATCAATTGGGAAGTAACGAGGGATTCCAACCAGAAAAAATAGTATCGTACTCAGAACCAGATAACATAGCATTGCACAAATTCTACTTAACAGGGGATTGGAAGAATTATGGAGACAGTATGGAATTAGTTTCAGAAACTGGCAGTATCAAATTACTCTACAATGCAAAAGAAGTAAACATTGTAACAGAAAACGATGCAGAATTAGAGATATTTCTTGCTGGAAAAACACTTCCTGTAAAATATTCAGGAAATGATATTACATCAGGAAATAGACTGACAGTATCAGAACCAGATCTATACAATATTGTTAACAGTGAAAATAGTGCATCACATTTAATGGAAATTCAAATCAAAGGTAAAGGATTTCAGATATTCACATTTACCTTTGGATAGTGTAACTATTCTATCTTGTCACTTCAGTGACACTATCTGCGGTGACAAATCTGTTTATAACAAAAATTTGAAGGTATATTAGGGAAATTAATACATGTTAAGCAACTCTTGGGGAAAAACAGAAGGAGAAAGTATATCTCAAAAAGTAATGAATAAGGTAAAGCCTGATGAACCACTAAAAAACAAGATTGACTTTGCACAAAAAAAATTAGAACTTCAAATTTTAAAATTAGCAGGAATTAATGAAAAATTACAGAAAAAACATGATGTAATCTTTGAAAAGATTGTAAATGCCCAACGAAATAACAAAACTGGGTATGCCCATGCATATGCAGGAGAATTAACCCAAGTTAGAAAAATGAAAAACATGGTGGGTGGTGCAAAATTATCTATGGAGCAAATCAAGATTAGACTAGACACAGTATCAGAATTAGGAGATGTTGTAGTAACACTTAGTCCATGTATGTCAATTATCAAAGGACTAAGTCCATCACTAAGAGGAATTATGCCAGACGCAAATGCATCCATGCAAGATTTATCACAAGTACTTGGAGATGTAATGTCAGGATCATCAGTAGCAATGGGTGATAGTATGAGTGTAGGTACTGAAACAAATGCAGATACCTTGGCAATTCTAGAAGAAGCACATAGTGTGATTGCAGGGCAGACCAAATCAACAATTCCAGAAGTTCCAGACAGTCTCAAACATCAAATAGTTGAGAAAAAATCAGACATCTTACTTTAGAATTTATTTAGATTTCTTTTTACTTTTTTGAATTAAAATTTTCTTGATTCTAGAAATTGTAGGATAACTGTATCCACGTCTACGATAATTTGCAATCATCATCTTCCAGTTCTTTAATCTCCATTGAGCTTGCTCAGTAGTAACAGAATGTACCTCTTTTTGGATAATACTTTTTCTTCCAACTTTTAGAGTTCCAGCATCTTTTGCAGACCATCTATTTTTTGCAAATTTTAGTCCTGTTAGGATTTCGGCTACAGGCATTTCTTTGAAATATTCTTTGAGTTTTTTTAGTTCTGTATCTGTAGGTTTTTTTGAAATTGATAACTCTACAGTTGGCTTTATCATGAAATTTCTAGTAGTACAACCTTATTAAAAAACTTCAGATTAGTTTTTTACTAACAGTTTAAAGGAATGTTAGAATTTTTGCACAAAGTCATGTACATTCCTAATCCAAGAATAGCTGTTGCAAAAGCCAACAATGGGATCAAAAGGAAAATCTTAGTTTTAAGACCCATAAACAAAATTGTATGAATACCTATAAAATTGTCACAGTTTTAGTCAACTGTAATAGTAAAGGTACCTTTTGTTTTTGGATCTTGTAGCAGGGCAACCATTTCTCTAGGTAACAAATCTGATGCCTTGTCACATTTAACAGATAGGGTTCGAGGACATATGAAATCACTTTTTCTAATAACAATATCTTCTGAATGAGTCAGAATTAGTTCAGGGTGACCTTTTCCCTCTAAGACGAACTCATGTTCTCCTACACGAATTGAAAAAGAAACTTTAGTATCTAGAACTTTTAGTTTGTCTTTTAGCTCTTGAGGTAAGTCAGCACAACCGGATGTTGCATTAATGCCAACTATGCAATCACCTTGAGGTGTCAAATGAGACTCTTTTGTAATCTCGATAGTTTTTTTGTGATTTGATCTAATATTTTCATTTCCAGAAAATTGAATCTCAAATTTCATGAATTCAACAAGTATCAGTTTCAAATTAAGCTTGTTTCTTAGGCTCCGATCCCAGCGCCTATATTTTCCAATTTTGGGCATGGTTTAAATTGTATATTCTAAGCATTGGAATCAAATGCTTCCTGCACAACAAGGTTACGATAGAGCAATCACAGTATTTTCACCAGACGGTAGACTTTACCAAGTAGAGTATGCTATTGAGACGGTTAGAAGAGGAACAATCGCAGTTGGTGTAAAATGTAATGATGGAATAGTCATTGCAGTTGAAGAGAAACCAAGAAAATTACAGATTTCTGAAACAGCACAAAAGATTTTCCAAGTGGATGATCATGTCGGAGTTGCAGCAGCAGGATATATTCCAGATGCAAGAAGTCAAGTAGATAATGCAAGATTCTTTTCTCAAAGTAACAAAATGATTTATGATGAACCAGTTGAAGTTGAAACTATTGCAAAACATTTAGCTGATCAATCTCAACAATATACACAATATGCTGGTGTGAGACCTTTTGGTGTAGCACTCATTCTAGGCGGAGTGGTTAACAAAGCACCACAGTTGTATCTAACTGATCCGAGTGGAACATACATCTCTTATGATGCAATTGCAATTGGTGCAGGTTCTGAGGAAGTAACTGACTTTTTAGAAAAAACTTACAAAAGTGATCTTTCAATAGATGATGCTTCAGCATTAGCTGCTGCAGGAATTTATCTATCAAGTGAAGATAAAGAAGGAACAAGTCATATCAGAATGGCACATATTAAAACAGAATCAGGTTTGTATGAACTAGTCTCAGATGAACAGATTACAAACTATGCAAAAACTGCCAAAGAGAAATATCCACACGAACAAAAATAATTACTTTTAACAGCTTGTGAGATTAAATTACATTGAAATTATCAGTAGCCATTCCTGAATCATCACTATCTGATGAATCACTCAAAATAGATAAGACTAGAAAAATATCAGTTTTAGCAAGAGCTTGTGCTATTTTCAAAATAGATACAATCTATGTCTACCAAGATGGAAGCAGTAACCAAGATGGACGTCTGATGGTAATGATTCTAAAATATTTAGAAACACCTCAATTTTTGAGAAGGAGATTATTTCCTAAAATGAATGACCTAAAATTTGCAGGAGTGCTTCAACCACTAAAAATCCCTAGCCACATAACCCCCGCAAATTCAAAAAAGATCAATAGGGGAGATGTAAGAGAAGGAGTTGTAGTTAGTGTTAAAGGGAAAAGATTTGTAGATGCTGGAATAAATCAACTAATACCATTTTTTGGAAACACCTCAATTGGAAAAAGAGTTACAGTTCAATTCAAAGAGGGGCATCCTAAATTTTCAATAAAAGAAATTGATAAGAGTGAAGTCCCATCTTATTGGGGATATTCAGTAAAAGAGAGGGCAAATTTGTTTTCATTGATAAATGAATGGAAAGGAAACATCATCATCACATCTAGAAAAGGGAAAACTGCAACAAAAGAACAGATTTCCAAGTATACAACATCAGATCAGCCATTACTGTTAGTTTTTGGTTCACCTGAAAAAGGAATTCATGAAATACTAGGAGGAAAAATGAAAAATGTACAAAATGCAAAGTCTCTAAACTTTTTTCCTAATCAAGCTACTGAAACAGTTCGTCTAGAAGAAGCATTACTTGGAACATTGGCAATCATTAATGCTCAAAGTACATCGTAACATGCCAGAAAGAAAAAATTTCCTACTATTGGCTATTGGGATGGGAGTAATGGGAATTATTATTGGTGCAGTTACTATTTGGAACATGGCATCAGATCTGTTAAAGCCATAATCATTTTACATACAGTTAGTTAACTAGTATTTTTCAAGTGGTTAACGATACCTCACATGGTTTAATAGAGGGCAATCGATGATGCGATTTAACCATGGGAGCTCGAAAACGTCATTCACCACGTAGAGGAAGTCTTGCATATTCACCTAGAATACGTGCTAAAAGCATGGAAGCAAGAATCAGAGCGTGGCCAAAATTAGACTCAGAAGAACCAAGAATTTTAGCTCATTGTGGTTTCAAAGCAGGTTGTATCCAAGTAGTAAGCATTGATGATCGTGAAAAGACCCCAAACGCAGGAAAACAACTTGTCAGTCTTGGAACAGTTCTAGTAACTCCGCCCGTATTGATTTTAGGAGTTAGAGGGTATTCAAAGGATCATGACGGATTACATGCAGAATTTGATGTGTATGCAGAAGATATTCCAAAATACATTTCAAAAGAAATCACATTAAAAAATAAACAAGAAAATGCTTTAGAAAATGCAGAAAAAAGACTAAAGAGAATTAAAGAAATTTTTGCAATCGTTGCAGTGTCTCCACGTGCAGCAGGATTAGAACAAAAGAAACCATATATTTTTGAAGCTTCAGTTAGTGGCGGAGATATACAAAAACAATTTACTCATGTTAAAGAATTACTTGGAAAAGAAATAAAGATTGATCAAATTTTTGAAACAGGTGCAAGTGTTGATGTCGCTGCAATTACTAAAGGTAAAGGATGGCAAGGTGTTCTTAAAAGATGGAACGTAAAAAAGAAACAACACAAGTCAAGAAAAACAGTTAGAGAAGTAGGATCACTAGGTCCAATCTCTCCACAAAGTGTCATGTATACAGTTCCAAGAGCAGGGCAATTTGGATTCCATCAAAGAATTGAATATGATAAACGAATTATGATTATAGGAAATACAAATGATGAGCAAATTAAAATTAATCCGGCAGGGGGATACAAACACTTTGGATTAGTTAAAGGAGATTTTATTGTTCTAAAAGGTTCAGTTCCTGGAACATATAGAAGATTGATTAAACTAAGAAGTCAAATTAGAAACGCCCCAGACAAAGTAAACAAACCAAACATTTTGGAGGTAGTAGTATAATGAAGACAACGGCATACACAACTACTGGAACAAAAGATGGAGAAGTAGAACTTCCATCAGTATTTTCAACACCATTTAGAAGAGAATTAATTCACAAAGTTTTCACTAATTTAACCTCACACAAATTCCAACCACAAGGTAGACACCCAACTGCTGGTCAAGATGTAGTAGCAGATTCAAATAATCCCCCAACAGGTCAAGGTGTATCTCGTGTGGCTAGAAGTACTGGTGGAGGTGGTGGAAGACAAGGTCAAGGTGCAGAAGTTGCATCAACTAGAGGAGGAAGACAAGCACATCCACCTAAGGTAGAGAAAGTAATTTACAAAAAAATAAACAAAAAAGAAAAGAAATTAGCATTATGTTCTGCAATTGCTGCAACTGCATCAAAAGATCTTGTAGAGTTACGTGGTCATAAAATTGATGGAATTGAATCATTCCCAATTGTAGTGTCAGATGATATTGAATCAGTTTCTAAAACAAGTGAAATGATCAGAGTGTTAGATTCACTAAAGTTATCACAAGATGTTAAGAGATTACAATCAAGAAAACCACGTTCTGGACAATCAAGACTTCGAGGCAGAAGTAAGAAAGTTGGAAAGAGTGTTTTGTTTGTAACAGTAGATACTTCAAACTTAAGAAAAGCAATAGGTGCACTTCCTGGCGTAGAAGCAAGAAATGTTAAAGAACTTAGTGTATTAGACTTAGCACCAGGTTCTGATCCAATCAGATTAACGGTATATTCCAAATCAGCAATAGAAGAAATTGGAAAAATTAAATCAGCACATCTAGAATTAATGGTGAAAACACAATGAATGCAGATCAAGCAAGTAAAATTATTGTCAAGCCGTACATTACAGAAAAAACATTTGCAATGGTAGAAAATGAAAGAAAAGTTTGTTTTATTGTAGAAAGATCAGCAAGTAAGCCTCAAATTGCTGAGGCTGTAAAAATACTTTACAAAGAAAATGTCACTAATGTTAACACTGCAAGAACAATTTATGGCAAAAAAGCATTTGTTCAGTTTGAAAATACAGAAAAAGCCAGAGATTTGGCAACAAAGATAGGAATGCTATAATATGGACCGTAAAACTCGAAGTACACTAACAGAGGAGAAGAATAATGGTTAAAGAATTTCTATACAGAGGACTCTCAAAAGAGGAATTAGATAACACATCTCTAGAGAAATTATTCTTATTATTCAACTCTAGACAAAGAAGATCTCTTACCAGAGGTATCACTGATGGAAAGAGGAAGTTAATTGAAGAAATGAAATCTGCAAAAGCAGGTAAATTAAAGAATCCTATCAAAACTCACGTGAGGGATTTGATTATCCTACCTTACATGATAGATGTTACAGTAAATGTTTTCTCAGGAAAAGAATTTCGACCAGTCGTAATTACAACAGAAATGATTGGTCATTATTTGGGAGAATATGTCATAACAAACAAAAAAGTCTCACATGGTGCACCAGGAGTAGGAGCATCAAGATCCAGTCTTTACGTACCATTGAAGTGATTATTATGGGTAGATTCGGTTACGCTTTCCAAAATTATGATGCAACAAAGTATGTACGTTCTTCATTAAGAGAAAAAGACATCTCACACAAACATGCACGTGAAGTAGCAACTGCAGTCAAAGGACTGTCAATTGAAAAAGCCCGAGATTACTTACATGCAGTAATTAACAAAGAAAGAGCAGTTGGATTTAGACGATTCAAAAATCAAGTAGGACACAAAGGAGATCCTGGAATGATGTCAGGACGTTATCCACAAAAAACAGCAAAAGAGTTCATCAAAGTTTTAGATAATTTAGAAGCAAACGCAGAATACAAAGGAATGGATTTAGATAGATTAAAAATTATAAACGCAACTGCTCACAAAGGAGTCGCCATAAAAAGATTCATTCCAAGAGCAATGGGAAGAGCAACTCCAAAGAACGACATATTAACTCACGTAGAATTGGTAGCACAGGAGATTTAGAAATGTCAGCAGTCAAAAATGTAATTAAAGATAACTACAACATGATGCTTCTCAAAGATTATCTAAGAGAAGCAATTAAAGACGCAGGATTTTCACATGCAGAAATTTCAAAAACTCCAACAGGAACAAGAGTTGCATTACATGTAACAAGACCGGGAATTGTCATAGGAAGAAAAGGTACGGGAATCAGAGCACTTACTGACAAACTAGCATTAGACTTTGGATTAAAGAATCCACAAATTTCAGTAGTAGAAATTGATAAACCAGAATTAGCGCCAAGTGTAATGTGTAACAGGATGGCTTCACATATTGAGCGGGGAACCGCATTTAGAAGAGCAACAATGTGGACATTAAAACAAATTATGGAAAGTGGAGCTATGGGTGTTCAAATAACAATTTCTGGAAAACTTAGAGGAGATCGTTCAGCATTTGAGAAACACGTAGCAGGAATTTTACCAAGAGCAGGGCATCATGCAGAAGTTATTGTTGATGAAGACATTGCACACGTACAAACTGCAATGGGATTAATTGGAATTAGAATCAGAATTGCAAGAAAAGAAAAACTTATTCCAGAATTTGAAATGAAAGAAGAAAAAATAAAGAAAGTAAAAAAAGTTGAAGACCCAACTGAGCCAAAAGTAGAAGAGGTGATTGTAGAAGATGTTAAAGTTGAAGTTATCAAAGCTGAAGGAAAGAAATATGATGCTAAATCAGAATCAGAAGTAATTGCAATAGAAGAAAAGAAAATGGAAGGAATAGAGACACTTGAAGAAGAGGAAGCGAAATTGAAATGACTAGACTTAGCATGAAGACCATTAGGAATTTAAATGAAAAAGATCTTAAAAGTAAGATTCAGGAGACACGAAGTGAACTTAAAAAACTCAGAGTTGATGGAGCTAAAGGTACACTAAGAAAAGAAAGTGGAAAACTAAAACCACTTCGTCATGACATTGCAAGAATGCTAACTAGAATAAGTGAGATGAATAAAGAGAAATGATTACAACAGACAATATTACATCACATGAATTCATTGGATTACATACTGAAGTTACTCAGTCATCAAACCCGCAAGTCATAGGATTAAATGGAAGAATTGTGGATGAAACAAAATCAATGTTTAAAATAAACACAGAAAATGGAACAAAATTAATTGCTAAATCAGAAAATAGTTGGAAGTTTTCAATTGAAAATAAAGACATAGTAATTGATGGCTCTAAAATTGTAAAAAGACCATTTGACAGAATAGGGGGGAAAACATGACTCTAAACATAGGACTAAAAGTAAAAGAGCCAAAAAGAGAGTGCACAGATAAGAATTGTCCATTCCATGGAAGCCTATCTGTAAGAGGAAAGCTCTTTGATGGAAAGGTAACTGGCAGTAAAGCAAAGCAAACAATTACACTACAAAAAGATGCACCTGTTTACTTTAGTAAATTTAAAAGATATGCAAGAGGCACAAGTACAATTCATGCACATGTTCCAAATTGTATTGATGTAGAAACTGGAAATCATGTATTGACTGCAGAATGCAGACCAATATCAAAATCAGTATCATATGTAGTAGTTGAGGTTAGATCATAATGGCAAAGCAAGCAGGTAAAGGAGTAGAAGAATTCCGCCCATACGTTACAAGAGTAATTCCAGTTGGTGCAAATATTGTATGTGCTGATAACTCTGGTGCTAAAATTTTAGAAATAATTAACGTTCCAAGACATAAAACTAGAGCATCAAGACTCCCTTCAGCAGCAGTAGGAGACTTTTGTAATGTTGTAGTAAAAAAAGGTCCAGCAGAGTTAAGAAAACAAGTTCACGGTGCAGTAATTGTTAGACAAAAATATGCAGTTCGTAGATTAAACGGTGTTAGAGTTTGTTTCGAAGATAACGCAGCAGTTCTAATTACTCCAGAAGGAGAAACAAGAGGAACAGACATCAAAGGACCAGTTGCAGCAGAAGCTTCAGAAAAATGGCCAAGAGTAGCTAATTTGGCATCAATGGTGGTATGAAAAAATGAAACCAACTAAGATGCGCAACCTTATGGTTTATCGTGCAACTTACCAAACAAAAAGTAAACAACTTGGTAGTGCATTATCAAAAGATTTACAAAAAAAATACGGAAAAAGAAGTGTTCGTGTAGTTGAGGGAGACAATGTAAAAATTGTTAGAGGTGAATTCAAAGGAGTAGATGGTAAAGTTTCAAAAGTATCTCCACAAAAAAGTAGCATAGCAATTGAGGGAATAAAGAAAGAGAAAACAAAAGGTGATAAATTTGACGTTTACATTCACACATCAAATCTTGTGGTAACTTCACTTAATTCTGGAGATAGTTGGAGAATGGCAAAACTTGAAGGTAAAGATCCAAAAAAACAGCCTAAAAAAGTGCCAACCAAAGACGCCCCTAAAGAAACACCTGCAAAAGTAGCTCCTAAAGAAACAAAAGATGTAGAAAAAGCTGCAAAAAAGGAAGTTGAGAAATAATGGTAAGCATTTCAGGAAGTAAAAAACTTAAGCGTCAAATGGCCCCACAATTTTGGGGGATTACAAGAAAAAGTAAAAGATTTGTAATTACAGTAAAACCAGGCCCACACAAAAAAGCCCACGCAGTACCTACAGCAGTATTTCTAAGAGATATGTTAAAAATTGTTTCAACTCTTAGAGAAGCAAAGGCTTCGATATATTCAGGTAAAGTAAAAATCGATGGAGTTGTAAGAAAATCACTTCATCACGCAATTGGGTTAATGGATGTAGTAGAATTAGAAAATGTTCCAGATATTTATCGTCTAGTTCCATCAAAAGAGAAATTACTAAAACCAATTAAGATTAACGAATCAGAAAAGGCAAAAAAACTTGTTAGAGTAACTAGTAAAACTACAATCAACAAAAATAAAATACAGATAGGATTCCATGATGGCCGTTCAACAATTTCAGATACCAAAGTAAATGTTGGAGATACTTGTTTAATGCAAGTACCAGATCAAAAAATTCTTGAAGTAATTAAACTAGAAGCAGGTTGTCAATGTTTGGTAACACGTGGAATTAATGCAGGACAAACAGGTAAAATTGAAACAATAGAAGAAGGAACTTTCATTTTGCCAAAAAGAGCAGTTCTTGTCTTAGGTGAGAGAAAAATTGAAATTCCATCTAACATCATAATGGCAATAGGAAAAGAGGAGCCAATAATCCAAATAAAGTGATCATATGTCTCAAACAACAGAACCTCCAATGAAAAAAATCTCTTTAGAGAAAGTAGTACTGAATATGGGAGTAGGTAAATCAGGAGATGTAATTGAAACTGCAAAGAGAGCACTAGATCAAATTTCAGGAAAAAAATCTTGTTCGCGTAATGCAAGAGAAACACAAAGAGATTGGGGAATTAGAAAAGGAGAACCAATAGGTGCAGCAGTTACAATTCGAGGTGAAGATGCCAAAGCATTACTAAAAAGACTATTAGAATCAAAAGGAAATATCGTTAAAGGTCAATCATTTGATAATTTTGGAAACTACTCATTTGGAATTAAAGAACACATAGACATACCAGGTGTAAAATATGAACCATCAATTGGAATTTTAGGTCTTGGAATATCAATTACATTAAGTAGACCAGGTTATGGGATTAGAAATAGAAGTAAACATAAAGCAAGTGTTGGAAAACATCACGTCATTACAAGTCAAGAAGCAAAGGATTATCTAACAAAAGAATTCGGAGTGACAGTAGAATAATGGTAAAAGATAGATCATACGAAGCTACTGGAAGAAAAAAACATGACTTTGGTAGAGGTTCAAGATGGTGTAAAAGATGTGGAGATTACACAGCAGTTATACAGAAATATGATTTAATGATATGTAGACGATGTTTCAGAGAAGTAGCAGTATCGCTAGGATTTAGGAAAAACAGGTGATATTATGCCAGCAACTAATATTCTAGCAAATCTATTTGTCACATTATACAATAATGAAACAAGAAGGAATGTTAAATGCACAGTTCTTCCAACTTCAAAATTAGGGGTTGAAGTTCTAAAGACACTTCAAAAAGACGGATACGTTGGAGAGTTTGAACAAATTGATGACAAACGAGGAAGAAAATTCAAAATCAATCTATTAGCAAAAATAACAAAATGTGGAGCAATTTCCCCAAGATTCAAAGTAAAAAATGATGAATTTAACAGTTGGGAACAGCAATATTTGCCTGCATACAATAGAGGAATGCTTCTAGTTACAACAAATCAAGGGGTAATGTCTCATCATGAAGCAGTACAGAAAGGAATTGGGGGATTTTTGATAGGATATGTCTACTGAGCAAGTTGAAAAATTTCAAACCGAGATAATTATTCCAGAAGGAATTAAAATTACACAAAATAAAAACATGTTAAAATTTGAAGGTCCATTAGGTAAAACCTTCAAGAGTTTTCGCAACATCCCGGTAAATATAGAGATTAATGAAAACAAAGTTCTCCTAAAGGCAATGGGTTCTAGAAAAAGAGATTATTCAATATTACATACTTCAAGATCAATTATTAGAAATATTTGTGAAGGATTGATAGAAGGATATACAATTAAAATGAAAGTTGTCTTTGCACACTTTCCAATCACAGTAAAAGTAGAAGGAAAGAAAATTTTAATTGAAAATTTTCAAGGAGAACGGGCAGCAAGAACTACAAAAACTGTTGGAAATACCAAAGTAATTCCAAAAGGTGAGGACGTAATTCTTACAGGTGAAGTTTTGACAGACATTACTCAAACTGCAGCAAACATTGAGTTAAAGACAAAAGTAAAAAATAAAGACCACAGAGTGTTCTTAGATGGTATCTACATCTATCAAAAAGGAAAAGGCATAGAAAAATAAATTTCTAGTTTTTCTTATGACTCTTGATCCTGAATTTACAAAACAAACAACAAACTTGATTGAACAAACATTGGAATTATACAAATCATCAGGAGCATCACCACGAGTTGGAGAAGTTTGGGATTGTTCTAATATTGGTGATTTTTTGTGTGGATTTTTTGTAGGAGAAATGGTTGGTTCTGCATTAAGCGCATTTCAAATTGTTCATCAAAGAGAACCAACACCTGATGAACATTTAGAAATTATTGAATTAGTAGAAAGTCATTCAAAAGAAATCAAAGAGTTTTTTTCTAAATTTAACTGATCAACAATTAGATTTTGCTCTAATTAGCAATAGTCGCAAAGATTAAATCACTTTTACCAAGGTACAAACGTGTTGCCGCCCTAGCTCAGCGTGGTAGAGCATCCGACTGTTAATCGGACGGTCGTCAGTTCAAGTCTGATGGGCGGCGCCACTTATTTCTAAATTCGAATTTAGAAACATTGATCGGTTGATAGTAATTAGTTTACTCTATTAGACAACATAGATCTAATAGACGATCGCACATTAAGAAGAATGCAGGAGGTGTACATTGGTCAGAACCAGAAGGACCAATAGATATTGTGTTGATTGTGGTGCAAGACTGGTGTATTATCCTAGATTATCTAATCCAAAAGCACCAAATGAACATAGAGTACTAGTTTATGCGTGTCCTGACTGTACAGATGATTTTGAAAAACCAAAAATGTTCTCAATTCGACGTAATCAAGTAGAAGACCCATTAGAAACAGTAGAAATAGAGATCATACAGATACATAAAAAAACAGTAACTGCAAAATAATTGTGAAAAAGCATGTCGTATCCAGAAAAATGTAGAAGTAATCTATGGTTTTTGTTACCAATATTTTTTGGAGTTATTGGAGGAATTATTGCTTTCTTTATTTTACGTAATACTGATCCACGTAAAGCAAAAAATTGTTTGTATTTAGGTTTAGCATTCATGATGATTGGCATACTCCTCAATTTTTTTGTCATGTCATCAATTCCAGGAATGGATTCAGGTTTTAATGTAAACATCTAAAAGATGTTTTCCAAGTAGAGGTTTTCTATATTTCTAAATTCGAATTTAGAAATATAGTAAATTAAGACTAGTGATCATTTAATTTAGAATCATATAGAACTTATTTGAGAGATTTATCATGAGTGCACCCAGAATGCGAGATAATATTGAAAGATGGTTAACTCATGAGGGCCTATCTTTTGAAGAAATAAAAAATTCAGAGAACTCTTTTCAAATTTTAGTAAAACACGCAGGTCAATATGGAATACCTGCAGAAATATTTGAACCAAAAGCACAGCCAGGAATACTAGTAATAGGTGCCAAAGTAATTATGAAAAACAATCAGATTGCAAGATATTTGGGATTTAATGATGAAGAAAAGGCAAAATTTGCAACCAAAGTAGCAGACTTTTGTAATTCAATTTATGCCATTAACAAAATTATTTCAGAGGATGGGAAACAAAAGATTGGGGTGTATGTAGTACTAGATGGCAAAGAAAATATCAATCAACAGACAGTTTTTGACGCATTGGATAAAATATCGGAATTGTACGAAAAAACTGCAAGGTTTTTGATGAAAACATTCTAAAAAATAGACGATTTATCAAT
Organism: Candidatus Nitrosopumilus sp.; assembly: GCA_965248045.1. Taxonomy (GTDB): domain Archaea; phylum Thermoproteota; class Nitrososphaeria; order Nitrososphaerales; family Nitrosopumilaceae; genus Nitrosopumilus. Next base: position 499,534 of record CBDFIG010000002.1, read on the forward strand.
TCTACGTGGGCCTTATATCCAAAACTCAACATTCTAAATTATGAAAACAAAAACAACAACAAAACCAAAAGAATTAACCATCTCTTCAGCAGAACTATCAAGATTTGGTATGGGAGTAATGAATAAAGATATCAAAGTAGTAAATACTGCCAAAAAAGGAAAAATCACCATCAAACTAGAAAGAGAATAACTTCGAGGTTTGTCATTTCAGCATCTGGGGGTATTTTACCCCCTCCTCCCTTATTTTACAGCAAATGTGTGTCCAAATGCACATGCAGAGTGTAAAATTGTATTTCTTTTAAAATAAAGATGTGAAAAACGTATTTTTACAGATTAATGAATCTACGATAAACGAATTATTTGAGTCCACAAATAATGTGTTTGATTCATTCAGAATATTCACATCCGATTTATTTCTGCAAGTTATGGATTGGGTTACATCGATGTCAGAAAATTTTCTAAAATAATTAATTTCATAAAATTAAGCCTAGGCGTTAAACCCCCTTTGAAAATTACAGTGTTTAGGCATCATGTGAATTTTTCAAAATCAGGTATTTAGAGGGGGGGTGTAACACTTGTGCCTGCATCCAAGATGCAACCCTAATTCCACCGTGCTATCTCAGATAAACATGTATGATCTTTTGTTGTCATGCGTAAAAGCTAAACCCCCAAAAAATTGATCAAAAACTAAACTTACAGCTAAGTTTTTGGCAGATGTTTGGTAGATTCTTGCAGGTTTTTGGCAGGTTTTTTGATGTGACTAAAATTATCATGTGACATCACATCACAGGAAATATTACTCAAATCCCCCACCTTTTTGAACAAAAAAATAATGAAAAAGAAGTGTGAGAACTAATCGTTTTTCTCTTTTACTTCAAGTTTGCTTGCATCAGCAACGTCATTGATACATACTGCATCAATGCCACCGCCACCACCACCACCACCATTGAAAGCAGGAGCAATTGTAAATGATACTGCTCTAGCTACATTTTCATCGGCTAAGAAACTAATGTTTGCTCCAGTTAGACTATGAGTTCCAGCAAAATAATATGGAACATCTTCCATGTTTGCTTTTTTATTGTCAATGTCTACATCTCCTGGTTCTTGGAATGTAATATCACGTACTTCCAAGCCTGGACACAATCCAGAACCATCTTATTGAAAATCTTGAAGAGCAACATAGTGATTATGGAATGATGCAACATTTGGATCACCGTTTTGAGCTGCACTATCTTCAACACCCTTATGGGTAGTAGTTACTGCAATTGCTTCAAGACCAGCACCAGTTATCACACCAAATCCAAATATACCTCCTGAACCATCAGTAGGGATTTGTGCTTTAGTGGAGAACTTTGCTTTTTCAAATTCTGAACTATCTGTAACAATTTTTTGCTTTCTTTACATCAAGAAAACTTCCCATAGCATCAACACCAATTGGAGATGTAATCATTGCAATTCCAAAAATAGTAGCCAATGAAATGGTCAAAATTTTCTTTGTATTTGTTCTAGTCATTGGTACAAGTCTGAAATAGGAATAATTTAAGTGGTTCTTATTCTCATACATAACACACACATTTGATCGCATATTTTGCGAAAAATCCCTAAATTGTAAAGTCAATTGTAATATTCAATACCATATTATTATCAGCAAATAATCAATGAAATGTACGAGTTATGGATTGTTTACAGTGGGGAACAGTATTCCTGGGAACCAACACAAAATTTTGTTCCATTAAATGCTACAAAGACTACCTTAATGATGCACAAGAGAAACTTGACGAAGCAGTAAAAGATGAGTTGAGCAGAAAAAAAGATCAATAATCTCAAGACATAATCCGACAAACTAGTCTCAAGGTTTGATCAATAATACTAAGGGTATTTTGACAGATAACCATCTGTCTGTTTTTTAAAATTACAGTTTTAATCAATATTTTACTAAAGTGGTACGGGTTTTTTAGTCAAATTTCCGTTGATTTTAAGACATTTTGTATGGTTATACTATTAGAGTTCAGACCTACCCCTCTCACTTGTACAATTTTTTGTACTAGGTCTGGACTTGTCCTATTTTCGTTTCAACTATATACCAAAATAATTTAGTCATTCCATGGGAGGATTAGGAATTGTGATCGTACTAGCAATAGTGATCGGTACAATGATAGCTGCAATGTTCATGTATACACAATACCAAACAAATTACATTACAACTGTAGCAGGAGAAACAATTACTATTGGACCAGTAGAATATGTCATTACATTTGAAGGAACACATGAAGGAAGTAAGGAAATTGTACCTGAAAACACGTTTGTGCAGATTGGAATTACTGCAAAAAACATCAGTGATGAAAAAACTATGCTTACAGGAGGACAATTCTACATTGTTGATGAAAAAGAACAAAAACACAAGGCAGTTTTTGGAGAATTCTCTGCAAAAGACTTGTACATTGAATGGTTAGAGCCAAACAAACCAATTGAAATTACTACACAGTTTGATATTCCATTTGATGAAGAAAAGCAATACAAAATACTTGTAAGACCACAAAAACAACAATCAACTGTTGATACAGCTGTTGTTTGCATTACAAATTGTTGATCGCAAATTTTTAAAATAAAAAAAGTGTCAAATTTTTCTATAGATTGCGTAGTTATGTGTGACTTGTACCATATAACACGCATAACTTTTGGAAAAAGTTATGGCAATATCTAAAGCCAAAAGAGCAGCAGCAGCTAAAAAAGCAGCACGTACTCGAAAGAGAAACGCAGCAGCTAAAGTAGCAGCCGCAGCAAAAGCTAGAGTCTCTCGTAAAAGAAAAGCAACAAGACGTAAAAATACAGGTGGTGCAAAACGTCGAGCAGCTCCAAAACGAAAGGCAGCAGCAAAACGCAAAGCTCCAAAGAGAAAAGCAGCAAAACGCAAAGCTCCAAAGAGAAAAGCAGTTAAAAGAAAAGTAGCTCCAAAGAGAAAGGCAGCAAAACGCAAACGTCGTTAAACTGTCTTCGCTTACTTTTTTTAATCCTCATTTTATTATATTTCTAAACTCGAGTTTAGAAACATTCTAAATTGCTAGTCTTGGATCTTTAATTCAGGTAAAACAAAAACTTTGTTTGGTTTGATTTTTAGGATTATTCGTTTTTCATCATCACGTTTGAATGGATATTGATCACGACCCATGTATTGTTGGGCAAGTTTGTCTGCATGTTTGTATTCATAGTCTGGAATTAATTCTTCCACAGTTCCACGAATTGTTGTCATGTCAAGTGGATTATCTTTGGATACAACTGATACTGCAACACGAGGGTCACGTAGAATATTTTTGTGTTTTATTCTTCCTTCAGCAGTATTAACCAAAATGTATCCATCTTCATAGTTTGCCCAAACAGGCGATACTTGTGGAGAACCATCTTTCATGACAGTTGCAATAAAAACAAGATTCTTTTCAGAAAATAGTTTAACTGATTTTTCTTCCAATGTCCTTCATCGTTATTTTTTTACAGGCTTTTCAAATACATTAGTCATGGCGCGATTCATAATCTCCATTACCAAGTATTGAGAGTATTCGGTAGATTTTTTACTCTTTGATTTGGTCTTTGGCTTTAGATTTGTAAGAATTTTTTCGATTTTGGCGGATGTTTTGTCAATTACCTTGGAATATTTTGAATCAAAATCTTCAGGAGTCTGAAAATCCAAGAGTTTGGTTGAAGTACTATAGTATTTAGTAATTGCACCCCTTGATTCTTCAATTTTCACGATCTCAATTAGCCCAGACGCTTTTAGAATATCCAGATGATGGCGAATAGTTGTAAGTGCTTTTTTGTATCCCGCCTTTTTTAGAGCATTTGTGATTTGTTCTGCAGAAAGTGATTGACGATATAAAATCTCCACAGTTTTAGCACGTATAGGGTCTTCAATTGCACGTGCGTGTTCCATACTAGTCGTAACAATACGATTTACTTTGATTTGCTTTTCTAATAATGTAGACATACTAAGATTACCTTTAGATCTGATCTAAAAGATCCTTGTATCATATTTTTTTGTCTAATCGCATCAATTTTTTTTTGTTGTGATAAAATTCATACCGCTATTAAATCAATGTAACCGATACAACAAATATGGTAGTATATCCAATAATATTGATAGTAATACAATGAATCTTGTAACGGTTTTAAAAATTTTGTAAAATATCAAAAAACGGTAGCTCTGGGAGATAGGTCAGTAAACAGGGCAGAAAAGACCATTTTGTCAAGTAAGTAAAAATGTGATTCGAGTTAGTAGATAGAGGTTGTACATGAATTAAGAATTTGTTGCAGAAACTATTGCTTGTTTAATGTCTGCTAATCTACCATTGAATACTTCAGAGATAGAATTCATCATTTCAAAAGTTGATTCAGCGTTTGTAACCTGTTCTGTATCAGTTAGTTTGTTTTTTAGATATTCAGTTGATTTAACAATGAATGAATGATATACCATTCCAAAGATACAATCATCTGAATTTACATCCCAGTTTGCAGAGTTTACCATGTTTGTGTAAGATGGAATTTGATTAATTACAATGTTTAGTAATGTCTCAAGTTCTTTTTTGTCTTCAGGTTCCATGGGTTATCATTGACTTTATGATTAAAGAGTATTTCCAGTTAGTTTCTCATATGCAATTACATAACGCTCCGTCATCTTTGCAATTATCTCATCTGGGATTTCAGGTGCGATAGGTTCCTTACCTTGATTACGTGCATCATCAAATTGTTTTTGATATCCATTAGCAGTCAACCAATCACGTAAAAGTTGCTTGTCATATGCTTCTTGGATTTTACCTATCTCAAATGATTCTTTTGGCCATAGACGATACTCATCAGGGCCTATTGAATCACCCAAAGTAATCTCTCCATCTAAAAGTCCAAACTCTAATTTCAAATCAGCCAGAATAAAACCAACACCATCGGCAATTTCTGTCATCTTTTTGTAAATCTCAATTGAAGTTTTTTCTAACCAGGTGTATTGTTCCTCAGTTACTAAATTCATCTCTAATGCTTTTGTTTTGTTAATTGGAATATCGTGTTCAGATTTTGTGGTAGGATCAAATATTGGTTCAGGAAGTTTTGCAGCCAAAGTAGTATCCGTACCATCAGGGACAGCAACTTGGCCTTTTTCCCATCTGCTTACTAAACTTCCATAGAAATAGCCTCGAACTACACATTCTATTGGAAGCATCTGCATCTTTTTTACAACAATTTCAGTGTCAGATTCACGTCGAATGAAATGACTTGATACATACAACTCGTTGAACCAAAACTCTGCAAATTTGCACAAAACCTCCCCCTTTCTTGGGATATCTTGCTTGAATTTTATATCATATGCAGAAACTCTATCTGAAAACTTGAAGAGGATTGTATTTTCATCTACATCATAAATGTCCTTTACTTTACCACTTGTAAGAAACTTCAAGCAATCACACTAGATTTTGATGGGATTTAACTGATAGTAAAAAGGTCATGATCCCATCATACCCACCATTTTTAGCATCTCACGATATGCTTTATTTACAAAAACATCATTATCAGCAACTAATCATTACAAACTGCATGGAATTCTCAGGAGGGGGAGAGAAACCAAAATTTTTTGTCCTGCTTTGAGAGTTCCAAGATCAAGTGTGTTACCATCTCCAAAGTTCACACGAACATTTGTTAGCGGTTGAGAACCAGTGTTTTGAATTGTCACTCGTCCCATTACAAACAGACTTTATTTATCCAAAATTGGATCAACAAAGATATCATAATCTTGAGTAGGAACAGATAACTTCAAAATATCGTTACCAAAAATTACCGCCATTATTACAATTGCGCCAATTTCCATTCCAATAATTACAGTATACTGTTTCACGGATTGTATATTGCGGTTCTAATAATTAAGATTGATTATTTTACTTTAACACCATTCCAAAAGGCTACCATTCCCTTAATTTTTGTGGCAGCGTCATTTGGTTCTGCATAATACCAAGCACAGTCTTTGTTGGTTTTTCCATTTACAGTAACTGAATAATAATTTGCCATTCCTTTCCAACCACAAAAACTGGTTTGATCAGTCTTTTGAAAATATTCTTGTTTTATAGAATCAAATGGAAAATAATGATTTCCTTCAATTACAATAGTATCTTCACTTTCAGCAATTATTATATCATTCCAGATTGCTTGCATATTCATCAAATCAATTTAATATATTTAAAAAAATATCCTAATTCCCTTTCATCTCTTCCCTGCTTCGAAATTCAGGCGTAATTCCAAGAGAATCATAATTTCCTGAAGAACATGTAAAGCACATAGAATCTTTTGGGATTCCAACAGCTGCTGCAAGATTTTCAGCATCATTATATCCCAAAAAATCAGCACCAATATTTTGTCTCACCATCTCTGTAGTTTCTTCTTGAGTTTGTTCTTTTCCATTAGAAAATGTTGCAAGTTCTTCTTTGGATGGAAAATCAATTCCAGCATAACATGGGAATTTGATAGGAGGGTATGTAATGACCATGCTGATTTTTTTAGCACCTGCTCTTCGAAGCGCTTTGATAATAGCTTTAGAGCTTGTGCCTCTAACTAGACTATCATCAATTACAACAACGTGTTTTCCTTCAATTATTTCCCTAATGGGAATAATCCATCGATTAATTTCTATTCTATCACTTTGATGAGGTTCAATGAAACTTCTCAATGGGCCTTTCTTACTGTATCTATCTTTGAGTAAGCCTTCATCAAAAGATACACCAAGTTCTTGTGCATATCCTAATGCTGCAGGTCTAGCAGAATCAGGCACTGGAATTATCAAATCTGCATCTTTAATTGGAAATTTCTTTGCTAAGAATTTGCCAATATTTTTTCGTGCTACATAGATGTTTGTTCCCTCCATGTTACTTGATGGATGAGCAAAGTAAGTAAATTCAAAAGAGCAATGTGCACGAGTTTTATCATCAGAGAATTGTTCTGTTTCCAATCCATCTTTACTCAATTTGATTAATTCACCAGGATTTACATTTCGTTGCATCTTGGCGCCAACTGCAGATAATGCTGAAGATTCAGACGCAACAATATAGGTATCATCTGCTTCTTTATGTCCTAAAACCATTGGGCGGAATCCTTTTGGATCACGTGCAGCATAAACAGAATTATCATCAGAGATAAATGTAAAACAATAAGAGCCAACCATCTCGTTTTTTAAAACTGAAAGTGCTTTTCCCATCTGACCTTTTTCAGATATTAGTGAAACCAATCTTTGTGCTGCAACAAGTGTGTCACTAGCATTTTGTGGTGTAAATGAACAGCCCCCTACAAGATTTGACAATTCTTGAACGTTTGCAATTGTTCCATTATGTGCAATACAAAGATCCTTTACTTTGAGAGGTTGTGCATTTTCAAGGGAACTTCTACCCATTGTAGAATAGCGTACATGTCCAATTACTGAAGGAGAAGCATATTCTTCTGTAATTGTTTTAAATTCAGATGATGCTGCAGAAATTAGCCCCAATCTCTTCAATGGAGCTTTGTTTGGAATTGCAAGTCCCCATGCTTCTTGACCTCTATGTTGTAATGCTCTTAGTGCATCAATTACCATAGGGACAACATTAGTTCCAGTTAGACTGTAAATTCCAACTACGCCACAATTTTCTTTAGGTCTATCATCCATGAAGTACCAAGTCCTTTAACGAATTTAACCAAGTTTTCTTCGCTTTATCAACTCTTAGATCAATAATTGGCTTTGTTCCCTTTGTAAATTGAATTTTTTCTCCTTTAAATTGACCAATAAGTTGGAATGAAACTTTATTCTTTTTGAGTATAGATTCAATTTTTTTGAGATTTTTTTTGTCAAATACCAAAAGATAACGAGAATGACTTTCAGAAAATAGAATTCTATCCACATCAAGTTTTTCACCAGGTATTTTTTCTAATGACACCTTACAGCCAATCTGATTGGTCATACAAAGTTCAGATACTGCAACTGCTAATCCTCCTTTTGAGCAATCATGTGCAGATTTTAGTAATTGATTTGTAATTACTTCCAATGCGACCTTCATATTTTTCTTGGATTCAACAAAGTTGACAGTAGGACATTTTCCTCCAATAAATTTGTGAATGTATTCAAAGTATTCAGAACCACCCATCTCATTTTTCGTATCTCCAACAATTACAAGACAATCATTATCTATAATTTTTTGAGAGACAAGAGGTTTTTTGTCAATGAGTCCCAATACCCCAATTAGAGGAGTGGGTTTTATTGGCCCTGCAGGAGTTTCGTTGTATAGACTTACTTTACCTCCAACACATGGAATCTTAGAATGATTAGCAAAATCAGTTAATCCCTTTAGAGATTCTAAAAATGTCCAAAATATTTCAGGATCTTTTGGATTTCCAAATTGAAGATGATCAAGCATACCAATTGGTTTTGCCCCAGTACAGACAACGTTTCGGCATGCTTCCTCAAAACAACCTATTGCACCTTCTCGTGGATTAATGTAGCACTGTTTTGGATTTCCATCAATCTTTACAGAAAGGAATTTTCCATTATCTAATCGTAAAACTGATGCGTCGCCTCCAGGTTTAACTACGGTTCTAATACCAACTTCATGATCATATTGACCATAAACCCAAATTTTACTTGCTACGTTTGGTGCAGCAAATAACTTCATCATTATTTTAGAGTAATCAGAAATTGGTTTGAGTTTTTTTTCTTTTTCAATTGTTTTTAGATATGCTGGTTTTTTTGAGGGTAAATCAAGAAGAGTTGCATTTGCAACAACATCTGTTGGAAGATTTGCAAATGTTTTTTTGCCTTTTTTTACATGCACTTTGTTATCAGATTTCACATGACCAATGACAGAGCATGCAATACGAAATTTCTCACAAATTTCTTGTAGTTTTTTTAATTTTGTTTTATTTGTAACAATTAGCATTCTTTCTTGAGATTCAGATACCATAATTTCATTTGGATGCATATTTGACTCACGTGTATGTACCATGTCAACATCCATCTCTATTCCAACTTCTAATGCATCAGCAGTCTCAGAAACTGCACAAGACAGCCCACCACCCCCAAGATCTTTCATGGCATTGATGAGTTTGTGATTTCTTGCTTCAATGATTGCCTCTATGATTAATTTCTCAATAAAAGGATCTGGAATTTGAACTGCAGAACGATCTTCTGATTCTAAAGAATCTGAAGCAAATTGGGAGCCACCCATTCCATCTCGCCCTGTTGAACCTCCAAGCAACACAACCAAGTCACCTTTCTTGGCATGATTTTTAATCAGATTTTCTTTTTTACCAAACCCTACTGCAGCCACATCAACTAGTGCATAGTTTTTGTAACAATCATCAAATTCAACTTCGCCTCCAATTGTTGGAATACCTAAACAGTTTCCATAATCGGCAATTCCAGTGACTGCATTTTTGAAAAGCCATTTAGCTTGTTGATCTTTTTCTATATTTCCAAAACGTAATCCATTAAAAATTGCAATAGGCCTAGTTCCAGCTGACAAAATATCACGTATCACTCCACCTACACCAGTTGCAGCACCACCATAGGGTTCAACTGCAGAAGGATGATTATGACTTTCAATATGTGCAGTAACAACATACCCACCGCCAACATCTAAAACACCAGAATCATATCCTTTTTCATGTATTACTAGCGGTCCTGTCATAGGTAACATTTTGAGATGTTTTTTTGATGATTTGTAAGAGCAATGCTCAGACCACTCGGCAGCAACAATCTCTAGTTCAGTAGAAGTTGGGGCTCTGCCAATTTTTAATTTTAATTCAGTTAGTTCTTGAGGTTCAAGACTCAATTACTAACACCCATTTTTGCCAATAAAGATTCAAAGATAAGTGAAGATGGTTTGTTGTCAATTGGATTAATTTCAGATTCAACTGCTCTTTCTGGATGTGGCATCATACCAACAACATTCCCTTCCTCATTACAAACACCTGCAATTCTATTTGAAGAGCCATTCACAATTTGGCTATATCTAAATACAATTTGATTTTTTTTCTTTAATTGTTTTAAAGTATCATCATCAGCATAATATCGGCCCTCACCATTTGCAATAGGAATTGGAATTTTCTCATGTAACTTGAATTGATTTGTAAACGGAGTTTTATTATTTTCAACAATCAGATTTGTCCATTCACACATAAAATTTAGAGATTCATTTTTGAGTAAAACTCCTGGAAGTAATCCTGATTCTACAAGAATTTGAAACCCATTACATACTCCTAAAATTGGAATTCCTTTTTCTGCCATCTTTTGAACATCTTTAATGATTGGACTATGAGCAGCAATTACCCCGGCCCTAAGCCTATCACCATAAGAGAATCCACCTGGAAGAATTACTGCGTCAATATTTTTTGGCAGACTTTTTTCATGCCAATAATATTGAGCATCAAGATTAAAGACATCAGTTAAAACATGATACATGTCGCGATCGCAATTGCTACCAGGAAAAACTACAACTCCAACCTTCACAATTGTGTTTACATTCAGCGATATTTAATTTGAATCGAGCCAGGAAAAAAATCATGTGAGAAATAGGCGATCGCATAGATTATTTTTGATTCAAAACTCTTTTTGTGTTCCCAAAACTAAATAGACATTGTTTTATTCATGTAAATTACACACGACTGTGTGAAAATAATCATTTTTGCATTAATCTCATTAATTCTGTCAATAAGTGTTGTACCAGCAATATCATTTGCAGAAAATATTGATTCTCCAAGAAAACAAATGACTATGGTATTGCTGCTGAAAATGTAGTTTGTAAATCGGATTTTACATTGATAATACGCAGTTCAGGCGATGCAGCTTGCGTAGCACCCACAACTGCTGAAAAATTAGAAAATGCAGAATGGGGTACAATTGTAGAAGAGAGGATGATAGAATCATCAATTGAAGAGGGGATTGCAACTGAGGAGTCAATTGAAGAAGTAAATGAGGAAGAAGGTAAAGAATTCAGTGTTGAGCTTTCTGAATCAATGGGAATTAAAGGAAACTAGAAAAAATCAATTATACTTCATGACAAGTGAAGGATGTTTTACTCACCATAGAATTGTATATTCTTAGTTCGTCACAAATCTCTTGTATTTTTGATTGAGCAGTTTTTTTGTCTTTTTCTTTAATTGTGAATTTCAGCATTTTTGCAGTTTTAATTTTAGAGACGGTTTTGTGAGTTCCTTTTAGAACTAGATCATTTAGAATAGTATCACCTTCTGGATCACTTATACCAGGTTTATTTTCAATAGTTACATGAACATTAAAAGTTGCCATTGCCTAATTTCAAATTGAAATTGAGTTTAATTTATCTTCCGAATAATTTTATGCTTTTATACTTATTTTGAAATTGCCAATTCAGGATTAGATTTGAATTTTTATAATATATTGTGCATAATCAAAAATAGCGTTAATACCAGAATAATTTTTGTTTCAAATTATGCTTTGAATTTCTTTAAACCTTCACTTACAACTAAATTCAAGACATGTGAGAAACTGATAGATTTTGGAGATGTTTTGATCATCTTTGCTTGAATATTTCGGAGTTTCTCAACATTTGGAGAACTTAGCACGATAGTTATTCGATCTCCCATAATGGTATTACGTGGATTTGCTATAAAAACGAGACATGAGATCTTCTAGTTGGATATTGGAATTTATATCAGAATAATTCACAATACTACATAATGGCAAAGGGTAGAATGAGGTATTGGAAAATCACATCAAAAGAATTAGGAGGTTACACTTATGACGAAAAAAACTTACTAAACTGGGAAATTAAATGTATTAGAGAGCCAGAAAAAGAAGCTCACTTTATTGGGGTTTTCATGTATAGACATGGTACAGCATATGACTATGAGTCAGTAAAAGGAATTTGTTATTTTTACAATAATATTGATAGAAAAGAACTTCCAGCAATTACTAGTTTCCTTAAAGGAAAATTTAATGGTAAAGAGATGGAGAAAGGTGAAAGAATTATTCTTAAAGATTCAAAAGAAATTTTCTCATCTACAGATATTTCAGAGTTGGCAAAAGAAATGGAAGCCAAATTTAACACTAAAGCCGTTATTTCTTTAGAGTTTGAAGGAATCACTGCAGAACAACTCAAAGAGGCAGGGCTTCCAGAAGCAAAATTATTGCCCATTCCCACATAATTGATATAGCTTCAAACACAAAGATATCAGATGTCAGAGTTGGAAGGAATTAATCGACACCTTGAAGAATTAAGAAAAAGATTACTTAGAATTGTACTGGTTCTGGGTATTATTACTGCATTCATTTTAACTTTCCATGCAGAACCAATTCAAGTAGGACAAATTACATTGTATTACCCATCACCTGAACCACTAAACAATATTGCAGCACAAATTACTAACCATATGAAATTTAATCTTGTTCCAGAAAATGTTCAGTTAATTCAAACTGCACCAGGACAAGCTTTCTTTGCCCAAGTATACATTGCAGCACTTGTTGGAATTGTAGCTGGAATGCCAGTTATTATCAGAGAGTTTGTTGGATTCATCAAACCAGCACTAAAAGAAAATGAAATCAATGTTAGTAGAAGCATTTCACTTCCAGCATTAGGATTATTCATTGCAGGTTGTGTTTTTTCTTATAATTTTGTAATTCCATATATTTTAGAATTTTTGTATAGATATGGAGAATCAGCAGGACTAGTAACTTTTCTAAATATAATGGATTTTGTAACTTTTGTGTTACAATTTTTGTTGGCTTTTGGATTTTCATTTCAACTTCCACTTGTAATGTATGCAATATCTGCATCAGGAATGGTAGATCCAAACTTTTGGAGAAAAAACATCAGATATGCAATAGTAGTAATTGTAATTTTTGGTGCAGTAATTACTCCAGATGGAAGTGGCGTGACAATGTGGTTTATCGCAGGTCCAATGATTGCACTTTATGTTATAGGCATGTTTGTTATTGAGCGTAAAGAACGCAAAAAGTTGAACATTTAAATCTAAAATCAACGAAGTTAATTCAATATGCTTGGAAGTACTGAAATCATAGTATTAGTTGTAGTTATTGGCGTGTTAATTTTTGGCGCAAAAAAGATTCCGCAACTTGCAAAAACCTTCGGTAAAGCCAAAGGAGAATTTGAGAAAGGAAAGATCGAGGCAGACAAAGAACTAAAAGATTTCAAGGATGAAGTAGACAACGTTACTAAAGACAAAGAAGCAAAAGCAGACTAGTTTTCTGCAATTTTTGCAAAATCATCTAATATTTTAGCATAATCTTGTTCAGATGTATTTTTCCCAAACATGCTTGACATCTTCATTTTACCTTTTAGTTTCAAATCCACATCAACGATAATTTTTGTTCCTTCTGAAATTTCTATGAATTGTTGTTTAATGTGACTTCCCTTAGCATCACCGCCAATAACAAAAACATCATGTAATGTTGGCGCTTCAGTAACATGTTTTGCCATAATTAACAATTCTCTATCTCCAAGATTGACATGTTCTTCTACTACCGAAATATTTCCTCTAACTGAACGTACTCGAACAGACGGAAAATGTTGAGGGACTAATTTCTGATAGTTTTCACAATTAGATAGTATTTCATATACAGTTTCTCTTTTTGCATTAACTATTTTTTCTAAAGAGAATTTTGTCAACGTTAATTTAGAGAGTACCCCATCGAGGGTATAAATTGTGCTCTATGTTAAATTGGTCCAAACACTTTCCCACCCCATGATTAACAATGTCATCAATGGATTTGGGTTTTGTATAAAATTCTGTTACAGGTGGTAAAATTACAATTCCTAATCTAGATAATTTTAACATATTTTCTAAATGTATTGCAGAAAGTGGGGTTTCTCTCACCATTAAAATTAATTTTCGTGATTCTTTTATTGTGACACCAGCAGCTCTTGCAATCAACGTATCATCATATCCATTTGCAATTGCAGACAATGTTTTCATACTACATGGTGCAACAATCATTCCATCAACTCTATGGGTTCCACTTGAAACACTTGCAGCCATATTTTTTTCATCAGAAGTAGCATTTGCAAGAGATTTTACATAATCAACAGCATATTCAGTTTCCATAGGAATACATTTTTCAGCCCATTCAGATATTATCAAATGAGTCTCAACATCAAGTTTTTTGAGAGTCTCTAGCATTCGGATTCCATAAACTACACCGGTACTACCAGTGATACCAATGATTAATTTCAATAATTAATCTGTGGAACTACAGTATTTTATGTATTAGATAGAGAAGTTTGTTTAACACTAGAGATTTTGTGCCTCATCATTTTCTGTAGATTCTTCCAATTCTTTTCTCATTTTTCTTCGCTTAAGCCACAAAAATATTCCACCTACTGCCATTGCAGGTAACAAAATTAATCCTGCCAATTGTAACTCAAAATGATAAAACATGTATAAGATTAAACATCAATTAAAAAAAATCTTGTGATTTGGCCCGATCTGATAAATTGAAATTAGCTATATTAGATCCTCTAATTAAGGAATAATATGATTAAAGGTTCTGAAATAAAGAAAATAGTTAACGACTATTCAGATGTCAGAATAGGAGTTCTTGGCAGTCACTCGGCACTGGAAGTGATGGATGGTGCAAAAGATGAGGACTTTCAGACTAGTGTTTATTGTCAAAAAGGAAGAGAAGGACCATATCAAAGATTTGGAAGAATTGCAGATGAAATTGTGGTATTAGATAAATTCAAAGACATGGCTTCAGCCAAAATTCAAAAAAAATTACGTGAGTCAAACACAATCATTGTCCCACACAGATCACTTACTGTTTATCTTGGTTACAAAACAATAGAGAATACATTCAAAGTACCAATTTTTGGAAATAGAAAATTATTCCAAGCAGAAGAGAGAACTGCAAAGAAAGGACAATACTATCTTTTAGAAAAAGCCAGAATAAAATACCCCAAATTATTCAAAGAACCAAAAAGAATCAACAAACCATGCATTGTAAAGGTTCAAGAAAAAAAGAGACCATTAGAAAGAGCATTCTTTACTGTTTCATCTTACAAGGATTTCAAAGAAAAATCAGAGGCAAAAATAAAACAAGGACTTATCTCAAGAAAGGATTTGGAAAAATCAAGTATTGAAGAATTGGCAATAGGTACTTACATGAATTTCAATTTCTTTCATACATCAATTTCAGATCAAGTTGATTTTATTGGGATTGAGAGAAGACTACAAACAAACATACACGATTATAATGCATTGCCAGCAAAACAACAACTAGACATTGATGTAGATTTACAAAATATCGAGGTAGGGCATACGCCTGCAAGCATTAGAGAATCATTGCTTGAAAAAGTAATCAAGATGGGAGACAAATTTGTAGCAGCTGTCAAAAAAGAATATGCCCCAGGAATTATTGGTCCGTTTTCACTTCAAAGCGTAATTACAAAAGATTTAGAGTTAATAGTATATGATGTGTCATTACGAGTTCCTGGGAATCCAATAGTTGCCACTACAAGTCCTTATACAAAATATCAACATGGTACCACCTTTGGTGTTGGTAGAAGAATTGCAATGGAGATTAAACGAGCCCAAGAAGAAGGCCGCCTTGATGAAATAGTAACATAACAGTATCCTAAAAAACCCAAAAATATATTTCCAGTAAAAATTATTCACTATTGTTAATTGGTTAGATTGGAAATATGTTGAATACCATTCGTACTAATTTTGAATGATTAAAGCGGTTTGACATTCAAAATGGTATGCTGATACCAATTAACAATACAAACTCTTTTTTGATAGATTTAGATTCAGAAAATATGGGCAAAATGATATTCATCAAAGAGATTATCACCATAGCAAAAGAGCCAAGACTTTGTCCTACTTGTGAGAAAGAAGATAGACTCGAAAAAGATCTCATTAAAGAAAATAGATCATGTGGAAAAACAATTCTTTGTTCTAGGTGTGAAGCATTAATTGTGATTACAAATCAAAATATCAGACAAGTAGAATTAGCATCAGTAAAAGATGATACTATAATGTTAAAAGAGCCCCATTTGATTAGAAAAGTAACATACTAGTCCTCAGGTTTATCAAGTAATTTCTTGATAACATAACTTCGAACATTTGCAATCTCCCAATCTCGTAGATTTGCATTCTTACACTCTTCTTTAATTATTAACCCAGCTAGACCATTACTCCAGATATGGCGTTTTGTGTCATAAACTTCAATAATTTTTCCATGTTTCGTAATTTTGATTGCCCCATGACATCTTTCAATTACTTGTAATGCCACCTTTTGATAGACTTTTTCAAAATTAACCATATCACAATGTAACTAATTCATATCAAAAAGGTTCTGGTTTTTTGTATGTAATAATAATATACCATAGAAAGTAAATGAAAGACGCTGATGATTAACCAACAAACTAAGCTATAACTGATAGATGATGAGTTTGCCGAATTATGAAGCATATTTTAATTAAATTAAGATTTTTTATCACTTACACCAACTGTCATGGATAAAGGTGGAGACAATGCTTCAGGGTTTGTAATACTTTCCCAAACAAAGACTTGAATGTGATAATTTCCAGTTTCATTTGGAATCCATGATTGTGCGGGAGAAAATGACTGTCCAGTAGACAATGAGCCTGTTAACCAAGATAATGAAATGACAATATCATTATCATTTTTTACTTGTGTAATATATGCAAAGTTTTGTTGAACATCCTGATTATTTGAAATATCTGCCATGATCATTATTTGTTCATCAACAAAATGAGTTTTCTCTTGAGATGAAATTTGAGCTGTAATAGGCTCTGCAAAAACATAGCCCATACTTGTAGCAATCAAAAATACTGAAAGGAATAAAACTTTCATAACTAGTATTAGTAGGATTGATATTTAATCTATCTAATGGGTAAATTACCTGAAAAATTTCCAGAATACTCAATCATGTATAAAACACTCTCAAAACAAATCAAAGAATTAGAAAAAAGAAAAGATACTAAAGAAATACAATTACAGATTCAGAATTATCAATCAAAGTTAAACAAAATTAGAAAAATGTTTCCAGATAATTTTTTTGATGAATAAGATACGATATTTTTTGAGGAAATTATGCTTCCATTGCTTCTTTGAGTAGATTCTTTCTAACAAGGATCGGAATGGTGTAAAATGTTGCAAGAGCTAAAGCATCAGATGCACGATAGTTTTTCAATACAAGGTCTTTTTTGCCTGTAAAGTATAGATTCGCTCTTAATACCTCACCGCTCTCATAGATTTTCACTTTGACTAGAACCAATTCATTTTCCTCACAAATTTCTTCAATCATTTTGTAGACAGATGGAACCTGTCCTCCTTCACTTTCACCAAAACTTGAGATATGTCTTACAACTTCTCCTGAAAATGCTCTCATGTGGAATTCTTTGCCATTATCAGCCTTTAGAACAACCATTCCTTCAACGGCATAAGGATCAACGAATCCAACGTAATCAATTTTGACTGATTCATAATCAGGCTCTTGCGCTTGATCAATATTCATCGTATTACGCATGAACTAATAAATTATTGCTTATAAAGATAGCAAAATTTTGGGATGATATTACAAAAAGATCGATGATAAATTATTTTTTAACAATCAAGACTAGTGCGCAATCCCAAATTATTTAAAATCCCCAACTATGGGTAGCTTAATGTCAACAAACCCAGAGCGCGCAGTGTCATATGTTCTAAACAAGTATGTTACAAAATACATGGACAAGGATGTACTAATCCTTAATCAAAAAACACAAACTAGGGAAGCAACAAGAATGTTGCAGCATTATGAAACAGACGACATAGTTGTTACAGATGAAAAAAATCTCCCAGTTGGAATTGTTACAGATGAAGATATTCTAAGAAAAGTTAGTGATGTTACAGTTTACGCTGAAGCCACTATACTAAAAGATGTTATGAGTACACCGCTTATTACAATTAACGAAAAGGCAACATTACAAGATGCTTTACATAAAATGAGAGATAATAATATTAGAAAACTTCCGGTACTATCAAAGAAAAACCAAGTTGTTGGTATGATCTTTCAGGCCACTATTGCAAATGTAATTAGAAATGCAACAGCTACTGCACCTCGTCTTTTGAGCCCACCAGTAAAGGCAGTTTTAGGTAATCTTGGTTTTGTATTACAATTTGCAGGGGTGTTGTTACTTGTACCTGCTATTGTTGCAACAGTTTTAGAAGACACAACGATTGCTACTGGAATTTACTTAACTACAGTTCTTTTACTAGTTACAGGATTCTTTCTAAATTCATATGGTGAAAAATCTAGTCTCAATCTACAACAAGCATCGATCTTGGTCTTTTCGAGTCTATTTTTATTATCATTATTCGGAACTGTTCCATACCTGTATGTATTTCCAAGTGATGAAAATAGTGCAGATGTTTTTGCTAATGCATTCTTTTCAAGTGCAGCAGGGTTTACAACTGGAGGAATATCATTATTTGATGAACCAGAAAATCTTTCTCAAAGTTTCACCTTCTTTAGAAGTTATACACAGCTTGTAGGAGGTATGAGTTTCATTTATCTAGTAATTACAGCGTTTTACCCTGAATCAAAACTACAATCCATGCGTGGTTTCATATCAGGACGAACACTTCACATGAAAGAACTTTTTTCAACCATTACAGTAATCTTTGCAATTTACATTGTAATAGTTGCATCATTATTGTACTTTTTTGGTGAAAGAGACATACTTGATAATTTTTCATTGGCTATGAGCACTCTTTCAACAGGTGGGTTCATACCCAATTCTACAATTTTGGATGGATTACTTTGGCAGGAACATGTAGTGTTGATGGGTGCAATGATACTAGGAGCATTGCCATTCACATTTCACTATGCGTTTGTTAGAAAAAAATTCCTTTCGCCAAAACTTGGAAAAGAAGTTCTAACATACTTTGCAATTTTAGGTAGTGCAACTATCTTGTTTGTAGCAATTAGTGGGCTAGATCCTATGGAAAGTGTATTTTATTCAGTATCAGCTAGTACTACTGCAGGACTACAACAAGACAGTCTTGCAGGACTTAATGGAGGAGCTCACACCATTTTGATAATTTTGATGTTTATTGGAGGATGTGGATTTTCAACTGCAGGAGGTTTTAAAATATTTAGATTATTCCACTTAAAGGATGTCAGAGCTCTGTTCAGTAAAATAAAAAGAGCTGAACTATCAAACCAAGCAAAAAAGGAAGTCATAGCTACTTTGATTATTATTGCATTATTTCCAACAATTTCAGCAATTACAGGATTACATTTAGCAGAAATAGAGGGTGTGTCATATCAAGATGCATTCTTTGAGGCTGCAGGAGTAATTACTACAGGAGGTCTGTCAGCAGGAGTAATTGATACAGAAACAGATTCTGCAACAAAAATTGTTTTAGGGTTCTTGATGATATTTGGAAGGCTGGAAATAATTGCAATTATCTACATTTTTGTTCCTAAACTTAGCTAGGATAGGATTTAATTTCACATATAAAATTCAA
Organism: Candidatus Nitrosopumilus sp.; assembly: GCA_965248045.1. Lineage (GTDB taxonomy): Archaea > Thermoproteota > Nitrososphaeria > Nitrososphaerales > Nitrosopumilaceae > Nitrosopumilus. The sequence goes on from CBDFIG010000002.1 coordinate 519,061, forward strand.
AATCATGAATAATCAGTCAGAAAAGAGTGCAAACAAAGGGAAAAAACTAATTATTTTAGGATTCATGGCAATTGTAATTTTATTTTTAATATATCACAGATACCAAGATCCAGAACTTCTTACTCCTAGTGCAATGGATTCCATACAGAGAATTTCTTATGGGTTTTACATAACACTTGTTGTATCATTTGGAGCTATTGCTTTTGGAATGTACCGATATCATAAGGATAAAGTTGAAAATAAAGGAAAAGATCTATTGACAATAATTGCAATAACAACATGGAACTCAAAGTCACGTAAAATTTTTGTTGCAACATTTATCGGGTATGGGATATTCTTTTCACTAATATCAGGAACATTAGTGTATCAGCCAGAAGTTAATTTTGCTATTCATTATGGTGCAACAATTCCATCTGGTTTTATTTCACCATGTTGTGATAGTCCAGGATACATGCCAAAGATAATTATCTACTTGACAGAACATGTTGGTTTACAAATAATCCCAATTAATTTAGTATTACAAGTAATTGTATCATATTTGGTTGGATTAAACACATCCATTGCAGTTAGTGCATACACAATTTCAAAGAAAGGAAGAGGAATGAGTACAATTGGTGCAACAACAGGATTATTCATTGCATGTCCAACGTGTGCAGGAACATTTCTTTCAATATTTATTGGAACTGCAAGCGGAATTGCATTATCAATTGCATTAACACAAATGCAAACACTATTCATTGCAATATCAATTCCAGTATTACTTGTTACACCATATGTAATGGCAAAAAAATTACAAAATACTGATGGAAGTTGCAAGGTAGGAGAAAATTAGAAAATGGGCATACAATCAGCCTCAGAATATGTAGATTTTTTCTTAAATCTCCACATGGGGGAAAATGTCAGCTTATTGAGTTTCGTTAACAATGAAAAGATTGTTCTCAAACAAAAACTAGAACATAAAAATCTAGAAAAAGAACCAATTAAAAAAGGAATAGAGATTTTAGAAGAATTAGTAAGAGAGATTAATGAGATTGGAGAAAAATTAGTACTAGAAAAATATCAAAAATAATTCTAGGAGAAAATACAATGAATAAAAATCCAGGAATAATTAGAACAGAAATAATCAGAATTCTCAATGAAAATGGGAAAATTCGTGGAACTGAACTTGCCAAGAGAGTCATAGAAAAAGTAGGCAATGAAAAAATGGTATACAGAGAAATCAGTGCATTAGTAGAGGCAGGGGAGATAGAAAAAAAGGTTCACAGTAGGGCCCACATAGAATATGAGTTGATCAATTTATCAGAATCAGTAAACAATCAACTGAAAAATCTTCACAAAGAAATTGAAACGATTTATGACGAAATTATTAATTTTGATGTCACTTGTAATGAAGAAAAATTTTCTTTTCATGAAAGACTAAGATCAGTTATTCATCTCATACATATTGTACAATCAACTGATGGAGTAATGAAACTATTAACATACTATCCTGCATTTAAAAAAGACAAAATGTTCTCACAGATTAACAGAAAGATAAATGATTGTTGGGAATCAATCATGAATACAATTACACATCAACCAGAAGGCGATTTTCTAAATGAAATTCTTACAAATTTGAGAATCTTGCAGTATAATGCAAAGAATGTAAACTAGAATTTTTTTAATTTTTCAACAACAATTTTGAAAATCTCATCATTATCTAGCAACACATAGGGAAGATTATTTTCTTCACATGCCTGACCACTCTCAGTGTCTCGAGTAACAAGAGTCATATCATTTTCTTTTGCATAAGTTATTACAGAATAGTCTGTTCTTAGTTTATTACCCTCCATACGCAGTTTCTTAACGCTGTATGCATCATATCCTAACGCCTTAAGTTTTTCATCCCAACCATCATCCATTTCATCAATTAAGATTTTCATATCATTTCATGATTTTATTTCAATATTAGTGTAACCAAGATGCACAATGATCAAGTACTTATTTTCAATAAAATCATTAATTTTATGGATGTAAAAGAAGAAGATAAATCAGAAGAATCAATGAGAAATCACATTACGTATTACAAATCACTAAGTAAGATAATTTTAGATATTCAAGAAGAAGTAAATCAAAATGTAGACCCTACAAAGAAAGATTATCTTGATGCAAGAATTGATGCAATAGAAAAAGACAGACAAAGAATTAGAGAAATGTTTCCAAACATTACAGAAGAGGAATGGAATGGCAACACCAACTGAGAAAAACCATAACAAATACCTAGACTTGCTTCAAGACTACAAAATACACCTGATAAAATACATTCAAGAATTAGAAAAAATGGACCAACAATCAGAATTTGCAAAAAAATGGAATGAAACTACAATCAAAGAAAGAAAAGAAGAAGTTCAAGTTATAGATAAAATTATAAAAAATTTAATTAGATTCTAGATGATATTTCTGAGTTAGATCATAAAGACTTTCACAAAAATCAGCTACATGTTCTGAAGATATACCATCAAACCAAGCAAGTTCTTTATCAATACTAAAGTTTTGAAAATTGATCTTTGAGTTAGATTTTACAAACTCTATTTCATTTTGCGCTAGTTTTTTAATTTCTTCTTGTTCATGATTAGACAGTTCATAATTACAGGTCATCAAATCAATTTGAACATAATAATTACCATGGATAGGATTGATCTTTGCTTTGATAAATGGCTTGTTTAGTTGCTGACATTCTCTATAATGTTTATCATATTCAAACATCTTTGAATCTCCAAGGAATTTATGAAATGTCATAACAATAGAAGACCCCAGAACATCTGTACAAATCTACAAGTCAGCAGTAATTTTCTTTATTCTTGTAATTAATCTAATTTTTGTATTAATTGGCATCTCAGGCTCCATTGCAAAATAAACAATGTTTCTTTTTGTGTAAATTACCATTTGAGATACTTTTTCTCTTTCAACGTGAACGTATCGTACTTTACCAAGAGTTTTATCAAACTCTTTTCTCATCGCCCTTCTTTGTGCAACTTGTTTACAGAAATGCTCTTCTTCTTTTTGTGATTCAAGACTTGTTTTTCCTGTCTTCATAATTGCTTCCCTAATCTTGCCTTTTGGATCAATTATTGCTGCAAATCGCATTTGTGAATCTAAATTGAGAATTTTCTGTACAACATTTAACAGATCAACTTTTTTCTTTGCTACCATGACTAATTTCAAAAACCTAGTCACTAAATATAAGCCATTGAAAATATTTCATGAATAATTAGATACTATTTCTTAGCTTTTTTGATTTTCTTGTAGATTTTTTTGTTTTAGTTTGTGGTTTTTTTGCAAGTAATTTTAGTTTCTTGTCTTTTTCAATGATTTGTTTTTTAATTTTTTGTTGTTGCTCTTTTAATTTTTGATTTTGTGCGTGAAATGACTTATCAAGAGTCTAAATTTGAGGTTTGAATCGCTGACTCAAAACGATCATAGTAACAACAGACACACCAAGAATTACCATAGCCATTAATCCAAATTCAGGAATTACATAAGTTCCCATAATTTTGATTTCATCAGAAAGAGGTTCTATTGGAATAGTTAATTTTATTCCAGATGAAGTAGTATCTATTTCAAAATCAGTCATAACATCATCAACCCAAACAGTATTAGGATTTTCAATTAATCCTATAGGAAGGATAATGATAATTTGTTCATTGCCAGTATCTCCAGAAAGTCTAAAGGTCAAAGTGCGTTCAATAGGATTAATAAAAATATCTTCATTAAGAGCAGTATCTAAAATATACTTAATCTCATATCCCAAACCATCATCACTGTATCCAGAAGCCACATTAGGGATAGAGTGAACACTTCCAGGATCCTTTACAACATTAACTATGCCGCTCATATGAGGATGAAGTGTACAGTAATATGGAAAAACTCCTATCTCTGAAAATTTGTAAGTAAATGATTTTCCAGGGGAAAACGGATCACTAGCAAAAATACCATCAGGGCCATTGATTTCAGAACCAGAAGTTATATCATGAAATTCAGTATCTGCATTTTTCCAAGTAATAGTATCCCCAATGAAAATTTCAATATCACCCGTAGTTGACCCATCTTTTTCACTTTGCCAGTAAAATGGAGCATCAATATGTCCAGCTCCTGTTGGGATATTTACATCATAACTTGTTTGTGCAAATACATAAGTTGAAAATGGGATTATAAACAAAACTGCAAATATTAGAAAGATAATTGATCTCACAAATAACATGAAATCCATTTGATTAAAAGAGTTTACTATGTTCATAATGACATACAATTTTGTTCTTGTCGTTTATTAGTTAGAAAAAAAGAATTGAGATATGAAAGTAGGGATATTAGTTATCATTGTAGGAATAGCAATGTTTGTTGCAGGATTAGTGTTGTTTTACTCTATAGAATTAGGTCAAACAGACCCCGTTTTGAGACTTATTAAGAATACTGGAACATTTGTAGGTCTTAGTGGAATGGGAGTTAGTCTTGCAGGAATTGTGTTGTATTTAATCAATAGAAGCGAACCACCCATAACAGAAAGATTTGATGTTTAAGCCTGAAAAAGCATTTTTTTGTATTCATCCAGTGACTACAAATTTACAATTTTTACAAAACAAGACCTCTTTATTTGCTAAAGTTTTGATTGAAGTTGGTATTATTCCACAATATAGAGAATCATCCTCACAATTAGGGCATTTTGCTAGAAGTTTTATCATTCCAAATTCATTTTTAAGATTCAACGGCAATCTTATGGTTTTATGATATATTAGCAACAAGTAGAAATCATACACGTATTAAAATTAGCAATTAATTATTATAATAAAACAATTCAACATTTAGAAATGTCTAAGATATGGTTAGGTGCAATTTATCTTAAAGATGAAGGAGGGTATGAGATAGTCCTAAAATCCTTAAAACATTACAAAAATCGATTAAAAACTATGGGTAATAGTCCAGAGGTAAAAGGTGCAGATGGAATGTTTGGAACAATTCTAAATCAACAAGCAATGAAAGCAATTCCAAAAATAGATGAAACAATTCAAAAGATTCAAGATAATTTAGGGGACATTCAATCAATCAATACACTAAGCAGTGATGTTTCATTTTTAGAAAAGGCATTATCATGTTATGAAGCAGATATTCACAAGGCAGAAGACACAGGACATGAATATTTTGTAAAGCTAGTTGGAGATATGGTTAAGGCGAGAAATGATCTAAAAAGTATCAAAATAGCACTAGATAAAATAAAACAATTTTCATCATCCACATAAAATCAAACATTTTTAGACATAAATTAGATAAAAAACGATTTACAGACCTTGAAGATACCAGTTGAAATATGACATCAATGCCTTACATTGTTTCTTCTTTTCAGTCTCATTATCTGTATCCAGAATCTGTTGAATTTTTCCTTGAAGATATTCGGAAATCAATTGACTTTTGAATTGAGGTTTTATTTGATTTAAAATATCTAGAATCTTCTCTGAAGATGTATTTTCAAAATCATGTAAAGTTTGAATAATTTGATCTTCTAAAGTCATAAAATGGTTTAAAATCACCCATTATTATTTGCTAAAGTACGTCTTCGTCATCCCAAGTAAGACGGAATTTGCCAGTAACCCTAAACATTTTGAGTTTTCCATCTTTTTTAAAATTTAATTTATAGGATTTATGTGAGATATCATCTATTTCCAAAGTAACATCGTTTTTGATTGTTTGAAAAACTATAGGATCATTTGAAATTTGTTGCCATTCATCCTCTTCAAAATCCATATAAAATTTTGTATACAATAATCCCATGAATAAGTGACAAAAGATACCCGAATAATAATTAGATGAAATGTCATTTATCTAGTATTTCTGTTGGCATATTAATTCCCAAATAACTCATAATTGCAGGTAGGATTATCTCAGAATCATTATCGTGTCTTATCACTTCAAAGACTTGATAAATTAGCTGCTGAATTGTTAAATGTTCATCCTTATACAAGGTTTTTTTTGGATTTTTTGTTGAATCTAAAACAGTAAACCCATTATCGGTTTGTAATAAATTGCGTAGAAGAGAATTTGCAACTATTATTTTCTCATCAACATCTTTGTGTGAATAGTCAGTATCTAATCTTTTAATTTGTAATTTTAAATAATGAAAAGTACTGTTTGTACTGCGTTCAATATGATGTTGAGATTTTTCTTCATAATTTTCAGTAGGATGATAAAATTTCATATTACTTCTAGTCTGAACTGTAATGATTTCTTTTTCAAGTAAAGAGTCCCTTGTTTTCTCAAACGTAGTTTTTGCCATAAATTCAGGTACAATGTGTTTTAACAATGCATTATGATGTAATTCGGGGTTGTTTTTGATGCTCTCAAGTACAATCCTCTCACGCTCATATATCTTAGGGTTGGGCTCACTACGACTCATTTTATCTAGGTCAACCTATATAATACAGGTCAACTATTAATTATTATCGGTATAAAACAGGCAAGGATTATTCAAAAAGATTTTTGAAATATTCTGTTTTTAAGATGAAGGGGGAAATGCCATGGACACTATCACCTAACAATATGCCCTGTTTCTTTTTGACAGCAATTTTCACTTCATCCTCTAATTTTGATTGCTCTGCTTCAAGTTCTTTTTTGAATTTTTTCCCCAATAGTTTTTGACCATCTTAACCCATTGTATAACCAAATTAGACAAAAATGAGCTCTTCGAAAATTTCGAGGCTGAGAAATCATTCATCAGTATTAAATACAAATTTTGCAATTGGTGTTTTGTATCTGGTGGGACAAACCATCTAACACACCGTGGGATTAGATGAGAAATCATCAAAATCCCATGATCATTTGTAATTATGTTATGGACTAAGATTTTTGAATTCTAAACATTTGGAATCGTATTCATTCAAGTATTGCTTGCTGTTAATTTGAGAATCTTTAATGTATAATTCACAGGTTTCAGGATCTATGTATTTACCTCCACTAGAATCATTACTTGTAAACTGTAAAACAAGAATTCCCAACAATATAATTATCAGAATTATAGGTAATTTTTTTGAAGAAATATCCACAAATACTACTTTATAATTTTGAACTTAAGGGTATTGAATTAGAATAAAAGATTCCCAAAAATTTGTGCAATAACTGCTATCACTATAATTATTGCAATCTTAATTTCCATCTTCATGAATTCTAGACATGAATTATGAAATTAATCTTTATCGATAAATTCGCCAATACCCGGTGGGTCGGGTGCCAATCCTTTTCTTTTTCTAATATCAGCTACTGCTGCTGTCAACATTGATTTTGGAACCTCAGTCCATTCCTTAAAGGAGGTATTCCATGTAGCTCGTCCTGCAGTTTGACCTCTCATCTCTTCAGATAAAGTAAATGTTTCAGATGCTGGAATTTCACCTGTAATGATACTTGACGCACCTTTTTGTGCCATGTCAAGTACTTTACCACGTTTACCAGAAATAACAGTTGCAACGTTTCCAACCAAGTCAGTTGGAACACGAACTTCTATAGCTAAAGTTGGTTCTAAAACGGCAGTACCTGCAGTTAATAATGCACCCATACATGCCCTACGAGATGCTGGACCTAATTGAGACAAACCGCGGTGTGCAGTATCCTCGTGTGGGACAAAGTGAGTAAATGTAAATTTGCAGTTTCTCATTTGTTCTTTACATAGAGGACCTTCTTTCATGGTATCATCAAATCCAGAATTAATAGAGTCAGTTGACTCTTGAACAAACTGGACACCTTTAGTTCCATTAATCAAAACATTTCCACGTGAATCAAGTTTCATTACTCTCTTGACGGTGTCAGTATCCCATCCTGCCTCTTTTAGCTTGTCTGCAACAAACTTTTTGTCTTTCATATCACTGATTTCGCCAGTTCTAAGCATTTGAGCAATCTCGGGTTCTAGTGGTTCAACTTTCATGAAGATTTTATTGTGACGATTTGGAGATTTCGACATAATTGGTTCACATGAAGATTTTACAGTCTCTCTGTAGTTAATCAGAGGCTCAGATGTAATAATTTCGAGTTTTTGATCTTGAATACGGTGAACTGCAACATCAAGGTGTAAGACACCCATTCCTGCAACGATAGTCTCACCACTTTCTTGATCAATTTTTACAATAAGATTTGGGTCTTCAATTGTTAGTTGTTTGAGAGTTTCAACTAGTTTAGGTAAATCTTTAGGATGTTTTGGTTCAATTGCAATTTGAACAACTGGTTCTGAAACATATTTGACTCCCTCAAACATTTGAATACCTTTAACAGAAGATAGTGTGTTTCCGGCTCTAGCATCAGTTAATCCCAATAATGCTGGAATGTTTCCAGCTCCAAGCTCTCCTACTTGCTCTCTTTGGTTTCCCATGAAAAAGTTTACAGATTGAATTCTTCCTTCTCTTTTCTCATCAATTATGTTAATTGTTTGTCCATCTTTGATAGTACCAGAAAATAGTCTACCTATTGCAACAGGTCCAGCTGCAGGATCCAATACCATGTTTACTATCATCATAATTGTAGGGCCATCATCATCACATGCAAGTAATGCTTTTCCAACATCAGAATCCAAATCACCTTTCCAAATTTGTGGAATTCGATATTTTACTGCCTCATGTGGTGGTGGATGATGTTTTACAACCATACCAAGTATGGCCTCAGCTAATGGAGCTTTTTCTACAAGGTCTTCAACTTTTTCATTTTGATAAGCATCAATTACATCTTTGAATGTAAGTCCTTTCTCTTTCATCAAATCAATGTTAATTGCCCATCTATCTTTTGCAGAGCCAAATGTAACACTTGCATCCTGAATTGATACTTTCCATTTTTCTTTGTATTCAGGTTCTGCATATGTATCAATTAATTGATTAAAATTTGAAACAACTTCTGCTAGTTGTGCTTGCATTTTTTCAGGAGTTAATCTGAGTTCTTTGATGAGTCTATCTACTTTGTTGATAAACAAAACAGGTCTTACTCTTTCTTCAAGTGCCATTCTAGTTACAGTCTCAGTTTGAGTCATGATACCTTCTACTGCATCACATACTACGACTGCACCGTCAATTGCTCTAAGGCTTCGAATTACTCTTCCACTAAAGTCAACGTGTCCAGGAGTATCAATCATGTTAATGACGTATTCTTTGTCTTTTTGAGTAAAATGTAAGGTAACGTTTGCCTGATAAATTGTAATTCCTCTTGCCTGCTCCTCTTTATCAAAGTCCATTGCCAAAGCCTTACCTGCAGCAGATGGAGCAATAATACCAGAATAAGCCAAGAGACTGTCACTCATAGTAGTTTTTCCGTGGTCAACATGAGCAATAACACCAAAGTTACGGATTTGATCCTTGTTCTTGATGATCTTTAGAACCTCACCAGTTGACTTGTATTTTACCATATTCGCAAACCCTAAGAATCAGGTATTAAACCTTAGCCTATCGGTTTTTGATAAGTAAATGATCTCCAATGCAAATTAAGTAGAAATGAGTTTTGGTTTTTATTACGACTATTTTGCAAACAATCATGGAAATTTCTGTAGGGCACACTCCTGATTCAGATGATGCATTCATGTTTTATGGAATGTTTACAGGCAAAGTTCCATCCCCAGATTTTAAGGTAAATCATGTAATTGAAGATATTGAGAAATTAAACCGTAAAGCAACTGATCCTGAGCTTGACGTTACTGCAGTTTCAGTTCATGCATGTGCATATATTCCAGGATATACAATTTTGAGAAGTGGTGGAAGTTTTGGAATTGGTTATGGTCCAATAGTTACTGCAAAAAAACAGATGTCAATTGATGAGATAAAAAAATGCAAAATTGCAATTCCAGGAAAGATGACATCAGCATTTTTGTTGCTCCAATTAATGATTGGAAAATTTGATTATGTAGAGATGAATTTTAGTGATATTCCAGAAGCAGTAAAAAACGGAAAGGTAGATGTTGGACTAGTAATTCATGAAACTCAATTATCATATGAACAAGAAGGAAATGTCAAGATTCTAGATGTTGGGGAATGGTGGGACAAAACCACAAATGGACTTCCAGTGCCTCTAGGAATCAATGTAATGAAGACAGACCTAGGCATGGAGACCATAGTAAAATTTGACAAACACCTACAATCATCAATTGAATTTGGAATTGAGCATTTTGATGATGCTATTGAATATGCAATGCAACACTCTAGAGGAAAAGAACGAAGTCTAATTGAAAAATTTGTAAAAATGTATGTAAACAAAGTTACAGTAAACATGGGGGATCCTGGAGAAGAGTCAATCAGAAGATTATTTGAAATGTCAAAAGAAAAAGGGCTTGTTCCAGACTTTGAAATCAGTATTGCCAGCAAGTAATTATAGAACAGAAAAAAATAGTAAATATGGGAGATGGGATTGGTGGCGCAGTACTTACAATTTTTACAAACAACGCTTTTGAATTACTAGTTAGCCACACAAGAAAAGATAATCAAGAAGAATATGGTAAACTTGAAAAAATCATCATGAGTAAAATTGATGATCCTAAGCAACCTCAATACGAAGAGAAAACTAGAGAAGATTTAGAGCGTGCACTCAAAGGAAAATTTGTTTCATGCAATGTACAATACAGAGATGAAAAGACAGATGCACTAGTTTGTAACGTCTTTGTTCAAAGACCCCCGGAAGGATTTTAGAAAAAATACAAAATGGCTAATATATGGTGAACCCAATTATAATTACAAATGATTCTTTTTGATAAAAAAATTCTAGCAGGAGGTCTTGCAATGATCATTGTAGGAATTATACTCATCTTTGCATATGTTGACCAACCAATAGGTCAATCAGGAATGAGTGAGGAGGAAATTATTGATTTGATGATAGCAGAAGACCAAAATCAAGCTTATCAGATGTTATCAGGAATTTTAATTGGTATAGGATTCTTATTGGTTTTGATTAGTTTTGGTGCTAGAAGAAAAAAAGACAGTGCAACAAGAAAAGAAAAGAAGCCTGCAGAATAATTCAAAACTTTTAATCTCAATTTATATAAATTACACCATGATTCAGGCTGGAATCAATATTCATTTACACTGATTCAGAAATATCTAGGCGTGAAGAAAATCTCCTTTTCTACGACGTCTTTGAATTTGTTGTAAAATTGTTTAAGATCATAACGAGTGACAAAGGTTAGGTTAATACACATAAAGTTATCAAATAAGTATAAAATTTAAACAGATAATTCTGTTATTTATGATTTAACTAATTTTAACCTGAATCTGTCAAAAGATTTATCGTATTGCTTCCATTTTTCGATAAATGCTATACAGTTAGAAGGAAATTCATTTGATTTTTTTGTTTTTATTATATTTGTCATTAAATCTATAACATTGGTAGTTCCCTTTCTTAAACTCTCAAATTCGTCTGATAAGGATTCATTATCTGAATACCAACTCAACTTTAGTAAAAACAAATTATAAAAATCAGATGTTCTATGTACCGTGACTTCTTGAAGTTCCGTCTATTTTTTTCCAAAAATTTTATCAGGTTTTTCTGCAAGTGTAGAGGGCATTTTTAATTTGCCGTTGAATCTCTTTCTAAACATATACGTAATTGATTTGTCATATCTGTTTCCTGTTTTGACTCGTGTTATTTTTGCACCATTAATTATCAATTCTAACATACTTCCTAAATTATCATCTGTGAGAAAATCATATTTTGTTCTAAATTGCTGTGTTTCCTAACATGGCTGGTTTATCCAATTAATCTCACCACTCAAGCTTTAGATCAGAGATATTTCTAACATTTTATGAAACGTAATTGGAAAAAAATACAATAAATCACTAGTCAGACGTGGAGAAATCATGCTGTCTTTTGATGCCATGGAACAAAAGTACAGAACTCAAAGAGATGAATCATAACAAAGAAGGACACACAGGTACGTTTATCCTGAATCATTCATGGAAGCATAGGTACTGCCATCTCTATCCACATCTGCCATTCAGACAAACAGAAGGCCTGATAAAATCACATCTAAAAGAAAAATCAAAAACTCCAACGTATTCTGCCATTTGGAAAAGAGTCAACAAGTCACACGTCAAGATGAATCCCAAACTAGGAAAGGACATTGTAATTGCAATTGATAGTACCGGAGTCAAGGTTCAGACAGAGTCAATGGATGAGACAGAAATGGCAGAAACGACGAGGATTCTTGAAAATTCATGTGGCAGCAGGTGTAAAATCAAAACATATAACAGGTTTGGAAATTACAGATGACAAGTCACATGACTCAAAATCTTTTGTATCTCAGGTACAGCAATCAAAAAAGTTTGGAAACGTAATCAAAGCACTATAGCGACGATCAAAAGTTCGTGAACATTTTTGCTGGATTTCTAAAAATATAATTTGCAACATCAAGCTTGAACTTTGTCACTCTAAAATATTCAGAGACTGCCTTGTTCATTATTGCAAACATTGCATAATATTCTGATACCAGCAACGAATGCTTGCTTGTCTTCCAGCACTGCTCTATCATGTTTAGATATGGTGAACCCTTTGGCAACCAGATTAGTTTGACATCAGGATTGCTTGCAAGATATTCCTTGACTTTCTTTGATTTATGAACTGATGCCCTGTCCAACATTAGAGCAACCCTGCCATATTTCCAGTGCAACTCCTTGAGATATTCTACAAAGGTCGCAGCATTGAATTTCTGATAAACTCTAAACAGTTGACTGCCATTTTCTGTGATTGTACCATAAACTGCCAAACTCTCATGTCGTCCAGTATATGGAAGGAATATTCTTTTGGCAACAGGTGACCAATACTTTTTTCCTATTTTTGTATCCCTTACAAAGAATGCCTCATCAGCCATTGCAATGATGAATCCATCCTCTTTTTTAGGCGTGAAATTCTCTTTTTGATGCGTTGCTGCCAGCTTTTCACAGCAGATACAGTTGCATGATTGATGTGATATTTTTGTGCAGTTTTTGCAGACATGCCTGCTGATGCATTATCTTTCTAACATGAGTTATGTGAAATTTTATTCCAGTAGAGTGAAGAATTGTTTGCCGTAGCATTACAGGAGTAAACAAAGTTAGTATGGCTTTGGACATTATTGAATCCATTCTTTTCTTTGAGATAATTCTTGGTCTTCCACTCTTTGGGAGATCGTAGAGGAGGCCATCAAGGCCATACTCCTCAAAACGATCAACCCATTTTCGTACCCAGTTTGTACAGCGGTGCAATGTTTGTGCAGTGTGTTCCAATTCCTTGCCATCCTTTAGAATCATCAGCACTGCCAAGCATCCTTACTACAACCTTGGAGTTTTCTTTCTTGTATGCTGCTTCAAGGGATTCTAGATTGTTCATGTATGTCATTGTGTTAACTGATCAAAAAGTCTTTTGTTTTGGAATTATTTGATTCACGAACTTTGTCTCTTCGCTATAGCTGATGGTGTATTGACATCAAAGATGATTTCTCATATTTGTATCATGATAACATAACTCCAGGAATCAAGACAAGAAAGAATTCATCTGTAAACACTGACTGTTATCCCAGACGAAAATCTGTCCTAGCTCAAATTTTCAACTATGAATTGTGGAAAGCTAGCGCAAGCTATGGAGATAGATGGTGGATTGTAGAATCTGTATTTTCAGCATTCAAGCAAATGTTTGGCAAACATGCAACCCCGCACAAGAGAGAAAACAGGGTTCATGAATTAAAAATGAAAGTTTGTTTGTACAAGAAGATGGTTGTAATGCAATAGAATCTGAGATGATTTATTTGATTAGATAATGTTGATAATTATTTTGGGTTGGGAAACAAAGCAATAGAATAAAAAAATGGCGATCAAATTTCTGATCGCAGTCGTATTAGGGTTGTGCTGATAATATAATAAATTCATAACTCTTCGACTAATTTTTTTAAATCAGAATTTCTATATTTTGGATTCAACATAACATATGGTGAAAAAGACAATGTGAGATGGTTTTCAGCGAGTTTATTTAGATTAACAGAGTAAGATAGCATTGATGTGATAAATTCTGCAACAAAACAAATGATAGAAACAGTTCATAATCTTGGAATTGCCAGAGTTGAGGTAATTATCAAAATAGATTCAAGGCGAGACAAACACGTCAAAATGGAAGAAAAGTTAGAGTCAATCAAAAAACAGATGAGTCAAAACTTTTGTAAGATTTTAAAATGAGTATTTCTTTGAGCAGGAGCTCGTCCAATCTCTTTTACCATTGTTGCTAATTCTTCAACAGATGATGCAGTAGGTTTACCAGCAGCACGGTAAATCTCTTCAGAAAACGCCGTTCCGACCAAATCACTTCCACCATTAGATAATGCAACTTGTGCCAATTTTTTGCCGTATGCCACCCAATAAACTGAGATGTTGTTTAATACATTTGCAAGCATTAATCTTGATAGTGCAATAATTCTCAAATCATACACAGATGAGCATTCATTATTTACCAAATGTTTCTGTTCAAGTTCAGTATTATCAAGACTAAACTTTAATGGAATTAAAGTAAGAAATCCATTAGTTTTCTTTTGTAATTCACGAATTTTTATGAGATGATCAACTATATGTTCTGGTTTTTCAATATGTCCATAAAGCATAGTAACATTACTTTGAATTCCCATAGTATGTGCCTCTTCAATTACATCAAGCCACTCTTGTCCTGAGCATTTTCCTCGAACAATCTCATTTCTGATTTCTGGATGAAACAGTTCAGCACCACCACCTGGCATGGAATCAAGTCCTGCTTCTTTTAGGCGAGATAATATTTCTTTAGTAGAATTTTTTGTTAATTTTGATAAATAAAAAATCTCAGCTGCAGTTAATGCTTTAATGTTAAGTTGTGGATGGCTTTTTTTGATTGCTCTCATCATATCTTCATAATATTCTAATGGAAGTTTTGGATGAAATCCACCAACAATGTGAACTTCAGTTGCACCCATCTGTTTTGCGATTCCAACTCTTTGTTCGATTTCTTGTGGGGTTAGTGTATATACATCATCTGCACCATCTTTACGATAAAATGCACACATTTGACAGCTAGCTGCACAGACATTAGTATAGTTCATGTAATAAGATGCTGCAAAAGTAACAGCATCACCAACTAGTTTCTTTCTTCTATCATCTGCTACTGCCCCAAGTAAATGTAGATTATCATAATTCATCAGTTCAAGACCATCTTTGTGTGTTAATTCTTCTCCTGCAATTGCGCGATCTAAAGCCTGAGAATCTCCAACTAATTGTTCTAGCATATTGTGTGATTTTATCATCATGATATATTCCTTATAGTCTCAAGAAATAAGTAACCAATCATATTATGTGTTATTATGGTACTTCCACTAGTTGATGAGAACAAGCCAAAATGTTACTTGTGCCATGAGGGTTTTGAGAACCTAGAAAAACTTAGAGAGCATCAAAATACAGAACATAAAGACTTTTTTGAATCAAATGAAAAACAGACAACAAGAGAGTCAGCACCTGGCGATGTTACTGTGTTTTAGGTTTATTTTCTTTTATTGACTTTAGTAGTTCTTGGGCAATATCCTTTGAAATATTTGCCAGATCATAATCATGATCAATTGATAATGCTTTTTTAAAATATTTTATTGCATTAGGCAGTTGTCCAATTTCACCTAAGGATAGACCCTTGTATGCAAGTGCCATGGCACATTTTTTGTCAAGTCTTAAAGCTGCATCATAGCATTCTATTGCTTTTTGATATTTTTGTTCGGAGTGAAATACAGATCCTTTGTTTAGTAATGCATCAAGATTATCTGGAGAAATGGCAAGTGCCTTATCATAAGAACGAACAGCAAGTTTTAGTCTACCCATATTTTGTAGTGTCACTCCTTTGTCAATAAGAGCAGTAACGTTCTTGGGCTCTTTTTTTAGTGTCAAATCATAAAGCCTAAGTGCATCAAAATAATTTCCATCCTCTACATATTCATAGGCCTCTGCTAACATCTTGTCTATTTCATTACTCACTATAACTGATAATATTTTGTTAATAATATAGGTTCACTACTTGTCAACACAAAATTAAGATGCATTTTTGTCTCGAGGATCAATCTTTAACGAGTTGTTAAAGCACTCCATTGCCTCCTCGTATCTCCCCAGACTTCTAAGTGTAATTCCCTTGTTATTCCAAAGATCAGGATCATTTTGATTCAAAAGAAGAGCTTGCTCAAAGAAGCCAAGTGCATCATCAAACTTTCCATCTTCTAAGAATGATTGTCCCTTTGCAACAAGATCTTGAATTTCATCCATAAATTATAAAAAAAGCCCATTTGTATTAAATCTGAAAAATTAATAGAAAAGTATAGTCAATAAAGTGGACAAATTTACAACTATTCACTGAAAATTTAAATAAATTTTTCAGCATTATAGAGTATGAAGTTAGATGAGACAGATGAAAAAATTCTCAAAAATATGATGGTAGATGCAAGAATATCTGCAAGACAGCTTGCATTAAGACTTGGAATGTCAACTGTGACAGTAATATCTAGAATCAAAAAGTTAGAAAAAGAGAAAATTATTTGTGGGTATACTGCAGTTATTGATCATGAAAAATTAGGATACTCACTTACTGCAATTATCGAAATTGTTGCTAAAAATGATAAAATTATAGATATTGAAGATGAGATATCAAAATTTGAAAATGTATGTGGAGTTTATGATATTACAGGCTCAACAGATACTCTAGTCATAGCAAAATTCAAAGAGAGAAGTGAGTTGAGCAAATTTGTAAAAGGGTTGGCTGTTATTCCAAATGTAGAAAATACAATTACTCATGTGGTTCTAAATACTGCAAAAGAGGATTTTAGATTAACATAGGTAAGGTAAATTGAAACTATTCAATATTTTTGTAATTTCTGTAGTTATCATAGGAACATTGGAAATCACATACGCACAAACTAGTGAATTAAATATGAAACTTGAAGTTTCTGATGGAAAAAAAATAATACTTTTTGTAGGTTTTGCAGTTGTAATTATTGGAATATTTTTATTTTTAGCAAGAGATGTCATACTTAGAAAAAAGATATCATATGACAAAAAAGATCTTGATTCAAAAAAAGACAAGACATATGAAAAGTATCATTCTGGGTGGGGAGATGATTATGAAGAATTTGGAAATAGAAAAAATACAAAAGAAGATGAAGAGTTTCGTAATGCTGCAAGTAATGATGAACTTCCAAACTACTATGAGATCATAGGAGTCACAAGAAATGCAACACAAGAAGAAATAAAAAAGAAGTTCAGAGAGCTTGCAAAAAAAACCCATCCAGATAGAACAAAAAAAGATTCTGAAGAAGAGATGATGGAGCTAAATAGAGCATATGAAGTACTTTCAGATGAAGAACGTAGAGAAAAATACGATAAACATCTAAAAGTCGACTAATGGGATTCTAGTCTAAGTATTATCATGCTAAGTTCAATTGAATTTGGTGTCTGAACACTATTTGTAAGATTAGTAAAGATTTCAAGAGTAAGTGTCCCCCCATCAGATTCTATCTGGGTAGTTATTTTAAGTTCAGCAAATTCAGTATTTGGCCCAAGCATTTTTTTTGTCAGTAATGGAACAACAGAAAGATCTTCGATTATTCCTTTCATTTTGTAGGCAAATTTATCTGAAAAATACACACCTCCACGAGTAGTTGGTTCATTAACAGGAGTTGGAGAATTTGTAATAGATACACAAATTATTGGGTACACATCATCATTTAGATAAAGTAGGTATTGCTGGGAATTTTTTTCATTAAACTCCATCAAACTTTTAAGTAAATCTAGATTTACCGACATCAAAAATTAGCTAAATCATATTCTTATTGAGTGTTACCAGCACCAAAACAAAAAGCAAAATAATTCTTGTTCTGGTTTTTCTTCAACTTGATTAATTAAATTAGATTCTACATCATTTTCAACAATATTAGATGAATATAGAGACACTAACATATTTCGCTCATTAATTAAAGAATTTATTTTTTCATCAAGTGAATTTAATTTGGATATCATCGGAACAAATTTTGGATCAACTTCTTGGGATAATTTGGATTCATAATATGCGTACTGTTTATAATATTTATTATATTGTGATTGTTCACGTAATATTTTTGAATCAAGTGATTGGACATCACTTTGTGTTTGATCGTCTAGTTGTTTAGAAATTGTATCAAGTGCATTATTATTTTGTATTAAATTTGCATATTCAAAAGAGATAGTTTCATCAATGACGCCATCTGTAGTATATGTTATACTGATTTTGTATGTTCCTTCTTCAGTCCATCCCAGTCCACCTGCAGTAATTGTATTTGTAAAATCACCATTGCTATCATCAGATAGATCAAATTCAAGAAGGGAGTTACCATTTGGAAGATACACATGTATTACAAATGTTTCAAATTGGAAATCATTTCTTTCAACGTTACCTGAAATTATAATGCTGTCATCAAATGTATAAGATGTTTTTTGAGTTGAAAATTCTGTAACCACGGGGATCTCAAGAGATTGGGCAGATGCATTATCAAAATCAACTATACTAAAGAGACTAGCAACTAGAACCACCATTAGCAAAACAACCAGGGATTTCATGACATAATGAAGTTAGTTTAGGTATTATCCAGTTGTAAGTACAAGATTATTACATATTGGGTTCATGCCTGTAATTTTAAAATTTAATTGAGGATTTCTAAGCAAAATCTGTAAAATCTAAAGAAATTCTGAAATTTTAGAGAGCATCTTTAAAAATAGGAATTATGATTGAGTATTGTTGCAACAATTTGCAAATACCAATTCAATGAGAAATGAGATTCTTAATTTATTGGTAGAAAATGGATTAGATGATGATTGTTATGTTGAAATGATAGATTATACAATTGACTTGTTTGAAAGTCAAGGTCTTGGAACAGATTATTATGGATATCACAATATCAATCATGAATTAGAAGTAACATATGTTTCACTTTTAGCTGCAAAACAAGAAAAAGTACAATTTACTGATGACGATTTAAAATATCTGTATGTCTCTGCTTTGTTTCATGATTTTGATCCTCAAAAAAATGTAGACAAGCCACACGAAGAAAGTGTTTTAAAATTTATTTCGATAGATAAAAAACTTCGGGAGTTAATTAATACTGCAAATTTAGATTTGGGAATTATTAAAGCGTTGATTTTAAGAACAACATATCCTTGGAGTGGGGAACTAAAGAAAAATGCGGAAGATCAAATGAAACTTTGTTTCCAAAATTCTTCTATAACAAGAAATAATCAACAATATCAAGAACACATAATACAAATGGGCGAATATTTGTCAGTAGTAGACCTAGTTAGTGGTTATGCATTAGGTAGCTTTTCAAAAGCAATGGAGATGGCAAAGATGAATGCACATGCGCTTGCATGGAGTCCTTCATTGATTGTCAGAAGTTCAGTTGCATATTTTGAAGAATTACTAAATAAAGAAACAGATATGGTAAAAGCAATTTTCAAAATTCTTCCAAAAGAAATGAGGAAAAACTTTTTTGGTACAGTATTATCTTTTATGAGAATCAGACAACAAGAGATTACTATTCAAGCAGATTATGCATATGAAAATTTAAAATTAATTCCAACCATAGAATCTATGACAACAAGAGAAGATCCAAATTTCATAAATACACTTTATGAGATCTTTTTACAATTACCAACACCGTTACAGTTTGAAAAAGAGAATTTTGAAAAATCAGTTAGAGACCCTCAAGTAATTATCAACACGCTTAGACTAAATGATAAAGATGGAGAAATTGTAGGGTTTTCCAAAGGAGGGCCACTTGAGAATTACAAGCTTCGTGAAGAGATCAGGGATGAGAACTATGGTGTAGGAAATACAATATTTTTGGAGCCATTAGCACTAAAAATTGGGTATTGGGGATTAAAGGGTGGCAGTGAAATGCGCCACTTGTTTATCATGCAATCACACTCAATGAAATACAAATATCTTACAAGTTTTGCACTACGAGAGGTCATAAGATCTAGAGTAGATAAAGAACAAGCAGAATTTGTAACATTATTTGACCCTGAAAGATGGGATTATTATCGAATTGTAATTTAGATTTATCATATGAAAAAATCTAAACGAATCAGTACCAAGACGTTAGGCAGAAACGCTTTATTAACAAAAAATTGTCCAAAATATCGTGTTAAGTAAAGGCATTATGTTACTAGGGATCATACTAACAATTTCTATTAGTTTTGTTCCAGTATTTGCATTAACTGAATTAGAAAGAGCATCAATTAGTAATCCAAGAGTAGTAAACTCATTTGGGATGCCATTAGGAAATAATATCCAAATAAATCAACAAATTCAGATTTCAGCAGATATTACAAATCATCAAGAGAAATCTCAGAATTTTAATTATCTTGTACAAATAAAAGATGAAAAAGATTTTGTTGTGAAGATAGTATGGTTTAGTGGAGAATTAAATCCACATCAAGAATGGAATACATCAGTGTTTTGGTTTCCACAAAAATCAGGTGAGTATACTGCAGAGATCTTTGTATGGGAAAGATTTCCAGTTAATTATAGTGCATTAACTGAATACACTACATTACAGATAAACGTCAGTTAAAATTTTGACAAAACAATTTGGTTTACAAATATGCTAATTATTTAAGAAATTCAAATAATTTGTTCCTAAATTGATCAAAAAAATGTCCGATACGAAAAAAATTGTTATGCAACACCATAGTTAAGATCGGAGATTTGCTTCTTAGTGAAAAAAGTTCAACAAGTTCTTGCTAATAGAACCTAGAGTCTAGTGCAATTATGACAATAGGATATTGTGTTAAGTGCCGAGACAAACGAGAAATCGAAGGTGCCGGACCATACACCATGAAAAATGGTAAACCTGCAGTTAAGGGCACTTGCCCAAAATGTAGTACTGCCATTTTCAGAATCGGTAGAGGATAAAATTCTCAATAAGAATTTTAAAACTGCCATTCATCAGTAAGGCCATTCCATAGCGAACGCATTGTGGATGGATCTTTTTCTATTTCTGCATAAATTCTATTTTTTAACACAAAAAAGAAATTCTCTAAAGCATCAATTCCGCCATCAGCATAAAGTTCATGACCAATTTCAGTAATTCTTTTGTGTTTATCAGGAACCTCTGTAGAATCTGGATTTTGTAGGCAGAATGTCATCAAATCTATTAGTTCTTCTTCTAACATGAAATCCAAGTTATTCTATTCAAAATTCCAGCTAAATTTAGGTATTAAGATCTAAAATAAAAAAGAGATTATTTTAGGCGTCTATAGATCTCTTTGAATTCGATTGAAAGATTGCATGACAAATTAAGCAAATGAGCAAGTTGATTCATTGATGTCTTGTCATGTGCCAATTGTCTTAATATTGTCAAAGATTTCTGAGGAGAACTTGGTAACAGATCACTTTGTCCAGACCAAGTTTTAAAGGCCTTTTCAACATCCAAGCTGAAATTTAAAACAAATTCTTTCCAGTGGTTCATAGATTGTAGTGCCTTTTCCTTAAGAAGCACTTGAGATAGTTCACGAAATTCATTTTTTCTATCGACATACAACATGTCAAGGGCTTGTCTAATTTTTTCTTCTTTGTATTCTGCGGTGTTTAGCATATACATTCCAGCAATACTCATGTGTTAGTATTCTCATAATCAAAGATAAAGTAAGTAGTTGATTCTCTGAAAATTTGGCATAATTTTTTAATTAAAATTAACAAATGTAAAGAATAAAAAAAATAAAAAAAGATTGGATCTTATTGGAATGGGTCAATAAATGGACAGTTAACAATATGGTCACTATCCATTGGACGTGCAATGCCAATATCGATCAAGCCAGCTTTCCTGTAGTTGTTCATATCATCAATGGTTTCTAATACTTGCGCACTCTCAGGATTATCCCATCCAATCATGAAAATTCTCCACATTGGAGAATAGTTCACATCACCGGGAGCTCCTGCAGCTATTCCAGGTTGAAATCCTAATGGACCAGTACCCGTTATACCATTTTTGAACTGAAACAAGTCTACTGCTGCTGAATTTGCAATCAAGCTTGCAGATGTTGGTGCACTTACAACACCCATCATTCCGGCAGGACCACTTGGAGTAGCATCTGTTACAATGTAATAGATAGTTCTACCATCTGGGCCCCATCCGCGATGAGCAATGAAAGTTACATTCATCTCTTCTGTATCGATATCAAGAACTTGACCACCACCATAAGGTGTAGTATCAGTTAAAGTCACATCTTTAACCATCATTTGACCTTCAGGCCAAACAATTTGTGGCATATTCAAAACTACATTTAATTCTGCCAATGTAATTTCTCCGTTCTCAGCTGCTTCCACAACCATTGCATCTGAATCAAGTACTCTTGGTGTTGCACCTTCAGTCCACATAACATGGACATGAGAAGTCAATGCACTATACACATCTGCTTGTGCAGGTGTACTTGTAAAGACCTCATTTTGGAATCCATGAACACCGTTGCCTTCTATGCCGTTGGTGAACATGTACGTTCTTGAAAGTGCTTCATCAGGAGCATTTGCCAATAAAGGTGCAAGTTCTACTTGCCAACCTTGATTTTCAGTAATTATGTCTGCATGGGTAGGATCACTAGAATCAGTGATGATAAAGAAAACTTCCCCACCGTCATAGTATCCTTGATGCAACGGAATTGTTGCTGGAACGTTTGCTCTTGATAATCTAAGTACAGAGCCCAAGTCTGCTTCAGTTACTTCTTCCATCATGGCTTCTTCCATCATGGCTTCTTCTTCCATCATGGCTTCTTCTTCCATCATGGCTTCTTCTTCCATCATGGCTTCTTCTTCCATCATGGCTTCTTCTTCCATCATGGCTTCTTCGGTAACTGGCGCTACAGGTGTGACTGGTACTTGTCCTGCTTCCCATGCGGCTTTGCCACCTGGAATATCAGAACAAAGTTGTAATCCACAAATGCCAGTACTAGAACCATACTGTGAGGTTCCAGTGCCTTTGCTTTTGATAGCTTCGGCATCTGTGAAATAGTCTGTCGTCAACCCGGCTGTAAACAAGGGTAGTATTGCAAGAATTGCAATGTATCTTAGACTCTTATTCATAGAATAGAAAATCGAATTTTGCTTTAAAAGAATTTATCCAAATCAGACTAGGACATTTTAATCAGAAAGTTCTGAGAATCTGTTTTCCACATAATCCCAATTAACAACATTCCACCAAGATTTAACATAATCAGGTTTTTTGTTTTGATATTTTAGATAGTATGCATGTTCCCACATATCTAACCCCAACAATGGTGTTTTTTGAAGAGTCCAAGGACTATCTTGATTTGTTGTTGTAATGATTTCAATTTTATTGTATGTTGGATTAAAAACCAACCAACACCAACCACTTCCTTGAATTGTTATTGCCTTTTCTGAAAAAACTTTCTTAAAATTCTCAAAGTCAGTAAAATAAACATCAATTGCATCTTCTAATTTCCCCCCAGGTTTACCAACACTATTTGGAATCATTGTTTCCCAAAATAATTTATGATTTTCAAACCCCCCACCAAAAAAATTGATTGCACTTCGACCTGATTCAGGGATTGATTTTGGATCAGAGAGAATAGATGAAATGTACTGGGGATGAGATGCACTACCAATTTGTTCAAGGGATTTGTTAAGTCCATCAACATATGATTGATGATGTTTTTGATGATGAATCTTCATCGTCTCTGTATCAATGAATGGTTCCAGTTCATCATAATCATAAGGTAATTTTGGAAGCTCATATCTAACCATGAATCAAATTATTCTAATCCACATATATTCTTCAAGAATAAAGTCAAGTCAAATATTCATCGAAAAGTATTTTTTGATTGTGTGGAAAAGATGATAAATCATGGAGAGCGATGTAAAGTATGAGAAAACTAGGAACGACGGATTTGAGTATTTTACATTTAGCAATTAAAGAGAATGGAACATTTAATGAGAATAATCTAGAGAATTCAGAGTTAAAGACATTGGGTGTTGGGAGAATTTTGGATGCTCTTGCATCATTAAAAGATAGAAAGATGATATCATTAAATCAAGATGGCTCTTTTTCTATTACAGAACTTGCTAAAGAAATTCTTTGGAGTAATAATGTTCCAATGTGGGCAAAAATATTGCGTCTTCTTCAAATAAAATCTTGTAACATTAAACAGATTGTAGATATTCTTAGAACATCGGAAGATAAACTAACAGAAGACATGGAGAAATTGAGAAAAAATCAATTTGTTCTAATGTCTCCACAAAGACAAGATGAAAAGATTGTCAAAGTTTTTGAAATACTACCGGATGGAGTAGAAGAAATTGACAAGACAGAAACTGATGGATTTGAGAATACTAATTTTGATAAATCTAAACCTGAAGTCGAAATACTAAGCATAATGAAAGAAATTGTAAAGGATATTCAAGATTCACAAATGGATCAATCAAAAAAGGACAACATCATTGAAAAATTATCTAGTCTAAAAGATAAATTAGAAATTTAGTTATTTTGAGCGAATCTTGTCTTGTATCTGAGCTAAGATTAGTTCTGCTTTGTTTTTGTTTTCATAGTTATCAGCTGACTCATCTATTATTGCATCAATTTCATAGCTCTTATCTACCAAGATGTCTGCAACATGATCATCTAATGTCCCATTTCCAATCAAATAATATGCAAACACCGTATTTTTCTGACCAATTCTATGAAGTCTATCTTCTGCCTGTCGATGGATTGCAGGGCTCCAATCAAGTTCTGCAAATATAACATATTTTGCCCTAGTCAAGTTGATTCCAACATTTCCAGCACGGAGACCAGCTATCATTAGTTTTGATTCGCCTTTTTGGAATTTATCAATCTGGTCTTGTCTAAATGAATCTGTTTGTCCTCCAATGATTGCAACCGGGGAAAACTCCTGAAGGCTTTCATGAAGTAATTTATGAATAACCTTATGATGGCAAAATACTACAACACTTTCTTCAATTTCCATAATATTTTTCACAAAATTTATCACATGAGGAAGTTTAGCAACACCTGCAACCTGTCGTTCACTTTGAATCGCTCTTTGGTATGATGCAGATTTTGAGAATGCAGTTTCCGCATCTTTTTGTTCTTCTTCAAGTTTCTTCCAAATTTTATCTAGTTCTTCAAGATAATAATCAGTATCAGATGCAATAACTTCTTTGTAACGAACTTTGTCTTTGAGTTCTTTAAGTACATCAGATTTTTTCCGTCTAAGCATTACATGTTTTTGTAATTCATTTCTAAGGGATGCCCGTTTGTTTTCTAAAACAATAGCTTTTCCTTTTTCATTGACATAACAAAAGTATTCACAAAATTCCTTAAAGCTACCAAGAAGTCCAGGTTTGAGGATATCAATTATAGGCCAGATTTCAGAACCTCTATTGTAAATCGGAGTGCCCGAAAGACCAATTCTATACAATACAGAAGGAAGTGCTGCAAGTTTTTTAACTGCTTTATATTTTTGAGTAGTTTTTGATCTTAGATTATGTACCTCATCACAAACAATAGTTTTTATTCCAAGTTTTGCTAAATCATCATTTCTTTTGAAAAGCAATTCATAATTGATGACGTAAATATCAGACTTTGGAAGTGTTTTAGATTTTCCAGTTCGAATAAGTGTGACACTGGGAGATTTGGAATCCATTATTCGTCCATTTCCACTTTTTTTCTTTAGAAATTTTTCAATTTCTCGTTCCCAGTTGTTTAATGTGACTAATGGCGCAACAACAAGAACAGGGAATGTTTGTTTTTCAGTAGCAACATAGGATAACGTTTCCACAGTTTTTCCAAGTCCCATTTCATCAGCTAATAGTGCATTACCAGAAGATTTTAGTAAAAAGTCCAATCCTTCTTTTTGGAAGTTTAGGAGTTTGCCTCGAAATTGCTCACCAGCTTTTGCACGTTTTAGCTTATGCTTAATTGGAGGCAAAGTGGGTTTTGGGGCATAAGTCTTTACAATTTTTCTTTGCCATACATATTTTGATAAAATTTCAAGTGGATATCTATCCATAATGAGTTTGATTTGTTTTATGTTTTCAGTGCTGTCAGGAATAATTACTTCATTTACGTTTTCACCATACCAAGCTTCAGGAACTAGTCTTGAGATCATGTTTACTGCACGATCACCAGAGATTTTCCAACACCAGATTTTGGAATATTTGTCAAGCACGTATTCCAATGTACCAATGGTTTTTAGGGATGTTTCCATAATTTGTCGTCAGAAAGTTTTTTTGCCTTATGAATCTTTCATGTCATTATCGATCCATGGTCATCAAATCAAAAATCCAGAAGTGTTAAAATAGGATGTAGTTCTATGGCTTAGGAAAAAATTCAAGCAAGTAATTCTAGGCTCAATATATCAGTTCAGCATACAAAATAACAAATAACGAATCATTACTTGTAACATTAAGATGGTTGAAGATGGTATTCCCTGGATTTATCTCATATTTTTCATGATTCCACTTGCAAGAATACTACCTCGAATAGTAAGAAAATTAAGAAAAGATGATAACGTATCTACTGAAAGTCAATTCAGCCCAAGAAATCTGGAAATAGAACAAAGACAAGAATCAGTAGAAACTCCACAAACCAAAGAGATGCAAGTTTTAGGAGAGTTAAACAAAGGGGTTAAGGACTTTAATCAAATTCAAAAAAATATAGGTATTGACAATCAAAAATTAGAAGTTATTTTGAATGGTTTAGAAGATCAGGGATTGATGAAAGTTATAAAGAAACAAGGGTTGGTTGGGATTAAAGTAGAGCTTTATCCAACGGATAAAGGCTTCAAAAAATACTATTCATAAAAAGAATTGAAATTAATGGGAATTGCCAATTGGGTGAGGTTCAGTGTTTTCATCATGGCAATCACATGAACATAAATGAGTTTTATGATTATTCATACAATCAATACACTCATAGTGTTTTCTTGTCTCACAAGCAGCACAAATCATAGCACTAGTAGTTAATTATGGGTGAATTTGAATTTTTTCTTGTTTAAGAGTTAGCTGTGGTTTGTGCTAGGACAAAAATAGGCTCAAATCAAATGAAATTACTCAAATAAAATTGAAAAAGAGAGAATTTTTATTCATACTTTGTCTTAACAACAAAAATCAAAAGAATGCGATGTGTTTAACAATGCTGTAGTAGTAGGATTATTTTCATTTTTAATGTTATTTTCATTCATTCCTACTTCAGAAGCAGAACTTTGGGAATTAATCATTGATTTGAATGTGCAGACAGGGGTTGTTAATCCAGGTGAAACAGTAGAAGTTACAGGAAGGGTAGTAGACCAAGCATACAAACCAATTAGAGGTGTAGAAGTTTTCTTAAGAGCAGGTACAGATACAACAATAGCTTTCACTAATCCTTCAGGAGAATTTAGAGGAGAGTTCAAAAACTTTAAGCAAGTTCCAGGAATGTACACAGTTAATGTAATTGCTTCAGGGTATGGAATGACAGGATTGACAAGCACAGAGTTTCAAGTAAAGGGAGATGCATCTCCAGTTTCAATATTACAGCAAAAATTATCTACAGATGAAGCAAAAAAATATCTAATCTCAAATGAGAGTGATTTTGAGAAAAACCCAATTGGGCAAACTCTATTCAAGTATTATCATGGATTATTACAAGAGTTAGTTTTAGAAAATAAAGAAAATGCAAAACCTACTGCAGAACAAATTTACCTAGATGAACAAAGGATGATTGCTGAAAATCTAAGAAACCAAGCCATCGAATTCTACAATCCAGGTGCAGGAATCTATGATGGATATCAACGAGAACAATATCTAAACAGTCTAAATCCAGAGATAAGAGATCTAGTTGCTAATCAACTCAATTTTACAAAAAATATATTTGAAGAAGCACAAAAAATCAGAGATGACATTCTTGCCAACGGTGGAACATATGTGGAAGCAAGACAGGCATATTTAGATACAATTTCAATTCCAAAAGAAGTCCTAGAGCAATTTAATCAAGAAAAATTAGAAGAATCTACAGAGGATAATCAAACCAGTGAAGAGACTTCAGTCCCCATGAACAATTAATAAATTCTACGCGGGCCTTATATTCAAAACTACACAATACAATTTATGAAAATAGATATTCCATTATCCTGCCCAACTTGTGGTGAAAAAATGTATTCTGTAAGTTATGAGTCAGCAATTACACTCCTGAAGAAAAGAAGTTGGCAAGTATGTAAAGAATGTAATTTTGAAAGCAATTCTGAAGATTTCAAAAAATCTATCTGCTGTACATAACAGCATTTTTCATTTTCTAAACAATTTTTAATCCATTTTAGGCACAAAAAGTGAATTGAAGATGAACTTATCCCAATACTCTCCAGTACATCATGATACACTCCAAGTAAACAAACCCGAAATAGTTATCACAATTCTTTTCATATCTGATTCTAGTCCTGTGAAAACCATTCTTGAGCCATGCAAAGAATCTCTCCACAACATATAGCGACGATCAAAAGTTCGTGAACATTTTTGCTGGATTTCTAAAAATATAATTTGCAACATCAAGCTTGAACTTTGTCACTCTAAAATATTCAGAGACTGCCTTGTTCATTATTGCAAACATTGCATAATATTCTGATACCAGCAACGAATGCTTGCTTGTCTTCCAGCATTGTTCTATCATGTTAAGATATGGTGAACCCTTTGGCAACCAGATTAGTTTGACATTAGGATTTTTCATTAAAAATTCCTTGACTTTCTTTGATTTGTGAACTGATGCCCTGCCTAAAATTAATGCAATCTTGTCATATTTGTAATTTAATTCCTTGAGATATTCTACAAAGGTTGCAGCATTGAACTTTTTATAAACTCTAAACAGCTGATCTCCATTAATCGTGATTGTACCATAAACTGCCAAACTCTCATGTCGTCCTGTGTATGGAAGGAATATTCTTTTGGCAGCAGGTGACCAGTATTTTTTTCCTATTTTTGTATCACTTACAAAGAATGCCTCATCAGCCATTGCAATGATGAATCCATCCTCTTTTAGGCGTGGAATTCTCTTTTTGATGCGTTGCTGCCAGCTTTTCACAGCAGATACAGTTGATGATTGATGTGATATTTTTGTGCGGATTTTGCAGACATGCATACTGATGCATTATCTTTCTAGCATGAGTTATGTGAAATTTTACTCCAGTGGAATAAAGAATTGTTTGCTGTAGCAGCATACAAGAGTAAACAAAGTTGGTATGGCTTTGGACATTATTGAATCCATTCTTTTCTTTGAGATAATTCCTGATCTTCCACTCTTTGGGAGATCGCAGAGGAGTCCATCAAGGCCATACTCCTCAAAACGATCAACCCATTTTCGTACCCAGTTTGTACAGCGGTGCAATGTTTGCGCAGTATGTTCCAGTTCCTTGCCATCCTTTAGAATCATCAGCACTGCCAAGCATCTTACTGCAACCCTGGAGTTTTCTTTCTTGTGTACCGCTTCAAGGGATTCTAGATTGTTATGCATCTCACTGTGCTAACTGATCAAAAAGTCTTTTGTTTTGGAATTATTTGATTCACGAACTTTGTCTCTTCGCTATAGTCGTCCTGTGAAACCCATTTTTCAACCATGCAAAGAATCTTTCAACAACGAATCTTGTCTTGTTGTAACTGCTTTGTATATTATCTGGTACAATAAATTTGGAATTATTTTTGTAGGGAATGCAACATGTCATTCCATTGTTTCTCAAATAATTTCGGATGTATTTTGCATCATAACCCTTGTCTGCATAAACTGAAACAATTTCTTTTATGGAATCATCATCTAAATATTCTGAAATGTTTTCCATTATGTCAATGAATCTGGTGCTGTCATCTTTTTTGTTGGAAATCTTGAAATCTTCTATCTGCCGATGATTTGGAACCATATTGGCAGGCAGGTCAATCCATCTGCAACCAGTGATTAGTACAAACATTATTGCATTGATTGTTGTTCTGTCATCTGCTCTTGATAGATGTGGTTGTATGTTTTTCCATTGGGAAATCTGTTATTTCTGTAAATTTCATGAAAATGAATTTGATGTTAATGCAGATAGATTTAGATGATCACCAGAATTTGTCTAAATGGTTTGTTTTAGGATCAGTTGAACGTATTGCTAATGAATAGATCCATGATTTGAGTGGATAATAAGAGATTAATCTCTAATCCACATCATGCCATTCTCAGAGAGGAACTTTTCTCTAGAGTCGCCATCCATGTCATACAATGATATGGCATCCTCCAAGTCATCAAACTCTTCTATTTGGTAGATATCGCCATACATAGAGTCTCGCAGATTCTCCATATTGCCAGTGTGCCAGTCGAGTTTATCACCAAATGCATCGCACACCCTATCATTTATGTCACTGCATGCGCTAGTATTGTCATTAACTGGTCCTGTAACATATGACCATGAACCATAACTGTTCTTAGTCCAAGTGTATCCAAACTGATCCTCATATACGGCATATCTTCTATCTATTTGCGTTAACTCTAAAACTGTGTGTCTTTCTTGAGCTGATGTCTTTTGCATTAACGTATGGACTTGGGGAGCAAGTAAAGAGTCTCCAGTAAACTCTACACCTTCATTGATAAATGTAGTTGTGGATCTACGATCATAGTCTGATGCTTTAATGGCTACAACCTCATGTTTTAGAGGAGCCATTATTGTAAAGTCAAATGATATGGTATGACATACCTCATTTGTACTATCACTGGTACACTTTGATGGAATTATAGATACGCTAGTGTTATTTTCATTAATTAATGGTTCATTTTGTTCATGAATTATTTCTGTAATTTCATAGTTATTTGGATTTGTATAGTTTCTTTGGAATAAAACGTGGATTCCAGTCTCAGCATTACGTGATTCTCCAATATCCGGAATGCCTAATTGTAAAGTAGCAGATCTGAGCTTTTTAGCAGTGTACACTTTTAATTCAACATGGTTAGACTCACCGATTATACTACTGGTCTTGTTAAAGTCTGTGTGCCAGTTATCAGTAATGTCCAAAGTTATTCCATTAAATGAGAATCCGCCCTCTACAATTTGGGCATTGGCATTCTCATAGGATTTTCCAAAGGTTGGTTTTGTCTTCCAGTCATTACTACTACCTCCACCAGATTTTCTAGGAGGATCCTCAATAACAAGTGTGTGTATACATCTCAAATCATTACCTGATTCTAATGTAACAGGCATGGCAACTGTTACACCGTCGATAGTACATCTGATAGCAGATTCCTCCCTCAGAGGTTTGGCAGCATCAGAGTATGAAACATCAACAGAGTATTGATGGCCAGCTACCAACTGTATTGTATCGCTGAATTGGGTTCCAATACCATCAGCATCAACACCTAGATGACTGACACTATCAGATATGGATGATTCAGGCGATGTCAGATCATTTATCGTAAAGGCCAATTCAGCGGCAATTGGAGAGAACAAAGACAATCTAACAGTTGGATTGACTAGGGGTGCTGGAGTGTCAGTTGGAGCAATGTTGTTTGCAACTATAACTGCTGCAAAGCTGGCAAGGGAGTTTGGCGACGGGGATGCAGTGTCATCTATGCTGCCGGTATTTTGGGTGTATGCCAGACTAATTACATCATCACCATCAAGTGAATCACTAAGGGAGAGTGTAACTGTGGCTCCATTGGCTGTAATTGCATTAACAGTTGGGGTTGTGGTGATATCACCGGATAACACAAAGTCTCCGGAGTCAGCAGAGTTTACTGTAATCTCCTCAGATAAAGTGAGATTAATGGTAGTTGTGCTGGCAGTTCCAATGGATAGAATAGTTGGCGGTGCGTTATCAGTAGTACCAATAGTCTGGTCTTCTGCAGGATTGGATGAGACATCCTCCACACTACCTGATGATGCAGAATAAGTCACATCTGGCGTATCAGAGGTGGTAATGCCTGACACTGTAAGGGTGATAATATCAGTTAAACCTCCAGGATCAGAGTTTGCAGATATGGTTCCAACTGAGAGGGAAAAGCCTGCGCCGTCAGTTGCTGTGACGTCTATATTCTCGCTATACGTAATAGTTATGGTACTAGCCGAGTCTACAGAGGCTGCAGTGATACTTGGCGGTGGAATAATAACATCGGGTGGAGCAATGTTGTTTGTAACTGGAGTTGCTGCAAAGCTGGCAAGGGAGTTTGATGCAGTGTCATCTACGCTGCCGGTACTTTTGGAATATGCCAGATTGATAGTATCATCATCATCAAGTGAATCACTAAGGGAGAGTGTAACTATACCATCATTGGCTGTAATTGCATTAATAGTCGGGGTTGTGGTGATGTCACCGGTCAACACAAAGTCTCCGGGAGCTGCAGAGTTGAGTGTAATCTCCTCAGATAGTATAAGATTAATGGTAGTTGTGCTGGCAGTTCCAATGGATAGAATAGTTGGCGGTGCGTTATCAGTAGTACCAATAGTCTGGTCTTCTGCAGGATTGGATGAGACATCCTCCACACTACCTGATGATGCAGAATAAGTCACATCTGGCGTATCAGAGGTGGTAATGCCTGACACTGTAAGGGTGATAATATCAGTTAAATCTCCAGGATCAGAGTTTGCAGATATGGTTCCAACTGAGAGGGAAAAGCCTGCGCCGTCAGTTGCTGTGACATCTACATCCTCGCTATACGTAATAGTTATGGTACTATCCGAGTCCACAGAGGCTGCAGTGATACGTGGCGGTGCGTTATCAGTAGTACCAATAGTCTGGTCTTCTGCAGGATTGGATGAGACATCCTCCACACTGCCTGATGATGCAGAATAAGTCACATCTGGCGTATCAGAGGTGGTAATGCCTGATACTGTAAGGGTGATAATATCAGTTAAACCTCCAGGATCAGAGTTTGCAGATATGGTTCCAACTGAGAGGGAAAAGCCTGCGCCGTCAGTTGCTGTGACATCTACATCCTCGCTATACGTAATGGTTATGGTACTAGCCGAGTCCACAGAGGCTGCAGTGATACGTGGCGGTGCGTTATCAGTAGTACCAACAAAGGTCTCGTTTTCTGCAAAATTTAATGAAGCATCAGTTATTACAGTGCCCTGTGATTCAGAATAAGTCACATCTGGCGTATCAGAGGTGGTAATGCCTGATACTGTAAGGGTTATGATACTAGATGAGCCTCCAGGATCAGAGTTTGCAGATACGACTCCAACTGAGAGGGAAAAGCCTGCGCCGTCAGTTGTGCTGATGTCTATATCTTCGCTGTATGTAATAGTTATGATACTATCCGAATCTACAGAGGCTGCAGTGATACGTGGCGGTGCGTTATCAGTAGTACCAATAGTCTGGTCTTCTGCAGGATTTGCTGAAGCACCTGTTACAGTGCCCTGTGCTGCAGTGTAAGTCACATCTGGCGTATCAGAGGTGCCAATGCCGGATACTGTAAGGGTGATAATATCAGTTAAACCTCCAGGATCAGAGTTTGCAGATACGACTCCAGTGGAGAGGGTAAAGCCTGCGCCGTTAATTGTTGTGACATCTACATCCTCGCTATACGTAATAGTTATGCTACTAGCCGAGTCTACAGAGGCTGCAGTGATACTTGGCGGAGTAATAACATCTGGTGGAGTAACATCTGGTGGAGTAATGTTGTTTGTGACTGGAGATGCTGCAAAGCTGGCAAGGGAGTTTGGCGACGTGGATGCAGTGTCATCTATGCTGCCGGTACTTTTGGCGTATGCCAGACTAATGACATCATCATAATCAAGTGTGTTACTAAGGGAGAGGGTGACTGTAGCTCCAGCAGTGGCAATTGCATTTACAGTTGGGTTTGTGAATATGGTACCTGACAACACAAAGTCTCCAGGAGCTGCAGAGCTTACTGTAATGTCCTCAGATAAAATGAGATCAATTGTTGTTGGGCTGGCAGTTCCAATGGATAGAACTGTTGGCGGTGCGTTATCAACTGTACCAGTGAAGGTCTGGTCTTCTGCAGGATTTGCTGAAGTATCTTCCACAGTGCCTGATGATGCAGAATAAGTCACATCTGGCGTATCAGAGGTGCCAATACCTGACACTGTAAGGGTTATGATACCAGATGAGCCTCCAGGATCAGAGTTTGCAGATATGGTTCCAACTGAGAGGCTAAAGCCTGCGCCGTCAGTTGTGCTGACGTCTACATCTTCGCTGTACGTAATGGTTATGGTACTAGCAGAATCTACAGAAGCTGCAGTGATACTTGGCGGAGTAACACCTGGTGGAGTAGGAATGTTGTTTGTGACTGCAGCTGCTGCAAAGCTGGCAAGGGAGTTTGATGCAATATCATCTATGCTGCCGGTACTTTTGGAATATACCAGACTAATGACATCATCACTATCAAGTGTATCACTAAGGGTGAGGGTAACTATATCATCATTAGCTGTAATTGCATTAACAGTCGGGGTTGTGGTGATGTCACCGAATAACTCAAAGTCTCCGAGAGCTGCAGAGTTGACTGTAATCTCCTCAGATAAAGTGAGATTGATGGTAGTTGTGCTGGCAGTTCCAATGGATAGAACAGTTGGCGGTGCGCTATCAGTAGTACCAACAAAGGTCTCGTTTTCTGCAGGATTGGATGAAGAATCTGTCACAGTACCTGATGATGCAGAATAAGTCACATCTGGCGTATCAGAGGTGGTAATGCCTGACACTGTAAGGGTTATGATACCAGATGAGCCTCCAGGATCAGAGTTTGCAGATACGACTCCATCAGAGAGGCTAAAGCCTGCGCCGTTAGTTGTGCTGACGTCTACATCTTCGCTATACGTAATAGTTATGGTACTAGCAGAGTCTACAGAGGCTGCAGTGATACTTGGGGGAGTAACATCTGGTGGAGCAATGTTGTTTGTAACTATAACTGCTGCAAAGCTGGCAAGGGAGTTTGGGAGAACAGTAAACGGTTTTGCAAGCGTGTACTCGCTTACGTCATCGCCATTACCACCTACAACAAACATCTTCTTACCATCAGCAGAGAAGGCCAGGCCTTGTGGAGATGCTTCTTGTGATACTACTACTGAGAAAGAGCCTGCAAGGGATGCAGTGGATACGTCAAAGGGGGCAGTTAGCGTGTACTCGTGTACGTCACCGTCACGATTACCTGCAACAAACATCCTCTCACCATTAGCAGAGAAGACAAGGTCGTATGGAGATGAGTCTTGTGATGACACTGAGAAAGAGTCGACAAAGGATGCAGCAGATACGTCAAAGGGGGCAGTTAGCGTGTACTCGTGTACGTCATTGCCACTATTACCTACAACAAACATCTTCTCACCGTTAGTGGAGAAGGCAAGGCCGGTTGGAAATTCGTCTTGTGATGATACGGAGAAAGAGTCGACAAAGGATGCAGTGGATACGTCAAAGGGAGTAGATAAGGTGTACTCGTTTACGTTATCGCTAGCAAAACCTACAACAAACATCTTGGCACCATCAGTGGAGAAGGCAAGACCTCGTGGAGATGAGCCTTGTGATAGTACTGAGAAAGAGTCGACAAAGGATGGAGCAGATACATCAAAGGGGGCAGATAGTGTGTACTCGTTTACATCCGCACCATTAAAACCTACAACAAACATCTTCCCACCATTAGCAGAGAAGGCAAGACCGGCTGGAACTGTGTCTTGTGATGCCACTGAGAAAGAGCCGGTAAAGGATGGGGATATAATATCATCTATGCTGCCGGTACTCTTGGTGTATGCCAGACTAATGACATCATCACCATCAAGTGTGTCACTAAGGGTGAGGGTAACTATATCATTATTAGCTGTAACTGCATTAACAGTCGGGGTTGTGGTGATGTCACCGGATAACTCAAAGTCTTCAGGAGCTGCAGAGTTTACTGTAATCTCCTCAGATAAGGTGAGATTAATGGTAGTTGTGCTGGCAGTTCCAATGGATACAACTGTTGGCGGTGCGCTATCAGTAGTACCAATAGTCTGGTCTTCTGCAGGATTTGATAAAGCATTTGTCACAGTGCCTGATGATGCAGAATAAGTCACATCTGGCGTATCAGAGGTAGTAATACCTGACACTGTAAGGGTTATGATACTAGATGAGCCTCCAGGATCAGAGTTTGCAGATATCGTTCCATCAGAGAGGCTAAAGCCTGCACCGTTAATTGTGCTGACGTCTATGTTTTCGCTGTATGTGATGGTTATGATACTATCAGAGTCCACAGAGGCTGCAGTGATACGTGGCGGAATAACAATGTTGTTTTCAACTGCAGCTGCTGCAAAGCTGGCAAGGGAGTTTGGGAGGAAAGTAAATGGTTTTGCCAGTGTGTACTCGTTTACGTCTTGACCACTAAGGTCTACAACAAACATCTTCTCACCATTAGCAGAGAAGGCCAGGCCTTGTGGAGATATGCTTTCTGATGCCACTGAGAAAGAGTCGACAAAGGATGCAGTAGATACGTCAAAGGGGGTAGTTAGTGTGTACTCGTTTACGTCATCGCCATCATTACCTGTAACAAACATCTTCTCTCCATTAGTGGAGAATGCCAGGCCTCGTGGAGATGATTCTTGTGAGGCCACTGAGAAAGAGTCGACAAAGACTGCAGTGGATACGTCAAATGGAGTAGATAAGGTGTACTCGTTTACGTCATCACCACTAGTACCTACAACAAACATCTTCTCACCATTAGCAGAGAAGGCTAGGCCTTGTGGAAATGGTTCTTGTGATGCCACTGAGAAAGAGTCGACAAAGGATGCAGTGGATACGTCAAAGTGGGTAGTTAGCGTGTACTCGTTTACGTCATTGCCACTAGTACCTGTAACAAACATCTTCTCACCATTAGCAGAGAAGGCAAGGTCGGTTGGAGACGAGTCTTCTGATGCCACTGAGAAAGAGTCGACAAAGGATGTAGTGGATACATCAAATGGAGTAGATAAGGTGTACTCGTTTACGTCAGCGCCATCATTATTTACAACAAACATCTTCTCACCATTAGCAGAGAAGGCCAGGCCAAATGGAGATATGTTTTCTGATGTCACTGAGAAAGAGCCTACAAAGGATGCAAGTGTGATATCATCTATACTGCCGGTACTTTTGGAGTATTCCAGACTAATGACATCATCATCATCAAGTGTATCACTAAGGGTGAGGGTAACTATATCATTATTAGCTGTAATTGCATTAACAGTCGGGGTTGTGGTGATATCACCGGACAACACAAAGTCTCCGGGGGCTGTAGAGTTGAGTGTAATCTCCTCAGATAAAATAAGATTAATGGTAGTTGTGCTGGCAGTTCCAATGGATACAACAGTTGGCGGTGCGTTATCAGTAGTACCAACAGTCTGGTCTTCTGCAGGAATTGATGAAGCGCCTTCCACAGTGCCTGATGATGCAGAATAAGTCACATCTGGCGTATCAGAGGTAGTAATACCTGACACTGTAAGGGTTATGATACTAGATGAGCCTCCAGGATCAGAGTTTGCATGTACGACTCCAGTGGAGAGGCTAAAGCCTGCGCCGTCAGTTGTGCTGACATCTACATTTTCGCTATACGTAATGGTTATGATATTATCAGAGTCTACAGAGGCTGCAGTGATACGTGGCGGAGTAGCAATGTTGTTTGTGACTGTAGCTGCTGCAAAGCTGGCAAGGGAGTTTGGAAGGAAAGTAAATGGTTTTACCAGTGTGTACTCGTTTACGTCATCGCCAATACTACCTACAACAAACATCTTCTCACCATTAGTGGAGAAGGCCAGGCCATGTGGTTCTGATTCTTGTGATGCCACTGAGAAAGAGTCGACAAAGGATGCAGTGGATACGTCAAAGGGAGTAGTTAGTGTGTACTCGTTTACGTTATCTCTCTTAAAACCTACAACAAACATCTTGGCTCCGTTAGCAGAGAAGGCCAGGCCTGATGGAAGTGATTCTTGTGATGCCACTGAGAAAGAGTCGACAAAGGATGCAGTGGATACGTCAAAGGGAGTAGTTAGTGTGTACTCGTTTACGTCATCGCCAATAACACCTACAACAAACATCTTCTCACCATCAGTGGAGAAGGCAAGACCTGTTGGATTTGCTTCTTGTGATGCCACTGAGAAAGAGTCGACAAAGGATGCAGCAGATACGTCAAATGGAGTAGATAAGGTGTACTCGTTTACGTCATCGCCAATACTACCTACAACAAACATCTTCTCACCATTAACAGAGAAGGCAAGACCTGTTGGATTTGCTTCTTGTGATGCCACTGAGAAAGAGTCGACAAAGGATGCAGCAGATACGTCAAATGGAGTAGATAAGGTGTACTCGTTTACGTCATTGCCAGTACTACCTACAACAAACATCTTCTCACCATTAGTGGAGAAGGCTAGGCCTTGTGGAAATGTGTCTTGTGATGCCACTGAGAAAGAGTCGACAAAGGATGGAGATGCAGTGTCATCTATGCTGCCAGTATTTTTGGAATATGCCAGACTAATGACATCATCATAATCAAGTGTATCACTAAGGGTGAGGGTAACGATATCATTATTGGCTGTAACTGCATTAACAGTTGGGCTTGTGGTGATATCACCGGACAACACAAAGTCTCCGGGAGCTGCAGAGTTTACTGTAATCTCCTCAGATAAAATAAGATTAATGGTAGTTGTGCTGGCAGTTCCAATGGATAGAACAGTTGGCGGTGCGCCATCAGTAGTACCAGTGAATACCTGGTCTTCTGCAGGATTAGATGATGCACCTGTCACAGTACCCTGTGCTGCAGTGTAAGTCACATCTGGCGTATCAGAGGTGCCAATACCTGATACTGTAAGGGTTATGATACCAAATGAGCCTCCAGGATCAGAGTTTGCATGTACGACTCCAGTAGAGAGGCTAAAGCCTGCGCCGTTAGTTGTTGCGACATCTATATCCTCGCTATACGTAATAGTTATGGTATTAGCAGAGTCTACAGAGGCTGCAGTGATTGTCGGTATATCTTCGGCATATGCCACACTACCACCACCACCACCACCCCCCCCCCCCTTCTTCTCCAGAGGGAATAATATACAGAGTCAGCATCAATGTAGAGAGCAAAATGATATGAAGGGCCGTTTTCACACTATGAGAAATAAAGTAGTGGTTTATATCGTTATGCTACTGTGTTTCCTAACATGACTAGTTGAGACTTGGGCATAACTAATTCACAAAAATAAAATCTAAAATCATTCAACAGCAAAGCATTCTTCTTACAACTCTTGGATTCTCATTGCCAATTACACAGTTGCAGTAGTACACTGCCAACTGATACACCAGCACGCAAATCAACACAAATGATTTCACGCTATCAAATCCTTTTACTGGCAATACACCAATTCTAAACGTACTTTTTAGTATCTCAAAGGGTGGTTCAATTGAGATTTTTCTATCTCTGTACAACTCTTGACCAATCACAGAATTGTAAAACCCTGCAAGATTAATTCTTTCTGGCAGAGTATGCGGGTATTGCCTTATTGGAGTAATCACTCTGAGATGTTTTTTGCTGCCAAAACGATATAGTTTGGAATCATCATATGCAGGATCACATGGAATATTCCTGACTAGTCCTGAAAGTGATTCAGCTAGCGTGCAATAATTGACTGTCATAACATTTGCAGTGCCGAGATTAGCTGACAATGGAACAATTAGTTTGCCAGTACACAACTATGTGTAATTTGCATCCAAATACCCAAACCCTTTGATTTGGAAGCCCCATTTGGCATCCGTATCAATTCCTGAAATTGGCAAACGATTATTCTTCATGTCTGATTTGTGCCATCTGGACCTGCAGCCTTTAGCATGGAACTGCCAACTGATGCGGATTAATTCTCTACTGGTTTTTCTGAAACAAACAGGTTTCCCATTTGCTGATCATCTGTGTAGTTGGAAGATTCTGAAATCTTCTGTCAATGGTACTCTGTCTGGGATTTGTGTTAGTCTGCAAACCTTGGGCAGTTTGTCATTGTTACATTTGATTGAAAGAAAATAATGAAACGTATTGTTGCTTGGAATTCTCATCCATGATTTTATGATGTACAGTTGTACCGTTAATACAGTTGGGCAGACATTAGTCTGCCACGTTTTAGAATGTCTTCATACAAAGATAGTGTTCCCACCAGATACAAAACACCAATAAGAAATGATTCTGATAGAATCTTGCCGGGGGATTTTTACATTCATGTTATGATGAAATAATATTGCAGAGATCCCTGGCTTTTTTCATTTGAATAATTTGGGAAACTGATTAAAAAATTGAATTATTTATGCCCAAGTCTCAGTTTGAATGAATCGTCGCATTGTAATGTGTAACAAGACCGTCACTCAATCAAGCCTGCCGCCTTTTGCAGCTGTAAAGTGGTGTCCACTGCAACTTCCAGGCATGCCCCCATATCTTTTGACTCGCACTGCCTAGGACTGGCAGATGACGCGTCGGCATACAGATGTATGCCTGGATCTGTCATGCAAAAACAAAGGCACGCGCACTTTTCTGATATGGACAGGCATGAGTCTGATCATGCGCCTATATTTTTTACATCATAAAGCCAAGAAACATCCAATGAATCACTGATCTGGTTTGGTGTACGATTAAGTGAAAATTTAATGATTCCTAGAATGCAGTTTTGTGTAAACTTTTCCAGATGCAATTACAATGCCAACTGGAGCCATAGCATACATCAGCACGTTTAGCATGATGACAGACAGTCCCCACAATGCAACTGATGACTCTGAATTATCTGCCATACCCATGATGCTCAGAGAGGCAATCATTGGCGCGATGGACAGTTTTACCGCTTTGTTAAGCATTGCATTCTCTCTTTGCATGTCTGCAATGTATGGCGAGAACGAATAGTACAACTGGTTGAATCCTGTCATAAATAATGCGCCAGATGCGGTACCCATTACTGTGTTATCCCTGATCTCCCTGAGTAGCTGGACCTGTGGCGCAAGCTCTGTCCCATATGCTGCAGTTGCAATAAGACAGCCGCCGCCTGCTGGCTGGGGCTCCTCATCTACAACTAGCTGACAGATTCCATCTACCAGTTCAGTTCCAGCGCCACATGCCGGTTCTGGTTCTGGTGTTGGTTCTGGGTCTGGTGTTGGCTCGGAATGCACTATATCCAGAGACACGGCATCAGCAGGCTCTACTACCACGCTTCCAGTCATCCATGGCTGGAGTACAGAAAGATATGGAAAGCTTCCGGAATCCTCAAAGGCGTGGGTGTATGTTCCACCAGGTAAGATAACATCCGAGTCAAATGACTCCCCAAGAAAGTCATCATGTATGCCGCCAGATGTCACAGTAATGTCAAAACCAGCATCGTTATGCCAGGTTACCTCATCGTATTGCCGTATGATAACTATATCATCTGACCAGCAGGAGCCGTCTTTCTCACATCCGGGAAGACTAGAGTTTGCAGTCACAAACACGTCATATGACTCTGCATGTGCCACGCCAAGGGGTACGACAAGCATAAGCATCAAAAAGGCATGCCATGTAGTAGCAGCAGCAGTGGGGTTTGGGAGACTATGCGCCAATCATATCACCTTGAGATACCGGCCAGGTAAGACAGCACGATCCTTAGTTGCTCAGTTGAGATTTTGTCCTTGTATGCCCACTCACCGAGATATTTTTTTGCCCACTTTGGCAATGATACGTCAGGATCACTTGCAATATCCAGAGCCGACATCAGCTGGGAGTCAGTTGCAGACTCTGGAGAGTATCCCGCCCATGACATTATGACATCATCATAGCTTGCATCATCATAGCCTGCATCAGATGTTGCATCCTGCGGATCTGCAGCAGCAATGCAGGCTCCGTCATATCTCATTACTTGCCCATCAGGGCACGCAAATGTGCCAGGTTCAGGATCCATGCAGGTGCCGTCATCTAGCACTAGCTCGCCGGCGTCACATGGCAGCTTGACGTTTTCGGTATTGCTGGCAGGTGCTGCTCCCTCAGTTACACTCAAAGCATTGTATATGGTAAATACAAGCGAATTTCTCGTAGCATCCCAGATGTACAGCTGGATATCAGAGGTATCCATTGCACCACCAAAGGTTACGTCAAAATCAAAGGTGGCAACACTTGCTTTTACCTCAGTTATGCCAATTGTGGCATTATGGATTAGCCCGTTTGGATCAATTATTTCCAGTTCGTCATCAGGACTGTTTTTGTCCCAAATAATTTTGGTGGCACTGTGGCATGTTGCGTCTCTATTTGATACCTGCTTGTTTAGGCAGATCTCAATATGTGTAATGCCTTCCCATGAGGTGTTCTCATACAGCGTAAGGGAGAACGGGGTTGGCTCTCCTGCAGACACCAGTATTGGACTGCTTAGCACTTGATCAATTTTGAAGGGGGCAGGAGCTATTCCTATTCCATTAATGAGAATGGTGTTGGCTCCTTCCTCAAAGGAGGTTGTAAATGAAGGCGGAGATCGGTCTCCAGAGCTGCCGCCTCCTCCTCCTCCTCCTCCTCTACTGCCAGCCGGAGGGGTTGTTGGTGACGGAGTAATAACAAGTGTGTATATACATCTCAAATCATTACCTGATTCTAATGTAACAGGCATGGCAACTGTTACACCGCTGATAATACAGTGGATAGTAGGTTCCTCCCTCAGAGGTTTGGCAGCATCAGAGTATGAAACATCAACAGAGTATTGATGGCCAGCTACCAACTGTATTGTATCGCTGAATTGGGTTCCAATACCATCAGCATCAACACCTAGATGACTGACACTATCAGATATGGATGATTCAGGCGATGTCAGATCATTTATCGTAAAGGCCAATTCAGCGGCAATTGGAGAGAACAAAGACAATCTAACAGTTGGATTGACTAGGGGTTGCTGACCTTCTGAATTAAGAAATATTATATCAAGGAGTTCGTCTGGATTAGTCGTAACAGGATGTCCACCCGGACCATCGATGAAAGCTGTGATTCTAACTGTAGTGCTAGCCAAGGTTTCTGATGTTGGAATTGTTAAAGTGGCAGATCTGCCATCTTCAGAAGGTATTATGCTTGAAGATCGAAGTGGATTATCTTCCCCACGGATATTAGTTACCACCCATCGTATATCATAAGATTCTATATTATAGGCATCTATATCAATGCCATTACGAAATGTCATAGTATATTCCACAACATCGCCAGAAGTGGCTGAGGAATGACTGGCTGAAAGGCCGATAGGTATGCAGGAACCAATATCGAGATCTGCGCATTCAGGTAGTGGCAATAGTCCGTCAGTTGGAGGTGCTGGAGTGTCAGTTGGAGCAATGTTGTTTGTGACTGTAACTGCTGCAAAGCTGGCAAGGGAGTTTGGCGGAGATGCAGCATCATCTATGCTGCCGGTAGTTTTGGCGTATGCCAGACTAATGACATCATCATCATCAAGTGAGCCACTAAGGGTGAGGGTAACTATATTATCATTGGCTGTAACTGCATTAACAGTCGGGGTTGTAGTGATATCACCGGACAACTCAAAGTCTCCAGGAGCTGCAGAGTTTACTGTAATCTCCTCAGACAGTACTAGATCAATTGTTGTTGGGCTGGCAGTTCCAATGGATAGAACTGTTGGCGGTGTACTATCAACTTCTGGTGGAGTAACATCTGGTGGAGCAATGTTGTTTGTGACTGGAGTTGCTGCAAAGCTGGCAAGGGAGTTTGATGCAGCATCATCTATGCTGCCGGTAGTTTTGGTGTATGCCAGACTAATGACATCATCATCATCAAGTGTGCCACTAAGGGTGAGTGTAACTATATTATCATTGGCTGTAATTGTAGTTACAGTCGGGCTTGTGGTGATATCACCGGACAACTCAAAGTCTCCAGGAGCTGCAGAGTTTACTGTAATCTCCTCAGACAGTACTAGATCAATTGTTGTTGGGCTGGCAGTTCCAATGGATACAACTGTTGGCGGTGTATTATCAACTTCTGGTGGAGTAACATCTGGTGGAGCAATGTTGTTTGTGACTGGAGTTGCTGCAAAGCTGGCAAGGGAGTTTGGCTGCGGAGATGCAGCATCATCTATGCTGCCGGTAGTTTTGGCGTATGCCAGACTAATTACATCATCATCATCAAGTGAGCCACTAAGGGTGAGGGTAACTGTGGCTCCATTGGCTGTAATTGTAGTTACAGTCGGGGTTGTGGTGATATCACCGGACAGCACAAAGTCTCCGGGGTCAGCAGAGTTTACTGTAATCTCCTCAGATAGTACTAG
The DNA here is from genome assembly GCA_965248045.1 of Candidatus Nitrosopumilus sp. Lineage (GTDB taxonomy): Archaea > Thermoproteota > Nitrososphaeria > Nitrososphaerales > Nitrosopumilaceae > Nitrosopumilus. Next base: position 563,271 of record CBDFIG010000002.1, read on the forward strand.
ATCAATTGTTGTTGGGCTGGCAGTTCCAATGGATAGAACTGTTGGCGGTGTACCATCAACAACTGGAGTTGCTGCAAAGCTGGCAAGGGAGTTTGGCTGCGGGGATGCAGCATCATCTATGCTGCCGGTACTTTTGGTGTATGCCAGACTAATGACATCATCACTATCAAGTGAGTCACTAAGGGTGAGTGTAACTGTGTCTCCATTGGCTGTAATTGTAGTTACAGTCGGGCTTGTGGTGATGTCACCGGTCAACTCAAAGTCTCCGGGAGCTGCAGAGTTGTCTGTAATCTCCTCAGATAGCACGAGATCAATGGTAGTTGGGCTGGCAGTTCCAATGGATACAACTGTTGGCGGTGTGGTATCCAAAGTAACTGTGATAGATTCAGAGTTAGTATCAGATGTAGGTACTCTGATTGTATTTGGTCCTTCAACTAATGTAAGTGACTGTGACCATTCTCCATTTACTGGGATTACATGATGAGCAAAACCATTATGGCTTACAGTTAATGAGTCAGCACCATCTACGGTACCTGTTACAACCAAGACATTATTGCTTGTAATGTATTGATCGTCTGGTGATGTAATAGTTATTACTGGTGGCGGAATAGTAGTCTCTATACCAACTGTAACAGATGCAGATATATCATTTAAAATTTGATATTCATTATTAAAATACGGATAAACAGTAATTGTGAGGGTATTATCTTCTGCAATATTAGTAGCTGGTAGTTGAGCACTCCAGGCACCTTGGGCATCAGTATCTGATTCAACGATAGTTCTTCCATCAGTTAATTGCACAGAAGAATTAGGTCTGTATGTACCGCTAACAGTTATCTGACCGGCACCAACCACATCACCAGACACAGGTGATGTAATAACAGGAGTGTCAAGAGTGTGAGGTATAATATTTACAGTTCTTGTGACAAGGGCAGGTGCGTTACCAGATCTATCAGCAGTGGAGGTATATTCGATAGTAGTAGATCCCAGCACACTAGTATCTAGTGTCTGAGGAGTAGCAGTGACCAAATACGTTCTGGTAGGATCATCATCATCAGTTACAGTGGCACCAGGATCACTGTAGGTACTAGTACGTTGAACATTAACTTCTGCATCACCATTTAAAGTTATGATAGGAGGAATAGTATCTGATATAGTAACAGTTCTAATAACTCGCACAGCAGCATTATCCGCTGAATCTACAGAGTCATAAAATACCTGATATGTTCCAACGGCACTAGTGTCGACCTCAGAAGAATTGATTGCAACTGGGGATTCATCATCAGTTGTTGCTCCAAGTTCAGCATAGGCATCACCCAATTCAAGTTCAACAGAATCTGCTCCATTTAGTGTGATTACAGGTGGTGTAATATCCAAAGTAACTGTGATAGATTCAGAGTTAGTATCAGATGTAAATACTCTGATTGTATTTGGTCCTTCAACCAAGTTAACTGCCTGTGACCATGCTCCACTTGCTGTGGATGCAGTAATAGGATTAGCACCATTAACGGTTATAGTTACTGATATTGCATGAGTTACGGTACCTTCTACACCCAAGATATTACTGTTTGTATAGGATTGATCTGCTGGTGATGTGATAGTTATTACTGGTGTTGTATCAACAACCGTAACAGTTCTAATAACTTGCGCAGCAGCATTATCCGCTGAATCTACAGAGTTGTACAATACCTGATATGTTCCAATGGCACTAGTGTCGACCTCAGAAGAATTAATTGCAACTGGGGATCCATCATCAGTTGTTGCTCCAAGTTCAGCATAGGCATCATCACCCAATTCAATAGTCTGTGGATTTGCTCCAGTTAGTGTGATTACAGGTGGTGTAATATCCAAAGTAACTGTGATAGATTCAGAATTAGTCTCAGATGTAAGTACTCTGACTGTATTTGATCCTTCAACTAATGTAAGTGAGTGTGACCATGCTCCACTTGTAGCGTCTACAGAAATAGCATTATCACTATTATGGGATATAGATACTGATTCAGCACCAGTTACGGTACCTGTTACAACCAAGGTAGGATTGTTAGTAAGGTGTTGATCGACTGGTGATGTGATAGTTATTACTGGTGTTGTATCAACAACCGTAACAGTTCTAATAACTTGCGCAGCAGCATTATCCGCTGAATCTACAGAGTTGTACAATACCTGATAGTCTCCAGCAACACTAGTGTTGACATTAGAAGAATCAATTGTAACATCAGAATTATCATCAGTCGTTGCTCCAAGTTCAGCATATGCATCATCACCCAATTCAATAGTCTGTGGATTTGCTCCAGTTAGTGTGATTACAGGTGGTGTAATATCCAAAGTAACTGTGATAGATTCAGAGTTAGCATCAGATGTAAATACTCTGACTGTATTTGGTCCTTCAACTAATGTAAGTGAGTGTGACCATGCTCCATTTGTTGCGGATGCAGTAATAACACTGCCACCATTAATGGTGATTGATACTGATGCTACATCAGGTACGGTACCTGTTACAACCAAGGTAGGATTGTTAGTAAGGTGTTGATCGACTGGTGATGTAATAGTTATTGGTGGAGCAGTATGATCTATAGTAACAGATGCAGATACATCACGTTGATAACTACCATTATAAAATGGATGAACAGTATATGTGATGGTATCAGTAGTTAGAATAGATGATATTGTAAAACTCCAAGCACCCTGAGCATTAGTAGTTGCTGTACCATAAGTACCACTTCCATCAGTATATTCCACGAAAGAATTAGGTCTGTATGTACCGCTAACAGTTATCTGACCGGCACCAACCACATCACCATCCGAATGTGATGTAATAACAGGAGTATCATCAGTGTGAGGTATAACAGTTACAGTTCTTGTGACAGTGAAAGGAGTAGGTAGGTTACCACCTCCATCTCTACTATTGGAAGTATACGTGATAGTATAAGATTCCAAGCGATTAGTATCTATTGTCTGAGGAGTAGCAGTGACCGAATACGTTCTGGTAGGATCATCATCATCAGTTACAGTAGCACCAGGATCAGAGTAGGTAGTAGTACGCTGAACATTAATTGCTGCATCACCATTTAAAGTCAGGACAGGAGCAGTAGTATCTTGTACCTGAATCCCTCTATCCACCGGAGCAGCAGCATTACCAGCCAAATCCACAGCAGTATAAGTTATAGTATGACGAGTTCCAGGCTCAGATGAATCTAAAAGAGTCTCAGAAGTGGTAATAATCTCAGAATTATCATCAGTTGTTGCTCCTCCAATTTTAGAATAATCACTTTTCCATTCAACATAAAAGACGCGGTCAGGACTTGGTGTAATTACAGGTGCTATAGTATCCAAAGTAACTGTGATAGACTCACTAGCATCAGATGTAAATACTCTGATTGTATTTTCTCCTTCAGCTAAGGTGACTGTCTGTGACCATTCTCCATTTGATGCGTCTACAGAAATAGCAGTGCCACCATTAATGGTGATTGATACTGTTGTTGAATGAGTTACGGTACCTGTTACATCCAAGACACGATTGTTTGTAAGGTATGAATCGTCTGGTGATGTAATAGTTATTGCAGGAGTAGGAATGTTTTGTACATCTGATGTAAAGCTGTCAAGGGAGTTTGGGAGGAGAGTAAATGGTTTTGCCAGCGTGTACTCGTTTACGTCATCGCCACTATCGCCTAAAACAAACATCTTCTCACCATTAGCAGAGAAGGCCAGGCCGGATGGAGATGTTTCTTGTGATGATACGGAGAAAGAGCCGGCAAAGGATGCAGTGGATACGTCAAAGGGAGTAGTTAAGGTGTACTCGTTTACGTCATCGTCATCATAACCTACAACAAACATCTTGGCTCCATTAGCAGAGAAGGCAAGACCGAATGGAGCCAAGTCTTGTGATGTCACTGAGAAAGAGTCGACAAAGGATGCAGAAGATACATCAAAGGGGGCAGATAAGGTGTACTCGTTTACGTCATCGCCATTAAAACCTACAACAAACATCTTTGCACCATTAGCAGAGAAGGCAAGGCCGGATGGATCTGAGTCTTGTGATGACACTGAGAAAGAGCCGGCAAAGGATGCAGAAGATACATCAAAGGGAGTAGATAGTGTGTACTCGTTTACGTTACCGCCAATAGCACCTACAACAAACATCTTGGCTCCATTAGCAGAGAATGCAAGGCCGTGTGGAGATTCGTCTTGTGATGACACTGAGAAAGAGTCAACATAGGATGCAGAAGATACATCAAAGGGAGTAGATAGTGTGTACTCGTTTACGTTATCGCTATTAGTACCGACAACAAACATCTTGGCTCCATTAGCAGAGAATGCAAGGCCGTGTGGAGATGATTCTTGTGATGATACGGAGAAAGAGCCGGCAAAGGATGGAGATGCAGTATCATCTATGCTGCCGGTATTTTTGGAATATTCCAGACTAATGTCATCATCACTATCAAGTGAATCACTAAGGGAGAGGGTAACGATATCATTATTAGCTGTAATTGCATTAACAGTCGGGCTTGTGGTGATATCACCTGACAACACAAAGTCTTCAGGAGCTGCAGAGTTTACTGTAATCTCCTCAGATAGCATGAGATTGATGGTAGTTGTGCTGGCAGTTTCAATGGATAGAACTGTTGGCGGTGCGTTATCAGTCGTACCAATAGTCTGGTCTTCTGCAGGATTGGATGAGGTACCTGTCACAGTACCCTGTGATGCAGAATAAGTCACATCTGGCGTATCAGAGGTGGTAATGCCTGACACTGTAAGCGTAATAATACTAGATGAGCCTCCAGGATCAGAGTTTGCAGATACGTCTCCAGTGGAGAGGCTAAAGCCTTGACCGTCAGTTGTGCTGACGTCTACATTCTCGCTATACGTAATGGTTATGGTACTAGCAGAGTCTACAGAGGCTGCAGTGATACTTGGTGGAGTAACATCTGGTGGTGGAGTAACATCTGGTGGTGGAGTAACATCTGGTGGTGGAGTAACATCTGGTGGAGCAATGTTGTTTGTAACTATAACTGCTGCAAAGCTGGCAAGGGAGTTTGATGCAGCGTCATCTATGCTGCCGGTAGTTTTGGAATATTCCAGATTGATAGTATCATCATCATCAAGCGAATCACTAAGGGAGAGGGTAACTATGTTTCCATTGGCAGCTGCAATTGCATTAATAGTCGGGCTTGTGGTGATGGCACCAGACAACACAAAGTCTCCGGGAGCTGCAGAGTTTACTGTGATATCCTCAGATAAAGTGAGATTAATGGTAGTTGTGCTGGCAGTTCCAATGGATAGAACAGTTGGCGGTGCGCTATCAACTGTACCAGTGAAGGTCTGGTCTTCTGCAGGATTGGATGAGGTACCTGTCACAGTACCTGATGATTCAGAATAAGTCACATCTGGCGTATCAGAGGTGGTAATGCCTGACACTGTAAGGGTTATGATACTAGATGAGCCTCCAGGATCAGAGTTTGCAGATACGGTTCCAGTGGAGAGGCTAAAGCCTTGACCGTCAGTTGTGCTGACATCTACATTCTCGCTATACGTAATGGTTATGGTACTAGCAGAATCAACAGAGGCTGCAGTGATGCTTGGCGGAGTAACATCTGGTGGTGGAGCAATGTTGTTTGTGACTGCAACTGCTGCAAAGCTGTCAAGAGAGTTTGGGAGAATAGAAAATGGTTTTGCCAGTGTGTACTCGTTTACGTCATTGCCATTATTACCTACAACAAACATCCTCTCACCATTAGCAGAGAAGGCAAGGCCGAATGGAGATGTGTCTTGTGATTTCACTGAGAAAGAGCCTGCAAAGGATGCAGCAGATACGTCAAAGGGAGTAGATAGCGTGTACTGGTGTACGCTATCGCCAGCACTACCTACAACAAACATCTTGTATCCATCAGCAGAGAAGGCCAGGCCTCGTGGAGCTGTCTCTTGTGATGCCACTGAGAAAGAGTCGACATAAGTTGCAGCAGATACGTCAAAGGGGGTAGTTAGTGTATACTCGTTTACATCCCTACCATCAACACCTACAACAAACATCTTGGCTCCATCAGCTGAGAAGGCCAGGCCGACTGGAACTTCGTCTTGTGATGACACTGAGAAAGAGACGGCAAAGGATGCAGAAGATACATCAAAGGGGGTAGCTAGTGCGTACTGGTGTACGTTATCGCTATCAAAACCTACAACAAACATCTTGGCTCCATCAGCGGAGAATGCCAGGCCGAATGGAGATGTTTCTTGTGATGCCACTGAGAAAGAGACGGTAAAGTCTGCAGAAGATACGTCAAATGGAGTAGATAAGGTGTACTCGTTTACGTCTTGACCAATTAAACCTACAACAAACATCTTGCCTCCATTAGCAGAGAAGGCAAGACCTTGTGGAGCTGATTCTTGTGATACTACTGAGAAAGAGTCGACAAAGGATGGAGATATAATGTCATCTATGCTGCCGGTACTTTTGGTGTATGCCAGACTGATATCATCATCATCATCAAGTGTGCCATCAAGGGTGAGGGTGACTGTGTCTCCACTGGCAGCAATTGTATCTACAGTCGGGGTTGTAGATATGGTAGTAGACAACACAAAGTCTCCGGGGGCCGTAGAGTTGAGTGTAATCTCCTCAGATAAAGTGAGATTAATGGTAGTTGTGCTGGCAGTTCCAATGGATACAACTGTTGGCGGTGCGTTATCAGTAGTACCAATAGTCTGGTCTACTGCAGAATTTGATGAGGCATCAGTTACACTGCCTGGTGATGCAGAATAAGTCACATCTGGCGTATCAGAGGTGGTAATACCAGATACTGTAAGCGTAATAATATCAGTTAAACCTCCAGGATCAGAGTTTGCAGATACGGCTCCAGTGGAGAGGCTAAAGCCTTGACCGCCAGTTGTTGCGACATCTATGTTTTCGTTGTATGTGAGCGTTATGCTACTAGCAGAGTCCACAGAGGCTGCAGTGATACTTGGCGGAGTAGCATCTGGTGGAGGAGCAATGTTGTTTTCAACTGTAGCTGCTGCAAAGCTGGCAAGGGAGTTTGGGATGAAAGTAAATGGTTTTGCCAGCGTGTACTCGTTTACGTCATTGCCATTATTACCTGCAACAAACATCTTCTCACCATTAGTAGAGAAGGCCAGGCCGGTTGGATTTCCTTCTTGTGATGCCACTGAGAAAGAGCCTGCAAAGGATGCAGTAGATACGTCAAAGGGGGCAGATAGTGCGTACTCGTTTACGTCATTGCCACTATCGCCTACAACAAACATCTTCTCTCCGTTAGCAGAGAAGGCCAGGCCTCGTGGAGCTGTCTCTTGTGATGTCACTGAGAAAGAGTCGACAAAGGATGCAGTGGATACATCAAAGGGGGTAGTTAAGGTGTACTCGTTTACGTCATCGCCATTAAAACCTACAACAAACATCTTGTATCCATCAGCAGAGAAGGCCAGGCCGGATGGAGATGATTCTTGTGATGTCACTGAGAAAGAGTCGACAAAGGATGCAGTAGATACGTCAAAGGGGGCAGATAAGGTGTACTCGTTTACGTCTTGACCAATTAAACCTACAACAAACATCTTCTCACCATTAGCAGAGAAGGCCAGGTCTTGTGGAGCTGTCTCTTGTGATGATACTGAGAAAGAGTCGACAAAGGATGCAGTAGATACGTCAAAGGGAGTAGATAAGGTGTACTCGTTTACGTCATCGCCAACACTACCTACAACAAACATCTTGGCTCCATCAGCAGAGAAGGCCAGGCCTCGTGGAGATGATTCTTGTGATGATACTGAGAAAGAGTCGACAAAGGATGGAGATGCAGTGTCATCTATGCTGCCGGTATTCTTGGAGTATGCCAGGTTAATGAGATCATCATCATCAAGTATACCACTAAGGGAGAGGGTGACTGTGTCTCCAGCAGCGGCAATTGCAGTTACAGTCGGGTTTGTAGATATGGTACCAGACAACACAAAGTCTCCGGGGGCCGTAGAGTTGAGTGTAATCTCCTCAGATAAAATAAGATTAATGGTAGTTGTGCTGGCAGTTCCAATGGATAAGACGGTTGGCGGGGCGTTATCAGCTGTACCAGTGAAGGTCTGGTCTTCTGCAGGAATTGATAAAGCATTAATCACAGTGCCTGATGTGGCAGTGTAAGTCACATCTGGAGTATCAGAGGTGGTGGTAATGCCTGATACTGTAAGGGTGATAATATCAGTTAAACCTCCAGGATCAGAGTTTGCAGATATCGTTCCAGTGGAGAGGCTAAAGCCTGCTCCATTAGTTGTTGAGACGTCAATATCCTCGCTATACGTAATGGTTATGGTACTAGCAGAGTCCACAGAGGCTGCAGTGATACTTGGCGGAGTAGCATCTGGTGGAGGAACAATGTTGTTTTCAACTGTAGCTGCTGCAAAGCTGGCAAGGGAGTTTGGGAGAATAGAAAATGGTTTTGTCAGCGTGTACTCGTTTACGTCACCGTCCAAAGCACCTGCAACAAACATCTTGGCACCATCAGCAGAGAAGGCCAGGCCGTATGGAAATGTGTCTTGTGATGATACGGAGAAAGAGTCGACAAAGGATGCAGAGGATACGTCAAAGGGGGCAGATAGTGTGTACTCGTTTACGTCATTGCCATTATCACCTACAACAAACATCTTGTCTCCATTAGCAGAGAAGGCAAGACTTCGTGGAGATGTGTCTTGTGATCCCACTAAGAAAGAGTCGACAAAGGATGCAGTAGATACGTCAAAGGGGGCAGTCAGCGTGTACTCGTTTACGTCATTGCCATTACTACCTACAACAAACATCTTTGCTCCGTTAGTGGAGAAGGCAAGACCTCGTGGAGATGTCTCTTGTGATGTCACTGAGAAAGAGTCGACAAAGGATGCAGTAGATACGTCAAAGGGGGTAGCTAGTGTGTACTCGCTTACGTTATCGCTATTAACACCTACAACAAACATCTTTGCTCCGTTAGCAGAGAAGGCCAGGTCTTGTGGAGCTGTCTCTTGTGATGTCACTGAGAAAGAGTCGACAAAGGATGCAGTAGATACGTCAAAGGGGGTAGCTAGTGTGTACTCGTTTACGTCATCGCCAACAGTACCTACAACAAACATCTTGTCTCCATTAGCAGAGAAGGCAAGACCTCGTGGAGATGTCTCTTGTGATGCCACTGAGAAAGAGTCGACAAAGGATGGAGATGCGGTGTCATCTATGCTGCCGGTATCTTTGGCGTATGCCAGACTGATGACATCATCATAATCAAGTATACCACTAAGGGAGAGGGTAACTGTGTCTCCATCAGCAGTAATTGCATCTACGGTCGGGTTTGTGGTGATATCACCGGATAACACAAAGTCTCCGGGGGCCGCAGAGTTGTTTATGACATCCTCAGATAAAGTGAGATCAATTGTTGTGCCGGCAGTTTCAATGGACAGGACAATTGGCGGTGCGCTATCAACTGTATCAGTGAATATCTGGTTTGCTGCAATATTGCTGGCGCCATCTACGACACTGCCCTGTGCTATAGTGTAGGTTATGTCTGGCGTATCAGAGGTAGTAATACCTGACACTGTAAGCGTCATGGTATTAGTTAAACCTCCGGGATCGGAGTTTGCAGATACTTCTCCAACGGAGAGGGCAAAGCCTGCGCCATTAATTGTTGTGACGTCTATATTCCTATCATACGTAATAGTTATGGTTCTGGCCGAGTCCACGGAGGCTGCAGTAATTGTTGGGGTAGTGCCAGGTGGCGGAATAATGTTGTTTGCAACTGGAGATGCTGCATCAAAGCCGGCAAGGGAGTTTGGGAGAATAGAAAATGGCTTTGCCAGCGTGTACTCGTTTACGTCATTGCCATTATCACCTAAAACAAACATCTTTGCTCCATCAGCAGAGAAGGCAAGGTCTGTTGGAACTGTGTCTTGTGATGCCACTGAGAAAGAGCCGGCAAAGGATGCAGTGGATACGTCAAAGGGGGCAGTCAGGGTGTACTCGTTTACGTCATCGCCAACACTACCTACAACAAACATCTTGTATCCATCAGCAGAGAAGGCCAGGCCTTGTGGAGATGTCTCTTGTGATCTCACTGAGAAAGAGTCGACAAAGGATGCAGTGGATACGTCAAAGGGGGTAGATAAGGTGTACTCGTTTACGTCATTGCCATCATCACCTACAACAAACATCTTTGCTCCGTTAGTGGAGAAGGCAAGACCTCGTGGAAGTCCGTCTTGTGATGCCACTGAGAAAGAGTCGACAAAGACTGCAGTGGATACGTCAAAGGGGGTAGATAGCGTGTACTCGTTTACGTCATCGTCGACAACACCTAAAACAAACATCTTTGCTCCGTTAGCAGAGAAGGCCAGGCCGGTTGGAAATTTGTCTTGTGATCTCACTGAGAAAGAGTCGACAAAGACTGCAGTGGATACGTCAAAGGGGGCAGTCAGCGTGTACTCGCTTACGTCATCGCCAGACTCACCTGCAACAAACATCTTTGTTCCATCAGTGGAGAAGGCCAGGCCTTCTGGAAATGTGTCTTGGAATCTCACTGAGAAAGAGTCGACAAAGGATGGAGATGTAATATCATCTATGCTGCCGGTACCTTTGGCGTATGCCAGACTGATGACATCATCATAATCAAGTGAATCACTAAGGGAGAGGGTAACTGTGTTTTCATTGGCGGCAATTGCAAGTACGGTCGGGCTTGTGGTGATGTCACCAGATAACACAAAGTCTCCGGGGTCAGCAGAGTTGTCTGTAATCTCCTCAGATAAAGTGAGATTAATTGTAGTTGTGCTGGCAGTTCCAATGGATAGAACTGTTGGCGGTGCGTTATCAACTGTACCAGTGAAGGTCTGGTCTTCTGCAGGAATTGATGAGACACCTGTCACACTGCCTGATAATTCAGAATAAGTCACATCTGGCGTATCAGAGGTGGTAATGCCTGACACTGTAAGGGTGATAATATCAGTTAAGCCTCCAGGATCAGAGTTTGCAGATACGGCTCCAGTGGAGAGGCTAAAGCCTTGACCGTCAGTTGTGCTGACGTCTACATTCTCGCTGTACGTAATGGTTATGGTACTATCAGAGTCCACAGAGGCTGCAGTGATACTTAGCGGAGTAATAACATCTGGTGATGGAGCAATGTTGTTTTCAACTGTAACTGCTGCAAAGCTGGCAAGGGAGTTTATGATGAAAGTAAATGGTTTTGCCAGCGTGTACTCGTTTACGTCATCGCCAGCATTACCTACAACAAACATCTTGTCTCCGTTAGTGGAGAAAGCAAGGCCTCGTGGAGATATGTCTTGTGATGCCACTGAGAAAGAGCCTGCAAAGATTGCAGTGGATACATCAAAGGGAGTAGATAGTGTGTACTCGTTTACGTCATCGCCAATAGTACCTCCAACAAACATCTTCGCACCATCAGCAGAGAAGGCAAGGCCGGATGGAGATGTCTCTTGTGATGCCACTGAGAAAGAGTCGACAAAGACTGCAGTGGATACGTCAAAGGGGGCAGATAGTGTGTACTCGCTTACGTTATCGCTATTAACACCTACAACAAACATCTTTGCTCCGTTAGCAGAGAAGGCCAGATCATTTGGAAATGTGTCTTGTGATCTCACTGAGAAAGAGTCGACAAAGACTGCAGTGGATACATCAAAGGGAGTAGATAGTGTGTACTCGTTTACGTTATCGCTATTAACACCTACAACAAACATCTTTGCTCCGTTAGCAGAGAAGGCAAGACCTCGTGGAGATGTCTCTTGTGATGTCACTGAGAAAGAGTCGACAAAGGTTGCAGTAGATACATCAAAGGGGGTAGATAGTGTGTACTCGTTTACGTTATTGCCAGTAGTACCTACGACAAACATCTTTGCTCCATCAGCAGAGAAGGCAAGGCCGGATGGAGATGTGTCTTGTTGTACTACTGAGAAAGAGTCGACAAAGGATGTAAGTGATGCAGTGTCATCTATGCTGCCGGTACTTTTGGCGTATTCCAGACTAATGACATCATCACTATCAAGTGTGTCACTAAGGGAGAGGGTAACTATATCATCATTGGATGTAATTGCATTAATAGTCGGGCTTGTGGTGATGTCACCAGATAACACAAAGTCTCCGGGGTCAGCAGAGTTGTCTGTAATCTCCTCAGATAAAGTGAGATTAATTGTAGTTGTGCTGGCAGTTACAATGGATACAACTGTTGGCGGTGCGTTATCAACTGTACCAGTGAAGGTCTGGTCTACTGCAGGATTGGATGAGACACCTGTCACAGTGCCTGGTGCTGCAGTGTAAGTCACATCTGGAGTATCAGAGGTGGTAATACCAGATACTGTAAGCGTGATAATATCAGATGAGCCTCCAGGATCAGAGTTTGCAGATACGACTCCAGTGGAGAGGCTAAAGCCTGCGCCGTTAGTTGTGCTGACGTCTACATTTTCGCTATACGTAATGGTTATGGTACTAGCAGAGTCCACAGAGGCTGCAGTGATTGTCGGTATATCTACTGCATATGCCACACCACCACCCCCCCCCCCCTTCTCCCGGGGCGGGAATAATATACATAGTCAGCACCAACGCAGAGAGCAAAATGATATGGATTGGTGTCTTCACATCATAAAAACAATAATTAATAGGTTATATTTTTATTGCTTCTCAGAAATCATCTCATTTGGCAAAATATTTGCAGGCAGTTATTGAACTCATCCTGCTGTGTTTCCCAACATGCCTAGTTGATCCAATTAATTTTATCAAATCAGCTTTAGATCATGATATCCTTACATTGCATGAATAGAAACTGGAAAAAATACAACAAATCACTAGCTAGAGTGACGCTCATTGAAAATTTCGCCTCTTGAGGCGCAGTACAGCAGAAAAGCTTAAGGATCCCCGGATCGTCAAGCCGTACATGGACGCAATCGACAAGAAGATACGGGAGCTGACTGAGGCCATGCATGCAAAGAACGATGCCAGGATCCGCAACAGGATAATGGCAGTGAGGGGAGTCCTCAAAGGACACACGACAAAGACTGCTTCTGATTTTGCAGACGTGGACCAGCGCACGGTGCAGCTATGGGCGGCGCGGTTCGACGAAGACGGCATGGCTGGTCTCCGGGACGCTTCCGGAAGAGGCAGGCCCAGACGCGTAGGGTATGGGCGGATCAAGAAGCTTGCAGACCGGCTCAGCGGCAAGAACATGCTCGCCCCAAGGAAGCTGCAGAACTTGATACGCGGGAAATTATTTGCAAAGTACAGCCTGTGCAGCGTGCGCAGGATAATGTGATCCCTCGGGTTCTCGTCTAAGAGATCTACCACGGAGTACACCTCGGCAGCCGGCGGCTACGAGGTGAGGAGGTGGCAAGTTGACGCTGCAGGCACGATATCCAGCGCAAAACAGCGTGGATTTACAATCGTGGTGCAAGACGAGTCCATATTCATCAGGATTGGAACGAATGGAAGGAAACTGTGGTCGCGCGTCGGGGATCCAGTAGCAGTCAGCAGGACCGGCAGACGGGACAAGACCATTGTGTATGGCGCGCTTGCAGAAGAGGAAACTCGGCTGATGCGGGCAGTACGACAGGTTCGACGGCTTGACGTTTGTGAAATACCTCAAGGAGGTGCGCCGCAAGTGGGGCAGTGTCTTGCTCAGTGGACAACGCAAGTCAGCACAAGCAAGGAAGGTGCGGGAATACCTGGAGGAGCATGACGAGGTGGAGATCTTGTACCTGCCTACCGCGACGCCGAAGCTTAATGCTGTCGAGTCGGTATGGAGGGATGCAAAGTACAGACTTGTTACTTCAGAGTACTACGAGACGCTGGAGGATCTGACTCACGCGGTGTCAGAATATTTCAGGACGTGCTCGATCAAGCTAGACATTTACAGGTTCCTGTACCGCTGCATCTGAGGCGAAATTTTCACCGACCGTCACTCTTGTCAGGATCAGATGAAGATTTTATCTGAAACAAATCATCTTCAATACGAGAAACACCTCCAGTCTCAACTAATTTTTTGGCTTTTCGAATTGTGTTTGCACTCATAATTATACAAAGATCTTCTTATTTTTTATTCTTTAATTTTTTCATTACACTTGCCCATTCAGCATCATTAGACATAGCATTCTCATACAAAAGATCAAATGTCCAACCTAGAATTTCACCCCATATTGCCTTAAGAGATTCATCATCAGTCCACGCAACGCTAGCTTTTACAACATTCATTGCCAAAATATTATTTTCATGTTTGACGGGATTTTTATTCCATTTTTTTAACACTCTATCACAAAATTCTAGAATTTCAGATTTTGATAAAACAAGTTTATCAGGGTCAAATTTGGTATTTTTTATCACACATTGATAATCTTAAACTAAACTATAATATTTTTAATTGAAAATTAAGATATTTTCACATATTCATAAAATGCTTAAATGATATTATGTCATATATTATCAAGACGAGAAAACTTGTGTTTCTGCCTAAAGAAATGCCTAGAGTTCGTTTCACTCTCGTCTGTTTTGTGTATTAGGCGATACTGAAAAGAGAAATACTTGGTTTTAGATACTCTAGTGATGGAAGCCCAAACTATTGCTAATTTCTGTTATGCCATTCTTGGAATGGGGTTTGTTATTCATGCTGTAAATCATTTTTCAACGCCATAATTCAAAAAATTATAAACTAATTTTATCATTCAAGGGTATTGAGTATGAAGAGATATGTTGCCACAAGAACGGCAACAATGTTTGGTGTTTTGATGATTACATTATTGATTACAATTTCACTTATTGGATCAAATATGGATACAATACTCAAACAAGGAATTGTCTTTCAGGTAAGATCCGAGATAACGGAAAATCCATCAATTGCTGAAAGCTTTTCGTCAGTTGATGAATTTGAAGTCTTTATTCAAAATCAAATAGACCAAAGAATCAAAGTTTTAGGATTAGATGAACCGTGGTATTCTCCACAAAGAATAGGTTTTACAATGTATAAGATATTATTACTTGATTTTGGACATGCGACATTTCTTACTAGTGATTCTGGTTCTTCAGATGTAAAGGATATTATCTTTGAGAAACTTCCAAGAACTATTCTTCTTTTTACAACAGCTACAATAATTATTTCAATTATTGGGATTTTTCTTGGAGCATTATCTAGTAGTAAAGTCGGTTCCATTATTGATAGAATTACATCAAGTTTTGCAATAATTAGTTCTAGTTTTCCTGTATGGTGGATAGGAATGTTAATGATATTCTTGTTTGCATTTACGTATCAGATATTTCCAGCCAGAGCAACTCCAGATATTCCATCATCAGATCCTGGATACATTGTGGCTTTGTTGTATCACATGACATTACCATTAATTACAATTGTAATGATTGGTTTTGGCTCATGGGCTTATTTGGTAAGAAACTTCATGGTTGGAATCATGCAAGAAGATTTCATTATGGCAAAAAAGACAATTGGGATTAAACAAAAGAAAATAATCTATACTCATGCTCTAAAAAATGCAGCCCCACCAATTGTAACAATTTTGGCACTTAGTTTATCAGGATCACTTGGAGGGGCAATTATCACTGAAGCAGTTTTTGATTGGCCAGGTATGGGCAGACTGTACTTTGAGGCAATCACAGTAATGGATTTGCCAGTAATTATTGGAACTACATACATTCTAACAGTATTCTTTCTTGTCAGCATATTCATTGCAGACTTGCTTTACGGCTATTTTGATCCAAGAGTGAGGACAGGTCAATGAGCAGCATAACACCTCAGGAAATAAAACAAGAATTTCTCAAAAGTAAGATAGGGATTGCAGGCATCACTATTCTTGCAATACTTATTGCAACATCAATTATTGCCATAATTGCAATCCCAGTGGATACTTTTCAAGAATGGAACAACCCAGGAAATTGGATTTCATATCCAAAAGTTGCAATTCCAATTTGGGTGAATATCTTTATGACAGAAAAAATTCCAGAACATAAAATTTTAGAGGCCCCAAACATTCAAACAAACTCAGAAGGAACGATATCACTTACATCACATAAGTTTGGATTAAATTTCAACTATGATGACTTTCCAAATGATTTCATCTATGAATTTACATCAGAATATTCTGAATCTCCTTTACTGCAAATGACTGTAACTAGACCTGATGGCATTAAACTTGAATTATTATCAACATCACTTCCATTTTCAAATTCAAAAACCATTCATAGTGAACGAATCTTTTCAACTGATGAAGCAATAAAGAAAAACTTGTCATTACAATCAGAAGTATTTGCATTTAGTCTTAATAGACTATCATCTGAGGACATTGTTTTTTCGAAAACACAAACAAATGAACCATTAAAAGGAAATTATATTTTTTCAATAGATTTGTATTCAGTAAATTCTGAAACTCAAATTCCCGAATCAAAACTAATCATTGGAGGTAAAGCTTTTGGGATAATGGGAACTGATGAATTACGAAGGGATTTGGCAATTGGATTATTGTGGGGAACACCACTTGCATTATTCATCGGCCTTGTTGTCGCAATTGCATCAGTAATCATGGGATTACTCTATGGGGTTTATGCAGGATTCAAAGGTAAAAAAACTGATGAGACAATGATGAGATTCAATGATGTAATCTATGCATTACCCGCACTGCCATTTCTCATCATACTTTCAGTGACAATTAGTAACAGCATATTTGTGATGGTAGGATTTTTGATGATTTTTGGGTGGGTAGGAATTGCAAAAGTAGCAAGAAGTATGTCACTTCAAATCAAAACTCGAGGCTACGTAGATGCTGCAAGCATGATGGGTCAAAAAGATTCAAAGATAATTCTCAAACACATTGTTCCACAATTGCTACCTTATGCATTTGCAAGTATTGCAATATCTGTTCCAGCTGCAATCACTACTGAAGCAGGTCTTAGTTTCCTTGGGTTAGGAGATCCATCATTCCCAACATGGGGACACATACTACATGATGCAAATACATTTGGTGCAGCAGCAAGAGGATTATGGTGGTGGATAGTACCACCAGGAATAATGATTGCAATAACAGGCCTTGCATTTGTCTTTATTGGAAATGCTCTAGATGCAATAGTTAATCCAAAGCTCAAGAGATAACAAACTAGAGATCAAATTTTCGAATTAACTCAATATTGCCATCATTCAATTTTATTGAATAACATGATGAAATTTCATCATTGAATGCTGCCAACTTGTTAGCAAATACTTTTTTGCTGTGACCATCTTCAGATACTTTGTCTGATTCATCAAAACAAATAGGCATTTGTTTCATCTTTAGATTATTTTTTAGAAGAAAGGCAATGAATTTTTGGTAATTTTCAGTTTCAAACCAATCTATGTTTTTTTCTTTACTTACTCCAATCCAGATCTCAATGGAATTTTGGTATAGAACTTTACTTCTTAATTCTTCTAATGCCATCTTCTTCCTCGATTAAAAATCAGCTCGTTGCATCTTTGATCCACAACGTGGACATGTACCACCGTTATGTTTGTTATTACAAACAAGACAAACGTATCTAACTTTACTAGAACCTTCTTGTGATCCCATTCCAAAAAATCCTCCACCTTTTGTTTCAGAATTGCCACCATATCCACGCATACGGCTCATGTATCGTCTTTTCAGTATTAATGGAAATGCAATAAAGATTGCAAGTGCAGCCCCTAAACCATATGGGAATGGAAGAACCATCTGTAATCCAATACTGATGGCAAGTGATGCAAATATGAAAATTAGATATGTTTTGTAATTAAACAATGTAATGAGAATGTCTTCAAAAAAGGTTATAAAGTTTTGTCAGTTTTTTCAAATTCTACATTCAAGGTTTTACAAATTTCATATAATTGAAAGAGGTATAGAATTTCCATTACTATCCCACGCAAAAATAGAATCATCATCATAGGGTGATTTTACAATTACTGATACCAATCCAAAAAAGTTATGCAAATCAGTAACAGAAGGTTCTGCGGAACCACTTGGGTGAGAATGAACAATTCCAAGATAGCTCATATCAAACGGCAAAAATGAGTGAGGAAATCCAGCAAACGTAGGTCCAGATTCACTGAATGGAGGAATGACTAATCCATCTATTTTGATTTCACCGTTTTTGGATTTACCTTTTAGTATCAAAATTCCTTCATTTGGATGCTTCATTTGACAATAAGATAAGATACTATCAAGTACATCTTTTTGCAACAATACTTTACGCTCAAATTTTTTCTTTTTAAAAATCATACAAACACTTCATTTTTGAACTAATTTAATTTTCAGATGAAGGTATAGTGTATTTTGTATTTGAAAATTCTCTTAGTTTTGATTCAATTTCAGATACAAGTTGTGGAATCTTTGAATCAATTTCATCTATTTCACCTTGAAGAGTTTCAGATTTGAGTTGTAAGTCTTCCTTAGAGGAGATATTTTTAGCCAGTTCATGTTCCATAGATACAAGTCCATCAGGAGTAAGAGAGATTAGATCATCATTCATCTTTTCATATTTTTCCAAATACTTAGAAATTTGCTTTACAAATCTATCAAGTGTTTCCTCAGTTTCTGTAAGATAAGACAAAGATTTGTCAACATCCTTAACTGAAATAGACCCAGAAGAAATTCCTTTTCTAACATTTTCCAAAATGATAATAATTGAATCCGTATTTTGAGGTAAAAGTACATCAATCGGGTTCTCAACTAGTTTGCTCAAGAGGTTTTTTTGATCCTTATCTAAAGAAGAGCCATATTCATATCTACTCAAGGGTCGAGAAATTTTTGTAAATTGTGTATCAATCTCATTTTTTATTTTTGATTTTTCAACACCAAATGTTTCTATTGTATTTTTTAAATCAAGGTATTTTTTATAATTATCTGATGTTTTCATCTTTTCAATTGAATTCTGTATTGAAGTAATTTCATCATCGATTGATTGTGTTTTTTGATTTGCATCATCAATTTTTTGATTTTTTTCTAGTCTAGATTTTCTTAATTTTTCAATTTGGTTAATTGCATCTGTAATCTCATCAGAAGCAGATTTTGTAGAATCATAATTTTTCAGTAAGTTATCTATATCAGACTGATTTTTGTTCATTACCTCAAGATTTTCTTTTAATTGTCCTGCATATTTTTTTGCAAAGATGTGAATTACTCGAGTTTGTCGTCCCAACACATCACCAATTTTTTTAAGAATTTGATTAAGAGTGCGATTCAGATTTTTGGCATCAACAATAGATGAAAGTTCTGGCAGATGTACAACATCTTTTTTGATGGCATCAATTACTTGTTTTTTACCTCGAACTACAATAATTGCAAGGTGCTTGTCGATATCGTCAACGTTGAGGTCATCTTTCTCAAGAACACTTCCAATTTTCATAAGATCATCTATCAAGGGTTCAGTATTTTTTCTAAGATACTTTATCTCAGAAATTGTTTGAGACTTTCGTAATTGACTAAGATCGGCCAGAATTTTGGGAATATCAGAAAGTTTGATTTCTTTTTCCCGAGGAATCTCCTCTACATGTCTTTTTTCTTGTTTCTTTTTGCCCCATCCAAATACCATTTGATAATACTATTTTATGGGGATTAAAAATGGTTGTTTGGCTAAAATTTAAAATCCCTTAGATTTCAGTGTATGACATGACAAAATCTACAAAAAAATCATTTCATACAGGTTCTGTGAAAAAAACAATTTCAATTAAAGCATCAAAAGAGAAAGTTTGGAGAAAGGTTAGCAATATTGCAGGATTGCCAACTTGGGTAATTAATGTAAAAAAAACAGTTTATCTTTCTAAAAAGAAAAAGGATGTAGGGGCAGTTCGATTAATTACATTTGCAGATGGAAGTAAAATTGAGGAACATGTAGTTGTATGGAAGAATAAAGAGTATTTCACATACATTGCAACTGAGGGGTTACCATTGAGGGCATATGTTGCAACTATTTCAATAAAGACAAAATCAAAAAATCATGTGGAATTAACATGGGAATCTTATCTTAATAGTAAAAAGATGTCTGAAAAACAATTCTTAGAATTTCTGGTATTTATGGGCTCATTTTATGAAGCATCACTAGAAAACCTCAAAGCATTACTAGAAAAATAATAATAGATTTTTAGGTTAACTGTAAATACAGTAGATCGAAGAAAAAAGTATGAGTGATATGCGATTTATCTTAATTGGTATTGCATTGACATTTGTAGGATTTATCATTCTCGGAGTGTTCGGACATGATTATCAAGCAGCAACTCTGGAATCAAATGAATTTGGAACATGTTATGATTATTCAAATGACCAAACACCAGTTGAAATCAACTGTTCATTTAAGATATTAGATCAGACAGTATTTTTTGCATTAATTATGGGATTTATTGTAGCAGGAATCATTGCATTAGTAAAAGGAACAAAAGGGAATTGGGATAATAAAATCAAACCAGAAGATGTTGTAGGTCCAGGCAAAAAAGATAATGATGATTCTAATAATAACTAAAGAAACAAAATTATGCTGATTTTTTAGATTTTAGTTTTTGGTAATCTTCAGGATGGTCTTCTTCCAATCTTTGAAAACATACTTCGTCATATGGCATTTTTAATCAGTATATTATTGCCAAATTTGCATTTAAGCTTAAGGAACGATTTGTACTTTCCCTAAGCATCAGATTCGATAATTTTTTTCATGTTATTAAACATCTCAATAATTTCAGATACCCTTTCATCAAATTGAACGTCAGTTAGTGTGTCAGGTTTATTCAAAGTAATTACAATCTCAGAAGAATCACCACTAGAAACCACCTTCATTGGAACATTCCAAGTAGATGTCTCATCAATATACTGATGATCTAAAACTCCAAGAGATTTATTTTCATTAAATTTGAGTTTTGCCTTGCCAAAAGGACCAGTAAATGACCACCACCCATCATTATTGATTTTGGCATCAGGCATCATCTTTGGGGGAATCTGTAAAATCGCATCAAAAGTATCGCCTGTTTTCTTTTTCACATTAATAGAAATAGTCCTAGAGCGAATCATGGTAAAAAGATCAAATAGTAATTAAAAAGGATATAGTAGCAATCATAGTAAATCATGCTTTGAGCCTATTTATTGAGAAATTCTTTAATTTTCCTTAAATTTGCAACGTTTGATTCATGAAACATTACCATCGATTCAGACAAGGGATTTGGCAAGACAGTTTTTAGATTATCAACTAGTTCATCTCCACTAGTTATCATATTATCAATGAGCTTTTCAATCTCATTTTTCTCATCAGCCATTTGAATTGTGTATGGACTAATGTTAATTATCTTTTTTTATGAGAGTTGCAGTAGAACGCACTTTATCTAGCTTCTGAATATTCCAAGAAACAATCTCTCTTATTTTTTTCAAAATTGTCTGCTTGTAATTTTAGTAACATGTCATGAGTGCCAATTGTTTCAAAGACATCTACCACTTGTTCAAGCTCTTTGAGTTTTTCAATAATACCTTCCTCTGCGCCCAACTCACAGTTTAGCATAACATATGCATCAGTCATGAATTAAGCAAATATCTATGATTATTTAAATCTGGAGAATTTTAGGTTCAGCTTACCATGTTACATGAACCAAATCTTTGAGATTTCGTCTTGGTTTTGGGAATTTTGTTTGTTCTGGATATCCAACACACAAAACTGAAGATGGGACCAAATCAGTTTCAATAATATCCATTATTTTTTGCTCATCAAACATACCAATCCAAATTGAGCTTAACCCTAATGCTTGAGCTGCAAGTTGAGAATATCCTGCAGCTAAAGTTGCATCTTGGATAGCAAATTTTTTAAGAATATAATCAGAAAAATCAAACTTTACTCTAGATGGATTTTTGCAGAAAATCAATACAACGGGGGCATTAACATAAGGCTGGTTGTTACATGCCTCAACTAGAAGTTTTTTCTTTTCTGGACTTTTTAGATAAAAGATTTCAAACCCTTGATAATTTCCAGCAGTTGGTGCAGTATCAGCTGCTGCAATAATTTTATCAATCTTTGTAGTTTCAACTGGCTTGTCTGAAAACTTTCTTGTCGAACGTCTCTTTGCCATCACAGCAAAAAGATCAGTATCTACAACTTCAGCAGGAGTAGAATGTAAGATAAAATCAAGTATTTGGTTTTTTACATTAGGATCATCGGAAACAGGAATATCTTGTGGAGTATACCCCTGAGGATATGTATGTTCATTAGTATTTTTTGAATCCACAAGCAATTTACAAAATATATCATATTAAAGAATTGTAACTGAAATTATTCAGCTTCAAAACCATCACAACCAGAAGTACAAGGTTTGTTCATAACACCTTCACATTTTCCTAGATCATCATGCATAATTCTGTGATGTCCACAAATTTTGCATTTTTCTCGAAAATGTACAATTAGTTCAGCCCCTGAAATATTGGATTCTTGGATTTTTGATTCAGTTTCTTGGGTCATAGTTATTTTTACTAGCTAAATTGCCATAAATTAATGAAACGCCGGGAAAGGGATTCGAGCCCCTGCACGCTTGCGCGTAGCCGTTTTCGAGACGGCCGCCTTACCACTTGGCTACCCCGGCATCTAACCTGGGATTTTCTCCATAATAAAGCAAATTAGAACAATAAACTATGACGCTTTATCGTGGCGTTACCATTACAGATGACAAATCGCATGATTCAAAACATTTTGTGTCACTAGTTGGGCAATCAAAAGAATTTGGAAATGTCATTACAGCACTGCTGATGGAGCATATGACACCAAGGATGATTTCTCATATTTGTACCATGAGGGAATGATTCCAGGAATCAAGGCTGAAAGAATTTTTTCAAAATTGATTTTAAATTTCTCAAAGTTTGAATATGAGGTTATCGTAAAACATGTCATGGATGACGAAAAAGCATATACTCCCTAACAAAATTTTATGATCCATTGATCTGATTTATCATACCAAACAGAATATGGATCAGAAATAACACATCAAACCATGAATGAACAAGAATTAATTAAAGCCTACAAAGATGAAAAGGATGTCAAGGTGAAAGAAAGACTGTTTTTGATAAAGCAAGTATTGCTTGACAAAAATATCGCATCTCATGTTGCAAAGAGTCTTGGACGTGTACGCTCCTGGGCATACAAGTGGCTAAGAAGATTTACAGAATATGGAATTGCGGGATTACATGATATGCCAAGAACTGGAAGGCCAACTAGCATACCAAAAAAGAAACTAGTTAGCATCCAACTACAAATTGCAGAGAAACAATCCAGGTTGGAGTGCAAAACAAGTGATGAATCTAATATATGAGAAATCAGGAGTAAAATACCACGAGGTTCATGTGTATAGATTGTTACACAAATGGGGATTTGTTCCAAAAGTAGCACAGAAGAGATTTGTAAATTCTGCCACACCTGAAGAAAAACTCTGGTTTAAAAAAAATCTAAAGAAGAAATAGCCTCAAAAATAGCAGAAGGCTTTACAGTTCTTGCACAAGACGAGTCCATATTTTTAGCTGATGCGATATTTAGAAAAAAGATGTGGGTAAAGAAATGTACACGCCCAGTCATACTGTTAACGGCTCACATCAAAAGACAATCATTTTTGGTGCATCAAGTAGTGATGGCAAACAATTCTTCAGACAGTATGACAAGTTTGATCAGTATTGTTTCTTGGATTATCTAAAGCAGTTAAACAAAAAGTTTGGCAAAATACTAGTCTTTGCAGACAGGGCACCACAACACAGATCAAATATCATAAAGAGATACCTTGAGAAAAATGACGATGTGGCATTACATTGGTTTCCAAAAGGCTCGCCACAGTTTAATGCAGTTGAAGAAGTGTGGAAGCAAGGAAAGTATGATTTGTTGGTATCTCAGTATCAGCCATCATTGAGTAATCTGAAAAATAGAATTTCCAAATATTACAGAACAAGGAGATTCAATTTGGATATTATCAAATATATGCAACGTGAAGATGGTTGATGAATTTATGTTAGAGAGTATAGATCCAAATGATCATCAAAATTTGTCTAAATGGTTAGTTTTAGGATCAGTGGAATGTACAGTTGTATCATTAATACAGTTGGGTAGACATTGGTCTGCCACGTTTTAGAATGTCTTCATACAAAGATAATGTTCCAACCAAATACAAAATACCAATAAGAAATGATTCTGATAGAATCTTGCTGGGGATTTTTACATTCATGATATGATGAAATAATATTGTAGAGATCCTTGGCTTTTTTCATTTGAATAATTTAAGAAATTGATTAAAAATTAGAATTAGTTATGCCCAAGTCTCAAATATTTTATCTTCTAAATTGGAGGGTAAATCGAGTTGTGTTATATTAATGAAAAATATCGATCAAGTATAAAAGACAAACACAAAATAGCAGAAAATTACAACAAATTCCTATGGGATTAAACCTCAAGGATCTAGTAGTAAGGGAAAAAACAACTCTAGAAGTATTTTCAACTAAGATAATTGCAATTGATGCATACAATGCAATCTATCAATTTCTAGCAAGCATTAGAGGTCCAGATGGATTACAGTTATCAGATTCTGAAGGACACATTACCAGTCATCTAAGCGGGCTTCTTTATAGAAATGTCAACTTTCTGTCTTTAGGAATAAAGCCAGTTTATGTCTTTGATGGCAAACCACCATCATTAAAAACAGCAGAAATTGAGCGTAGAAAACAAATCAAAAGAGATGCCACAGTCAAATATGAAAAAGCAATCTCTGAAGGAAACATGGAGGATGCAAGGAAATATGCACAACAAACAACTAGTATGAAAGATGGAATGGTAAAAGAATCAAAACAACTTTTAACACATTTTGGTATTCCATACATAGATGCACCATCAGAAGGCGAAGCAACTGCAGCACATCTAACAAATACAGGACAAGCATATGCTTCTGCAAGTCAAGATTTTGATTCTATTTTATGTGGCGCAAAAAGATTGATAAGAAATTTTACAAACAGTGGAAGAAGGAAAATACCAAATAAAAACACATACATTGATATTGTTCCAGAAATAATTGAGACACAAAAAACACTTGACGCGTTGAAATTAACACATGAAGAATTAATTGATGTTGGAATTTTAATTGGAACTGATTTTAATCCAAATGGTTTTGAGAGAATTGGTCCAAAGACTGCATTAAAAATGATAAAACAGCATTCAAGATTAGAAGATATTCCACAGATTCAAGAACAGTTACAAGAGATAGATTTTCCACAGATACGAAAAATCTTTTTGAATCCAGACGTTTCTGATGTGGATGAAATTATTTTTAATGAAATAGATTATGAAGGAATTACAAACTATCTAGTAAAAGAAAGAAGTTTCTCAAAAGATAGAATTCAATCAACTCTGAACAGATTAAAAAAAGCACTGGAAAAAAAGAGCCAGAACCTAGATCAATGGTTCTGAAAAGATTTCAATTTAATAACTAGTCAAACTAATTTTAAAAAATGCCCCAAACAGAAGCAAGAAAAACACTCAAAGATGCGCCTATAATGTGGAGACGAATAAACTCAATTGGCATAATTCTTGATTGCAATTCGACATATGCTGCAAACCTAGGATATGCCAAAACAGAGATTCTAGGCAAGCCAATCTTTGAACACGTGCCTAAGGAATCATGGGAGGCCATGAATGACTCTCTAAAAACATGGTTTGAGACAGGAAAAGTAACGGATCAAAAGATCACATTCAAGAGACATGATGAAAGCACTTTTTCAGGATTATTGCAGGCAACTAGTCTTTATGATGAAAATAAAAATCTGCTTGGCAGTAATACAGTAATTTTTGATTTAACAAAGATAACTGATGAGAAAATAAAAGAATATGAAAAATTTGTTAAAGAAGCAAACAACAAACTAGATGAAATTAAAGAAAAAGAATATGATCAACTAGATGAAAACTCAAAATCAGAATATGATGGACTAAAAGAAATGTTTGAAATGCTTTCTGCAGTGAATTTAAAAGAATTAAAACAGTAAATTATTTTGAATTATCTTTGATTGATTTTTGAATCTCATTAATTGCATTTTGAACTTCAGTTACGGCAGTACTATCTTCTAATGTACTAATATCACCAATCTCTTCATTGTTTACAATAGATTTTAGTAATCTTCGCATTATTTTTCCACTACGGGTTTTAGGAAGTTTTGATACAAAATAGATTTGCTTTGGAGTTGCAATTGCACCAATATCATTTCTTATTTTCATTACAAGCTCTTTTTCTAATTCATCAGAATTTGTTTTTACATCTTGTTTTAGAACAGCAAATGCAATGATTATTTCACCTTTTATCTCATCAGGAATTCCACATACTGCAGATTCTACAACATCATTATGTGCCACAATACAACTCTCAAGTTCTGCAGTTCCAATTCTATGACCTGCGACTTTTAGAACATCATCAGCACGCCCAAGTAACCAAAGATACCCATCATCATCTTTTAGCGCATAATCTCCAGGATAGTAATAGTTCTCATATTTTGACCAATACACAGTTTTGTATTTTTCATCATCTCCCCATAATGTCAAAAGCATGCCAGGCCAAGGATTCTTGATTACCAGATATCCTTTTGTGCTTGAAGGGGCATCAGTTCCATTTTCATCAACTACTGCAATATTCACGCCTGGAATTGGTAAAGTTCCAGACCCAGGTTTCAGAGGAATTGTCTCCAACCCAGGTAATGGAGAAATCAGCATGCCCCCAGTTTCAGTTTGCCACCAAGTATCAATAATTGGGCATTTTTCGTTTCCAATAGTTTTGAAATACCATCGCCAGACCTCAGGATTAATTGGCTCACCAACTGTTCCAAGTAATCGTAGTGAAGAAAGATCAAAAGAATTTGGGATGTCATCTCCAAATTTCATAAACATTCTAAGGGCAGTAGGAGTTGTGTAAAAAATTGTAGAGCCATATTTTTGTAAAATATTCCACATTCTTGATGCGTCAGGATAATCAGGTGCACCCTCATACATTATTTCAGTTGCACCATGTAGTAATGGAGCATAAACTACATAGCTATGACCTGTAACCCAACCAATATCTGCAGTACAGAAAAATACATCAGAATCTTTAATGTCAAATGCCCATTTGAAAGTGGAATACAAGTGTGTGAGATAGCCACCAGTTCCATGTAAAACTCCTTTTGGTTTTCCAGTAGTTCCTGAGGTATACAAGATGTAAAGTGGGTGATTACTATCTAATTTTTCTGCATCACAAGAATCAGATGCATCTTTCATTAAATTATTCCAAAGTTTATCTTTTGAGGTCATGATTATTTCATTTTTTGTTCTCTCAAGTACAACAACATGTTTTACAAAATCAAAGTCTCGGATTGCCTCATCAATTACTTCTTTGAGTTTTACAACCTTTCCTCTTCTATATCCACCATCAGCAGTAATGACAATTTTAGATTTAGAATCATCAATTCTGTCTCTAATTGATGTTGCACTAAAACCTGAAAAGACTACAGTATGTGTTGCACCAATTCTTGCACATGCCAACATTGCAATTGGTAGTTCTGGCACCATTGGAAGATAGATAGTAATTCTGTCTCCTTTTTGGACCCCTAATGACTTTAGAACATTTGAGAATTTTTGAACTTGAATATACATATCTCGATAAGTGAGGGTTCTAGATTCACCATCTTCTCCTTCCCATAATATGGCAGGCTTCTCAGATTTTGTTTCCTGATGTACATCAAGAGCATTGTATGAGGCGTTAATTGTGCCTCCAACAAACCATTTTGCAAAGGGAGGTTGCCAATCCAGAGTTGTTTTCCAAGGTGAAAACCAAGTGAGATTCTTTGCCTGTTCATCCCAAAAAGAGACAAAATCAGAGTCTGCTTTTTTTCTTATTTCAGAGTCATTATTTCCAAGGCCAATGTTGTAGATCTCAGACATCAAAAAGTGTATGAATCTTGATCTTTCTAAGTGTTAAAAAAATAAATTAAAAAAATTATTGAACTTCCATTCTTGCAAGCCAGTCGTCATCATTGTTTTCTTTTGGAGTTTGTTGTGTCACCTGTTGTGGTGGTTCTGGAAATGTTGGTGCAACTTCAGATCCTGTTGGAGGTTCAGGTATAGGTAGGACCTCTGCGGGAATTGGTTCTGAAGGTGGCGTTATTGATTCTGTTGGGGCTTCTGGAAGTATTGTCTGAACTACTTGTTGTTGTTCAGGAGTCTCCAGATATGAAACGGCTGATTCTTGGATGTTTTGTTCTGGTGGGGCAGTTATTTCTTGCACTTCCAATTCAAGATCTGCAATTCTACTCTTTACATTTGTTATTTCTGCTACTTCGTGAGAAACACGCTCAATTACCTCATTTGTGCATGATTTCACATGATCAAATGTTGTCTCAGAGATTTCATTGCTCTTGCATTGTACGTTTGCATCAAATACTAACATCTTTGCAGACTTCATTTCGTCATCTAACTCTGTCAATCTTTCCTCAAGTTTTACTTTGATTTCGTTTTCTGTTTCATCTAATGTTGCAAGTTTGGACTTGTATTTCTCATGAATCATTTCTGCATCTTCTTTCATGTGATCATTATCTGAAGCAATATCCATCAATGCTTTTAGACGACGTAGAGTTAGTTGTTTTTCACGAATGAGTCTTTGAGAGTCTAGTCTCCATTTTGGAATGAAAATAACAGCATCATTTTGGACTACTATTTGCTCAAATTGGATTTGCTGTAATCCAGAAGAACCGCAGTCAATACCAATGGATTGAATACTACCATCGATGTCAGTTATTGTTCCTATGACTTTACCCATGAATGTTCCGTACATGTCTTTGACATTCTTACCGATAATTTCGATATCGTCGTTTGTCATGTGAGATAATTATGAGATTTGTATAACCGACAAAGTGTAAGTAATGTTGTTAGTTTTAGTAAGATTATTTTCACCAACACAAAAATGCACATTTTTAGTAATTTTAAAATTTGGAGGCACAATAGCAGGCACATGATTCAAAGAGAAGAGCTTGAACAAATTCTAAATTTTGTTGCAAGTAGGTGGGTTGAAGTGACAAAAGACCCAAACAGTGAAACTTTGAAAAATCTCCCAAGTGATTTTTGGATGAATTCTGTTGGCGGAAAAACTGCAAAAAAGGGATTTTGGATCACATCATTATTGTATACAGAAAATGAAGCAGATGCAGCAGCTTTCAAAGAAGTGTTAATGAGATGGCAAGCCAAAGGTCAAGATAAAGATAGGGACAAAGGCCCCGATCTAATTCAGATTGGAAAAAAGAAATAGACTATTAATAATTGAAAAACTGCACATCGGTATTGTCAGAATTTTCAATTAAAGAAGAAAAAATTCTATCAGATCACTTTTCAAATACCGATGGGAATGTCTTTGCAATAATTACTCCAAGACAAGTTGATCGTGGCGCATTAATGTCAAGATATAGTCGAACTGACAAAAGTATGAGGCGAATTTTTCTTGATGAGTTTTTAAAAAATAAAACTAGAGGTGAAGAATTTTACAATAGAGTTCTTTTAGAGTATGGTGATGACTCTGTTGCAGAATTAGGTGAAGCACAGATTGCAATTGAAGGTTTATCAAATATCGCAGTAAAGAAAATTGAAGATAGACGAATTGGATTATCATATTTAGAAAAATCATCAAGATATGTTGCATGGAATAAAAAAGAGAAAGGAAAGTATAGATTTTATAGAGATGCTGAAATTATGAAATCAAGATTTGCAGATGCATATGAAGAAAGTTGTAATTTTTCATTTGAAACTTATTCAAAAAACATAGAGCCAATGATAAATTATGTAAGAGAGAAATATCCTATAGAAAAATATAGTTTCAAAGATTCAACAGATGGAAAAGAAAAATTATTTTCAAAATTAAAAAGTGAAAGTGACATAAAATCTGCCAACATGATTTACAGAGGTTCAACTAAAGCTAAAGCATTAGATATTCTCAGAGGATTGTTACCTGCATCGACTTTGACTAATGTTGGAATTACAGGTAATGGACGTGCGTTTGAATATCTTCTGACAATTTTAGGCTCATCTGAGCTAAGAGAGGAGCAAGATTTAGCCTCAAAAATCAAAAAAGAGCTTGATACAACAATCAAATCATTTGTCAGAAGAGCTGATGACAAATATGGAAAAGCATTTCAAAAATATCTAAAAGGTATTAAAAATAAATCAAAATCAATTGCGATAAAAAAAATCAAATCAAATCCAACTATAGGAACAATAACAAAACTAGTGGATTATGAATCAGAAAAACCTGCAATTGATAAAATTATTACAAGTATAATTTATGAACAATCACCAAGTACATCATATCAAAATATCCTACAGCAAATAAAAAGAATGTCAAAACAAAATAAAATCAAAATAATCAACGAATTTACAAACCTTCGAACAAATAGACGCCATAGACCATCAAGAGCATTTGAAAATGTCTACTACACATTTGATTTGTGCAATAATTTTGGAATGTTTAGAGACCTTCATAGACACAGAGCATTAACTCTAGAAAGACAATTGCTTACAACTGATCATGGGTATAATGTACCAAATGAAATTAAAATTCTAGGAATTGAAAAAGACTTTAAGGATTGTATGAATAAAACCAAAGAAACATTTGAAAAAATTAGAAAAAAATACCCAGAACAGGGACAGTATGTGGTAAACTTTGGATACAATTAT
The DNA here is from genome assembly GCA_965248045.1 of Candidatus Nitrosopumilus sp. Classification (GTDB taxonomy): domain Archaea; phylum Thermoproteota; class Nitrososphaeria; order Nitrososphaerales; family Nitrosopumilaceae; genus Nitrosopumilus. Next base: position 593,938 of record CBDFIG010000002.1, read on the forward strand.
CCATATTTTATGAAATTTAATCTACGAGAAGCTTGCCATCTAATTGAATTAAGAACAGTGCCACAAGGACATGTAGATTATAGACGAGTTGCACAGCAAATGTTCAAACAGATTAACAAAGTACATCCTAATTTGAGTAAAATAATGAAGTATGTGGATTTGAAAGAATATGATTTAGAACGATTTGAATCTGAAAAAAGAACAGAAGAAAAGAGAAAAAAACTAAAATAGAAAAATGTTCTAATATCTAAAGATATCAAATAGAATATGACAGAAAAAATTGTAAAAAAGCCAGAAGAATGGAAAGAAGAACTAACACCAGAACAATATGAAATTTGTATTAATCATGGAACTGAACGAGCATTTTCTGGGAAATATAACAACAGTAAACTTGAGGGATCATTCAAGTGTACATGTTGTGGAGAAGAACTTTTTTCATCTGATTCAAAATTTGATTCAGGTTCAGGTTGGCCAAGTTTTTGGGAACCAATTTCAGAGGACAAAATAGAATACATTTCAGATACAACATATAGAATGGTTCGAACAGAAGTGAATTGCAAGAAATGTGGAGCGCATTTAGGTCATGTATTTGATGACGGTCCAAAACCTACAAACCAAAGATATTGTATCAATTCTATTTCATTACATCATGAAAAAGACAATGAATGATAATGCTTAAATTATTTTAAAAATTACTTTAATGCTTCTGCGCCTGTTTGACCACTTTTAATTTTTACAAGTTTGTTTATGTTATATGAAAACACAATTCCGTCCCCTTTTTCTCCTGTACTTCCATTTTTTTGAATTACATCTATAATCTTAGATTCATCTTCATCTGCACAAAGAACCTCTATCTTTGATTTTGGAATATAATCAGTTGTTTTATTTTTTACCCCACTATGACCTTTATGAATTCCAGAAATTTGTACCGGATATACTGAAAATGTAGTAATTCCATTTTCACCTAAAGCTACTTGAATCTGATGCTTAGTTGAAGTTCTGACAATAGCCTCAATTTTTATCATGATAGTTTTAATCTTGTTTGGAAATAAAACTTTATCTTAATTTCACATAATAAGTCAAACTTTTCGGTCTCAAAATTGATTAAAAATATAGAAATTTTGACCAAGAATATTTATGAAAGCATACGCATGAATCACTCTATGAGAATAATATTATGTGGATTTGGAGTTGTTGGACAGAGCTTAGTCAAATTATTTGATTCAAGATCAGAAGATCTCTATGCAAAATATGGATTAAAACCAAGAGTAGTAGGAGTTTTTGATAGTAAAGGAAGTGCCATAGATTCTGCAGGACTAGAATTTAGCAAGCTTGTAGAGGTAAAGAAAAAGTTTGGAACTGTAAAAAATTATGGAAATACAAAAAATACAATGTCTGGAATTGATATGTTGAAAAATATTGAAGCTGACGTGTTAATTGAGACTACTGCAAGTAACTACAAAGATGCAGAGCCAGGAATGACTCACATTACAATGGCTATGAAAAAAAGCATGCATGTAATTTCTGTAAACAAAGGGCCCTTAGCATTAGCATTCCCATCACTTATGGAACTTGCCACATACAATCAGGTTATGTTAAAATTTAGTGGAACAGTTGGAGGAGGAACCCCAATTCTAGATTATGCTAATCATAGCCTAAGTGGTGAAAGAATAACATCATTTGCAGGAATTCTAAACGGAACCACAAATTACATTTTATCAAATATGGCTACGGGTCTGTCTTTTGATGAAGCACTCAAGGATGCAAAAGATAGAGGATATGTGGAAGCTGATGAATCATTAGATTTAGACGGGTTAGATGCAGCTGCCAAATTAGTAATTCTTGCAAATTGGATAATGGGGATGAAAGTTACAATGCCAGACATAAACTGTACAGGAATACGAAAAGTTACAACTGATGATATCAAAAAAGCAGCTAAAAATAATTGTGCGATAAAACTAATCGCATCTTGCAATAAGGAACTTGTTGTAGAAGCAAAAGAAGTTTCAAAGGATGATCCGTTGTGTGTCAATGGAACATTAAATGCAATTGCTTTTACTTCAGAGCATTCAGGTACCCAAACAATTATCGGAAAAGGAGCTGGAGGAACAGAAACTGCCAGTTCTATTCTAAGGGATTTGTTAGACATTAGACAAGAGATTGCAAAAACTTGAAATCCAATCTAATTTCAAAGAGTGAGACATCAGCACTTCTAAAAATAGTTTCAGAAAGATGGAATATGGAATTTCCTAAAATAAAAAATCTTAAAGTACATCAAATCTCTGATGAAGCACAAATCGTCACAGGTAATGGGATAAAGATATTGAAAATTAATGATGATTATTTACCATTTTTGTCAGAAACTGGGATGCTAGAAAAATTTCCAAATGTTATGGTGGACATGGGAGCTGTCAAATTCATGTGCAAAGGAGCAAATGTAATGAGGCCTGGAATTAAAAAATTTACAGAGTTTGAAAAAGACAAGCTTGTTTGTATCGTAGAAGAATCTCAACATAAATTCTTAGCAGTTGGAAAGGCAATGGTTTCTAGTTCAGAATTAGAAAATATGGAAAAAGGAAAAATTATAAAAAATATGCATTACATTTCAGATAAATTTTGGGAAATTGGAAAAACGATTTACGATTAAATTGCTTCTGTAAATTCTTCAGTGCCATCTTTAGTTATTACAAGAACATCTAAACCATCACCACTTGCAGAATCTCTCAAAGCTGCTGAACGAACTGCGCGTTTTGCTAAATCAATTGCCTCATCTTTGGTCATGTTTGCTTTGAATTGAGGATCCAACACACCTAATGCCATTTCAGCACCAGTTCCAACTGCAGCATATTCATCAGGAAGAACTGAACCTAACGGATCAAGAGTATACATTATTGGTTTGTCAACAACACCACCAACAATTACTTGTGTCAATAATGGAAAGTATCTTCGTTCATACATCATATTTGACATCATTTTAGCAACAGTGTTTGGAGGAACATCTCGTTTGATTTCCATTTTTCTAATTTTTGCAAGAGCTGAAATTTGTAAAGATAAAATTTGCATATCAGCCACAAGACCAGCACAAGTTGCACCCACATTAGGAGTAATCGGGAATGTTTTCTTGGTTGTTTTACTTACAAGAAAGTTTCCAAATGCGATCCTTTTTTCGCTGGCAAAAACAACACCACCGTCAAAAGTAATTCCAACAGCAGTTGCTCCTGGCATATACATTGACATAATTCAAATAATTTTGCAGTATAATAAAGGGCTTTCTACATTTCACGGGTAAATTATGAGCAAAATAATTATAGTGAAAATTTCATATAATTGTGTTGACTGGTAGCGAGATTAAAGAAAAAATTCTCAATGATGTTGTCTTTATGGGTTTAAGATCAGCCATAGGCGTAATCTTTATCGTTCATGGTATTAGTAAATTCAATCCAGGATTTGCAGAATTTTTGCCAATGATAGGGCTTCCAGTAGAAATGCAAATCCCAATTGCTTTAGCAGAATTAGTTCCAGGGATTTTGTTAGTTGTAGGAGTTTTCAGTAGATTATCAGCATCCTTACTTTCTATCATTATGTTAGGTGCAATTTTCCATGTCAAAGGAGCTCAAAGTTTGACGGGGGATGGAGGAGTAGAATTAGATTTGATTTTACTTGCATCATCATTAGTAATTATGATTGCAGGTCCAGGAAGAATATCACTAGCACATATTATCAAAAAGATACCTAGATGTCTTCATTAGTTTTTTCCAAAGTTTTGCATAATCAAACAAATACACTTGGTTGTTTTCTTTAACAAATCAACTCTAGCAAATTCATTAGGAGAATGAATTCTAGAAAACATGTACGTGCTTCCTATTGAAATGCATGGTGCTTTTAGAATATCAACAAAGGGGTACATCGGACCAGTTCCAGCATTTGAAACATTGAGTATAGATTTTCCAAATGATCTATCTGCGGCATCTTTAACTTGAGTTACGAAAGGCTCTGAAGAACTAGTTCTAGCAGCTGCCTCACCATGAAATATTTTAATTCCAACATCAGAGAATCCTTTGGATTTTAGATGTTTTTTTAATCGTATGACTTGTTTTTTTGGGTCCATTTTAGGTACTAATCTAAAATCAATCTTGACTAGAGATTCACCTGGAAGAACAGTTTTTGCACCATTACCAGTATATCCAGATACAAATCCAGCAATATTGCAAGTAGCACCACCAACTAATGCTTTTTTGGCATCGAGTCCTTTTTTATTTCCTACAAAAGATTTTATTCCAAATTCTTTTTTGAATACACTTTCATCAAACGGTTCTTTGTTAATTAGTTCCAAATCTTTTTTTGAAAATGGAGTAACTTCTTTGTACCAATCCTTTATGAGAATTTTTCCATTTGAATCTCGAAGAGTCTTTATAGCATCAATTAATCTCCATGCAGGATTTTTTATCAAAACTGCCAAGCTGGAATGAGCATCAATGATTGATTCTTTTACAGACAATTCAACAAACAACAATCCTTTCATTCCAAGACCAATTATCGGTCTATTTTTTGCATCAACGTATCCAAATTCCCAAATAACTCCATTACAAGAAAATTTCTTTTTGTATTTTTTTAGATATTCTTCAATATGTGCACTACCAGTTTCTTCTTCACCTTCAATTACAAATTTTATATTACAAGGAACATCGCCTGTTGTTTTCAGGCACGCTTCAACCGCTTTGATCCTTGTAATTAGTTCACCTTTATCATCAGTTGCACCCCTTCCAAAAATCTTGTTTCCTTTTCTGGTACCACTAAATGGCTGGTCATCCCATAAATCAAAAGGTTCAGCTGGTTGTACATCATAATGATTGTAAAACATCAAAGTTTTTGTTGGATTTTGTTTTGATTTTATTTCTCCATAAACAATAGGTGCAACTCCCTTTTTTAGGCGTAAGATTTCAGATGGCACCCCAGATTTTTTCAATAATTTTTTTACAAGTTTGGCACATTCTTCAATTCCTTCATTTTTTGCAGAAACGCTTGGTTGTCTAATCAGAGTTTGTAGGTCTGAAATTAGACTATTCATGTGTGAATCTACGTGTTTTATGGCATTCACATTAGTCACACAATTTTATCAAAAGGCTTCATCACAATTGGGATTGCATCTAAAAGATCCATAGAAGTCATATGTAATCCCAATTTCTTTTGAACTGCTTTTCCTGCCAACCCATTGATGAAAGTAGCTGCAGCTGCAGATTCCAAAGCATTTCTATTTTTAGATAACAATCCTGCAACTAATCCTGATAGAACATCACCTGTTCCACCAACAGTCATAGCAGGAATTTTTTTCTCGTAAAGGTAAGTAGTGGTTCCATTTGAGATCACATCTGTTGCGCCTTTTAGTAAAACTGTAATTCCATATTCTTTAGCATTTTTTTCTACTAGTTTGATTCGCTCATTTTTTGAGTTAGAAGGGGATTCTCCAAATAGTCGTTTGAATTCTCCAGCATGTGGAGTAACTACAACATTTTTGTTTGCTAAAAGAGGTAAAACCTCAGGAATTAAGGCACTAGCATCTAACGATAATCTAACATCTCTATCTAAAAGAGATTTTACAAGGTGAAGTAATACATTTTTGTCTTGTATTGCAAGACCCATACCAATTGTTGCAGAATGAAGATTACGAGGTAATGCACCAACAAGTTTGTTTACAGCACCACGAGTTAATTTTTGATCAACTAAAGGAATAACAATAAGATTTGGAGAAATTGAACGTGTTGGAGATACGTTAATTTTTGGAACTGAAGTATAAACTAGATCAGTTCCACATCGAAGTGCCGCAATTGAGGATAAAATAGGAGCACCATGGTAAATGTAGCTTCCACCAATTACAAGGACAATACCATTATCACCTTTTCTTGATTTAGATTTTCGAGATGGAATGAATTTTTTAACAATAGAGACTGAGAGATTTTTTCGTACCAATGTAACATATTCTGGAAAATAGAGGAATAAATCTTGTTTTGAAGTTTTAATGAATAGTTGAGGCTATTTTTTTAGCAGTTTTCTTAGTGGGTTTCTTGGTGAGTTTCTTGCTAGGTTTCTTAACGGTTTTTTTAATGGTTTTTGTTTTTTCAGAGATTTTTTTTTGCTTTTCTGCCAAAAAATGCCTTTCTAGCATAACAGAGATAGGTAGTATGACCAATTCCTTGGAAAGAATGTCTGGTCTTTCCTTCTCTAGCTTCAATAGTACGCAAAATATGTTCAGTTGATTCTATATCAGTAAATTCATTTTCAACTAGAGCCATAGTTAATTTTTCTAATTGATTCATGGTGGGGCAAATAGCAAAAATGGCACCGCTACTGTTTAGCATCTGACGTACTTGTGGAATAACTATCCAAGGATCACCTAAATCAATTAATGCAACATCCATATCTTCTAATGGCATTTTTTTGGCAGTTTTTAGATCCAAATTATGTTGTGTAACATATTTTGAAACGCCTGCTTTTTTGATATTTTTTTCAGCTATCTTCATAAAATTTTCATCTACATCAAAAGTGTAAACATGACCACGTGGTTTTACGATATTAGCTACAAAAGATGTAAGTGAACCACTGCCAGTTCCAATTTCTAAAATCTTTTGACCACTTCCAATTCCAGCTCTTGCAACAATGTAGCCAAGATCTTTTGGGTAAACAATCTGAGTGCCATGTTGAATTTTCATTACATAGTCATACATTGTTGGTTTGAAAAGATAGATATACTTGTCCTTGTTTGTGATTAATCTAGAACCATATTCTTTGCCAATTGCATCAGAGTGCTTGATTACTCCAATATGTGTATGAAGAGATTCTTTTTTTGAGATTTTCATTAGCCATTTTTTTGAATGATTAAAATAGAATAACACAGGAGAGTTTTGCTTTATTTTATCCATAGATTTTCCCTAAAAATTTTAGATAAGAATCTACTGGTCAAAACCCATGAAAAGTTTATTCATCACAAGAAAATCCAGCTTGTGTGACAACTGAGATTGTAGAAGTAGAGGGGCTCGAGGATTCTAGCCTCAAAAAATTGTATGCAAATGCCTTTCCAGCCATAGAAAGAAGACCAATTAAAAAATTAAATGAAATGATAAAAAATGATGAAAATAACCATCTATACGTAATCAAAGAAGACAATTTGATAGTTGGATTTGCCTTAGTGTATGAATTCCCTAATGAGAAAATAATATTGCTTGACTACATGGTTATTGATGAGTCCTTCCAAAGAAGAGGAATAGGTTCAAAATTACTTCAATATTGCATAGATTCTGTACAATCAAAGGATTTTCTGGGTATGTTATTGGAAATTCAGTTAGAGAACGTAGATGGTTTAGATGATCAAAAAATCAGAAAAGATAGAATTCGTTTTTATAAAAAATTTGGTGCAAAAACCTTTGAAAATGTTGAATATTACATTCCACCACAATCAGGAGACGTTGCTGAAAGAATGCATCTTATGATTATTCCATTTAATGAATTAGATAGTTTTCCAAAGAAAACAGTTGAGAATATTGTAAGAAAAATGCATTTGGAAATTTACCATTCTAAAAGAATTGATCTTGTTGAAAAAACTGTGCAATCATTAACAGATATGATAAAGCTTATCTAATATCCATTTTATGAAAGTATGACATGGTGACTGTTGTCGAGATTGGTACAATTTTGATGGAGAGTGTTTATTTTCTTGGAGCTATTTTTGCTCTTGCCTTTTCAATAATTGCATATTTAGAGGGAAGGAATGCCAAAAAGGAAGCAAAGAAGGCAGAGGCACAAGCTTTAGAATCTGAGAGAAAAATGGAAGTAAGAGTTGTTGCAGCTGAAAAAAAACTTGCAGATGCTGAAGCTTATGCAGGTATTTATATTAATCTAAAAGATATTTTGAAGATATAAATTGATAACCCTATACTCAATCTAACATAAATTCATCAACCATCTCACGTTGCATATATTTGATAATATCCAAATTGAATCTCCTTGTTCTGTAATATTTGGAAATTCTATTTTTCAGATTGTCAATGATGGCTGATACTGAGATACCAACAAATCATACTTTCCTTGCCTCCACACTTCTTCAACTGAATTAAACTGTGGCGAGCCTTTTGGAAACCAATGTAATGCCACATCATCATTTTTCTCAAGGTACGCTTTATGATATTTGATCTGTGTTGTGGTGCCCTGTCTGCAAAGACTAGTATAATGCCAAACTTTTTGTTTAACTGCCTTAGATAATCCAAGAAACAATACTGATCAAACTTGTCATACTGTCTGAAGAATTGTTTGCCATCACTACTTGATGCACCAAAAATGACTGTCTTTTGATGTGAGCCGTTAACAGTTGACTGGGGTGTACATTTCTTTACCCACATCTTTTTTCTAAATACTGCATCAGCTAAAAATATGGACTCGTCTTGTGCAAGAATTAAATGCTATTTTTGCTATTTCTTCTTTAGAGTTTTTCTTCAGGTGTGGCAGAATTTACATTCTGTTACTTTTGGAACAAATCCCCATTTGTGTAACAATCTATACACATGAACCTCGTGGTATTTTACTCCTGATTTCTCATATATTAGATTTATTGTTTTGCACTATGGATTGTTTCCTGCAATTTGTAGTTGGATGCTAACTAGTTTCTTCTTTGGTATGCTAGTTGGCCTTCCAGTTTTGGCATATCTGTAATCCTGCAATTCCAAGTAAATCTTCTTGCTACTTGTATGCCCAGGAGCGTACACGTCCAAGACTCTTTGCAACATGAATGCGATATTTTTGTCAAGCAATACCTGCTTTATCAAAAACAGTCTTTCTTTCACCTTGACATCCCATCTTTGTAGGCTTTAATTAATTCTTGTTCATTCATGGTTTGATGTGTGATTTCTGATCCATATTCTGTTTGGTATGATAAATCAGATCAATGGATCATAAAATTTTGTTAGGGAGTATCTGTTACTGAACCAATTCATTGAAAAAAATAAAGAAGCAATTAGAAAGAGAAAAAAGTCAAGATTCTGCATCTCAGTAAATTCAAGACAAATTAGTATTTTAATACCATTTATCACATCAATGTAAATTGGAGAATTCAAAGCTGAAGGATCTGGAAAATCTATAGCGACGATCAAAAGTTCGTGAACATTTTTGCTGGATTTCTAAAAATATAATTTGCAACATCAAGCCTGAACTTTGTCACTCTAAAATATTCAGAGACTGCCTTGTTCATCATTGCAAACATTGCATAATATTCTGATACCAGCAACGAATGCTTGCTTGTCTTCCAGCACTGCTCTATCATGTTTAGATATGGTGAACCCTTTGGCAACCAGATTAGTTTGACATCAGGATTGCTTGCAAGATATTCCTTGACTTTCTTTGATTTGTGAACTGGTGCCCTGTCCAACATTAGAGCAACCCTGCCATATTTCCAGTGCAACTCCTTGAGATATTCTACAAAGGTCGCAGCATTGAACTTTTTATAAACTCTAAACAGTTGATCTCCATTAATCGTGATTGTACCATATACTGCTAAACTCTCATGTCGTCCTGTGTATGGAAGGAATATTCTTTTGGCAGCAGGTGACCAGTATTTTCGTCCTGTCTTTACATCTCTAATAAAAAATGCCTCATCAACCATTGCAATGATAAATCCATCCTCTTTTAGGCGTGAAATTCTCTTTTTGATGCGTTGCTACCAGCTTTTCACAGTAGATACAGTTGCATGATTGATGTGATATTTTTGTGCAGTTTTTGCAGACATGCCTACTGATGCATTATCTTTCTAGCATGAGTTATGTGAAATTTTACTCCGGTGTGAATAAAAGATGCTTTGCTGTAGCATACAAGAGTAAACAAAGTTGGTATGGCTTTGGACATTATTGAATCCATTCTTTTCTTTAAGATAATTCCTGGTCTTCCACTCTTTGGGAGATCGTAGAGGAAGCCATCAAGGCCATACTCCTCAAAACGATCAACCCATTTTCGTACCCAGTTTGTACAGTGGTGCAATGTCTGTGCAGTGTGTTCCAATTCCTTGCCGTCCTTTAGAATCATCAGCACTGCAAGCATCCTTACTGCAACCTTGGAGTTTTCTTTCTTGTATGCTGCTTCAAGGGATTCTAGATTGTTCATGTATGTCATTGTGTTAACTGATCAAAAAGTTTTTTGTTTTGGAATTATTTGATTCACGAACTTTGTCTCTTCGCTATATCATAACTGACCTAACTGAAGAACAAGCAAAAAAGGCAGATTTAGGAGGAGGGGGAAAGTTGTTTTTGGCTCCAATTGGAAAACTAGAAACTGAAAAAATGTTCAAACATTATTGTAAAAACTGTGAAACAGAATTTAACAATCCACCAAAGGTAAAGCTAGAAGAAAGCACCAATGAAGAGGTAGCAGATAATCTAATACTAATAGAAAGAGGGCAATACACTTGTGAAAAATGTAGTTCAATTATTGGAGAATATAGAGTATTCAAAAAGAATGATGAATCAAGCGAAGTTGGAAATGCAACCCCATCTGAATGAAATAACAGATAAAATATCTGACGATTTTCTAAGAGAAATTAAAGATAATTTTTCAAGCATTAGTTTTAGTGTCATTGAAGAAAAACTGAAATCAAAATACATGAAAAATGATCATTCAGCGATGATTCTAGATGGACGGAAAGGAATACGGATAATTGTTGATCATGGAATAGACGAACAGCAATCAGAGATAAACTGTAAAACTGAAATCAAAATATTTGAAAAATGCGGTATGAAAGTTACTAATCACATCATTAGAGAAAAAATGTATAGATATACAGTACAGCCAGAAAAAGAATTCTATAAAGAATTGGGGAAGATTCCAGATAGTCAATGGAATGCCATGAGTGTAACTAGAACAATTTCACAAGACATACTTGGTGAAATTGAAAAAACTGCTACAAAAATTGGATTTACCCTCAAAGATATCTTGCAATTGATGGCTGAAAATACATACATAACAGAACTTAGATCCAAAATGAAATAGGTATAATACTAGCAACACATATTTTTCGTCATGGCAAATCAAAAATGCGTTTCTTGTGGGATAGGATTTTTCTCACCAACAGGAGCAGACAAATGTTCCAAATGTGCAGGACAAGAATCACAAGGACATGAAGGTCATGATTCCTGTGGTTGTGGACACAGCCACTAAACCTTATTTTTCTAATTTATAGAAATCTTTTTTCTCCTTATCTCCCCATTTCCATCTTCTTTTGAAATCAATCTCATTTTTTTCTTCAATTATTTTTCGACGTTTTTTTTTTCAAGTGTTTCCATCTTCGTTTGTAATTTATCCATTTTTTCTTAATCTCAAGTTTAAGATTCTTATCTTTAGTATTTCGATATTCATGTTTGAGTACTACCCATTGTTTCGAAATTTCATCAATTTTTTCATCGGTTTTATTCAAACGCTTAACTATCGCTACTAACTCATCTACCATCTACAAATTTCTACAAGAATATTGAACTTAAATTTTTCATCAAGTTTCTAATCATACACCATTAATTTTTTCTCTTCAAGTAAACTATGAATTTGATTAACTGAACGATGAACATCTTTTTCAAATTTAGCTCCAACACAGACTAATTTACCGGACGCAAAAATTAGAATCACAGTTTTTGGATCAAGCATCCTGTGAATTAATCCTGGAAATTGTTCTGGTTCATACATGCTCCTAGGGAGAGTTCTAGCTGCTTGTTCCAAGTTAACCTTGCCTCCAAGATTAATTGATGAAACAATATTTTGAATTGAAACTTCAGGATCATTTTTGATTTTGACTTTACCTTTTCTTAGCATTTCCACTACTCTAAACACTGCAGTTTCTGCTAATTCTTGTGACTTGGCTCCAGTACATACCATCTTTCCTGAGCCAAAAAGTAGCGTAGCAGTTTTTGGAGTTTTAAGCCTAAAAACAGCTCCTGGAAACTGTTCTGGATGATACTCTACAGCAGGAAATTTTTTTGTGATATCTACAAGATCTAATCTTTGGTTTATTGTTGCAGAAGCTACTACATTGACAATTGCAATTACGGGTTTAGTTTGTGTCATATTTTTATTATATTTTGTATCCTAATCTGAATTCTCAGATAATTTTAGTCCTTTGTATCTATTTCTGATAGTTACTTCAGTAACATTTGCAGCTTCTGCAATATCTCGTTGAGTCATATCTTCATTATTTTTTACACACGCCAAGTACAATGCAGCAGCAGCTAATCCCATTGGATCTTTACCAGCTGATTCCTTATTTTCTTGAGCAATTTTGAGTACCTTAACTGCATAACGTTTTGTCTTTTCTGTAATTCCAAGCTTGCTTGAAATTCTTGCAATGCATTGAATTGGATCAACTACAGGCATTTTTAGTTCTAATTCTTGATGCAGTATTCTATAACATCTTGAAATATCTTTTTTCTTAATATTACCTGCATCTGCAACATCCTTTAGAGTTCTAGGAGTTTCTGTATCTCTACATGCAGCATAAAGGGCTGCTGCAATCAAAGCTGAAATTGAACGTCCTCTAACAAGTCCTTTCTCAAGTGCTTTTCTGTAAATGTAAGATGCTTTTTCAATAACGGTATCAGAAAGTGAAAGTTTGTCTTTTAGTGTTGATAATTGACTTAATGCTTCTCTGAGATTTCTATCTGAAGATGCATGTATTTTACTTCTACTATCCCAAGTTCTTAGTCTCTCAATTGTACTTTTCATAGCAGATGTGAGTGGTTTTCCAGTGGAGTCTTTGTTTATCGGATTGATAATTGTAGATAGTCCTCTATCATGCATCGCAAGTGTTGTTGGGGCACCAGTTCTAGTAGGATCTGCCCCACCTTCTTTTGAAAATGATCGCCATTCTGGTCCAGAATTTTGCAATTCCTCAGAAACAACATAGCCACATTTACCACAAAATCTTTCCCCTGTCACATTATCTGTTAACATAGTATTTTTTCCACAACGTTTGCAGACACCATCTGCATTGAGAGTTTCTAGGACCAAATAATATTACCGTTGTTGTATGGTTTATTGATTATATCAAGTGACGTATTTGTACTATATTTCAAGAGGTCTAGGCACAAAAAAAGAGCATAGAATCCAATGTTAGATCGATACTATTTTTGATAAGAACTCTTGAATCAGGATTTATTTTAGTTATGCCCTATAAGTTGTAAAGATGGGTTTACTCATCATTTTGCATGGTTTGAGATTCTATCAATGAAGAGATGTATTCATTGTGGCGAAGAAGTTAACTAATCCAAACATTTATGGACTAAATTAGAACAATTTTGGATGATTGGTTTGCACGCCAAATAGCGTTTAGCGAATATTGGCCACCATCATATTATCTAGTATTTGGAACATGATTCATCTTTTCAGATGCATAAGTTGAGAATAATGATGGAATCCAAGCGTGAATGAATAATGCAACCCTCATAGACATAGCTCGCCACCAATGAGATCTGTAAGTAGTATTATTTTCTTCAAGATGTTTCATTACAATAATTTTGAACTTTAGATTATAACAATTACTAATGAAACTTGGGCATAACTAATTCTAATTTTTAATCAGTTTCTTAAATTATTCAAATGAAAAAAGCCAAGGATCTCTACAATATTATTTCATCATATCATGAATGTAAAAATCCCCAGCAATATTACATCAGAATCATTTCTTATTGGTGTTTTGTATCTGGTTGGAACACTCTCTTTGTATGAAGACATTCTAAAACGTGGCAGACCATATGTCTACCCAACTGTATTAATGGTACAATTGTACATTATAAAATCATGGATGAGAATTCCAAGCAACAATACGTTTCATTATTTTCTTTCAATCAAATGTAACAATGACAAACTGCTCAAGGTTTGCAGACTAACACAAATCCCAGACAGACGTACCATTGACAGAAGATTTCAGAATCTTCCAATTACACAGATGATCAGCAAATGGGAAACCTGTTTGTTTCAGAAAAAATAGTAGAGAACAAATCCGCATCAGCTGATGGTTCCATGCTAAAGGCTGCAGGTCCAGTATGGCACAAATCAAACATGAAGAATAATCGTTTACCAATTTCAGGAATTGATACGGATGCCAAATGGGGATATTCCAAATCAAAGGGTTGGATATTTGGATACAAATTACACATAGTTGTGTACTGGCAAACTAATTGTTCCATTGTCAGCTAATGTCGGCACTGCAAATGTTATGACAGTCAATTATTGCACACTAGCTGAATCACTTTCAGGATTAGTCAAGAATATTCTATGTGATCCTGCATATGATGATTCCAAATTATATCGTTTTAGCAACAAAAAACATCTCAGATTGATTACCCCAATAAAGCAATACCCACATACTCCGCCAGAAAGAATTAATCTTGTAGGGTTTTACAATTCTGTGATTGGTCAAGAGTTGTACAGAGATAGAAAAATCTCAATTGAACCACTCTTTGAGATACTAAAAAGTACGTTTAGAATTGGCATATTGCCAGTAAAAGGATTTGATAACGTGAAATCATTTGTGTTGATTTGTGTTGGTGTATCAGTTGGCAGTGTACTACAACTGTGTAATTGGCAATGAGAATCCAAGAGTTGTAAGAAGAATGCTTTGCTGTTGAATGATTTTATTTTTGTAAATCATTATGCCCAAGTCTCAATTAGGTATCATTCCAGCATTGATTATTTCAACACCAAACATACTTTGAATCTCTTCTGTAAACACAAGAAAGTCATGATCAAATGTAAGTAAACTGACTTTGTTTGTTTTTGCAATATTTGCAATGGTTGCAAGTATCTCAATATCTGCACCACCTGGTGGACCTGCAGAAACCTTGGTCTTTTTCATTCTTGCCCATGTTTCTCTTTTTCCAGCTAATGCAGGGTACTTCCAAATATCATCAAACATTTTTCTGACATTTTCTAAAAGAGTATCATTATCAGGTAGGGTAGAATTATTGTGTAAATCACTAAAGCGTTTGAATGACTCTTGCACAAGTCGATATGTGACATTTGGATGTAAATTTGCCTTTCCACCTCTCTCAGATAAAATATCCCAGATTTTTATCACAGCCTCAGAATAAATTTTGTCTATGATTCTTACTGTATTTTTAGCAATTTCAGCCTCAAGATAATACTTCATTGCAGCAGAATTTGACAATGCAATGATAATTGGTTTTCCAGACTTTCGTTTTATTTTATGATTAATGGAGTAATGTAAACATGCATTAGTGTCAGGTATTACTATGCAGGAATCGTCATTTCTGATAGTTCTTTTGCTAGTCGTTCTGCATCATCCTCTGAAATAATTTCTTCTAATGGCTGTGAATATGGATCTTTGAAAATTTCTCTTGTATCACAGTATTCCGTAAGAAATTGTATCTGCTCATGTAGTTCTAAAAATGTTGGTCTTAAGAAATCAGAATTTGTAGGTGGAGATAATTCTTTTCCAATTTCTTTGCATTTATGAATTATCTCTTTTGAAATATTAAAAATAACTCCTCTTTGAACCGTATCTTGTTTCTTTTCTACATTAGAAAAGATTTTCTCAATTGTATCTAAAATTGCTAAAATGAAAGTAGGTTGTCTAGCATGATAATTCAAATAACAATTAGTGATTGGAGATTTAACTGTAAGCAAGTCGTATGTAACTTCTTCTTCAAGAGTCATCGAGTCGTTTGTTTTTAATGCAAATTTTGAATATACATCTTCTAATAATTGGCAAGTTGTAAAATCTTTAAACTTGTTGATGTTCTCAGTTACTTTTCTAATTAATTCAGGATTCATCTCTTTTTCAAATTGAGATAGTTGTTTAAGACCTTCATCTGTTAAAGAATAAGTGTAGTAATATCCACCAGAATGATGGGAAGGATGAACTGTTTCAGTAATTAAATCTGAATAGCAAGAAGCATCTAATGCAAAAGAGTCTGAATATGGTCCGTAATGATGTTTTCTAAAATCATAATCATCTATCTTTGATTCGTATTGAGATAGAAATGCAATTTTTTGAAATTTTGTTTTCGATGTAATCTTACCAGTATTTTTCAAAATTAATAATGGCAACCATAAACGCTTTGGTTTTTCCAGTTGCATGATAAATTTATCGTAAAGTAGTAGTTATAATACCTTGTTGTACTTTTCTGCACAAAAAACATCACAATATGGAAGTAACGAATATTGCCGCTACTGATGTTTACTGATTAACATTATCTCAAATTTTTATGATCGCATTTGTTTTATCTAAATTCTAAATTTCTTGATATAGTTTTTAATTTTCGTTTTTTCTTGCTTCATTAATTGCATCAAGCAAATATTGTCTGAATTCCTCTCTTAATCTGCTGCCATTCCATAACTCAATTGGTGCTCCCATCTTTTGAATCTCGTATGCTTGATTTGTAAAATCTGAAGATGTTACAACCATTGCACGAGTAGCACCAAATGTTATCATAGATCCAAGTGTTTTGTGTACATCAGGACCCCCCAACTGATGCTTGCCAATGTTTTACTTGAATGTCAATCTTTTCATTTCCAGCTTCAGATAAAACATCTATTCCAAAGTCACCACGTTGCTGTGTCACTGATGCTTTGTATCCTTTTTTCTCAAAAAGTTTGGCAATCAATCTTTCAAATTCAAATGGTTCAAATCTACTGAAATTGTTTTCAATATCACGCTCTATTATGATAAAATAGTTTGGAGAACGTATATGATTTGGAATATCTAGAATTTTTGATTCTTCTCGCTTTCGATTTAAAATTTCTGATAGACTCTCAGATCTTTGTTTAAGTTCTGAGGAAGAAATCTTACCGTTGTTGTCGTCAATCCAAAAATTAAATTCATGATTTCTAAAATCTTTTTCATTATAATTGATTTTTACTGCCTTACTTCCTCGTATAGCGAAGAGACAAAGTTCGTGAACTAAAAATCATCAAAAAAGTAGAGGATAAATTATTTTACCTAGGTAAATACGAACAACCAAACTAGAATTCCTTGAAAATAACTCACGAATTTATACTTCTCGCTATATCAATTGCAATTACAATGTCCTTTCCCAGTTTGGGATTCATCTTGATGTGTAACTTGTTGACACGTTTCCAAATGGCAGAATACGTTGGAGTTTTTGATTTTTCTTTTAGATGTGATTTTATCAGGCCTTCTGTTTGTCTGAATGGCAGATGCAAATAGAGATGACAATATCCTAATGCTTCCATGAATGATTCAGGATAAACGTACCTGTGTCCTTCTTTGTTATGATTCATCTCTTTGAGTTCTGTGTCCCATTGTTCCATTGCATCAAAAGAGAACATGATTTCTCCACGTCTGACTAGTGATTTGTTATATTTTTTCCAATTACGTTTCATAAAATGTTAGAAATATCTCTGATCTAAAGCTTGAGTGGTGAGATTAATTGGATAAACTAGTCATGTTAGGAAACACAGCATTGGAAATAATGCTTCTATTGGTTTCCATTTAATGTCATTCTCACGATAATTGGAATTAAGCAGCCATCTAATTCCTCTAAACATCTTGGGAACTGTATTAGCTGACAGATCATTTTCATAAACTCGTTTTATCAAAGATCTTGTATAATTAACCAGGATTTTCTGCAAT
Organism: Candidatus Nitrosopumilus sp.; assembly: GCA_965248045.1. Classification (GTDB taxonomy): domain Archaea; phylum Thermoproteota; class Nitrososphaeria; order Nitrososphaerales; family Nitrosopumilaceae; genus Nitrosopumilus. Next base: position 611,570 of record CBDFIG010000002.1, read on the forward strand.
TCATCAGATGGACAATCAATCAGCTCATCATCTGATTTGATTGGTGCAAAACGATAGAATAACCCAAGCCTGAAATCATATTCTTTTTTGGTAGCATCAGATAGATTTGATTCTTGAATAGTAATTTTATCAGTTAATTCAGACAATTATGAAAAAGTAAGGTTTATTGGCTTAAAACTATTCGTTAAACAGTGATTGGTTTGCACGCCAACAAACCTAGAGGGATGACTCTGTTGTCTCTCTAGGACATTACATTCTATCAGGAGCAACTATGCCAAGAAGATCTAATGCCTTTTCAAGTGTGATTTTAAATGAATCCACAGTACAAAGGCGAGAATTTTCTAATGCTTCATCACCTAATTCTAAAACCTTGGTGTGTTCATAAAATGAATTGAATACAACAGCCAAATCATGACAATATCTTGCAATAACTTTTGGAGATAAATTATTTGTAGCATCACGAACTTGCATATCAAACAAACCAATTGTTTTAATCAAATCTAGTTCGGATTGTTCTTTTAGCAGAGAAAAATCAACGTCAATCAATACACCGCGTTTAGATTTTTCCAAGATTCTTGCAGCTCTTGCGTGTGTGTATTGGATATATGGTGCAGTATCACCATCCAAACTAAGAGACTTTGTTAAATCAAATGCAATTATTTTATCTAAATCTTGTTTTATCATCTCATAACGTAAAGTAGCAACTGAAACATTATGAGCAATTTTTTCAACCTCAGATAAATCCATTTTAGGATGTCTTTTTTGAGTTTCGTCAATTGTTTTCTTTTTTAACAAATCATATACAGAATCAGCATTGACGTAAAGTCCCTTTCTTCCAGACATTTGAGCTTGCTTCCCATCAGTATTCAACCCAAGAACTTTTGCAGTTTCAGAACTAAGTGTTACTGATTCATACCCAAGATGAACATACGCATCTGGAATTGATTTGAATTTACCCATCAAAGAGGTGATAATTTTTTGTAATCTGGCTTGACGTGAATCAATCACAGTGATGACTTTATCTCCAGTGAAATCTTGAGTAGAATCATTTTGATTCAAAGTAGTTTGCCATAATACTCTAGAATCAGGTTGTTCTTTTTCATATTTCTCATAATGAAATGGATCCTCAAGTAATCCTAGTTTCCATGCAGCATATGGAATATCTTTGGCAATATATGTTGCAGTTTCATTACTTCTGACAATTACCTTATCTTCTTCTTTATCTTCACCACGAATTACCCAACATCCTGAATTCTTACCATCATTTTCAAATTCTATTAGGTTCATTTCTTTGAGTTTTTCAAAAATTTTACCCCATAATCCCGAACGAATTATCTGAGATTCAAAATTAAGACAATCATAAGAAACAGACAGATTCCAACATGTCTCTAATTGGTTTGCCAAAACTTTTCTTGTAATTGTATCTGCAAATTTGGCAGTTTCAGAAGTTCCATCTTCAAGTTCTTTTAGAACATTTTTTCTGATTTCTTCAAGACTCGAATCAGATTCATATTTTTCTGTGGTTTTGACATATACATCATCACCACAATAATGATCAAATTTCTTTCCATTAGGAGATTCCTGAGCAAACCCCAAGTGTTTGAATCCAACTATAATATCAGCCACTTGAAGTCCAGAATCATCAATATAGTTTAGAACATTAACTTTGTAATTTGCTTTCTTTAAAATTCTGGATACACTATCACCAATGATAATATTTCTAACATGTCCTATGTGAAGAGCCTTGTTAGGGTTCACACTTGTATGTTCAACTACAATTGTAGAATTTTTTCCAATATCAACATCACCAAATTCTGGAAGATGTGATTCAGATAAGATTAATTGGTTTAGCTTTTCCCAATTAGCAAAAAAATTCAAATACCCTGATTGGTGTGCCTCTGATTTTAAAACTAGAGTGTTAGAGCATTGATTATATTTTTCAGACAGCATTTCAGCAATATCTTTTGGACTTTTCTTAAGATTCTTTGAAAGTAAAAATGAAATGTTTGAGCTAACATCACCAAAGTCAGGTTTTGCAGGTTCAACAGTGAATTTCACATCACCAATTGAGAGATCATTTAGAATCTTGACAAGATTATTTTCAATTTCATCTATTATTGATTTGAAAGTCATTACTATATCTCAGATAATTTAGGTGCTAATTTATCTAGTGCCTCAAGAACACCATCTCCTGCCTTGGCAGAAACTACCATACTAGCCTCAGATTGTACTTGTTCTGAAGCATTTCCTAGAGCAATACTTGTTTTTGCTACTTTAAACAATGGAATATCAGTTGCACTATCCCCAATAGCAATTACATCTTCTCGTAAAATAGACATCTTTTTCATAATTTCACTAAATCCAGTACCCTTGTCAATTCCAGAAGAATTAATGTGATAAGCATATTGACTATCAGATAATTCCACATCAAGATTATTTTCAGAAACTATCTTTCTTGCAAGATCTAAATCAAAAGTTCTCTCTAAGACAACTTCAGTCATTCTAGGAAAAACAGGTTTTTGCTTAACATTATCAACATTGTTTTTAATTACTTGAAATGCATTTTTACATTCTTCAAGATTACCTAACAAGATATGTTCATTAGTATCAAGGGTGATACATCCACCATTTTCACCAACTGAAACTTTGGTAGTGCCACCAAACACAGATAGCAAAAATCCCTCAACTGAAGAACGGCCAGTTACAAAAATCACATTATGCCCCATGTTAGTTAGACGTCTTAATGCTTCAAGTGCATCCAAATGTATTCTGCCTCCACCATTTTCAGTAATTGTACCATCAATATCTACTGCAAACGTTCTCTTTTTCATACAAACTGTTTTACAAACCGAATAATATTTGCTGCGTAAGCAAAGTAATACGGTTTTATTTGAAAAGAATGTTGCATGAGATGAGTAGTATTGGGAATTCCTGAAAAAATTAAAGCCATTCAAGATGAAATGGCAAAAACCCAGATTAACAAAGCTACAGAACACCACATAGGGTTACTCAAAGCAAAGATTGCAAAGTTGAAAAGAGAACAAGAAGCGAACGTCATTAAAAAATCAGGCATGAAACAAGACGGGTTTGACGTCAGAAGGTCAGGGGATGCAACTGTCGTATTCATTGGATTACCAAGTGTTGGAAAATCCACATTACTAAATAAAATGACAGGGGCAAACTCAGTTATCGGAGCATTTCAATTTACAACACTAACAGTAGTTCCCGGCATGATGGAGTATAGAGGTGCAAAAATACAGGTATTAGATCTTCCTGGAATTATTAAAGGAGCATCTACAGGAAAAGGATTAGGTAAAAGAATTTTATCAGTTGCCAGAACTGCAGATCTAGTCATACTAATGTTAGATGTGTTTCAGCCATATCATGAAGATGTTTTAGTAAATGAATTAGGCAATATTGGAATTAGACTTAATCAATTACCACCAAACATTACAATTGAGAAAGCAGCAATGGGAGGAATTGCAGTTGCTCAACAGATAAAACTTACAAAGATCACAGAAAAACATCTCAAAGATATTTTACACCTTTATGGAATAGTTAGTGCACGCGTTGTTATTAGAGAAGACCTCACATCAGAACAATTATCAGATCATATTGCTGGAAATATCAGTTATTCAAAAGCTATTACAATTTTAAATAAAATTGATTTAGTAGACAAAGAATTTTTGAAAAATTTAAAGACAAAAATAAAATCAGAAGTAATTGAAGTATCAGCAAATTCAGATATCAATATTGAATTAGTAAAAGAGAAAATCTATGAGAGATTAAAATTCATTAGAATTTACATGAGGCCAAAAGGAGGAGAAACAGATTTCAAAGAACCATTAATTGCAAGAGAAGGAGACACCGTTGAAGATATTTGTAATAAACTTCATCGTAGATTGAGAAGAGAGTTCAGATATGGTTTGGTTTGGGGTAAAAGTGTAAAGTTTGGAGGACAAAGAGTAGGATTAAGTCATATTTTACTAGATGAAGACGTTCTAACAATAATTAAAAAAAGAGGGACATGAGTCACGAAATTGAGTACAGGTGGTGCACATTTTGCATGATAAAAACAAAACAAGAATTAGTTTTTCTTCCAGAAATGGCAACATACAAGCGTAGAAGGAAGTACAAATGTACAATTTGTGGTAAAACTAGTTGGTTGCAAGGAAAAAGACCATCTGCAGAAAGTGTTTATTGAAAAGTTTTACGATCAAAAGAAATTTTTTTAGAAAAAACCTACTTGATTAATTGTTATCAGTTTGTGTAACTTTCTTTAGTTTAACCACTGAAAAACGATGAAAATGTCGACACATCAATGGCTACAAAAAGAAAAGCTGCAACTAAACGTAGATCAACAAAACGTAAAGCAGCTCCAAAGAGAAAAGCAGCTAAAAGAAAAGCAGCTCCAAAGAGAAAAGCAGCTAAAAAAAGCAGCTCCAAAGAGAAAAGCAGCTAAAAGAAAAGCAGCTCCAAAGAGAAAAGCAGAAAAGCAGCTCCAAAGAGAAAAGCAGCTCCAAAGAGAAAAGCAGCTCCAAAGAGAAAAGCAGCTCCAAAGAGAAAAGCAGCTCCAAAGAGAAAAGCAGCTCCAAAGAGAAAAGCAGCTAAAAGAAGACGATAATCTCGTCAATAAACTAACAATCGTCTTATAGACGACGAATTGTTTTCCTTTTTCTAAATTCTAAACTAGTGTTAACTAAACATCTGTTCAGGTGGTTTTGTGTTTGTCCCTTTACCAGGTTTTTTTTCTACTGAGAATTTTTTGTCAGGAGGAGTGATGGATAATTTGACAGCAGTGCTAATTGCATAATGAGGAGTACCGTCAGGATTTTTATGATTTATAGCTTTTCCAACTCTATCTAAATCAATTTTAACTTTAACTACAGTTCCATCTTCTAATTTAAAAGATACAAAATCATTTTCTAGTCGTTTATAATCTAACATCTCAAATTCAATTTTATTTGGTTTTTCACTCATTGTAATTACCTATTCAACCTGATTAGTAAAGATAACTCATTAGTTTAATTTGTTCTTCAGTTGTAATGATATTTTTATTTGTCAAAATCTCTAATAATTCTTTAAAGATAGTTTTTTGTTCAGAGGACATTCCACCTGCTGGACCTTTTTCTCCTGGTGGGCCTGGAGGACCTCGTGGACCTGCTGGACCCAGTGGACCCTGTTCACCTACAGAACCTTGTTCGCCTGCTGGACCCAGTGGACCATTTGGACCTCTTTCACCTTGTGGGCCTTGAATTCCTTGTGGACCTTGTGGACCTTTTTCTCCTGGTGGACCGGTTACACCACGCTCACCCTGAGAGCCTTGTGGACCTTGTGGACCTTTTTCTCCGGTAGTACCAATTGGACCAGATGTACCTTTTTCTCCAATAGGGCCTGACGATCCTTTTTCTCCTTTTTCTCCTTGCGGACCTGGAACTCCTGTAAGACCTTTAGCTCCTGCAGGACCTTGTGGACCTTGTGGACCTTTTTCTCCGACAGAACCTTCAGAACCTTTGTTACCTTTTTCTCCAACAGGACCAGGTGGACCAGATGTACCTTTTTCTCCGACAGGGCCTGTGATTCCTTTGTCACCTTTTTCTCCAATAGGACCTGCAATTCCTTGAAGACCTTTTTCGCCTTGAACACCTGTTTGACCAGTTGGACCTTTTTCTCCCGGAGTTCCTTGAGGGCCTGTTAATCCTTTGTCACCAGGTGAACCTGCTGGACCTTTGTCACCTTTTTCTCCCGGAGAACCTCTTAATCCTGATAATCCTTTATCACCGGATGGACCAGTTGGACCTTTTTCTCCGGATTGACCTAACGGTCCTTTTAATCCTGATTGTCCTTTGTCTCCGACAGGGCCTGTTGAACCTTTGTCACCTTTGTCACCAAGTGGACCAGAAATTCCTTTGTCACCTTTATCGCCTTTATCACCAGTAACTCCTTTTTCACCAGTAAGCCCTTTGTCACCAGCAAGACCTTTGTTACCAGGTTGACCTTTATCACCAGGTTGACCTATGATGCCATCTGGACCTTTGTTACCGGATGGACCTTGGAGACCTGGAGGACCTTTGTCACCAGGTTGACCTTGCTGACCCGGAGAACCTTTGTCACGAACAGAACTAGCACTAGTTGATTTGGTATAACGTTTTTGTTTTTCGGAAATTGTTTTAGTGTCAGATTGTAATTTTCTTGTTGACCTTACCAAAGGAACATCAAATATTGTATGTACTGAAGAAAATAGATCAGTTACAATAATCCAAATAGTGTCAAGACTGTCGATAGATGAAGGAAGTGGATTTTTTGGAGAACCAATTGTTTCAGAAAATATGCCATCTTTTACTCTAAGATGAAAATTACCTTTCCATAAAGTTGAGAATTGTTTAGATTTAATTGAATCATCTGTAGGTTTACTATCAGTTATTGCAATTTGAGCCTCATAAACACCTGATTGCTTAAAGGGCGCATGTCCTTGAATTTCTATACGCGGCTGAGATGACACATTCGTTTGTGCATATTTCAAGTATTTCTGTATTTAGATCGCATGGGTCTATTCTAAATAACGTGTAGAAGATGTCAAGCAGCAGAGGATAGTATTTATCTAGATAAAATTGCATTTTGAGCTAGTGAAAAAGCTTTTCGGAAAAAAATCAAAGGAATTAGATGAAGCAAAAATAGAAAAAAAAGAGGTTAAAGAAACCAGTTTAGTAGATCCGGACTATAATCGTAAAAAATTATTCAAAAAAGGAATTAATTTTATGGCTGATGAAAAACTAGAAGATGCGGTCATACTATTTGAGCAAGCACTAAGAATTGATCCTACTAATGTAGAGACTTTGATGAAATTAGGATATGCAAGATTTCACTTAGATGATCATAGTGAAGCACTAAGAGTATATGATAAAATTTTTGAGATTGATGTTACAAATGCAGAAGCTTGGAATCTTAAAGGGCTAGTACATTATGAGCAAAAAAATTATGCTAAAGCATTAGATGCAGTTGAAAAAGCAGTTGAATCAGATCCAACATATGGAATGGCTTGGTATAACAAAGCTTGTTTCTTATCGTTACTAAACCAAGTGCCAGAATCACTAGATGCATTGAAACGTTCAATTGAGATTGATGTTAAAAATGCAAGAAAATCAATTCGGGATAAAGACTTCATGAACGTTAGAATTGAAGAAGGCTTCAAGAGAATTCAAGAAGTAGTGGTTTTAGAATCAGTTAGACAAGGATATCACACAATTGGCGCAATTGTCTGGACAACATATCTAGATAAAATTGATGCAGAAGAGGGATTAAGAAAATTAGTTGAAAAAGGACTTCTCGTACAAAATGAAAAACGAGAGGGGTTAAGTAAAATTCCAATTTATGATCTGGCAGATAATGTTGCAGAGAAGATTGGAAAGGAAAAGAAAAGTTTGTTTGGAATTACAAAGAAAAAATTACCAAAACCAGTTAAGAATTTGAAAGAACTAAGTCATGCCATTCATTCCGTAAAAGAAGCAATAGAAGAAGAGGATGTAGAGAAAGTAATTGATATTTTTGATGAATTCATAGACCCAAAAAAATCTGGCGAGCAAATGATTGAAAACTTTTTTGATGAACACAGAGAGATAAGACTATGGAAGATTAGATTAAAGGATAGAGGAGAAGATTATCTAATTAATAACAAAGAGAAGATGTTAGTATTATTTGATAACATCGAAGTAACAATTACAAAAAAACTTAGAACCCAAATTTCTTAATTATTCTGCAGATAAATCCCAATAAGTAGCATCTTCTTGTTTTTCTGTAGGTTTTTGAAGATTTTTCCATTCCTTAAAAGAACGAACATACAATTTTGTATTAGGTAATCCTGTGGATTTTAACGCATAGTACGCCAACCCAGAAAGAGTGCCTACACTGCCACAATAGGTAATGATTTCTGAGTTTCCAGTGACACCTCGATTTTCAAGCAGACGTTTCATGTCTTCTTTTGGACGTAGAATCTTGTCTTTATTTCCAAGAGTTCGATAAGGGATATTAATTGCACCGGGTATATGTTGTTCAAGAAAATTAAGTCGTTCCCTATTGTCAATTAAAATTACATCATCTTTTTCCTTAGCACTTTCCAAATAATCAGAAGTGGCCAAAATGTTTGGTTGTAAATTCATAGAGTGATCCTTGCTTTGTATTTCAGGAATCTGAGAATCATTTTCTAATCCAAGGGATTTCCAATTACTATAAGTCGTTTCAAGCAAAGTTACATCAGAATGACCAAGATATTCCAAGGTCCAAGCTACTCTAGAGGCCAGAGCACCAAAAGTATCATCATAAACAACAACAGGGGTTTCATTATCAATTCCCATAGTGTTTATGAGTTTTAAAACACGTTCAGGACTATCATCAGACAAGAGGTTCGCCAAGGGTAAGTTTACAGCAGTATGAATATGATCTTGTTTGTAATCAGCTTCTCGTCTAACATCAATTACTCGAACACTTTTGTCTCTTATTTCTGAACGTAAAGAGTCTACATCCGTTGTTATTTTACCAGACTCTGTCAAGCAGCACATTCACCCTTTCCAGTTTTTGTATGGTAACTAGTGTCATTACCATAATCAAGGTAAAAGTCAGGATCATCTTCTTTGGTTGGCGGAATAACTAAAGATTCTAAAACTTTTTTGATATCATTAATTGATTTTATTTCAGAGTCCTCACTGTTACTTACAACTCTATGAATCCAAGACTGTAGAGTGTCATCTGGTTTCTTGTTTTCTTTGAATACTTCAATGATTTTTAGAATTACAGGAATTACTCTTTTTGCAGGAACCCTAAGACAGGTTTGGCCCAGCATAGTATCACCATCAGAACGGCCACCTAAAGACATTTGATAATTTGCATACATGTCTTTTCCAACACGTCCTCCACCTCCAAAGAATCCAATAGTTGCAATTCCATGTTGACCACAAGAATTTGGACACCCACTTATCTTAATAGAAGAATCAGATAGATCATCATCCTCATCAAGTTTTAATTCAAGGAATTTTCTTTGAATTTCTTTTGCCAATCTATGTGAATTCGTTAATGCAAGATTACATGAAGTTGTACCAGAACAACCAATTGGAGCAGTCATTGTTAGTGCACCGGATTTTGCTAATCCAACCTCAAGAAGTTTGGAATATAAGCGTGATAAATCATCTTCATGGACATAACGTAATGCTACATTTTGTGTAAAACCACATCTTGCTTTTCCTTCAGAGGAGAAATCACGAATCAGTCCTGCTAATCCATTAAGTTGATTTGCAGTAATATCACCTGCTTCAAGAGTGATAAACACAGAACGGTAATCAGATTGTTTTTGTTTAATGGTATTTGTTTTGAGCCATCTTGCATAACCATCAGGCACAGATGAGCCGCTCTCATCAGAAATTCTAATTGGTCGTTTAATTTCATTTGGTGTATCATCAACTTCTAGTTTAGTAATCACTGATTGTGTAGCTCTTACAATTGCTCTTTCTTTTAGAACTAGGTTTTGGAATTTTTCCCATCCCATATCATTTACAAGATAACGCATTCTATTTCTTGCAAGATTTTTTCTATCACCAAGTCTATCAAAGATTCTTACTACTGCCATAGAAGTATAAAGTAAATCTTCCTCAGGAGTAAATTCTTCTAATTGATGTCCCACATAGGATTTGTTTCCCAATCCACCACCAAGAAATATTTTAAAACCTCGTTGAGTAGAACCATCTATTTCTCTAATCTGTGGAATTAATCCAACATCAACCATTCGTACCATTCCGTGTTTTTCACAACATGTAAAATTGAATTTGAATTTACGTGGAAGGTTTTGAGCCATAGGATTTCTTAAAAAGAATCTAGCTGTTGCAAGTGCATATGGAGTTGCATCAAATTTCTCATCAGAACAAACACCAGATAATGGACTACACATGACATTTCTTACAGAATTTCCACATGCTTCTCTAGATGTTAGACCAACTTCAGCAAGACCTCTAAATATTTCTGAAACATCTTCAAGAATTACCCAGTGTAGTTGGATATTTTCTCGTGTTGAAAAGTGCGCACTTCCAATAGAGTACTGTTCACTTAGTTGAGCAATTTTTTCAAATTGATGTGGATAAAATTCTCCTGCAGGAAGCTTAACTCGAACCATTGCATAATCTCCAGTCATCCGGGTACCATATGCACCATGTTGAAGTCTAAATCGTCTAAAATTAGCTTCATCATATTTTCCTTGACGGAATAGTTTTACGGTTTTAGCAAAATTATCAGCTTCTTCCATTCTAGCCCAATTAATTTTGGGTTTTATAGAATCAGATGGAGATGGGTTTAGATCAGCAGTCAATACAAAGAATTTCCTTTTAGTTTGGATATAAATTTTTGATATATGGATGTTTTAGGAGAAGAATTTTCAGCAAGACACGTAATTTTCCTACTTCTCTGCTCATCATAATTAGATTAGGATTAGTGTTACCTAATTTTTTAAAAAATTGTGGCAAAGTATTAATTATTCAGAGAATGAATCATCGACATGCAAGAGGCAACAGTTGCAGAACAATCTTCTAAAATATTTACAGACGTACGTGAAGTTGAAATTACACGTGCAATTGCAAATGAATTTCATGATGTTTTAATTGATAGAGCAGAGTCAGATGTCATCATTATCGGTGCTGGACCTGCAGGATTAACTGCAAGTAGAGAACTCTCAAACAGGGGTTACAAAGTTCTAGTCATTGAACAAAACAACTACCTTGGAGGAGGTTATTGGTTAGGAGGATACATGATGAATCCAGTTACAGTTAGAGAGCCTGCACAAAAAATCTGGGATGAATTAGGAGTGCCATATAAAAAAGTTGCAGAAGGATTGTACTTAACACCAGGTCCACATGCAGTATCAAAATTAATTGCAGGTGCATGTGATGCAGGGGTAAAATTCCTTCAACTTACAAAGTTTGATGATTTAGTATTGAAAAACGGTAGAGTTGCAGGAATTGTTGTTAATTGGATGCCAGTTTCAGCATTGCCACGTAATATTACATGTGTTGATCCAATTGCCTTTGAAGCAAAAATAATCATTGATGCATCAGGTCATGATTCTGTAGCTGTGAAAAGACTAGTAGATAGAGGACTAGCTAAATGGAAAGGAATGGAGCCAATGTTTGTCAATGATGGAGAAGAACACGTAGTTCACAAAACAGGAGAAATATATCCAGGATTAATTGCCGCAGGAATGTCAGTTACTGAAACACATGGATTGGCAAGAATGGGACCAACATTTGGTTCAATGCTATACTCTGGAAAAAGAGCAGCTGAAATAACAGCAGCAAAAATCAAAGAGTTAGAAAGATAAGCCATCATTACAACAATATCTTATTGAAAACTAGTAAAATTATTCTATATGATGAGCCTACAGTTCCTGAAATTCAATTAAAAAGATTAGAAAGATTTCTTAAAGATACATTTCAAATTCAAATTGAGACAAGAAAAAATATTTTTCAATTCTCAAATGAAAAGACATTTGAAAAAATTGCAAGTACAAGGATTTTTGATTTAAAAAAATCATTTGAGAAACATAATCCATCTACAGAAGACATACAAATAGAAAAAGAAAACAAAGACATGTCACAAAGAGAAGAAATGACGCTATATGATGGATTTGAGATTCATAAAGCAATTACTGAACTGATTCCTACAAATGAAAATAATAGTGAAACATTGCATATTATTTTTACAAATAAACTCACATGTACATTTGAGGAGAATGATTTCAGATATCATGCTAGAGCCATAATTGGTTCTAATCCAACAATAATTTCAACAACAGGCATGATAGAAGCTCCTGCAAAGCCAAAAGATTACTATTTAGAATTAATAACAGATTTTTCTCAAGAAAGAGTAGAAGAGATCAAGAAAAAATACAAAGGAGAATTTTTAGAATATCATGATTCAAGAATATCAGAAATTACGGAAGGGTATCTAATACAAGCTATCGTATATTATGAGACAGGTGAAGCGTTTTGTGAGCATAAAGACTGTAGATTATTCAATGCACACTGGCAAAAAGACCTTTTTTTCTCACAACTAGAAAACAAAAAATTTTGTGAAAAACATCAAAAAATTATCGACGAATTAAAAATGAAATCTAAATAACCCAAAAAGGACATTCACTTAAATTATTGAAGCATAGACAAATGAATTATCATGATGGCAGCAGATGATAGTGTATCAATACTTGAAACAAAAGATGAGGGTCCAAAGATCCCAGATAAAAAAACAAAGTTTGATGTAGTTATCATTGGAGCAGGCCCTTCAGGGTATACTGCAGGAATTTATTGTTCTAGAGCAGGTTATGATACTTTGATTTTATCAGGAATACTTCCAGGAGGGCAACTAGTTAACACCACAGAAGTTGAAAACTACCCAGGATTTGAAAATGGGATTATGGGCCCAGATTTGATGATTGAAATGAGAAAACAATGCCAAAGAATGGGAACGACAATTGTAGATGATGAAGCAGTGGATGTTGATTTTAGACGTAAACCATACAAAGTTCTCACAGGGACAGAAGAGTACGAAGGACGTGCAATCATTATTGCAACAGGTGCGAATCCTAGAAAATTAGGATTGGAAGGAGAGAAAACATTTGCTGGAAAAGGTGTTTCATATTGTGCTACATGTGACGGCCCTTTCTTTAGAAATCTTGAACTAATAGTTTCAGGAGGAGGAGATTCCGCAATAGAGGAAGCAACGTTTCTAACAAAATTTGCTACAAAGGTACATCTGGTTCACAGACGAAGTGAATTACGTGCAAGTAAAGTGATGCAAGAAAGAGCATTTAGCAATGAAAAAATAAAATTTCATTGGGATTCAGCAGTTATTGACATCAAAGGAGATCAAAAAATGCAACAGGCAGTCCTAAAAAATGTAAAAACTAATGAAGAAACAACACTTGATGTTGGAGGTCTTTTTGTTGCAATCGGACATGAGCCCAATACAAAATTATTCAAAGGTCAGGTTGATTTAGACGATCAAGGATACGTGGTTTTAAAAAACAAAACTCATACAAACATTGAAGGAGTTTTTGCCGCAGGAGATGTTCATGATAGAGAATACAGACAAGCAATCACTGCTGCGGGATACGGTTGTATGGCAGCAATTGATGTAGATAAGCATCTTACAGAAAGTGCAGATAAAAGAGAATGAAAAATGCACAATGCAAAAAATGTCTGAATAAATTTTTAGAAAAAGACATCTATGCTATTCAACAATTTCAATACAGAAAAGAGCCAACATACAAATGGTCACTAGATTTTTTTAAAAAACTAAAAATTGATGAGTGGGATTCATTTTGTAAAAAATGCATAATGTATTACTCCAGAAAATCGAATGATGCTTGGAAAAAATCAAAGGTTTAAACTCTCTAACATGAGTAAAAGTACTAAATTTTATGACTGAGAAACAAGAAAATATAAAAAAATCAGCTAAAGAACATAGTGATAAACTAGCAACATTAGGAATGAAATTAAACGAAATTCAGTTCAGTTACAAAATAGAAGGAAAATCTACCAAAGAATATTGGCAAAAAAGAATTGATGATTTTAAAAAATATAGCGAAAGTGGGATGGAATATTATAATCAAGTATACTCTTTGATGAATTTAGTAAACAAGGAAGAATCACAAACATTCCTATTTCATATAAGTAAATTTCGCCAACTTGGAATAACATTATTAGAAATTATGGAAAAGATTAAAGAAAATCCATCAATTGCTGACACTAAAGATAAACAACAAAGTTATTGGAGTAAAGAAATCAAAAATCAAGCATTACCGAACACAGCAACAAATGTCTACATCATGAAATGGATATGCAAAAATTCCCAACACATCATCTCCTTAGAGAATTCTTATGAAAAATACCTAAAGAAAATTTTAGAATAATTATATTAGTATGCCAATTCAGACATGTGTTTTGCTTCACTAAGAGCATTATCAAATTCATTTTCAGCCATAACATTTTGTGTAGCATACACACTTCTAAATTTTCGTCCATCATCAGCAAAAATTCCCACCACACATGCATCTCCTTCAATAGGATATTTCTTCATACAAGCATAAACTGCAGCAGACGAAGGACTGATTAGGAGTTTATCTTTTTCAAATACCGCTTTTACCACTGAAAATGCTTCATCATTATCTACAGAAACCCAGTCATCTACAACATTTTCTCTTTTTAAAAATAAATCAGGCTTTGCAGATTCTTCAAAATTTCTCCATCCTTGAATCAAGTGATTTTGTTGAGGTTGACATCCAATGATTTTCACATTAGGATTTTTTTCTTTAAGAAATACACCAATTCCAGTAATAGTACCTCCAGTTCCCACCCCAGTAAAGAAATGAGTTACTTTACCTTCGGTTTGTTTCCAAATTTCAGGACCTGTTCCAATATAATGACCCTTGAAATTTGCTTCATTAGCATACTGATTTGGGGAATAATATGTATCAGGTCTTGATGATGCAATGGATGTTGCAAGTGCAATACTTTGATCAGTTCCTGCACCAACCTTTGGACACAAATCATCACTTGTCTCAAATACCTTAGCACCAAGATTTCTAATAATTTCTTTGGTTTCATTACTAGCTTTTTCTGGAATGACTATCTCAACTTTGTAACCTAACACATTAGCAATTCCAGTTAATGCAATTCCAGTATTTCCAGAAGTAGGCTCAATAATTATGCTCTTTCCTTTTGTTAAAATTTCTCTTTCTTCACCATCTTTAATCATCCAATATGCAGCTCTATCTTTAACAGAACCAAATGGATTATGGCCTTCTAATTTTGCAAAATATTCAATATTATTATGAGAAAGAGAATCTAATTGTACAAGAGGTGTATTACCTACACGATTCAATAGATCTGTATCAGTAACAGTAGTCATGAGATTAGTTACTTCACCTTTTTAATTTGAAATGTAATTACATTGCCATCTTTAGACATGTCTAATAATTCATGACCAGTTCTTGTAACCCATCTGGAAATATCATCTTCAGCAGCAGGATCATCGGCAGAAACAGTTAGAGTTTCACCAACTTGCATTCTTTCAATTTCAATTTTTGTTCTAAACACAGGTTCAGGACAAAACAATCCAGTTGCATCTAATTTTTTTTCAGTTGATTCAGACATATTGAACTATTTCATCAAAAATGTTTTGTCATATTAAAATCTATTTCAACATAACAAAGAGAATAGCTGTAGCTAACAGCCTAAATTATCTAAAAAGATCTTCATTTTCTGGGCGAATTAATTTATCAATCATATGATCTTCCATTTTAAATGAATAATCACGAATGATTGCTACAGGACAGTTCAAAGATTTTCCCATTACTAGTTCAGCAGCAGCAGAAAGTTCATCAGCAATTGCAATTTCAGTTATACGTAAAATTTTTTTAAAAGAATCCAACGTTCCAGCATAATCAAGTATAGGATTCAATCCTGAAATTCCAATTGCACAGTTAGTTTGACCCATCCTAAAAGGACGACCAAATGTATCAGAAATAATTATTGCGATATTTTTGTGTGTTTGTTTCTGAATTTTGTTGCGAATTGTTTGCGCAGATGTATCAGAATTAATTGGAAGTAATGTTGCATATCCTTCTTGCACATTGCTTTCATCAACACCAGCATTTGCACAAATAGTGCCATTATTAGTTTCAACAATAATGATTCCATTTTTCATTCTAACAATTCTTTTTGTTTCAGATAAAATTAATTCAATTATTCTAGGATCTTTTTGATATTGAGACCCTATACCTTCTGATAACAATGAAGGTTTCACAGTCGATAAATCAATAGTCCTTCCTTCTTGTTTTGAAACAATTTTTTGTGCAACAACAAGAATGTCTCCATCATTTATTTCAGAAGACGTTAAGATTAACTCAGAAAGATCATCAGTAGATTCAATCTCTTTTTCAATATGAAGTGGGATAATTTGCAATTATAATACCTGAAAGCAGGGACTAAAAAATTGTTTATGCAGTAGGAGTAGTTTCTAATTCTAATTTGTAGTGTTTGTTAATGATATCCAAAATCTTTGATAGATCTTTTTCTTCTAAAATAGAAGTGGCTAAATCCTTGACGATATCTTGTGCTCGATAAGCAATTCCTAAACCACAAATATCAAATAATTTTATATCATTTGCGCCATCTACAACACAAACAATATCGTCTTTATTCTCTCCCCATTCCGCAATTTTTGTTTTTGCAGATTTTGATTTGTCAGAATCAACATTAATTGTTACGCCATCAAGTTTTCCATCTTTAAAGATTAATTCATTAGAATAGACATAATCCAGTCTCAATTCTTTTTGTAATCTACCCATCATCAGTGTAAACCCACCAGATACAGCCATGAGTTTCCAACCAGCAGCTTTTAAGACCCTACAAGCTTCCTTAGCACCAGTCATAATCGGTAACGAATCAGCTACTTCTTGACAAGTTTTTTCATCAAGACCTTTTAAAGCGTTAACTCTAGTTCGAAGTCCTTCTTCCCAGTTAATTTTTCCTTGAATTCCTTGTTTTGTGATTTCCCAAATTTCATCTTCCTTGTTGAGTTTTTCTGAAAGAATTGGAAGATATTCTTCATCATACAAAACACCTTCAACGTCAAAAATTACTAGCAATTGATTTCTAATTTGCAAAAAAATTGCTAATTATATTAATCTAAGTTTATTGACCAACCTAAGTAGACATTTTAGATCGATGTGATCTCAGTTTTTGTTGATTTTTGGCATAATGGACGTTCTACCAAAATACACAGAGTATCTAGGAAGAGTTGTCAAGTTGGAACTAAGTAAAGTCTTTTTAGTTTTTTTCCTTTTGAGTTTAGAATTGTTCTAATTAATTCAACTAAATTCTTTTCTGCAAATTCAGAAAGAGAGCTAAAAATGAAACAGTAATTTTTTTTATCTAATTTTGTTCGTTGACTAAGATTACCAAACATTTTTTCACCAATTATTACATCACAATAAGGAAGAGCAGTTGCAAAATGACAAATATCATAATAATCATTTTTTTTCACCACTCTCTCTCTCTCTCTCTTTAGAGGATTTATTACGAGTGTAACTTAATTCAACAAACACATCTAATGAAGGCATTTTGGACAACATATCATTCATTTCTTTTTTATCACTTAGAAATAATTTGGGATTAATTTTGTGTTTTAAGAGAAATTCGCTTAATGTAGGAACAGCTAATTTCACGAACCACTTTAGTTTTGTATATTTATCATAAGTAGCATCAGATACTTCATCATAATGATTTATTCGATCCTTTTCGATTGTAGTAGATAATTTTTCGATATCGTGATCAATAGTTTTGGCAAATGAAATTGGAAATTCATCTTTAAACATGACTTTCATGTGTTCTGTATTTTTGTCGAATTCATCAAATATTTTAGTAGCATTTTTGTCGAATTCATCAAATATTTTAGTAGCATTTTTGATTTCTTCTGGTGATGTACTTTCATCTTTAGGCACTATGGTGTGAGAAATGTTTGGTAAAAGATGACCAATTCGATTTGTAAGTAATTTATCATAGAGATTATAGTAAGAGTTATTTTTTATTTTTCGAAAACAGACATTCAATATCTCATATTTAAAATAGAAATCAATTTGTCTGAAATACCATCCATTAGATGTGTCAATCATAAAATCTATTATTTCATTTCGTCGTGGTATATTTTCATATTTTAACAATTCAAAATAATTGTATGCAGAAAAAGGGATTTTTATACGATTATTATCTCTTAATTTAATTAAATTTTCATATAATTTTTTTACAGGATCATTATTTTTTTGTCCTTTAATTATATCAAATAATTCAATCCAATGATTTGTATCAAGATAAATACGTGGCATAATCATTTCATTAGGATTCAATCTAGTTCACTTAGATTTTAGATATTCAATCAAACCAATAATTCTATTGATAGATTTTACCTGTAAACAATAAATCTGTTAGATGTAAATCTAATTAGTGTCTACAGACATACAAAAAATGCTACAGGAACATCATAAATTATTTGAAGGTGCCGCAGCAAAAGTAGGTAAACTATACTCTCTAACATAAGTTCATCAACCATCTTCACGTTGCATATATTTGATAATATCCAAATTGAATCTCCTTGTTCTGTAATATTTGGAAATTCTATTTTTCAGATTGCTCAATGATGGCTGATACTGAGATACCAACAAATCATACTTTCCTTGCTTCCACACTTCTTCAACTGCATTAAACTGTGGCGAGCCTTTTGGAAACCAATGCAATATCACATCATCATTTTTCTCAAGGTATCGCTTTATGATATTTGATTTGTGTTGTGGTGCCCTGTCTGCAAAGACTAGTATTTTGCCAAACTTTTTGTTTAACTGCCTTAGATAATCCAAGAAACAATACTGATCAAACTTGTCATACTGTCTGAAGAATTGTTTGCCATCACTACTTAATGCACCAAAAATGATTGTCTTTTGATGTGAGCCGTTAACCAGTATGACTGGGCGTGTACATTTCTTTACCCACATCTTTTTTCTAAATATCGCATCAGCTAAAAATATGGACTCGTCTTGTGCAAGAACTGTAAAGCCTTCTGCTATTTTTGAGGCTATTTCTTCTTTAGATTTTTTTTAAACCAGAGTTTTTCTTCAGGTGTGGCAGAATTTACAAATCTCTTCTGTGCTACTTTTGGAACAAATCCCCATTTGTGTAATAACCTATACACATGAACCTCGTGGTATTTTACTCCTGATTTCTCATATATTAGATTCATCACTTGTTTTGCACTCCAACCTGATTGTTTCTCTGCAATTTGTAGTTGGATGCTAACTAGTTTCTTCTTTGGTATGCTAGTTGGCCTTCCAGTTCTTGGCATATCATGTAATCCTGCAATTCCATATTCTGTAAATCTTCTTAGCCACTTGTATGCCCAGGAGCGTACACGTCCAAGACTCTTTGCAACATGAGATGCGATATTTTTGTCAAGCAATACCTGCTTTATCAAAAACAGTCTTTCTTTCACCTTGACATCCTTTTCATCTTTGTAGGCTTTAATTAATTCTTGTTCATTCATGGTTTGATGTGTTATTTCTGATCCATATTCTGTTTGGTATGATAAATTAGATCAATGGATCATAAAATTTTGTTAGGGAGTATAGTATGCATTGCATCATCATAATTTTTCCATTCTATTATTTGGCTTTCTTTGATTGTAATTTCTTCAGGTTCAAAGCAATGTGCAATTTCTTCACATCCGGGAACAGAACTGCCTTGAGGAACTGATATTGTATAAGTTGGTATTTCGCCATATTCAGGACTAGATACTTTTCTTATTGAATCATCTTCACTGCTTATTTCCAAACAGTTTGTATAGCGACAAGCATAAGTTCGTGAGTTATTTTCAAGATATTTTATTCTGGTTATTCGTATTTACTTTGGTAAAATTATCTATTCTCTAATTTATTGATGATTTTTAGTTCACGAACTTTGTCTCTTCGCTATATATTTGATAAAGTCAGTTACAAATTTATCATCTGCCCTACCTTCTGAGAGAAAAATCAGAGAATATTGAAGATTAGATTCTGCGAATTTCTGATTAATTCCTAATACTTGCCTTAGTTGATTAAAGTTCAGTTACCGCTTTTGAAGTTTAAACGCTTTTCAGAATTAGATCGCTACAGATAATTCAATGAAAATGAAAATGGATTAATTTTATTGGCCATGGTCTTTACCGTGTTTTGCTCTACTTCCTACTTCTTCCGGAGAACGAATTTGTCCAAATAACTTTTCATATTCTGCAATTTTTTCACCTAACCATTTGTGAATACTCTTCATTTGCATTGGATCTATAACTAATTCACATTCAGCAATACGCTTCACAACAATTTTATTTAATGAAAGTGGTTGTGTTTCCAACACTTTACTTACATCCATAGATTCAGAATAAAGTACAGCTGCAACACCATATGGTCTAGCACCTCCAAAAATACCTGCAACATTTACTTGTTTATAATCTTGAGCGTATTCACTAGTAATGTCTGGGATATTACTCATACTATAATTTTAAAAGTAGTAATTAATAAGCTATACTTAGATGTCACTTACTAACTTTGAGACAATCTATCAAAGACCAGAAATCGTCACACCATTTACAAACAATGTTGAAAATGCTTGGAATCTTACCATGTGGAAGAATAATGTTAACAATACTGTAAAATTATCAACAAACAAAGAAAATAAACTTGAAAACATTCAAAAAATAAATAAATTAGCAATTGTTGATGTTGAACTTCAGACATTATCCCAAAAGATTATGAGAGAGACTTGGGGTAATAAAGAAGATGAGTTCTGGAATACGTACTAACATACGTTAGGAACCAAGAGAAATTCTTTTAGCAAAAATTACTTTTCCAAATCAAGAATCTAAACAAAGACCAGTTTTAGTAATATCAAAATTTTCATCAATAACTATCCAACCACAAAGTAATATTCTTGTTTGTCTTGCAGTAACATCCAATCTTAGTGAAGCCAGCGACAAAATTAAAATTAAAAACAGAGATATGGAAGAAAATTTATTTCCTAAACCTAGTCAAATAGTATGTACTAATTTTTTCACAATAGCAAAAACAGATGTAATTAAGAAAATAGGCAAAATTAAAATTAATTTTTACAAAGAAATCATAAAAAAAATCAAAGATGATGTTTTAGACATATGAAAATAAAATATGAACTAAAATTTGGATTAAGAAAATATTTTACAAATGGATTTACGATTTGGGCATTTGTAATGTTGTTTACATATTTGACAAGAACTGAACCTATAATTGCAAAATTTAGAACATCATTGTGGTTTTATAATACAATGTGGATATTTTTTGTTCCACTTATTACTCAAGTAGGATTTGAAATGTTTACAAAAATTAAAAGAATGAAAAAATTTCATTGGTTTTCTAAAAAACAGGTTTTGTACACTATTGCAATATCAGGATTGTGATGAGTGTTAATATTAGATTATTCATTTTTTGCAGGAGAAGTACTATTAGTGATTGGAGAATATGATGATAGTAACCCAATTACAAATACATTTAAGCATGAATTTATGACTAGTCTCACATATGTTTCCACTTTGTTTATTTTACCATTATTTTCACTGATAGTAATTAGAATTAGAAAATACCTTTTAGATGAAAAAATAATTACAGAAATCAAGAGTAAATATTTGACATTATCGACAAAAATTAGTGTTATTAGTTTAGTTTTTTCATTTTTATGGATTACATTTGTGATATATTACGATATAATTCCTACAATAACAAATCATGAATAAAGTGTTCAAACTATCTTTTGCATTTTAAATTAACATTTAACCCCCACAGAAATAATTTCGTGCTTCGATCAAAAACATAAAAAAAATTATGCAATAGTATTTAAACAATCAAAAATTTAATCAGCAAAAGCATTCCTCGAGATTAAAGTTTAAACTTTTTTGAGATCTAAAAAACGCTAGTAATAAATCACCGAGTATTCCGATAAAGGATAATGGGTGAATTAGAACACAAATATGAAGTTGAGATTAAATCAAGAGAAGGAAGGCAAAAGCTACCTGATGATGTAAAAGCAGAACTAAAAACATCAGGAATGATGGATGAGAAAGGAAAGTTAAAACTAAAAGGAGTTAGTCCTAAAATGCTCAAAAAAATGAAACAAGAATTTGTGGAATGCCCAGTTTTAAAGGAAGATATCCATTTCGTTCAATGTTTTGTATGTCCAAATTTCCAAAGCAGGGTCATGGGGAAAGTCCTTTGTAAAGGCGATTCTCTAAAGTAATCTAAAATGTAATATCCTCACGAAAAGCTCATTAGTTAAATTAATTCTTTGAATTCTAGTTTGAGTAAAGAAGACAAAGGAATTACAGCTTCAAAAAAAGATGATTTTAGTGAATGGTACACACAGGTAGTCCTAAAAGCTAAACTTGCAGATTATGCTCCAGTCAAGGGGCTTATTGTTCTCAGACCAGACGGGTATTCTATTTGGGAATCATTAAGAAGTACGTTTGATAAAAAATTTGCAAATAACGGAATTAGAAACGGATTTTTGCCCATACTAATTCCAGAGTCATTATTAGGAAAAGAAAAGAAACACTTTGCAGGATTCAACCCAGAAGTATTTTGGGTAACTCACTCAGGAAATAATGAAGTAGGAGACAAACTTGCATTAAGACCAACATCTGAAACTTTAGCATATACTCTGTATTCTAAATGGATTCAAAGTTGGAGAGATTTACCATTAAAGATTAATTTTTGGAACACTGCACTAAGAGCAGAGATTAAAGGAACAAAGCCATTTCTCAGAACATCAGAATTTTTGTGGCAAGAAGGTCATACGGTCCATACAATACAAGAAGAAGCAGAAAAAGAAGTAATGAAAATCCTAGAAATTTATAAAAAAACTGTCGAAGATGAATTGGCAATTCCTGTAACAGTGGGAAAGAAAAGTGAGAAAGAAAAGTTTGTAGGTGCAGTATACACAACTACTATGGAATCAATTATGCCTGATGGTAAGGCACTTCAAATGGGTACATCACATTTTCTAGGACAAAATTTTTCAAAACCATTTGAAGTAAAATTTGCAGATAAAGACAATGTAGAGCATTTTGCATGGCAAACATCATGGGGAGTATCTTGGAGACTAATTGGGGCAATGATTATGACACATGGTGATGATCAAGGACTTGTTTTACCTCCAAAGATTGCACCAACACAAGTTGTAATTGTACCAATATACAAAAATGATGAAGGTAAAGATATCGTATTACATAAAGTAGAAGAAATTAAGAAAATTCTAGAATCAAAAGAGATTAGAGTTCATGTAGATGACAGAAGTGAATTATCGCCAGGATACAAATTTAATGATTGGGAATTAAAAGGAGTGCCAATAAGAATAGAGGTAGGTCCTAAAGATATTGAAAAACAAAGTGTAGTTATAGCAAAAAGATACAATCGTGAAAAATCAAGTATAAGCATTACTGAAATTGAAAAAATACCTACAATGTTAGATGAAATCCAAGAAGCCATGTTAAAGACTGCCAAAGAAGTATCAAAAGAAAATACCATAGACATAACAGACTATACAGAATTCAAATCAAGAATTGAAAAAGGAGGTTTCTATAACGCTCCTTGGTGCGGAAAATTAGAATGTGAAGAAAAAATCAAGGAAGAAACAGGGGCAGATATCAGAGTCATTCCATTTGGTAGTGAAACCACCAATGAGAAATGCATGTATTGTCAAGAACAAAGTAATTCAATTCCAATTTTTGCAAGAGGTTACTAGTAGAGATTTACCCACAAATATAATAATACAAAAAAACAATTTTTCAATAATGACATCAAATCCAGAATTAGAACAAAAAAAACCATTATTGGAACAGTTTAGAGAAACTAGAAACAGAACTTTAGAACTTGTAAAGACTTTAGAAAAAGATGATTTTGTTGTTCAAACAGCATTTTTTATGAGTCCACCAAAGTGGCACATAGGTCATGTCAGTTGGATTTACGAAGCAATCATGAGCAAATTAGATAAAAATTATGAATTTTATTCAAAAGAATTTTCAGATTATCTCAATTCCTATTATCAACAATTTGGCATTCCACAAGACAAAGGACTACGAGGAATAGCTTCTAGACCTACTGTTGATCAGATTTTTCAATACTTTAACACAATTAGTCAAAGAGTAGAACAGTTTATTGAATCTCAAACTTTGAGTGAAGATACAATTAGATTAATCATAATGGGATTCCATCATGAATGCCAACATCAAGAACTTCTTGTATATGATTTACAACATCTTCTTGCAGAACAATACAGGCCTGTAAGAAAAAATAAAATTATAAACCAAAATAATGTTGAGAAAAAATCAGCATACATCAAAGGAGGACTGTACAATATTGGATACAATGGAGAAGATTACTGTTATGATATCGAACTACCTGAACACAAAGTTTACCTTAATGATTACAAGATAGATGTATTTCCAGTTACAAACCAACAATACATGAAATTTATCGATGATGGAGGATATGAAACATACAAGCATTGGTTATCAGATGGATGGGAGAAAGTCAAAGAGAATAAATGGAACGCACCAATGTATTGGGAAAAAATTAACAGTGAATGGAATGTAAGAGACTTTTTAGGGATTAGAAAAATCAACCCAAATGAACCTGTATGTCATGTTAGCTATTATGAAGCAGATGCATATTGTAAGTGGGCTAAGAAAAGACTCCCTACAGAAGCAGAATGGGAAAAAGCTGCCTGTTGGAATGAAGAAAAACAAGAAAAAACAACCTATCCTTGGGGAAACAAACTACCAACGGAAGAAAAATCCAACTTACTTGAATCATATCATTGGGGGTGCACAGAGATTGGAGCATTCCCAAAGGGAATCAGTCCATCAGGATGTCAGCAGATGATTGGTGATGTATGGGAATGGACATCATCAGAATTTACTGGGTATCCAGGATTCAAGTCAGGGTTTGATGAATACAATGACAAATGGTTTACAAACCAAAAAGTTTTGAGAGGAGGATCATTTGGAACTCCAAAAATGTCAGTTAGAGGTAGTTATAGAAATTTCTTCAGACTAGATGAAAGATGGTTATTTTCAGGCTTTAGATGTGCAGAAGATATCTAATTTTTTGATACCAAACTAAGTGAAAAATGCTTATTCCCATCAAGCCAAGTATGTTTTAATTCAAAACCAACATCATCAAGAAGATCATGGATTTCAGATAAACGATATTTGTGAGAGTATTCTGTATGAATTAATTCATTCTTTTTCAGTTTTAATTCAAGTTCAGATTTTGAAATGACTATGGATTGTTCATTTAGTGATTTTAGATACATTTCAATTCGTTGATCTTTTTCATTGTAAATTGCATAATGTGAAAAATTATTCAGATTAAAATCAGCATCAAGCTCATCATTAATTCTAGATAACACATTAAGATTGAATTCAGCAGTTATTCCCTGTGAATCATTGTATGCAGATTTAAGAATTTCTTTTTCTTTAACAAGATCAAGACCAATTAAGAATAAATCGCCTGGTTTCATAGTAGAATGAACTTTTTCTAGGAATTTGTAACCATCAATTGGTGAAAAGTTACCAAAACTAGAACCCAAGAAAATTATTAAATTTTTCTTTTCATCATATATCCTAAGAAATTCCAAACCACCTTCATAGGTATCAATAATTCCTGTGATGGTTAGATTTTGATAGTCACGAAGTAATAGTTCAGAACTTTCTGCAAGGATTTCAGAAATATCAATTGGGAAATATTCTGGATTTTTTTGAGATGTCAAAATATCTAATAGTAATCGGGTTTTTACTGAAGTCCCACTACCTAATTCAACTAGCCTAAAATCATCATCTAGAAAAGTTGACAATTCATTTTGCAGTTGTTTTAGAATAGAAATCTCAGTTCTTGTAGGATAATATTCAGGAATCAGGCATATTTTCTCAAATAATTTAGAGCCTTTTTTATCATAGAAAAATTTAGGTGAGATAAATTTAGAATCACGATTTAGACTAGAAGAGACTTCTTCTGCAAAAGTCTTCTCAATTTGTGTTGCATGAGGTTTGAAATACTGCAGTTTAGAATCTACTACGTATTTTTTATAATCAAGATTTTTTTGGATGGTGTCACTCAAGTATTAAATTCGCAATTAATTGACATAAATGTTTTATTCCAATTTTTTACGCATAAATCATATTTCTTGATATACTTCTTTATTCAATAATATTCATTGGGTGAGATCCTCAAAGTAGAGCATTTGAAAAAATATTTCACAAAAAAAGGAATGTTTAGTTCAAAATCAACCATAGTTAGAGCAACAGATGATATATCATTTTCTCTTAAAGAAGGTGAAGTTTTTGTGTTAGCAGGAGAGTCAGGTTCAGGAAAATCAACCATAGCAAAATTAATTCTAAAATCAATTGAGCCAGATTCAGGAAAAATTATTTTTGAAGATCAAGAGATAGATGATAAAAAAAAGAATTTAGAAAAAATTAGAATGAACTGTCAGATGATCCATCAAGATCCTTATGACTCTATCAACCCAAGAATGAAAATTGAGAATATTGTATCTGAACCTCTAGAAATACACAATATTGGAAATAAAGAACAACGATTACAAAGAGTGTTAGAAGTTTTACGGGAAGTAAAATTAGAACCTGCTGAAGATATTGTAAAAAAATATCCCCACATGTTGTCAGGAGGACAAAGACAAAGAGTAGTCTTGGCAAGAGCATTATCACTAAAACCAAAAATAATCTTAGCTGATGAGCCAGTTTCAATGCTAGATGTTTCAATTAGAGCAGAGATGCTTGAATTAATGCAAGAATTACAAAAAAAATACAATATTTCGTTTATCTATATTACTCATGATTTGGCAACGGCGAGATATTTTGGTCAAAGAATTGGAATTTTGTATCTAGGTAAAATTGTAGAAATGGGACCAATAAATCAAGTTTTAGAAAATCCTAAACACCCATACACACAAGCACTAATTGATGCAATCTCAGAGCCAGATCCAGATAATTTACACAGAGAAAAGAAAATTAGAATAAATGAACCATCAGACATTGATGTTTTTGAAGGATGTAGATTCAGAGCAAGATGTCCTTATGTAATTGAGAAATGCAAAGACGAGCCTAACTTAGAAAGCGTTGATGGAAAACAATACGCTGCATGTTATGTAAAACTAGACTAGGAAGTTCGTACAGAAGGCATTCGCTTGTCTTTGTAAGTAACAACATGGGAAACTCCATTTTTTGGAAAAACGCCATACACTAGTTTTGCTTTTTGCACAACAGAATCTTTTAGAGATACCAAAATGAATTGACTTTCTTTGGATCTTTCTTCCAAAATCTTTGCAAGTTTTTCAGAGTTTGGTGCATCAAGGTGTGCATCTACCTCATCAAACAAGTAAAATGGAGAAGGCTTTAGTTTTTGAAGTGCAAGTACAAATACAATTGCAGCCAACGTCTTTTCACCACCACTAATTGAAGTTGATTCTCTTTTAGGTTTATTTGGGAATTGAATCAAATAAGAAATTCCAGAATTAAATATATCATCTTCATTTTGTAATTCTAACCAAGCATTTCCTTTAGTCATTTTGTTGAAGATGACTCGAATTTCTTTATCAACTGTATCAAATGCATCCAAGAATGTTTGTCGTTTTTCTTTTTCAATATCTTCAATAAATCGAATAATTGCATTTTTTTCTTTCTCAAGATCATTTTTTCTTTCAGACATTGAACGATAACCATAAGAGACTGCAAGATATGTTTCAGGTGCCTTTGCATTTAATGCATTAAGTGAAGTCAATTCAGCAGTCAATCCTTGAACAATTAATTCAACATCAAAAGTCTCCATGTCTTTATCAAAGCCAAAAGCAGAGAGTATTTGCTGTAATTTGGATTCTTTTTCTTTCAAATCATTCAAATCACGATTTAGTGAATCAGATTGACGTTCTGATGTGTTAATTTGTTTTGTTAGTTCTTTATCATTTTCAGATAAAATTTTGAGTTTATCATCATATTCTTTGAGTTCCCCAATAGATGATCCAGAAGTGGAGATAAGTTCCTGTTCTTTTTCTCTTAACTTTACAAGAACTTCATTTTTTGATTCTTTTTGTTTTCCTAACACTTGAATTTTGGTTTCTAATTCTTGATGTTGCAAAGTCAAAGAACTTTCTTCAGTAAGAAGTTGATTAGATTGAGATTTTTCTCGATTGTCTTGAGTTTGTAGGACTGTTAACTGAGAAGATTTGTCACGATATTCATTCATAATTGTTGTGTGTAGGTTTTCAATTTCTACTTTCTTTACGTTAATTCTTAATAAC
The DNA here is from genome assembly GCA_965248045.1 of Candidatus Nitrosopumilus sp. Taxonomy (GTDB): domain Archaea; phylum Thermoproteota; class Nitrososphaeria; order Nitrososphaerales; family Nitrosopumilaceae; genus Nitrosopumilus. Next base: position 639,523 of record CBDFIG010000002.1, read on the forward strand.
TCATTTGCAATACGAGTTTGCTCTCCAGTAGAATAATTTTTCTCAACTATTCCAATGCGTTCATACAATGAATCAATATGAGATTCATGTGTAGCTATTTCAGATTCAATGTGAGAATTTCTTGAAGTCAATTCAGAAATTCTTTTTGTTAATTGTTCTTTTGTGTTCATTGCAGAAACAATTCTTGGGTTCAAATGAGAATAATTTTCATTTGTTGAGGTTAGAGAATTTTCAGACATAGAAAGTCTTTCAGTGTATGATTGAATTGAGTTTTCTAATTTTGTTAGCAAATGTTTTTTCTGCTGCATGGTTTTTTTAACTACGCTTATAGATTGGAACAGACCATCAATATCACTGCTCATTGAAATTAATTTTGTGAGTTTTGAAATTTTTGAATTAATATCAATTACTACAGTACCACCTTTGGCTTCAAAATATTCACCATCCATGGTTACAGTCTTGTATCCTAATTGAGATATATTGTATGCAGATTCTCTAGTATCTGTAAGCACAATATTTCCAAATAGGAACGTTTTGAGCGCAGAATAAGCAGCATCACAAGTTACATGATCAGCAAGAATACCCAAAACCCCAGATTCTTTAGGTAATCTAAGTTTGAATTTAGGAATGGCATCCAATGGAATAATTTTTAGTTTTGAAAGTTTTTTATTTCTAGCAACTTCTGCAATCCCAAGTAAAGTTGCAAAGTCTTTAACAACAATTGCCTTAATCCAATCAGAACTAACAGCTAAAACAGAGCGTTCATATTTTTTGTCCCATGAAATCATTTCATAAACTAAACCTTCAATGCCAAGTTTGTCTGCATCTTCTTTTAATTTTGCAGCAGTGTAATCTTCATGCATGAATCCTTTCACAGTTTTAATTTTTGATTCATAGTGAGTTGCAGCTTTATTTGATTTTTCTAATATTACACCCCATTCATCCATATCATTAATTATCTTTGATTTTTTTGCTTGTAATTTTTTAATTCTAGATTTTAGTTCAGTTATAGTTGCATCATTATTATTCATCATAGATTCTAATTGAGATTTAGATTCAGTTAATGTTACAATACCACATTCTAACTCAGCAAATTTTGCAGAATTTCTTTTAATTTTTGTTTCAGATTCTACCTTTTCATTTTGAACTTTTGAAAGTTGAAACTTTATTTCATTTAGCTGGCTAGTAAGAGTTTGAATTTTCTTATCAATTTCAGATTTTTTAGATGCAGCTTCTGCTTCATCAATTAAAATTTTATTTCTTTGTAAATCAATTTGTTCAGAGTCGCCTTTAATTTTATTTTGTTTAAGAGTTGTTTCTTCAATAGATTCTTTCATGTTTAGAATTTTAGAATCAATGTCACTTCTAGTATGATTAATTTCTTCTAACTCTACTTTAATTTCTGGAATTCTAGTATCAATTTGTTCTTGTCTTTTCTTTGATGCAGTGATTGCACTATTATCAATTTCATATTGTTCCATTGCAGAACTTAATTCTTCATCGATGGATGCTTTAGCTTGACTGTATTCATTGGCTTCAGTCATTAGTTTTGTTTTTTCAGTTTCTAAATCAGCAATCTGGGTTCTCAAAACACTTCTTTCATCATCGGATTTAGTAATTTCAGTGACAATTGTGTGTAAACTAGATTCTTTGGAATTTTTTTGGCTTGAAACATCCTTAATTTTATTGGCAGCATCTATTGCTTTGTATCGGTTAACTTCACGCTCCAACATATCATGGCGTAATTTTTGGTTTCTTTCCTCTTCAAGCTCATCAATTCTTTTTTTGATTTCACCCATTCTTGCTGTTGCAATTTCAAATCTTCTATCAGCATCGTCCAGTTGTTTTCTAGATTCTGCTGCTTTTTCATCAAAAGAGGACAGTCCAATCAAATCTTCAATTGTTTTTCTTTTTTCTTCAGAACTAAATTCAGAAATTCTAGTTACAGTTCCTTGTTGTACTGCATTAAGTTGACCTAAACCTGCATTTGCAACATCAAGTAAATCAAGGATTTGGCTTCGTTGTACTTTCTTTTTGTTGAGATAGTATATGTTGTCACCTTGATCATTCATTTCTCTTGTAATCTCAACAACATCAGAATCAACAGGAATCTTTCTATCAGAATTATCAAAGTGTACACTAGATCTTGCCATTTTAACTACACCACGATGATTTCCTTCAATATCATGGATTAAAGATCTCAATTTGTCAACCCTCAATGTTTTTGGTTTATTTTCACCCATTGCAAACTGAATAGCATCTAAGATGTTACTTTTTCCTGAACCATTTGGACCGGAGATCGATATAAGACCAGGTTCAAACTGAACTGTGGTATTCTTGAACCCAAATGATTTGAAACCAAAGATCTCAACTTTTTTAACATGAACCAATAGTAATGTTTTCTCAAAAGGTAGGATAACCGATGACTAACAAGTTTAGTTGACATAATTGCATAATTTTTCTTGGTTTACTATGATATTTTTCGTAGTGGTAGGAATAACATCAAGCATGTAAATTGAGCCTATGTACTAGGTTGAAATGCTGTTTTCGTGCCTAAAAATGAAGGATATTGCAAAAAATTAATGCATCAACTATTTGTGAAGTTTAGTGAGTTTGATCATAACGTTTGTTACAATTAAAAATATTACAAATGCAATAACTTGAGCAATTAACGATGCTTGGTATGCCTCTGTACCCATATTTAGAAAATGAAATTGCCAGAACCATCTATTTACTAAATATACCACTTCACCAACTCCCAGAGAAGCAACTACCTTTAGCAGATCACCTTTAAGAGTATGAGTACCATCAGAATTCTTTTTGTATTTTGAACGGTTGTCAAATAAAAATAATAATAAGAAAACTGAAAAATACGTTGAAAAATCAACGATAACTGTTACTGTTGAATTGATGTGTGACTCTTCTCTTGAAAGATTATCTGCTACAATTGTTGAAATGAGAACATCAACTGCAAAGGCAATTAGTAAATTCTTGTTTAATTTGAGATACTCTTTGTATTTTGATTCCATTAGAGTTTTCCTTTGTTTAAAATCAACGGTATTTCAAATAATATTTTGAGATCATTTCTATTAAGGCTATAAAACATCATGCCACGCCTAGTAAAAATAATTACGCGTAATTTAAAAAATTAGAATGAATTTAGAGTTCTAATCCATATGAACCAGTAAAATCGGAAAATTGTTTGTATGATTCTAAGTATTGTCTGCCCTTTGTGGTAATTACAAAGGTGTTTTTTCCATCATACTCAATTTTGTTTATCAAACCTGCGCCTGTCAAATTTTCAATGAATTTTGTTAATCTTGAATGTGAGAGATTTGCTTTTGTTAGAAGGTGAGTAGTTTTGATGCCCTCTTGACCATACTGCTCAGTAGCAACTAAAAGATCCGCTACAATTTGCATGCTTGTCCTATAATTGACCATAACAAATGGAATTCATCTTGGGTTATAAATATTGGTACTGAGATCCAATAGATGCCAATCATTACCAATAAGTATTAATGATGGTTAGAAAATGGGCAGATATATGAAATTTGATGAGAAATTACATAAAATCTCAGAAAAATACCAAAGCAAAAAGGACAAAATAGGGATGATTATTCTTGGAGTATCATTACTTATTGCATGTGGTTTGTCATACTTTGTTTTAGATGCATTTGGTCAACAAGAATTTTTAATTGATTGTCCAAAAAACGCATATCATGGTTTAGACAGTCAAGGAAATGCAGCATGCAGAGATATTCTAACTAACCAAATTCTAGAACCAGTGATCAGAACAATTATTGATTCTGACTTGGAGAAAAATACATCAGATTCTAGTATTACTAACATTTCAGAGATGGGAGAAATTTTTAATGTGGATCAAATTCCAATTATTGAAACAATCATACTGTTTTTGATTGGAATTGGAGGTATAGCGACGATCAAAAGTTCGTGAACATTTTTGCTGGATTTCTAAAAATATAATTTGCAACATCAAGCTTGAACTTTGTCACTCTAAAATATTCAGAGACTGCCTTGTTCATCATTGCAAACATTGCATAATATTCTGATACCAGCAACGAATGCTTGCTTGTCTTCCAGCATTGTTCTATCATGTTAAGATATAGTGAACCCTTTGGCAACCAGATTAGTTTGATATCAGGATTGCTTGCAAGATATTCCTTGACTTTCTTTGATTTGTGAACTGATGTCCTGTCCAACATTAGAGCAACCCTGCCATATTTCCAATGCAACTCCTTGAGATATTCTACAAAGGTCGCAGCATTGAACTTTTTATAAACTCTAAACAGTTGATCTCCATTAATCGTGATTGTACCATATACTGCCAAACTCTCATGTCGTCCTGTGTATGGAAGGAATATTCTTTTGGCAGCAGGTGACCAGTATTTTTTTCCTATTTTTGTATCCCTTACAAAGAATGCCTCATCAGCCATTGCAATGATGAATCATCCTCTTTTAGGCGTGGAATTCTCTTTTTGATGCGTTGCTGCCAGCTTTTCACAGCAGATATACTTGCATGATTGATGTGATATTTTTGTGCAGTTTTTGCAGACATGCCTACTGATGCATTGTCTTTCGGATGCAGGTTATATGAAATTTTATTCCAGTGGAATAAAAGATGCTTTGCTGCAGCATACAGGAGTAAACAAAGTTAGCATTGCTTTGGACATTATGGAATCCATTCTTTTCTTTGAGATAATTCTTGGTCTTCCACTCTTTGGGAGATCGTAGAGGAGGCCATCAAGGCCATACTCCTCAAAACGATCAACCCATTTTCGTACCCAGTTTGTACAGCGGTGCAATGTTTGTGCAGTGTGTTCCAGTTCCTTGCCATCCTTTAGAATCATCAGCACTGCCAAGCATCCTTACTGCAACCCTGGAGTTTTCTTTCTTGTATGCTGCTTCAAGGGATTCTAGATTGTTCATGCATCTCACTGTGTTAACAGATCAAAAAGTTTTTTGTTTTGGAATTATTTAGTTCACGAACTTTGTCTCTTCGCTATAGTATGGTGCAGTGTGTCTAGTTTCAAATCCAGCTGCATCTGCTCCTGCAAATATTTTTCCAGGAGATACAATTTGGATGAATCGTCTTATTGCAACATGTAATATCCCTTCACAGATTCGAACTGCTGCCTTTTGCAGTGTTGTAAAATGTGGAATTGATTTGAGATGCAATTGCAGAATAATTTCAGTTGTTACTTCCAACCATTCCACAAAACTCTCATAACTTTTTGACTCGTACTGCCTAAGGACTAGCATAATTATATGCTGGTGTACAGAAAATGTATGCTTTGATTTTGGGTGCAAAAATAATGGAACATTCATTTTCTTGAGTATGGACAGCATGAGTCTAATCATGCGTCTGTATTTTTTATTCATAAAATGGAATAATTAAGAATTATTCATTGATCAAGATGATCTGTTTTGATCGATAATCAAGTAAAATCTTGATGATTTCTAGGGAGCCTAAAAATGATTTAATTTAGATATTGGTGCCAGACCCCTCTAGAATGAAACCGATCAAATTTGAATATTTTTTGCAACATAAGATTGAGAATAAACGAAGAATATAAGTTCAGAAAAAGATGCAAAAATTAGTATCAAAAACAGAGGTCTAGATCACAAGATATGTCAACGATTGATCACTCACTTGTCAGACCCATGCGTACCGTGTAAAATACGGTGGTGCTTGCCTGATGCGAGTCAGTGGCAGTTACTACCAGTGTTCCGTTTTCACGTTCACGTGTGGGGTGATATGGTGCCTCAAATGATGCACTCAGACCGTCACCTGACACTTCAAAGATTACATCAATACTGTTATACAATTCCCATGTCACACTGACCGGATCACCGTCTGGATCGTGTACAGTGGCATATAGAATTACAGTGTCACCTGAAACAGGATTCTCAGGTATTGAGGTAATGGTAACTATTGGATCACGGTTAGGGACAGGATTTAGAGGGGGAGTAGCAGTCGTGACTGTCACATAAAATGAGATCACAGATGAGTTTTCAGCGGAATCCGTAGCAATGCACATGACTGTAGTAGTGCCTACATCAAACGTACTACCAGAACTTGGATCACATGACACGTTGACTGTACCTTCATTGTCAGTGGCAGTTGGAAGGTCAAACGTAACTGTCACAGAATCACCACCACCACCACCAGCAGGTATTGTTGTGGTGATATTTGGTGGTACTACAGAGAATACCGGAGGTGTGGTATCAGCTGGCACAGATGACAAGCTCATGATCACTCTAGATGTCACAGTAGTACTTGCACCGTGCTCGTCAGTCGCGATCACCTGCGTATACACTGTAACACTCTCGTGTGTGGGATGATATGGCACCTCGATTGAGGCACTCAGACCGTCATCGGATTCTTCAAAGACGACGTCTACGTTGGTGTACGGATCCCACACCACTGTTACCGTGTCTCCGTCTGGATCGGAGACAGTGGCGTTAATAATGACAGTGTCACCTGATGTAGCGGTTTGAGACAGAGGAGTCACGATAAGAATTGGGGCATTGTTAGGAACAGAGATTGGAGGTGGGATGACAGAATCAGCAATAACTGTCACAGAAAATGAGATATCAGATGAGTTTCCAGCTGTATCTGTAGCAGTGCATATTACTTTGGTCGTGCCTACACCAAACGTGCTACCAGAACTTGGGTCACATGAGACGTTGACTGTACCTTCATTGTCAGTGGCAGCTGGAATGTCAAACGTAACTGTCACAGAATCACCACCTCCAGCAGCAGGTATTGTTGTGGTGATATTTGGTGGCACTACAGTGAAAACTGGAGGTGTGGTATCTGCAGGTATGTATGCATCATAAATTCTTAGAGCATCAATCTCTGTATCCTCACTATTAGAACTTGAGGTTGCAACGAATTTTAATTTGAACTGTGTTGAGGCATAGTTTGCAAGACCATATTCTTCAAAATGCCATGTGTTATCATCTTCTGCATCTTCTGCAGTAAAACTATCCAGTACAGTAAAAGTTGTACCGCCATCAGTTGAAACACTAACATCTAATCCTTCGCCACTATCCAATGATGATGACAGGTATCTGTAAAAGCTAAGCTTTGGTTCAGTCATTGCAGACGTATCTACAGTATGTATCATGACTAGCTCACATTTATTATCACAATCCTCTGTTCCTACGACCTTGTTGCCTGTTGCAGAATCAGGTATGGTTCTACTCGGATTTCGTATATCCCAATTCTCGTCATCTTCAGTAGTTGTATGCCAGTTAGGTGCAATGTCCCCCTCAAAGTCATCCTCAAATGAAGCCAAGTTTTGAGATGTGGGTGTATTCTTTGTAAAGCTGACTGATTTGCTTCCAATGTATCCGTCACCGTTTGTTGCTCTGACTGTCAGTGTACGCTGACCATTGTCAACTCCGGTGATTTCAGAGGTGGCAGTTGCAGTGACAATTCCTATACGTGAAACAGATATTGGATCCGTAGTAAGAACATGATCCATTGTCATTTGCACGTTTTCAATACCAGAGTCGTCATACTCAAATATGTTTGATGTGACAGGAATGCTTTGACTGGTAATAACTTGGTCAGTTGCAGGTGTATTAATTGTGATTACCGGTGGCGATGTATCAATGATGCGTGGTTGGATGACATTTGATGATGCAGACTGTCCTATACTGTTATATGCAAATATTCTGTGATATTTGGCGTATCCTGGTTGGCCTGTAATGGTATAACTTGTGGATGTCTCTGAGACTGTGTTTACTAAACTCCATGTATCAGTATCAGTGGATCTTTCTATTTTGTAATGTGTAATTTCAGACCCTCCATCATCTGGATGTGACCACGACAGAGTTATGGTATTTCCACTTACAGCATATGCAAGATCATCAACAGCACTTGGTATAGTTGGTCCAGGTGTTGGTCCTACAATAGAAATTAATGCCTCTCTAGTGTGACCATCTCTCTTGTCAGTTACACTTACTCTAAACGAATCAGACACAGGAGGATTTGGTGGATCATATGGTACCTGTGAAGTTGTACCATCAGTGTTTGTTGTTAATGGTGCATTGTTACCAAGTCCTGTTACACCATAAGTTGGTTGTGATACTAGTTTATAGCTAAGATAATCTTTGTCTGTATCTACTGCTGCCAAAGGAATTGAAATTGGTGTACCTGTGGAAATTATTTTTACTATATCACTAAATATTGGAACTTGATTTCTTACTGCTTGTTATTGCAGTCAAGTGCAGTTACAGTTCCTGCAATAAATGAGTTACCTGAACATTTTTGGGCCAAGTATCCTTGACCTGTCACTGGAATGTTTATTGTTGTAGTACTTGGTAAATTACTCCATATACCATTACGCAATATTTTCGTATTGGTAAACTTGCTCATTGGGATGGATGAATACTCACCTGATGCAGAAACTGTTCCTTCTATTCCAAAGTCTGCATAATAGTTGTTATTAGGTTGAAGTGTTATTCTGGCTAATGCAAATTCGTCTGACATGTCTGGCGTGTTTACATAAGCTAAAATTTGATTCTGGTCATTTTTTTGAATTTTGACATCAACATTATCTCCAGAATCTACTCTTCCGTTGGGGACTAGGATTTCTGTATATTCATATCTATCACGAAATTGAGTATTGTATGCGTAATATGTACTAAGTTGTGTAATACATGTACTAGTTCCATCAAGATTTTCTAAATGACCTTTTGTGACTCCAGATTCTACCCATTCATCATTACTCACAGAAACTAACCAACCAGTAGATACTGCAATATCAGTACACGCATTTCTGTCAATCCATAAATCAGGTGCAGACAAATCATATTCTAGACCGTCAACAAAGTTTTGTCTGTGTATTTGCAGTCCATAACAGTGTGGGTCATTACATGCAAGTTGTGCAGAAGCATCCTGTGTGTAACTGAAAATACCAATTGTAACAAGTGCAAAAATAATTAGTAGGTATTTCAATTCATTACACTGTTAAAAATTGGTTCTAATTCTTCTAATGTCATATGATAAGACGTTACTCCAACTGATGTGTAATCATCAGGAGAGAAAGAATATCCTGCTTGATAATGATTATAGTAAGATTGTGTTTCTGATGCCCAAACTGTTTTTCCATCACGTGTAACATCCAACCACCGCCCTTCATATTCTGGGTCTTGTTCCATTGACTCTTTGAAATATTCCATTACATCTTCAATTTGATCCATAGGCAATACATCACGCATTACATTTATGGTAAATCCATGTGTATTGTGTTTCAAATCATAGTTAGTTGTATTTTCATTTACAACAAACGTGTTTGGTACAAAGTTAATTCTTAAAACTGCATCACCTGTGGTGTCTTCATAATTGAAATTTTCAAAAAATAACAACTTGTATCCGTCTGGAATGTATGTTGGCATCCAATCTGCGGGATAAAGACCAATACTATCAACAATTGAATATTTCTCATGTGCAAAACCTACAGGTACTCTCATGTTACCATGAGGATCTATATTGTTATCTTCTTGATTATCTATAATGCGCTCATAGATATTATCAGGTGCAGGTGATCTTTGAAATCCAACATGGGTTTTTCTGCCATCATCTACATACTCTACATCAGAGCCAAGATCTAATACTATGAATTCTTGTTCTTGTTTTAGTTCATCATTGTTGTTTGTCTTGTTATCTGTTATGGATTCATGTTGTCCTATCAAATCATTTGTATCTTTCATGTTTTCTACTTTATCATCAATCTGAACTGCATTGTTTGGAGCAATCTCTTTTTGTACGAATTCTGTTGCAATGATATTCCAGTTCATCTTATCAGCAGTAGACTCTTGTACACAAACAGGATTTCCATTATCTCGGATTACAAGTACGCGATTTTCTCTACATTGTATATCTTCAGGTAAAACTCCTAACTCTATCTGTTTTCTTGGACTGGTATAATCAGCATATGATAGAATAATAGGACTACTCAGGACAATTGCAACAAGTGATAGTATTGGAATGCAATGAAATTTATTCAACATGATGCTAAATTAATAATAATACTTAACTTTTAGATAGAATTGGCTTCCTAGAAATCATCTGCCAAACCAAAGAAATCAAACACATTCTATGACAATTATAAGCCAATACTCGATACAACAACTCTTTTGTTTTCATTGTATGATTTTATTTCAGACCCAAATCTTCTTTTTACCACAGAAAATATTGTCTCAGTTTTGTTTCTTTGATGGTACAATGACTCGTCAAATTCCCTTCTCATCTGTATTTGCCTTTTGTTCTGCTAATCAGAGAGTGGAGTGGACCCCATTAAATGAGAACACTTTTTGCATGGTTTTACATACAGTTGGTATCATTTATGTCTCATCTCCCAATTTTCAAGAAATTCATCAGGTGTCAGATATCCCAAAGATGAATGAATCCTGGAACCGTTGTAATCCTCAAATGCTTTTGCAATGATTAATTGTGCTGATTGAAAGTTTTCAAACTCATGTGGCCACAAGTATTCTTTTTTGAGTGTCTTATGAAATGATTCAGCATGTCCATTTTGTTGTGGCGTGTGGTGCCAGATAAATTCCTGTCTTGCTCCAAGTAGCATAACTGCTTCTCTGAATTTTTTGCTTACATACTGTGAACCATTGTCTGTTCTGATGATTAGTTTAATACAGTCAGGCTTTGCTGATGCAATTGCATTTACTATTCCATCAATTGCAGCATCTTTAGAAGCAGTTACATCAAATGTATATGAAATCCATTTTCTGCTAAACGTATCTACCACATTAAAGCAATAGCACCATCTATCTGCCCCACACCAGACATAGGTCATGTCTGTCTGCCACAACTGGTTTGGAGCAGTAGGTTTGACTAGTTTCTTTTTTGATGCCATGACGTCTCTTTTGGTTTTTGCAGGTTCAATCCAGCCTAATTTGTGGAAGATTCTTCTGATTTGTTTTCTATTTACTGCAAATCCTAACTCTCTTGTTGTAGCAGCTGCCATTCTACGTGTTCCATAGGTTGGTCTGAGATTCCCAATATTCTGAAGTGTCTGACACTGTTTTGTTTAGTGGAATGTTTCGAGGTGATTTTGTATGGTACCATTTGTTGTGAGATATTCCAACGTATGATGGAGATTTTCTTAGACTCAATTGTGTAATGAGTTGTTTTGCAATGATCATCTTTTGTGTCCCTCCAACGTTTTTTTAAAAGTATCATTGACGATAGTCAACTCGCCAACAATTCTCTTTAGAGTTTCATTTTCCTTTTGCAGTGCCTTGGATATGTTATCATCCGTTCTGCTTACAAGTGCCGCTTTACCTCCGTCCACAAACTTTTCTTTCCATGAATAGAATGTCTGTGGATGAATATTGTACTTTCTGCATAGTTCTGCAGTTGCAATGTTTGTGTTAAGTGACTCTAGAACTATTCTTGATTTTTCTTGAGGTGTAAACTTGCTTTTTACCATGAAAGTGAACCTCCTAAGTTATCTGAAAAGTGTATGTATGGAACTGTTCTCATTCTAGAGGGGACCAGACCATTATCAGAATGAAGTACGTTGTTTGATGGTTCATGATTTGGCGCAGTTGGAACCAGTTGGGATTGGGATGTGGAGATGCGCCAGTCTCCGTCTCCAGTCTCCGTCCAGTTTGTCAAGGAATCAAAGTTGTCAGAAAATATGGTGGATGGGGATAGCTGGGGTCCTGGCGTTCCTGTTGCCAATGAAGAGTATGCAATATCTAACCCCCATTTGTTGAATGTCCCGATATCCCCTCTTGCATAATCGCCAACAGACATAGTCCAGTTTCCTGCAACAAAGGAATCTCTCAGAGATGCAAGACCAGCATGGGTTGATGACAAATACGTTGTTTGAATGTCATTTGCACTGCCTCCTGCTCTCCCATGTAATGTAGTTTGTGTATTATCGGTATTGTCAAGTTATCGGTACATAGGAATGAAATACGGATCTTCTAAGGATTGAAAATTTTACAGATTCTAAAATGAAGATTACTGATATTGACTAAGTGAAGCGTTTTGTATGATAATTTTCCACTTGTTAGAGCCATCAACAATTATTCCTGCCATCTCAGCTGGAGTCTTTTTACCGATTCCGCCATGTTTCTTTGAGAAATTATAGAATATCTGGAATCCATCAAAGAGAGGGCTATCCATCTTCTTTATTCCTCTGTATGCAATTTCACGATCTCTTATAGTGCCATTCAATCGTTCCATACGGTTATTGTTCTTGTCTCCTTTCATGTGAATGTGTCTGATGTGTTCTGTATCTTTCCACAAAAAGTTCTTTGCCTTGTAGTTATTCTTCCATGCCTCATGAAAGTTTGCAGCTCCGTCAGAGATTAGTGTTGTTGGGATTTTGTCTGCAATCATCCTGGCTTCCCTAAACATAGGATTGACATTTTCTGTACCCTTTGTGTTTGCCACATATTGGGTAATCATAAATCTGGTTTCATGATCTAACATTGAATATTGTAATTTCATATCACCCTTGATTTTCATAAAGATTTCATCTGTTCTCCATGTTTCAGATATAGCGAGAAGTATAAATTCGTGAGTTGTTTTCAAGGAATTCTAGTTTGGTTGTTCGTATTTACCTAGGTAAAATAATTTATCCTCTACTTTTTTGATGATTTTTAGTTCACGAACTTTGTCTCTTCGCTATAGCATGAAAAGATCGTTAGACGAGGATCAGTCTTATTACCAATACATGTTTTGTAGAGTTGTATGACTTTAAAAACACAAGGTATTGCTGTACTGTTTTCCGTATTTGTTGTTATAGCACTTAGTCTGGTACTGCCTGTATACGCTGAATTTCCTAGTCCCCACCAACAAATAGAAAATGGCGTAGACCTGCATGACATTCAGTGCAATACAGACCGAGTTCATGCGATTCGCAGCAACGAGAACCATGTTTGTGTTACACAAAAATCAGCAGAGAGAATGAATTGGCAAATCATTTTAGATGATTCAATGCCTTACATGCAAGTTGTAGGACAAGAACCTAAACAAGAAATTGAAACTGGATTTACTACAATAAGTCTTAAAGAAGATTTTGATGGTTGGATAGGAATATCCCACTTCTGCGCAGGTTGGCCAAAAGATTTCTCAGTGACTTTTCCTAATGTTGTAGAAGTTGGGCAAGAGTTCAATGTTACTATCGGATATACATATTTGATTTATGATCAAGGTGACATAGACGAATCATTAGAGACAGGAGAGCCATTAATTCCAGAAGATGCTGAAGAAAGATTAGGAAGTGCAAGAGGGATATGTAATGATCCACGTGTCTATGTTCTTACAAATGAAAAACTCAGTTTGATTACAAAAGGCGTGTTTCATGAAAATCAAACAAATGATAAAACCGGAAGGGTTGAAAGTGTTCATCATGTAGATTATCCATTCAACAATACAGTAAAACAAACACAGGATATTACGTTTAAGTATGACAATTTACCTGATAGATATGATCAAGAATTATGGTTGAATTTTATAGGTAACAAACCATCATTGATGATTGAACATTTTGTTGATGATAATGGTATTTTGTATCTTTTAGCAAATAAAAGTTGTGATAGATGTATTGTAGAAACAACAGGACATGCATTTGTTGCACAATCAAGATCAATAGATGTGGAAAACTCGGATTTTTACACAAGACATATACCTCTGCCACCGCAACCTGCTCCGTTTACTCCGGTTAATGATACTAGACCTATGCCATTTGAAGCTCTTGCAGAGGCAGTCACAGTGCTTAATATATACAATGTTATAGACTGGATAAGGACAGAATTAAATTATTCACAAAGTTACATTGATGAGTTTGCAGAAAAGTTCCCCGACCTGGCAGCTCGATTTATCAGTTTTTTAGATTTTGATATTCCTAGTGCATATGCACAAAGTCCACAGTTAGTATATGTTTATGGTCATTTCACCTATCAGGACTCACCTACTAATATTAAATTAGATGGTGCATTGGTGTGCGCCTTTGATAGAGATACTGATACAGGTGTTGCATCAGATGATGTTGCAGTAAATTATGGAAATTCTCCTGCATGTGATGATACTGACGCTAATGGGTTTTATAGAATAGCTATGCCAAAATCAGATACAAATGACTCTGGAAGCGTGGATTTGGTTTTGTATGTTTATCCAAATAGTAAATATTTTGACTTTGTAGGAAACTATACCTCTGCCACAGGTACTGGAGATAAGATCACTTTAGGATTGTATTATCCAAATGCTATAGGTGATTCTAATTTAGCATCAGCATCGGGAAATATACGGAATGACACGCATCTTGTAGATTCTATTAAACTGGCTCATATTATGCAGGAAACTGCACGACATATTGATAATACATATGATTATGAACTTCCAAAGGTTATTGTAAGTTATGATGAAAATGAATGTGAAGGAACTGGTTATACTCCTGGAGATAACAAACTAATTTCTTTAGATCATAGGGTACAGCCATTGTTTTGTAATACAGTTCATTTTATGCATGATTCTGACACACCAAAACATGAGGTTTATCATTATTACAATGATTTGATTTACACTGTAAAAAACAATGGTAATTTACCTGATACTAGTGACTGGGTTCCAGGACATAAACCAACTTTAACTCTTCCAGAAAGTCAAGCATGGATTGAAGGAATTGCTAGTGCATTTGTTTTATTAGAGAAAGATTCCCATTTATACACTAGCGTTTCAAACACGAATCAGTTTAATTATGAAGTAGGATATGTAACTCTTCCAAATGGTACTACGGTTTACTTTGCAGAAGGTCCAACAAGTGAAGGTGCAGTTACACAGTTCATTTGGGATTTAGTCGACAGTACACCAAATGAAGTAGGAGATGACGCTAACAAGACTGATACAGTAAGTGTTAGTGATTCTACGGTAAATGATGTCTTTGATGATCCGCTAAACAATGAACAAATTGTTGCAGAAACTGTACTAAACTTTGTTGATGATTGGGAAGATACAGAACTTGTTGATATAAGTAATATTCTGCTTTTGAATGCAATAATTGATGAATTACCCGTAGTTACTACTGATGAATTTTTAGGTAATGTGATTTTTGAAGATGATTTTGACACGAATTTATCAAAATGGACCTTAAATGGAGATGAGGATTGGGAGATTGGAAGATGGGTAGTTGCTCAACCTCCATTTGCAACTGGAAGTATTCTTGAACAAATTTTATACCAGGTCGGAAGATCTAATAATTGTGATGACTATTGCCATATGACACAGAAAAACCCACTTTCGCTGAGTTCTTATGACAAATTATATCTTAATTTCTGGTATTTCGTAGATGAAAGCGTTGATCTTAAAACTCCCGATAATGAGGGATTAAAAGTTGAGATTTATGATGGAAGTGATTGGAATGAAATATTCTATTGGTACAAGGACAATGGCAATACGAATAACTGGCAGGAAATTAAGAATCATGATATATCATCTTATGCAGGAAACTCTTTCAAGATAAGATTCACAGCGATCTCTAGTTCAAATTCAGAAGATATGCAAATAGCCAATTTACAGATACGGGGAGTTCCTAGTAGTGATAATTCAGATGGAGATGGTGGAGGAAACTCGGATAATACCCCTCCTGTTATAACACTTAATGATCCTATTTCAATGGATTTAGAGCATAATGCAACCTATGTTGATCCTGGATATAGTGCAATTGATAATGTAGATGGAAACATTACATCAAGCGTGGTAGTTTCTGGCGAAGTTAATTTTACTGCTCTAACTACATATTTTCTAAATTATGATGTCTCCGATGTTGCAGGTAATGCAGCTCAGACAATAACTAGGATTGTAAATGTAGTTGATACTACGCCTCCTGTCATTGCAGTACCGCCAAATGCAGTATTTGAGGCAACAGGAGTATTGACTCGGTTAAATTCTAATGACTATGGTAATGCAGCAGTTACTGATAACTATGATCAATCTATAACAGTCGCAAATAACGCTACTAGTATATTCCCGCTTGGTAATACGACTATTAACTGGACTGCAACAGACGATGCTGGCAATTCAGCTAATGCGACCCAGACTATAACAATACAGGATACTACTGCGCCAGCAATTACAATCCCTGATGATGTTACTGTAGAGGCCACTGGCATCATAACTTCCCTTGGAGTTGCCGATTATGGTACTGCAACTGCCACGGACTTGGCGGATGCCAACCCTACAATTACAAATGATGCACCAACATCATTTCCGTTAGGTGATACTGTAATAACGTGGACTGCCACTGATGGCACAGGCAACTCGGCCACGGCCACCCAGACAGTCACCGTGCGCGACACGGTGCCTCCATCCATCACGCCATTGCCGTTTGGCGTCTACGTCAGCGTCGGTGCTGATGCCCCGTCGGCGATAGACTTTGAGGTCCCAGACGTGACAGATGCAGTGGATGCAGCCGTGACTGCCTCCTGCACCCCTGCCCCGGGCTCCCTCCTGAGCCCCGGGGTGACTGTAGTGATGTGCACGGCCTCTGATGCGTCAGGCAACTCGGCATCAATGTCCTTCACGCTCAACGTGAACCTCTCCTATGCACACTCGCCGCAGATACTCAGCGCCGATGTCACCGACTCGGCAGTGGTGCTTGACTGGTACCGACCCACGTTTGGGGGAGATGTGACAGGATACCAAGTACTGCGCAGTAATGCCACGACGACTGATATGGCAGTGATCTGGCAGGGTGTTAGTACCTCCTTTGTGGACTATACAGTCCTGCCAGATACCGAATACACGTACCATGCCATATCTGTAAACGGCACCCGGATCTCATCCCCCTCAAATACAGTCACCGTCACGACTGATCCCGCAGGGCTGATCGGCCTCATGGCAGTCTCCACTGATGGCGCAGTGACGCTAACGTGGAACGACGTGCCCGGCGCTGACAGGTACGTCGTAAGGAAGTCTGTCGCCGTGGACTCTCTGATCTCACGCTACGCGTGGTTCCTTGGCGGCGACATCCTCACGGTGACTGACCACAGCGTGTCTGCCGGGGAGACGTTTGTGTACCACGTGGTAGCTGATGACCGTACCGACTACCACGACTATCTGCACTACGACTTTGTAGAGGTGAGAGTGGAGTAGTATCTTCTCAGTCAGGTCTGCCTTCTGCCTAGAGGTATACTTGGGAAAACCTGATCTCTTACGATGTAGATCATATTTTTATGCTGCTGATTTTGGAAGAATTCAATGATTCCAAAGACTGTGCTGGTACTGGCATTCGGATTATTCACAATACCTGCATTTGCAGAAACAGAAACACCTTACAAACAATTTCAAAACGGTACACCACTAGAGCAAATACAATGTAGAGACTCTAAGATTCTTTTAGAATCTCCAAGAGGTACACCAGCTTGTGTAAATGAGAATTCATTACAAAAAATACAACAACGTGGATGGGCAACAATAGATACATTAGATCATGCTGATATTTTGACTTCACATGATTTTGATCTAAAAGATACAGAAATTCAATCGCCTATAAACATGATAACTACTGGTAACTTGGATAATCATAACAATGTAGGAGAATCAGGTTTTAGTTTCTCTCCACCATATAGTCTTACATTTCCTGAACAAGTTAGAGTAGGAGACCAGTTTGATATTGTATTGGATTATACATTTATCATACCATCTGTTGAGATAGATGAGAATGGTTTAGAAATTCTAGATTATACAAATCCTGCAAAAGTATGTGCTGTTGAGTGTATGGGTGTTTTAAGTAATATGAATTCTCAGTTCCATATAGAAAGAAATTCCTATGTTGACTTGGTAGGTAAAGATAATTATGAATTATTAGGAATTGGAAATGATACTTACTATCTTCCAATTAGAGAATTTGAGCATCATCTCATGGTTCCTATATACAACAACACACATCCTCAACAAAAGACATTCTCTTTTACTATCAATGAACCAGACACTGAATATCCTCTTGGAGAGATAAGAATAGATTTTAACTATGATGGATATGGAAGAATATATTTTCTTGTAAACCCTGATAATACTATTAGTCTTAGTGACGAGCGTATAGTCTTTGATGGTATGCCACTGTTGGCATTTAATGACCCAGAACCTTCAGAACAAACTGCTAGAGCTACAGTTCAAGAACCCTATGATCTAATACCTAGAGAAGGGTGGGATGGTTTTGCAGAATATCTCAGGTTGATAGAAGGTGAAATTGATAGCTATTATGGCTTTTTACAAAGTCAGATAGAAACTGGTGCTGTAAATAAAGAATGGATTGATTCTTTCTTTGAATCTTATCCTGAATTTGATGATAGATTAAAATCCCAGTTATTTACTCCATCATTTAATTTCCTACTGCCTTCAGCATATGCTCAAATCCCCTCTCTTTCTTTTGTTTATGGTGATGCTTATTATTATGATGTAGATAATGAACTCATCCCAATACTCTCCAATACATCACAATTGATGCCAGGTATACAAACCCAAGATAGTTATCACAGTTCTTTTCATATCTGATTCTAGTCCTGTGAAAACCATTCTTGAGCCATGCAAAGAATCTCTCCACAACATAACGAACTGCATTGTATTTGCTGTATGATTTGTTTTCAGATGATTTGTTATTTTTTCTAAATGGAATGCATGAAATGATGTTTCTGTTTTTTAGATATTTCCTAATGACATTTGCATCATATCCCTTGTCTGCATAAACTGAAGCAGTTTGGTTCATCATATCATCATCTACAAAATCAGAAATTGATTCTACTGTGTCAATGAATTTGGTACTGTCATGAACATTTGCAGTGCTGAGATTAGCTGACAATGGAACAATTAGTTTGCCAGTACTACAACTCATGTGTAATTTGTATCCAAATATCCAACCCTTTGATTTGGAATATCCCCATTTGGCATCCGTATCAATTCCTGAAATTGGTAAACGATTATTCTTCATGTTTGATTTGTGCCATACTGGACCTGCAGCCTTTAGCATGGAACCATCAGCTGATGCGGATTTGTTCTCTACTATTTTTTCTGAAACAAACAGGTTTCCCATACTGCTGATCATCTGTGTAATTGGAAGATTCTGAAATCTTCTGTCAATGGTACGTCTGTCTGGGATTTGTGTTAGTCTGCAAACCTTGAGCAGTTTGTCATTGTTACATTTGATTGAAAGAAAATAATGAAACGTATTGTTGCTTGGAATTCTCATCCATGATTTTATAATGTACAATTGTACCATTAATACAGTTGGGTAGACATATGGTCTGCCACGTTTTAGAATGTCTTCATACAAAGAGAGTGTTCCAACCAGATACAAAACACCAATAAGAAATGATTCTGATGTAATATTGCTGGGGATTTTTACATTCATGATATGATGAAATAATATTGTAGAGATCCTTGGCTTTTTTCATTTGAATAATTTGAGAAATTGATTAAAAAATTGAATTAGTTATGCCCAAGTCTCATGTACCTGTAGAATCAATCATTATTTTACAAGCATCTTTATTTCCGTTTTTTAATACATTAAAACTACCGTCATCTCTTTGATCATAAATACATACACTAGAACCAATTGGTGAAATTGGATTTCCATGTAAATCAGATACTAAAAAAGTGCCACGAGCTACAAGTAGATGATCATTACCATGTGTTGCAAAAGCATCAGGTAAAAAAGAAAAAGAAGGGAGGATAAACAGTCCCTTGAGATGTGGATATTTTTCAAAGAATCTTTCTACTTCATTGGATGGAACACCTAATGTATTTTCAAGATAATCTTGAATATTTTCTGTGATTCCATTACGGTCTATCCAATCTTTCCAACCAATTACTGAAGTTTCTATTTGTTCTTCTATAGATGGAGGAATTCCTGTGTTTGATGAAGGTCTAGATTTGCCTACACAATCAGTACTTGGCCAAGCATATTCCCATCTTTTTCTTTCATCACTAAAATGATTCCATCTTTCATCAGTCCAACAAACATATGGATTTGACAAGTCTTCTTCAGCAAGTGCAGATGCACTAGGTGTATTTGATGTAAACCATTTCATATACTCTGTACCAATGTATCCCTTGTTTCCATCAAAGTGAACATAAAAAGAATACACATCATTTGTACCAACTTTAATCGAGTATCTATGATTTGGTGGGTTGATTGGTTCATCAAATTGCAATGTTATTGATGCAGAATGTTCTTCCAAATCCCATGGATGAGTCAATTCTTTTTCAAGCTTATCTTCTAATGGAGGAAAGTGTGGTTCTCCCTTCCAATCATGTACTGTAAATCCTTCAGTAAATAATTTTAGTGCATCATCACCAAATATTTTTACCAAAGTTCCTTTACTATACTCGTTGCCACGTTTTATCGTCCACCAATCTTTTCCATTTTCATCCTCACCTTCCTGATATGGTTGCCAGTGTTGTGCCCAAGGATATTTTTCTAAATTATCCTGTGGCCACTCATCACCGTTTGCTTCGGAATAATATTTCAGAAATGTCCAAGTGTAATTAATGGTGAATGGTTCACCTATTCTGAATTCTTCAG
This sequence comes from Candidatus Nitrosopumilus sp., assembly GCA_965248045.1. Lineage (GTDB taxonomy): Archaea > Thermoproteota > Nitrososphaeria > Nitrososphaerales > Nitrosopumilaceae > Nitrosopumilus. Next base: position 660,108 of record CBDFIG010000002.1, read on the forward strand.
GATATGTCAGTGTTGTCCATGGTTGATTCGGATCAATTGGTACAGCAATAAATTCTGTATCTGATTGAGTTGTTACGCCACCAACAACAGTTATCCTATTTGTAGATATTTCTGTACCTTTTGATATGTCGATGATAGTGTCAACTGATTCTTTTGCATTGTCTGCCAAGACTGTCTCAAATGTGTGCGCTATTATTTTCCAATCTCTTTTCTCTGCTGTCTTTTCTTTGACACAAGCTGCCTTTTCATTATCCCTAATTACGAGAACCCTGTCTTCTCTGCACTGTATCTCCTCTATCGGTACACCATTTTTGAATTGTTTGTATGGTGTATCTGTTTCTGCAAACGCATCACCTGCAACTATTGGCAGCAATATTATCGCTATCAATACTGACATTGTTGTTTTTAAAGTCATTAAACTAGCAGAAGGGCTACTTTGGTAAAAGAATGACGATCAGAAACTTGCAATATTTCTAGTATACATATAGAATTCTCCGAAATGCTTACTTTATCAACAGATTTTTTCATATTGATGTATACTCAGTTTGATGATCAATGTAGACAATTGGTCTGGTAACTATATGTGAATAGCAAGGTAAAGAAATCAGATAGCATAAAAAATGATTCTAATTCTAGGACTCGTAGTACGTCCTTTCCAAAGAAAATTACAAAGAAACAGATTAGGACCAAATCCAACAATAGCATGTTTGTGGGCATTGACCTGCACAAGAAATTCCTTCAAGTTGCAATAATGGATGATACGGGCAAAGTGTCACACAATGACAAAGTGGATAACACTCACCAATCAACCAAGAAACATTTTGCAAAAATCCCAATCTCTGTAAACATCGTCATGGAATCCTCATCAGTATGGTATGACACGTACAGATTTCTGACAGATGAATTGAAATACAAAAACGTAATACTGTCAAACCCATACCTTACAAAAGCAATTGCAGATTATCTCAAAGGTAAGGATGATATCTTTGGAGGTCTAACTGTGCTGCAAGACAGTGCATGGCGATACAGTGACACAGAGTCCTTTGATGATTTGAGCTCCTGGAAAGTATTGGATGTGTCATAATTGTAACCCATATTGGAATTGATAACAAAATGAGATGCAATCTTTGTGATACGCCTTGTAGAAATACATATGAAACACAAACTGGCAGGAATATCAAACATGCAAAGTATGTCTGTACATTATTGAGTTGTTTATGTGGAATAGCAATCGTCTAAATGACTATTAGAACGAGATACATGACGGAAATTTTGCTAAGCGACTACAAACAAAATTAACTATAGAGAAATTGAAAGAGATTAGAGAGGTTAATTAACAGTTACAATATTAGAATATAGTTTCTGTTTGCCAACCCACTCAGAAATACGATAATATGTAGTATAATCATCAGAATCTAGTAGCATATTATTTGCTTGTGTGTTAGTACCAGTACCTACAACAAATTCAAAGTTACCATCATCAACAGCCCTCTCTACTCTGTATCTGTCTTCCCCAATACCATTTGTATCATCCCAACTCAACAAAACAGTATTGCCATCTAACACAAAACTAAGCTTTAAACCAGAATCAAAAATCAAGTCATCTTGAGATAGGGTTCTAAATGACAGCATACTTTGCGTAGAGTCATCACCCCTAACACCTGCTCGTATATCATAGCTAGTATCAGGCTCTAAATTAACAAAAGTGTATGAATTATTATCAGTAATATCTGCAAATTTATCACGGGGAGAGTCAGACTGGGCAATTACGACTTTGTAATTATCACTTGATGTATCATCCCAGTTTAATCGTATGGCATCAGAGAATATATTTACTGTATTAATAACAGTAGAGTTTGAAGACTGCATATCTAAAAGATCATCACCTGATAAAGAATTAGGGGCCATGTTGATAGAATGTGTCATTTGAGATGCAGTAGTGGAGGCATCAAGGGTGACATTGTCAAAATAGTTCTCCTGTGTCCAATAACTAGACCAAGAATCAGCAAGGTATACAAAAATCTTACATGGACAGTCAGAAGAGGCAACATTAGAAATAGAATAGGTAAAAGGCAGCCAAGTAGTATCAGTGAGAGAAGAGGACCTAGCACCGCGATAAATATCGGAGCTTCCAAGAACATCACCGGCAGAATCTAAAACCATAAACCGTATATTATTTACATGGCCAATACCGCCAAAGATAGATGCAAGGGACCTGTAATCTAGTGATACATCAAGTGTGTTGTATCCACTAGGAAAATCAAATGACTTTATGCCGCCAGCAGAACCAAACCAACATCTATTTTGAGAATCAGTGTGAGCAGATCCGCTATGCTCTGAGCTATGAATCAAAGAGTAGGAAGTAAGTGCAGATGAACAATATCTATCATTTGCTCTAGTGTTGGGTCGTTCGTGCAAAGTCCAAGAATCTAAATTGGAATCAAATGTATCTAAAAATATGCTAGAATTATTAAAAGACACAATAATATTAAATGCAACACTAGATGAATTACCAGAGTTATCTGTTGCAGTACAAGTTACAACAGTAGAGCCAACTGTAAATTCAGATCCTGATGTATGATCACAAGTAACATCAACAGTTCCATCAACCAAATCTATAGCAGTAGGTGTATCAAAAGTTACTGTACTAGAGCTAGACATAATATTGGCCAGTGTAGATATTGCAGGAGATAAAGTATCTTGTATTGTTATAGTTTGAGTTGCAGTAGAAAAATTGTTACTATACTCCCTAACAAAATTTTATGATCCATTGATCTAATTTATCATACCAAACAGAATATGGATCAGAAATAACACATCAAACCATGAATGAACAAGAATTAATTCAAGCCTACAAAGATGAAAAGGATGTCAAGGTGAAAGAAAGACTGTTTTTGATAAAGCAAGTATTGCTTGACAAAAATATCGCATCTCATGTTGCAAAGAGTCTTGGACGTGTACGCTCCTGGGCATACAAGTGGCTAAGAAGATTTACAGAATATGGAATTGCGGGATTACATGATATGCCAAGAACTGGAAGGCCAACTAGCATACCAAAAAAGAAACTAGTTAGCATCCAACTACAAATTGCAGAGAAACAATCAGGTTGGAGTGCAAAACAAGTGATGAATCTAATATATGAGAAATCAGGAGTAAAATACCACGAGGTTCATGTGTATAGGTTATTACACAAATGGGGATTTGTTCCAAAAGTAGCACAGAAGAGATTTGTAAATTCTGCCACACCTGAAGAAAAACTCTGGTTTAAAAAAAATCTAAAGAAGAAATAGCCTCAAAAATGGCAGAAGGTTTTACAGTTCTTGCACAAGACGAGTCCATATTTTTAGCTGATGCGATATTTAGAAAAAAGATGTGGGTAAAGAAATGTACACGCCCAGTCATACTGGTTAACGGCTCACATCAAAAGACAATCATTTTTGGTGCATCAAGTAGTGATGGCAAACAATTCTTCAGACAGTATGACAAGTTTGATCAGTATTGTTTCTTGGATTATCTAAGGCAGTTAAACAAAAAGTTTGGCAAAATACTAGTCTTTGCAGACAGGGCACCACAACACAAATCAAATATCATAAAGCGATACCTTGAGAAAAATGATGATGTGATATTGCATTGGTTTCCAAAAGGCTCGCCACAGTTTAATGCAGTTGAAGAAGTGTGGAAGCAAGGAAAGTATGATTTGTTGGTATCTCAGTATCAGCCATCATTGAGCAATCTGAAAAATAGAATTTCCAAATATTACAGAACAAGGAGATTCAATTTGGATATTATCAAATATATGCAACGTGAAGATGGTTGATGAACTTATGTTAGAGAGTATATCATCAGTTGCAGTCCATGTTATTACAGTATCACCTAACGGAAATGATGCTGGTGCATCATTTGTAATTGTAGGGTTGGCATCCGCCAAGTCAGTGGCAGTTGCAGTACCATAATCGGCAACTCCAAGGGAAGTTAGGATGCCTGTGGCCTCTGCAGTATAATCAACTGGGATTGTAATTGCTGGCGCAGTAGTATCATGCATTGTTACATTCTGTACTGCATGTGCCACATTACTTGCAGCATCTGTTGCAGTCCAGTTGATTATGGTAATACCTAACGGAAATCCGTTTTTGATGGAATCAGTTGCATTGTTGCTAATTATGATGGGTGTAGAATCATCAGTTGCAGTTGCATTATTTATTGGAATTACAGTTAATGTACCAGTAGCTTCTGTTGTAATATCTGCAGGTACTGTAATTATTGGAGGAGTAGTATCTGCAGGTATGTATGCATCATAAATTCTTAGAGCATCAATCTCTGTATCCTCACTATTAGAACTTGAGGTTGCAACGAATTTTAATTTGAACTGTGTTGAGGCATAGTTTGCAAGACCATATTCTTCAAAATGCCATGTGTTATCATCTTCTGCATCTTCTGCAGTAAAACTATCCAGTACAGTAAAAGTTGTACCGCCATCAGTTGAAACACTAACATCTAATCCTTCGCCACTATCCAATGATGATGACAGGTATCTGTAAAAGCTAAGCTTTGGTTCAGTCATTGCAGACGTATCTACAGTATGTATCATGGTTAACCCACATTTATTATCACAATCCTCTGTTCCTACGACCTTGTTGCCTGTTGCAGAATCAGGTATGGTTCTACTCGGATTTCGTATATCCCAATTCTCGTCATCTTCAGTAGTTGTATGCCAGTTAGGTGCAATGTCCCCCTCAAAGTCATCCTCAAATGAAGCCAAGTTTTGAGATGTGGGTGTATTCTTTGTAAAGCTGACTGATTTGCTTCCAATGTATCCGTCACCGTTTGTTGCTCTGACTGTCAGTGTACGCTGACCATTGTCAACTCCGGTGATTTCAGAGGTGGCAGTTGCAGTGACAATTCCTATACGTGAAACAGATATTGGATCCGTAGTAAGAACATGATCCATTGTCATTTGCACGTTTTCAATACCAGAGTCGTCATACTCAAATATGTTTGATGTGACAGGAATGCTTTGACTGGTAATAACTTGGTCAGTTGCAGGTGTATTAATTGTGATTACCGGTGGCGATGTATCAATGATGCGTGGTTGGATGACATTTGATGATGCAGACTGTCCTATACTGTTATATGCAAATATTCTGTGATATTTGGCGTATCCTGGTTGGCCTGTAATGGTATAACTTGTGGATGTCTCTGAGACTGTGTTTACTAAACTCCATGTATCAGTATCAGTGGATCTTTCTATTTTGTAATGTGTAATTTCAGACCCTCCATCATCTGGATGTGACCACGACAGAGTTATGGTATTTCCACTTACAGCATATGCAAGATCATCAACAGCACTTGGTATGGCAGGTCCAGGTGTTGGTCCTACAATAGAAATTAATGCCTCTCTAGTGTGACCATCTCTCTTGTCAGTTACACTTACTCTAAACGAATCAGACACAGGAGGATTTGGTGGATCATATGGTACCTGTGAAGTTGTACCATCAGTGTTTGTTGTTAATGGTGCATTGTTACCAAGTCCTGTTACACCATAAGTTGGTTGTGATACTAGTTTATAGCTAAGATAATCTTTGTCTGTATCTACTGCTGCCAAAGGAATTGAAATTGGTGTACCTGTGGAAATTATTTTTACTATATCACTAAATATTGGAACTTGATTTCTTACTGCTTGTTATTGCAGTCAAGTGCAGTTACAGTTCCTGCAATAAATGAGTTACCTGAACATTTTTGGGCCAAGTATCCTTGACCTGTCACTGGAATGTTTATTGTTGTAGTACTTGGTAAATTACTCCATATACCATTACGCAATATTTTTGTATTGGTAAACTTGCTCATTGGGATGGATGAATACTCACCTGATGCAGAAACTGTTCCTTCTATTCCAAAGTCTGCATAATAGTTGTTATTAGGTTGAAGTGTTATTCTGGCTAATGCAAATTCGTCTGACATGTCTGGCGTGTTTACATAAGCTAAAATTTGATTCTGGTCATTTTTTTGAATTTTGACATCAACATTATCTCCAGAATCTACTCTTCCGTTGGGGACTAGGATTTCTAGATAGACATACTGATCACGATTCCCAATCAAAGTATTATAAGCATAATATGTACTGAGTAAAGTAACACATGTAGTGGTACCATCCAAGTTTTCAAGGTGTCCTTTTGTTACACCTGCCTCTACCCATTCCGAATTACTAGCAGAAATTAACCAACCCGTGGATACTGCTATATCAGTACACGCATTTCTGTCAATCCATAAATCTGGTGCTGACAAATCATATTCTAGACCGTCAACATAATTTTGTTGGTACCTTTCTAATGCATAACAGTGTGGATCATTACATGCAAGTTGTGCAGATGCATCTTGAACATAATCAAAAACACCAAAGATTACAAATGCAAGAATAATTAAAACATACTTCAATTCATTACACTGTTAAAAATAGGTTCAAGCTCTTCTAACGTATGATAGTTAGATGTCACTCCAACAGATGTGTATTCGTTAGGATGAAAAGAATAACCAACCTGATAAGGATTCAATAGATCTTGTGTCTCTGATGCCCATACTGTTTTGCCATCTCTCTTCACATCCAAAAATCGTCCAACATAACTAGGTCCTTCTTCTAGTATTTCTCTATACCCTTCAATGACATCTTCTATTTCATCAAGAGGAGTGGTCTTTTGTACTATGTAAATAACAAACCCATGAGATTTTTGTAAGTCATAGTTAGTAGTTTGATTGGTTAATTGGAATGTATTTGGCACAAATCTAATTTTAAGTAATGCAGTATCATCTTCATAATAATTATTATCTAAGAATAATAACTTGTATCCATCTGGAACATGTGTTGGCATCCAGTCTTGTGGATAAAATCCAACTCCTTCATTAACAGAATATTTTTCATGTGTAAAACCTGCTGGTACTCTGTATAGACCTTCACTGTTTATGTTATTATCTTCCTGAGAATCAACAATACGCTCATAGATATTCATAGCAGCTGGTCTTCTTTGTGATGCTACATGGATTTCTCTACCATCATCAACATATTCCACATCAGAACCAAGATCAATCTCTATGTATTGGACCTGTTGCTTTGATTCATCATTATTGATTGTCTCATTATCTACGGTAGGTTCATGTCCTATCAAATCATTTGTATCTTTCATGTTTTCTACTTTATCATCAATCTGAACTGCATTGTTTGGAGCAATCTCTTTTTGTATGAATTCTGTTGCAATGATATTCCAGTTCATCTTATCAGCAGTAGACTCTTGTACACAAACAGGATTTCCATTATCTCGGATTACAAGTACGCGATTTTCTCTACATTGTATATCTTCAGGTAAAACTCCTAACTCTATCTGTTTTCTTGGACTGGTATAATCAGCATATGATAGAATAATAGGACTACTCAGGACAATTGCAACAAGTGATAGTATTAGAATGCAATGAAATTTATTCAACATGATGCTAAATTAATAATAATACTTAACTTTTACATAGAATTGGCTCCCTTGTGGTATCCCAAAATCAGTTCGTCTTTTACTCTGCATGATACTTTTCTCCTGTCTGCTCATCAATAACTGTACTCCCCTTTTGTGGCATCTTTCTTACAAACGCTTTGGCTGGAGTTTCCAAAGTATCCCAGTCAAGTGACATGTGTGGTTTTGTATAATTATACCAATGAACCAATTCATCTATTGTGCCAAACCATTTTTGTTTTCTCTGAATCTCCCCGTGGAATCTCTCCAGCTTGCCATTTGTTTGTGGATGATTCACTCTAGCTAGAATGTGTTTGATTTCCAATCTCACTAGTTCCTTTTCAAATTCTGTTGCCCCTCTTCTTTTGTATTCTGATTTGTTTGCGTAAAACTGAGAACCATGATCAGTCAATATTGATGCTGGTCTACCATGCTTTACAATTGCTTCACTGAGAACTACAAGTGCATTTACTGTTGTAGCTTCTGCAAACACACCATAATGTACGATGAATCGTGAGGCATCATCTTGGTAACACAAAAACCATCTGCCGTCATCTAATTTCTTCCAGTCAGTATGCCACATAGAATTAGAATATGTTCTCTCAAATCTTATCCATTTTCGTCTTCTTCTCTTCTTTGGTTGTTCTTCTGCCAATCCCTTATTCCTTAGTATTTGGTGAATGGTATTATGAGGTATATGGATTCCATCAGAATCAAGTATTTTCTCAAGAAATACTGCTGAACATCTGAATTTCTCAAATGCTGACTGCACAGTTTGATTCATCTCCTCTGTAATTATTCTTCTTGGCCGTCCTGGTTTTCTTAGAGTGGGAATTACTCCTGCACTGCGATATCGTGAATATAGTTTCTGCACCCAACGTGTTGATATCTTCATAGAGTCAGCAACATCTGCATTTCTCATTCCATTTTCCTTTTGTCTGATTATCCATGATACTTTGACTGGATCTAATTTCTGCATAATTCTATGATTCTTGCCTCTGTTCCATACGTATCGTGATTTTAGTCTAGAAATGATGGGGTGAACCAATTTCAGGATAATAGAGTACCAACTTTATTTAGTAGTTTGTTTTATAGATATCATGAATCAGGCTCAATATTCTATTGCGAACCCAGAATCCTCTTTATTACTATATTGTGTATTCATCTAAATACTGAACAGATTCATCATTTTCATGGATTATCCTATTTCCATAGATGATAATGGCGTAAAATTAAAACCTGAAAAAATGGAAAAAGAAAAACTCTATCATTGCATCTTCAAGAATAAGGCAATTTTGATTTTCAAAGATTCTCAAGACGTTCTAAATTGTTATGAGATTGAAGAAAAGATATTAGTTGAGAAAATTAGTAATTGTACCAGTGATGATGAACTTGAAAAATTATTTGAAGACTACGTTAAAGGTAAAAATCTTAAAAATTAAAATAAAAGAGAAAGAATGTTTTGTTAACAAGGAAATTTAAAAATTGACTGACTCTAAAAAACCTAAAGACGCAGAAGACATTTTATCCGAATTCGATTCTAGAACTAAACCTGAAGAACCAGAACCAACACCTGAACCAGAACCAACACCTGAACCAGAACCAACACCTGAACCAGAACCAACACCTGAACCAGAACCAACACCTGAACCAGAACCAACACCTGAACCAGAACCAACACCTGAACCAGAACCAACACCTGAACCAGAACCAACACCTGAACCAGAACCAACACCTGAACCAGAACCAACACCTGAACCAGAACCAACACCTGAACCAGAACCAACACCTGAACCAGAACCAACACCTGAACCAGAACCAACACCTGAACCAGAACCAACACCTGAACCAGAACCAACACCTGAACCAGAACCAGAACCAGAACCAGAACCAGAACCAACACCTGAACCAACACCTGAACCAGAACCAACACCTGAACCAGAACCAACACCTGAACCAGAACCAACACCTGAACCAGAACCAGAACCAACACCTGAACCAGAACCAACACCTGAACCAGAACCAACACCTGAACCAGAACCAACACCTGAACCAGAACCAGAACCTGAACCAGAACCAGAACCAACACCTGAACCAGAACCAACACCTGAACCAGAGCCTCAACTAGAAGCACCTAAACCTCCAGAAGATCGTGATGTAATTTTTGTTGGCACAAAACCAATTATGACTTATGTTTCTGAAACCTTAACACAACTTTCAACAAGACAGACTGTAACTATCAAAGCTAGAGGAAAAAGAATCACGCAAGCAGTAGATGTATCACAAATGATTGTTAAAAGAATGGATTCTGTAGGATATGTTATCAGTGATGTGAGGATTTCATCTGACTCTCTTACTTCTCAAGATGGAAAGCAGCGTAATGTCTCTACTATGGAAATTGACATTTCAAAAGACTAACACAAGAAATTTAATTTTCACTGTAATTGGAATTTCTGCTGTCATAGTTTTGATTATTTTTTCTAGTGATTCTTGTGGAATACAACATATATCAATTTTAAACGATATTACTACATATGATCAATCTCTAGACCCTGAATTTTGTGAAGTCATAGTTGAGAACATTGATTTGTTTAATGAAACTTGTGAACCTCAAATAGAGATTTTAGATTGTGGTTAAGGTATAATGTCTATCAAAAATGTTATTCCAAAATAAATTAACATTAAACTTAGACCTATAATCAACGCCTTGTAATTTCTATTTGAAAGAATTTTAAAACTTTTTGATGCAAGAAATGCAACTGTACCTAACCACGCAAAATCCATCCAAATATGTAACACAAATACAATTAGTACTCCTGCAAACGCCCAAATTAACATTGCATCTGAAATTAATTTGAATCCTATTGTTAACCACCAAATTATAAAAAATGGATTTAATGCACTTAATATGATCCCTGCAATTAATGGACTCTGTTTTGGATTAGATGATACTAGTTCTTTGTTTCTAAGTACGGTTCTAACTTGCATTCCTGCAAATGCAAAAAGTGTAATTGCACCTAGAATAGAAATCACAATTCTAAATTCAGGTAATGATTCTAAAGAAAAAATACCAATTCCTAACAAAACCACTAATGGGAACTCGACAATTGTGTGGCCAATTGCCATCTTGTATCCTGCTTTTGCACCTTCCCTTAGTCCATATGATACATTTGCCGCAAAAAGTGGACCTGGCGCCATCACTCCTGATGCTGAAATCACTATTACTAACACTGCAAATTCAAGAATCTGAGTCATTACCTTCTACTATTGTTAGTTTTCATTTATGAAATAAACATAATTGAAAAATTTTATCTATACATAGAATCTTTAAGATGCTTTGATTCTGTTTCTGCTTCTTTTATTATTACTTCAGCTTTCTCAGCTTCTTGTTGTAATGATGGAATATTGCATGAAGCTCCTGGAATTAATTGAGACATTGCCATACAAATTTGTGCACTTGATTTGAAATCTGGACCTTTCCCATCTGTATGAAAAATTATCACAACTACATCTTGATCTGTTACACTTCCTTCATTTAACAGAACGGCTGGTATTCCTGGCACTGTTCCGTGTTCTAAAACTTTCAATCCTGCTTTTTTGAGTTTTTCTCTAGCAGAATCAGTATTTCCAATTCCCACTATGTCCTCACTACCATCTGGTGATTTTACTGCAACACTGCTAACGATTAATCCAATTTTGTGTTCCTTTGCCCACTTTAGCATTGTTTTAGCTGCAATTCGATGTAATGATTGATCTAAAGTAAGATATGACAAAAATATTCCAACTTTCAAATCTTCATTTACAAAAATTCTAGTAGGATAGTTAGGTTTCCCATTCTTGATGATACTAATTGGTGGAAAACTATCTGAATCAATAATTCCTGCTATCTCAAATTGTGATGTGTGTATCAATGATTCAGTTGCAATTGCACTACTAAATCCTACTGATGGAAATCCATCAATAAGATATCCTCCTTCTAAATTCAGAGGTTTTAATTCGGTAATTCTAATTTCAGGAACCAATGAATATTTTTTGTATTAATAGAATAATAATTTTGTCTATTTTTGTAATCTAGAAACAAGTGCTGCATAGATGAATGGCAATATTGTTGTAATTTCTGCATGAAGTGTTACCTGTTTTGCTTTTTGTGTTACTTTTCCCCATGAAATTGCTTCTTTTACTAATGCACCACTAAGACTTCCATCAAATTCTTGTGCCGTAGTTATGTAAAATGCATAATCCATTCCGTCTCTGTATTGATTCCACCATAATGTGTGGTGTTTTGAAATTCCTCCTCCAATCATAAATGCACCTGATTTTTTAGCTTTGAAAATTAATCCTGAAAGTAGATTTGCATCCCCTATCAAATTTAATTTGAAATCATTGTGTTTTTGTGTGAACATCCAAATTTGACTACCTACAGCTCCATCCATAATTCCTGGAACTATTACCTTGACATCGTTTTTGTGTGCCCAATAAAGATATGAATCTTCTCCTAAATGTTTTCCAATCATTTTGCATATGTCTGCTGTAGTCATTTCTCTTATTCCGTTTTGATATTCTTCTTCTAAAAATGACTGCATTTTTTCTTCAATGATTGGCCCATAACTTTCCATTGGTACTAACACATTACCTAATCTGTGGATGTTTTGGTCTGCTAATTCCACATCATCCATAGTGAAGGAACCTTCTTTGTAATGTGAAAAATGTCTAGCAATATCATGATCTAATGATCCACAAGTTACCATGGCGACATCAAACCATTTGTTTTTGATCATATCCTTGATGATTCCCCTGGTTCCTGTTGATACTATGGCTGCTACAAATGAGACAAATCTAAGACATTCCTCATCTGAAATCATTTCCGTTAAAATTTCTAATCCAGTTGAAAGATTTACTGATTCAAATCCTCCTGATTGAGATAATTCTTCAAATATTTTTTCTATTGATGTACTTGCATCAATTTCGATATCTTTAACTGAACGACCTGACTCTACCATGATTTTTTTTATCTATGTCAAATATAAGTTTCTGCCTAGATTAAAATTAAAAACTCACAGTTATAATTTTTCTTCTGTAAAATAATCATGTTTGCTCTTTAATCATGTTTTATCTTTCTAATTTTATTCAAACAAAATTCTATTGAACCAATCAAATGTTGAAATTATTACATGCTCAAAATCATGTAGTATAAATTTCTCTTGAAAGTTATCTACATTTACATCATGAGAATGAGATTCCATAAGGTCAATGGTTGTATGAGGGTGAGCGTCTACTGTTGGAACAGCACCTAAAATAGATACAACCAGTGTTAAAATTCCCAAAACAACTAAAGATTTCATGTTTAATCTATTACTGCAAACTATTTCTCTCTTTTTGAATCTACTAAGAATAGAAAAAGTCAATTTTTTTACTTTGATTGATTAAGCAGTGAGGACCTTATCAAGTTATTCATTATCTATCCTTTTCTGTTAACCGCACACCGTCATTAATTTTTCCAACTATTCAAGAAAACTTTAAACCAGCTTAATATTACCACATTTTGAATGGCAGATAAAATTAAAGTTGGTTTAGTAGGTATAGGTAATTGTTTTTCAGGCTTAATTCAAGGGATTGAATACTATAGAAAGAATCCTTCTCAAGAGGTTACTGGTATTATTCATGATAAATTAGCAGGATATGGAATTCACGATATCAATTTTGTTTGTGGATTTGATGTTGGTGAAAATAAAGTTGGTAAACTTTTGCATGAGGCAATTTATGAATACCCCAATCTGGTTGATTGGATTGCTAAAGATGACTTGCCACAAAATGATGCTAAAGTATACGAAAGTCCTATCTTGGATGGAGTAGGAATTTGGGTTGAAAATAGAATTAAACCAATTACTAGTACAAAGACTACTGAACAAATTGCAGATGAAGTAAAACAAATCATCAAAGAACATGGTGTTGAAATTATTGTATCTTATTTACCTGTAGGCTCTGATAAGGTAACTGAATTTTGGGCTCAAATTTGTCTTGACACACATACTGCGTTTGTAAATTGTATTCCTTCTTTTATTGCATCAGACGAAAAATGGGCCAAAAAGTTTGAAGAAAAAAATATTCCTTGTATCGGTGATGATATCAAAGGTCAAGTTGGAGCTACTATAGTTCATAGAACATTAGCTAAACTATGTAGTGATAGGGGAACGAAAATAGAAAAAACATATCAAATCAATGTTGGCGGTAATACTGATTTTCTAAACATGAAAGAACAAAATAGACTAGCATCAAAGAGAATTTCTAAAACTGAAAGTGTTCAAAGTCAGCTTAAAGAACGATTAGAAGATGATCAAATCTATGTTGGACCATCTGATTTTATTCCATTTTTGGGTAACACCAAATTGATGTTTATGAGAATTGAGGGTCGCCAATGGGCAAACATTCCTTACAATATGGAAGTTCGTTTGGAAGTTGATGACAAAGCAAACTCTGCTGGAATTGTAATTGATGCAATTAGATTAGCTAAAATTGCTCTTGATAGAGGAGTTGGTGGACCAATTAAACCGGCAAGTGCTTATCTAATGAAACACCCTATAGAGCAAACTTCTGATGTTTTAGCAAAAGCTGCATGTGAAAAGTTTGTTGCTGGTGAATAATTGGGTAAATCTCTGGGAGATTATAATATTGAAAAATCTTCGTCTGCAAATGTAAATAATATCCAATGGACACAAAAAAACCCAAGAGATACTGAAAAATTAAAAAAGAAAAAACTAGATAAGAAACACAAAAACTCTTCTGCATCAAACATCATTTATTCTACTAAAACCAAAAAAACCAAACCGCCTGTTGAAAAAGTTTTCAAAGTTGAAGAGAAAATAGATGCTGAAAAATCAAAAAAGAAAAAACTAGATAAGAAACACAAAAACTCTTCGGCATCTACCTGTAACATTAAACAGGGATTTAAAAGACCTGGAAGATAGGGAATTTAAAACAATTATTGTTTTGGTTTTATTTTCGATAAATAATTCGATTCTCTCTATCTATTTTTACTGAAAGGCAATCCGGGCATAATCCTTGGCAATTATTTAGTTCATTATTATTTTTGTCCCCATTAACGTGATCATATTTCCACTGTGAGGGTTGAGTAAAGCACATGTTGCATTTTTCATATTGTCTATTTCTTACTTGCTCTTTTTGAGTACTATTCCAATCATGTCTTTGGAGTAATTCAAATTTTTTATTTTTTACACCGATTAGAATAACACTACCTCCAATTCCAATTAAAAACAGTATGATTGTTTCAACAATTGGAATTTGATCCACATTAAAAATTTCTCCCATCTCTGAAATGTTAATAATACTAGAATCTGATGCATTTTTCTCCAAGTCAGAATCAATAATTGTTCTGGTCACTGGTTCTAGAATTTGATTAGTTAGAATATATGAGACTTGGGCATAACTAATTCACAAAAATAAAATCTAAAATCATTCAACAGCAAAGCATTCTTCTTACAACTCTTGGATTCTCATTGCCAATTACACAGTTGTAGTACACTGCCAACTGATACACCAACACGCAAATCAACACAAATGATTTCACGTTATCAAATTCTTTTACTGGCAATATACCAATTCTAAACGTACTTTTTAGTATCTCAAAGAGTGGTTCAATTGAGATTTTTCTATCCCTGTACAACTCTTGACCAATCACAGAATTGTAAAACTCTACAAGATTAATTCTTTCTGGCGGAGTATGTGGGTATTGCCTTATTGGAGTAATCAATCTGAGATGTTTTTTGCTGCTAAAACGATATAATTTGGAATCATCATATGCAGGATCACATAGAATATTCTTGACTAATCCTGAAAGTGGTTCAACTAGTGTGCAATACATTGACTGTCATGAACATTTGCAGTGCTGAGATTAGCTGACAATGGAACAATTAGTTTGCCAGTGCTACAACTCATGTGTAATTTGTATCCAAATATCCAACCCTTTGATTTGGAATAGCCCCATTTGGCATCCGTATCAATTCCTGAAATTGGTAAACGATTATTCTTCATGTCTGATTTGTGCCATACTGGACCTGCAGCCTTTAGCATGGAACCATCAGCTGATGCGGATTTATTCTCTACTGGTTTTTCTGAAACAAACAGGTTTCCCATATTGCTGATCATCTGTGTAATTGGAAGATTCTGAAATCTTCTGTCAATGGTACGTCTGTCTGGGATTTGTGTTAGTCTGCAAACCTTGAGCAGTTTGTCATTGTTACATTTGATTGAAAGAAAATAATGAAACGTATTGTTGCTTGGAATTCTCATCCATGATTTTATAATGTACAATTGTACCATTAATACAGTTGGGTAGACATATGGTCTGCCACGTTTTAGAATGTCTTCATACAAAGATAATGTTCCAACCAAATACAAAACACCAATAAGAAATGATTCTGATGTAATATTGCTGGGGATTTTTACATTCATGATATGATGAAATAATATTGTAGAGATCCTTGGCTTTTTTCATTTGAATAATTTGAGAAATTGATTAAAAATTAGAATTAGTTATGCCCAAGTCTCAGATAAATACCATTTTTTATTATGATATTAAAACTGGTAAGCTAAAACCGGATAGTATAGACGAACTATTAGAGAAAAGCTCAAAGTTAAATGATGCAAGTAGTGTGTTGGGCATTAGTAATATCAAAGAGGGTTTTGAAAAAAGAATTAAGGTTTTAGAGAAAATTCAAAATAACAACCTCAGTACCAATGAGGAAATATCTAGAGAATCAAATTCATATTATCAAAATCTAAATTTGTAAAGTATTAAATTATAATCTCATTCTATCTTTGATAAAATTTTTGATATATGTTTAGATTCATGTTCAATCATTCCAACAACATATGATACTCCAAGTTTGTCAAGATACAATACTGCCATACTTTTACCATCATCTGAAAGTAGTTTACGTTTGACTAGTTTTTGAACAACTGACTTGAATCCTTTTTTTATTCTGTATACGGAGGAAATTTTTTTCCAATTAATCATTTTTGAGAATTTTTCTATGGCAACATAGTTTCGCATCCCAATTATCCCTTTGTCATATGCCTGCAACATTATTGCGATCTCATAGTCGTCCATACTGTATAATTATACAACAAATATTATATAATGATATTGTATAATTATACATAATGTCTAGAACAGATCTTACCAGTGCAACTATAGAAATAATGAAAACTATTGCAAATGGAAAACCATACACATTAAACAAATTAAGTGAAAAAACAGAATTAAATTTTAGAACAGTACAGAAAGCAGTTGTTTTGATTGAAGAATTCCAAAAACAGTTTGAATCAAAAAAAATCAACATAACATATTTGGGAAATTCAACTCACATTCAGATGAAATCAAAAAATGGAATAACATCAATGCCTATACATGTACAAAAAATGTTAATGCGTACAACATACTATCCTACACCTGACAGAAATGAAGAAGTTCTTGTGTATCTATTACAAAATCATGCAACTATACCATCATCTGCAATACATATGAATTCCAATGTAATTTTAGATGAATTGGTATCGGCAGAATATGTAATCAAAAAAGGAAAAAAATATTATCTCTCAGAGATGGGAATAATCACTGCAAAAGGTGCAATTTCATTATATCCTGAATTGATACAGTGAATT
This sequence comes from Candidatus Nitrosopumilus sp., assembly GCA_965248045.1. Taxonomy (GTDB): domain Archaea; phylum Thermoproteota; class Nitrososphaeria; order Nitrososphaerales; family Nitrosopumilaceae; genus Nitrosopumilus. The sequence goes on from CBDFIG010000002.1 coordinate 677,279, forward strand.
TATGTAAAAATCATTTTTCTTGATTATATCACAGAATCAAAAACTAATTATGGATTTTGTCAAAGTCTTTTATCATCTTCTGATTAGACATTCCAGCAAATACATGAATTGTTCCAGCAAAGACTGAAAAAATACCTGAAAACACAAAGTCTATCTGCCAAAAATAAATTATTGGTAAAAGCATTATGCATATTACTTGAAACCCAATGTAGAGCAACACTGTTTTTCTAATTGTTGTTTTTTCCAACAGATAAGATAGAATTGGGTTTGATTCTTTTTGTAAAAGTTCTTTTCTTTGAAAAGTTGTGTGTAGATCAAAAAGAAGAACACAAATCCAAAATATAGCGAAGAGACAAAGCTCGTGAACTAAATAATTCCAAAACAGAAAACTTTTTGATCAGTTAACACAATGACATACATGAACAATCTAGAATCCCTTGAAGCAGCATACAAGAAAGAAAACTCCAGGGTTGCAGTAAGGATGCTTGGCAGTGCTGATGATTCTAAAGGATGGCAAGGAATTGGAACACACTGCACAAACATTGCACCGCTGTACAAACTGGGTACGAAAATGGGCTGATCGTTTTGAGGAGTATGGCCTTGATGGCCTCCTCTACGATCTCCCAAAGAGTGGAAGACCAGGAATTATCTCAAAGAAAAGAATGGATTCAATAATGTCCAAAGCCATACTAACTTTGTTTACTCCTGTAATGCTACGGCAAACAATTCTTCACTCTACTGGAATAAAATTTCACATAACTCATGTTAGAAAGACAATGCATCAGTATGCATGTCTGCAAAAACTGCACAAAAATATCACATCAATCATGCAACTGTATCTGCTGTGAAAAGCTGGCAGCAACGCACCAAAAAGAGAATTTCACGCCTAAAAAAGAGGGGATTCATCATTGCAATGGCTGATGAGGCATTCTTTGTAAGGGATACAAAAATAGGAAAAAAATACTGGTCACCTGTTGCCAAAAGAATATTCCTTCCATACACAGGACGACATGAGAGTTTGGCAGTTTATGGTACAATCACAGAAAATGGCAGTCAACTGTTTAGAGTTTATCAGAAATTCAATGCTGCGACCTTTATAGAATATCTCAAGGAGTTGCACTGGAAATATGGCAGGGTTGCTCTAATGTTGGACAGGGCATCAGTTCACAAATCAAGGAAAGTCAAGGAATATCTTGCAAGCAATCCTGATGTCAAACTAATCTGGTTGCCAAAGGGTTCACCATATCTTAACATGATAGAACAATGCTGGAAGACAAGCAAGCATTCGTTGCTGGTATCAGAATATTATGCAATGTTTGCAATAATGAACAAGGCAGTCTCTGAATATTTTAGAGTGACAAAGTTCAAGCTTGATGTTGCAAATTATATTTTTAGAAATCCAGCAAAAATGTTCACGAACTTTTGATCGTCGCTATACAACTGTGTAATTGGCAATGAGAATCCAAGAGTTGTAAGAAGAATGCTTTGCTGTTAAATGATTTTAGATTTTATTTTTGTGAATTAGTTATGCCCAAGTCTCAAATAACTGTACACCTAAGATATATCAATAAATCATATTTTTTGACAATAATAAACAGGCAACAAAAATAATATTATAAAAGATAATTAATGACAAAAAACAGAAGCATGTATCCAATTTATCAAATTTGTTATCTAGAAGAATTCGTTGACGCTCATAATGCCAAATCTTGTTTGCGAATTTGGAAACAAAGTTCAACAGAGTAGTCAGCTTTTTATTCTAGTTCAAGATCACCATACTATGACTGTGATGGTAATAATGCCATTATTGGTATTTGTGTTGCTGGTTCCAGCCGGATTAAATATTCATACATTTGCAGAGTCAGATACTGTCTTATCACCATACAAACAGCTCAAGCAAGGTGTTCTGCTACAAGAGATACAATGCAACGATGAAAAGACTCTGCTCCAAAAAAATAACAGACCAGCCTGTGTTTATGCATCAACTGCAGACAAGCTAGAAGCTCGTGGATGGAGTGTGGTCGTACCGGCAATAAAATTTGAACCAGTTGAAGCTAAACCTGAAACTGATATCTCCATTAATCAACGCGAAGAGTACCTAAGCTCTCTGTCCTTTGGCCTGGTTAGCGATGGCGAGTTCACAGGAGAGTTGTACGGCTTTGATCAAAACATACACCTCAGACAGCCAGCACCTAAGCCAATGTTTCATACCCTTGTTGGCAGTTATTACTCATTTAATGAGACTGCATTGAGTGGTAGAGTTAACTTGAATGACATCATACCGCTACCAACCAGTGGCGGTGCTACAGGGGCCAGCGGCAGCAGTGCCAGTGGTAACTCCCCTGAATCCAGTGATCCTTGGTTCCATACTCAAGCTACAGGGGCCAGCGGCAGCAGTGCCAGTGGTAACGGTATCCTCTTCTTCCAAGTTCCCTTGCCAACTTGGCAGCAAGGGGCCAGCGGCAGCAGTGCCAGTGGTAACGGTACCAGCGGTGCAATAATTGACTACAGGGAGTGGCTACCAGCATGGATTGCACCGGGATACTACCTAAAGTGGATACACATCATACAGCCAGAACAGCAGGCGAATAACCTCAATGAGGGCGTAGGAGAGATAGTATTTATATACATGCCAAAGGGTCTTGAAGTCTCAGAAGACATTACCAACAAAGAGTTTGTAGACATTAATTATTATGCAGTTTCAGTAATAATTACTGAGCCGCCATATGAATTATACATGCATTCAGAAGAACGGATTAATGAGATAACACGCAACGGTACTGCAACTGATATTATCTTTGAGGACAGGTGGGATGGATATGTAAAGTATTTACACGCATCAAGATCTGATCCTGCCAAACATGGTGTGTCATATTCAGCTCCATATATCGATCTTGGCTCTGGAGGCAACGCGCTAACCATGCAGGAACACGAAAATACCGTAACTGAATTGTTTGAAAGGTATTCTAACAGATGAAGTTAATCATAGTATTGGCCATCATTGCCTTTGCTGGTTTTATTCTGGCAGAGGCAGAGGCTGCATGCAGTGACGGAAACTGTCGGGGTGTATTAGAACTCATGAGTAATTCCCTCACCTCACATCGATAAATTTAGATCAGGCAGGATCGCGTCTCACATCAAATGCCAGACTCGCCTGATCAGATCATACACAGATTGGAACAGGAAAACAAAAACCTGAAAAAGATTCTAAATCAGAAAGACAAAAAGCTGGAGCAGAAAGACGAGGAGCTGAGCCTTGAACGCAGCCTGTGGAAGCGCAGGGACGGCGCGTTGAGCAAGGATGCCGACAAGAGTGCGATGCTGCACCGGATCGAGGTTTTTGACGAAATAATCGGCAGCAAGACCAAGCTTTACCGGGCCACGCTAAAAGACAAAGAAAAGTTCCAGTTCATGCTGGCGTATGCCAAGGAATTCATGAAGGATTCTGGCCAGATGCCGCTGTTTCGCGACGACGACTCCAGAAGGTCCGATCCCGGAAACCGCTGCAAGCTGCACCTGAGGCACGCCCTGCTCATGGCGCTGATGCATAAAAAGGACAACATTACCCAGGGCGTGCTTGGCGCAGTCTTCGGGATAGACCAGGCCGCCGTGTCGCGGTACCTCAAGGTGATCGACGCGATGCTGGAAGGGATTCTTCCCACGGCAGACAAGATATCCAAAGAGATAGCAGCTGCCCCCACCAAAGAGGAATTCAAGAAGATCGTGCCCGGGCCCGACGGGGGCAAGATATTCGCAGACGGCACGCACTGCCCCGTGCAGCGCCCGTCCGAAAGGACGGTCAGGCGCATGAAGTACTCTGGCAAGAAAAAAAAGTTCACCAACAACACCAACGTGTACGCCAACGAAAACGGGGTGATAATCGGCATATCAAAGAGCACCGTCGGGTCAGTCGGCGACATCACGCTTCTCAAGGAACGCCCCATGCCGTTTGGAAGATGGGAGGAGGCGATGCACGACCCGGATCTGCCCGAGGCAGAACGATGCCACGTCTTTGTCGACCGCGGCTACCAAGGGATCGAAAAACACCTGCCCGGCATAACCCCGGAGATCCCGCACAAGAAGAGCAAGAAGGCGCCCCTGACGCCGGAGCAAAGGGAGCACAATCACAGGATCCACTCCGAGCGCGTGCTAGTCGAGCACACCATAGGCAGGCTCAAGCGCTACGCGCGTCTTGCCGACCCGTACGACGGCAACGCGGCACAGTTCAACCGGGAGTTCAACGTGATCACCGGGCTGGTGAACCTGGATCTTTTGTGGGATTACGTGCAAAAGGGCCCGCCGCCACCGGGCCGGTGGAAGATGCAGGTAGACTGGGACAGGGCCTGCTCCCGGGAGCCTGTCAAGTAGGATTCAAGGCACATCAAGGTGCTGCAGGACTGCGCACGTCGTCTTGGATTTTGTAATGAATTAATTCGCCACGCACTTGGCATGGTGGGCATTTAACCGTATTTTTCCGATTTTATGGCCCAAACCGGCAAGATGAGGGGGATTACTCATGAGTTCTAATAGGAAATATCTTCTCATCATCAGTCTTTCCTTTCAAGTAAAACTCTAAATATGACTCGGCTTCTTTTGAGCAGAACGTTAGTCTCTCTGTTCGTGTCTTTGTATTATCAGCTCGGACTTGATTTGATATCTTTCAAGTTTGATAACATCGCCTACTCTAAGCCCTATCAATTCACCTACTCTAAGCCCTATCAATTCACCTACTCTAAGCCCTATCAATTCACCTACTCTAAGCCCTATCAATTCACCTACTCTAAGCCCTATCAATTCACCTACTCTTAACCCTGAACTTGACTGAACAAGTATCAGGGCTCGGAGATTATGATCACAACATTGGAGAATTTTCTCAATCTCATCATGTTTTACAGATACTCGTTTATGCTTGTGGATTTTTCCTAAAATATCTCGATTCTTGTCCTTGTCACTCAAATCAATTCCATGTCTTTTGAGATGTTTTTTTACAAAATGAAATCTTAATCTTATTGTCGGAATTGCAATTCCTCTAGATACCTCAAAGTCTTTGTATAGCGAGAAGCATAAATTCGTGAGTTATTTTCAAGGAATTCTAGTTTGGTTGTTCGTATTTACCTAGGTAAAATAATTTATCCTCTACTTTTTTGATGATTTTTAGTTCACGAACTTTGTCTCTTCGCTATATCTTTTTAGTAATGAATAACCTGCATCAGGGTTATCCATTAGTTTGACAATAATACTGTCTAATGCCTCATCAAATTCTTGTTTGCAGAAATCATTGAACATTTCAAGTGTTTGGTCTCGCATCCTCTTAGTTGATGAAGCTAGAGAATCACCCCTAGTCTTGTTGAACTCTTCAGCCTCATATTCTACATTAAACATGATTTGGTTCCTCCTTTTCTCAAGATAGTAGTTCTGCAAAGTCTATTGTAAACCTCAGAAAGACAATATAATAATAATCAAAAGAACATACGAAAAGTATTGGAAACAAGAGTAGTTTTCCACATAGATTTTGATTATTTTTATGCTCAATGCGAAGAAGTAAGATCTCCAGAACTAAAATCAAAGCCAATTTGTGTTTGTGTATACTCTGACAGAGGAGGAGATAGTGGAGCTATTGCTACAGCAAATTATACAGCAAGGAAATATGGAGTAAAATCAGGAATGCCAATAGCCTTTGCAAAAAAAAGACTAGAAGAAAGAAAAGATGCAGTATTTTTACCTGTAGATTTTGACTATTATTTTGAAATGTCCGAAAAGGCAATGGAGATAATGAATGAGAATGCAGATGTTTTTGAATATGTAGGAAAAGATGAAGCATATTTGGATGTAACAAAAAGAGTTGAAGGAGATTTTGAAAAAGCTAGTCATCTTGCACAGCAAATTAAAAATTCAATTAGAGACAAAGTAAAACTAAGTTGTTCTATAGGAATTTCACCAAATAAATTAATTTCAAAAATCGCATCAGACTTTCAAAAACCTGACGGTCTTACGATTGTGTCTCCAGATAAAATTGAAGTATTTTTAGAACCGTTAGAAATCAGAGCAATCCCAGGTATTGGGAAAAAAACTGAAGGAAGATTCACTGAAATGAATCTAAAAACAATTCAAGATTTAAAAAAATTAGATGTTTTCACCTTGAACAAGGAATTTGGAAGAAAGAGTGGAACTTACATTTACAATGCGGTTAGAGGCATAGATACTGATCCAGTTAAAGAAAGAGAAGCTAGGATACAATACAGTAAAATCACAACATTGAAAAAAGATTCAAAAGATTATCAGTTTCTATCTGAAAACATAATTGAATTATGTAAAGAAGTGCATAGTGTAGTTGTAAAAAATAATCAAATGTTCAAGTCAATTGGAATACATTTTGTTCAGTCAGATTTATCAAATAAATCAAAATCAAGAATGTTAAGAAGCCCAACTGCAAGCCTTGAAGAATTACAAAAAAACGCCATTCAGTTACTAAAAGAATCATTAGAAACCCAAACAAGTACAATCAGAAGACTAGGTGTCAAAGTTGCAGAACTCTCAGAAGTTCAAGGACAAAGTGATATTACAAGTTATTTCTAAGATAGATATTGATTATCTTTCTAATTTTTTTAGACGCCGAGATTCTATCAATATTACAACTAAAATAAATGCAAATAGCCACGGCAAAAACATGATTTCACCTGCAATTTTGTGATATTCTTCCCACGCCACAGGATCTGTGGTAACTTTTAGGGCATACCAAGATAATGAAAAAACTCGGATTAAATTAACACCAATTGTTCCAATAATTCCTAAAACAAAATACACAGCTTTTCTCCGTCTAGGAATATTCATCTTTAACATGAATGCCCCAATTACCAAAGAGAAAATGATGATGCTGTGAACACCGGCAGATGGCCAAAACACCTGCAGAGCCATTGAACCATGTTCACCACGTAAGAACATGACATTATCTTTAGCTACTGCAGTTCCAAGATCAAGTATAGTAATCAACCAGACATTTGTTTGAACAAAGAAAGGAACAACATATTGTAATGGCCCAAGTGTGTCATAGGGGAAAAATGCATCTAGTGAAAGAATTATTGCAGTTCCAGTCAGAAAGATAGGTCCTGCAGGTGCAATTCTTATCCATCGTTTTCCAAAGAATATACTCAATGCAGCAACTACAAAAATCGCCATCACAACAAAGTCCCACATCCACGTCCAAGAATAAATTAATTGCACATCAAATTGCTCTGCAGATTCAATGATGTAATCTCTCAAGCCATATTCTAATGAAATTAGATATAAAATGGTAAGAGTAGCCATAGGAATTACTGCAAGTAATCGTTTTTTTGAAATGACAATTTTAAGACCAATAAGTTCTGCCACGACAAATACAAGTGCAAAAAGATATCCACCACGACCTTCATTCCAACTCCAAGCTACAGAATCAGGAAATGCAATCATTGAAAAAAGAATCGGGCTAGAAATAATCAAAATTCCAATTATGAGATTCCAATTCTGCATTATGTTTAACCTAAAAAATGGCAAATAAATATCTCAACTTTACAAGATTTGAAAATTCATTAATTTGTCATAGAAATTGAGAAAAAGACACTATTCTTCTGCATCTTCTAGTTCATCAGCATCTGGATCTCTCTTATGAGGTCTAATTGGGATGTAAATGAATGTCACAATAGTAATTCAAATGACTGAAAGATACATCCCAAGGTTACAAAAGTTTGTCTAATAGGTAATTTCTAATCCATCAAAGTCAAGATTTGATCTTGCATTCTACTTTGAGCGATTTTACAGTTGTAAAATAAGTAACAGCCAGAATTCCAATAGCAATTATCCTGATTGGGACATCATAATTAGTTAGAAACGCAGTGGCAGTGGCCCCTACAGAACCAAATGTAGAGATTACAGCAAATCCGACAGGTCCACAGCTACATGCACCAGCAATAGCACCAATGATTGACCCAAAAATACCTCCACCCATTTTTTGTTTTGAACTCTTGAGGATGTTTATACGGAAGATGTTCATTGGAATGACTAGTGCAGATAATACAGAAAGTATTGTAATTAGAATAAAGCCAAATTCACTTCCAGATGGTAGATGGCTAATTAAGTAGGGTTCAAGAAAAATATATTCAGATAATATCAACAGCCCAATCATCATAGATGCAAAAATCATGGATGCTAAGAGGAGATATTTGAAATTAGAAAATACGAGTTTGATCATTTGTGCCATTTAGATCATAGAATCCATGACTTTTTTGAAGCTCTCAAATGGTTGTGCTCCCTTAAGTTCTTCTTGTCCATCAGGGCCTACAATAAAGAATCCAGGAGTTCCTTTTACCCCATGTTCCCTTGCTTGTTGTATATTATACTGAACACGTTTCGAATATTTTCCAGAATCAAGACAACTATCAAACAGATCCATATCAAGTCCTAAACTAAATGCAAATGCTTTTAGTCGTTCAGAATTTGCCCAACCTCCATTAACTTTAGATTCTTGTGAAGTGTAAAGAGTATCATGATACTCCCAATACATTCCTTGATCTTCAGCACAATATGATGCTTGAGCTGCAATTGGAGAATGACTTCCCAAAAATGCCAAATCAACAAAAACTAGATTTGCTTTTCCAGTATCAATATAATTTTGAACTATGGCAGGTTTTGTATTATGAAACCAGTTATAGCATTGATGGCATTGATAATCACCAAATTCAACAATAGTAATTGGGGCAGATGTATCACCTAAAATTGGAGAACCCATAGCAGTAGAAATTGTACCATGTGTTCTACCCATGTCAAGATTCACAGTTTCAGATGGGGATGATGAGTATGTGCCTACTATTCCAGCAACAATTGCTATAACAATGACGCCCATAATTACGCCTTTTTTGTTCATTACTCAAAACTGAAAGAATCAGTTAAAAAAACTTATTCCAAATTACGTGAAGACTTTCGTTTAAACAAATTAACAAATTTTGAGATGGCAGTATCAATTGGACACACCTCACAAGCAATATTTGATGAATGTCTATCAAAATGTGCTTCAAATTTTTCTCGTGATTCAAAAATTAAATCACATTTGGTACAGTAAACCTTTGTTACATTATTTTTTGAAGGCTTTGTCACGAATATTTTGCGCTGTTAGTGCTTATAAAGATCCTGTTAAAAATCACTGAATAAAAAAAATCAAAGATAATGTATTCGCATATGGACATTGAGTTCAACTTCATATCTTGTTACAAATCCACAGTGTGTACATGAAAACATATCAGATTTTTGTTCAGGTTCATTGTTCTTCAAGATTCTGCCAGAAATGGATGTGATACTTATTGTATCATTATTAGAAATTACAGCAAAATTATTACTCTCATCAATAGAGTCCAGGTATTCTTTAATTGCAGAGATTACAGAATTAGTATCAATAATTTCATCATCATCTAAAGCAGATAGAGTGAATTGATTGTGTTTTAATGTTGGAAGCGCCTCAACTTTATCTGCCACATAAACAAGTAACTCATTTTTAATGGGCAAAATATCCTTGCAGTCAATTGTAAGCATAAAATTTTAGGATCAAGTCGGTATTTTAGTTTAACAATGATTATTATGGTTTAATACATTAATTTTGATAGATGACAATTTCAGAAACCTTTGGGATTGAAAAGGGGAGAGGGGAAGAAGTCATTGCATGGGTAAATGAACAAGCAAAATCCCAAGGCACAAAACTTGAAGTAAGGCTATATGGTCATGATATTTCCACTCAAAATTTTGGAGATTTTGAGATGTTTTCATGGATGGGAGATGTACAAATTGCAAGAAAATTGATCATTAAAGCAAGTAAAAAATTCAAAGTAAAAGTTATTGAGGGAGGATACAAACCAAAAGAAAAATTATTTAGAATGAAAAAATTTGATTATGCAAAAGTCAAAAAAGGTGATAAAACAATAGGGCAATTAGAATTTGAAGTATCTAGATTTGGAAACAATCAATGGGAAATTCAAAATGAAGAACGACATTAGTTTTAGAATTTTATGGAGTGAGTAAAGATGAATAAAGTTGGAATTATCGGACTTGGGATGCTAGGAAATGCAGTTGCGTTACACTTACTAGATTCAGGTTTTGAAGTAACAGTATATAATCGAACAAAAGAAAAAACAACACAAGCAAAAGAAAAAGGGGCCAAAGTTGCAATATCACCAAAAGAAGTTGCAGAAAATTCAGAATTAATAATCATAGTAGTAAAAGATGCAAATGCAGTAAAACAAGTCTCATTTGAAAAAGATGGAATCATGGAAGGAAAGCATGAAAAATTAATTGTAGCAGACATGAGTACTATTGATCCATCAGAATCAAAAAACATATCAGAAAACTTTCAAGAACATAATATCCATAAATTAGACATTCCAGTAATGGGAGGGCCAAATGTTGCCATAACAGGAAATTTAGTCATGATGGCATCAGGGGATAAAGAAAGTTTTGATTATTGCAAAAACATTTTTGAAAAGATTGCAAATAAAGTATTTTTCCTAGGAGATAATGGAGTAGCACATTCTGTTAAACTAGCCATGAATCTACAAATCACCATGCTTGCACTTGCATTATCTGAAGGAATAACACTTGTCAAAAAAGCAAATGTAGACCCAAAGATTTTTCTTGAAATTTTAAACTCTACATATTTCAAAACTGGGATGAGTGAAAAAAAGGCATACAAAATGGTGGATGGTAATTATGATGTAACGTTTACGCTTGCAAATCTAAAAAAAGATATCAGTACTATGACAAATGCTGCAAAATCTTTGGGAATTGAACTTCCAATGATCAAAAAAGCAGAAGAAGTGTATGAAAATGCCATCAAGGAAGGTTTTGGAGAAATGGATTATACTGCAATTATTGAATATATCAAAAAAATTAACGAATCAAAATAAATCAATTTACGAATAGAATACAGCAAAAATTCTATAAGTTATGACAATAATGTGATTTTATGCGATTAAATAACAAAGTAGCAGTTGTTACAGGCGCATCAAGTGACATTGGCAAAGGTATTGCAAAAAGATTTTCTGAAGAAGGAGCTAAAGTAGTACTAGTTGCAAGAAATCTAGAGGGGTTAGAAAAAGCCAGAAAAGAGATTGGTAATGAAGAATCAACTGTATCAATAACATGTGATTTGACTGATGAATCACAAGCACTACAAGCAATAAATCAAATCATGGATACATACGGTAAAATCGATATTTTAGTTAACAATGCAGGGGCAATAAATGATCCAGTACATTTTCATGATATGCAAGATTCAGAAATTAAAAAACTTATTGACATAAACTTGTTAGGAGTATTTCACATTACAAAGGCAGTACTTTCAAAAATGTCAGATGTCAAAAGTGGTGCAATTGTAAATATTGGTTCTATCTCAAGTGAAAGAGCAATACCAAGAGTCCACTTGGCAGTATATTCTGCTACAAAGGCAGCAATTTCGATGTTTACAAAATCAATTGCAGTAGAATATGCAAGAAAAAATATCAGATGCAATTGTGTTAATCCAGGAATTATTAATTCAGGTATGATAAAGCCATATCTTGATGATCCTCAAGCAAGAAAAGTTCTAGAAGAAAGATTACCACTTGCCAGAGTAGGTGAACCTGTAGATGTTGCAAATGCAGCATTGTATTTGGCATCAGATGAGGCAAATTGGGTTACAGGAACTATCCTAAATGTGGATGGCGGTAAAACAGCTTCAGAAGGATGATTTTAGTTCAAATCCTTACAGACCCAAACTAAATACAATATTGCATTGGAACGTAATAGATTTGGATTTATCAATCATTACTCCATTACTTCTATGATTAATGCAAGAAATATTTCTTTGAATGAATTGATAAGCAATTTTCAGAACAAAAACTAGTATTGCTACGTACAAAATTGTCGTCACAGCATCTACATGTAGGCATAATTTTTCATACTTGATTAACCTCATAAGAGATAGTGTGTTCAATAAACACAACATAGTTTGTCAAGAACGATTTTAGTTAATTGTATAGAACCAAGATTCAAACTTGATCAATCTCGATAAAGCTTGATGTGGTGGTATACTCCAAAAGCATACAAAACATATACAAATTGAAATAAAATATCTACAGGATGACCTGGATATAGCGACGATCAAAAGTTCGTGAACATTTTTGCTGGATTTCTAAAAATATAATTTGCAACATCAAGCTTGAACTTTGTCACTCTAAAATATTCAGAGACTGCCTTGTTCATTATTGCAAACATTGCATAATATTCTGATACCAGCAACGAATGCTTGCTTGTCTTCCAGCACTGCTCTATCATGTTTAGATATGGTGAACCCTTTGGCAACCAGATTAGTTTGACATCAGGATTGCTTGCAAGATATTCCTTGACTTTCTTTGATTTGTGAACTGGTGCCCTGTCCAACATTAGAGCAACCCTGCCATATTTCCAGTGCAACTCCTTGAGATATTCTATAAAGGTCGCAGCATTGAATTTCTGATAAACTCTAAACAGTTGACTGCCATTTTCTGTGATTGTACCATAAACTGCCAAACTCTCATGTCGTCCATACTCTCTAACATAAGTTCATCAACCATCTTCACGTTGCATATATTTGATGATATCCAAATTGAATCTCCTTGTTCTGTAATATTTGGAAATGTTACTTTTCAGATTGCTCAATGATGGCTGATACTGAGATACCAACAAATCATACTTTCCTTGCCTCCACACTTCTTCAACTGCATTAAACTGTGGCGAGCCTTTTGGAAACCAATGTAATGCCACATCGTCATTTTTCTCAAGGTATTGCTTTATGATATTTGATCTGTGTTGTGGTGCCCTGTCTGCAAAGACTAGTATTTTGCCAAACTTTTTGTTTAACTGCCTTAGATAATCCAAGAAACAATACTGATCAAACTTGTCATACTGTCTGAAGAATTGTTTGCCATCACTACTTGATGCACCAAAAATGACTGTCTTTTGATGTGAGCCGTTAACCAGTATGACTGGGCGTGTACATTTCTTTACCCACATCTTTTTTCTAAATACTGCATCAGCTAAAAATATGGACTCGTCTTGTGCAAGAACTGTAAAGCCTTCTGCTGTTTTTGAGGCTATTTCTTCTTTAGATTTTTTTTAAACCAGAGTTTTTCTTCAGGTGTGGCAGAATTTACAAATCTCTTCTGTGCTACTTTTGGAACAAATCCCCATTTGTGTAATAACCTATACACATGAACCTCGTGGTATTTTACTCCTGATTTCTCATATATTAGATTCATCACTTGTTTTGCACTCCAACCTGGATTGTTTCTCTGCAATTTGTAGTTGGATGCTAACTAGTTTCTTCTTTGGTATGCTAGTTGGCCTTCCAGTTCTTGGCATATCATGTAATCCCGCAATTCCATATTCTGTAAATCTTCTTAGCCACTTGTATGCCCAGGAGCGTACACGTCCAAGACTCTTTGCAACATGAGATGCGATATTTTTGTCAAGCAATACCTGCTTTATCAAAAACAGTCTTTCTTTCACCTTGACATCCTTTTCATCTTTGTAGGCTTTAATTAATTCTTGTTCATTCATGGTTTGATGTGTTATTTCTGATCCATATTCTGTTTGGTATGATAAATCAGATCAATGGATCATAAAATTTTGTTAGGGAGTATATACTCTCTAACATAAGTTCATCAACCATCTTCACGTTGCATATATTTGATAATATCCAAATTGAATCTCCTTGTTCTGTAATATTTGGAAATTCTATTTTTCAGATTGCTCAATGATGGCTGATACTGAGATACCAACAAATCATACTTTCCTTGCTTCCACACTTCTTCAACTGCATTAAACTGTGGCGAGCCTTTTGGAAACCAATGCAATATCACATCATCATTTTTCTCAAGGTATCGCTTTATGATATTTGATTTGTGTTGTGGTGCCCTGTCTGCAAAGACTAGTATTTTGCCAAACTTTTTGTTTAACTGCCTTAGATAATCCAAGAAACAATACTGATCAAACTTGTCATACTGTCTGAAGAATTGTTTGCCATCACTACTTAATGCACCAAAAATGATTGTCTTTTGATGTGAGCCGTTAACCAGTATGACTGGGCGTGTACATTTCTTTACCCACATCTTTTTTCTAAATATCGCATCAGCTAAAAATATGGACTCGTCTTGTGCAAGAACTGTAAAACCTTCTGCCATTTTTGAGGCTATTTCTTCTTTAGATTTTTTTTAAACCAGAGTTTTTCTTCAGGTGTGGCAGAATTTACAAATCTCTTCTGTGCTACTTTTGGAACAAATCCCCATTTGTGTAATAACCTATACACATGAACCTCGTGGTATTTTACTCCTGATTTCTCATATATTAGATTCATCACTTGTTTTGCACTCCAACCTGATTGTTTCTCTGCAATTTGTAGTTGGATGCTAACTAGTTTCTTCTTTGGTATGCTAGTTGGCCTTCCAGTTCTTGGCATATCATGTAATCCCGCAATTCCATATTCTGTAAATCTTCTTAGCCACTTGTATGCCCAGGAGCGTACACGTCCAAGACTCTTTGCAACATGAGATGCGATATTTTTGTCAAGCAATACCTGCTTTATCAAAAACAGTCTTTCTTTCACCTTGACATCCTTTTCATCTTTGTAGGCTTGAATTAATTCTTGTTCATTCATGGTTTGATGTGTTATTTCTGATCCATATTCTGTTTGGTATGATAAATTAGATCAATGGATCATAAAATTTTGTTAGGGAGTATATGTGAAATTTTACTCCAGTGGAATAAAGAATTGTTTGCTGTAGCAGCATACAAGAGTAAACAAAGTTGGTATGGCTTTGGACATTATTGAATCCATTCTTTTCTTTGAGATAATTCCTGATCTTCCACTCTTTGGGAGATCGCAGAGGAGTCCATCAAGGCCATACTCCTCAAAACGATCAACCCATTTTCGTACCCAGTTTGTACAGCGGTGCAATGTTTGCGCAGTATGTTCCAGTTCCTTGCCATCCTTTAGAATCATCAGCACTGCCAAGCATCTTACTGCAACCCTGGAGTTTTCTTTCTTGTGTACCGCTTCAAGGGATTCTAGATTGTTATGCATCTCACTGTGCTAACTGATCAAAAAGTCTTTTGTTTTGGAATTATTTGATTCACGAACTTTGTCTCTTCGCTATAGTCGTCCTGTGAAACCCATTTTTCAACCATGCAAAGAATCTTTCAACAACGAATCTTGTCTTGTTGTAACTGCTTTGTATATTATCTGGTACAATAAATTTGGAATTATTTTTGTAGGGAATGCAACATGTCATTCCATTGTTTCTCAAATAATTTCTGATGTATTTTGCATCATAACCCTTGTCTGCATAAACTGAAACAATTTCTTTTATGGAATCATCATCTAAATATTCTGAAATGTTTTCCATTAGAACTCATGAGTAATTCCCTCACCTCACATCGATAAATTTAGATCAGGCAGGATCGCGTCTCACATCAAATGCCAGACTCGCCTGATCAGATCATACACAGATTGGAACAGGAAAACAAAAACCTGAAAAAGATTCTAAATCAGAAAGACAAAAAGCTGGAGCAGAAAGACGAGGAGCTGAGCCTTGAACGCAGCCTGTGGAAGCGCAGGGACGGCGCGTTGAGCAAGGATGCCGACAAGAGTGCGATGCTGCACCGGATCGAGGTTTTTGACGAAATAATCGGCAGCAAGACCAAGCTTTACCGGGCCACGCTAAAAGACAAAGAAAAGTTCCAGTTCATGCTGGCGTATGCCAAGGAATTCATGAAGGATTCTGGCCAGATGCCGCTGTTTCGCGACGACGACTCCAGAAGGTCCGATCCCGGAAACCGCTGCAAGCTGCACCTGAGGCACGCCCTGCTCATGGCGCTGATGCATAAAAAGGACAACATTACCCAGGGCGTGCTTGGCGCAGTCTTCGGGATAGACCAGGCCGCCGTGTCGCGGTACCTCAAGGTGATCGACGCGATGCTGGAAGGGATTCTTCCCACGGCAGACAAGATATCCAAAGAGATAGCAGCTGCCCCCACCAAAGAGGAATTCAAGAAGATCGTGCCCGGGCCCGACGGGGGCAAGATATTCGCAGACGGCACGCACTGCCCCGTGCAGCGCCCGTCCGAAAGGACGGTCAGGCGCATGAAGTACTCTGGCAAGAAAAAAAAGTTCACCAACAACACCAACGTGTACGCCAACGAAAACGGGGTGATAATCGGCATATCAAAGAGCACCGTCGGGTCAGTCGGCGACATCACGCTTCTCAAGGAACGCCCCATGCCGTTTGGAAGATGGGAGGAGGCGATGCACGACCCGGATCTGCCCGAGGCAGAACGATGCCACGTCTTTGTCGACCGCGGCTACCAAGGGATCGAAAAACACCTGCCCGGCATAACCCCGGAGATCCCGCACAAGAAGAGCAAGAAGGCGCCCCTGACGCCGGAGCAAAGGGAGCACAATCACAGGATCCACTCCGAGCGCGTGCTAGTCGAGCACACCATAGGCAGGCTCAAGCGCTACGCGCGTCTTGCCGACCCGTACGACGGCAACGCGGCACAGTTCAACCGGGAGTTCAACGTGATCACCGGGCTGGTGAACCTGGATCTTTTGTGGGATTACGTGCAAAAGGGCCCACCGCCACCGGGCCGGTGGAAGATGCAGGTAGACTGGGACAGGGCCTGCTCCCGGGAGCCTGTCAAGTAGGATTCAAGGCACATCAAGGTGCTGCAGGACTGCGCACGTCGTCTTGGATTTTGTAATGAATTAATTCGCCACGCACTTGGCATGGTGGGCATTTAACCGTATTTTTCCGATTTTATGGCCCAAACCGGCAAGATGAGGGGGATTACTCATGAGTTCTATTATGTCAATGAATCTGGTGCTGTCATCTTTTTTGTTGGAAATCTTGAAATCTTCTATCTGCCGATGATTTGGAACCATATTGGCAGGCAGGTCAATCCATCTGCAACCAGTGATTAGTACAAACATTATTGCATTGATTGTTGTTCTGTAATCTGCTCTTGATAGATGTGGTTGTATGTTTTTCCATTGGGAAATCTGTTATTTCTGTAAATTTCATGAAAATGAATTTGATGTTAATGCAGATAGATTTAGATGATCACCAGAATTTGTCTAAATGGTTTGTTTTAGGATCAGTTGAACGTATTGCTAATGAATAGATCCATGATTTGAGTGGATAATAAGAGATTAATCTCTAATCCACATCATGCCATTCTCAGAGAGGAACTTTTCTCTAGAGTCGCCATCCATGTCATACAATGATATGGCATCCTCCAAGTCATCAAACTCTTCTATTTGGTAGATATCGCCATACATAGAGTCTCGCAGATTCTCCATATTGCCAGTGTGCCAGTCGAGTTTATCACCAAATGCATCGCACACCCTATCATTTATGTCACTGCATGCGCTAGTATTGTCATTAACTGGTCCTGTAACATATGACCATGAACCATAACTGTTCTTAGTCCAAGTGTATCCAAACTGATCCTCATATACGGCATATCTTCTATCTATTTGCGTTAACTCTAAAACTGTGTGTCTTTCTTGAGCTGATGTCTTTTGCATTAACGTATGGACTTGGGGAGCAAGTAAAGAGTCTCCAGTAAACTCTACACCTTCATTGATAAATGTAGTTGTGGATCTACGATCATAGTCTGATGCTTTAATGGCTACAACCTCATGTTTTAGAGGAGCCATTATTGTAAAGTCAAATGATATGGTATGACATACCTCATTTGTACTATCACTGGTACACTTTGATGGAATTATAGATACGCTAGTGTTATTTTCATTAATTAATGGTTCATTTTGTTCATGAATTATTTCTGTAATTTCATAGTTATTTGGATTTGTATAGTTTCTTTGGAATAAAACGTGGATTCCAGTCTCAGCATTACGTGATTCTCCAATATCCGGAATGCCTAATTGTAAAGTAGCAGATCTGAGCTTTTTAGCAGTGTACACTTTTAATTCAACATGGTTAGACTCACCGATTATACTACTGGTCTTGTTAAAGTCTGTGTGCCAGTTATCAGTAATGTCCAAAGTTATTCCATTAAATGAGAATCCGCCCTCTACAATTTGGGCATTGGCATTCTCATAGGATTTTCCAAAGGTTGGTTTTGTCTTCCAGTCATTACTACTACCTCCACCAGATTTTCTAGGAGGATCCTCAATAACAAGTGTGTATATACATCTCAAATCATTACCTGATTCTAATGTAACAGGCATGACAACTGTTACACCGTCGATAGTACATCTGATAGCAGATTCCTCCCTCAGAGGTTTGGCAGCATCAGAGTATGAAACATCAACAGAGTATTGATGGCCAGCTACCAACTGTATTTCATCGCTGAATTGGGTTCCAATACCATCAGCATCAACACCTAGATGACTGACACTATCAGATATGGATGATTCAGGCGATGTCAGATCATTTATCGTAAAGGCCAATTCAGCGGCAATTGGAGAGAACAAAGACAATCTAACAGTTGGATTGACTAGGGGTGCTGGAGTGTCAGTTGGAGCAATGTTGTTTGCAACTATAACTGCTGCAAAGCTGGCAAGGGAGTTTGGCGACGGGGATGCAGTGTCATCTATGCTGCCGGTATTTTGGGTGTATGCCAGACTAATTACATCATCACCATCAAGTGAATCACTAAGGGAGAGTGTAACTGTGGCTCCATTGGCTGTAATTGCATTAACAGTTGGGGTTGTGGTGATATCACCGGATAACACAAAGTCTCCGGAGTCAGCAGAGTTTACTGTAATCTCCTCAGATAAAGTGAGATTAATGGTAGTTGTGCTGGCAGTTCCAATGGATAGAATAGTTGGCGGTGCGTTATCAGTAGTACCAATAGTCTGGTCTTCTGCAGGATTGGATGAGGCACCTGTCACAGTGCCTGATGATGCAGAATAAGTCACATCTGGCGTATCAGAGGTGGTAATGCCTGACACTGTAAGGGTGATAATATCAGTTAAACCTCCAGGATCAGAGTTTGCAGATATGGTTCCAACTGAGAGGGAAAAGCCTGCGCCGTCAGTTGCTGTGACGTCTATATTCTCGCTATACGTAATGGTTATGGTACTAGCCGAGTCTACAGAGGCTGCAGTGATACTTGGCGGTGGAATAATAACATCGGGTGGAGCAATGTTGTTTGTAACTGGAGTTGCTGCAAAGCTGGCAAGGGAGTTTGATGCAGTGTCATCTATGCTGCCGGTACTTTTGGAATATGCCAGACTGATAGTATCATCATATCAAGTGAATCACTAAGGGAGAGGGTAACTATACCATCATTGGCTGTAATTGCATTAACAGTCGGGGTTGTGGTGATATCACCGGTCAACACAAAGTCTCCGGGAGCTGCAGAGTTGAGTGTAATCTCCTCAGATAGTATAAGATTAATGGTAGTTGTGCTGGCAGTTCCAATGGATAGAATAGTTGGCGGTGCGTTATCAGTAGTACCAATAGTCTGGTCTTCTGCAGGATTGGATGAGACATCCTCCACACTGCCTGATGATGCAGAATAAGTCACATCTGGCGTATCAGAGGTGGTAATGCCTGACACTGTAAGGGTGATAATATCAGATGAGCCTCCAGGATCAGAGTTTGCAGATATGGTTCCAACTGAGAGGGAAAAGCCTGCGCCGTCAGTTGCTGTGACATCTACATCCTCGCTATACGTAATAGTTATGGTACTATCCGAGTCCACAGAGGCTGCAGTGATACGTGGCGGTGCGTTATCAGTAGTACCAATAGTCTGGTCTTCTGCAGGATTGGATGAGACATCCTCCACACTGCCTGATGATGCAGAATAAGTCACATCTGGCGTATCAGAGGTGGTAATGCCTGATACTGTAAGGGTGATAATATCAGTTAAACCTCCAGGATCAGAGTTTGCAGATATGGTTCCAACTGAGAGGGAAAAGCCTGCGCCGTCAGTTGCTGTGACATCTACATCCTCGCTATACGTAATAGTTATGGTACTAGCCGAGTCCACAGAGGCTGCAGTGATACGTGGCGGTGCGTTATCAGTAGTACCAATAGTCTGGTCTTCTGCAGGATTGGATGAGACATCCTCCACACTGCCTGATAATGCAGAATAAGTCACATCTGGCGTATCAGAGGTGGTAATGCCTGATACTGTAAGGGTTATGATACCAGATGAGCCTCCAGGATCAGAGTTTGCAGATATGGTTCCAACTGAGAGGGAAAAGCCTGCGCCGTCAGTTGCTGTGACATCTACATCCTCGCTATACGTAATAGTTATGGTACTATCCGAGTCCACAGAGGCTGCAGTGATACGTGGCGGTGCGTTATCAGTAGTACCAACAAAGGTCTCGTTTTCTGCAAAATTTAATGAAGCATCAGTTATTACAGTGCCCTGTGATTCAGAATAAGTCACATCTGGCGTATCAGAGGTGGTAATGCCTGATACTGTAAGGGTTATGATACTAGATGAGCCTCCAGGATCAGAGTTTGCAGATACGACTCCAACTGAGAGGGAAAAGCCTGCGCCGTCAGTTGTGCTGATGTCTATATCTTCGCTGTATGTAATAGTTATGATACTATCCGAATCTACAGAGGCTGCAGTGATACGTGGCGGTGCATTATCAGTAGTACCAATAGTCTGGTCTTCTGCAGGATTTGCTGAAGCACCTGTTACAGTGCCCTGTGCTGCAGTGTAAGTCACATCTGGCGTATCAGAGGTGCCAATGCCGGATACTGTAAGGGTGATAATATCAGTTAAAGCCTCCAGGATCAGAGTTTGCAGATACGACTCCAGTGGAGAGGGTAAAGCCTGCGCCGTTAATTGTTGTGACATCTACATCCTCGCTATACGTAATAGTTATGCTACTAGCCGAGTCTACAGAGGCTGCAGTGATACTTGGCGGAGTAATAACATCTGGTGGAGTAACAGAGTAATGTTGTTTGTAACTGCAGCTGCTACAAAGCTGGCAAGGGAGTTTGGCGACGTGGATGCAGTGTCATCTATGCTGCCGGTACTTTTGGAATATGCCAGACTAATGACATCATCACTATCAAGTGTGTCACTAAGGGAGAGGGTAACTATATCATCAGCAGTGCAATTGCATTAACAGTTGGGTTTGTGAGTGATGTCACCTGACAACACAAAGTCTCCAGGAGCTGCAGAGTTTACTGTAATCTCCTCAGATAAAATGAGATTGATTGTAGTTGGGCTGGCAGTTCCAATGGATAGAACTGTTGGCGGTGCGTTATCAGTAGTACCAGTGAAGGTCTGGTCTTCTGCAGGATTGGATGAAGCATCTGTCACAGTGCCTGATGATGCAGAATAAGTCACATCTGGCGTATCAGAGGTGGTAATGCCTGACACTGTAAGGGTTATGATATCAGATGAGCCTCCAGGATCAGAGTTTGCAGATACGACTCCATCAGAGAGGCTAAAGCCTGCGCCGTTAGTTGTGCTGACGTCTACATCTTCGCTATACGTAATGGTTATGGTACTAGCAGAATCTACAGAGGCTGCAGTGATACTTGGGGAGTAACACCTGGTGGAGTAGGAATGTTGTTTGTGACTGCAGCTGCTACAAAGCTGGCAAGGGAGTTTGATGCAATATCATCTATGCTGCCGGTACTTTTGGAATATGCCAGACTAATGACATCATCACTATCAAGTGTGTCACTAAGGGTGAGGGTAACTATATCATCATTAGCTGTAATTGCATTAACAGTCGGGGTTGTGGTGATGTCACCGAATAACTCAAAGTCTCCGAGAGCTGCAGAGTTGACTGTAATCTCCTCAGATAAAGTGAGATTGATGGTAGTTGTGCTGGCAGTTCCAATGGATAGAACAGTTGGCGGTGCGTTATCAGTAGTACCAACAAAGGTCTCGTTTTCTGCAGGATTGGATGAAGAATCTGTCACAGTGCCTGATGATGCAGAATAAGTCACATCTGGCGTATCAGAGGTGGTAATGCCTGACACTGTAAGGGTTATGATACCAGATGAGCCTCCAGGATCAGAGTTTGCAGATACGACTCCATCAGAGAGGCTAAAGCCTGCGCCGTTAGTTGTGCTGACGTCTACATCTTCGCTATACGTAATAGTTATGGTACTAGCAGAGTCTACAGAGGCTGCAGTGATACTTGGGGGAGTAACATCTGGTGGAGCAATGTTGTTTGTAACTATAACTGCTGCAAAGCTGGCAAGGGAGTTTGGGAGAACAGTAAACGGTTTTGCAAGCGTGTACTCGCTTACGTCATCGCCATTACCACCTACAACAAACATCTTCTTACCATCAGCAGAGAAGGCCAGGCCTTGTGGAGATGCTTCTTGTGATACTACTACTGAGAAAGAGCCTGCAAGGGATGCAGTGGATACGTCAAAGGGGGCAGTTAGCGTGTACTCGTGTACGTCACCGTCACGATTACCTGCAACAAACATGTAATCTCACCATTAGCAGAGAAGACAAGGTTGTATGGAGATGAGTCTTGTGATGACACTGAGAAAGAGTCGACAAAGGATGCAGTGGATACGTCAAAGGGGGCAGTTAGCGTGTACTCGTACGTCATTGCCACTATTACCTACAACAAACATCTTCTCACCGTTAGTGGAGAAGGCAAGGCCGGTTGGAAATTCGTCTTGTGATGATACGGAGAAAGAGTCGACAAAGGATGCAGTGGATACGTCAAAGGGAGTAGATAAGGTGTACTCGTTTACGTTATCGCTAGCAAAACCTACAACAAACATCTTGGCACCATCAGTTGGAGAAGGCAAGACCTCGTGGAGATGAGCCTTGTGATAGTACTGAGAAAGAGTCGACAAAGGATGGAGCAGATACATCAAAGGGGGCAGATAGTGTGTACTCGTTTACATCCGCACCATTAAAACCTACAACAAACATCTTCCCACCATTAGCAGAGAAGGCAAGACCGGCTGGAAATGTTGTCTTGTGATGCCACTGAGAAAGAGCCGGTAAAGGATGGGGATGTAATATCATCTATGCTGCCAGTACTCTTGGTGTATGCCAGACTAATGACATCATCACCATCAAGTGTGTCACTAAGGGTGAGGGTAACTATATCATTATTAGCTGTAATTTCATCTACAGTCGGGTTTGAAGATACGGTAGTGGACAACACAAAGTCTCCGGGAGCCGCAGAGTTTACTGTAATCTCCTCAGATAAGGTGAGATTGATGGTAGTTGTGCTGGCAGTTCCAATGGATACAACAGTTGGCGGTGCGCTATCAGTAGTACCAGTGAAGGTCTGGTCTTCTGCAGGAATTGCTGAGACATCTGTCACAGTGCCTGATGATGCAGTGTAAGTCACATCTGGAGTATCAGAGGTGGTAATGCCTGATACTGTAAGGGTGATAATACGAGATAAACCTGCAGGATCAGAGTTTGCAGATATCGTTCCATCAGAGAGGCTAAAGCCTGCGCCGTTAATTGTGCTGACGTCTATGTTTTCGCTGTATGTGATGGTTATGCTACTATCAGAGTCCACAGAGGCTGCAGTGATACTTGGCGGAGTAACAATGTTGTTTTCAACTGTAGCTTCTGCAAAGCTGGCAAGGGAGTTTGGGAGGAAAGTAAATGGTTTTGTCAGTGTGTACTCGTTTACGTCATTGCCAGTATCGCCTACAACAAACATCTTCCCACCATTAGCAGAGAAGGCAAGAAGCTGGAACTGTGTCCTGTGATGCCACTGAGAAAGAGTCGACAAAGGATGCAGTGGATACGTCAAAGGGGGCAGTTAGTGTGTACTCGTTTACGTCATCGCCATCATTACCTACAACAAACATCTTCCCACCATTAGCAGAGAAGGCCAGGCCATGTGGAAATGTGTCTTGTGATGCCACTGAGAAAGAGTCGACAAAGGATGCAGTGGATACGTCAAAGGGCTGGCAGTTCCAATGGATAGAACTCGTTGGCGGTGCGTTCATCAAGTAAACCTACAACAATACATCTTGGCTCCATTCTGCAGGATTGGATGCCAAGCACCTGTGGAGCCGAGTGCTTCTGATGCCATTCAGAATAGAGTCGACAAAGGATGCAGTGGATGGTCAATGCCTGACACTGATAAGGTGTACTCGTGTAATACCGTCACGATGACCTACAACAAACATATCAGAGTTTGCAGATACGGTTCCAGCTGGAGAGTGTTTTCTGATGCCACTGAGAAACTGTTGACAAACGATCTAGTGGATACCTCGCTATGGACGTAATAAGGTGTACTCGTTTACGTCAGCGCCATCATTATCTACAACAGACATCTGCAGTGATACAGGGGCGGTGGAGCAATGTTGTTTGCAACTGCAGCTGCTACAAAGCTGGCAAAGGAGTTTGGCTGGGATGCAGTGTCATCTATGCTGCCGGTACTTTTGGAATATGCCAGACTAATGACATCATCACTATCAAGTGTGTCACTAAGGGAGAGGGTAACTATATCATCATTGGATGCAATTGCATTAATAGTTGGGTTTGCAGTGATGTCACCGGACAACACAAAGTCTCCGGGAGCTGCAGAGTTTACTGTAATCTCCTCAGATAAGATGAGATTGATTGTAGTTGGGCTGGCAGTTCCAATGGATAGAACTGTTGGCGGTGCGTTATCAGTAGTACCAATAGTCTGGTCTTCTGCAGGATTGGATGAAGCACCTGTCACAGTGCCTGATGATTCAGAATAAGTCACATCTGGCGTATCAGAGGTGGTAATGCCTGACACTGTAAGGGTGATAATATCTAGATGAGCCTCCAGGATCAGAGTTTGCATGTACGACTCCAGTAGAGAGGCTAAAGCCTGCACCGTCAATTGTTGCGACATCTATATCCTCGCTATACGTAATGGTTATGGTATTAGCAGAGTCCACAGAGGCTGCAGTGATACGTGGGGAAATGTTGTTTGCAACTGTAGCTGCTGCAAAGCTGGCAAGGGAGTTTGGGAGGAAAGTAAATGGTTTTGTCAGTGTGTACTCGTTTACGTCATTGCCAGTATCGCCTACAACAAACATCTTCTCACCATTAGCAGAGAAGGTAGGCCTAAGGGATGAGTCTTGGATACACTATATCATCATTGGATGCAATTGCATTAATAGTTGGGTTTGCAGTGATGTCACCGGATCTACAACAAACATCTTCTCACCATTAGGGAGCTGCAGAGCCTCGTGGACGAGTTTTGTAATGCTCCTCAGATAAGAGTCGACAATTGATTGTAGTTGGGCTGGCAGTTCCAATGGAGTAGATAAGGTGTACTCGTTTGCGTTATCAGTAGTCACCTAATAGTCAAACATCTTCTGCAGGATTAGCAGATGAAGGCAACCTGCTGGACATGAGGCCTGATGATGCCACTGAGATAGAGTCGACAAAGGATGCAGTGGCGTACGTCAGATGGTGGTAGATAAGCCTGACACTCGTTAAGGGTGATAATATCAGATTGAGCCTCCAGGATCAGACATCTTGCAGATCACGGTTCCAGTGGAGAAGGTAAAGCCTTGGCGTCTTGTGATGATACTGAGAAAGAGTCGACAAAGGATGCAGCTGGATACGTCAAATGGAGTAGATAAGGTGTACTCGTTTACGTCAGCCAGTAGTACCTACAACAGACATCTTCTCAGTGATTAGCAGAGAAGGCCAGGCCTGATGGTTCTAAGTCTTGTGATGCCACTGAGAAAGAGTCGACAAAGGATGGAGATGCAGTGTCATCTATGCTGCCGGTACTCTTGGAATATGCCAGACTAATGACATCATCACTATCAAGTGAATCACTAAGGGAGAGGGTAACGATATCATCATTGGCTGTAACTGCATTAATAGTTGGGTTGTGGTGATATCACCGGACAACACAAAGTCTCCGGGAGCCGCAGAGTTTACTGTAATCTCCTCAGATAAAATAAGATTAATGGTAGTTGTGCTGGCAGTTCCAATTGATAGAACAGTTGGCGGTGCGCCATCAGTAGTACCAGTGAATACCTGGTCTTCTGCAGGATTAGATGATGCACCTGTCACAGTACCCTGTGCTGCAGTGTAAGTCACATCTGGCGTATCAGAGGTGCCAATACCTGATACTGTAAGGGTTATGATACCAAATGAGCCTCCAGGATCAGAGTTTGCATGTACGACTCCAGTAGAGAGGCTAAAGCCTGCGCCGTCAATTGTTGCGACATCTACATCCTCGCTATACGTAACAGTTATGGTATTAGCAGAGTCCACAGAGGCTGCAGTGATATGTGGGGAAGTAACATCTGGTGGTGGAGTAACATCTGGTGGTGGAGTAACATCTGGTGGTGGAGTAACACCTGGTGGTGGAGTAACACCTGGTGGTGGAGTAATGTTGTTTGCAACTGCTGCTACAAAGCTGGCAAGGGAGTTTGGGAGGAAAGTAAATGGTTTTGCCAGCGTGTACTCGTATACCTTATCGTTATTATAACCTACAACAAACATCTTCTCACCATTAGCAGAGAAGGCCAGGCCGGCTGGAAGTTCGTCTTGTGATGCCACTGAGAAAGAGCCTGCAAAGGATGCAGCAGATACATCAAAGGGGGCAGTTAGCGTGTACTCGTGTACGTCATGCCACCATTACCTACAACAAACATCTTCTCACCATTAGCAGAGAAGGCCAGGCCGAGTGGAGATGAGTCTTGTGATGCCACTGAGAAAGAGTCGACAAAGGATGCAGTGGATACGTCAAAGGGGGCAGTTAGTGTGTACTCGTTTACGTCATCGCCATCATTACCTACAACAAACATCTTCCCACCGTTAGTGGAGAAGGCAGGCCTGTTGGAGATGAGTCTTGTGATGCCACTGAGAAAGAGTCGACAAAGGATGCAGTGGATACGTCAAAGGTGGTAGATAAGGTGTACTCGTTTACGTCATTGCCATCATAATCTACAACAAACATCTTCTCACCGTTAGTGGAGAAGGCAAGGCCGGTGGAAATGAGGCTTGTGATGCCACTGAGAAAGAGTCGACAAAGGATGCAGTGGATACGTCAAATGGAGTAGATAAGGTGTACTCGTTTACATCCTCGTCAAAAACACCTACAACAAACATCTTATCTCCATTAGCAGAGAAGGCCAGGCCATGGAAAATGTGTCTTGTGATGCCACTGAGAAAGAGTCGACAAAGGATGGAGATATAATATCATCTATGCTGCCGGTACTTTTGGAATATGCCAGACTAATGACATCATCATAATCAAGTATATCACTAAGGGAGAGGGTAACTATATCATTATTAGCTGTAATTGCATTAACAGTCGGGGTTGTGGTGATATCACCGAATAACACAAAGTCTCCGGGGGCTGTAGAGTTGAGTGTAATCTCCTCAGATAAAATAAGATTGATGGTAGTTGTGCTGGCAGTTCCAATGGATACAACTGTTGGCGGTGCGTTATCAGTAGTACCAATAGTCTGGTCTTCTGCAGCATTTGATGAAACATCCTCCACAGTACCTGATGCTGCAGAATAAGTCACATCTGGCGTATCAGATGTGTTAATACCTGACACTGTAAGCGTAATAATACTAGATGAGCCTCCAGGATCAGAGTTTGCAGATACTACTCCAGTAGAGAGAGTAAAGCCTGCGCCGTTAGTTGTGCTGACATCTACATTCTCGCTATACGTAACAGTTATGATAGTATCAGAGTCTACAGAGGCTGCAGTGATTGTCGGTATATCTTCGGCATATGCCACACTACCACCACCACCACCACCACCCCCCCCCCCTTCTTCTCCAGAGGGAATAATATACAGAGTCAGCATCAATGTAGAGAGCAAAATGATATGAAGGGCCGTTTTCACACCATAAGAAATAAAGTAGTGGTTTATATCGTTATGCTGCTGTGTTTCCTAACATGACTGGTTCATCCAATTAATCTCACCACTCAAGCTTTAGATCAGAGATATTTCTGACATTTTATGAAACGTAATTGGAAAAAATACAACAAATCACTAGTCAGAGTGGAGAAATCATGTTCTCTTTTGATGCAATGGAACAATGGGGTAGTACAGAACTCAAAGAGATGAATATAACAAAGTAGGACACACACACAGGTACGTTTATCCTGAATCATTCATGGAAGCATCAGGTACTGCCATCTCTATCCACATCTGCCATTCAGACAAACAGAAGGCCTGATAAAATCACATTTATCATCCAAATCAAAAACTCCAACGTATTCTGCCATTTGGAAAAGAGTCAACAAGTTACACATCAAGATGAATCCCAAACTGGGAAAGGACATTGTAATTGCAACTGATAGTACCGGAGTCAAGGTTCAGACAGAGTCAATGGATGAGACAGAAATGGCAGAAACGACGAGGATTCCTGAAAATTCATGTGGCAGCAGGTGTAAGATCAAAACAGATAACAGGTTTGGAAATTACAAATGACAAGTCACATGACTCAAAATCTTTTGTATCTCTGGTACAGCAATCAAAAAAGTTTGGAAACATAATCAAAGCACTAGCTGATGGTGTATGACACCAAAGATGATTTCTCATATTTGTACCATGATAACATAACTCCAGGAATCAAGACAAGAAAGAATTCATCTGTAAACACTGACTGTTATCCCAGACGAAAATCTGTCCTAGCTCAAATTTTCAACTATGAATTGTGGAAAGCTAGCGTCAGCTATGGAGATAGATGGATTGTAGAATCTGTATTTTCAGCATTCAAGCGAATGTTTGGAGAACATGCAACCCCGCACAAGAGAAAAAACATGATTCATGAATTAAAAATGAAAGTTTGTTTGTACAATAAGATGATTGTAATGCAATAGAATCTGAGATGATTTATTTGATTAGATAATGTTGATAATTATTTTGGGTTGGGAAACAAAGCATTACAGTAAATGCCATTTCATTTATGGTGTTCACTATTTTTTGCTGCGTACTTGTGTTAATTGGTTGTATGGTCTATTGGAAACATGGATAACTGAGACTTGGGCATAACTAATTCAATTTTTTAATCAATTTCTCAAATTATTCAAATGAAAAAAGCCAAGGATCTCTACAATATTATTTCATCATATCATGAATGTAAAAATCCCCAGCAACATTCTATCAGAATCATTTCTTATTGGTGTTTTGTATCTGGTTGGAACACTCTCTTTGTATGAAGACATTCTAAAACGTGGCAGACCATATGTCTACCCAACTGTATTAATGGTACAACTGTACATCATAAAATCATGGATGAGAATTCCAAGCAACAATACGTTTCATTATTTTCTTTCAATCAAATGTAACAATGACAAACTGCTCAAGGTTTGCAGACTAACACAAATCCCAGACAGAGTACCATTGACAGAAGATTTCAGAATCTTCCAATTACACAGATGATCAGCAGTATGGGAAACCTGTTTGTTTCAGAAAAAATAGTAGAGAACAAATCCGCATCAGCTGATGGTTCCATGCTAAAGGCTGCAGGTCCAGTATGGCACAAATCAGACATGAAGAATAGTCGTTTGCCAATTTCAGGAATTGATACGGATGCCAAATGGGGCTATTCCAAATCAAAGGGTTGGATATTTGGATACAAATTACACATGAGTTGTAGTACTGGTAAACTAATCGTTCCATTGTCAGCTAATCTCAGCACTGCAAATGTTCATGACAGTCAATGTATTGCACACTAGTTGAACCACTTTCAGGATTAGTCAAGAATATTCTATGTGATCCTGCATATGATGATTCCAAATTATATCGTTTTAGCAACAAAAAACATCTCAGATTGATTACTCCAATAAGGCAATACCCACATACTCCGCCAGAAAGAATTAATCTTGTAGGGTTTTACAATTCTGTGATTGGTCAAGAGTTGTACAGGGATAGAAAAATCTCAATTGAACCACTCTTTGAGATACTAAAAAGTACGTTTAGAATTGGTATATTGCCAGTAAAAGGATTTGATAACGTGAAATCATTTGTGTTGATTTGCGTGTTGGTGTATCAGTTGGCAGTGTACTACAACTGTGTAATTGGCAATGAGAATCCAAGAGTTGTAAGAAGAATGCTTTGCTGTTAAATGATTTTAGATTTTATTTTTGTGAATTAGTTATGCCCAAGTCTCGGATAACTAATTAAATTTAAAATATTTCCTTTAAGAAATTATGGCTCTTTGTTTCTTTTTCATCTCTAGTGGACTAGGTATAAGTCAAAACTTGTGAGACAACCTAGTACCATTTTTATTATTACAAATCAGATAATTTTTGCAGAGATAGCCTAGCTCGGTAAGGCGTTTGACTTGTGATCAAATGTCTCACAAGATTCATGGGTTCAAATCCCACCCCCAGCGGGTTTACTATTTTTAGAGTTATAGTGTTATTAAAAAGTATACTAGTACAGGCTACCTAGAAATCATCTGCCAAACCAAAGAAATCATGCACACATTCTGTGACAGTTACAAGCCAACACTCGATACAGCACACAACTCTTTTGTCTTCATGGCATCACTGTATGATTTGATTTCAGAGTCAAACCTTCTTTTCATTACAGAAAAGACTGTCTCAGCCTTGTTTCTTTGATGGTATGATGTCTCATCAAATTCCCTTCTCATCATTTTTCTATACCTGCCCCGGGTTCTGCTGATCAGAGAGTCCCTGTTTCTCACAGGAATCATGGAAACTATGTTCTCATTCCTAATCATCTTGTGTATGGTTCTGCATCATATCCCTTGTCCAGTACCATTGTCTGCATTGCAGTAACATCAGGCATCTGAGAGAACAGTTTTGGAAGATGTCTGATGTCATGATTGACGGGATGATGCTGGATCACAACTGCACAGATCAGCTGGGATTTCATATCAGATCCTGCCGACATTTTAGTAAATGCATGCCTGAGATTGCATCTGTATGGGCAGTATGGCGTTGCATGCCTTGTCTCAAATCCTGTCGCATCAGACCTGCAAATATGGAACCTGGCGATACCATTCCAATGAACCTGCCAATTGCAACGTGCAGCATGATTTCACTCAATCGAGCAGCTGCCTTTTACAGTGTGATATTGTGGAATTGCTTTGAGTTGCAATTGCAGAGCAATCTTGAGTTGCTGCACCTAACCATTCGACAAATGACTCGTAGCTTTTTGAGTCGTACTATCCAAGTACTAGTAAAATGATGTGCTGGTGTATTGAAAATGTATGCTTTGATTTGGGATGCAAAAAAAGCGGGACATTCATTTTCTTTAGAATCTGGTGCATTATATTCATCATGCGCTGGTATTTGTTTTTTCATGAAATAAGAAATGTTTGATTATTGATGGATCTGAATGGTTAGTTTAATAGATAGTCGAGACTTGGGCATAATGATTCACAAAAATAAAATTATTTAACAGCAAAGCATTCTTCTTACAACTCTTGGATTCTCATTGCCAATTACACAGTTGTAGTACACTGCCAACTGATACACCAACACGCAAATCAACACAAATGATTTGACATTATCAAATCCTTTTACTGGCAATATACCAATTCTAAACGTACTTTTTAGTATCTCAAAGAGTGGTTCAATTGAGATTTTTCTATCTCTGTACAACTCTTGACCAATCACAGAATTGTAAAACTCTACAAGATTAATTCTTTCTGGCGGAGTATGCGGGTATTGCCTTATTGGAGTAATCAATCTGAGATGTTTTTTGTTGCTAAAATGATATAATTTGGAATCATCATATGCAGGATCACATAGAACATTCTTGACTAATCCTGAAAGTGATTCAACTAGTGTGCAATACATTTGACTGTCATGAACATTTGCAGTGCTGAGATTAGCTGACAATGGAACAATTAGTTTACCAGTGCTACAACTCATGTGTAATTTGTATCCAAATACCCAACCCTTTGATTTGGAATATCCCCATTTGGCATCTGTATCAATTCCTGAAATTGGTAAACGATTATTCTTCATGTCTGATTTGTGCCATACTGGACCTGCAGCCTTTAGCATGGAACCATCAGCTGATGCGGATTTGTTCTCTACTATTTTTTCTGAAACAAACAGGTTTCCCATACTGCTGATCATCTGTGTAATTGGAAGATTCTGAAATCTTCTGTCAATGGTTCTTCTGTCTGGGATTTGTGTTAGTCTGCAAACCTTGAGCAGTTTGTCATTGTTACATTTGATTGAAAGAAAATAATGAAACGTATTGTTGCTTGGAATTCTCATCCATGATTTTATAATGTACAATTGTACCATTAATACAGTTGGGTAGACATATGGTCTGCCACGTTTTAGAATGTCTTCATACAAAGATAATGTTCCCACCAGATACAAAACACCAATAAGAAATGATTCAGATATAATATTGCTGGGGATTTTTACATTCATGATATGATGAAACAATATTGTAGAGATCCTTGGCTTTTTTCATTTGAATAATTTGAGAAATTGATTAAAAAATTGAATTAGTTATGCCCAAGTCTCAGATAGTCAGGTCAAATCTCGATGATTTATAGTTAGCTCAGAGGAGTCAAGCACAGTATACACAGTACCAATAGTATTCCCATACCAAGGGTCTAGTTGTTGAGTCATTGTTCCAGAGCACGAATGAGGCACACTAGGATTAGGATGAACATTAAACACATTAAATTTCATAATAACTTTGTCTTTGTTATCTAGAAATTTACCAACGGTTTTAGTGTTAGAGTCTATTTCTCTGTGTTTTTTATCCAACAACCATACAGAGATTGGATCGTACCGCTTTTGGCACATTTGGGATAATCTGATACAATCTAGTACAATCATCACGAGATAGTTCCTTTGGTACAAACTGTCTCAATCTATCGGGAACTGCTGCAAATCCCAGATATTTCTTCAAAGTAATTGATGATATCCCCAGGGAGCGTGCAGCCTTTGCCTTACCAACTGATGATGCCAAAAACACACAGGCTGCCGTCATGTCCTTTGTGTTCATTTTATTGCGATGCAGATTCTCTACAACTGATGCTGCCTTTGCATCCTCCAAGTCATATTTCGTACTGTTATTCAGTAATAGCGCAGGTATCTTTTTTGCACCAAGTCTCTTCAGTGCAGCCAGTCTTCTCTGGCCGGACATTAGCAGGTAAGAGTGGGTTCCATCTCTCTGGACCATTGGCGGATTCTGCAGTCCCCTCTTGTGCTATTGAATGTACAAGAGAGCCAATGTCAGTATCATCTAATGTTCTTGCCTGGGCCTCTTCTCATACGGTGATGGCATTAATTGGAACTTCTTTTAATGAGTATAATATTGGGTTTTGGGTTATCTTTTGCATCTATCTAGGAATATTTTTTTTGTGTCTCTGATAAGTATTTGCCATGTATTTTCTTGCAGAAAGTTTCTCAGATTTACTTTTGATACGTCAGATGTAATTGATTATTTTTTATTGATTAGATGCCTTTCCTCTTCAATTGCAGCATCTATGAGGGCTCTTGCTAATATTCTTCCAGTTTCCATCTTCATTCCACGACTGATGAATTCTTTCTCAAAAAAAGATATGACACATTCCTCTCTTTGTTTGTCTATTATGGGAATTCCATTCTCTTTTTTATAATTGGCTATTCTTTTTGCAATGCTGATTCTTTTTGAGATTGACGAGATTATATCTTCGTTGATGCTGTCAATCTCACGTCTCATACTTTCCAAATCCATTATTCTAATCAATACCTATTGAATTATTGCCTTTTAAATATATACGATGATTTTTGCTTGATCGTGCCTTTTCTGGAAAGTCAGACCTTATGAAGTATCCAACACTTTCCTCTCTTTGAAGAGCAGAAACAAGTATGGATTTTATGAAAGTATCTTTTTCTCTTTTTATGGCCTCTACCAAATACTCTGCATCCTTTACCATTCTTATGGATGATTTTGGAGGCACAAAGGGCGATATTTTGCATCTGATCTTTTTGATTTGACAATTAAACGAGGCTTTCTCTCCGGCAATTTTTCCAAATACCAGAGATTCTGCTATACCGTTTCCTCCAAGTCTGGATGAACCATGCAAACCACCTGTTATTTCTCCTGCAGCATAGACGTTTTCTATACTCGTTTGTGCATTTTTATCTATCTCTAATCCACCAAGGGAATAATGATACATTGGAATTATTCTTAGTTTCCTATTCTTTAGAAAATTAAGAGATTTACCATATGCTGTATTGTTTATGAGATATTTTATCTTATCATTTTCGACATCACTGTAATCCAGAAATATTTTACCGCCACTTGATATCTTATCCATAAACTCTTTGTTTATCTGAGATAATTGGTGATGATATTTGTTTCTCTTTATGTTATCCTCAAGATATTCTGCCAGAAAACTTTGTCCAAACTCATCAACTATTATTGGATATTCTAATGGGCTCCCAGATATTATGCTCTTTGTAGACTCTACTCCAAAAGGATGGGCCATTACAAATTCTGGATTCAAAAGTACACCACCTTTTCTAAAAGCCGCGCATATACCATAACCATCTACGGTAACCGGGTTGTCTGATAGTCCAACTGAATTTGAATATCCTCCTGTGGCAAGTATGGTTGCACCGGAAAAAAATGTGATGAAATCCCTGTTTTTTCTAAAAACCGCACCATGACACCTGTTATTCTTTACCATAAGATCAACAAGACTGAAACCTGAAAACTCCTCAATGTCTAAACCTTTCATACCAGACCTAATGGATTGTATTATCTGCTTTCCACTCATGCTAGTTGGCATGTATCCAAACTCTGTTTCAATCATCTCTGTGTTTTTTTTAATACAGTCAGTTTCAGATTCTGAAAAGTTGCACAGTATTCTTATGAGATCACTGCCACCCATATCGTCACCAGTCTTGTTGATCAGGTCAAAATCTTGTTTGTATCTTGTATTGGCTGGACTTTTGGTGCTGTTCCCAATATCATTTTTTGACACAATTATCACTTTTCTTCCAAGAGAAGCAGATTCCATGGCAGCACGGATTCCTGCTACGCCTGATCCTATAATTAGAACATCGACAGATTTTTCTATCATGAATGAATAAATTTCATTATTTTATATTAACCTCAATATTTGCAAAAGATTATTCACTCTAAGATCTTGTTGTTTATTTTCTTGCAGAAATTTCTCAAGCTGGCATCAGTCACTCCAGATACATTTGCAATCTTTTTTTGAGAGACCATTCCATTACAGGACAGATAAACTACAGCTCCTGCAACTGTTCTAGGATGAGACGATATGCCTGTATCGTTATGTTTTATCTTTTCTAATAATTCAAGTGACTGTAACATTATTTTTTGATTAATTCCAAGATCAGAGCAGATTCGATTTACCAGTATTGTGGTTCTCTGGTGAATATTAATCGTATTGACATTAAATGTCTGCAAGATGATTTTGTATACCTTGCGTGTGGTCTTTTTTGAGGCATCAGATATTTTAATAATCTCGGATTCAGGCATGCTCTTGCCATGAATTTTACACGATATAACCACACATGCTGCTGCAACATCCTTCTTCTTTCGCCCCTTCACCATGTTTTGTGTGGTACATTTTCTTGCAATGTTAAATGCCTCTTCTTTGATGGCATGAGTAGCTGAGACTTGGGCATAATGATTTACAAAAATAAAATCATTTAACAGCAAAGCATTCTTCTTACAACTCTTGGATTCTCATTGCCAATTACACAGTTGTAGTAGTACACTGCCAACTGATACACCAGCACACAAATCAACACAAATGATTTGACATTATCAAATCCTTTTACTGGCAATATGCCAATTCTAAACGTACTTTTTAGTATCTCAAAGAGTGGTTCAATTGAGATTTTTCTATCCCTGTACAACTCTTGACCAATCACAGAATTGTAAAACCCTGCAAGATTAATTCTTTCTGGCGGAGTATGTGGGTATTGCCTTATTGGAGCAATCAATCTGAGATGTTTTTTGCTGCCAAAACGATATAATTTGGAATCATCATATGCAGGATCACATAGAATATTCTTGACTAATCCTGAAAGTGACTCAACTAGTGTGCAATACATTGACTGTCATAACATTTGCAGTGCTGAGATTAGCTGACAATGGAACAATTAGTTTACCAGTACACAACTATGTGTAATTTGCATCCAAATACCCAAACCCTTTGATTTGGAAGGCCCCATTTGGCATCTGTATCAATTCCTGAAATTGGTAAACGATTATTCTTCATGTCTGATTTGTGCCATCTGAACCTGCAGCCTTTAGCATGGAACTGCCAACTGATGCGGATTTATTCTCTACTGGTTTTTCTGAAACAAACAGGTTTCCCATTTGCTGATCATCTGTGTAATTGGAAGATTCTGAAATCTTCTGTCAATGGTTCTTCTGTCTGGGATTTGTTGTATTTTACAAATCTTGAGTAATTTGTCATTATTTGGTTTTATGGATAGAAAATAATGAAACGTGTTGTTGCTTGGAATTCTCATCCATGATTTTATGATGAATAATTGAACCATTAGAATCGTTGAATAGACGTACGGTCTGCCAGGTCTGAGTACCTCCTCATACAAAGATAATGCTCCAACCAGATACAAAACACCAATAAGAAATGATTCAGATAGAATGTTGCTGGGGATTTTTACATTCATGTTGCAATGAAATGATATTGTAAAGATCCTTGGCTTTTTTCATTTGAATAATTTGAGAAACTGATTAAAAATTAGAATTAGTTATGCCCAAGTCTCACAATAACTGGGTCTGCATTGTGATGTTTCTTTGCGTATCTGCAGGCTCTTGCCTCATTTGCATAAAGTTCTCGAAACCCTGAACTTGCAAACTGATACAAGTCTCGTGACATTCTCTGTATTGCGACATCTTTGTCAACATCCATCGGAATGAACCCATCATCGGTTCCCTCAAACAGATTCTTGTTGTAGTTGATTGTGTCTTCGTCAAGTTCCAGTTTGTTTTCTGAAACCAGAACTGGTTTGTAGATTTTAATTTCTTTTTTATTTTGTTCCATGTTTTTCCTCCTTAAAGGATCAACTCGCACACCCATCCGCTGAGTCGGTTTCTAGTAGACTAGAAATAAAATGGGTTTGGAGTGATAGACTCAGTCAAGAAAAAAAAGGACTAACCACTTGCAATGGCGCCAAAGCCAAGCAGGCCGTGCTGACTGGTTCGCTGAACCGTTGCATCATGTGGAACCATATCGTGTGGTTTGACAAGATAACAACTGTCTTGGTACAATATGGTGAAAAAGGCCACTGCACCTGAAGGAATCAATTTTTGCTCGAATTGTTCCAGTAAGGTCTTTGCCTTTACCAGTTTTTGTGTCTTTGGAAGTTCTATTACGTCCTTTGTGTTTTCTAGTGGTTTTTGGATTTGTATTGTTTGCTGTTTCATTCTTATTTTTTTTCCTCCTTAAAGGACTGTACCGCACACCCATCCGCTGAGTCGGTCTTGAAAATCATTACAAGAATAATTCCAAGATAAAATGGGTTTGGGTCAGTAGACTCAGTCAAGAAAAAAGTTTGTTGTCTAGTCTTTACCGTAGACTGTTTTGTGATCACCTACAACAATCAACAAAATAATTTTTTGTGGATTGATAACTTTGTAGATTAATCTGTATGAACGTCCAAGTTCATATGCAAGATATCCTTTGAATTTTCCCTTTTTTGGAATTCCTAAATCTCTGGGAGATTCAGATTTTGCAAGAGTCAATATAGCATCATCTGTTTGTTTTTGTAGTTGTGATGACAGTTTTTTGTAACTGCTCACAAAGAGTTTGGTTCTTTCAGTGTGCCACAAAATCATTCAGATTTATGAAGATCTGCTATTAACTCTTCAGGAGTCTTAAATGATTTTGGCTTGTCTTTACCTGATTCGTATTGGTCTATTGCATTTTCTTCATTTGGCCACAAATTCTCATCTGTAACTTGCTTTGCTTTTGACATATCTTTTGTATCTCTCTAATTATTAAAAAAGATTAGGAATCAAGAATCTTGTTTAGTTGCTGCCTAATCTTTTTGAGTGTCTTTTTGTGCTTTCTCTGCCTAATATGATCCTGTGCTATGCCAAGATCTTTGTGTGCATCAGAGATTATCCTGGCCGGATGTCTTGTCATCTTCTTCTAGCTTCTCTCTTATGATGTCCAGTTGCCTGTATGCAGGATAAAACGAGTCTGTGACATCAATGTGTCCTTCCATCTCAGATTGTATTATCCATTGTTTTAACTTATCCACACAGGATAGCAGTTCTGTAGGATGAGACATTTCTAGAATTTTGCATATGTGGCATCTGCAAATGTCACTGTTTTGTTTTCTGCAGTCTTCTTAGAGTATTTCTCATATGTCTTTTGCAGCATCTTGATTAGTTCTGGAAGTTGCTCCAACTGGATTGATGATCCACGATTCCAGACTGTTTGGTTGTTCTCTGAATTGACAAATGTGCTTGGAAGGCCAAACTGTACTTTGTCTTTGGGAATCATATCTCCTTTCTGTCGCTGTATGATTAGTCTTGCATCATTTGGAAGATGTTTTAGTTCCATATGTGCAATTGTCTCAAAGCCTTCAGTTGACATTAGATTTGTAGCTCCTCTGTGTCTATCTTTTGGAATTTTGAGTCTTCTTCTTTGATCAGCTCAAAGAGAATGTCGCTTTTTGCGTCTGGGTGAAGCTCACGTTCCCATATTTCATCTGCAGTATCCTCCAGTTCTTGGATTCTTTTTGGAACCAGGGATGTGATGAATGACTCCAAATACTGATGGCTGTTTCTGTCGACTAGGTTGTAGAATGTTGACATTAGTTTGCAACCTCTACTGTATGGTTTGCATAAAACGGGGTTTTTTGTTGTTGTACGTTTGAAATACTTGTACCTGTATTGTTTAGTTGTGCCATCGGCATCAACCTCCTTTTCTGAAATAACGTTTTCAGCAGTACGTTCCCAATGCGAAACTATTTTGGAATCAACTCTTTGAGACGACTCTATGATAATTCCTAGGAATTTGAAAACCTGTATTGATTTTCTTTAATCCATCTCACACCCATCCGCTGAGTCGGGTTTTAGCTTACGCTAAAACTAAAATGATTTTGGATGACATGACTCAGTCAAAAGATATGCTGCATGTCTACAGCTTGTCTTCGATTCTCTTGAGGACATCTATCATCTCTGAATGGTTTTGGTTCTGAGACGATGCTATCTCTTTCTGAGATGATGCTATCTCTTTGAGAATCTCAGATGTCTCTTTTTGGTTTTCCTTTAGGATGTCGTTTTGCTCGTTGAATCGCTGGTGCAGTTTCTTTGCCACCTGTCTTGTTGCAAGCATCATGTAGATACCTACGCCACCGGCAATAATAAAGGCAGCTCCCAGGGCAACTAGCATGTCATAGTAGGGTGGTGCATACCCAATGCCGAGAATTATACCGCCAACTATGGTGATTCCAAAGAGAAACGCATTGTCTCGCAGTATGTCACTCATGTCTTTCATCTGTATATTCCTCTAAAAAAACTAAGAGGTGATACAAGCTCTGGTTCCTCGGATTGTTTTTGCAACATTTGGACTGCAATGACGTGTGAGCATTCCCCTCGAAACTTGAATCCAACGCATTCACATATCTCATCACTGATGATGTATGACTTTCCGGGAGTTGATGATCTCACCTGATACATATCATCATCAATCTGCATGATGCATTGCGTGTCTATGAGATTTCGGGCCTTTTTCTCTGTGAACTTTGACATTATTCACATGTATTATACAACAAACGTATCAAGTCGGATTTCTGTTGTATTTTCTGCGTACAGTTGTACAATCTCTGCCATCATCTCAGGTCTCAGCAGATCATGAGTGATGTTTATGATGGAGTGGTCTTTTCTGCGCGTTACTTTTACTGAAAAGACATTTTGTGCGAATGTATCCTCAAGATGCGCCTTGAGTATTTTGGCTCTTGGTACCGTGTCAATATGTGAGAGTTCTGATTTGTGTTGGGGGTATGTTGCAGGAAGATCCTTGATCTGATGGTGCAGTCCTGCGTTCTCCAAATATGCAGCAGCTCTCTTTACCACCTTGCTTAATGCAAATGTCCTCTTTCCTTGTACAGCTACTGTTGACATTTATGATATGATGTCCGAACTGGACTCGTTGTTTTGTTCAGTTCTGGTAGCAGTTACCGTAGTGTGGCACTTTTGACATCTCATGGTACACTCTAGATATACATCGCCATATTCGGAGTGATGTGTTACCTGTACAGTATCAGGGACTATCTCCCAGGATTGATGTGTGCAGGACTATGCAGTCTTTGAGTGTCTTCACTGCTTTCTTGCCTCTGCTCTACGAATCATGCCATCGTATGTTTCACTCATTATGCTTCCCTCAACCCATACACGTGAAGACATCCGTAATCCTTGCCATCAGATGTGATGGATGCGATGATGTGATCCTCATCTGTTTGAGCCATTGCTATTTCCGTATCGACTGTCAGGGTGTATAGCGACGATCAAAAGTTCGTGAACATTTTTGCTGGATTTCTAAAGATATAATTTGCAACATCAAGCTTGAACTTTGTCACTCTAAAATATTCAGAGACTGCCTTGTTCATTATTGCAAACATTGCATAATATTCTGATACCAGCAACGAATGCTTGCTTGTCTTCCAGCATTGTTCTATCATGTTTAGATATGGTGAACCCTTTGGCAACCAGATTAGTTTGACATCAGGATTGCTTGCAAGATATTCCTGGACTTTCCTTGATTTGTGAACTGATGCCCTGTCCAACATTAGAGCAACCCTGCCATATTTCCAGTGCAACTCCTTGAGATATTCTACAAAGGTCGCAGCATTGAATTTCTGATAAACTCTAAACAGGTGACTGCCATTTTCTGTGATTGTACCATAAACTGCCAAACTCTCATGTCGTCCTGTGTATGGAAGGAATATTCTTTTGGCAGCAGGTGACCAGTATTTTTTTCCTATTTTTGTATCCCTTACAAAGAATGCCTCATCAGCCATTGCAATGATGAATCCATCCTCTTTTAGGCGCGGAATTCTCTTTTTGATGCGTTGCTGCCAGCTTTTCACAGCAGATACAGTTGCATGATTGATGTGATATTTTTGTGCGGATTTTGCAGACATGCCTACTGATGCATTGTCTTTCTAACATGAGTTATGTGAAATTTTATTCCAGTAGAGTAAAGAATTGTTTGCCGTAGCATTACAGGAGTAAACAAAGTTAGTATGGCTTTGGACATTATTGAATCCATTCTTTTCTTTGAGATAATTCCTGGTCTTCCACTCTTTGGGAGATCGTAGAGGAGGCCATCAAGGCCATACTCCTCAAAACGATCAACCCATTTTCGTACCCAGTTTGTACAGCGGTGCAATGTTTGTGCAGTGTGTTCCAATTCCTTGCCATCCTTTAGAATCATCAGCACTGCCAAGCATCCTTACTGCAACCCTGGAGTTTTCTTTCTTGTATGCTGCTTCAAGGGATTCTAGATTGTTCATGCATGTCACTGTGCTAACTGATCAAAAAGTCTTTTGTTTTGGAATTATTTGATTCACGAACTTTGTCTCTTCGCTATACCTGTAATGTATCTGCTCGCCGTCGCATTCCCAATCTGTAATGTTTGAGTTGAGAAATGACTCTGCAATCTCTGCTTTTGTTTCCTGTGTGAGTTTTGCATTCACTGTAGATTTGACATCAACTACTATTCTTTTCTTACCGATGCAGAGGGTTTGTGTGCTGTCAAATTTGCCTGTACCATTACACATTGAACAGTTTTTTCCTGACAGTATGTTTTGAGAGCCTTCCTCAAATGTGCAATAGACACATCTTGGACCTCCATATTCTGCACATGTGTCAAATATTCCTATACCATTGCAGTTGCTGCATTGCGTGTCCATTACTGACTCTCCAGCATGTGGTGGCATTGTGCACACTTTTCATCTGCATTATGTGTATGGACAAACTCTTTTGTGATCTGTTCTGATGGAATAGTTCGTAGTGTTGGGTTGCACCATGCATCGCTGCACATTATGATGCCGTCTTTGTCATTTCCATGGTCTCTTGGTTCTGATAATAGACCTTCTGGGTTATTGTCACACACTGCAAGCTCCCAGTATGCTTCTTGTACCTCTTGGCATTTATGACAGTATTTCTTGGATGTCAACTCTGCATCACTCATTGCATCAATGTCGTATCTCTTTGACTTTAGCATCTCAGGCATTACA
Source organism: Candidatus Nitrosopumilus sp. (assembly GCA_965248045.1). Taxonomy (GTDB): domain Archaea; phylum Thermoproteota; class Nitrososphaeria; order Nitrososphaerales; family Nitrosopumilaceae; genus Nitrosopumilus. The sequence continues at coordinate 719,469 of CBDFIG010000002.1, forward strand.
TGGCTCATCACATCCATCATATCCTCTGAGAATGATTCTCCAACCATATCTGACATTCTGTCTTGTGTATCCTCAAAGAGGTCTAACACTTCCTGCTGTGTTGGATCACGATCCAATTCATCACATGCAAATGCATGAATGTCCTGCCAGCACAATGTTACTATTGGTGTGTCTTCTGGCATGTTCTTCCAGTCTGGGATGTTATCTCTTGGCATTAGTCGCTGCCTCTTCCCAGTGTTTTGGCCAGCGCTAGTTCTTTTACATCAAGTTCGTGCATTGCGTTGTTGTATGTTTCTTGTACATCCTTTCGTTTGTCTTGGATTGTGGACCAGTCTACGAGATAGTTTGTTATCTCATTTCTGACTAGATTCGCTTCTGCATTTATAGGCATTAGGATTCGTCCTCATCTAGTTCAAAGTTATTTCCGTATCCCAAGAAATGCTGGCACAGATTCATTGCCTCTTGCCAGTTATCCAATACTCCATCTGAACTGACACTGATTTTCTCACCAAAGTGATGTTTTGCAATTACCAGACATACTGTCACTGCCAGATCATATGGCTTGAATGCAGTCTTTGTGCATTGGAAGATTGGTCTTCCTGCCTTGAGATCATCTTGTCTCCATTCTGGAATGTCTGAGAGTTTTTGACTCAGTGAGAATTCCTCATGGGAGCAGTTCCCGTCACATACTCTAGTTGATAACTCAGCTGAGAGTTGAAGGGTTACTGCCATATCAAGGGCGTTTGACAGACTAACTCAAAGTGAGCGGAAAACAAAATACCACACAGATGGTGAATGGCAGCATTCCGCTAAATCAGGCAATTTGATCAGAAAGGAGGTGATAACATGATCAGCATAGGAATTGACGCCCACAAAATAAAATGTGTTGCAACAATAAAAAATGAATCCAGGAAAAAATCAGAACAATCAAGCTTTGAGAACACAGCACATGAAATAACTGATTTCATCAAGCACATCAAAAAGACATATGGCAACAACATAAAGCAGTGTGTGAATCCACTGCAAACTATTGGATTAGACTCCATGACACACTAGAGGATAACGGCATTGATAGTCCTTGCACATCCTGCAAAGACCAAGATAATTGCACAGGCAAAACTCAAAAACGGCAAGCTTGATTCAGACGTATTGGCAGACTTGCTAAGAGCAGATATGGTTTACGAGTCATTTGTGCCAGAAAAACACTATAGGAATTTGCGCAGTCTGGTAAGAACCAGACTGAACCGCGTACAAAATGTCTCAAGACACAAAAACATGATTTATGCAATACTTGCAAAATACGACTATACGCAACTGACAATAAAGACATTCTCACAGAAGGGAATCAAATGGTTACATGAGATTAATCTGACAGAAATTGACAGGATGGCAATGGATGCATATCTTGAAGACATTGAGATGAATCAGAAACAAATTGATACATTTGAGACAAAGATTGCAGCAATCAGCAATGAGGATTCAAGAACAAGATTAATCATGACAATACCTGGAATAAGTTATGTGACGGCACTGAGCATAATTTCAGAGATAGTTGACATCAAGGGATTTGCAACAGCAGAGAAACTAGTCTCATACGCGGGACTTGTTGCACCATCACACAGAGACAGTGCAGATGTACACAAAGGAGGAGCAATAACAAAACGAGGTTCTGCATGGTTGCGTAACGCAATGGTAGAGGCTGCAAATACTACGATACGATTTAATCCAAGGATAGAATCGTTTTATTCAAGAATTGCCAAAAGAAGAGGAAGACAAAAGGCAAAGGCAGCAGCTGCAAGACAGACAGATGCTTGAGACAATATGGCATGCCAACAAACTGTGAGGAATATAGAACACAAAATCATGAGTTGACGCAGCGAAAGTATAAGAAGATGGAAATCAAATCACAAGCGTCCTGATTCAGCAAAGCACACTAAGAAAGGTCCACAATAAGATGAGAGACGATTTCGTATGGGAGAATCCCCATTTTTTACCCTCATAAAATTAAACACGATAGTATTACTAATTTTATACTCTTTTATTACAATTGATTTAAAATAAAGAGATCTAGTGATTCTTTCTCTTCAAATATGCACGATAACTCAGGCCAGTAACTACCATAACTATTCCGGTAACTACAGACCACATTGCAAAAGATGCAATTTCAGGTTCGCTCATAATGAATTTTGAATTCTTAACCATCTAAAGTTTCAGTTCATAAATAGTCTGAAACATCTAAATAGATTTGACATAAACTGAATTTATGCCTGAAATCAGATGTCCTGATTGTGGAAAACGCCTATTTCATGAAAATGAAACCACATTAAAGATTGAAGAGACCATTCATTCAAAATTCTGCAGAAAAGATGGAGGAACGTATAGTTTTATGCACAGAGATCCAGCACATATGGAAACCTTTGATTCAGAAAGAGAAAATGATACTGCAGGCAATCCTGTTTTAAAAAAATAGTCTCCATAATATACCTCAAAATTATATCCTAGGTCTGCTGATTCAAGTAAATTGTTAGAAGAAAATCATTATGATTTAGTAGTTGTGGGAGGAGGTCCAGCAGGGTCATCTGCAGCATTTGCAGCTGCAAAAAATGGAATCAAAGTAGCATTACTTGAAAAAGAAAGTTCTATTGCAGAGACAGTTAGGACAAGTGGAGTTACATGGATTCAAAGTATCAAAGAATTTGGAATTCCAGATGATTGTTTTAATCCAATTAGAAATTTTTCATTTTGTTCACCAAATAATGAAGTTGCTATCAGGGATTCAATTCCAAGAGCAGCAGTTTTAGATGTAAGAAAAACATACAGATGGTTAGCAGATGAAGCAAAAAAAGCAGGTGCAGATGTTTTTGTTAAAATCAATGTTAAAGAAGTTATCAAGAATGGAAAAGGAGACATTGTAGGAGTAAGTGGAGTGGGATCTAATGGAAAAATAAAATTTCATTCCAAAGTGGTAATTGATGCAAGTGGGTTTCCTTCAACAGTTTGTAAAGCAATGGGTTTTGTAACTCAATGGGAACGATTTGGTGCCGGTGCAGAATATGAAGTAAAAGTAGAACATGTGGATTCAGAAACATGGTGGTTAATGGTGGGAGAACAATATTCGCCCGCAGGATATGCATGGATTTTTCCTTTAGGAAATAATGTTGTACGAATTGGTGTAGGGATAGGAAAACCAGAATCAAATGTTGACCCAACACAAAGACTAGAAGAATTAATGAAAACAAAACCAGGTCCAATTAAAAAACTAGGCAAGATAACACCAATAGAATTTCACTATGGTTTAATTCCAAATGATGGATTATCAAGAAAAACAGTTTTCAATAATCTGATACTTGTAGGGGATTCAGCTGGACAGGCAAATCCGCTTGTCTTAGAAGGAATCAGATACGCAATAAGATTTGGAAGAGTGGCAGGAAAAGTGTCATCAGATGCCATAAAATCTGGAAAGACAGACGAATCTGCGCTTTATCCATATGAAGAAAACTGGAGAAAAGAGATTAAATCAAAAATCAACTCTGCAGGAAAAGTTCAGAATAGATGGATTGGATTATCAGATGAAGAGTGGGACAAGGAATTAGATATAATTAGTGAATTAAAAGCAGAAGAATTTATTGATTTTATAAAAGCAGATTTTGGATTATCGAATATGATCAAATTGGCAACACATCATCCAAAACTTGCTGTAAGACAATTATTCAATTTAGTAAAAGGAAAGAATTGATTTTGTCTCAGATTTACGGTACTTTGAAAAAGTCAGTTACTATCACATCATGATATTGTAGCTGAACCACATAGACACCATCATCAAAGGGTTGAGATAGTACTTCATTAAACAATCCTGTAGGATCATCTTTTAGTGCAATCTCCTTTACAAGATTACCTCTTTGATCATAGACATCAATGAAGAGATCTTCACTAAACTGAACTGTTTTTAGAACACGCCCAGAAATTACCAGTTTATCACCATCATAACTTGCCTCAATTGGGGCTACAGGAGATCTCATAGGAAGGTATCGCTCAATAATTGTTTTGAGTTCATTGAGATTATCATTAACAGTGTCAGGATTTTGATCAGTAAAACCAAATTTGATTTCATTAATTACAGATGCAAATCTTGGGTTTTCAATAAAATTCTCTCCACCAAATTTTATTGCAAATGATTCTAATTCTTCAAATTCACGTGCTAAATCAACCATATTCAGATTGGATTTACTATATTCATAATCAAATTCTTCTTCAACATGAACAATTTGTGTAGCCTTTGAATTTTGATATTGTAACATTACAACATAAAGACCAGGATCTGCTGGTGCAATCCATTGAGTGTAAAATTCACCTTGCCTAGTATCAGTAAATTCCAAACTACTATGGGTACTTCCATCCATGTTATAGACAGTAACATACAGATTTTCTCTTCTATCAGAGACAGGTTTGTCAGTGGCTCCTTGAAGAACCCAAATGTCTTTTTCAGCATCAAAGTAAATGTCATAGATAATTTTAGAATTATTTAGAACTAAATGTTCACTAAGGTAGTGACCGATTTCTAAAATCTTGGATTCTGCATCAACAAAGTTTGCAATCTCAATTTGTTCGTAGGCATCATCCATCATTTGATTATAACTATCAACATATGCAGAAAATTCATTGTTATAGAAAGTAGATACCATGTTTGAAAATGTCTCTAGTTTTTTACGAAATTCAATACGTTTGATTTCATCGGTAGTATACCCAACATCAGAGCCATGGGGATCATCAGTATATGCTGTTGAAACAAGAGTCCATTCATCAAACAATTCACGAACTAACACATCAGCTTGATCAAGATCATTTTTGATTACGAGGTCTCGCACATCATCGATTTTTTCATTGAATTTTTCAGTAAATTCAATATAATTTGGTAAGAATTTATTCTTAGTTAGGCTCAATTCAACCAAATTTTCAAGAGATTTTGTTCTCTGTAAAACATCACTGGCACGGATTTTGAATGCATCTTTATTGTAAGAATCTAAATCTGTTTTAATTTGAGGAGCTTTTTCACCAACCCAAGTTAACAAAACTTCAATTCTATCAATTCTAGTAATAGATGGATTTCCAGATTCCATTTGTTTAGCAGTGTCTAAAATTTTCAAAGCATTGTCAATTAAGAATAAGTTTTCATAGTCTGCTTGAAGTTCAGCTTTTTCTTTCATGCTCTTGTATTGAAATTCTAAAACTACCAAAGGATTTCTTTTCTCTCTTAATTCAGTCATTGTTTGATCAAATTCTAAAATTATTTCTAAAATTTCATCTACAGAGCTAGCATTTTCAACTCGCTCTAAAAGCAATTTCCAATCAGATACAAGACTTGAATCATTACCAACTGTTTGTGAAATCTCAACGCTCTTGCTAATTCTTGCAGAAATATCTATAATCTGAGCCATCTCAGAAATTTCAGATGAAGATTCCAAAATATCATCAACTGATGTAGCTAATGCCAAATCAGTTTCTAATTTATCCCAATTAGGCATTATCAGATTTGCAAGTTCAGAGTTTTCTTCAGAATTAGAAGAGATGAATCTATCAACATCATCTAGTTCTCGCAAGAGTATGGCTGCTTGATGTAAATCTGAGACACGTGTACTTGATTCAATTAATTCCTCAATGGATTCTTTATCAGATAAGGAAGGTTTGAGGGATTCCCATTCATTTTGTACAATGTTGTAAAGATCACTCTGTTTTCGGGATACGATATCAAGATATCGTGCTTTTGAAAGAAGATCAATTAGTTCACTAATTTCATCAGAATAAACAGGTGCAGTTCCTCTAGCAAAGATAAACCCAACTTCATGTTTAACATCTTTACCCATTACTGTGTCAGATTTTTTCATCAAGTTTAACAATGTTTCTTCTAATTCATCAAAAGTAGGAGTTCTTTGATAAGTGGCTTTTTCAGGATTAATATTTCTGATATCAACAAATGCATCAGTTAACAAACCAATAGCTTTTGTTTTATCACCAATTTCATAATAAAATACTGCGGCAAAAATTGTTTTATCAATAGATTTTGCAATATCAAATGATATTTCATCTTCATCTAATAATTGTTGTACAGAATCCAATGAGGAGGATACTGCAGGTCGGATTAATGGGTTTATTTCAATAAGCAAAGCATCAACAAAGAATTCATCCCACAAGTCAACATAAGCAGATTCCAACTCTGACAAATTAATAGAGGTTTGATTTGATATTGGAGATGAAATGTCAAAGGTTTCAGCAATTAATGATGCTTGAGTGGATACGACATTTTGTGCTAAAGAAATCTTTTCATCATTGTTTGTTTCAGAAAAAGAAGTAGTAGAAACATTGAATGTAGTAGATTTTGAATAGTCACCATAAAATAATTTAATTTCATATTCTCCAGAAAGACCACAAATTCTACCTTTCAGTGGAATTACATCGGTGATAAAAACACCATTTGATAATGGCATAAGTTGCTGAATTTGACATAGATCTCCATGAGGGTTAACAATTTGCATTATCAGAAAAGAGTCATCTACAATGTTTGCAACTTGTCCATAAATGAATAATGGTTCACCATTATCATAACTGCCAAAATTTTCAAGAATTGTAATTCTGTCTGGGCTTTGAGCAGATGCATATACGGGCATTAAGAGAAGAACAATCAAACTCAAAACAATAGGAATTTGTCTCATAAGGATCCAAAATTACACCTACCGTACTTAAGACTTGGGTAGCTATGATACTAGGAGTGAATCTAATTGAATATAATCAAGCCAATGCAATTAGGGAATAATTGTCTGATTTGATAGTTGGGTACAGTATTGGACTTTGATATACAAACAGAATGATACTGTTCGATAGTGCAATGAGCACAGTCTTTGCAAATCATACTAGTTAGTTTCATGCATTGAGAACATTTAGTGTAATCAAGTAATTTCCCACCACAATTTCGGCATGATTCATCAGGCATTCTTTTCAAATTGAATTGATAAAAATTGGATATAAGCAACATGTAGAAGTCGTTCACCTCATAGATCAGTAAGACGAAGATTATAATGGAAATAAAAAAATAAAAAATCATGGATGGGGTTAGAAAAACGTTTGATAAATGGGCTCAAAATGGCAGAGCAGAATTAATGGAAACAGAGCATGGTAAAAATGTCTCAAAATTTTTGCAAACAATATCATTTGATAAACCATTTACATTTCTGGATGTAGGGTGTGGGAATGGATGGGTAGTGAGAAAGATTGTAAATGAAAGCAATTGTAAAAAATCCATAGGTATTGATAAAAGCAAAAAAATGATCATTCAAGCTGAAAAGAAAATTAGTAATAACAAAGAAAAATTTTTTCATACAGACATTGAATCTTGGAATTACAAAGGAAAGTTTGATTTTATTTTTTCAATGGAATCACTTTACTATGCTGACTCTATCGAAATGGCACTAGAAAAAATCTATAAATTGTTAAAACCAGATGGGCAATTTTTTTGCGGTACAGACTTTTACACAGATAACAAAGCGACTGCAAGATGGGCAAACATTATGAAAATACAGTTGCATTTACATTCAAAAAAAGAATGGAAAACACTTTTTCAAAATACAGGATTTCAAGTAAAAACAAAACACATCAAGGATTTGAAAAATAAAAAGAAATGGAAAAGAGAATTTGGAACATTATTCATTATAGGCACAAAACCTGAAAGGTAATACTCAAATTCAAGAAACAGATAGTAATTCCATGTGAGCTGGAGCACGACACGCTGCTACGGCAGAGGAAACTCCTCCCTCCATACAGGAAATGTGATCCGGAGATGGATAATCAGAGATGATTGGCAACGGAGCAGAAAAAAATCCAATATGGCGCACTATGATGGCAAAACCTGAGGTTTCCATAAAAGGAATGAAAAAAGCCGCCCCACATGGAGCAAGGTCAAACAGAACCATAAGATCCTGTACTCGGTTCAGGTAGACTGCAAAGTGAAATATCGTGAAAACAGAAGGAGGGTTACTCCCAGCACACATAAATTTAATTCAAGCATTAGTTAATATATGAATTTCATAAAAAGTACGAATATAAGAAATGATAAAACGAATCCAATGCCCACATTGTAAAAAAAGCCTAGCAGGAGAAGAATATCTAAAAAGACATCTCAAAACAATTCATAAAATAAAAAAGAACAAAGAAGAATAATTCTAAATTATTTTAATCCTTTTTCTAAAACTTCATTTATAATTCTTGAAAAGATAACAGTTGGAGAAGATTCTTTGATTTTTTTGCTAGTAGCATTCTAAGCTTTTTTGCAATATCACTATTCAACATTATAGTTAACCGCTCAGACATCACAAATGATGGCATTACTTACTATTTTGAATACATAAAAATTATTTTTTTTACAAAATCATCAAACAAAATAGAATATGTCCATTTTTGGAAATAGAAAAGAATGGAAAACACTTTTTCAAAATACAGGATTTCAAGTAAAAACAAAACACATCAAGGATTTGAAAAATAAAAAGAAATGGAAAAGAGAATTTGGAACATTATTCATTATAGGCACAAAACCTGAAAGGTAATACTCAAATTCAAGAAACAGATAGTAATTCCATGTGAGCTGGAGCACGACACGCTGCTACGGCAGAGGAAACCCCTCCCATTATAGATTAGATTTAATGGGATGTGTGAGATAATAAAACTTACAAGAAAATGTCTCTATTCAATCATATTCCAATTAATTTTCAACAAGCCCAATTAATTGAAAAAGACAATGCACATTATTATCAGACACCAAAAGGCGATGTCTTTCCGTCAATTACAACAATACTGCAAAAAACAATGCCTGCTGAAAAACAACAAGGCCTACAAAACTGGAAAGAGCAAGAAATAGCTGCTGAACATATTACACGAGAATCTGCAATGATAGGTACACAAACCCATAAACTAATTGAAAATCATCTGAACGGAATAACACAAACTGACGAGGTCAGACTCTTGTCAGTTGTACACTTTAACAATCTCATTCCGTTCTTGCAAAAAATCAACGATATTCACGTAACTGAACTAAGACTGTATAGTGATGTGATGAAGCTAGCAGGAACGTCTGATTGTATTGCCAAATATGATGGAGAATTATCAATAATAGATTACAAAACAAAACGAAGTAATCAACAAGAAGAGTGGATGACTGATCATTTTATTCAGGGTACTGCATACTCTGAAATGTTCAAAGAGATAACAGGAATTGAAGTAAAACAAGTTGTAATTCTAGTTAGTAGTGAGAAAAATACAAGAATGGAGTTTGTAAAAAATACAGAAGAGTATAAAGATCTATTGACTCAACGTCTAAACCAGTTCTATGAAATTACAGAGCAGAACTAAAATTCTAACTCATTGAGCGAACTTGCTCTTTGCAAATATCTGCATTACAGCCACATGTAGCATCACATAGACATGCATCTTGCATTGCACAGTCACATTCTGAACCCATTTCTGCTGATGCTGCACATCCACATGCTGCATCTTCTTGAGTAGAAGGAGTTGCTGTTTGTGGAGGAAGACTTTGTTGTGATGTTTCCTCATAAACACTTCGGCTTTTTTGATAGTCAGTATCATCTTTTAATTGTGCTTCACCTCTATTGGTTTGATAACCACCAGATGATGCACTAGTTTCATAACCTTGTAATCTACTAGGATCAATTCCTGTTTGTTCTGATTTCGTGTTTTTGAGTGATCTATTACTAAAAATAAAGAACCCAATTCCTGCAATAGCTGCCATTCCTGCCATACCATAAACTATCATAATTGGAAAGCCACCAGTTGAAGTTGTTGCATATCCTTCTGGAGGAGTTGAAGTAATGCCGGCAATTTCAACACCATCAATTACAGCTAATGCACCAAAGCCAATTGCAGATAGGTTAGCTGTATCAGATGATTGTACACTTCTAACAATATAATTTTCATCAGATACTATTTCTGCCTCAAAAATTCTTTCAATCTGTATTCCTTCTCTAAAACTACTTTCCCCCATAGTCCAACTAGAGACAACAAATCCAGCAATTTCTTCATCTAGTCCAAAAGTTCCAGCATCCACATTGATTCCTGTTGGGTCAAACAAAAAGTGCCAGTTAGTTAATGGTTGTTCTAAGACAAAGTCTGCGTTAATGAGATTTTTACTAAGAATATCTTCTGCTTCAGTACCAGTAAGGAATGTGTAGACTCCAGGTTCTTGGTCTCGAATTAAATTAATTGGTATGTTGATATCTACACCATCAATCACTACAGGACCTTCTGCAGTTATTCCTCTCCAACCCATATCAACTAAAGTTCTTTGAGAATCTCGTGTAATTACATAATCAATTAGTGTTCCTTCTAGAACTACTTTATAATCAATTGCCGTGTTGATATTTCTTGCTTTAAGTTGAAAATCATAAGATACACTCAAGTCTGAAATTCTTGCTTGGCTTCCATCATCAGCAATTCCTCGATTTAGTTTACCAATAAGCTCTTTAACTGCTGGATCTGAAGAATCAGCGGTTCCAGATACGGCCCATGCATTTCCATGTAATTCATCAAACAGATTTCCACCGTTTGGATATTCAATAAAGATAGTTTTTAGATAACTCATCTTAAATGGGGATGATTCAGCATTTGGGTTAATTCTGGCATCTAATTGAGCAGCCCATACAGGAGTACTAGTACCTACAACAATTAGACCCGCAATCAAAACTGTTAAGATTATAGCCCTAGACACGAAAAAAATCATGCCTGTGAATGTAATAAACTTTGCCAAATTATCTGATCGGAGTTTTTTGAAAAAGTAATATTGAGTGACGTAAGTAGACTTTTCGGTTTTAGGAGAAAATGGTATGATTACAGTTTTAGCAGGAGGGACAGGTTCAGTTAAGCTAGTTAGAGGACTAGTTACTCATGACCCCAAAGTCAACGTGATTAGTAATGTTGGGGACAATTATTGGCTTTATGGACTCTATGTATGTCCAGATATAGATACAATTGTTTATGGTTTAGCAGATTTACTTGATCAAGAAAGAGGATGGGGAATTAAAAAAGACACATTCAACTTTTTACGACAAATGGAAGTTTTTGGAGAAGAAACGTGGTTCGGAGTAGGAGACAGAGACGCAGCAACCCATCTAATTAGAACAAACATGTTAAAGAATGGAAAGAATCTAAGTGACATCACAAAATGGATGTGTGAAAAATTTGCAGTTACTGCAAACATTATACCAGTTACAGATAATACCATTGAAACAAGAATAACTACAGACAAAGGAGAATTGCATTTACAAGAATACTGGGTCAAACATAGAGGAAAAGATCCCATTGAAGGCATTCAGTATATTGGGGCAGAAAAATCTCGTCCAAACCCTGAAGCAGTAAATGCAATACATGATGCAGACATGGTAATTTTAGCTCCAGGTAATCCATTAACATCAATTGGTCCAATGCTTCAGATTAAAGGAATTAGAAAAGAATTATCAAAGATAAAGAAAAAAGTTGTAGCAGTTAGTCCATTAATTGGAGATAACTCAATTAGCGGTCCTGCTGCAAAATACATGCAAGCTGCAGGAATAGAATCAAATGCATATGGATTAGCAAAGATGTATTCTGATGTTTGTTCCAATATCATCATAGATACAAAGGATAAATCGTTGACAAAGAAAATTCATAGTTTAGACATTAAAGTTTTTGAAACAAAAATCACTATGAAAAATAAATTAGCTGAAGACGCATTGGCAAACTTTATCTTAAAACAAGTACACATGTAATTTGAAAATAGCAGCAATAATTCCTGTAAAGACTTTCTCTAATGCAAAAACTCGTTTAGATTTATCGCCAAATCAAATAGAAGACTTGTGCAAAGTAATGTTAGAAGAAATTCTACACATAATATCAATATACCCACAAATCGAAAAAACCATCATAGTGACAAAAGAGGAAAAAGCAATAGAGATTGGAAAAAAATTCAATGCAATCACCATAATTGATGAAAGTGAAGAAAGTGTCAATAGTGCAGTTGCACTTGCAGACAAGTATCTATTAGAAAATGACTTTGATGCTTCAATTGTATTTCCTCAAGATATACCATACATCAAAACTCAGGACATTGATTTTATGTTAAACTATATGACACCGCCAAATTTTGCCATAGTTGTACCATCAAGAAGATTTGATGGGACTAATGCACTTGTAAGAATGCCTGTAGATTTGATGAAGACCCATTATGATGAGGATAGTTACAAAATTCACATGAATACTGCCAAAGAACATACACTAAATGTTGCAATGGTTTTTGTAAAAAGAATCATGTGGGATGTAGATAATGCAGAAGATTTAGAATTTCTATTAGAACAAAAGGAAAAGCCTCAGATTGAAGAAAAAATTAGAGGAATTTTAGGTAAAACCTAAGATAATCCACAAAACTATTACAAAATTGACGTTTTTCGGACAAGATCACAGGCAGACTTATAAGTAATAAATTAGCAATTGTTAAATATTAGAATAAAAGGTTTTGTAAAATAATGGTTAAAACAGTTAATCCAAAGGACAAATGTCCCAGATGTGGACAAGGATCTCTAGTTACAGATGCCAATACTGGGGAAAATTTTTGTGGAAAATGTGGATTTGTGATTACCGATAAAGTAGAAGAATCAGGACCCGAATGGAGATCATTTTCAAATGAAGGTGAAAACAAAAGTAGAGCAGGAGTTCCAACGTCACTTGCAATGCACGATATGGGATTAGCAACTGTCATCAATCCTCAAAATAGAGATGCAACTGGAAAACCACTTACAGCATCTATGAAAAGTACAATTGAAAGACTCAGAACTTGGGATAGTAGAAGTCAAGTTCATGAACCAGTAGATAGAAACTTTAGACAAGCATTTAGTGAATTAGACAGATTAAAAGACAAACTCGCAGTAGGGGATGCAGTAATTGAAAAAGCAGCATACATTTACAGAAAAGCACTTGAGAAAGGACTTGTCAGAGGGCGTTCTATTTCAGCATTGATTGCATCAGCACTTTATGCTGCATGTAGAGACACAGAAACCCCTAGAACACTAAAAGATATTGGACAAGCAAGTAACATTAAACGAAAAGATATTGCACGATGTTATCGTTTACTGTTAAGGGAATTGAATTTGAAAATGCCCGTAGTTGATCCAGTCAAATGTATATCAAGAATTGCAAGTAAAGCAGGATTATCTGAAAAAACAAAAAGAAAAGCAACAAAAATTTTACAAACTGCTGAAGAGCTCAAAATTTCTGCAGGAAAAGATCCAATGGGATTAGCAGCTGCAGCACTTTATGTTGCATGTGTAACAAATGGGGAAAATAAAACACAGCGAGATGTAGCTGAAGCAGCAGGAGTAACTGAAGTAACAATTAGAAATAGATACAAGGGCTTGAAAGTAGCATTAAATCTCTAGATCAGGCTCTTTTTTAGAATAAAATCGATTTACAAACAAAATAGAAATTGCCAAAACACCTGTAATTAAAAATAATAATTCTAATGATGACATTAGTGAATGGGAAAATGCGTCTTCAATTGAAATAAAATTTAGTTGTGAAATAAAATTTGCATATGAAAATACAAAATAATTTGTAGCCCAATGAATCAAAAGCGAAGTAACAAAACCATATCTAAGATAGACCCATCCTAAAATGATTCCACTTACTGTAGCTTGAGCAAATTTACCTTCACTCCAAGATTCTCCTAAAGCAACATGAGCAAACCCAAAAATAATTCCAACAAAAACAATCAAGAAAATTGCTTTTTTAGAATCATGAATGTCTAAAGTATTTGGATTCCACAAACATTTGATGAAATATTTTGCAGAAGATCTACGAGAATAAATAACAAATAAAGGAATTCCAATTAAAATTAAACGGAATCCAAATTCTTCTAGTAGTGGAGCAAGACTAACATAAAAAAATTGAATAAGATCATTATCACTTGAAGGGGGAATAGTTACAATATCAAATTTCTCTTGAACAAAATTGATCAATGCTGAAATCAAAATCAAAATTGAAAGCCACTTTATTACACCAAACATGTAATTTGACTTTGGATCATATTTTCCAAAAGATATTATCGAGTAAAGCGATTTCAAAAACCCATGATTTGGACCAGATATTGCAATTACAAAAAGTACAGCATAAAAAGCCCACAATACAACAAACACATCTCCAATATTGACATCAATTGGAGCTTGATACAATTCTGTTCCATCAAAAAGATCTAAATGAGTAAAAGGGTATTCATAGTTAATATCTCCACCAATTTCACTTTCAAAAACAACATAAATTCCGATTGGAAATGAAACAAGAAGTAATCCAAAAATTACAGATAGTAACGCAGTGAATGGAATCCCAAGAGCTTGAAGAATTTTATTTGAATTTTGCAATTTGTTCTAATGTAATTCGATAGTATCTGCAGAAAAACCTAATCCAATCAAAGTATCCTTGATAGTATCTCTATGATCACCTTGTAAGAAAATATATCCTTCTTTTGCAGTTCCACCACAAGCATATTTGTTTTTGAGTTCTTTGGCAACAGTTTCTAAATTATTTAATTTAGCATCTAATCCTTCTATCATAGTACCCTTTTTTCGAAATCGTCTAGTTTCTAATCGAATTATAATTTTTGTACTGTCTTTGGCAAGTTCGCCACAAGCACACAAGTCATCAGGAAGACCACAAGTATTACAAATTACTGCCATTCGTTCAAAATGAATTCAATTACACGCATTATTAAGCCTTGTTTGGATACCAATTTAGAATAAAAAATAATGGGATTTTTTAGATAGAAAATCAAAGAAAAATGGTGTCAAAAGATCTCACAAAAAAAGCTGCGGAAATGTTACTAAAAGGTGGAACGTTACTTAGTGAGCATTGTCCGTATTGTTCAGGAGTAAGAGTGATGAAAGATGGACATGCATTATGTATCAGTTGTGGACGTGAACCTGAGAAAAAAGAAATCATAAAAGAAAAAACACATGAAGTATCAAAATCACCACTTGAAGAGACTCTAGAAAAAAAGATAGCAGTATTGTCAAAAGAACTTGAACAGGAAAGTAATCATGAAAAACAACAAGAGGTTCTAAAATCGATCAATTTGGTATTAGAAACTATAGAAAAAATGAGAAATAAACAATAAGGTTTTTATGTTAAAATCCGGTTTTCCGAGTTGTAATGGCAGATAAAAAATCAGCACCACTTCCAGCATCAAGTGGAGGTCTCATGAGATTCTTTGAAGATGAGACTAAAGGATTCAAGATGGATCCAAGAATCGTAATAACAATTCCCATCAGTCTAATTGTAGTTTCGTGGGTAATCGATATCTTTCTAGCTCCGTAAGAAAACCATGGAATCTCCAGACGGCGTTTCAAATATACATAACAGGTTTTCCCTTACTTTAGTAAATCCGGGTTCACATTACTTTTCACTAGTTGTATCATTAGTAGTTACTACCGTAATGGTTTTTGCAACATATCTTGTGTATTTGGGAGATTTAGATTTTGAGCAAGTATGGTACAGATTACCAGCAGTGTTAGGAGTATTAGTAGTAACACAATTTTTAGATGCAAGACTTTCAAAGAAAAAAGAATATTCAAAATCATTGCATTCTTCTCTATTTGGAAACATGTTATGGACAGTTACAGTTTTGATGGGAATCCTTGCAAGTTTTGTTTTAGTAAAAGAATCACAATTATTTTTTATTACTTTTGGAGTAATTCTATTTGCTAGTTTCAGAATAGGAATTTACACCACAACACTTGGACTAAGCCTAAAAAAAGCTTGGGCAATTTGTTTTATTCAACCATTAGCAATGTTTTTTGTATTAATTCCACAAGACATGTGGATATTAATACTAAGTGAACCGATAGGATTAGGGTATGGAGTATCGTTTTTAATAATTGCAAGTGTATGGTCAGTTGTCACAGATAGAGCTGGAAGACCAGGAATGGAGAGTACACACAAAACAATTCAGGCATATCTTGCATCTCAAGGAAATGATTTTGTAGATGCAGAAGAACTAATGGAGCAACATTCAAGTGAAACCAAAGTAACAACATCACAAATTAGACTATTATCACCTAATGGAGAGAAAGAATTTAGAATGGTTTTGCCAGATATACATCCAGGCCCATATCATCCAGTTGGTGGGAGTAATATTCCATATTTGATTTACAAAAATTTGTCATCATCAGCAATGATTATGCACAGTATTTCTGATCATACATTAAATCTTCCATCAAGGAATGAAGTCGAAAATTATCTAAAAAATTTAGAGAATAGTAAAGTCAAAGAAGAAGGATTGCAATGCACAGAACCAGTAGTTGTTCAAATAAACAAAGCAAGAGTTACAGGTCTATTATTTGGAAATAATCCATTGTTATTTTTGTCACTATCTCCACATGGAATGGAGGACATCCCAAGTTACATAAAAACTGAAATCAATCAATATGGAAAAAACCGAAATTATTCTAGAATGAATATAGTTGATTGTCACAATGCCATGGGAGAAGAAATTTCTAAAGAAGATGGAGAAGATATGTTAAAGGCTACAAAATCTTGTTTGGATACTCTAATAACAAAAGATAGTTTCCCAATTGAATTTGGTTATGCAAATTCTGATGACATGGACGTATGGACAGAAGATTTGGGAATGGGAGGATTAGGAATTGTTTGTCTCAAAATTAATGAAAAAAAATATTTTCTTGGATGGGCAGATTCAAACAATATGGAAAATGGAGTAAGAGAGAAAATCATAGACAATTTTTCAAAAAGAGAATACCAATTACTTGAGATATGTACATCTGATACACATTATGCCCCAGTTAAAGCCAGAAATAGAAATGGATACTATCAGTTGGGATTAATTTCAAGTGCGGATAAACTATCAAAATGGTTTTTAGAAATTGCAAAAAACGCAGAGGAAAAGACAACATCAGCAAAATTTGAAATTTTAGAAAATGAAACCAGTGTTAAAGTGATGGGGACAAAAATCTATGAGGATTACTCCAAAGCACTAGATAATTCCTTAAAAATTACAAAAGGATTTGTGATAGGAGGAGTTTTGTTCTTTATCACTAGCCTGTTTCTATAGTCTTCATTTGATCAAGATTACCATAGAATTCATCAATAAATGATGAAAATTGAAAAATAGGCACAATTGGCACGTTTTCAATAAAATCAACTTTGTCTTGATATAATGTAACAATTACAGGTACAGCAATTCCCCCAGGGGTTTTTGTAACATAGTGTTTTGTTCTTTCAATCTGTTTTTTGACAGCAGTTTTTAATGATGATGCACTGTAACGCTTCCAATGTTTACAATCAATTAAAATTGCAACTCCTAATCTAATACCAATAACGTCAATTTCCATTCGGGGTTTAGTCAAAATCATATTCTTGATTACTGCAAAATCTTTTGATGTTAAAATTTCTGTAGTTAATCCTTCAAAATCTTTCCAATTTAATACAACTGAAATTTCATCAATAGGAAATCCTTTTTCAAGTAATGCAACAGCAATTTTTAATTTATCACCATCATCAAAATAATATGAATTATCTTGTTTTGTTCCAATATTATTTTTTAGAAATTCTTCTAAAATTGTTTCAGAATCAATTAGATTTAGTTTTGTAACAGCAGAAAAATCCTTAATAGACATTCCACCTACAATAATTCCTTGTAATCCAACAATCATTTTAGGATGAATTTTCAATACATATTTTGATTGAAATAGGCGATATAGGTTTTATTACGAGCATTTTAAATCAAGATTATGAAAAAATTGCTAGTGATCATACTAGCTATTGCAATTGCAACCATAATGTATGATGAAGCATTTGCAGAAAAAAACACATTTTTTGATTCAGTAAAATTCATTCAATATCTAGATGAAAACACAGCATTAGAAGAAGTGCGAAATGGAAATCTAGATGTATATTACTATAGAATCTCACCAGACAGACTAGAAAACAATCAAGCAAAAGAAGGATTACAAATTTTTGATTCTACAGGGGGATCCTATAGTATCTTAGTTAATCCTGCAGAATCTGAAGAATATAATCCGTTTTCAAGTAAAGAGGTCAGGTTTGCTCTAAATTATTTAGTAGATAGAAAATTAATTGTAAATGAATTGATGGGAGGTTATGGCTCTTCAATCATTTCGTATTATAGCCCATCAGACCCGGAATATCTTACAGTTATTGAACAGTTAGAGACGTTTAATTTCAAATACAACCCTACACTTGCAGAAAAAATCATCTCCAAGATACTAAAAGAAAAAGGAGCAGTCAAAATTGACGACAAATGGCAAATAAATGAAGTCCCAATAGAAATTACAGTTTTCATTAGAAGTGATGATCAAGTAAGAAAGTCAATTGGGGAGATCCTAGTAGTTGAACTTGAAAAAATTGGTTTCACTGTGAAAAAAGATTATGGGGATTTGAACAAGGCGTTTGTTGTCGTATATGGATCAAATCCTTCTGATTTGAAGTGGAGTTTATACACTGAAGGATGGGGGCGTTCAGCATTTGTAAGATATGATTCTGTAGGATTAGGACAAATGTATTCTCCTTGGTTTTCAAACATGCCAGGATTTAATGATCCTTCTTACTGGAATTATAAGAATGACAAATTAGATTTGTTAACTCAGAAAATCTATACTGGGAAGTTTGAAACCTCAGAAAAAAGATCAGAATTGATTCAAGAAGCAGTTGTTGAAGGAGTAAATGAGTCTGTCAGAGTTTTTTTGGCAAGCAAAATCGATCAGTACGTAGTAAATGAAAAGGTCAGTGGAATAGTAAATGATTTCGGTGCAGGGGTTCCCAGTAGATTCACGCCCATTAATGCCAAAAGTGACAGTAATGAATTTGTAATTGGTGTAAAACAAATCTATCAAGGGGCATGGAATCCAATTATGGGTTTAACTGATAGTTATAGTAGACATATTTGGGGAATAGTTTCAGATCCTGGAACATTCAAACACCCCTTTACTGGTGAAACGTTTCCTGTTAGAGCAAACTGGCAAGTAGAAACTGCAGGGCCAAATGATAAACTTAGTGTACCACAAGAAGCAAGAATTTGGAATCCATCGTTACAAAATTGGGAAAATATTGCTCCAGATACATTTGCGACAAGTAAAGTAACATTTGATTTTGAATTTAGTAATTGGCATAATGAACAAAAAATAGACATGAATGATATTTTATATTCATTATATTTTACAATAGAGTGGGGAACTCAAACTGATGAGAGTGATAGAACTTTTGATACAGAGTTTACACCGAGAGCTGCTCAGAGTATTCAAACAATTATCGGAGTAAATCCAATTGATGAGAATACAATTGAGGTCTATGTAGATTATTGGCATTTTGATGAAGGAGAAATTGCAGATTGGGCAGTAATTTGGAATTCAATACCTTGGGAAATTTCAGTGGCAATGGAAAAAGCAGTGACAGATGGAAAAGTGTCATTTTCAAGATCAGGCGCTACAAGTAAAAATGTAAACTGGTTATCATTAATTATTCCAAATGATGCAAATCTTATCAAAGATTATTTGCAAGAGTTCAAAGATACCAATTACATTCCAGAATCATTAAAAGCAGATAATCAGAATATTCAATATTATCAAGATAGATATGATTCTTCAATAAAATGGATTGAGGTAAACAACCATGCAGTAATTAGCAACGGTCCATTTTACTTAGAATCATATGCACCAGAATCACGAACAATTACAGTAAATGCATTTGATGACGACGCATATCCATTCCAGGTAGGAAAATGGGAAGAATTTGAAAAAACAGAATTTCCAATCATTAAGAAAATAGGTATGAAGGATATTATTCAAAAGGGAGATGAATTAGAGATAAAGATAGAGACGAAACACTCAGATTCTATTCTATATTTTTTAACAAATAGTGAGGGAAAAATTGTGTCATCAGAGAATCTCAAATTAGATGGAAACAGTGTTGAGTTTAACACGCCTTCAACAGATTTAGGAATCGGGGCAAATAATATCAAAATATTTGCAATTTCAAATTCTGTCCTAAAACCTGATTTTTATGAATCGAGTTTTATCGTAACAGCAGAAAAAACAGAATTGCCAGTTAATTCTTCAGATAATGTAGAATTTACAGAAGATAAATCAGAATACGAATTTATGATAATACCAATAGCAATCATTATTGGGATTATAATTTATTTAAAGAAAAGACATCATAACAATCCGTAATCTTTTAGGATTGATTCTATTTGTTCTTCATTTTCAAGTTTTGAATATTCATCTAATAAATTTTGATTAAGTTCATAGAATGTGTGGCCCCATTTGAATTTATTAAGTAATTCCAAACCTTGTTCTTTGAAACCTAAAATAAATAATGATGCAGATAATGCTTCAGCTGTAGTTAGTTTGTTTAGTTTTGAGTAATTTACAGGGTTTCCTGCAAGTAAGGTAGGAAGTTTTCTTTTGATACCATTGAATTTTTTAGAAAACATTTGATCAGCAAGATTCCAAGAACAATCAATTCCAACAATAGAATTGATTGAAGATTTATCTTTAGGTAACAGAGTCTTTTCAGAAAAAGGATCTAAAACTAATCCTTTAGTACCAATCTTTTTGATGTTCTGAGCTAGACCAAATTTTACCATCTTGGCTGCGGTACATTTTTTTGGATCATCTTGATAAAACATTAAAACTTGTAATTTCACTTCACTCAATAACGAAATGATGCGGTATTTTGGATTTACTCTAATGTTTTGTATGTGACTTTATAATAAAATCGTGAAACTTGATCATCTTTGATGACTTCGATATTCCAATCAGCATCAGGTAAAAATGCAGTATATAATTCAGGTAGAATACTGAATTTCTCTAGGCGTACATCAGGGCCACTATATCGCACATTTAGGCTGATTCCATCAACTTCAACAACATCATAGATTTGTCCAGGTTTTCTTGTAGATTCACTAACTAGACAATCGGCATCAGGGCCAATAATACACATTCCAGTAACAGTAGAGACTTTGAGATTAACAGTTGACTCGTCATCTCGTGAAGGAGTAATCAAAGAACCAGAAATAACTCTAGGTGCAATAGTTCCATCGTCAGTAGTTTTTTCTGCAGTGAGAATAGGAATTGTTTTCTCAGAAATTCTGTTTTCTTTCTCAATTACAGTATCTAATTTTAGAGGCGTAGGTCTTTCAACTACAACAAATTCAATAGATTTTGTTTCAAAGTCAGCATCAATTGTTACTTCGTATACCCCAACTGCAGACATTGAATCAGGAATTATAAATTCATGAGAAAATGAACCCGAAGGACCTGGACGGATGGCAGTTATGGGACCAGCATTTGTTCCACAAATAAATGAACCACATGTGATTTCAGTGTCTACTTTTTGAATAATACTTACATCAAATTTTTCAAGATAGATTAACTTGTTTGGCTTTCCAGTAATTATCACTGTATCACCAGGGTGGTATTCTGATTTGTCAGTAGATGCCAAAAGAGATATTGGTTCATCAATACCAAAAACAAAATCATTGGCTACACCAAATGTTACTTCAGCTCTAGTATTAGTATAACCTGCTTTTACAGTATACGATCCTTCACTAAAAATTGTGACAGGTAATTCAAAGGTACTAGAGAATTCACCACCTTGATTTGGATAAACAAAAGATTCATGAATTTGCTTGTATGGGAAAGTACCATCAAGAACTTTAATGTGTACTCTATCTGGGACAACTAATCCTTCATCACCTTGTTCACGTTTTATGACATTTCCAATGACTTTCAGCGCGTCACCTGCCTTGTATAGTGATTTTTCAGTAGACACAAAGAGAGGAGTGGTAGATAAAGAGTCATTTTCTGGATCTGCAGAGACTTTGAAGAAAAGATATTCACTAGTGGTATCAGTTGCTATTCTGATTTTATATATTCCAAAATTGGATTTTGTTACATCTCTTCCATCATCAGTTTTGATATTTTGATATTGTTCAGTGATAGGAGTAACCCAAGACCATGAAAATCGTTGATTGTCTATAACTGCACCAGAATTTATCGTGGTGCCATCTGGTTTTGTTAATGAGATATCAAGACCTTTATCACTAGCAGGTGGCATTATACCTGATAGCGAGACAGTTTCTCCTAAACCGTAAATCTCTTTGTCAAGTGAAATAATTACCCCATCTTTCAAATCAAGAGGATCAATTATTGTGAAAGTGTCAGTTGCAGTGTCAGAAGTATATTGAGCTTTGACAATATAATTTCCTTCAGTAAAAATACTGGTAGTAAGATCAATTTGAGTTGAATAACTTCCCGAAGTTTCAGGAATTGCTGTAAAGTCATAAGCAACGACTACTCCCCCAGTTGCTAATGTTTGTTCTCCCTGTGGTAAACTAACAATTTCTAGAGGAGTGCCATCTTCATGAGAAATTGAGATTTTTACAGATGAACCAGTTTCATAGCTTGAATTACTAGATAGTTCTTGAATAAATCCACTAACAATCATTACATCACCAATATCATAGATTTCTTTATCAGATTCTATAGTTAGTGGTTCAGTTGGTACAATAAAATTTTCAGGATCAGTTACAGCATGAGCTATAATTGATGCAGAACCTATATCCTTTGAAACAGCAATTCTATAATCACCTAATCGAAGTTGATTATCTGGAATTGTAAAGGTGTAAGTAAAAGAACCGTCACCCATAACTTGTAATCCATCTAGAATTTTAAATCCAGTATCACTACCAAAAGATGACCCAAGTGCTGATTGTTTTGTTTGTATAATTTCCAAATCCAGAGTAGCAATCCAAACTTGGTTTAGTCTACCAGTAATTACAACTTCATCTCCTAAACCATAGGCATCTTTATCAATCCAAAGTGAAATTGGCACATCTTCTTTAAAGTCCTCTACTACCTCAAAAGTTGTGAAAATAGACTCACCAAAATATTCAGCATTAATCTCATAAGTTCCATAGCCTGGATTTATCAATGTTATAAAAACAGTAGTTGTAAATTCACCATTAGTTGGATAAAGATTTCCAGTAGAAATTTCTTCACCTTTAGAATCTATGACACTGAATTTCATTCCCTCAAAAGGAACAATTTCTGAAGCAAAGCCAGAAATTAAAACGGTTTGTCCTGGAAGATATTGAGAGTTATCAGTGATTATACTAAGTGAACCATCGACTTTTTCTTCTTGTTCAATTAATTCAAATCCCACTAAGAAACTTGTATCTGCTGTTGCGCCAGCATATCTTACAGATACATCATAAGTTCCTTCATTGATTCCAAGGACTTGTTGTAAACTAAGAGTAGTTTCATAATTTAGATTTAGATCAGGGTACAGAGTTATAGTTTTGTAAAAGTTAGGGCCATCAATATCAATTATAATTTGTTCAGGTAGGAAATAAGGTTGAAAAGTTTCAACTTCTTCAGAAACACTTCCTTGAATTACTGCAACTTCACCAAACAAGTAAGATTGTTTTTCAGATGATATAATTACACTAACTTCTTCTGAATCTTGTGTTTCTATTAGTTTTCCATTTGGTGAACCAGCAGTAGATGCTGCAAATTTCCAATCATCAGAACTATCTAGATCATAACCATCATAAAGTCTTTGCCATGACGTAAAGTCATTTTGAATATCAGTAATCAATGGAGTTTTATCAATTACAACTCCATTTTCATCTCTAAGCTCAACGGATTCAATTGAATCAGTAAACCAAACAGTTTGATAAGAATAAGTTAAGAATTGTTCTGGTTCAATTATCGTGCCAAATGGGATGGTCATTGTTTTTTGAAGAACAGTTGTTGACCCAATTTCCCAACCACTCAAATCAACATCAGAATCAGTAGGATTGTAAAGTTCTACCCATTCAGTTGGAGATGCAGAATCATCACCAAAAGGATTAGTATCAACTTCATTAATTACAACATTATCAGAAATCTGAGCATATGCAGGAACTACTACTCCTGCAAGTAGAAATATAGAAAATACTATAGACAGATTACGATTCATTGCTGTTTCCTCATTTGTTTTGCTATAGGACTCATTTTAGAATGAAATTGAGGAAAAGTTGAGCTTGTTGTTAAAGTCATATATCTTAAAACCATCAAAAATTAACCTGATTTTTCAGTATTAAGGCTCACGTAGGAATTATCCCTGAGAATAGTCACAATTCGGGCATTTTTTATTGAATACCTTAGAACCACATTCCATGCAGATTCCTTCCCCTACATCTTTTTCAATTGATTGTTTTCTCTTTCCAACATAGACTTTGATTCCAAGATACATGATTATTACTATAAGAGCAGCATAAACAGGAGCCATGAATGGTAGCAATCCAACCATGAAAAGTAAAAGCCCTACAATCAAAAGGATATCGCGTCTTTCAAATTTCAATAAAATCAAAATCTTGTAGAATTGATAAAAATGTGCCGGAGCTCAGAGCCATTAGTTTACTTCATTTCAAAGTCATTACTCTAACTCTTCTTCATTGCTCGGCATTAGGACTATGCAGTAATTTGATAATAAGATAATGATTAGAGGTGGGACCGGCGAAATTTGAATTCGCGACCTCTGCGTCCCAAACGCAGAATCATACCAAGCTAGACCACGATCCCAGTAAATCCTAAAAGTCGCCCAATTTAAGCTTCACAGATAATCATTTTAAAGGCACTCAAAGGATCAGAGGTGTGCAAATTGAAGACTACATCAAAGCAGGTAAAATTGCTTCTGAAGTAAGAGAGATGATCAGAGTAAAAGACTGGGTTGGAAAAACAGTTTACGAAATTTGTGAGGAAGTTGAAGGAAAAATTAAAAAGAGAGGAGCAAAATGTGCATTTCCAGTAAATACCAGTATCAATGAAGTTGCAGCTCACTATACTGCAGAACCAAATGATCCAATTACAATCAAAGATACAGACTTGGTAAAAATTGATCTTGGTGCACAAATTAATGGCTACATTGCAGATACTGCAGTAACTGTTTGCTATGATGCACAGTTTGATGGATTAGTTCAAGCAGCTGAAGAAGCATTAGGAAATGCAATGTCTATGATAAAATCAGGAGTTAAGGTAAGTGACGTTGGGCGTACCATTGAAACCACAATAAAACAAATGGGATTCAAACCAATTGCAAACCTTAGTGGGCATTCATTAGAACAATACACTATACATGCTGGAAAATCTATTCCAAATATTTGGTCAATTGGGGGATTTTCTCTTTCAGAAAATTCTGCTTATGCGTGTGAACCATTTGTTACAACAGAACAAGGTGGAGGATTTGTCAGAAATGGACAAATAAAAAACATTTTTGCTATAAATTCACGAAAGAAGACAAAAAATCCTGAAGCTGATAAATTACTTGATTTCATTTGGGAGAATTTTAACATGTTACCATTTGCATTAAGATGGATAACAAAAAAATGGGATGAAAAGAAAGCAAGAGAATTATTGGAAATTTTAGTAAAGAAAAAAGCAGTACAAGCTTATCCTATTCTTATTGAGGTAAATGAGCAAAGAGTTGCTCAAGCAGAACATACATTCATTCCAAATGAAAATGGAGTAACAGTAACAACTATTGCTCTATAGTTTCGCCAAAGATTTTCTCAATATTAGTCATTCCATCACATGAGGTACATTTTGAGGATTCAGTAAATAGTATATCACCTTCAGTAAATTTTCTTTTTCTTAGCATTTCACATTTTTTGCATTTTTCAATTGTATATGCAGTGGTAATTTTTTTCTTTGAGAACATTATTGAGGCACCCCAGCAGTATTACCTACACCAATTACCAATACAGATTGACCTTCTTTGGTGTTTTCTTGAATCATTTCATAGACTTGAGAATGTACATTATCTGCCTGATCAGCAATTTCTTTACTCATCAAAGTAATTGCTTCTTTAACTGATTGTTTAACCACAATAGAAAATATTGGAATGTTATTCTTTGTTGCAATTGCTTCAATTTCAAATCTTTCAGTTCCAATTCCACCAATGGCTGCCCCAAATCCTCGTGAAATAGATGCAGAGTCCTCGCCTTCCATTTTTAATGCAGCATCAATCATAATTATTGCATCAAGTTTGTTATCTGAAACGATTGTTTCTAATGCGTCAGCAGGTCTTCCCACAGTAGAATCAGGACCCTCTGCTTTTAAAAGAAGCAATTTTCTATTCTCAAATTCAGTTTTTGCAAAAACAGTTTGAAATGCGACAGTCTCTTTTTGTAGGTTTAGCATCATTTTTCCTACAACCATTGGGCCAATTCCATCTCCAACAGGCTGTCCAGATTTAAATGCAGGAATTGCTTCTTTCATTGCTTCTGCTTGCTCCATAATAAAAGGAAGAAGCATTTGGAGAGGTAAAATAAGAGGATAATTGTTTTGTTTTTTTGCAGTCAAGTACATATGATTAACTATTTTGTAAATCAATTGTAATGAAGAAGCAATTTCAAGTAAGGTCTGTACTTTAGCTAATTCTAAATCATTGATTTCTGGAGAAAGTAATTTCACATGTTCTCGAGTATAATCTTCTCTAGACCTAACAGTATGTTTTACTTTCTCAACTATACCATTAGGATCCATATCAACGGGCATGATTGTAAAGTAATCTAAAAATTGGTCAATTTTTTTTATCGAATTATCTTTTGGTTTCAGATTTTTTTGAATGTAATCAATTAATTCAGTTCTAGATTCTTCTTTAAAACTATCAAGTTTTTTAATTCCTTTTTTGATTTCACTAGAAGTAATGTATAGTTGAATTCGTTGTCCATAGAAAACAAAGAGGATTATAGGAAGAATCCAAACTAGCATCATCAGAGGATTTGTATCATCGCCCATAGCAAACAATTGATCAAAATCAAAATTTGTAAAATTCACTAGACTCAACATTTGTCAGATCTAAATTAAATCATTCGTCCTAGTCTTCAAAGACCAATTTTACTGAAAAATCTAAAAAATGTGTGCACGAGAGCAAAGAAATGGCGAGTGCTTTTATTATAGTTAAAATACAAAAAAGCCGAATATGCCACAAACAAAACCTATCGTGAGCGTAGAAAACGTCGTAGCATCAGCAGATGTAATGCAGAAAATGGATTTGAATGAAATTACCAAAACATTCCCAGATGTAGAATATCATCCGGATCAATTCCCAGGATTAGTTTTTAGATTAAAGACACCTAAAACTGCAACATTGATTTTCACTTCAGGTAAAATGGTATGCACAGGTTCTAAATCTGAAGATATGGCAAGAAAGGCAGTAAAAACAGTGGTACAAAAACTTCGAAAAGGAGGAATTAAAGTTAAAAAAGACGCCGTAGTTACAATTCAAAACATTGTGGCTTCAATCAATTTAGGTGGAAGAATCCATTTGGAGCAAGCAGCAAGAACATTACCAAGAAGTATGTATGAACCAGAACAATTTCCGGGACTCATTCATAGAATGCTTGATCCAAAAACAGTGATATTATTATTTTCCTCAGGAAAACTTGTTTGTACTGGAGCTAAACAAGAACCAGATGTGTATAGGTCGGTAAATAATTTGCATGCATTACTAGAAGAAAAAGAACTAATGATTTACGAGTAATCATATAGAGAATTTAGACTTTAAAAAATTAATTATATCAATTATATTATTTAATTGGACTTCCTAAAGGAATATCTTCATTTACAGTCAACCAGAATGGTTTATCATCAACATCTGCTGCCAACAACATTGCATTTGATTCAACCCCGGCCATTTTTTTTGGCTCCAGATTTGCGATTACAATAACAGTTTTTCCCACAATATCTTCAGGTTGATAATATTGTGCACCACCAATAATCACATCTCGTTGATCATCATTTCCCAAATCAATTTTTCCTTTGATAATTCTAGATTTTCCTTCAATTGGTTCAGTGGCAATGATTTTTGCAACTCGGATATCTAATTTGGCAAAATCATCATAGGAGATATTCGACATACCAATCTCTAATTTTTCCTGTTAAAATGAATTTCGAATTTACTGTAATTCATTTTTGTTTATTCCACTAGTTTCAATTTCATATCTCAGAGCAGCAGGAAGTTCCATATACTTTTTGTTAGCTAGTACAATGATTTGATCTTCTGGAACATCAACTTTTTTTAATAATTTACCTCGTTGATGAGCATATGCGTTCTTCCAAAAACTAGCGCCATCAAGGGTTCCAATTTTTGGCATATATTTTGAGGGTTTCATTTTCTTTTAAATTTTAATTGACTGTGATGGAAGATTGGCAATTGCCATTGGAACTGGAGTTACTGTTCCGGATTTTAGGCATATTGCCCATCACAGTCTATTTGAAATCCAATGGCAATCTAATATATTTAATGCGGAACAAATGTTTCTGAGCATGGCAATAATCGAAGTTGAAATAGAAATTAATGCCACAGTTGACAAAGTTTGGGATGTTGTTTCAGATATTGACAGTGAGCCAAAATTTTGGAAAGGAACAAAAGAAATCAAAAATTTATCTAAAGATGGGAATACAGTCAACAGAGAAATTACAATAGCATTTAGAGATCAAAAATGCTTACAAGAAGTAAGATTTGAGCCTAAAAAGAAAATTGAAGCAAAATTCACAAAAGGCATCATTAATGGAAAAAAAATCATATCTCTCATTCCCAAAGACAAAAAAACTATCCTCCATACATTTTGGGACATAAAACTAACAGGAATGATGGGGATGTTTACAGGTATGATAAAAAAACATATCAAAAGCGGCACTGAGCAAGCAATGCAAAGTATCAAAGAAGAAATTGAGAGATAATTCATGGAATTAATTATTGATATTTTCAACTATTCACTAATTGCAATTCTAGTAGGAATTTGTGGAGCTTGGATATTTCTCATAAAATCAATGATTGCCTCATTTAGATTAACGCCATATCTAGATAAATTTGAAAATACTTTCAAGTCATCACCCAAAGTTTCAATAATTCTTCCAGCAAGAAATGAAGAAGAGTTCATTGGTAAATGTTTAGACTCTTTAATTAAACAAGACTATGAAAATTATGAGATTGTAGTTATTGATGACTCATCTAATGACGCAACTGGAAAAATAATTTTTGAGTATACAAAAAAAGATTCCAAAATAATTTCAGTTTCTGCAAGACCTAAACCAGAAGGATGGATGGGCAAAAATTGGGCATGTATGGAAGGATACAGACAATCATCAGGAGAACTCTTGTTATTTACTGATGCAGATACAAATCATTCTAAAAATGTAATATCACTTGCAGTATCTCATTTAGGTTCATTTGATTTAGATGCATTGTCTGCAATTCCAAAAATGGTGACATTTGATTTTTGGACTCGAATTACACTTCCAATGATTTCTACATTTTTGCACACTAGATTTTCAGCATTGAATGTGAATAATCCAGCAAAAAAAACAGGTTATTTCTTTGGAAGCTTTTTCATCTTGAAAAGACAAACATACGAAGAAGTAGGCACACATGAAGGAGTAAAACAAGAAATTATTGAAGATGGAGCACTTGGAAAAAAAGTAAAAGAATCAGGATACAAAATGAAGATGGTAAGAGGAGATCATCTAATTGATGCAGTTTGGGCTCGAGACAAAAGTACTTTGTGGAATGCATTGAAAAGATTAATGATTCCATTATACCTTCAAAGTAGAAAAATTGCAATTGGTATTTTCTTTGCAGTATTGTTTTTGTTGTTTATTCCATTTCTAATAGTTGCCACATCAGTATTACTACCAGCAGAAACCCTATCTGCAAAGATACTTTGCATATCTGCAGGAATTGCTTCAATTCTAATTTACACAGGTGCAATAATTGAGGCAAAAATGGGATTAGATTTAAGATTTGTTCACGCATTATTTGCCCCATTAGGAAGTTTAGTAGTAGTTTTAGGATTTTTGAGTGGATTACTTCAGGCAAAAAGTACTGCTTCTGTTACATGGAGAGGAAGAGTATATTCAATGAAAGACCATGCTCAAAATTCAATCAGCGTATAGCAAGCCTTTTACATAGAAAATAGAAAATAGAAAATCTCATGGACAAATCAGGTGTGTTTGTAGGTGGGGCTATTGGAGCTATAATTGCTGTTACCATATTTGCAGTACTATTTGTTTCACCACCAGAATCAATAAAACCAGAAATTATTGTAAGTAATGGTCACGGGCCAAGTACGGTTGGAGAAACAACTTCTCTTTATTCAAAGAGTTTATCGTTAATTGAGATTTTTGAAAAATCTGAATCGGGAGTAGTGAGGGTTAACGTACAAAGAGGTGAAGTGGTAGATGGAGTAGGAGGGTTAGGGTCAGGTTTTGTTTTTGATAAAAAAGGACATGTGATTACAAATGCTCATGTCATTAATGATGCAAAAAAAGTTACAGTTACATTTCTTGACGGCAGATCATACAATGCAGAAATTATTGGAGTAGATGAGTATACAGATCTTGCAGTAATCAAAGTTGATGCAGATTTGTCACTTTTACGTCCTTTAACACTAGGAGATTCATCTAATCTCAAAGTAGGGGAACCAATAGCTGCAATTGGAAACCCATTTGGGTTATCAGGATCTATGACTTCAGGAATAGTGAGCCAATTAGGAAGATTACTCCCATCAGGAGGTAATGTAGGATATAATATTCCAGATGTAATTCAAACAGATGCAGCAATTAATCCTGGAAATTCAGGAGGTCCATTACTCAATATGAGAAGTGAAATCGTTGGCATAAACACTGCAATCCAATCAACAACAGGAGAATTTACAGGAGTGGGATTTGCAATACCGTCACAAACGATTGTCAAAATTGTACCAACCCTTATTGAAAAAGGAGAATACAAACATCCATGGATTGGCATCTCAGGAAGAGATATTGATCCAGACTTGGCAAAAGTTTTGAAGTTAAATGATGCAGTAGGATTTTTGGTAGTGACAGTGGTAGAAAACAGTCCAGCATCAAAAGCAGGGTTAATTGGGTCTGAAAAAGCCATTGAGGTTGAAGGAATCAATTATCCAATTGGAGGGGACATAATTTTAGCAGTAGATGGAGATGATGTTAGAAAGATTGATGATATTTTGATACATCTACAAAGAGCAAAAACGGTTGGAGATGAAATGGTTCTAGAAATTCTAAGAGATGGCAGAACAACAAATGTTACAATTATTCTCCAAGAAAGACCAAATGGAAATTAACACAATACAAGCATAAATACTTCGAATCAAGAGTCCTTTCTGTTGAACAAGCTTGTGTTAAACTCTGAGAGCTTAAACAATGTTTTAGAGAACAAATCAATTTCCCGTCAAGATATTATGGGCATTTATAAAAATGCATTAGAGGACCCTAGAGAGCTTTTTTCAGTTGCACATGACTTGAGGAAAAAATTCAAAAATGAGACGGTTACATTTTCAAAAAAAGCATTTTTCAATATAGTTAATCTCTGTAAAGATACGTGTTCTTATTGCACATACAAGGCAAAGCCAGGAGAAGCAAAATTATCTTTGATGTCAAAACAACAGATATTAGAATTATTACAACTTGCAAAAAAATACGGATGTGTTGAAGCTCTTTTTGTAACAGGTGAACAACCAGAACAGAGATATCAAGAAGCAAGAGATTGGCTTAAGGGAAATGGATTCAAATCAACTGCGGAATATCTAATTCATGCATCAGAATTAGCGTTAGAATTAGGATTATTCCCACATACAAATGCAGGGAATCTAAGTTTTGAGGAGATGAAAGAGTTGAAGAAAACAAATGTATCAATGGGAATAATGCTTGAAAATGTTAGTGAGAGATTAACAGAAAGAGGAATGCCACATTATTTGGCTGCAAGTAAAAGACCAAAAGCAAGATTAAAAGTATTAGAAAATTCTGGTAAATTAAGAATTCCAATGACAACAGGAATTCTTGTAGGGATTGGAGAGACA
Organism: Candidatus Nitrosopumilus sp.; assembly: GCA_965248045.1. GTDB lineage: Archaea > Thermoproteota > Nitrososphaeria > Nitrososphaerales > Nitrosopumilaceae > Nitrosopumilus. The sequence continues at coordinate 751,447 of CBDFIG010000002.1, forward strand.
ATAGAGGAGATTATCGATTCAATTTTAGCAATAAAACAATTACATCAAAAATATGGAAATATTCAAGAAGTAATTTTACAAAATTTTCAACCAAAAATAGATACAATAATGAAAAATGCCCCATCAGCTAATGAAAATTATTTCAAAACAATTGTTGCATTATCAAGAATCATAATGCCTGAGATGAACATACAGATTCCACCTAATCTATCTCCAAAATCATATCAAAGTTTCTTATCTGTTGGAATAAATGATTGGGGTGGAATATCACCATTAACTCCAGATTTTGTCAATCCAGAATTTTCTTGGCCAGAAATTAGCAAGGTAGAGGAAAATTCAAAAAATGCAGGATTTGAATTAAAGTGCAGATTCCCAATATATCCAGAATTCTTTTCTTTTGTTAGCAAAGAGTTAAGAGAAAAGATGGCAGTTATTGAAAGTGAAGAAGGATTGGTAAAAGAGGAGTATTGGAAATGGCAATGAATATTGATTCACTTTTTAAAAATGCAGACCCAATAGTATCTCAAATTCTGAATAAGGCATTATCAGACAAAGAGATATCTGAAAAAGAAGGATTGGAATTATACAATACATCTGGAATTAACTTTCATTTAGTAGGACTTGTTGCAGATGAAATCAGAAGAAAAAGGGTAGGAGATATTGTATCATATGTAGTTAATAGAAATATCAATTTTACAAATGTCTGTATCAAGCAATGTGGTTTTTGTGCATTTAGTAGAGATTTTCGAGAAGAAGAGGGGTATTTTTTACCAACTGATGAAATTGTACGAAGAGCAAAAGAGGCATATGAGTTAGGAGCAACTGAAGTCTGTATTCAAGCAGGACTTCCACCAGATATGGAAGGAGATTTGTATGAAAAAATATGCCGAGCTATCAAAAAAGAAATTCCAGATATTCACATTCATGGATTTTCACCTGAAGAGATTCTGTATGGAGCAACAAGATCATCTACATCAATTGAAGAATTTCTAAAGAGAATGAAGGAGGCAGGTGTAAACACACTTCCAGGAACATCTGCTGAAATTCTTGATCAAGAACTTAGAGATAAAATTTCTCCAGGCAGAATCAGCGTAAAAGATTGGGAGAAAGTCATCAAGACTGCTCACAAAATGGGAATCAATACAACATCAACTATAATGTTTGGCCATCTAGAAACACTCGAAGATAGAGTAAAACACATTGTAAAACTAAGAGAAATTCAAAAAGAGACAGGCGGATTTGCAGAATTTGTTCCATTAAATTTTATTCCTTCTGAAGCACCAATGTACAAACATCAATTACATGAAGGAATTAAGCAAGGCGCAAGTGGAAATGATGTTTTACTTACACATGCAATTGCAAGAATCATGTTGAATAACTCTATTGATAACATTCAGATGTCATGGGTAAAAGAAGGTCAAAAAATGTCTCAATTACTACTAATGTGGGGAGCAAATGATTTTGGAGGAACTTTGATCAACGAGAGCATATCAACATCTGCAGGTTCTGAACACGGTCAATTGTTAAGACCAAAAGAAATCAAGAGAATGGTAAAAGAGATTGGAAGGATTCCAGCAGAAAGAAATACAGAGTATAAAATTCTAAGAAAGTTTGATAATGTAGATGATACTGAAGACGAGCTTGATAAAGTTACAGATACCCAGTTTGGATCATATGTAGAACTAATTAAAATTAATAAATTTAATTACAAAAATCCAAGGAGACAATAATTGTCTGCCTTAGACAAGGCATTAAACCATTCAAAGAACATAGGAATTAATGAATGTGAAATAGTTGTTGTAAAAAAAAAGATCATCACTGTAAGAATCACAGACTGTGAAATTTCTGAAATTAAACAAAACTTTGATGAAGATTACGGGATAAGATTAATTCATGACAAAAAAATTGCATCAATTCAAACAACTAATCAACAAGAAATAGAAAAGACCATGGATAATGCATTTAAAACATCATCAAAACTCAAGTCAAGAAATTTCTGGAAAGGATTACCATATGACGTAACCTACAAACAACTCAAAGGAACATTTGATGAAAAATTAGAAAAGATTTCAGGCACAGAAGCAATGGATATCGCACAAAATATGATAAATTCCGCAAATAATGATATGGTAAACACGATTACAGGATCATTAAACATAGTTTCGGAGAATTATGAAATAGCAAATTCGAATGGATTAAATCTAAATGACAAGGCAACATACATTTCAGGAATTATTAATGCAGAATCAGAACGTGGGACTTTACCAGTATCAGGAGTAGGGCATGCAAGTTGCAGAACGTTATCAAATTTTTCTGCAGAACAAGTTGGAAATGATGCAAAGAATATGTGCATTACATCAATAAATCCACAAAAAATTGATTCAGGGAAATATTCTATAATTTTTGAGCCATATTCAGTAGGAGAATTATTGGCATTTGTTGTTGCACCTAATTTTAATTTTAAAACATTTTCAGAAAAGAAAAGTTGTTTTTCAAATAATTTGGGAGAAAAAATAGCAAATGAACAATTGAGTTTAATTGACGACCCACATATTCCAGAAGGTATTGGAACAAAATCAATAGATGATGAAGGGATAGAAACTCAAAAACAAGGTTTGATAGAAAAGGGGATTTTCAAAAATGCATTTTCAAATCTGTTTGATAGTTACAAAGAAGGAAAACAATCTTCAGGTAATGCATCAAGAGAAGGTTCACCCATGGGAAGAAGTTCTGAGCCAATTCCATTTTCAGCACCTCATAATCTTAAAATAGACCCAGGAGATATGTCTCCAGAGGATATGATCAAAGATACAAAACATGGGTTGTTAGTTGGAAGGTTATGGTACACATATGCAGTCAATCCAATTAAAGGTGATTTTTCATGTACAGCAAGAAGCGGAATAAGGATTATTGAAAATGGTGAGATAAAGAATTCTGGTAAATCAGTTAGAATAATTCACAATCTTCCAACTATGATAAAAAATATTTCAGGAATTGGAAATGATCAAAAAAATGTAATTCAATGGGCATCACTTCCATCTATTGCACCATCAGTAAAAGCTGAAAATATTATGGTAAATTCCATCTAAATGCCAAATTCAGGCACAAATTACTTGAAAAATGTGACTGCCAGGTATACCACATAGCCTATAGCCAAACAGATGCCCATGGCTCTATTGATAATTCCAGTTTTGAGTGTAATTAGTAATGAGAGACTAAAAATAATCATTATTGCATAATCAACATAAACATCTGAAGCAATAACTACCCCACCGAGGACTGCACCAACACCCATTATCATCAAGATATTGTAGATGTTACTTCCAATGATATTTCCAATACCAATATCTGCATGACCCTTTCTAATTGCAATAATTGATGTGATTAACTCTGGCAGAGATGTTCCAATTGCAATTACAGTTAATCCAATAATTTTTTCAGATAACCCAAACTCTTTTGCTAAAATTACTGCATTATCAACTGTAAGTTCTGCACCAATATACAAAAGAACAATTCCTAATCCAATTAATCCAATAGATTTTAAATGTATTTTGTTTTTATCTTGTTTAATTTCTTCTTTGTTTTCTTTTCGTTGTTTCATTACACCTTTGTAAGTATAAAATGCAAATACCCCGAGACCAACAAGTAATAAAATTCCATCATACATTGAAATTTCACCATCAATTGAGATTAAAACGAGCAAAAGAGAAACACCCAACATCATTGGAATTTCTTTTTTCAATACAGATGTACTAACTACCAAAGGAGTAATGATTGCTGCAATACCAATTACCATTCCAACATTTGCAATATTACTTCCAATAATATTTCCTAAAATAATTGCACTATGCTCACCAGCTGCTGCAATACTTGCAGCAAGTTCTGGAGTTGAAGTACCATAAGCTACAATAGTCATTCCAATAACAAGATTACTTATGCGGAATTTTTTTGCAATAGCAACACCGCCACTAACTAACCAATTTCCACCAAAACATAATAGTACTAATCCAACTATAGTTAGTGCCGCACTTATTGCCACTTCCACAATAAAATTTCAGGTTTGGGTTGCTTAAAGTAGATGATTCATTATAATTTCACAATTCTAACAATTGCAGTAAACCTGAATTTTACTAACAGGCATGAAATTCAGGTGTAAAAAAACCATCTAGGAAGATCAATAAAGCTCAAGTCAAAGACTAATAAGGTAATATACCGTACTATACAGTATGATACGAGCAAGACTAACATACGTACCACTAGAAGTGGCAGACCAATTCGAGGATTTTATCATACAAAGAGACGAGCAAGTACTAGATGCAGTAAAAGCAAGAACAAGGGATTACAGTACACTATCTCTGTTGAAGTTATTGTATCAGCTTAAAGGGAACCCTATGACGTTTTCAGATTTGTATTCAAAATCAAAGATCAGAATGAAAAAATCATTTCTGAATTATCTACATCTATGTGTAAATTACAACTTTATCGAAAAAGAGGCAGTAGGGGCAAATATGATCTATACAATTACAGACAAGGGACGAACCATGTTGAATCTCTTTATGCAGAAAGGTAATTAGATAGAAAAAATCGACGTAAACCGTGAAAAAAAAATTTCCTGAAGCTGAAGTCTTTGAGTTAAAGAAAGTAGAATTAAAGAGTCCAATAATTTTTGCAGGTTTTGTTGGGGCAGGTCTTGTTGGTCCTGTTGCAATTAATCATATTATCACTAAATTAGAAATGGATGAGATTGGGGTAATGAGATCAAAATATCTTCCTCCATCAACAGTGTTCATGAGAGGTAGATTACGTCATCCATTCAGATTTTATGCAAATAAGGAAGGAACAATCTGTGCAATAATTTGTGAGATAACATTGAAAATGGAAGGATTGTATTGTTTAGTGTCATCAATTTTAGATTGGGCAACAGAGAAAGGATCAAAAGAGATTGTAATTCTAGATGGTGTTGCAAGTAATGAACATGATGATAAAGCATACTGTGCAGCAGAAGAAGACTTGGTAAGAACAATGGCAGACAAAGACATTAGTATGATTCCACAGGGATTTATCACAGGTATTCCAGGAGGAATACTAAATGAATGTCTAGTAAGAGAAATTCAGGGCTTAACTCTATTGGCAAAAGCAAACAAGATAACATCAGATCCTGCAGCTGCTGCAACTCTAATTGAGGCACTAAATCGATTCTATGATATGGATATAGACACCGCAGGACTTCAAGAAGACAAAGAGCGAATTAATGCAGAATTCCAGGAATTATCTCAAAAATATGCAGAGCATAGAGAAGAGACATCTGGAATGTACATGTGATCGAAACAATAGGCAAATTCTTTTATTCATATCAAATACGCATCAAACTATGGCTCTAACCTACAAAAAAGCAGGTGTAGACATTTCTAAAATTAAACAAAGCCAAAAAGCAATTGGTAAATTAATTTCATCAACTCACAAGCTTCAGAAAAAAGCAAAGATGACACATGGATTTGGGCATTATGCAGGAATTATAGAGATTCCAGGTGGAAAACTGTTAGCCACACATACAGATGGTGTAGGAACTAAAGTTGTAATTGCAAATATGATGAAAAAATACAACACAATAGGAATTGATTGTGTTGCAATGAATGTAAATGATATAATTTGTATTGGCGCAACACCAATTTCATTTGTAGACTATATCGCTGCAAACAAAAATAATGTAACTATATTCAAAAAAATCGTTGAAGGGTTAGTAACAGGGGCTAAGAAATCTGCAATGCCAATTGTTGGAGGAGAAACTGCAATAATGCCAGATGTTATTGAAGGTAAAGGATTTGCATTTGATTTAGCTGGAATGGTAGTAGGATTATTAGAGAAAAAAGATATGGTTCTAGGAAATAAAATAAAAACAGGGGATGTCATTATTGGTGTGAATAGTTCAGGGATTCATTCAAATGGGTATTCACTTGCAAGAAAAGCACTTTTAAAAAAATACTCTATCAAAGACAAAGTCAAAGGAGTGGGAATAATTGGAGATGCGTTGCTAAAACCAACTGAGATATATACAAAACCAGTTTTAGAGATTAATCAAAAATGCAAAGTAAACGGTCTTGCTCACATAACAGGAGGAGCATTTACCAAATTATTACGTCTCAAAAACATAGGCTATGAGATAGACTCACTACCAAAAACCCCACCAATTATGGGATTAGTAGAAGAACAAGGAGTAAAACCAGAAGAAATGTACCAGACATTCAACATGGGAGTTGGATTCTGTGTAATTGCACCAAAAAATCAGGCAACTAGAATCAAATCTATATTCAAAAAACACAAAATTTCAAGTCAGGAGATAGGAAAGATAGTTTCCAAGAAAGGAGTTTTTGTAAACTCTAAAAAAATTGCTTAGTTTAGCCATCTAGGAATTGAACCTAAAATTAAACCCCAAATGTTTTGGTATTTTTTTCACATTTGGGACATTTTGAGCCACTAGTCTTTGTACCACATCGAATACAACGCAAATCAATCCCCATAACATCACAAGAAGGTGTTTTAACGGCCTTGACAATCAAGATTATTGTAATTAGAATACCTATTGCAATTCCTATTAGTACAATTACCATGTATGATACTACACCAACAGTAATAAAGAGCTTTAACATCCTATTCAACCTTGTCACGAACAGAAAATGAAATTATAATTAACAAACAAGACGTACATAATCACTTTTCAACTGTTGCCTCAAAATATAGAAACATAAGAACACTTGACACAGAACCCATCTTACATATTAAAAATCAGATAAATGAAAAATCCCGAATCAACATGGCAGATATTGGTTGCGGTGATGGACGATATTCTTTAGAGTTTTTAAAACAATTTGAAGACAGATGTTATTTGCACTGTGTAGATTACAACGAAAACATGCTAAATTCATTAGAGAGTTATCTTTTAGAAAAAAATACTACAAATTTTTGTGTAAGGCAGGGTGATGCAAATCGCCTCCCACTAGAAAATGATTCAATAGATTGTATTGTTACCTTTAATGCAATACACCACTTTGATGTTCCAAAGTTTTTATCTGAATCACTAAGATCACTCAAAGATGATGGGCATTTGTTTATTTATACCAGACTAAGAAATCAAAATTCTAAAAGTATCTGGGGAAAACACTTTCCATTATTTGCAGAAACTGAAACTCGCTTGTATGAGGTAGATGAACTAAAACAACACATCCAAGAAGCAGACATGAGTGTTCATTCTACCAAAGTGTTTGAATATTCTAGAACATCTAGTCTGGATAGACTAGTCCATCAAGCTCAAAGCAATCACTATTCCACTTTTGCTCTTTATGATAAAGAAACCTTTGATGAATCTCTGAAAGCATTCCAACAAAACATCAAGAATAATTTTGATGATTTAGAGCAAATCAAATGGACTGATGAGAATATTTTAATAGAAATTAGAAAATAATTCTGGAACCCCTATTTTTTGAAACACTTACAATCACAATCAAACATTCCTGTCTTTCCCATACATTGATCATGATGTTTTTGATAGCATTTATTACAAGTAACCATAAATTACAACTAAAAATCTGTTTTAAATTTCTTTAAATTAGGTTTTCCTGTCTTTATGAATAATGCCTGTCACTAAACCCATAATTGAAATTGTAAATGTTGTGGCATCTGCAGTACTTGATCAGAAATTGGATTTAAATAAAATTCAAAAAGTATTTCCTGATGTAGAGTACCATCCTGATCAGTTCCCAGGAGCAGTATTTCGCCTCAAAAACCCCAAGACTGCAACATTGCTTTTCAGTACAGGGAAAATGGTATGCACTGGCTCAAAATCAGAAGATCTTGCAAGAAAAGCAGTAAAAACAGTTGTACAAAAACTAAGAAAAGATGGGATTAAAATCAAAAAAGATGCAGTAGTAACTATTCAAAACATTGTATCATCAATAAGCCTTGGAGGAAAAATTGATCTTGAGAAAACAGCACGAACACTACCAAGAAGTATGTATGAACCTGAGCAGTTCCCAGGAGTCATTCACAGAATGATTGATCCTAAAACTGTGATATTGTTATTTGCCTCAGGAAAACTAGTCTGTACTGGTGCTAAAAATGAGGGAGATGTGTATCGTTCAGTGAATAATCTTCATAGTTTGCTTGAAGAAAAAGACGTAATGTTGTATGATTAGGATTTTTAACTTCAATTCTGTCATTATTATTGAAATTCATCCAAAGTTTGAAGAATAATTTATACTCAGAACATTTAGCTAAACTGCTTAATTTAACAACAACAAAATAATTTTCAACCTAATATCGCCTTATATTACAGAATTCTTAGCCCTATGATATAGAGATGGCTGTAGAAGGGCAATTCATTGAAACAATTATCGGAGTAGGGATTCTTCTTTTTGCAGCTAAACTAATGGCAGAACTTTTCCTTAGATTAAAACTTCCAATTGTCTTAGGGGAACTTTTGGCAGGAATGATTGTTGGTCCATTTGCATTAGGTGGAATCATCGTAATTGATGGATCACAGTTGTTAGTGATAAACGATGAAATTAAAATTCTTGGGGAAATGGGCGCAATTGTAATTTTGTTTATGGCAGGACTAGAGATGACTCCAAAAGAATTTCTCAAGGGAGGAAAGGCCGCATTTACAGTGGGAACGTTGGGCGTAGTTGTCCCGTTCTTTGCAGGCCTTGCAGTTTTCCAGATGTTCGGGTTTGATGCACTGCAATCAATGTTGATTGCAACTGCACTTACGGCAACAAGTATTGCAATTTCAATTCAGGTTCTAAGTGAATTTGGTAAAATTAAAACTCCTGAAGCTAGATTAATTATTGGAGCAGCAATTGTAGACGATATTTTAGCTATTGCAGTACTATCAGTTGTTACATCCATTGCAGGATCAGATGGAGGAGTAGACAGTATTGACATTACACAAATTGTAATTACGATTTTACAAGTACTAGCATTCTTTGCAATCATGCTTGTTGTAGCAGTGGTTGTAATTCCAAAGATAATCACACCAAGATTATGGAAGGCAAAGGGAAGTGTAGAGGGAATAGCTACGGCGTCGTTCTTTGGTGCCGCAGCTCTTGCAGGGACTATAGGGCTGTCGCCGATTGTAGGTGCGTTTGCTGTGGGAATGGCACTATCAACTACCAAAGTCTTTGAAAAAATAGAAAGTTACGTAGAAAAGATAGGATTGATTTTTGCACCATTATTCTTTGCAATTATTGGAGCACAAGTAGATCTAAGAGCAGTTGACTTGAATATTTTGATGTTAAGCGGAGTAATCATTGTAATTGCAATTGTAACAAAGTTATTTGGATGTGGACTACCGGCAATGTTATTTTTGAAAAGTAAATCGGGCGGAATGAAAGTTGGGATTGGAATGATTTCAAGAGGAGAAGTAGGATTAATTGTAGCAGGTGTTGGAGTAACAGCAGGGATTCTTACATCTGAGGTATACTCTACAATTGTAATCATGGTAGCAGTAACTACTATCATAACACCAATCTGGTTGAAACTTGTATACAGAAAAGAACAGAAAAACGAAGGTACTGCAAGTACAAGTGTCGAAATAAAGTCAGAATAAGCTATCAAAAAGTTTTAAATCACACAAAAAATGCTTCATGATAAGATATGTCAACAGAAACAAACAATGAAGCATTTAGAAAAAATGTTCTTGCAGAGATCAAAAGTATTATAGAAGAATTACACGAATTAAAGAATTTCAAACGAGAGATGGTGAAAAAATCTACTAAGAGAAAACCAGCTAGAAAGAGTAAAGCTAAAAGAAAGACTGTGAAGAGAAAACCAGCTAGAAAGAGTAAAGCTAAAAGAAAGACTGTGAAGAGAAAACCAGCTAGAAAGAGTAAAGCTAAAAGAAAGACTGTGAAGAGAAAACCAGCTAGAAAGAGTAAAGCTAAAAGAAAGACTGTGAAGAGAAAACCAGCTAGAAAGAGTAAGAGACGAAGGTAGACTCTAGATAAGCCAAATTTTTTAACGAATTTATGTCCAAATTAGTATGAGCATGTATGAGTAACCTAGATTCGGTGTTTTCTAAAGCATGTAGTGAAATCACTCAGAATTTGCTAACAATTGAAGAACCTAGCAAAAAACAAGTAAAACAAGAAATCATAAAAATCTGCACCAAATATGCGCTTGAAAGAATCCCAAAAAATCACGAGATTCTATCAATGGCAAAAGAATCTGATTTTAACAAATTAAGGAAAGTCTTGATAAAAAAACCAATTAAAACGGCATCAGGAGTAGCAGTAATTGCATTAATGCCAAAACCATATGCATGCCCACATGGTAGATGCACATATTGTCCAGGTGGAATTGAGTATAACACTCCAAATAGCTACACAGGAAAAGAACCATCAACATTAAACGCAATTGGAAATGAATATGATCCTAAATTACAAATTACAACAAAGATTGACAAGTTAATTGCATTTGGACACGACCCATCTAAAATGGAAATTGTAATTGTCGGGGGTACTTTTCTCTTCATGCCAAAAGACTACCAAGAAAATTTTATCAAATCATGCTATGATGCTCTAAATGGAACAGACTCAAAAAATTTGCAAGAAGCTAAATCAAATAATGAGCATGCAGCAATTAGAAATGTAGGATTTACAATTGAAACAAAACCAGACTATTGTAAAAAAGAACATGTAGATTTAATGTTAAACTATGGAATTACAAGAATAGAGATTGGAGTTCAATCACTACAAGAACAAGTTTATGAAATAGTGAACAGGGGTCACAACTATAATGATGTGACAGAATCATTTCAAATTTCAAAAGATGCAGGTTACAAAATTGTTGCACATATGATGCCAGGGTTACCTACAATGACACCAGAAGGAGACATTGCAGATTTTAAAAAACTATTTTCAGATTCACAGTTACGTCCAGACATGCTAAAGATTTATCCATCACTGGTAATTGAGAATACACCTCTGTACGAGGATTACAAACAAGGAAAATACACCCCATATTCTGATGAAGATATGATCAGGGTTTTAACAGAAGTAAAAAAGAACGTCCCAAAATGGGTTAGAATTATGCGTATTCAGAGAGAAATATCTCCAAATGAAATCATTGCAGGGCCAAAATCAGGCAATCTAAGACAAATTGTACATCAGAATTTAGCCAAACAAGGACTCTCATGCAAATGTATCAGATGTAGAGAAGCAGGTCTTTCTAACAAAAAATCAGATGGAGTGAATTTGAAACTAGATAGAATAGATTATGATTCCTCAGGCGGAAAAGAAGTGTTCTTGTCTTATGAAGACAAAGATGAATCAATCTATGGATTTCTGAGATTAAGAAAACCAAGTATTGATGCCCATAGAGATGAAGTTGAACAAGACTCTTGCATTGTAAGAGAAATTCATGTTTATGGAAAATCTTTGAAGATTGGAGAAAAAGAAGCAAATGAGATTCAACATTCAGGATTAGGAAAGAATTTGATGCAAGAAGCAGAAAAAATTTCCAAAGAAGAGTTTGATGCAAAGAAAATTTTAGTAATTAGTGCAGTTGGTACTAGAGAATACTATCAAAAATTAGGGTATTTGTTATATGGGCCATACATGTCTAAAACGTTGAATTAGTGAAAAGAAATGTCAGAACAAAAAGTTATCGGAAAAGGAACTTGGATAGACAAACTAGCTTCTGAATTACTTGAACGTGAAAAATCTCTTGGAAGGAATTTAGATGTTCTTAGAGTAGAAAGTGGTCTTGGCGCATCTGGAATCCCACATATTGGAAGTTTGGGGGATGCAGTTAGAGCATACGGTGTCAAATTAGCACTAGAAAATTTTGGTTATAAATCAGAATTAATTGCATATTCAGATGATCTTGATGGGTTAAGAAAAATTCCAGAGGGAATGCAAAAATTTGGTTTAGAGGAACACATTGCAAAACCAGTGTCACTCATTCCAGATCCTTATGGATGTCATGATTCTTACGGAATGCACATGAGCAGTATTCTTTTAGAAGGATTAGATAAAGTTGGAATAAAATATGAATTCAGAAGAGCAGCAGATACATACAAACAAGGATTACTAAAAGACCAAATCCACACAATCTTGCAAAACAGTACAAAGATTGGAGAAAAAATTGCAGACCTTGTAGGACAAGAAAAATATCAAAAATATCTCCCATATTTTCCAGTTTGTGCAAATTGTAGTCGCCTATACACAGCAGAATCTACGGAATACATTGCCGATGAAAAGAAAGTAAAGTACAGATGTCATGATGCTGAAATCGGCTCAAAGATGATCAAAGGATGTGGTCATGAAGGAGAGGCAGATATTGCAAAAGATTTGGGAAAATTAGCCTGGAAAGTAGAATTTGCAGCAAGGTGGTCAGCATTTGATATCAGGTTTGAAGCATATGGAAAAGACATAATGGATTCTGTAAAGGTAAATGATTGGGTAGCTGATGAAATTTTAGAATTTCCACATCCTCATCATGTAAAATATGAAATGTTCTTAGACAAAGGAGGGAAAAAGATTTCAAAATCATTAGGTAACGTCATAACTGCACAAAAATGGTTAGAGTTTGGTACTCCAAAATCAATTCTATTATTATTATACAAAAGAATTACAGGTGCACGAGAACTAGGATTTGAAGATATTCCATCTTTGATGAATGAATATAATGAATTAGAAGATATCTACTTTGGAAGAATCAAAGTAGACAATCAAGCAAAATTAACAAAATTAAAAGGACTCTATGAATATGTTAATCTCCTTAATCCTCCAAAACAATCAAGCATACATGTCAACTACAGACTTTTAATTGAATTAACAAAAATCTTCAAAGAAAGTAGAGGAGAAAGAGTAATGAAAAAATTATCAGATTATGGAGTGATAAAAAATCCTGAATCAGAAATTGAAAAACTAATTGAGATAGCAGGAAATTTTTCAGATGAGTTTGATCAACAAGAAAAGATACAAGTTGATTTAGATGATTCTGCAAAAAAAGCATTAAAGATACTTGTAGATGCATTGAGTGCAGAAGAAGAACCAGAAAATATTCAAAATACAATATACCAAATTGCAAAGTCAAATGATGTGCAACCAAAAGATTTCTTTAAAATATTGTATCAAATAATTTTGGGAACATCAAGAGGACCAAAGATTGGACCTTTCATATCAGACATTGGAAGAAAACAAGTTGCGCAAACACTTTCAGAGTATGTATAATCATGGTACACGGAGATCATAATAAAACAAGAAACAGTGGAGGATTTGCCTTGATAATTTTAGGGGCATTATTGTTATTTCTTGCACCAAACATCTATCCAAGCATGCCAGAGATGGGCACGATGGCCTTGTTGGGAGGGGCCATTATTGGAGGTATTGGATTTTATCTGAAATTCATCAGAACACGGGTTAAACAAAAGTGAAGAAAGATTCATCTTTTGGAGATAATCTGTGAGTGATATGGGCTTCTTTGGTAAGAAAAATGAAGAAACAGTTTCTGAAAAAAGTGAAGAATATGCACTAAAAGAAGAACTTGAGACAGAAGTAGAAGATATTCAAAATGAATTTAGAATAAAACAAGGAGAACTTGATGAAATTACAGAGAAAATTCATACTGTAAAAGAAGAATACGAAGCTACAATCAGCAATTTGATGACGGTAAAAAAAGAACTGAATCAAAAAAAGATGGAACTTGATGTAGTACTACGAGAACAAAAAGAAATTAGAGAAAAAATAAAAACCCTTGAGAAAGTAAAAGATTCAGAATCACTTAGTGAATTTAGTAAAACTGAAGGAAGTTTTTCAAAAATTAAACAAAACTTGGAAGAAATCACTAGGGAATATAATGAGGTTAAAAAACAAGTAGTACAAGAACAAGATTTGCTACATAATATTAAAAATCAACAGATAGAATATGAAAAAGAACTAGATGAAGCAAGATCTCGATTATATAACGCAAAAGAGGAATTAGCAAAAAAGGATCTCTTTCAAGATACAAGTGTACTAACTTCAAAGGAAAAAGAATTCATTCAAGGAAAAGATTCAAATGAAAAAAGTTCTGCAGGAGTTATAGAGGCAGCAAGTGTAGTTGTAGGATCATTGAAATCAAAACTTAACATGGCACAAAAAGAACTAGAGGCAGTTCAGTTACTTTTAGAAGAAGAAAGAAATGAACATGAAAAAACTAAAAAAAGTTAGAAAAACTAAAGAAAACTAAAAAAGAATCATAAACTTTCAAAATGTTTTTTCCATTTTGATCTTATTTCTTGTTCTGAAATTCCCATATCATATGATGGAGAAGTTACTTCAGAAACATCAGAGACATCAACTAATACAATGGAGTTAATTGGGCTCTTTATTCCCATTTTTTTATAATGATTAAGAATCTCTTCGTGTAGAGAAGTATCTTCAATAACTCGAGCCTGGCCCTTGAACAGATACCCCTTACGTGAAAGAGGATTAATTACATTAATTTCTACATGAGGATTGTTTTGCAGATTTTTCAGTGTCAGGAGAACGAATGTCTGCAAATGCCAACAATTCTGATGTCCAACCAATGATAGTTCCTTTTGGAGAAAGATTTGGTTTACCATCAGAACTAACAGTTGCAACATAACCTAGCTTTTGAAGATCCAAAAAGTCTTTAATTTCTTGAGTAATCATGGTTAATTGTTACTACAAATAACTACATTGTAATTAGTTTTCAGCATTATCGCATAAATTCAGCCATTTCAATAGAAAAAAAGAAAAACGTAATTCCCCCTCCAATAATTCCAATCCAAGCTGCGATCTGTTGAGTTTTAGACATTATGAATAGAATTTGGCAAACTTACTATTGAATCTAATTAAAATTTGCCAGACAGTTATAATTAGAAAGACACCAAATTAACATCATTGGCAAGTATCAAAAGTATTGGAAATTTTTTTGTATTCATAGTTGGTGGAATAGTTGCCATAATAGTTGGCTCTTTTATGATTAGAGGAACCATGCACATGTGGGACAAGCCAAAAAATGAGAACCCAGACAAGAAAGATAACGACTAAAAACATGTATACATCAAATAACATTAGAATTGCTTCAAGATTCTACAATTAGAAAATCACTTGACCAATACATCAAAAGAAGGATCCAAGAGATACCAACTGAAATCAAACAAACATTTCCAAACATCAAACAAATTTGGAAGTGTAATGATGAATTAGATTTTCTTTATGGATATTATGTTGGAAAAATTGAAGAAGGTTCTTTACATTATTTACTCAAAGCAACTCGTGCATCAGCTGGAGGTTATGTAGATACTTTTGAAATAAGAGGAATCATTGAAACACACAAAAAAGAATTACAAGATACAATAAAATCCACAATCAATTAGTGAAGTAGAAATACTACATCAATTATAATAAAACATGGTAGGACCAAAAGATGGCGGTTTTGGATTTGATCAATCTAAAAAATATACAAGTGTATATAACATTGATGAAGTTTGTGTACAATGTCAAGCAGGTCAACACAAAAAGTGTTTGAAGAAAGCAAAGGAAGTAGAAATGTGTGAGTGCGAGCACTGCATGATTTATGGTTAAATGAAATGCAATAATTAAAAAAATTTGGTGTTATCATGATAATTCTATTCACGAAGATGGGAATGGGAAATGCCTAGTTAGAAAATGCAAGTGTGAAAAATTTGAAAATTAAGCACTAGATAATTTACTTTCAATTTCCTGAATCTCATTTTGATATGAATCAGAAACATTTTGAGCAAATTCTTTGTATGATGAAATAATTGTAGTTAATGCTTCTTTGTAATTTGAGTCTCCTTTCCTAATTACATCACATGATTCAAGTGATGTGACCAGTTGCAATTGCTCCTTTTTGATTGAATTTAACAATTCCATCAAAGGCTTCAATTATCATGTATAGCGACGATCAAAAGTTCGTGAACATTTTTGCTGGATTTCTAAAAATATAATTTACAACATCAAGCTTGAACTTTGTCACTCTAAAATATTCAGATACTGCATCATTCATCATTGTAAACATTGCATAATATTCTGAAACCAGCAACGAATGCTTGCTTATCTTCCAGCATTGTTCTATCATGTTTAGATATGATGAACCCTTTGGCAACCAGATTAGTTTGACATCAGGAATGCTTGCAAGATATTCCTTGACTTTCTTTGATTTGTGAACTGATGCCCTGTCTAAAATTAATGCAATCTTGTCATATTTGTAATTTAATGCCTTGAGATATTCTATAAATGTTACAGCATTGAATTTCTGATAAACTCTAAACAGTTGACTGCCATGAATCGTGATTGTTCCATATACTGCCAAACTCTCATGTCGTCCTGTGTATGGAAGAAATATTCTCTTTGCAACAGGTGACCAGTATTTTCGTCCTGTCTTTACATCTCTAATAAAAAATTCCTCATCAGCCATTGCAATGATAAATCCATCCTCTTTTAGGCGTGGAATTCTCTTTTTGATGCGTTGCTGCCAGCTTTTCACAGCAGATACAGTTGCATGATTGATGTGATATTTTTGTGCAGTTTTTGCAGACATGCCTACTGATGCATTGTCTTTCGGATGCAGGTTATGTGAAATTTTATTCCAGTGGAATAAAAAATGCTTTGCTGCAGCATTACAAGAGTAAACAAAGTTAGTATTGCTTTGGACATTATGGAATCCATTCTTTTCTTTGAGATAATTCTTGGTCTTCCACTCTTTGGGAGATCGTAGAGGCCATACTCCTCAAAACGATCAATCCAGTTTGTACAGCGGTGCAATGTTTGTGCAGTGTGTTCCAATTCCTTGCCATCCTTTAGAATCATCAGCACTGCAAGCATCTTTACTGCAACTTTTGAGTTTTCTTTTTTGTATGCCGCTTCAAAGGATTCTAGATTGTTCATGCATCTCATTGTGTTAACAGATCAAAAAGTTTTTTGTTTTGGAATTATTTAGTTCACGAACTTTGTCTCTTCGCTGTATGCAGATTCAGATTTGCATTTGTAAGTAACTCTGCCAGTTTCAGTATTGAATAATTGTGTTACACCACTTGGCTTTCTTGTTACAATAACTGTCATGAGATAACTGAAATTAATGGAGTACTAATTATTTTAGAAAAATATTTGCTATACTGTAGCATCAGCTGGTGCTGCAGCATCTGTTGCTAGAATTTTATCTATCTCATTTATTGCCAACTTGTCTCTGCCAATAAGATCAAATTTCTGCAAGAGTGTTTCAAATTTTGTTTCTTCTTGAACTTGTTCGTTGACAAACCATTCGAGAAATGCATATGTTGAATGATCTTTTTCTTTTTGTGTAAGCTCTACCATTTTGTGAATTGCTTTAGTTACTATCTGTTCATTTTTTAGTGCAGTTTTGATCAGTCCTTCAAGTGATTTGTAAGAACTTACAGGTGCTTTGATTGCAGGAATTGTTGCAGTAGCTGCCATATCATTTAGATAATGTACAACTTTGAGCATGTGAGTTCTTTCTTCATCTGCTTGTGTGTAAAAGTAATTTGCAGATCCTTGATATCCTGTAACTTCACACCATGATGCCATTGCAAGATAACTGTTAGATGCTGCAGCCTCTAGTGCAACTTGATCATTTAGAGCTTTTTTCATTTTTGCAGAAATTTTCATGATTTTCAAGAATACTTAATTTTTTTCTGTTAAAAAGACTTACTAAATTTTACTTATAGGTTCAATTCCACGGGGATTCACCCACCAAATTGGGGATAGAAATGGACGCAGATAGGTATGAATTATCAAAAGTCTAGTTTTCATTTTCTAATCAAAATTTCTTTTTGTATTTCAAGGCAATCAATATTGAAACTATGATGACAATACTGATAGGTAATAATAATGAAAAAATAAAATTAATTGAATTTATCATTAAATTACAGTCATCTATTGCATAATTCCAAATATGTAAGACTTCACAGTCTAGTCCATAAACGAGATCAGCAGCAAATATTTGAGGGGCAACCAAGCCTGATAAACTAATCAAAACCAAGAAAATTACAAAATATTTCATAATATGACTAAACGAATTATTGGATGCTCATAAAGTGTTCTAATCTTTAGTTCGAATCTATCGGGGCTTGAACCATTTTTGGGAATAATTATGAAAAAAATCTCGTAATTATAAAAAATATTGCAAATCCACTAAGGAAAATAACTCCTGCAAAACTCAAAATTTTCAACAATACAGAAGGTTGAGAGTCTTTATCAAGATGTTTACCTGTGACTAGTCTAAAATTAAAAACTGCAATTATAGGTGCTATGAGAAATGACAAAACAGTCGCAAAGTCAACTAATTCTTTTAGATTATTTTTAAATTCAAAAATTATTACAATACCGCCAATAGCAATCACAAGCAAGAAAATAATGTATAACACACGGGATTTTGTGTGTATTTTCTCTTCTTGTTTACTAAAAATTAACTCAATTGTTCGATTCAGTGAACGTGAATAACCATCTAAGACTGCAATGATTGTTCCAAACATTACAGTAAATGCAGATGCAGCAATGATGATGTAACTCCAATCACCAATAGTTTGTGTGTATAGGGCTACTATTTTATGTGCAAAATGTGCATTGTTGTTTGGTAATTCTTCACCAGAACCAAAAAACATGAAAGAGCCAAGTGTAACAAACATTATCGCAAGAATTCCAGTTATCAGATATGTTAACCTAAATTCAAAAAGAGTCTCTTTGAGTGTAGGTTTGAAATTAGTTTGTTTGGCTCTCTCTAATGTCCATAAACTATTCCAGGTGGAAAAATCAACAGGAGATGGCATCCAACCCATTAATGCAAGCAAGAAAAAGATTCCAGTGACATTCCATAGTTCTTTTGGTACGAATCCTTCTATTGGCTCTATTGGGCCATTATACAATGCAAGTAAGAAAGCAGATACTGTAGAAATTACCAGTACAATTACAATAATTTTGATTAGACTATCAAGTACATTGTATTTTCCAACTGCCAAGATTACAACACATATTGAAAATAAAACTACTAGTGACCATTCTCCAAGAAAATCTAGTCCAAAAAGATTTTCAAAAAATCCCGCAGTTACAAATCCTACAGCACCTGTAACAAAAAACATTGAACCAATAGTTAATAAAAAATACAACCATAATGCAGGTCTTCCAAGTTTCTTGTAACCATCAATAATACTAGTTTGGGTAGAATTTGCATAACGAGAACCAAACTCAAAGAAGGGATATTTTAACAAAGTAGCCACAATAACAAATCCTAGAATTAGTAAACCAAAATCTGCACCTGCCCTAGTTGATTGAATTAAATGAGATACACCAATTGCAGTACTTGCAAATAATATTCCAGGTCCAGCAGTCTTTGTAAAACGAGATAATTTCTCATTCATGATTTACAAAAACCTTCTAGATTTTATATATAGCGACGATCAAAAGTTCGTGAACATTTTTGCTGGATTTCTAAAAATATAATTTGCAACATCAAGCTTGAACTTTGTCACTCTAAAATATTCAGAGACTGCCTTGTTCATTATTGCAAACATTGCATAATATTCTGATACCAGCAACGAATGCTTGCTTGTCTTCCAGCACTGCTCTATCATGTTTAGATATGGTGAACCCTTTGGCAACCAGATTAGTTTGACATCAGGATTGCTTGCAAGATATTCCTTGACTTTCCTTGATTTGTGAACTGATGCCCTGTCCAACATTAGAGCAACCCTGCCATATTTCCAGTGCAACTCCTTGAGATATTCTACAAAGGTCGCAGCATTGAATTTCTGATAAACTCTAAACAGCTGACTGCCATTTTCTGTGATTGTACCATAAACTGCCAAACTCTCATGTCGTCCAGTATATGGAAGGAATATTCTTTTGGCAACAGGTGACCAATACTTTTTTCCTATTTTTGTATCCCTTACAAAGAATGCCTCATCAGCCATTGCAATGATGAATCCATTCTTTTTTAGGCGTGAAATTCTCTTTTTGATGCGTTGCTGCCAGCTTTTCACAGCAGATACAGTTGCATGATTGATGTGATATTTTTGTGCAGTTTTTGCAGACATGCCTGCTGATGCATTGTCTTTCTAACATGAGTTATGTGAAATTTTATTCCAGTAGAGTGAAGAATTGTTTGCCGTAGCATTACAGGAGTAAACAAAGTTAGTATGGCTTTGGACATTATTGAATCCATTCTTTTCTTTGAGATAATTCTTGGTCTTCCACTCTTTGGGAGATCGTAGAGGAGGCCATCAAGGCCATACTCCTCAAAACGATCAGCCCATTTTCGTACCCAGTTTGTACAGCGGTGCAATGTTTGTGCAGTGTGTTCCAATTCCTTGCCATCCTTTAGAATCATCAGCACTGCAAGCATCTTACTGCAACCTTGGAGTTTTCTTTCTTGTATGCTGCTTCAAGGGATTCTAGATTGTTCATGTATGTCATTGTGTTAACTGATCAAAAAGTCTTTTGTTTTGGAATTATTTGATTCACGAACTTTGTCTCTTCGCTATAGTATTAACATTCCAGGAATCATCAACCCAAACGCCAATAACTTTAACACCCAAATCCCATGAAGAAATTACTTCAACACCTTTTTTGATAAATTCAATGTGCTCTTCATCAGAAACTGGATTTGCTGCACAATTGTAATGTCCAGAAAAAACAACTAATTCTGATTTATGAGCATTAATCGATATTCTAGCTTTAGCTTTGATTGAATCAATTACAGAATCTCTTGTGACATTCTTATCTACACCTGGTTCAGTAATTGTATCCACATAATCAACGGAATAATTTTCTTTAATCCATTTCGCCAGTGGAAGTTGTATTCTTCCATCAATACATGAGATAGATGTGGCAAATTTTCCTTCAGACATGGTTTCAGATAATCATTCTACTTTAAAAATTATTTTTTATACAAAAAACATTGAGATGTATGATCATTTACCATTCCTATTGCCTGCATTAATGCATAACAAATTGTAGGTCCAACAAAATTGAATCCACGTTTTTTAAGATCTTGGCTTAGTTTCTCTGAAATTTTAGTGGTTGCAGGTAAATCAGATAGTTTTTTGAATTTATTTTTAATTGGCTTGGAATCTACAAATTCCCAAAGATATTTGTCAAATGAGCCAAATTCCTCTTGAATTTTGAGGAAGTGCTTTGCATTGTTAATAGCAGAAGTGATTTTGAGTTTATTTCTAATGATTGATTCGTCTTGGAGTAGTTTTTTGATGTTTTTTTTAGTGTATTTTGAGACTTTTGATACATCGAAATCAGAAAATGCCTTTCTATAGCCAGATCTACGTTTGAGAATAGTAGTCCAAGACAGACCAGCCTGAGCTCCTTCCAGTATTAGAAATTCAAATAATTTTTGATCATTATGTTGCGGTTGTCCCCATTCATCATCATGATAGGTAATATTTGGTTCATCTTTTGCCCATTCGCATCTCTTTTTCATAGTTTGTTTGTTAATTAATACAAAATATTAGTTGTCATGTATCAAAAAAATTATGAAGTTAAACCAACACTATTACAGATTAACAGAAATTTTCTGATCTGTTTTATTATTTCTGCATCAATATCAGCAGTAGTTGCTCAACTATTATCGGAATATGAGAATTATTTAAACACAACTTTTACCATGGTTATTGGGCATATTGTTTTCTTTGGAATTTTTTCAGGTTTGTTTTATTTGGATAACAAGAAACGCTATAAGACTATGAAATCAAGTTTAATCAAAAAAGAATTGTTTGCTTTAGTTTCTTCATTTGGAATAGGAGAAATAGTCTATCTTGGGGTAAGATGGACAACACTGTATTATTTTCTTGAAATTGAATTAGAACCATATTTAGCATCATTGATTTCAGAAATTATTTCAACTGCAATCTATATGGTAGTAGTTACAATATTTCTTAAAAAGACAAAAACGTTTTAGTCATTTTGCAAGCTGAGTAACTAAATCAGTAGAAGTGACTAGACCAACAATTTTACCATTGTCAGATACTGCAAGTTTTCTAATTTTTTTACTAGTCATCCTTTCTGCTGCAGCAGAAATTGGTTCATCGTAGTTAATTGTGACCAGGGGAGAGGACATTATTTTTTGAGCTGTAGTATCAAGTGGGAGATTATTTGCAGCAATTTTTGTTGCAAAATCTCTATCAGTAATAATTCCTACAAGATTATCATTTTCTTTTACAAGAACTGCACCTATTCCACCCTGTTCCATCATTTTTGATATTTGAAAAGCAGTAGTTAAAGGATTGACAGAAATTAGAGTTTTAATCATAATATCTTTTACAACAATTGAAGAAGAGTTGAAATCTTCACGACTCATTACTAGTTTGAGAAATTATGATATTTAAGATATTCATAAAAAAGCGGGCTCGACCGGATTTGAACCGGTGACCTAACGCTCCGCAAGCGTTCGCACTATCCAAGCTGTGCAACGAGTCCAAAAAGTTTTGAAATTTACGCTTAATTTGGATTACGATTACTGAGAAACCGGTTGTGCAAAGATGTAAGGAGTCTCATCTGGTTCATGAAACGTCCAAACAGTTGGCAAAGAGATAGTTTGAATAGATTTTAGATTATTTTTCTCAATTAATGTTCCCCATCCAGCCTCATTTTTTGGATCTGGTTGATATTTTTGAGAAAAACTACCAGCGAACACCCAACCAATATTTTTAAGATTAGAAAGCGAGTTAATTTTTTCTAAAACACTGGATGCCAATACAATTCCTCCCATTTGTGCAAGACCTCCGATGAAGAAGATCGGTTGGATCAGATTCAATAAAGAATAATCAAAGGTTGTTGCATCAGAACAATAAGGATGAAAGTCAAGAATGGTCAAAAGTTTTTGTAATTCAACTAACATATCATCAATTTCGATACTGTATGATTCTAGATCTAAAATTTTTGCGCAAAATGCAATTCTTCCATCTCCAGAACCAATATCAATTACTTCACGATACCCAAGTTCTTTGGCATACAAGACACATACATATGCAGACATTATCCACGTAGGAGAAAATGGGGCATTACTTGAACCATGTTGAATACTGTTTAACCAGTATTTGTTAATGTCGCCTTCATAAACAACACAAAGAGTTTCACCAATTGTTTTCTCATAAGAATTGTAATAGATAGGATTCTTTGTTGCAAACTGATGTAATAATTCTAAATCGTGTTGTTCTATTGTAAACAAATTAGATTTTGAAACAGGAATTACTTCCTGAATTTGACTTTTGCCGTTATAATTTTTTGCAAATTCTTTTTTTAGATTTACTAGATTTTTGGCAAGTTCTTCAATCATGAGACAATCCTTTGCCATATTGTTCAACAAATTCTTTGGTACTCATTGTTTGACGTAATTTCTCATACAGTTTTGCTTCAGTTTCAATTTCGTCTTTAGATTTTTCAACTGCATTATTAGATTGTAAATTCTTTGTAATATCTGCAAGTGAATTTGTAAGTTGTATCATTATTGAAGGATGTAAATTTGAATCAAATTTTTCTGAGATAAATTTTTGGGCTTCCTCGATTTTTTTAATCAAAGAATTTTGATCATTTGAGCCTCCAAGTTGCTGTTTTAGCATAGTAGACATTGAAGAGACATTCATTATTTGATAATAAGTCTCAACAATTTCAGACAAAGATAGTTCTGAATTTATTGCATTGTTAACTAGATTTTCTAGTTTTTCAGATTCAGAATGAAACATACTAGATATATCATCAGTAGAGGCCATGTGGCAAAAATAGTTTAAAATTTTTAAAAATGTTGGTATTTGAAAAATTATGCTTCTTTTTCTGCCTGTTTGACAAAAACATAGTTCATGATCAAACCAGCAATAACTCCACCTAAGATTGGTGCGGCCCAATATAGCCAATGGAATTCCCAGAATCCAGATATTAATGCAGGACCAAATGTTCTTGCTGGATTTACTGATGCACCTGTTAATGGTACAGCAACTAAGTGAATAAGGAAAACTATTCCACCAATTGCAAGTCCTTGAATTCCAGGAGTTGCTTTTTTGTGAACTGCAACCATAAAGATTACAGTAACTAAGAAGAAGGTCAAGATTGCCTCTACTGCAAATCCAGAACCAATGCTATTATTGATTAAATCACTTGGACCGCCTTGAGTTCCAAAGTTAACTTTGGAACCAAGTTCAGGCAATATTGCCATAAGTGTTGCAGCTGCTGCTACAGCACCGATTAATTGTGAAATGATATATCCAATTCCATCTACAATTCCAATTTTTCTTGTAATTATCATAGGAATAGTAACTGCAGGATTAATGTGGGCACCAGAAACATGTCCGAATGCATAAACCATCAAAGCAATGGCACCACCGTGTCCAAGAGAAATGAACAATACAGATTGTGTTGTTAATTCTTCGCCAAATGCAGAAACTGCTAAAATTACTGAAAGTGGACCAAAGAATACCAAGCCATAAGTTGCAATTGCTTCTGCAAGATATGCTCGTGGGTTAACCATTAAGCAAAAGCCTCGTGTATATCCATATAAAAGATTCGACCTTGATTTCTGATCAGTTGATCTCAAAAAGTAATTAATTATGGATTAATCCATTTGAGAGTACATGGTTTCTGAAGGCGATTCTGTTCCAAAATTTGCAGTAAATGATGCAAATGGAAACAAGGTAAAAACCAGTGATTTTAAGGGCAAGAAACACGCTATCTATTTTTACCCAAAGGATTTCACCCCAGGATGTACCACAGAGGCTGACGAATTTTCCAAAGATTATAAAAAATTCCAAAAAGAGGGAATTGAGATTATCGGTGTTAGTCCAGATGATGTAGAATCTCACAAAAAATTCTGCAATAAAATGGGAATCAAATATCCATTATTAGCAGATGTGGATAAAGAAATCTCAAACTTGTTTGGAGTTTGGGGTAAGAAAAAATTCATGGGTCGAGAATACATGGGAGTTATGAGAAGTACATTTCTTGTAAATGAAAAAGGAAAAATTTTCAAAATATATCCCAAGGTAAAACCTGCAGGGCATTCAAAAGAAGTTCTAGAGGATTTCCTAAATTCAAATTAAAATAAAGTAAAAGAAAAGGTTAGAAAAATTAGAACCCTTTTGGAAGTGTACCTTTAGACTTACTTGCTGCTGCTTCAGCTGCGGCTGCTGCTTGAGCTGTTTGATAGGCTTGTTCTTGTGCTATTTTGTCTTGTTCTATTCTTTGCAAGTATTCATTTTCATAGTCTTCTAGAAGTTGTTGTTTTGATTTTCCTTCATCACGCATTGCTTTTGCAGTTTCCTTAGGTAGTGTACCATCTACAGGTTTTGCTGCTGCTGGTGGTGGTG
Organism: Candidatus Nitrosopumilus sp.; assembly: GCA_965248045.1. Lineage (GTDB taxonomy): Archaea > Thermoproteota > Nitrososphaeria > Nitrososphaerales > Nitrosopumilaceae > Nitrosopumilus. The sequence goes on from CBDFIG010000002.1 coordinate 776,795, forward strand.
GAGGAGCTTGTGCTACTTCTTTAATCTCAACACCTTCGAAACTCATTTTTACACCACTAAAACTTTCAAATGTTTTACCTGGAGGACTGTATGCGAGTCTTGGTCGGGTTGCAAAGTATTGGTTTGATGGTTGTGTATAACCAGTTACTGTTCTTTTTTGTTGATTCCAATCAGATGTTGGAACTTTCCCTACCGGAGCAGTTAGTCTAACAAAGTATCTGTTAGGAGCTGGGGTGTAACCTGTAACCTTTGCTCTGTAATCATGGAAAGAAGTCATTGGAGCATTCATGTATGCATTCTCTAAAGCTTCTTGTGCTGTTACTGGAGCTGGTGGTGCTGTTTCAGCTGGTTTTGATGCTTCTTGGGGTTTAGGAGATTCAGCTGGTTTTGTTTCAGCTGGTTTTGGTGCTTCTTGTGGTTTAGGAGCTTCAGCTGGTTTTGGTGCTTTTTGTGGTTTAGGAGCTTCAGCTGGTTTTGGTGCTTTTTGTGGTTTTGATTCGAGTTGAGATGATAATTTTGATAATTTTTCTTCTAACTCTGCAATTTTAGTTTCTAGATCTTTTTTTGTACTTGCTTTGCGTTTTGTTGCCATTCCTTAGAGTAAATATCACATTGTTTATGTATATTTTGATCAGTCAGAGATTTGGGTTTAAATTAATTCGTGAAAAGATGCCATAATTTGTAAAATTTTCATTAGATTAAACATAAGATTTGAAAATGACCCAAAATCAGTCAGGTTCCCAGAACTGCATCACATACATACAATTATTACAGCGCCATAGTTTGACATGTATGCCATTATCAACATCAGCAACATATTTTCCATCTTCCAACCGAGTAACTTTTGGAAGATAACTCAATTCATGATTTCCAAGCCATTCGTTTTGTTGACAATTAGGGCAGGGGATTTTTGGAGGCATACACAGTATAGAAAATGATCAAAGAAGAAGATTACTATTAAAAATAGAAAATAAAGGAGTTATTAAATTAGAAACCTTTTGGAAGTGTGCCTTTAGAAACTTTTGGTACTTCTGCTACTTGTTCTGTCAACTCAACACCTTCGAAACTCATTTTTACACCACTAAAACTTTCAAATGTTTTACCTGGAGGACTGTATGCGAGTCTTGGTCGGGTTGCAAAGTATTGGTTTGATGGTTGTGTATAACCAGTTACTGTTCTTTTTTGTTGATTCCAATCAGATGTTGGAACTTTCCCTACCGGAGCAGTTAGTCTAACAAAGTATCTGTTAGGAGCTGGGGTGTAACCTGTAACCTTTGCTCTGTAATCATGGAAAGAAGTCATTGGAGCATTCATGTATGCATTCTCTAAAGCGGCCTGAAGAGTTATTGGAGCTGGTGGTGCTGTTTCAGATGGTTTTGATGCTTCTTGTAGTTTAGGAGCTTCAGCTGGTTTTGGTGCTTTTTGTGGTTTAGGAGCTTCAGCTGGTTTTGGTGCTAGTTGATTAGAAAGTTTATCTAATTTTGCTTCTAATTCGGCAATTTTCTTTTCAAGATCTTTCTTAGTTTGCTTTTTAGCAGCTGCCATTAATTTGCATGAAGAGTCTGGGGTTTATGTACATTTGGGTTGATTACGATAAACAAAACTTGACCAAGTTTTATATGCACAAACGACATAGTGATCACCATGGATGACTTTGAGAAAGAATTTCCTGATTTTGACTGGAAAAATACCCCAGCATACAAACACCCTGGTGGCAAAGATTGTCCATGTCCAAAACACGAATACATCAGAGAGCAGATCAATTTTACAAAACAAGTAAATCAGAAAGGTAAGGAACCATCCAAAGTTACACTCAAGTTTTGTCCAGATCATTACAGAGTATACATGGACGAGGTAATTCCTGCGATGCCATTAAAATATAAAATTCTAACAAAAATTGCTTTAAAACTCGGTGCAATTCAAGTTGAGCAATTAAAGTACATGGAATCAGAATTGTGTTTCTACTGCAAGTTTGGATCTGGGGGCCATGATAGAAAAACTGAACTTCCACCACTGTAGATTATTCAGGACTTAACAAAATTTTTGGTTTATTTGGAGTATCATGATGACATCTCTTTCCACATAGAGGACATCTTTTTCTATCAAGAAAGATACATTGACAAATATGAGAATCAAGATAGGATTTTGCAGATTGGTTGGGTTCACCTGTTCCATTACAAAATGGGCATTGTGATCCAAGTAATTCTATAGTTCCATTTCCCTTACACACTACACATTTGTCATCAGCCAATACTGCTTTTCCTATGAGTGTGAACTAAAATACATTTGTTAAAAGAATTTTAAGAAAACCCTGTTTTTACGTAAATCCAGTTAAGCTTATACTTGAACTAATTTCAGAATCACTGTGCCAATAGAAGACACTCATGAATTTATCACAGAACTTGAAAAGAATGAGGAATTAAAGAGAGTCAAAACAGAAGTTGACTCTGATTTAGAAATTGCAGAGATATTGAGAAGGGAGATGTATTCTAATGGTTCTGCAATTCTTTTTGAAAATGTAAAAGGATACGACATGCCAGTTTTAGGAAATGCATTTGGTTCCATGAAAAGATTGGAGATAGGACTTGAAATGACAGACTTTACTGAAATTGGTAAGCGCATTACAGATATGACGAAGATGGATGTTCCATCAGGTTTGTTAAACAAAATAAAAAAACTTCCAGAACTCTCAAAGATGACAGCATCATTTCCTAAGGCAGAAACAAACGGACCAGTAACTGAAATAACATCAAGTGATGCTTCTTTTGATGACTTGCCAATTCTAAAATCATGGCCTAATGATGCAGGTCGATTCATCACTCTAGGATTAGTTGCCACAAAACATCCAGAAACTGGAGTGAGAAATCTTGGGGTTTACAGAATGCAGATAGTTGATAAAACTCATGCATTGATGCATTGGCAAAAACACAAGAGAGGAGCTCAGCATGGAGATATTTCAAAAGACAAAGGAGAAAAAATTCCAACTGCCATAATTATTGGAGGAGAGCCTGCAACAATATTTTCATCAATTGCACCAGTTCCAGAAGGATTAGACAAGTACCTATTTGCAGGAATTACAAGAAAAGAAGGAATCAAAACTGTAAAATGTAAAACAATTGATTTGGATGTTCCTGCAAATGCTGAAATTGTTTTAGAAGGATATGTTGATCCAGCAGATATTAGAGATGAAGGGCCATTTGGTGACCATACAGGTTACTACACGCCAGTTGAGCCATATCCAACATTCACATTAACAGGAATAATGAGAAGAAAAGATCCAATCTATGTTACAACAGTTGTTGGAAAACCAATTCTTGAGGATGCATACATTGGAAAAGTAATTGAACGATCATTTTTGCCATTGATTCGAATGCTCCAGCCAGAAGTAGTAGATTATAGCATGCCAGCAGCAGGATGGTTCCAAGGATTTGCAATCATTTCAATCAAAAAGAGATACCCTGGTCAAGCAAAGAAAGTGATGATGGGTTTGTGGGGTATGGGACAGCTTTCACTAACAAAGATGTTTGTCGTAGTGGATGAGGACATCAATGTACATGACATGAATGATGTTATTTGGGCAATTACTACAAGAGCAGATCCAGCAAGAGATACAATAATTATCAATAACACTCCAACTGACACTCTTGATCCTGCATCACCTCTTGTCAATCTAGGTTCTAAAATGGGAATTGATGCAACTCAAAAAACAAAAGAAGAGGGATATGAAAGAGAAATTCAGCAGATAGTAAAAGTTGATGATGAAACAAAGAATCTAGTTGATTCGAAGTGGTCGGATTATGGATTATAACACAGAAATAGGATTATAGAAATTATCTCGCTCTTCTACCTGATAACCAATTTGATGAATAGCATCTATGATTTTTTTATCAGTTAATTCAGTTGAGCGAGCACCAGTACATGAAACAACTTCTTCTCCAATCAGAGTACCGCCAAAGTCATCAGCACCATATTGCAAAGCAAGTTGAGCCATACCAACTCCGTTTGTCAACCAAGAAGATTGGATGTGATTAATCAAGCCATCAAAGACTAACCTAGAGATTGCAATCATCTTCAAAAGTTGGACTCCACCAGTACCATATTCAACCAAACCTTCTTCATGCATCAAAGTATTGTTTGGTTCAAAATTCCATGGGATAAATGCCATGAATCCTTTTGTTTTTTCTTGAAGTTTTACAATTTTTGAAAAATGTTCAACAATATCATTTTTGTTTTCAACATGACCATACATCATAGTTGCAGAAGCTGGAAGTCCGAGAGAATGTGCCTCATCCATAATTCTAATCCAATCATCACTAGAAATTTTCTTTGGACTAATGATATCTTTAACTGAATCAGTTAAGATTTCAGCACCTGCTCCAGGGATAGATTGTAAACCAGCTTCTTTTAGTCTGGTTAGGATTTCTTTTGTAGATGATTTTTCAACTCTTGCAATCATATCGATTTCAGATGTAGATAGTCCATGAACCCCAACTTGTGGGAATTTTTCTCGAATCATTTTGAATGCATCTTCATAGTATTCTATTGTCAAGTTTGGATTGTGTCCACCTTGAATCAAAACCTGGCGGATCTTAAACATGTCACATGAAGTTTTCACTCTAGCTTCAATTTCATCAAGTGTTAATGTGTAAGAATCTTCAGTCCCAGGAGATCTATAAAATGCACAAAACTTGCAATCAGTGATACATACATTGGTATAATTCAAAATAATATTATTTACAAAAGATGCTTTGTTCTCAAAGCGGTTTCTTGTTAAATGCCCAGCAACAAGACCCATAAGATTAACATCATCTGATTCTAAAAGTCTCATACAATCCTCAGGACCAGGTCTTTGACCGTTAAGGGAATTTTCTAAAATATCTTTGATATTACTTTTTTGTATCTGTTCAGTTGTTTGGCTCAATTGTTACTCATCTTTTGGAATTTCTATTTAATCTTTGATAGAACAAATGATAAAAAAGAATTAAACTAAACGAGGCATTTGTGCTCAATTCGATATGAGTCTGAGTTTGATGATTCACGTTATTTTTAAGTAGGGACACAAAGGAGATCAAGACATGGTATCAGGTAACCAAATCAGACTTAATCGTATTCTCAAAAAAGGAAGAATGCTTTGTATTCCAATGGATCATGGTATTTCAAACGGACCTATTGAGGGTCTTGAAGATCCCGCTTCTACAATTTACAAATGTGAAGCACATGGGCTTACAAGTGTAATTATTAACAAAGGAATTCTTAAAGCATTACCTAAACCAACTAGAATTGGAATTTTAGTTCATTTTTCAAGTAGCACTTCATTATCATTATCACCTAACCGCAAGATGTTAACGGGTACAGTAAAAGAAGCTGTAGCAATGGGAGCAGACGGCATTTCATTACATATCAACATTGGAGGTAAAGAAGAACCAGAGATGTTAGAACAACTTGGAATGACTGCAGACCAATGTCACAAATGGGGAATGCCACTTTTAGCAATGATGTACCCAAGAGGTGAAAACATCAAGAACCCACATGATCCTGAAATTGTTGGACATGTTGCAAGAATTGGAGCAGAGTGTGGTGCAGATATTGTTAAAACACTATACACTGGAGATGTAGACTCTTTTGCAAAAATTGTAAAGAGTACACCAGTTCCAATTGTCATTGCAGGCGGACCTAAAGCAAAAACAGATTTAGATATTCTTCAAATGACTGAAGATGCTATGACTGCAGGAGCTAAAGGTATTACATATGGCAGAAATATCTTTGCACACAAAGCACCTGAAAAAATGGTTGAAGCATTAGCTGAAATAATTTTTAGAAAGGGAACTGCAAAGGAAGCATTGAAGAAAATTGAGTAGAGTAAGAGAACTAATAATTTCGCCTAAAGTATCTCAGGCACAATTAACCAAATTCCTTCCTCAATTAGAGGCAGAAGGAATCAAGATGGTATATCTTGATCCCAAAAAACTAGGCAAGAAAAAAACAAAATTACAGACAGTTTTTCCTTCAAGTACTGCAAATTATGTAGTCCTCGAAAAAGAAGGAGCTACCAAGCCTAAGGGCAAAAAAATTGGAAGGAAATTTCAAGTATTATCAAATTCAGATATTGAAAATATTCTATCCATTGCAAAAAAAGGACTAGATTTTGTAGTAGTTGAAGTAAAAGATTGGAAAATTATTCCTTTAGAAAACATTATTGCCAAACTACACAAAATACATACCAAAATTTTTGCAATTGCAAAAACCCCGGAAGAAGTAAGAAAAATGTTTTCCATTTTAGAAGTAGGAGTAGATGGAGTAATTTTCAGTACATCCTCAATTAATGAAGTAAGAGAAGTAATGGTATACCTAGGAACTAAAAGTTTTGATATGAAGCCAGCAAAGATTACCGAGATAAAAGAAGTAGGAGATGGTGAGCGAGTTTGTGTAGATACAGCTTCAATGCTTCACAAAGGGGAAGGGATGTTAATTGGAAGTAGATCAAACTTTATGTTTCTAGTTCATAACGAATCAGTAGGATCATCATTTACATCTCCAAGACCATTTAGAGTAAATGCAGGTGCAGTTCACTGTTATACACTTGCACCAGACGGTACAACTAATTATCTCTCAGAGGTAGAAACAGGTTCTGAAGTACTAATTCTTAATTCTAAAGGAAAAGCAAGAAGAGCAACTGTTGGGAGATCAAAGATTGAACGAAGGCCAATGTTAATGATTAAAGCATCTGCAGGAGGAGAAACAGGTGGAATTATTGCACAAGATGCAGAAACAATTCGTTTTGTAAAACCAAATGGACAACTAGTATCAGTTACACATCTAAAGAAGGGAGACATAGTTATGGTACATGCAAAACCTGCCATGGGCAGACATTTCGGAATGGAAGTTTCAGATGAATACATTTTAGAAAAATGAAATACAAAACTTGCGTATCTATTGCAGAAAAAACTCCAAACGGAGTAAAAAAAATACTAAAAATTGCTCTAAAAAAATCAGATTATGTTGAATTAAGATTGGACTTTCTAAAGATTGAACATATTCCTGAAGTTCTAGAAATAGTCAAAAAAGATCTAAACAAAATTGTATGTACATTAAGACCAAAAACAGAAGGTGGGAAATTTCCAGGAAATGAAAAAGAACGAATTGCAATTCTAAAACTGATTGCAGAATACAATCCATTTTTGCTGGATGTAGAGTTTAACACTTTAAAAAGAAACAGTTCATTAAGAAAATATCTAAAATCAACAAAGACAAAATTGCTTGTTTCATGGCATGACTTTAAGAAAACACCAAGTTCTGCAGAACTAAAAAAGAAAATGAATCAAATGAGCAAGCTCTCATCTAATGTAAAAATTGTAAGTACTGCAAAATCAACTAGTGATTCCAATAGAATGCTTGAGCTATACAATAAAAAAGGAAAAAATAACTTGATTTCATTTGCAATGGGAGATTTAGGAAGGATTTCAAGAATTTTATGCCTATATTTAGGAAGTCCATATACCTATGTCTCATTAGGAAAGGCGATAGTCCCAGGCCAATTCAGTGTTGATGAAGTAAAAAAATTACAAATCTAAAAAAATAAACAGTTGAGAGTTTAAATCAATCATATAGCTCAGAAAAATAAGATGGGAAAAGCATTTGCAGTTATCGGAGACCCAATTGATCATTCATTGTCTCCAAATATTCATAGTGCCGCATTTAGAGAATTGAATTTAGATAGTTCTTACATCGCATACAGGATTCCTAAAGGTGAATTAGAAGAAGGAATAGCTGGATTGAAAAAAATTAAGATTTATGGATTCAATGTAACTATACCACATAAAGTAGAGATGATGAAATATCTTGAAAAAATGGATGAATCATGTAGTCTTATTGGTGCAGTTAATACGGTCGTAAACGACAATGGTATCTTTAAAGGATACAATACAGACATGGATGGATTCCTAGATCCTTTTAAGAAAAAAGAATTGAATATTGCAGACAAAACAGTACTTCTTTTGGGAGCAGGAGGAGCTGCAAGGGCAATTGTTGCAGGATTTGCAAAAGAAAAAGCAAAGAGGATAACTATTGCAAATAGAACTTTGGAAAATACCAATAATCTTTCAGAGTTTGCAAAAAAATTAGGAGTAGATGCAAATGCAATAAAAATAGAAGATGTAAATGATTCTGCAAAAGATTATGACATAATTGTTAATGCTACATCAATAGGCCTAAAAAATGAACCAAGCCCAATTTCTTTAGAAAATATCAATGAGAAAACAATTGTGTATGATATTGTATATATGCCAATGAACACAGATTTTATTAAAAAAGCAAAAGAAAAAAATGCAATTGTAGTTTTTGGTTATGAAATGCTTCTAGGTCAAGCAGTTAGGGCTTTTGAAATTTGGCATGAAATGAAAGCACCATATAACGCAATGAAAAAAGCACTGTTAGGAGGAGTCTAATGGCAAAAATAAAGGCAATAGTTCATGGTGCAATTTCCCTTGTGAACGCAATTGCGAATAAAAAAGGAGCAACTTTAGGAATTGCATTAAAAGTAGAAGCAATAGTTGAAACTAGCCCTGGAAAAGGAATCACATTAGAATCTAAAAATAAAAGCCTCAGTTCTCGTTTAATCAATAAAACAGTTGAGAAAATTATTTCAAAGAGGGATTTGGAACAGAACAAAATTACAATTAGACTTGATTCAGAGATTCCAACTGGATATGGGCTCAAAAGTTCAAGCGCAATTTCATCTGCAGTTGCATTAGCATGTGCAAAAATATTCAAACCAAAATTTACGGATCAACAAATATTGCTAGCAGGAGTTGAGGCATCAATTGAATCTAAAGTCAGCATTACTGGAGCATATGATGATGCATGTTCATGTTATTATGGAGGATTTAATGTTACAGATAATGCAAGAAAGAAACGAATGCATTTTAAGAAAGGTCCAACTAATCTAATTGCAGTAATATTTATTCCAAAAAATAGAAAAAGAGGGAATTTAAAAAATCTCAAAGTTCTTTCAACTGTATTTGAAAACGCGTGGGAGTTGGCAAGAAAAGCAAACTATTGGGAGGCAATGAATATTAATGGATTAGCAACTGCATCAATTTTAAATTCTGACCCTAAAATCATCACAAGTTTAATTGAAAAAGGAGCATTAGGAGCATCAGTTTCTGGAAATGGTCCTGCAATCGCAGCAATAACAAAAAAAGAAAACGAGTCAAACATAAAAAAAATATTTTCGACATTAGAAGGAAGTGTGATTGTTTCAAAAATCAGTAACAAGAAGGCGGAAGTTCATGAATTGTAAAATTGAGAAATCAAAGATTTCAGGAAGTATTGTTTGTCCTCCAAATAAGAGATACACACATAGAGCAATTTTTCTTGCATCACTTGCAGGGAATAACAGTAGAGTAAATAATGCATTACTATCTGCAGACACTATTGCAACAATTGAGGCCTGCAAGAAATTTGGAGCAGAGATCGAAATTGAAAATTCATCAATTATTGTCAAAAATCCAATAAAATTAGGCATAAACGTTCCTGAAATCAATACAGAAAATTCTGGAACAACAATTAGAATTGCTTCAGGAATTGCCAGTCTATTTTCTGAAGAGACTATCCTGACAGGGGATTCTAGTTTACAAAAAAGGCCAATGCAGCATCTCTTAGATGCATTATCAAGCATTGGGGCTCAATGTAACTCAACAGATGGAAAACCACCAATTAAAATTAAAGGAAAAATTTTGGGGGGATGTTACAATTCCAGGAAATTTTTCAAGTCAATTCATATCTGCATTATTAATTTGTGGACCATTAACTGAAAAAGGAATTAATCTTACAATTGAAGGAAATTTAGTTTCAAAACCATATCTTGATGCAACAATTGCATCAATGAGAAAGTTTGGAGTCTCAGTACAAACATTAATTCCATATAAAAAATACAACATATCACCACAAGTTTACAAAAGTACTACGTTCACAATTCCAATTGATTTTTCAAGTCTAGCATTACTTCTTGCTGCTGCAGCACTCAATGGAGAAGAAATTACAATCAAAGGAAATATTGGAAATTTACCACAAGGTGATGAAGTATTTATTGATATATTAGAACAACTGGGAGTAATAGTTAACATTAGTGATGAAGAAATTAAAATTAAATCTCCTGAAAAATTAAAGGGTGGGAAATTTGATTTAAGTAACTCACCAGATCTTCTCCCACCACTTGCAATTTTGGCATTAAAAACATCAGCCCCACTCGAAATTGTTAATGTAAAACATGCAAGATTAAAAGAAACAGACAGAATTGCAATCATATCAAGAGAACTTGTAAAACTTGGAATAAAGATTCAAGAAAAAGATGATGGTTTAATTTTAGAATCATCAGGGAAACTAAATGGTGCTGAGTTAAATTCTGAAAATGACCATAGATTATTTATGGCATTTTGTATTGCAGGAATATTTGTAGGAGACTGTAATGTAACAGACCTAGAATCAGTCAAAGTTTCATATCCAAATTTTGTAGAAGAGATAAACAGATTGGGTGCAAATATTCAAATCCAATAAACTATTAAAAAATCAACTAAAAAAGAGAAAATTTACGATCTCATTTTAAGTAAAAAACATCATTTTTCATGCCTATTTTGATAAATATGATTCAAAATTACGGTTATATGCATCATTTAGCTTTGATAGTATGTTGCCGGGAAGTTCTATTGGCCAGCGTCTTGTTTTAACAAGTTTTGGTGAAAGTCATGGAAAATCTATTGGTGCAGTGTTAGATGGTTGTCCTGCAGGATTAGAGATTGACGAAAAAGATATCCAAAAAATGTTAGATCAGCGAAAGCCAGGTCAAAATCTAATTTCAACTCAAAGAAAGGAAGGAGACGTTGTTGAAATTATTTCAGGAGTATTTAGAGGGCATACTACAGGTGCCCCAATTACAATGGTAATTTGGAACAGTGATCAAAAATCAAAAGATTATGAAAATTTAAAAACAAAACTAAGACCCGGGCATTCAGATTATACTGCAATGATAAAGTATAATCATTATAACGATTATAGAGGTGGAGGAAGGTTCTCTGGAAGACTAACTGCAACTCATGTTATGGGAGGGGCTATTGCAAGAAAATTACTTAAAGTCACATTAGGAATTGAAACTAATTCATACACATCACAAATTGGAAAAATAAAGATGGAAAGAGAGTTTAATGAAAAAATGATTAATTTGATTTATAAAAATGAAGTAAGATGTCCTGAAAATAAAACTGCCAAAATGATGAGAGCAAGTATTATGAATGCAAGAAAGAAAGGGGATTCTCTAGGAGGAATAATTGAATCAGTTACAACAAAAGTTCCAGTAGGATTAGGAGAGCCAATTTTTAGCTCATTAGAATCAGATTTGAGTAAAGCAATTTTTTCAATTCCGTCTGTAAAAGGAGTAGAGTTCGGTTCAGGGTTTAGAGGTTCAGAACTGCATGGTTCTGAAAATAATGACTTGTATACGATTAAGAAAGGAAAGATAGTAACCAAGACAAATAATTCTGGAGGAATTCTTGGAGGTATTTCAAATGGAATGCCAATTACTATGAGAGTTGCATTCAAGCCAGCATCATCAATTGCACAAAAACAAAGTACAGTAGACATTAAGACCAAAAAAGAAACAACTCTACACGTCAAAGGAAGACATGATCCATGTGTCGTTCCTAGGGCACCACCAGTAGTAGACTCACTTGTAGCCTTAACCATAGCAGATTATGCACTCCTTGCGGGAGCAATCAAGCCTGTTTTATAAGAAAATGTCAGATATCAACGACCTTCGAAATAAAATGGACGAGGTAACTCTAGAGATAATAAAGTTGTTAAAAACCAGAACCGATGTCGCAAAAGAAATCGGAGAAGTCAAAAAAAGCATAGGTAAAGGGATAACAGATGAATTACGAGAAGATAATTTACGCGAAAAAGTAATTGCATTATGTACTGATATAGGACTTGATGAATCAATTGCAACAAAATTTTTAAATTTTCTATTAAATGAGTCAGTAAAAGTTCAATCAACAAACAAACAGACACATCTCTCTATTTTCTTAAAAGCAAAATCACTTGAAGAGCAAGGAAAAAAGATTATTCACATGGAAGTTGGAGAACTGGATTTCTTACCACCTCTTATTGTAAAAAATGCTTTAGAAGAAGTGTTTGAGAAAGGATTTTTAAAATATGGACAAGCAAAAGGGATGCCAATTTTTAGAGAAGCGCTTGTAAAATATATCTCTGAGAAATTCAACACTAATGTTTCTCAAGATAATATCATAGTTAGTCCAGGTGCAAGATTTTCAATATTTACTGCAATTACAACTCTTCTTAATCCAGGAGATGAAATGATTGTAATAGAACCTGCATGGCCAGCATACAAAGATTGTGCACTAAATTCTGGAATTAAAGTTAGAACTATCAACACAACACTAGAAGGTAAATGGGAGCCATCTTTAGAACAGATCAAAAATATAATTAATTCAAATACAAAAATGATTGTACTTAACTATCCAAATAACCCAACAGGAAAAATTCTTTCTGAAAAGATGCAAGATGAAATAGTTGAGATTGCTAGAAAAAATAATCTCTATGTGCTAAGTGATGAGATCTATTGGCAATATGCAAAAGGGAATTGGAAAAGCATTTTAAGTTATAATTATAAAAAAAGTATCGTCACTCAATCATTCTCAAAATCCCATGCCATGACAGGATTCAGAATGGGATATGGCATAGCAGATTCAAAAATTATAGAAAAGATGGCAAAATTAGAGGCATTATGCCTAACAAATGTCTCAGAGCCTATTCAATACGTAGCCATGAAGGCACTTGAAGCAGATACTTCAGACAATACTAATACAGTACAAAACAGACTAGACGTATTGGTACAAAAAGCAAAAGAGATGGGATTAGATTTTGTTGTACCAGATGGAGCCATGTATCTTTTTGCACGAGTTAATCAAGACGGTTTTGATGGAGTACAATTTGCCAACAGCACACTTGAGAAGGGTTTAGCAGTGGCACCAGGAGAAGGATTTGGAGATTACAAAAATTTTATTAGAATTTCTGCATGTCAAGATGAAAAAACACTAATTGACGGAATGAATATACTAAGCGATATCATGAGTGAGAAATAATGAAAAAGAAAGTCACAGTTATTGGTGCCGGAGGTCAAATGGGGCAATGGTTCACAAAATATTTTGCAAGTAAAAATTTTGAAGTGACAGGTTATGACTCAGAAAACAATGTTTCAGGAAAAGATATCATAGTCTCAGAGTCTCTAGTTGGAGGAATTCTAAAGGCAGATTATGTTATCTTGTGTACACCTACAAGAAGAACCCCAGAGATCATCAGATTAATTGCAAAGGAGATGAAGCGTGGAACATACCTCATTGAAATTTCATCTGAAAAATCCAAGGTTGCATCATCATTATCAAAGATGCCAGTTAAGATTAATCCAATTTGTATTCATCCAATGTTTGGTCCAGGAATAAAAACAATCAAGGGTCAAAATATAATTTCAGTCCCAATTAAAGATGCAAAAAAAGAATTAACAGTAGCCAAATCATTATTTGAGGGAGCAAACTTTGTCACAATTGATGCAGTAGAGCATGACAAAAAAATTGCAGTAATTTTGGGATTAACTCATTTGATGAATCTAGTTTTTGCAAAAATTATATCAAAAGATGAAAAGATGATGCTGACAGAAAAAATGTCAGGAACTACATTTAGAGTACAAAAAACATTAGCAGAAGGCATAATGACAGAATCTCCAGAATTAATTGAAACAATTATTGCAAATCCTGAGATTCGAAAATTTGCAGAGGAGCTTTGGAAAGATATCGGAAGACTACTCACTGCTGTTCAAGAATCAAAAACAGAAGAGGTAGTCAACTACATCAGAGAGGTTCAGGAGCGACTTGCCAAGCATACTGATACTGCTGAATCCTACAAAAGAATGACAAAAATGGTAAAAGCCGTTGAAAAATAACGGATATGTGCTCAACTAAGATAGTTACATCTTTCATTAAAGACAATGAAAAATTATTGATTCTAAAGAGAAGTAGTAAAGTAAAATCAATGAAGGGGCTATGGGCGGGTGTTAGTGGAATTATAGAAAATAATGAAGAGCCATTAAAAAGAGCAAAGATTGAGATTTGGGAAGAAGTTGGAATAACAGAAGACAAGATCACACTTGTTAAATCTGCAGAAGAAATGAAAATTGATTCACCACAATATGAAAATCATGAGTGGGAAATATTTCCATTTTTGTTTGAAGCAAAAAATCCTACAATCAAACTTAATTGGGAAAATTCTGACTTTAAGTGGATAAATGTAGAGGAGTTGGAAAATTATGAAACAGTTCCTAGTCTTCAAAAGGTATTATTCAATTTGTTGTAAATTTTTATTTTCTTTTTCATATTTTTTTTGCTGTGGCAACATCATGTAAACACAGGCGCCACCACACATAGTGCAAGGAACGTTATTTCCAGGATGCTGTCCAGTTCTACTATGAATTTTAGCTGCTTCTTCAGGATCTATAGATAACGCAAGTTGTTTTTCCCAATCCAAAGTACGTCTGGCTTCAGTCATTTCCATGTCCCATTTGATTACTTTATCACGGATTTTTACAAGATCACCGGCGTGAGCTGCAATTCTGTATGCAATCAGTCCTGCTTTTACTTCTTCTACATTTGGTAAAGCCAGATGTTCAGAAGGAGTAAGATAACACAATAGGTCAACACCCTCACTTGCTGAAACTGCAGCACCAATTGCACTTGCAATATGATCATGACCAGATGCAATATCAGTTACTAAAGGACCAAGGACATAATATGGAACATCACCAATTAACGATTTAGCTAGCCTAACATTTGCTGCAACTTCATTTAATGGAACATGTCCTGGACCTTCAACCATTACTTGAATATCTTGTTCATGTGCACGTTTTGTTAATCGAGAGATGTTGATCATTTCTTGAACTTGTAATTCATCATGAGAGTCCAAAATTGAGCCCGGTCTAAGTGCATCACCGAGGCTAAATGTCACGTCATATTTTTTGGCAATTTCAATGAGATAATCATAATGAGTCACGTATGGATTTTCTTTGTCATGTTTTAACATCCATGCTGCAGTAATTGTTCCACCCTTACTTACAACACCACCATATCTCTGAACTTTTAGAATTCTTTTTGCAATATCTTTTGTAATACCACAATGAATTGTTGTATAATCAACTCCATCTTTTACATTATTCTCAAATGCATTTAGATAATCATCTTCAGTTAGATTCAAAGGGTTTTTGTGAACTCCTACACCGTAATTATATGCCTCATAAATTGGAACTGTTCCAAAGGTAATTGGAGCAACATCTAAAAGAGTTTGTCTGATTTTTTTAACATCACCACCATCACTAAGATCCATCATTGTATCTGCATGATATTTTACTGCAATCTTGGCTTTTTCAATTTCTTCTTCTAAATTTACATTTAGAGTTGAAGTTCCAATGTTAACATTTACTTTAGTTTTAAGACCTTTACCAATTCCAACATTGTGAATTTTTTGCGGTCGAACATTATTACTTGGAATTATTATAGACCCACTTGCAATTTTTGGAATTAACCAATCAAGTGAAACATCTTCATCTTTTGCCACTTGCTTCATTTCATCAGTAGCAACACCACGTCGTGCTGCAGTCATCTGAGTTGTCATAAAATAATCTATGTTTTTACCTGATTTAAACAATCATGAGAATCACAGAAAAATATTGATCGCTTGATAATTTTTTAACAGTATATTAAGAAAGTTGATCGACCTTATATGCTAGAATTGACATATAGATCAATGTGAGAACCAGCAAAGAATGTAGACATTGTGGCAGAGAATTTTACAGTATGAAAGATGAATTTTGTTCTTTTGAGTGTGTTTCTCAGGTATCATCTGAATAATCTAAATTAATTCAAATGTAATTCTTGTTCTAAAGATAACTTTTCAGATTTAATTTTAGAAATTCTGTTTAAAATAGGTGTAATAAGACGTTTAGAATCAGGAGAATTTACAAAATTTTCTTTGATTTCAATAACTCTTTGTGTCAATTCAATTTCAGCGTAAACTAATGAAATATAATTCCGAAGTTTTTGATTTTCAGATTTTAAAAATTCTATCTCAACCATACTTATCACCTAGGTGGACTCCAGCTTTCTTCAATGTCACTATCAGTATTTTCAGAAACAAGATATTGTTTTCCACATTTGAAACATTGCCATAGGAATTTTTCATCTTGTTTTGCTTGATATTGCACAGGCAACAAGCAAGTTGTGCATCTTAATTCTTCAGGTGGAGAATCATCCACCATAGGAATTTTAGTCATCGGTATAAAACAAGTCATTCAAGTATAAAATAGATATCACAAAAACGTAATTACACATATGAAAAGGTTTGAGGATTAAAGGAAAAATAGATTAGTACTGAAAATAAGAAAAGATTGTGAATTTACTTTCAATTGGAGGATCTGATCCTTCATCGGGGGCAGGTATTCAAAGTGACATCAAAACTTTTTCGTCATTTAACACACATTGTCTAACTGTAATTACTGCAATTACTAGTCAAAATACTTCAAGATTTGAAATGGTAGAACCAATATCAGAAAAAATACTAAAAAGTCAACTAGCATCAGTAATGTCGGATTTTAAAATTGATGGAATAAAAATTGGAATGGTATACAACTCTCAAATTATCAAAGCGCTACATCACCAATTAAAGAAATTAAGAGTTCCAATAGTTATTGATCCAGTGTTTAAATCAACAACTGGAGGTTTATTAATAGAAAGTTCAGCCATCAAAGATTTTCAAAAATTTTTAATTCCTCTTGCGACAGTGATTACACCAAACAAATTTGAGGCTGAAATTATATCAAAAACCAAAATTAATAGAAAAAATACACCTGAAAAAGTTGCAAAAATAATTCAAAAAATGGGAGTAGAAAATGTCGTAATAACAGGAATTCAGACAAAAAATAATCAAATATCAGATTTCATACTAGAAAAAAATAAGAAATATGTTATTTCTGGAGACAAAATTTCAAAAATTAACCATGGAAGTGGATGTAATTATTCTGCAGCCATAATTTTGGCACTTGTAAAAAAGAAAAGCGTGAGAGAATCAGTACAATTTGCTAAACAATTTACCTACAATTCAATAAAAAATGCAAAAAAGATTGGAAAAGGAATTGTAATAACAGATATTCAAGAATCAGATAAAATCAATTCAGAGTTATCAGATGCAATCAATAAATTTGTAGAGATAAAGAATATCTATAAAAATATTCCAGAATGCCAAATAAATTTTGTATATTCCAAAGAAAAACCAAAGTCAACAAAAGATATTCTAGGTATTTCTGGAAGAATTGTTAAAGCTGGAAAACAAGCAGTGATTGTAGGAGATTTAGTATATGGAGGTTCAAAACATGTTGCAACAGCATTATTGGTAATGAATAAGAAATTTCCAAAAATTTGTTCGGCATTGAATCTAAAATACCAAAAATCTACTTTAACAAAAATAAAAAAATCAAAATTAATTGTTTCTAGTTATGATAGAAGACAAGAACCTAAGAATGTAAAATTAAAAAGTTCTACAATAGGATGGGGAATAAAAAATGCAATCATAAACTCAAAAAAAGCACCAGACGTAATTTTTCATAAAGGAGACTTTGGAAAAGAACCTATGATCATAGTTTTTGGTGAAAATCCAAATATAATTTTAAAAAAAATTTTAAAAATTATCTGATATTAATTCAACCAAATTCATCCTTGAACATAAATAGTCATATCTCAAATAGAATTTGTGAAAGCTGTTATTCTTGCTGGAGGGTTAGGCACTAGATTACTTCCATTGACAAAAAAGACTCCAAAACCCATGTTGCTATTAGGTAAAAAACCAATTTTAGAACATCTAATTGATTGGACAAGAAAAGATGATGTTAAATCAGTTGTTTTGTGTGTTAGTCATCTTAGAAAAACTATTGAAGACTATTTTGAAGATGGTAAGGGGTTTGGCGTAAATATTGAATATGCAATTTCAAATAAAGCATTAGATACTGCAGGTCAACTGAAAACTGCAGAGGATTTCATCGACGATACTTTTGTTTGTATTTACGGAGATTCGATTTTTGACTTTAGTCTTAGAAATATGATAAAGCAACATACTAAGAAAAAAGCATTTGTCACAATGGGTCTAAATGAATACAAAACAAGATTACCATATGGAGTAATTGAGACTTCTAAAACTGGAAAAGTCTTAAGCTGGAATGAAAAACCAGAGGTTAAAGCTAATGTAAACATGGGATGCTACATTATGGAGCCAGGAATTTTGAGTTTGATTCCAAAAAATAAGCCATATGGAATGGATAATGTTATAAAAAAAGCCATGAATAGAAAAAAATTAGTAAGTAGTTTCATTACAAAGAAAGGATTTACGGATATTGGTAACAAATCATCTTACGAAAAAGCATATCAAGACTATATTCAAAAACGCGGAAAGGTCTGAAAGTAAAAATGAGTGAGCCAGTTATCAGAGAATTAAGAAAAGAAGACCTATGGAATGGATTTCTAGCAACACTGGATTCATTAAGACAAGCAAGTGATATTGATAAAAATAAAGCAGAAACGATTTTTGAGAAAATTAATTCAAACCCTGATCACATAGTAGCTGTTGCTGAATTAGATGGAAAAATAGTAGGAGTAACAACACTTCTAATCGAACCAAAATTTATCCACAATGGGGGATTAGTAGGTCACATAGAAGATGTTGTAGTAGAGAAAAACTTCCAAGGGCAAAAAATTGGTGAGAAAATTATGAAATATCTTCTTGAATTTGCAAAAAATCGAGGCTGCTACAAGACCATTTTAGATTGCACCGATGATGTAAAACCATTTTATGAAAAACTGGGTTTCAAACATATTGCAAATGAATTAAGATTTGATCACATCTAGTAGTATTCTTTTGTGGGACGCTTCTTTTCATGTTTGAACAGGTAAGCCCCAACAATAACCACAGGAGCAGACAATATCATAAACAAAATTGGCGTGATCTTTACTGTATCTGTAAGATAGACATCATCAAGAGAGTCAGTCATTGAATAACAAGCATACATTCCCAATAACATAATTATTCCACCTATAATGATCATGCCACCAATTGGTTTGGAGCCATATTGTTTTGTCATGAAGAAAGGAACTGCAGCTAAAATTCCAGCTGGAGCAGCGCCAATTGAAATAAATTGAAATATTTTTGCATCTGCATCTAACGTTCTTCCAAATTCAAAACTTTCGGGCACATTAATCATAAAATTGTAAACTGAAATCATTTCTCCTGCAAACATTGCAAACAAAGCAACACTAGTAATTGCAAGCCATTTTTCAACTGCCATGATTCTAACAAATTTTAGTTGATAAATAAACCATTCAAAAAATCAGACTATACCAACTAAACTAGCCAATTCTTTTCTGCTTGCAACCCCAAGTTTTTCGGCAGCTTGTTCAGGAGAAACATCATTTAAGAAAATGCCATAACCACGTTCTAATCCAGACCAAGATTTGGTGATTGGATAAACTTCAATATGCCAATGAATTTGTCGGCTGTTTTTCTTTTCAGGTGAAAGGTGGAATACTAAATTATATGAAACATTTTTGATGGTTTTTGAGAGACCACCCAAAGTGGATCTTAGGATTAATGATAAATCATTGATTTCTTTTTGAGTGATTTTTGAGAAACTAGTAGTATGTTTTTTTGGAGAAATCCAAAATTCATATGGATACGAAGGAGCCCATGGGCAAAATGCAATAAATCCTTCTGTTTGAAGAACCTGTCTTGAACCACCAATCTCTTCATTTACTATTTGGCACATAGGACATACACCTTTTTCATTTAGGATTTTGTGAGAAGCTTCTGCTTCTTCTTCAACTATTGGAGGAATTGTAGAAAATGTCATAACATGGAGATGAGGGTGAGGATTTACATTTCCAGCTAGTTCTCCATGATCACCATAAATTGAAACATAAGTTACCCCTTTTTGAGTATAAAGCCATCTTAATCTATCTTGAACAACAACTAGAACATTTGACCATTGTTCAGGATCAATTGTTGCAAATGTATCTTTTTGATTTGGTGATGCAACAACAATGTAATGATAACCATATGCGGGTTCACTATAGAAAGGTCTGTCACTGTAAGAGTTTTCAGATTCTATTGAAACTGTTGGATTCTTACTTTCAAAAACTCTAATTGACCAATTTTTTACATATTCATCTTCATTATCTTGAAGACGTTGCAACATTCCATCTTTTGCAACAAGAGATAAAACAGAAGGATTTGTCATAGATTCATTTCCAGGTGCAAATGGGAATTTTTTTGGATCAACAACCTTATCAGTTTTTTTTGAAACAATCATGAAACGCTCAGAAACATAATCTTTGCGCATATCTCCCATAATTGATATTTGAAGTAAATGACTGTTAAAACGTTTACTAAGATCTAATAAAATCAAAAATGAAAAAAATTTTAAGAGAATGTTCATAAAATTAGGAAAATACGACTTTAATCAGTGAGATATATTTTTGAAAAAGAATTCGTCAGACGTGGAATGACAGAAACTGAAAGAGGATAGTGGCCCAAGCCATCATAGATTCTGCAATTGAGGAAGAACGAGATTTAATTAATGCAAAATGATCGCCAATTCATTTTGTGTATCAGAAATGAGTCCTGAGAAATTTCATCAAAAAGAAGGCTCCCCCATACGAAATCGTCTCTCATCCTATTGTGGGTCTTTCTTAGTGCAGTTTGCTGAATCAGGACGCTTGTGATTTGATTTCCATCTTCTTATACTTTCGCTACGTCAACTCATGATTTTGTGTTCCATATTCCTCGCAGTTTGTTAGCATATGTCATATTATCTCAAGCATCTGTCTTGCAGTATAATCCTTCGTCAG
Organism: Candidatus Nitrosopumilus sp.; assembly: GCA_965248045.1. GTDB lineage: Archaea > Thermoproteota > Nitrososphaeria > Nitrososphaerales > Nitrosopumilaceae > Nitrosopumilus. The sequence goes on from CBDFIG010000002.1 coordinate 797,797, forward strand.
TTATGCAGTAATTTGGGTGCTCTGTCTGTATGTCCCACTTTCGGGTATCAGTTGGAGTGTATTTCATGCCTGTGATTCCAGTATTTTTGTAATCTCTTCAGTAGTGTTGAGGATTACCCTATCAAACTTGCATGGGAGTACGGTCTTGTGAAATAACAGATCCTCGTAGTCTCGCACCATCTCAATTGAGAATGGTTCTTGTAGTCCGTTGATACAGTTAATGAAGTTGCCAATTATGACATCTTTTTCTGATACGTCAGAGACTGTCTTTTCATCAGAGGAATACAGTAGATTTTTAGGTGATAACAAGTAAGAGTTGATTTTTTTTGCTGTTTTTGCATCAAAAGGGAATAGAAAATTTTGAATAAAAGGGAGAAAATTTTGAATCTGAACAATAAGATCCGTATTTTATGTATTCCGGGCACCCAAAGATGCAACAGAACCGTAATTGACAAGTTCTAAATAAGACTATGATGTAATATAATCACGGTTCCATCGGTGCATAACTGATTACGAAACTTGGAAACAAGAGTTCAGGAATCGCCTTTAAATTTCAACATTTCCTGCGGTATACCAACCTTCATCTAATCTAAAGTATTTTTCTTTGATTGATTGCCATCTATTTTCTAATTTGTATTTGGATGAGCTTCTTATCCAGGTAGCATATGCAAAGAAATCTGAAAGTTGTAATATTGGATCTTTTTTGGGATCGCCATTTTTTATATTCCCCTTTATGTTTCCTATCTCTATATAATGTCGTAATCGTAAAACTTCACGATAGTTTTTCATGAGGCGTGTTACTCTTCTTCTTGTTTTAGTATTCATTCGTTCATAGATTTCTATTCCATCTTCATTATTTTCTTTTAAAAAATCTTGAAATCTTTCAGACATGATTAACATTGCATAAGCCTGTGGATCAAATGCATTCTTCTTATGCCGTTTACAATGCCATTCAAGATTTATGGTTACTGATAATAAAATACATTCTGAATTATTAATTGCATCAAATACATCATCTGATAACTGTTTTCTTTGTATGTTTGATAGTTGATCATAAGGATAACGATTGGTTCGTAATGGATGATAATGTAGTTTAAAGTTTTTTGGGAGTTGTATTGAATTGAAATATTTATCAATTATTTCTCTAGTTTTTGCCTCTAATTTTTCTTTTTGCTGTGTTTCCTAACATGACTAGTTTATCCAATTAATCTCACCACTCAAGCTTTAGATCAGAGATATTTCTAACATTTTATGAAACGTAATTGGAAAAAACATAACAAATCACTAGTCAGACGTGGAGAAATCATGTTCTCTTTTGATGCAATGGAACAATAAAGTACAGAACTCAAAGAGATGAATCATAACAAAGAAGGACACAGGTACGTTTATCCTGAATCATTCATGGAAGCATTAGGATATTGCCATCTCTATTTGCATCTGCCATTCAGACAAACAGAAGGCCTGATAAAATCACATTTATCATCCAAATCAAAAACTCCAACGTATTCTGCCATTTGGAAAAGAGTCAACAAGTTACACATCAAGATGAGTCCCAAACTGGGAAAGGACATTGTAATTGCAACTGATAGTACCGGAGTCAAGGTTCAGACAGAGTCAAATGGATGAGACAGAAATGGCAGAAACGACGAGGATTCTTGAAAATTCATGTGGCAGTAGATGTAAAATCAAAACAGATAACAGGTTTGGAAATTACAGATGACAAGTCACATGACTCAAAATCTTTTGTATCACTGGTACAGCAATCAAAAAAGTTTGGAAACGTAATCAAAGCACTAGCTGATGGCGCATACTATACCAAAGATGATTTCTCATATTTGTATCATGATAACATAACTCCAGGAATCAAGACAAGAAAGAATTCATCTGTAAACACTGACTGTTATCCCAGACGAAAATCTGTCCTAGCTCAAATTTTCAACTATGAATTGTGGAAAGCTAGCGTTAGCTATGGAGATAGATGGATTGTAGAATCTGTATTTTCAGCATTCAAGCGAATGTTTGGCGAACACGTAACATCGCACAAGAGAGAAAACATGATTCATGAATTAAAAATGAAAGTTTGTTTGTACAATAAGATGATTGTAATGCAATAGAATCTGAGATGATTTATTTGATTAGATGGTGTTGATAATTATTTTGGGTTGGGAAACAAAGCATAAGAAGATGGAAATCAAATCACAAGCGTCCTGATTCAGCAAACTGCCCTAAGAAATAATCCACAGTAGGATAAGAGACGATTTCGTATGGGAGAACCAAAAAGAACAAATAATAAAGATTTATCAATAATGAAAGGAAACCATTCCTAGAGCAGATGCAAAAGATAACCCAAAACCCAATATTATACTCATTAAAAGAAGTTCCAATTAATGCCATTACCATATGGGAGGAAGCCCAGGCAAGAAAATTAGATCGAACAGACATTGACACTTTGGCAAAGTCAATCGCACAAGAGGGGCTGCAAAACCCGCCAATGGTTCAAAAGAATGGCAAAAATGAATATTTGCTGATGTCAGGCCAGAGAAGGCTTGCAGCACTAAGGAAGCTAGGCTCAAAAACCATTCCCGTTCTGATATTATCAAAGAACAGTTCCTGCACAGTTGAGGATGCAAAGGCAGTTTCCATAATTGAGAACACCCACAGAAAGGATATGTCAACTGCAGAGATGACTGAATCATGCCAGTTTCTTGCAGAGTCCATCGGAAAGGCAGAGACTGCAAGGGTACTTGGGATAAGCAGGGATACCCTGAGGGAGTATCTGGGTTTTGCTGGCGTGCCAGACGGAATAAAGGAGATGGTGCCAGATGTGCTCTCAAAGCGCGATGCAATAAAGATATGCAAAACCGTATCATCTGAATCTCGCGCAGTTGAGATAATACAGAAAATTGCAAACTATGATGCATCAAAGAAAAAGAGATACATTGCAGCCCTTGAGCAGCTTGGGAGTGGTGCTGAGCCTTCAGATATTGCAAAGCTTGCAAACTCATTTCGCGCAAGGCAGAACCTGTATGTAAAGATATCAAAATCCCAGGCCAGATTGCTCTCAAAATTATCCAGAGAAAACGACATGGAACCTGCAGAGTTTGCACAAAAGATAGTGAGTGACTATCTGTCCAGAAGAGGAATAAAATAATTTTCAGTCTTTTAAAAAATTATACATACACATGACAAAGCACAGTAATCATACTATGACTCAAACAAACTCAAATGTTAAATTAGAATCATTTCCAGCTGAAACGGCTATTACAAATCAAAAATATACAAAGATTTCAATACAAGTTAGTTGCATTACTACTAATACAATAGGAACTCCATCCATCATATCAGAATCAAAATATGTCTAAAATAACATCCATTGATTTTGAGATAATAAAAGAACCTCGGAACAAGTACCAGATCTCAGATAATTCTATTTTAAAAACACGTACAATTTTAATGAAAAATCTCATAAAACATTCTACTAATTGAAGCTCAATTTTTTAGAGGTTTGATCATCAAGATCAATTTTAAATAAATTGTAATTTATGTTATTATGATGACATAAGATGAAATGGAATCAGCACCTATGGAAGAAGTGCCTATAGACGAGGTAAAAATTTCTGGGCAAGATGATGATGGCACACAGAGTTCAAATTCGGAAGAGGTGAGTAAGCAAGAAGAATTCAAAGAAACCTTGCAAGTAGACAAATAAAAACAACCCACCTTAAAACCCTGCAACACGTCAAAAATGATGCAATGTTGATTAATCCAAAATAGTTTTCTGCGTTTCTTTCATAACGAATTCCTGTTCTGTGAAATCCGTTCTTCAGCCAGCCAAAGAATCTCTCCACTACATAATGTGTCTTGTTATAGTTGGTTTGCATTTTATTTTGAAAGATAAGCTTGGAATTTGTCTGATATGGAATGCAGTAGGCCTCCTGCATAATTATCAACAAGACATGTCCGTTTAGCCAGACTGACTCATCAGTGCTTACAGAATCGCAACAAAATCCTTCCACTGTATCCTCAAATTGATCATGCCACAGATGATGTCGCAGATACGGTAATAGCGGTACCAGCCTGTTCCTGAATACGTTTCCCGTTATCTGAAATTTCTTGATATTTGCAATGGTGTGCTCTACCGGTAATTCTGATTTTGGATGGTACGATTCAGCTGCATGCCGCTTGTGCGGAAGTACCTGCCTGGACAGACAGTTTGAATGAATCGTCGCATTGTAATGTGTAACAAGACCGTCACTCAATCAAGCCTGCCGCCTTTTGCAGCTGTAAAGTGGTGTCCACTGCAGCTTCCAGGCATGCCCCCATATCTTTTGACTCGCACTGCCTAGGACTGGCAGATGACGCGTCGGCATACAGATGTATGCCTGGATCTGTCATGCAAAAACAAAGGCACGCGCACTTTTCTGATATGGACAGGCATGAGTCTGATCATGCGCCCATATTTTTTGTTCATAAAGCCGGGAAATATCCAGTGAATCATTGATCTAAGTGCCCTGCAAAGGAGTGAAATCCTGATGGTTTCTAGAATGCAGTTTTGTGTAAACTTTTCCAGATGCAATTACAATGCCAACTGGAGCCATAGCATACATCAGCACGTTTAGCATGATGACAGATAATCCCCACAATGCAACTGATGACTCTGAATTATCTGCCATACTCATGATACTCAGAGAGGCAATCATTGGCGCGATGGACAGTTTTACCGCTTTGTTAAGCATTGCATTCTCTCTTTGTATGTCTGCAATGTATGGCGAGAACGAATAGTACAACTGGTTAAATCCTGTCATAAATAATGCGCCAGATGCGGTACCCATTACTGTGTTATCCCTGATCTCCCTGAGTAGCTGGACCTGTGGCGCAAGCTCTGTCCCATATGCTGCAGTTGCAATAAGACAGCCGCCGCCTGCTGGCTGGGGCTCCTCATCTACAACTAGCTGACAGATTCCATCTACCAGTTCAGTTCCAGCGCCACATGCCGGTTCTGGTTCTGGTTCTGGTGTTGGTTCTGGGTCTGGTGTTGGCTCGGAATGCACTATATCCAGAGACACGGCATCAGCAGGCTCTGCAACTACTACGCTTCCAGTCATCCATGGCTGGAGTACAGAAAGATATGGAAAGCTTCCGGAATCCTCAAAGGTGTGGGTGTATGTTCCACCAGGTAAGATAACATCCGAGTCAAATGACTCCCCAAGAAAGTCATCATGTATGCCGCCAGATGTCACAGTAATGTCAAAACCAGCATCGTTATGCCAGGTTACCTCATCGTATTGCCGTATGATAACTATATCATCTGACCAGCAGGAGCCGTCTTTCTCACATCCGGGCAGACTAGAGTTTGCAGTCACAAACACGTCATACGACTCTGCATGTGCCACGCCAAGGGGTACGACAAGCATAAGCATCAAAAAGGCATGCCATGTAGTAATAGCAGCAGTGGGGTTTGGGAGACTATGCGCCAATCATATCACCTTGAGATACCGGCCAGGTAAGACAGCACGATCCTTAGTTGCTCAGTTGAGATTTTGCCTTTGTATGCCCACTCACCGAGATATTCTTTTACCCACTTTGGCAATGATACGTCAGGATCACTTGCAATATCCAGAGCCGACATCAGCTGGGAGTCAGTTGCAGACTCTGGAGAGTATCCTGCCCATGACAGTATGATGTCATCGTAGCTTGCATCATCATCGTAGCTTGCATCATCATCGCCTGCATCAGATGTTACATCAGATGTTGCATCAGATGTTGCATCAGATGTTACATCAGATGTTGCATCAGATGTTGCATCCTGCGTATCTGCAGCAGCAGTAATGCAGTCTCCGTTGGATTTCATTACCTCCCCATCAGAGCACGCAAATGTGCCAGGCTCAGGATCCATGCAGGTGCCGTCATCTAGCATCAGCTCGCCTGCGTCACAGGGCAGCTGGGAGTTTTCAGTATTGCCGTCTGCTGCTGTGGGGGCGGCGGCTCCCTCAGTTACACTCAAAGCATTGTATATGGTAAATACAAACGAATTTCTCGTAGCATCCCAGATGTACAGCTGGATATCAGAGGTATCCATTGCACCACCAAAGGTTACGTCAAAATCAAAGGTGGCAACACTTGCTTTTATCTCAGTTATGCTAATTGTGGCATTATGGATTAGCCCGTTTGGATCAATTATTTCCAGTTCGTCATCAGGACTGTTTTTGTCCCAAATAATTTTGGTGGCACTGTGGCATGTTGCGTCTCTATTTGATACCTGCTTGTTTAGGCAGATCTCAATATGTGTAATGCCTTCCCATGAGGTGTTCTCATACAGCGTAAGGGAGAACGGGGTTGGCTCTCCTGCAGACACCAGTATTGGACTGCTTAGCACTTGATCAATTTTGAAGGGGGCTGGCGCTATTCCTATTCCATTAATTACAATGGTGTTGGCTCCTTCATCAAAGGAGGTTGTAAATGAAGGCGGAGATCGGTCTCCAGAGCTGCCGCCTCCTCCTCTACTGCCAGCCGGAGGGATACTTGGCAGTGGTGGTGGTGGAGTAGTAGTGTCAGGTACGACGTTGTTAGTCACTGGCTGTGATGTAAATGCGCCCAAAGAGTTTCCAGAGGCATCATCAATGGAACCGGATGTCGCAGAGTATGACAGGGTTACAGTCTCGCCATGTGCAATTGAGTTATCCAGAGTCAGCGTTACCATACTGTCAGATGTTGAGACTGTAGTAGTAGTAGTAGTAGTAGTAGTGACAGCAGGCAAGCTGGCAGCTCCTGAGACTGTAAAGTCTCCAGGCTCAGCAGAGCTGAGTGTAATGACCTCAGATAGTATTAGATTAATTGTAGTTGGGCTGGCAGTTCCAATGGATACAACAGTTGGCAGTGCACTATCAACTGTATCAGTGAAGGTCTGGTCTTCTGCAGGATTGGATGGGACATCTGCCACAGTGCCTGATGATTTAGTGTAAGTCACATCTGGCGTATCAGAGGTGGTAATGCCTGATACTGTAAGGGTTATGGTATCAGTTAAACCTGCAGGATCAGAGTTTGCAGATACGGTTCCAGTAGAGAGGGTAAAGCCTTGACCGTTAACTGTTGTGACATCTACATCCTCGCCATACGTAACAGTTATGGTATCAGCTGAATCAACAGAGGCTGCAGTGATGCTTGGCGGTGCGTTATCAACTGTACCAGTGAAGGTCTGGTCTTCTGCAGGAATGGATAAAGCATTAATCACAGTGCCTGATGATTCAGTATAAGTCACATCTGGCGTATCAGAGGTGGTAATGCCAGATACTGTAAGGGTGATAATATCAGTTAAGCCTTCAGGATCAGAGTTTGCAGATACGGTTCCAGTAGAGAGGGTAAAGCCTGCGCCGTCAACTGTTGCGACATCTACATTCTCGTTATACGTAACAGTTATGGTATCAGCCGAATCAACAGAGGCTGCAGTGATACGGGGCGGAGTAATAACATCTGGCGGAGTAATATCTGGCGGAGTAATGTTGTTTGTAACTGGAGATGCTGCAAAGCTGGCAAGGGAGTTTGGCGACGGGGATGCAGTGTCATCTATGCTGCCGGTATTTTGGGTGTATGCCAGGTTAATGACATCATCATAATCAAGTGTGTTACTAAGGGTGAGGGTAACTGTGTCTCCATCAGCTGCAACTGCATTTACAGTCGGGTTTGTGAATATGGTACCAGACAGCACAAAGTCTCCGGGGGCAACAGAGTTGTCTGTAATCTCCTCAGATAGCACTAGATTAATTGTAGTTGGGCTGGCAGTTCCAATGGATTGAACTGTTGGCGGTGCGTTATCAGATGTACCAGTGAAGGTCTGGTCTTCTGCAGGATTTGATGAACCATCTTCCACAGTGCCTGGTGATGCAGTATAAGTCACATCTGGCGTATCAGAGGTGGTAATGCCTGATACTGTAAGGGTTATGGTATCAGATGAGCCTCCAGGATCAGAGTTTGCAGATATCGTTCCAACTGAGAGTGCAAAGCCTTGCCCGTTAGTTGTTGCGACGTCTACATCCTCGCTATACGTGATGGTTATGGTATCTAGCAGAATTACAGAGGCTGCAGTGATACGGGGCGGTGGTGCAATGTTGTTTGCAACTGCAGCTGCTACATAGCTGGCAAGGGAGTTTGGCAGGATGCAGTGTCATCTTCCACAGTGCCTGGTGATGCAGACTAAGTCACATCTGGCGTATCAGAGGTGGTAATGCCTGATACTGTAAGGGTTATGGTATCAGTTATGCAATTGCAGGATCAGAGTTTGCAGATATCGTTCCAACTGAGAGTGCAAAGCCTTGACCGTTAACTGTTGTGACATCTACATCCTCGCTCATATAAGATGAGTTATGGTATCAGCTGAATCAACAGAGGCTGCAGTGATGCTTGGCGGTGCGTTATCAACTGTACCAGTGAAGGTCTGGTCTTCTGCAGGAATGGATAAAGCATTAATCACAGTGCCTGATGATTCAGTATAAGTCACATCTGGCGTATCAGAGGTGGTAATGCCTGATACTGTAAGGGTGATAATATCAGATGAGCCTCCAGGATCAGAGTTTGCAGATACGGTTCCAGTAGAGAGGGTAAAGCCTGCGCCGTCAACTGTTGTGACATCTACATTCTCGTTATACGTAACAGTTATGGTATCAGCCGAATCAACAGAGGCTGCAGTGATACGGGGCGGAGTAATAACATCTGGCGGAGTAATATCTGGCGGAGTAATGTTGTTTGTAACTGGAGATGCTGCAAAGCTGGCAAGGGAGTTTGGCGACGGGGATGCAGTGTCATCTATGCTGCCGGTATTTTGGGTGTATGCCAGACTAATGACATCATCATAATCAAGTGTGTCACTAAGGGTGAGGGTAACTGTGTCTCCATTGGCTGCAACTGCATTTACAGTCGGGTTTGTGAATATGGTACCAGACAGCACAAAGTCTCCGGGGGCAACAGAGTTGTCTGTAATCTCCTCAGATAGTATTAGATTAATGGTAGTTGGGCTGGCAGTTCCAATGGATACAACTGTTGGCGGTGCGTTGTCAGATGTACCAGTGAAGGTCTGGTCTTCTGCAGGAATGGATGAAGCACCTGTCACAGTGCCTGATGCTGCAGTGTAAGTCACATCTGGCGTATCAGAGGTGGTGCCAATACCTGATACTGTAAGGGTGATAATATCAGTTAAGCCTCCAGGATCAGAGTTTGCAGATACGGTTCCAGTGGAGAGTGTAAAGCCTTGCCCGTTAACTGTTGCAACGTCTACATTCTCGCTATACGTAACAGTTATGGTATCAGCCGAATCAACAGAGGCTGCAGTGATACGGGGCAGTGGAGCAATAACATCTGGCGGTGGAGCAATAATGTTGTTTGTAACTAGAGATGCTGCAAAGCTGGCAAGGGAGTTTGGCGACGGGGATGCAGTGTCATCTATGCTGCCGGTATTTTGGGTGTATGCCAGGTTAATGATATCATCATAATCAAGTATACCACTAAGGGTGAGGGTGACTGTGTCTCCATTGGCAGCTGCAACTGCAGTTACAGTCGGATTTGCAGTGATGTCACCGGACAACACAAAGTCTCCAGGCTCAGCAGAGTTGTCTGTAATCTCCTCAGATAAGATGAGATTGATTGTAGTTGGGCTGGCAGTTCCAATGGATAGAACTGTTGGCGGTGCGTTATCAGTAGTACCAATAGTCTGGTCTTCTGCAGGATTGGATGAAGCACCTGTCACAGTGCCTGATGATTCAGAATAAGTCACATCTGGCGTATCAGAGGTGGTAATGCCTGACACTGTAAGGGTGATAATATCAGATGAGCCTCCAGGATCAGAGTTTGCAGATACGGTTCCAGTGGAGAGTGTAAAGCCTTGCCCGTTAACTGTTGCAACGTCTACATCCTCGCTATACGTAATGGTTATGGTATCAGCCGAATCTACAGAGGCTGCAGTGATACGGGGCGGTGGAGCAATGTTGTTTGCAACTGCAGCTGCTACAAAGCTGGCAAGGGAGTTTGGCTGGGATGCAGTGTCATCTATGCTGCCGGTACTTTTGGAATATGCCAGACTAATGACATCATCACTATCAAGTGTGTCACTAAGGGAGAGGGTAACTATATCATCATTGGATGCAATTGCATTAATAGTTGGGTTTGCAGTGATGTCACCGGACAACACAAAGTCTCCGGGAGCTGCAGAGTTTACTGTAATCTCCTCAGATAAGATGAGATTGATTGTAGTTGGGCTGGCAGTTCCAATGGATAGAACTGTTGGCGGTGCGTTATCAGTAGTACCAATAGTCTGGTCTTCTGCAGGATTGGATGAAGCACCTGTCACAGTGCCTGATGATTCAGAATAAGTCACATCTGGCGTATCAGAGGTGGTAATGCCTGACACTGTAAGGGTGATAATATCAGATGAGCCTCCAGGATCAGAGTTTGCAGATACGGTTCCAGTGGAGAGTGTAAAGCCTTGCCCGTTAACTGTTGCAACGTCTACATCCTCGCTATACGTAATGGTTATGGTATCAGCCGAATCAACAGAGGCTGCAGTGATACGGGGCGGTGGAGCAATGTTGTTTGCAACTGCAGCTGCTACAAAGCTGGCAAGGGAGTTTGGAAGGAAAGTAAACGGTTTTGCCAGCGTGTACTCGTTTACGTCATCGCTATCATTACCTACAACAAACATCTTTGCTCCATCAGCAGAGAAGGCAAGACCTCGTGGTGATGTTTCTTGTAATGCCACTGAGAAAGAGCCGGCAAAGACTGCAGTAGATACGTCAAAGGGGGCAGCTAGTGCGTACTCGTTTACATCCTCGCCATTAAAACCTGCAACAAACATCTTGGCTCCATTAACAGAGAAGGCAAGACCTTGTGGGGATGTTTCTTGTGATGCCACTGAGAAGGAATCGACAAAAGTTGCAGTAGTTACGTCAAAGGCAGTAGCTAGTGTGTACTCGTTTACATCTTGACCAGTATTACCTACGACAAACATCTTGGCTCCATTAACAGAGAAGGCCAAACCGATTGGAAATGTGTCTTGTAATGCCACTGAGAAAGAGTCGACAAAGACTGCAGTAGATACGTCAAAGGGGGCAGATAGTGCGTACTGGTGTACGTCACCGTCATCATAACCTGCAACAAACATCTTTGCCCCATCAGCAGAGAAGGCAAGACCCCGTGGAAATGCTTCTTGTGATGCCACTGAAAAAGAGCCGGCAAAAGTTGCAGTAGTTACGTCAAAGGGGGCAGCCAGTGTGTACTCGTTTACGTCCCTATCAACAAAACCTACAACAAACATCTTTGCTCCATCAGCAGAGAAGGCCAAACCGGCTGGAAATGTGTCTTGTGATTTCACTGAGAAAGAGCCTGCAACAGTTGCAGTAGATACGTCAAAGGGGGCAGCTAGTGTGTACTCGTTTACGTCATCGCCAGTATTACCTACAACAAACATCTTGGCACCATCAGCAGAGAAGGCCAGGCCTTGTGGGGATGTGTCTTGGGATGCCACTAAGAAAGAGTCGACAAAAGTTGCAGTAGATACGTCAAAGGGGGTAGTTAGTGTGTACTCGTTTACGTCATTGCCACTATCACCTACAACAAACATCTTTGCCCCATCAGCAGAGAAGGCAAGACCCCGTGGAAATGTGTCTTCTGATGTCACTGAGAAAGAGACGACAAAGGATGCAGCAGATACGTCAAAGGGGGCAGATAGTGCGTACTGGTGTACGTCATCGCCAGCACTACCTACAACAAACATCTTGGCTCCATCAGCAGAGAAGGCCAGGCCTCGTGGAGATTCGTCTTGTGATGACACTGAGAAAGAGACGACAAAGACTGCAGTAGTTACGTCAAAGTGGGTAGATAGTGCGTACTGGTGTACGTCATCGCCACCAAAACCTACGACAAACATCTTGGCACCATCAGCAGAGAAGGCAAGACCGTGTGGGGATGTGGTTTGTGATGCCACTGAGAAAGAGCCGGCATAAGATGCAGAAGATACGTCAAAGGGGGCAGCTAGTGCGTACTGGTGTACGTCATCGTCATTATCACCTACAACAAACATCTTTGCTCCATCAGCAGAGAAGGCAAGACCGTGTGGGGATGTGGTTTGTGATGCCACTGAGAAAGAGCCGGCAAATGATGGAAGTGCAGTGTCATCTATGCTGCCGGTACTTTGGGTGTATGCCAGGTTAATGAGATCATCATCATCAAGTGTGTCACTAAGGGTGAGGGTGACTGTGTCTCCACTGGCTGTAATTGTATCTACAGTCGGGCTTGTGGTGATGGCACCAGATAACACAAAGTCTCCTGGGTCAGCAGAGTTGTCTGTAATGTCCTCAGATAGCACGAGATCAATTGTTGTTGGGCTGGCAGTTCCAATGGATAGAACGGTTGGCGGAGTAACATCTGGTGGAGTAACAACTGGTGGAGTAACAACTGGTGGAGTAACAACTGGTGGAGTAACAACTGGTGGCGGAGGAATGTTGTTTTCAACTGTAGCTGCTGCAAAGCTGGCAAGGGAGTTTGGGAGGAGAGTAAATGGTTTTGCCAGCGTGTACTCGTTTACGTCATCACCATCATTACCTACAACAAACATCTTCTCACCATCAGCAGAGAAGGCAAGACCTCGTGGAGATGTTTCTTGTGAGCTCACTGAGAAAGAGCCTGCAAAGGATGCAGCAGATACATCAAAGGGGGCAGCCAGTGTGTACTCGTTTACGTCACCGTCATTACTACCTACAACAAACATCTTGGCTCCATTAGCAGAGAAGGCCAGACCGTGTGGAACCAGGTCCTGTGATGCCACTGAGAAAGAGTCGACAAAGGATGCAGTGGATACGTCAAAGGGGGCAGATAGTGTGTACTCGTTTACGTCATCGCCAATAATACCTACAACAAACATCTTCTCACCATTAGCAGAGAAGGCAAGGCCTAGTGGATTTGCTTCTTGTGATGATACGGAGAAAGAGTCGACAAAGGATGCAGTGGATACGTCAAAGGGGGCAGATAGTGTGTACTCGTTTACGTCATCGCCACTAGTACCTAAAACAAACATCTTCTCACCATTAGCAGAGAAGGCAAGACCTCGTGGATTTGCTTCTTGTGATGATACGGAGAAAGAGTCGACAAAGGATGCAGTGGATACGTCAAAGGGGGCAGATAAGGTGTACTCGTTTACGTCATCGCCAATAGTACCTACAACAAACATCTTCTCACCATTAGCAGAGAAGGCAAGGCCGGATGGAGATGTTTCTTCTGATGCCACTGAGAAAGAGCCTGCAAAGGATGGAGATGTAATATCATCTATGCTGCCAGTACTCTTGGAATACTCCAGACTAATGTCATCATCACTATCAAGTGAATCACTAAGGGAGAGGGTAACGATATCATTATTAGCTGCAATTGCATTAATAGTCGGGTTTGTGGTGATGTCACCAGACAACACAAAGTCTCCGGGGGCTGTAGAGTTGAGTGTAATCTCCTCAGATAAAGTGAGATTGATGGTAGTTGTGCTGGCAGTTCCAATGGATACAACTGTTGGCGGTGCGTTGTCAGTAGTACCAACAAAGGTCTCATTTTCTGCAAAATTTAATGAAGCATCAGTTATTACAGTGCTCTGTAATTCAGAATAAGTCACATCTGGAGTATCAGAGGTGGTAATGCCTGATACTGTAAGGGTTATGGTATCAGATGAGCCTGCAGGATCAGAGTTTGCAGATACTACTCCAGTGGAGAGGGTAAAGCCTGCTCCATTAGTTGTGCTGACATCTACATTTTCGCTATACGTAATAGTTATGGTACTAGCAGAATCAACGGAGGCTGCAGTGATACGTGGCGGTGCGCCATCAGTAGTGCCAGTGAAGGTCTGGTCTTCTGCAGAATTTGATGAGACATCCTCCACAGTACCTGATGATGCAGAATAAGTCACATCTGGAGTATCAGAGGTGCCAATACCAGATACTGTAAGCGTAATAATATCAGATGAGCCTCCAGGATCAGAGTTTGCAGATATCGTTCCAGTGGAGAGGGCAAAGCCTTGACCGTCAGTTGTTTCGACATCTATGTTTTCGTTGTATGTGAGCGTTATGCTACTAGCAGAGTCTACAGAGGCTGCAGTGATACTTGGGGAAGTAACATCTGATGGCGGTGGAGTAACAACTGGTGGTGGTGGTGGAGCAATGTTGTTTTCAACTATAACTGCTGCAAAGCTGGCAAGGGAGTTTGGGAGAACAGTAAACGGTTTTGCAAGCGTGTACTCGTTTACGTCACCGTCATTACTACCTACAACAAACATCTTGGCTCCATCAGCAGAGAAGGCCAGACCTCGTGGAGAATCGTCTTGTGATGACACTGAGAAAGAGTCTGCAAAGGTTGCAGTAGATACATCAAAGGGGGCAGCCAGTGCATACTCGTTTATGTCATCGCCAATATTACCTGCAACAAACATCTTCTCACCATTAGCAGAGAAGGCCAGGCCGGATGGAAGTGATTCTTGTGATGACACTGAGAAAGAGCTGTCAAAGACTGCAGTAGATACATCAAAGGGGGCAGCCAGTGCGTACTCGTTTACATCCTCGCCACTAAAACCTAGAACAAACATCTTGGATCCATCAGCAGAGAAGGCCAGGCCGATTGGAAATGATTCTTGTGATGACACTGAGAAAGAGCTGTCAAAGACTGCAGTAGATACATCAAAGGGGGTAGCCAGTGCGTACTCGTTTACGTCATCGCCATTATCACCTGCAACAAACATCTTGGATCCATTAGCAGAGAAGGCCAGGCCTCGTGGAGATGATTCTTGTGATGACACTGAGAAAGAGCTGTCAAAGACTGCAGTAGATACATCAAAGGGGGCAACCAGTGCATACTCGTGTACATCCCCGCCACCATTACCTACAACAAACATCTTGGCTCCATCAGCAGAGAAGGCAAGACCGGCTGGAGATGTGTCTTGTAATATTACTGGGAAAGAGTCGACAAAGGATGCAAGTGCAGTGTCATCTATGCTGCCGGTACTTTTGGTATATGCCAGACTGATATCATCATCATCATCAAGTGTGTCACTAAGGGTGAGGGTGACTGTGTCTCCAGCAGCGGCAATTGCATTAACAGTCGGGCTTGTGGTGATGGCACCAGATAACACAAAGTCTCCAGAGTCAGCAGAGTTTACTGTGATATCCTCAGATAAAGTGAGATTAATGGTAGTTGTGCTGGCAGTTCCAATGGATAGAACTGTTGGCGGTGCGTTGTCAGTCGTACCAATAGTCTGGTCTTCTGCAGGAATTGATGAGACACCTGTTACACTGCCTGATGATGCAGAATAAGTCACATCTGGCGTATCAGAGGTAGTAATACCTGACACTGTAAGGGTTATGATACTAGATGAGCCTCCAGGATCAGAGTTTGCAGATACGGCTCCAGTGGAGAGGGTAAAGCCTTGACCGCCAGTTGTTGAGACGTCTATGTTTTCGCTATACGTAATAGTTATGATATTATCAGAGTCTACAGAGGCTGCAGTGATACTTGGCGGAGTAACAACTGGTGGAGCAATGTTGTTTGCAACTGCAGCTGCTGCAAAGCTGGCAAGGGAGTTTGGGAGTAAAGTAAATGGTTTTGCCAGTGTGTACTCGTTTACGTCATCGCCTTCATTACCTAAAACAAACATCTTGTATCCATCAGCAGAGAAGGCCAGGCTTCGTGGAGCTGTGTCTTCTGATGATATGGAGAAAGAGCCTGCAAAGGTTGCAGAAGATACGTCAAAGGGAACAGTTAGTGTGTACTCGTTTACCTCATCGCCATCAAAACCTAAAACAAACATCTTGTATCCATTAGCAGAGAAGGTAAGGTCGTATGGAGCTGATTCTTGTGATCTCACTGAGAAAGAGTCGACATGAATTGCAGAAGTTACATCAAAGGGGGTAGATAGGGTGTACTCGTTTACATCCTGGCCATTACCACCTACAACAAACATCTTCTCACCATCAGCAGAGAAGGCAAGACCTCGTGGAGTTGTGTCTTGTGATGATACTGAGAAAGAGTTGACAAAGTCTGCAGTAGATACATCAAAGGGGGCAGATAGGGTGTACTGGTTTACATCATCGCCATTATTACCTACAACAAACATCTTGGCTCCATTAGCAGAGAAGGCCAGGCCTAGTGGAGTTGTGTCTTCTGATGATACGGAGAAAGCGTCTACAAAGGTTGCAGTGGATACGTCAAAGGGGGTAGATAAGGTGTACTCGTTTACATTCTGACGAGCAGTACCTAAAACAAACATCTTCTCACCATCAGCAGAGAAGGCAAGACCGGTTGTAAAGAATTCTTGTGATACTACGGAGAAAGCGCTGTCAAAGGATGGAGATGCAGTATCATCTATGCTGCCGGTACTCTTGGAATATTCCAGACTGATATCATCATCATCATCAAGTGTGTCACTAAGGGAGAGGGTAACTATATCATTATTGGCTGTAACTGCATTAACAGTCGGGCTTGTGGTGATGTCACCGGACAACACAAAGTCTCCGGGGGCTGTAGAGTTGAGTGCAATCTCCTCAGATAAAGTGAGATTAATTGTAGTTGTGCTGGCAGTTCCAATGGATAGAACTGTTGGCGGTGCGTTATCAACTGTACCAACAGTCTGGTCTTCTGCAGGAATTGATGAGACATCTGCCACAGTGCCTGATGATGCAGTGTAAATCACATCTGGCGTATCAGAGGTAGTAATACCTGACACTGTAAGCGTAATAATACTAGATGAGCCTCCAGGATCAGAGTTTGCAGATACGACTCCATCAGAGAGGGTAAAGCCTTGACCGTCAGTTGTTGTGACATCCACATCCTCGCTATACGTAACAGTTATGATACTATCAGAATCTACAGAGGCTGCAGTGATACGTGGCGGTGCGTTATCAGTAGTACCAGTGAAGGTCTGGTCTTCTGCAGGATTGGATGAAACATCAGTTACACTGCCCTGTGCTGCAGTGTAAGTCACATCTGGCGTATCAGAGGTGGTGGTAATGCCTGACACTGTAAGGGTGATAATACTAGATGAACCTCCAGGATCAGAGTTTGCAGATACGACTCCAGTGGAGAGTGCAAAGCCTGCTCCATTAACTGTGCTGACATCTATATCCTCGCTATACGTAACAGTTATGGTACTAGCAGAATCCACAGAGGCTGCAATGATACTTGGCGGAGTAACATCTGGTGGCGGTGGAGTAACAACTGGTGGTGGAGTAACAACTGGTGGTGGTGGGGCAATGTTGTTTGCAACTGGAGATGCTGCAAAGCTGGCAAGGGAGTTTGGAAGGATAGAAAACGGTTTTGCCAGCGCGTACTCGTATACGGCATCGTCACTAGTACCTACGACAAACATCTTGGCTCCATTAGCAGAGAATGCCAGACCGGTTGGGGATGTTTCTTCTGATAACACTGAGAAAGAGCCGGCAAATTCTGCAGAAGATACGTCAAAGGGGGCAGCTAGTGTGTACTGGTGTACGTCATCGTTACCATTACCTACTACAAACATCCTGGCTCCATCAGCAGAGAAGGCCAAACCGAATGGAGATGTGTCTTGTAGTACCACTGAGAAAGAGCTGTCAAAGACTGCAGTAGATACGTCAAAGGGGGTAGCCAGTGCGTACTGGTGTACGTCATCGTCATCACTACCTACGACAAACATCTTGGCGCCATCAGCAGAGAAGGCCAAACCGGTTGGAGATGTGTCTTGTAATGCCACTGAGAAAGAGTCGACAAAGACTGCAGAAGATACGTCAAAGGGTGCAGCTAGTGTGTACTCGTTTACGTTATCGCTATTAAGACCTACAACAAACATCTTGCCTCCATCAGCAGAGAATGCCAGGCCGGCTGGAGATGATTCCTGTGATGCCACTGAGAAAGAGTCGACAAAGACTGCAGAAGATACGTCAAAGGGTGCAGCTAGTGTGTACTCGTTTACGTCATCGTCACTACTACCTACAACAAACATCTTGTATCCATCAGCAGAGAAGGCCAAACCGATTGGAGATACGTCTTGTGATGACACTGAGAAAGAGTCGACAAAGGATGGAAGTGCAGTGTCATCTATGCTGCCGGTACTTTTGGTGTATGCCAGGTTAATGAGATCATCATCATCAAGTATACCACTAAGGGAGAGGGTGACTGTGTCTCCAGCAGCGGCAATTGCAGTTACAGTCGGGTTTGTAGATATGGTACCAGACAACACAAAGTCTCCGGGGGCCGTAGAGTTGAGTGTAATCTCCTCAGATAAAATAAGATTAATGGTAGTTGGGCCGGCAGTTCCAATGGATAAGACGGTTGGCGGGGCGTTATCAGCTGTACCAGTGAAGGTCTGGTCTTCTGCAGGAATTGATAAAGCATTAATCACAGTGCCTGATGTGGCAGTGTAAGTCACATCTGGAGTATCAGAGGTGGTGGCAATGCCTGATACTGTAAGGGTGATAATATCAGTCAAGCCTCCAGGATCAGAGTTTGCAGATACGACTCCAGTGGAGAGTGCAAAGCCCTGACCGTCAGTTGTGCTGACGTCTACATCCTCGCTATACGTAATGGTTATGATATTATCAGAGTCTACAGAGGCTGCAGTGATGCTTGGCGGAGTAACATCTGATGGTGGAGCAATGCTGTTTTCAACTATAACTGCTGCAAAGCTGGCAAGGGAGTTTGGGAGTAAAGTAAATGGTTTTGCCAGCGTGTACTCGTTTATGTCATTGCCAGCATTACCTACAACAAACATCTTCTCACCATTAGCAGAGAATGCCAGGCCTTCTGGAGATGTGTCTTGTGATGCCACTGAGAAAGAGCCTGCAAAGGATGCAGTAGATACGTCAAAGGGGGCAGCCAGTGCGTACTCGTTTACGTCATCGCCATTATTACCTAAAACAAACATCTTCTCACCATCAGCAGAGAAGGCCAGGTCAAATGGAGTTAGGTCTTGTGATGCCACTGAGAAAGAGTCGACAAAGGATGCAGTAGATACGTCAAAGGGAGTAGATAAGATGTACTCGTTTACGTCATCGCCATTATTACCTACAACAAACATCTTCCCACCATCAGCAGAGAAGGCAAGGCCTTGTGGAGATGTGTCTTGTGATGCCACTGAGAAAGAGTCGACAAAGGATGCAGTAGATACGTCAAAGGGAGTAGATAAGGTGTACTCGTTTACATCCTGGCCACTAGTACCTACAACAAACATCTTGGCGCCATTAGCAGAGAAGGCAAGGCCTAGTGGAGATGTGGCTTGTGATGATACGGAGAAAGAGACGACAAAGGATGCAGTAGATACGTCAAAGGGGGCAGATAGTGT
The DNA here is from genome assembly GCA_965248045.1 of Candidatus Nitrosopumilus sp. GTDB lineage: Archaea > Thermoproteota > Nitrososphaeria > Nitrososphaerales > Nitrosopumilaceae > Nitrosopumilus. The sequence continues at coordinate 817,124 of CBDFIG010000002.1, forward strand.
GTACTCATTTACATCCTGGCCACTAGTACCTAAAACAAACATCTTGGCGCCATTAGCAGAGAAGGCCAGGCCGGTTGGAAATGTGTCTTCTGATGATACGGAGAAAGAGCCTGCAAAGGATGGAGATGCAGTGTCATCTATGCTGCCAGTGCTTTTGGAATATTCCAGATTGATATCATCATCATAATCAAGTATACCACTAAGGGAGAGGGTAACTGTGTCTGCATTGGCTGCAATTGCAGTTACAGTCGGGTTTGCAGTGATATCACCAGATAGCACAAAGTCTTCAGGGGCTGCAGAGTTTACTGTAATCTCCTCAGATAAGATGAGATTAATGGTAGATGGGCCGGCAGTTCCAATGGATACAACTGTTGGCGGTGCGTTATCAGTAGTACCAATAGTCTGGTCTACTGCAGGATTAGATGAGGCATCTGTCACAGTACCTGATGATGCAGTGTAAGTCACATCTGGCGTATCAGAGGTGGTGGTAATACCTGACACTGTAAGCGTAATAATACTAGATGAACCTCCAGGATCAGAGTTTGCAGATACGACTCCATCAGAGAGGCTAAAGCCTTGACCGTCAGTTGTTGAGACATCCACATCCTCGCTATACGTAATGGTTATGGTACTATCAGAGTCTACAGAGGCTGCAGTGATACGTAGTGGAGCAATGTTGTTTTCAACTGCAACTGCTTCAAAGCTGGCAAGGGAGTTTGGAAGGAAAGTAAACGGTTTTGCCAGCGTGTACTCGTTTACGTCATTGCCACTATTACCTACGACAAACATCTTGGCTCCATTAGCAGAGAAGGCAAGGCCTCGCGGGGATGATTCTTCTGATGCCACTGAGAAAGAGCCGGCAAAGACTGCAGCAGATACGTCAAAGGGGGCAGCCAGTGCGTACTCGTTTACGTCATCGCCATCATTACCTACAACAAACATCTTGGCTCCATCAGCAGAGAAGGCCAGGCCTGCTGGATCTGATTCTTGTGATGCCACTGAGAAAGAGCTGTCAAAGACTGCAGAAGATACGTCAAAGGGGGCAGCCAGTGTGTACTCGTTTACGTTATCGCTATTAAAACCTGCAACAAACATCTTGGCGCCATCAGCAGAGAATGCCAGGCCGGTTGGAGTTGATTCTTGTGATGATACGGAGAAAGAGCCGGCAAAGACTGCAGAAGATACGTCAAAGGGGGCAGCCAGTGCGTACTCGTTTACGTCATCGCCATCATTACCTACAACAAACATCTTGGCGCCATTAGCAGAGAAGGCAAGACCTCGCGGGGATGTGTCTTGTGATGATACGAAGAAAGAGCCGGCAAAGACTGCAGAAGATACGTCAAAGGGGGCAGCCAGTGCGTACTCGTATACGGCATCGCCATCATTACCTACGACAAACATCTTGGCGCCATTAGCAGAGAAGGCAAGACCTCGCGGGGATGTGTCTTGTGATGATACGAAGAAAGAGTCGACAAAGGATGGAGATATAATATCATCTATGCTGCCGGTATTTTGGGTATATGCCAGACTGATATCATCATCATAATCAAGCATACCACTAAGGGAGAGGGTAACTATATCATTATCTGCAGTAATTGCATTAACAGTCGGGGTTGTGGTGATGTCACCAGATAACACAAAGTCTTCGGGGGCTGCAGAGTTTACTGTAATATCCTCAGATAAAATAAGATTAATGGTAGTTGGGCCGGCAGTTCCAATGGATAAGACGGTTGGCGGTGCGTTATCAGTAGTACCAGTGAAGGTCTGGTCTTCTGCAGGATTGGATGAGGCATCTGTCACAGTGCCTGATGTGGCAGTGTAAGTCACATCTGGCGTATCAGAGGTGGTGGTAATACCAGATACTGTAAGGGTGATAATATCAGTCAAGCCTCCAGGATCAGAGTTTGCAGTTACTTCTCCAGCTGAGAGGGTAAAGCCTTGACCGTCAGTTGTTGTGACATCCACATTCTCGCTATACGTAATGGTTATGGTACTATCAGAATCCACAGAGGCTGCAGTGATACTTGGTGGAGCAATGTTGTTTGCAACTGCAACTGCTGCAAAGCTGGCAAGGGAGTTTGGAAGGAAAGTAAATGGTTTTGCCAGTGTGTACTCGTTTACGTCATTGCCACTATCGCCTAAAACAAACATCTTGGCGCCATCAGCAGAGAAGGCAAGGCCTGTTGGAGATGTGTCTTGTGATGCCACTGGAAAAGAGCCTGCAAAGACTGCAGTAGATACGTCAAAGGGGGTAGCTAGTGTGTACTCGTTTACGTCATTGCCACTACCACCTACGACAAACATCTTGGCACCATTAGCAGAGAAGGCAAGGCCTGATGGAGATGAGTCTTGTGATGCCACTGGAAAAGAGCCTGCAAAGACTGCAGAAGATACGTCAAAGGGGGTAGCTAGAGTGTACTGGTTTACGTCATCGCCATTATTACCTGCAACAAACATCTTGGCGCCATCAGCAGAGAAGGCAAGGCCTCGCGAGGATGACTCTTGTAATGCCACTGAGAAAGAGCCTGCAAAGACTGCAGTAGATACGTCAAAGGGGGTAGCTAGTGTGTACTGGTTTACGTCACTGCCACTACTATCTACGACAAACATCTTGGCGCCATCAGCAGAGAAGGCAAGGCCTCGCGGGGATGACACTTGTGATTCCACTGAGAAAGAGCCTGCAAAGACTGCAGTAGATACGTCAAAGGGGGCAGTCAGTGTGTACTGGTTTACGTCATCGCCAATAGTACCTACGACAAACATCTTGGCGCCATCAGCAGAGAAGGCAAGGCCTCGCGGGGATGACTCTTGTGATGCCACTGAGAAAGAGCCTGCAAAGGATGGAGATATAATATCATCTATGCTGCCGGTACTTTTGGTATATGCCAGACTGATAATATCATCATCATCAAGTATACCACTAAGGGTGAGGGTAACTATATCATTATCTGATGCAACTGCATTAACAGTCGGGGTTGTGGTGATATCACCAGATAACACAAAGTCTCCGGGGGCCGTAGCGTTGAGTGTAATCTCCTCAGATAAAATAAGATTAATGGTAGTTGGGCTGGCAGTTCCAATGGATAAGACAGTTGGCGGTGCGTTATCAGCTGTACCAGTGAAGGTCTGGTCTTCTGCAGGAATTGATAAAGCATTAATCACAGTGCCTGATGATTTAGTATAAGTCACATCTGGAGTATCAGATGTGCCAATACCTGACACTGTAAGCGTAATAATATCAGTCAAGCCTCCAGGATCAGAGTTTGCAGATACGACTCCAACTGAGAGGGCAAAGCCTTGACCGTCAGTTGTTGTGACATCTACATCCTCGCTATACGTAACAGTTATGGTACTATCAGAGTCTACAGAGGCTGCAGTGATACGTAGTGGAACAATGTTGTTTTCAACTGGAGATGCTGCAAAGCTGGCAAGGGAGTTTGGGAGAATAGTAAATGGTTTTGTCAGCGTGTACTCGTATACGGCATCGCCATCATTACCTACGACAAACATCTTTGCGCCATCAGCAGAGAAGGCAAGGCCGACTGGAGATGTGTCTTCTGATGCCACTGAGAAAGAGCCGGCAAATTCTGCAGTAGATACGTCAAAGGGGGCAGTTAATGTGTACTCGTTTACGTCATCGTCATTAAAACCTGCAACAAACATCTTGGCGCCATCAGCAGAGAAGGTCAGGCCGGTTGGAAATGTGTCTTGTGATGCCACTGAGAAAGAGTCGACAAAGACTGCAGAAGATACGTCAAAGGGGGCAGATAATGTGTACTCGTTTACGTCATCGCCATCATAACCTGCAACAAACATCTTGGCGCCATCAGCAGAGAAGGCCAGGCCGGATGGAGATGTCTCTTGTGATGATACGGAGAAAGAGTCGACAAAGACTGCAGAAGATACGTCAAAGGGGGCAGATAGCGTGTACTCGTTTACGTCCTGACCAATAACACCTACAACAAACATCTTGGCTCCATCAGCAGAGAAGGCAAGACCGGCCGGAGATGTCTCTTGTGATACTACTGAGAAAGAGTCGACAAAAGTTGCAGCAGATACGTCAAAGGGGGTAGTTAGCGTGTACTCGTTTACATCCTGACCAGCAATACCTACAACAAACATCTTGGTTCCATCAGCAGAGAAGGCAAGACCGGCTGGAAATGTATCTTCTGATGACACTGAGAAAGAGCCGGCAAAGGATGCAAGTGCGATATCATCTATGCTGCCGGTACTTTGGGTGTATGCCAGATTAATGACATCATCACTATCAAGTGAATCACTAAGGGTGAGGGTGACTGTGTCTCCAGCAGCTGCAATTGCAGTTACAGTCGGGTCTGTGGATATCTCACCGGACAACACAAAGTCTCCGGGGGCCGTAGCGTTGAGTGTAATCTCCTCAGATAAAATAAGATTAATGGTAGTTGGGCTGGCAGTTCCAATGGATAGAACTGTTGGCGGTGCGTTATCAGTCGTACCTATAGTCTGGTCTTCTGCAGGATTGGATGAACCATCCTCCACAGTACCTGGTGATGCAGTGTAAGTCACATCTGGCGTATCAGAGGTGGTGGTAATGCCTGACACTGTAAGCGTTATGGTATCAGATAAACCTCCAGGATCAGAGTTTGCAGTTACTTCTCCAACTGAGAGGCTAAAGCCTGCGCCGTTAGTTGTGGTGACATCTACATCCTCGCTATACGTAACAGTTATGGTATCAGCAGAATCCACAGAGGCTGCAGTGATACGTGGCGGTGTAACATCTGGTGGTGGGGCAATGTTGTTTGTAACTGGAGATGCTGCAAAGCTGGCAAGGGAGTTTGGGAGAATAGTAAATGGTTTTGCCAGCGTGTACTCGTTTACGTCCTGACCAAGACTACCTACAACAAACATCTTTGATCCATCAGCAGAGAAGGCAAGACTGGCTGGAAATGTGTCTTGTGATGCCACTGAGAAAGAGCCTGCAAAGGATGCAGAAGATACGTCAAAGGGGGTAGTTAGTGTGTACTCGTTTACGTCATCGCCAGTACTACCTACAACAAACATCTTGGATCCATCAGCAGAGAAGGCAAGACCTCGTGGATCTAGTTCTTGTGAGCCCACTGAGAAAGAGCCGGCAAAAGATGAAGAAGATACGTCAAAGGGGGTAGATAGTGTGTACTCGTTTACGTCATCGCCAGTATTACCTACAACAAACATCTTTGCTCCATCAGCAGAGAAGGCAAGACCTCGTGGAGATGCCTCTTGTGAGAACACTGAGAAAGAGCTGTCAAAGACTGCAGTAGATACGTCAAAGGGGGTAGCTAGTGTGTACTCGTTTACATCCCGAACAGCAAAATCTAGAACAAACATCTTGGATCCATCAGCAGAGAAGGCAAGGCCGGCTGGAGATTGGATTTGTGATACCACTGAGAAAGAGTCGACAAAAGTTGCAGTAGATACGTCAAAGGGGGTAGATAGTGTGTACTCGTTTACGTCATCGCCAGTACTACCTACAACAAACATCTTGGATCCATCAGCAGAGAAGGCCAAACCGGTTGGAGATGAGTCTTGTGATGCCACTGAGAAAGAGTCGACAAAGGATGATGGAGATGTAGTGTCACCTATGCTGCCGGTACTCTTGGAGTATGCCAGATTAATGTCATCATCATAATCAAGTGCGCCACTAAGGGTGAGGGTGACTATATCATTATTAGCTGTAATTGTATCTACAGTCGGGCTTGTGGTGATATCACCAGACAACACAAAGTCTCCGGGAGCTGCAGAGTCTACTGTAATCTCCTCAGATAAAGTGAGATTAATGGTAGTTGTGCTGGCAGTTTCAATGGATACAACTGTTGGCGGTGCGCTATCAACTGTATCAGTGAATGTCTGGTCTTCTGCAGGATTGGATGAGACATCTGTCACAGTACCTGATGATGCAGTGTAAATCACATCTGGCGTATCAGAGGTAGTAAGGCCTGACACTGTAAGGGTGATAATACTAGATGAGCCTGCAGGATCAGAGTTTGCATGTATGGTTCCATCAGAGAGGGTAAAGCCTTGACCGTTAGTTGTCGTGACATCTATGTTTTCGTTGTATGTGAGGGTTATGCTACTAGCAGAATCCACAGAGGCTGCAGTGATACGTGGGAGTGTAATAAGGTTGTTTGTAACTGTAGCTGCTGCAAAGCTGGCAAGGGAGTTTGGAAATAAAGTAAATAGTTTTCTCAGCGTGTACTCGTTTACGTCATCGCCACTACCACCTACAACAAACATCTTGTCTCCATCAGCAGAGAAGGTCAGGCCTCGTGGGGATGTGTCTTGTGATCTCACTGGAAAAGAGCCGTCAAAGACTGCAGTAGATACATCAAAGGGGGCAGCCAGGGTGTACTCGTTTATGTCATCGCCACTACCACCTACAACAAACATCTTCTCACCGTTAGCAGAGAAGGCAAGGTCGTATGGATTTGTGTCTTGTGATCTCACTGAGAAAGAGCTGTCAAAGACTGCAGTAGATACGTCAAAGGGGGTAGTTAGTGTGTACTCGTTTACGTTATCGTTAAGATTACCTGTAACAAACATCTTGCCTCCATCAGCAGAGAAGGCAAGACCTCGTGGGGATGTCTCTTGTGATGCCACTGAGAAAGAGCCTGCAAAGGTTGCAGTAGATACGTCAAAGGTGGTAGTTAGTGTGTACTCGTTTACGTTATTGCCATCATTACCTACAACAAACATCTTGCCTCCACTAGCAGAGAAGGCCAAGCCTTGTGGAGATATGTCTTGTGATCTCACGGAGAAAGAGTCGACAAAGACTGCAGTAGATACGTCAAAGGGGGTAGTTAGTGTGTACTCGTTTACGTCATCGTTAAGATTACCTGTAACAAACATCTTGCCTCCATCAGCAGAGAAGGCAATGCCGGTTGGGGATGTCTCTTGTGATGATACGGAGAAAGAGCTGTCAAAGGATGGAGATACAGTATCATCTATGCTGCCGGTGCTTTTGGAATATGCCAGACTAATGAGATCATCATCATCAAGCATACCACTAAGGGTGAGGGTAACTATATCATTATCCGCAGTAATTGTATCTACAGTCGGGCTTGTGGTGATATCACCAGATAACACAAAGTCTTCGGGAGCCGGAGAGTTTACTGTAATCTCCTCAGATAAAGTGAGATTAATGGTAGTTGGGCCGGCAGTTACAATGGATACAACTGTTGGCGGTGCGTTATCAGTAGTATCAGTGAAGGTCTGGTCTTCTGCAGGAATTGATAAAGCATTAATCACAGTGCCTGATGATGCAGTGTAAATCACATCTGGCGTATCAGAGGTGGTGGTAATACCAGATACTGTAAGCGTAATAATATCAGATAAACCTCCAGGATCAGAGTTTGCAGTTACTTCTCCAGCTGAGAGGCTAAAGCCTTGACCGTTAGTTGTCGTGACATCTACATTCTCGTTATACGTAACAGTTATGGTATCAGCAGAATCAACAGAGGCTGCAGTGATACGTGTGGGGGGTGTAATAAGGTTGTTTGTAACTGTAGCTGCTGCAAAGCTGGCAAGGGAGTTTGGGAGGATAGTAAATGGTTTTCTCAGTGTGTACTCGTTTACGTCATCGCCAGTATTACCTACAACAAACATCTTCTCACCATTAGCAGAGAAGGCAAGGCCTCGTGGATCTGTGTCCTGTGATCTCACTGAGAAAGAGTCGACAAAGACTGCAGTAGATACGTCAAAGTGGGTAGCTAGTGTGTACTCGTTTACGTCATCGCCAGTACGACCTGCAACAAACATCTTGTCTCCATTAGTAGAGAATGCCAAACCGGATGGAAATGTGTCCTGTGATGATACTGAGAAAGAGTCGACAAAGACTGCAGTAGATACGTCAAAGGGGGCAGCCAGTGTGTACTCGTTTACATCACGGCTATCAAAACCTACAACAAACATCTTTGCACCATCAGCAGAGAAGGCAAGGCCTCGTGGATCTGTGTCCTGTGATCTCACTGAGAAAGAGTCAACAAAGACTGCAGTAGATACGTCAAATGGTTGGGACAAGTCGTACTCGTTTACGTCATCGCCATCATTACCTACAACAAACATCTTTGCACCATCAGTAGAGAAGGCAAGACCATGTGGGGATGTCTCTTGTGATGATACGGAGAGAGAGTCGACAAAAGATGCAGAAGATACGTCAAAGGGGGCAGCCAGTGCGTACTCGTTTACATCACGGCTATTAAGGCCTACAACAAACATCTTGTATCCATTAGTAGAGAAGGCAAGATCTCGTGGGAATGGGTCTTGTGATGATACTGAGAAAGAATCGACAAAGGATGGAGATGCAGTATCATCTATGCTGCCGGTACTTTGGGTGTATGCCAGACTGATGATATCATCACTATCAAGCATACCACTAAGGGAGAGGGTGACTGTGTCTCCATCAGCTGCAATTGCATATACAATTGGGTTTGCAGTGATATCACCGGATAACACAAAGTCAGACGGGGTTGCAGATTCATCAGATACCGGTTCGGACATTCTCAGACTGATTGCAGTGTTAGATAAAGTGGCAAATGAGGATACAGTTGGCAGTGCGTTATCAACTGTACCAGTGAAGGTCTGGTCTTCTGCAGAATTGGATGAGACATCTGCCACAGTGCCTGATGATACAGTGTAAATCACATCTGGCGTATCAGAGGTGGTAATACCTGACACTGTAAGTACTATGGTATCAGTTAAACCTGCAGGATCAGAGTTTGCAGATACCGTTCCAGTGGAGAGGGCAAAGCCTTGACCGTCAGTTGTTGCGACATCTATGTTTTCGTTGTATGTGAGCGTTATGCTACTAGCAGAGTCTACAGAGGCTGCAGTGATACTTGGTAGAATAACAATGTTGTTTGCAACTGGAGATGCTGCAAAGCTGGCAAGGGAGTTTGGGAGAATAGTAAATGGTTTTGCCAGCGTGTACTCGTTTACGTCTTTGTCAGTAAAACCTAGAACAAACATCTTTGATCCATCAGCAGAGATGGCCAAACCGGATGGAGATGTGTCCTGTGATCTCACTGAGAAGGAATAGACAAAGGATGCAGTGGATACGTCAAATGGTTGGGACAAGTCGTACTCGCTTACGCGATCGCCATTAAAACCTACGACAAACATCTTGGCACCACTAGTAGAGAAGGCAAGACCTGATGGAGATGTCTCTTGTGATCTCACTGAGAAAGCATCGACAAAGGATGCGGTGGATACGTCAAATGGTTGGGACAAGTCGTACTCGTTTACGTCATTGCCAGCATCGCCTACGACAAACATCTTTGCCCCATCAGCAGAGAAGGCAAGGCCTCGTGGATCTGTGTCCTGTGATCTCACTGAGAAAGAGTCAACAAAGGATGCGGTGGATACGTCAAATGGTTGGGACAAGTCGTACTCGTTTACGTCATCGCCATTAGTACCTACAACAAACATCTTGGCTCCATCAGCAGAGAAGGCAAGACCGTGTGGAAATGATTCTTGTGATCTCACTGAGAAAGCATCGACAAAGGATGCGGTGGATACGTCAAATGGTTGGGACAAGTCGTACTCGTTTACGTCATCGCCACTAAAACCTACAACAAACATCTTGGCTCCATCAGCAGAGAAGGCCAGATCGGTTGGAGATGTTTCTTGTGATCTCACTGAGAAGGAATCGACAAAGGGCGGAAGTGCAATATCATTTATGCTGCCGGTGGTTTGGGAATATTCCAGACTAATGACATCATCATCATCAAGTGCATCACTAAGGGTGAGGGTAACTATATCATTATCCGCAGTAATTGCATTAACAGTCGGGCTTGTGGTGATATCACCGGATAACACAAAGTCTCCGGGAGCTGCAGAGTTTACTGTAATCTCCTCAGATAAGATGAGATTAATTGTAGTTGTGCTGGCAGTTTCAATGGATACAACTGTTGGCGGTGCGCTATCAACTGTACCAATAGTCTGGTCTTCTGCAGCATTTGCTGACTCATCAGTTACACTGCCCTGTGATGCAGTGTAAATCACATCTGGCGTATCAGAGGTGGTGGCAATACCTGACACTGTAAGTACTATGGTATCAGATAAACCTGCAGGATCAGAGTTTGCAGATACTACTCCAACTGAGAGGGCAAAGCCTTGACCGGCAGTTGTTGCGACGTCTACATTCTCGCTGTATGTGAGGGTTATGCTACTGGCCGAATCAACAGAGGCTGCAGTGATTGTCGGTAGATCTTCGGCATATGCTACATTACTACTACCTACTCCTACACTACCACTACCACTACCACCCCCCCCCCCTTCTCCTGAGGGAACAATATACAGAGTCAGCAATAACGTAAAGAGCAAAATGATATAAAGGGCCGTTTTCACATTATTAAAAATAAAATAGTGGCTTATATCATTATGCATGAACGTTTTCAGTGCCTTTTGTGTTTGCCACAATTGAGTTATCATTATCTGGTCTCATGGTTAACATTAAATACTGTAATTTCATATTGCCCTTGATTTTCATAAAAACCTCATTTGTTCTCCAAGTTTCAGATACCCTTGGAACTAACTAACTAACTGAGACTTGGGCATAACTAATTCAATTTTTTAATCAATTTCTCAAATTATTCAAATGAAAAAAGCCAAGGATCTTTACAATATTGTTTCATCATAACATGAATGTAAAAATCCCCAGCAACATTCTATCAGAATCATTTCTTATTGGTGTTTTGTATTTGGTTGGAACATTATCTTTGTATGAAGACATTCTAAAACGTGGCAGACCATATACTCTCTAACATAAATTCATCAACCATCTTCACGTTGCATATATTTGATAATATCCAAATTGAATCTCCTTGTTCTGTAATATTTGGAAATGTTACTTTTCAGATTACTCAATGATGGCTGATACTGAGATACCAACAAATCATACTTTCCTTGCCTCCACACTTCTTCAACTGCATTAAACTGTGGCGAGCCTTTTGGAAACCAATGTAATGCCACATCGTCATTTTTCTCAAGGTATCTCTTTATGATATTTGATCTGTGTTGTGGTGCCCTGTCTGCAAAGACTAGTATTTTGCCAAACTTTTTGTTTAACTGCTTTAGATAATCCAAGAAACAATACTGATCAAACTTGTCATACTGTCTGAAGAATTGTTTGCCATCACTACTTGATGCACCAAAAATGATTGTCTTTTGATGTGAGCCGTTAACAGTATGACTGGGCGTGTACATTTCTTTACCCACATCTTTTTTCTAAATACTGCATCAGCTAAAAATATGGACTCGTCTTGTGCAAGAACTGTAAAGCCTTCTGCCATTTTTGAGGCTATTTCTTCTTTAGATTTTTTTTAAACCAGAGTTTTTCTTCAGGTGTGGCAGAATTTACAAATCTCTTCTGTGCTACTTTTGGAACAAATCCCCATTTGTGTAACAATCTATACACATGAACCTCGTGGTATTTTACTCCTGATTTCTCATATATTAGATTCATCACTTGTTTTGCACTCCAACCTGGATTGTTTCTCTGCAATTTGTAGTTGGATGCTAACTAGTTTCTTCTTTGGTATGCTAGTTGGCCTTCCAGTTCTTGGCATGTCTTGTAATCCTGCAATTCCATATTCTGTAAATCTTCTTAGCCACTTGTATGCCCAGGAGCGTACACGTCCAAGACTCTTTGCAACATGAGATGCGATATTTTTGTCAAGCAATACCTGCTTTATCAAAAACAGTCTTTCTTTCACCTTGACATCCTTTTCATCTTTGTAGGCTTTAATTAATTCTTGTTCATTCATGGTTTGATGTGTTATTTCTGATCCATATTCTGTTTGGTATGATAAATCAGATCAATGGATCATAAAATTTTGTTAGGGAGTATATGTCTACCCAACTGTATTAATGGTACAATTGTACATTATAAAATCATGGATGAGAATTCCAAGCAACAATACGTTTCATTATTTTCTTTCAATCAAATGTAACAATGACAAACTGCTCAAGGTTTGCAGATTAACACAAATCCCAGACAGAGTACCATTGACAGAAGATTTCAGAATCTTCCAATTACACAGATGATCAGCAGTATGGGAAACCTGTTTGTTTCAGAAAAACCAGTAGAGAACAAATCCGCATCAGTTGGCAGTTCCATGCTAAAGGCTGCAGGTCCAGATGGCACAAATCAGACATGAAGAATAATCGTTTGCCAATTTCAGGAATTGATACGGATGCCAAATGGGGCTATTCCAAATCAAAGGGTCAGATATTTGGATACAAATTACACATGAGTTGTAGCACTGGCAAACTAATTGTTCCATTGTCAGCTAATCTCAGCACTGCAAATGTTCATGACAGTCAAATGTATTGCACACTAGTTGAATCACTTTCAGGATTAGTCAAGAATATTCTATGTGATCCTGCATATGATGATTCCAAATTATATCATTTTAGCAACAAAAAACATCTCAGATTGATTGCTCCAATAAGGCAATACCCGCATACTCCGCCAGAAAGAATTAATCTTGCAGAGTTTTACAATTCTGTGATTGGTCAAGAGTTGTACAGGGATAGAAAAATCTCAATTGAACTACCCTTTGAGATACTAAAAAGTACGTTTAGAATTGGTATATTGCCAGTAAAAGGATTTGATAGCGTGAAATCATTTGTGTTGATTTGCGTGTTGGTGTATCAGTTGGCAGTGTACTACAACTGTGTAATTGGCAATGAGAATCCAAGAGTTGTAAGAAGAATGCTTTGCTGTTGAATAATTTTAGATTTTATTTTTGTGAATTAGTTATGCCCAAGTCTCAGATACTTGAATAGTTAACATTAATTTCTTCTAGCTCAAAACAGTCTGCAATATCTCTTACTGACATTCCAGAATAATACATCTGTAATGCTCTAGTTATGATAGCTGATTAACATCTCATCTTTTCAAACCCAAAATTAGCGGTAAATCTTTTCTTACAATCTAGACACTTGAATCTCTGAATCTTACCTTTTTTGTTTTGTCGCATTCCGTCTTTTTTTACTCTACCTGAATCACAATACTTGCACAGTTTAAGGCTAGAACGCTCCATGATTCTAAAGGTGTTGTTCTTGTAACACTTGTTTTTCATGATTATCTCCAATACAATCTTGATGTGTTTGCAGTCTGATTTTCTTACCCTGTAATCCATACATTCACAAATTAATCCATTATTAGTTTTTTATATGATCAACTGATCCCAAAACTAACCATTTGGACTAATTTTGATGATCAATTGGATCTATGAATAACAGCATTGTATTGTTTTCATGTTCAAAGAAATAACTGACTCAATGAAATGCCCTCAAAGCACACCTTCCAAAACCAGCTGCAACTGGAAGACCAAGAGCTGATGACCGTACGACAATCAATGCAATAATTTTTGTGTTAATCACCGGATGCAGGTGGATTGATCTTCCCGCAAAATACACTTCCAAATCATCTGCACATAGAAGGTTTCAGAATTTTCAACAAGAAGGAATTTGGAAGAAGATTCCAAAATCTACAATCAAATCTGCACGCAAACAAGACAAGATCAATCTGCGATACATATCAGCTGACTCATCCTCAATTCCATCCAAAAAAGGGTGGGGGAGATAAAATAGGATATGACGGATTCAAGAAAATAACAGGTACAAAGATACATGTTGTAGTGGAATCAAACTGACTGCCAATATCAATTGTAACAGGCCCTGCAAATGTTCATGACAGTACCAAATTCATTGACACAGCAGAATCAATTTCTGATTTTGTAGGTGATGATATGATGAACCAAACTGCTTCAGTTTATGCAGACAAGGGATATGATGCAAATGCCATTAGGGAATATCTGAAAAACAGAAACAACATCATTTCATGCATTCCATTTAGAAAAAACAGTAAGCTATCAGAAAACAAATCATACAGCAAATACAATTCAGTTCGTTATGTTGTAGAGAGATTCTTTGCGTGGCTGAAAAATGGATTTCACAGGACTGGAATCAGATATGAAAAGAACTGTGAGAACTATCTTGGGTTTGTATACCTGGCATCAATTGTGATGTATTGGAGAGTATTGGGATGAGTTGAATATAGTAAATTCTACTACTCAAACTATATTCTTCTGCAGTCTTAATCAAACTTGGGATTAACGTTAATTTTGCATCTTCAAAGACTTGTAGACTAGTCATAACAATTTTTTCCATTAACTCTGGATTTAATTCTGAATTAGATGATGGGTCGTTTACAGATTTCAAGATATGGGGTATAATGGGTTATCAGATCTACTTAAAGATCCACATAAAATCATCGTCCAAAAAACATGGCAGCTATTGCTTGACTATAATTTACGGCATTAGCATACAATACTTTTACGTATATCCATGGATCAAATACATATTCAGGTTGCGTTGTAGGAGAATTTTCATCCAATATTCTCATTATTTTTGTTTTCTCAATATCAACTTCAGATTTTACAGAAGGGGATATTTTTTTACTTGTGTATCCATCTAGGTAGTTTATACAATCCAGAAGAATTGCCATAATATCAACAAGTTGTTTATTTTTTAAAGTTTGAGTTGTTTTTAATTTCATTTGTTTTTTGAATTCTTTTTGAATAATTTTTCGAATTTTTTTTGTGATGTTAAGCATTACACGAGGGGAAGCCTGATGAAATTTTTTACTAGAGTAAAGATTTTTGACTTTTTGTTTAAATATAGAATACTTTTCAGTTTTTGCTAACATACCATATTGAGATACATCAAAAATATCTTTTAGTTTAATTCGTTTTATAATAGATGGTTGAATGGATAATTTCTTGTAATCATGTACAATTTTTATCCATTCAGATTTATTTGAATTGATAATTATTTTTAACAACAATTCAATGAGATCTTCTAAGACAGCAGGAATATTAAGAGGTTTTAGATTTTTTGGATCAATAATAATTCTACGTGATGATAATTTATTTTCAGCACTTTGCGGAATTTGCATTATAACATATTGATGTTGTCTAAGAGGGTCATTAACAAGAGTAGAAAATGATGTAACTCGTAAATGGAAGGGAAGCATAACAAGTAAATTTTGAATTATTTCTATTTCATCAGTTTTAAGCAAGGCAATTTGAGTTTTTTTAAATAATCTAAACAACAATGATTTTAAAACTGTAGGAGTCAATTCATTCAAAATTTTGAAATTTGGAGGGTTTTCTACAGGTTTAATTTGAATCGTTTTTAATTCACCTCTTAAAGAGGGATTTTCAATAAAAGAATTATCAAAAAGTCTTGAATCATTATACATCTCTTCAAAATCTTTTTTTTCAACCACAAAAGTATGGTTGTAAAGAGTACCTCGTCTACCATCATATCCTACTCCAATATTTTTTACAATACTGTATGCAATGTGATTTTTATTCAATTCTATTAATGATTTAGAACTTTGAAATTCTTCCTCATTTATCCTAGAAGGGAACAAATATTCTCGTATGTTTTCAACAAGTTCAGAAGAAATACCTTGACTTTTTGCAATTACTTGATAACCTTCATTTCCATCAATTTTAGCGGCTGTGAAAATAAATTGCTCACAAATAACCATACTTTATCCTGATATGTTTTGATGTATCCACCAAAGTATGTCGGCATATTGATCATGACTATACGTTAAAGGTATTCGTAATTCTTGTTCTGTAGTATCAATTTCATTATCTTCATTTCGTTCTACATCCACGTGAACTTTGAAAAATTCTGTGGACCCACTATGAATTGATTTTAATGCATTTTCAAATCTTCTCATTCGTTCATGAATTAATTGTCTCGGATCAACATCAGGATCAGGGAGTGTATCTGCTTTTGTTAGAACAATTCCAATTGGAACATCAACTTTATCATATTTAGTTTGTTTAATTGTTCTTTTACATTCAAGTATAGTTTCCAATGCTTGTGCATGATCTAAAGCATCTTTCTCCCATTCATTTAATTTGGAACAATCCAATAAAATAAAATACATTTTAGCATACGGAATGTAGCTTTTTTCTCCATAAGACTGACCTTTTAGTTTAGCCATATCAAACACTTTGAATACTCTTTCTCCTCCTCGACTATCATTTCCAATACATAAATTTTTAAAATCTTCTCCGGATATATCAGGAAATCTAATATCTATAGGAGTACTAGCAGTTGCGCCAGTTCCACGCATATTAATAATAATTTCTTCTTTATCCAATATCTCAGTTCTCTTAGGGAATTTACCTTCAAGCATATTATTTTCCCATTTCTTTAGATGAATATCACCTGAAGTTATACGAGAATCAATATCAGGATGTTTATCTGAAAAATATTTGTCTAGAGCATTACTCAGAAGTGTAATCAAAACAGTTTTTCCAACTGATGAATAACCTAAAATTGTAACATAATTTTTGTCGTCATATTCTTTTTTTGTTAGAGGGATTATAGCATTTAATTTTTCTTCAGTACTCATATCAGTTTAGCCTCCATTGAATTCTATGCATAAACCACACGTTCTCCAATTTTTGAGAATTTTTCAAAATTACTAATATAAAAATTAGACAAACCTTGTAGACCATATTTTGGATTTGATAGTCCTACACATATTCGAACTGATCCTACTTGACTTATTTTCTTTTTTAGATAATATTCTTTTTCATATTCATGAAGTCCTTTTAATGATGTACATATAATATTGTCTATTTCTCCAAGTATTTCAAAACCTGCTGTTACTAATTCATCGGTAATTTTTTCATGTTTAAGTGATGTTGCAGATTGTCTTGTTGGAAATCTCCATTTAAGATATGTTTCTAAATTATCAGGTGTAATTTTTAAATCATTTTCAGGATATGTTAATTCATTTAAAGATTCTACTCGAATTTCACCATCTAAAGATTCTTTCTTAAGAATATTGATTTTTACCAATGCACCAATTCTATTTCTTATAGTTTGTTCAGAATTGTCTTCATCCACTAATTGATCAACTATTTCTTTAACAGATATGTCTCCTTCTCGAAGTAATTTTTTTATTTGTTGGTCTAAAACAAATCGTTGTAATTTATTACGAATTGGAGGTGTGATTCCAGTTTGCTCTACTAACCATTCTATGTTAACATATATGATTTCACTAAAACTTTGTGTGTGTGATTCTTTTTCTTGTTCATTTATTTCATCCCATACAATATCCCAATCAAAATCAGTTTGTCTAAATTGACCATTTCTGGTATATGCCATATTCACCAATGCTGCCATATCTTGTATGTCACCTTCTCTGCTAGTAACAGATTTTAGAAGAAAAACATCCTCATTTTTCAGTATTCCTAGGCGTAGATTCCCAAAATCTGCCAAATCTGCACGGGAAATCATTTTTGATGATAAGGATAATGTTCTCAGGATTTTTTTAGTATACAAATCAATTCTGCTTCGATTTGTATGTTCCATTATTATTCCTGGATATAACCTCAAATCCTCCTTGGAGAAATCTACATTCCCTTTTGGTTGATAACCTAGTTTAGTTAAAGAGTCCATTAATGAATTATAGTCATCCGTATTTTCTACTACAATATCAACATCCTTTGTTCTAGGTTTCAATCCTTTAATTCGCATGTTTTCGCCTCCAATGATAAATGCTCTAGTTGGTCTTTGTAGATTTTCACCAATTTCTTCAAATAACTTAGGATAGCCTTCAGGTAAAACATACAATGAAGATGGTATATCATACAAATTTGCTTTTTCAATAAATTCATCACGAGGTAAAAATAGATTTGTATTTTTTAATTCATTATTTCTAATATATCCTTCAACATCTATCCAAACATCTGCAATTTTAAACAATTCAGAAATTCGTCTTAACTCAAGAACATCCATCTTATCTTTATGTTTAAGATAAAATATCATTGCCATTGTCATTCCTTGTTTATTCATATTTCTTTGAGCATCAAATACTGCATGAATTAAAACATGTTGGAGATCTAAGGGAGTTTCTTGTTTAACATAATAATCAAAATTTATTTCATATTCAATACCATACTCAGTAAATAAAGAAAATCCAGTTAATTCACCTTCAGTTATTTTACCTTTTTGTACTTTCTTGAGAACTTTAGTAGAATCACGAAACAATATTTCAGCATCAGGTTCATACAAATTTTTTCGTTCAGCATTCAAAGAGTTTGCTAAAAGCACTAAATGTTCATCAGACTTATTTACAGAAATCTTATCACCCATTTTTGTTATTGCACTAACAGACTCAAAATCTGAAATAGCTCGGTACACAGTAGATTGAGATAATTCAGTTTTTAAAATAATTTCATTAGTAGATATCGGTTCTGTAAGATATGAAAATATTGTTTCATTTGCACCACGCAAAATTTTTTCAATGTTAAATTTTTTGGTTAATTCTCTAATTGTGGCAGGTTTTAGCTCATCTTTTAATTTTACAGTGTTTCCTTCTTTTACGACATACCCCAATTGGATTAGATCTTTTAATTGTGAATTTATCTGCCATTCCTTGATTTGTGCAATATCCATTAGCGTAGATATATCAGAGATTCCACTTGCCAAGTGTTTTATGATATTGATTGAGGTAATATTCATTTTATTATCATTATACCACATTCTCTTATATAGTTATGTGATTTTTTGATAATAAAATTACCACAAATTATATATACAAATTACAAAATATTTCAACATAAAATACAACTAATTGAGACTTGGGCATAACTAATTCTAATTTTTAATCAGTTTCTCAAATTATTCAAATGAAAAAAGTCAAGGATCTTTGCAATATCATTTCATTGCAACAAAAATCCCCAGGCAAGATTCTATCAGAATCATTTCTTATTGGTGTTTTGTATTTGGTTGGAACATTATCTTTGTATGAAGACATTCTAAAACGTGGCAGACTAATGTCTACCCAACTGTATTAATGATACAACTGTACATTCAACTCATCCCAATACTCACCAATACATCACAATTGATGCCATGTATACAAACCCAAGATAGTTCTCACAGTTCTTTTCATATCTGATTCCAGTCCTGTGAAAACCATTTTTCAGCCACGCAAAGAATCTCTCCACAACATAACGAACTGAATTGTATTTGCTGTATGGTTTGTTTTCTGATAGCTTACTGTTTTTTCTAAATGGAATACATGAAATGATGTTGTTTCTGTTTTTCAGATATTCCCTAATGGCATTTGCATCATATCCCTTGTCTGCATAAACTGAAGCAGTTTGGTTCATCATATCATCACCTACAAAATCAGAAATTGATTCTGCGGTGTCAATGAATTTTGTACTGTCATGAACATTTGCAGGGCCTGTTACAATTGATATTGGCAGTCAGTTTGATTCCATTGCAACGTGTATCTTTGTGCCTGTTATTTTCTTGAATCCGTCATATCCTATTTCAGCCCTCCTCCCCCCCACCCTTTTTTGGATGGAATTGAGGATGAGTCAGATGATATGTATCGCAGATTGATCTTGTCTTGTTTGCGTGCAGATTTGATTGTAGATTTTAGAATCTTTTTCCAAATCCCTTTCTGTTGCAGATATTGGAATCTTCTATGTGCAGATGATTTGGAACCGTACTTTGCAGGCAGGTCAATCCACCTGCATCCGGTGATTGGCACAAAAATTACTGCATTGATTGTCGTACAGTCATCACATTTAATCTTCCAGTTGCAGCTGGTTTTGGAATGTGTGCTTTGAGGGCATTCCATTGCGAGTCAGTCAATTCTTTGAACATGAAAACAACACAATGTTGTTTCAAATAGATCTGATTGATCATCAATTTGTCTAAATGGTTAGTTTTGGGATTAGTTGGATGTTTTGTCATTTTCAGTTCAATTAATGTAAACACCAAACTCCCCAATCTATTTTAGTTAAATTGACATAGAGTTGTTATGACTGAAACATGGAATTACAGTTTTACATTAAATCCACACATTAATTGTGATGATAATCTACCTCAGATCAATAAAATTGAATTAGATGTAGATAGGCAGAAAGAACAGCATAAAATTACAGGATTTAACATAACTATTGATAATACAACTAAAGAAGATGGGATGAATAAATCTGTGCTTAAAGCACGAAGATTGACAGATTTATTGGTAAGTACATCATGTACTTCTTCTAGATTTACATTTGCAGGAGACAGAAAAATAAATCCAGATGGAAGTGGTACAGTCTCCAGAGCATTCACAAGTGGGTATTCAATTGTGGATAATGCGAATCTGAATATCAATGAAACTAGAATAAATGAGATTATTGATGGACAAAATTCTGAATTAAATAAAAAGATGAATTTTATTTATCATGCAACTAATGCGTTACATTCTAGAGACTATGTATCAGCTATAAGATTCCTTGATTTAGCTTGTAATGAACAGCCACAAGGAGATCTTGCAAAATTTCATTATCTAAGAAATGCATTATCACATAACAAAGATCCCCTCAAACCATGTACCATTACAGGAATTAAGACTGAGTTCGGAAATGATTACTTTGACTTCACCATAGACAATAAATTTGATTTTGCTTCTGCAAAAAATTTGAGAAATCTCCAAACAGAAGCACAAAATTTTCTTAATAGAATTAAAGATGATTTGAATAATAATTTGTAATAGAAAATTTAGCTAATGCTAAACAGCTAAAATGTTTATGATTATGTAGATTACCAAACATTTTCAATTGATCCAGGGAATTTTCTCGGTATAAACAACAAAAGTATGAATGAAATTCAAGATCGCTAAATTTTAGAACTTAAAAAATGCAATATCTCTATAGATTTGCCGTATTCCATCAATATATTTTCCTTTTAGTTTAATGGTAGTTTTGGGAGCAAGTTTTTTTGCACCCTTGGTAGCATTCCCCATGAGATAAGATTTTCTAGATTCTATGAACATTTTGACATCAAGTTCACTATCACCTACAGAAATAATTTCATCATAACTACCCAATTTTAGTCGATTCGCAAGTTCGGTAAGTGCAAAACCTTTGTGTATTCCTTTGCCAGTTATGTGATAAGAATTCTGACTTTCTAAGATTGAAACATGTATGTTTTCCTTGCTTGCAGCTAATTTTTGTTCTTTGTCAATTGTTTTACGAGGAATTGTGTTATTAAACAACACCATTTCAGTGGTTCTTCCCATTTGATTAGTATCTTCATTTACAACATGTCCTTTTTTCTTAAGAAAATGTACAAATTTTACTGGATCAGTTCTATCTCCAATATCATCATAACCTTTTTTTCCGTAACCCATAAGAATACCTCCATTTTCTACAATTGCTTGTAGCCTAACAGGATAATTATTAATTAATTGTTGCACATCATCCATAGCACGTCCTGTTGAAAAATAAATTCGTATTTCCAAATCTTTCATATGTTGAAAAATTTCGCGCACCTCATGGTGAATAAAGCCAATACCAATAATTCTATTTTTCAATCAATATCAGACAAATTTTTCAATCCTTAGAAGATCGTGTTTCAGCTACCGATAACTTCACAGAACCATACTTTGTATAGAGTTAAATAATATTACATTATTATGTTAATCATGACAAAACGAGTTACAATAATGATAAGTGATGATCTTGATAGAAAACTAAGAATTATTCAGTCAAAAAGAATATCTCATGAACAAAAATCTATTAGCTATTCACTAGTACTAAATGATACTTTACGTAAAGTTTTAAAATAGAATATTTCTATATATCTTGACCTGTCATGTCAATTAATGTATCAGTTGAGTATAATGTGTCAAAGTGAATATTATCAGATTAGGTAAATGTTGTAGGAGTTAGACCTACAACAATCAAAAAACCAAAACTAGTCTGATAAAACAACTGAAACAGGATTGGAGTATATTTTTGATTACCATACAACTCAAATATTCTATAATGTATGACATCTCCAGCATAATCGTCACATATGGCAAACTCTATGGAACTATTCCCACGAGGGCGCAAGCTTGCCTCCTCAAATAAAACGCCATCTGGGGATACCTCGACTCTCTGTTATCGCCAAAGTCATTTAGATTGCTTTGTTTCCCAACCCAAAATAATTATCAACACCATCTAATCAAATAAATCATCTCAGATTCTATTGCATTACAATCATTTTATTGTACAAACAAACTTTCATTTTCAACTCATGAACCATGTTTTCTCTCTTGTGCGATGTTGCATGTTCGCCAAACATTCGCTTGAATGCTGAAAATACAGATTCTACAATTCATCTATCCCCATAGCTAATGCTAGCTTTCCATAATTCATAATTGAAAATTTGAGCTAGGACAGATTTTCGTCTGGGATATAGCGAAGAGACAAAGTTCGTGAATCAAATAATTCCAAAACAAAAAACTTTTTGATCAGTTAGCACAATGAGATGCATAACAACCTAGAATCCCTTGAAGCAGCATACAAGAAAGAAAACTCCAAGGTTGCAGTAAGGATGCTTGCAGTGCTGATGATTCTAAAGGATGGCAAGGAATTGGAACACACTGCACAAACATTGCACCGCTGTACAAACTGGGTACGAAAATGGATTGATCGTTTTGAGGAGTATGGCCTTGATGGCCTCTACGATCTCCCAAAGAGTGAAAGACCGAGAATTATCTCAAAGAAAAGAATGGATTCAATAATATCCAAAGCCATACCAACTTTGTTTACTCCTGTAATGCTACTACAGCAAAGCATCTTTTATTCACACCGGAATAAAATTTCACATAACTCATGTTAGAAAGACAATGCATCAGTAGGCATGTCTGCAAAAACTGCACAAAAATATCACATCAATCATGCAAGTGTATCTGCTGTGAAAAGCTGGCAGCAACGCATCAAAAAGAGAATTCCACGCCTAAAAGAGGATGGATTCATCATTGCAATGGCTGATGAGGCATTCTTTGTAAGGGATACAAAAATAGGAAAAAAGTATTGGTCACCTGTTGCCAAAAGAATATTCCTTCCATATACTGGACGACATGAGAGTTTGGCAGTTTATGGTACAATCACGATTAATGGAGATCAGCTGTTTAGAGTTTATAAAAAGTTCAATGCTGTGACCTTTGTAGAATATCTCAAGGAGTTGCACTGGAAATATGGCAGGGTTGCTCTAATGTTGGACAGGGCATCAGTTCACAAATCAAAGAAAGTCAAGGAAGATCTTGCAAGCAATCCTGATGTCAAACTAATCTGGTTGCCAAATGGTTCACCATATCTTAACATGATAGAACAATGCTGGAAGACAAGCAAGCATTTGTTGCTGGTATCAGAATATTATGCAATGTTTGCAATAATGAACAAGGCAGTCTCTGAATATTTTAGAGTGACAAAGTTCAAGCTTGATGTTGCAAATTATATCTTTAGAAATCCAGCAAAAATGTTCACGAACTTTTGATCGTCGCTATATGTCTATTTTTGAAAAGATAAAAACTGAAAAATTCATTTTGTATTTTATTTATGATCGCATATTTTGATGTAAGCTTTAAAGGAAAGCACTAGAACTTGGATGACAGGGGATATTTTGGATAATCAAGATGTTCATATGATTTACGTTCTTTTAGATGGTGTAGGGGACCTGCCACACCCAGATTTAGACGGAAAAACACCATTGCAGGCTGCAAATACTCCAACTTTAGATAAAATTGCCAGTAATGGGACAATTGGAGAAGTAATTTCAGTTGGAAAAGGAATTGCGCCTGAATCAGACATTGCAGTATTCAATATGCTAGGATACAAATTTAGTCACACAGATTATGCAGGTAGAGGAGTTATTGAAGCCATAGGAATTGGAATTGACTTCAAAGATGGCGATTTAGCATTAAGAGGAAATTATTCTACACTAAATGAAGAAGAAGTAATCATAGATAGAAGAGCTGGAAGACATATTGAAAAAGAAGACGCAGATGGGATTGCAAAAGAAATTAAAGACAAGATCAAATTCTCACATCCTGACACATCAGTGGTAGTTTCTCCAACAATCGGACATAGGGTAACAGTTAGAATTAGAGTAAACTCTCAAAAACTATCTTCAAAAATTACCAACACAGACCCAGCATATAGCAATATTGGAGGTATGGGAGTAGCAAAGGCTGTCGGAGATTTTTTAAAAATAGAAAAATGTTTACCTTTAGAAGAAACAGAAAAATCAAAATTTACTGCAAATTTAGTAAATGAATTTTCAGAACAATCGATTAACATTATGAAAGGGAGTGAAATTAACAAGAAACGACGAGAGCAAAATAAAAAACAACTTAGTTGTATTTTACTGAGAGATGCAGGTAACAAAAATCCAGATGTAATTCCAATAAATGAAAAATATAACATGAACTTTTCATGTATAGTTGATATGCCAGTTGAGCTTGGAATTTCAGAAGTTCTAAAAATGAAAGCATTTGAAGCTGGAGGATTAACAGATTATGAAGAAAAAGCAAAGATAGCTGCAAAGGCCATGGAGACTCAGAATGCAATATACGTTCATCTCAAAGGGCCAGATGAGTTTGGTCATGATGGAGATGCTATTGGTAAAATGAAAAACATAGAGGAGATTGATCAAAGATTCTTCAAAACACTCGTGGAAAATATTGATTCAAGTAAAGTGGCAATTATTATTTCAGCTGATCATTCAACACCATGTATTAACAAAGGACATAGTGATGATCCTGTTCCAATTTTAGTTTCAGGAGATTTTATTAAAAATGATGGAACAACAAGAATGACAGAAGAGCAAGCTAAGAAAGGAAGTATCGGCTTACTTCAAGGTGCAGAAGTAGTTGCCAAGTCTCTAGAATTAATTAAATCTCAAAAGTAATCAATTTGTTTGCTTGTTGCATTTCTACACATTTTGTTCTAATTCTATCAACATCAATAGCATGATACTCAGAAGGGGAGGTACCTAGTTTATCCAAAGATCTACTTAACATTCCAATTCCAATACTTTCTTCATTTGCTTGTTCATGAGCAAATGCAACTGCAACTAGAATGATTCCTTGAACTAATTCTTTTTCTCGCCCATAGCATAAATTCCAAACACCTTCAAATGCTTCATGACATTCCCAAAACCTTTCATTGTTAAAGTAAAATATTCCATCAATAATTCCTTGTTCTTTATCTATGTGTTCTTCAACAACATGTCTAACATTATCAATAATTCCAATAGGAATTAATTTTTCAACAAGGACATCTAGATCTTCTTTTTCAGCAGCCACATCAAATTCAATAAATTTAGTGGCTACCCTAGCAAGTCTTACTGAAACATTCATGTCAGATACAAGATCTCTTGCCTTGTATGCCAATTCACGGCAATCTTTAGAAGAATATTTTTCATTTTTGAAATGAAGTAAATATCGTTCCATGGGGTCATTTGAAATGAATTTCTTAAATTTCTTCGCTAATTACAATCAAGGTTTATATGAAATATCCAAAGGATTTTGGGTACACATGTCTATTATTGAGACTATTACAGACGTAAACAACACATTCCTATCTAGAAGGGAGCTTACATGTGATTTTACAGGATTAGGAGGTAAACTCAAAAATCCTGAAGCAGTAGATATGATTACTAAAGAATTCAAGCTAGATGGTAAAGTTGTAATTCCAATGGGATTGAAAACTCATGTAGGAAAACCAACAATTACAGGAACTTTCTATGTTTATGAGGATGAAGGATTAGCAAAAAAACATGTTAATCCAACAATTTTCTCAAGAATAGAAAAGAGAAAAGCAAAACTAGTAGAAGCTGCAACTGTAGCAGAAAAACCAGCTAAAGAAGCAGAAGTAAAAGCTGAAGAGAAACCTGCAGAAAAACCAGCTAAAGAAGCAGAAGTAAAAGCTGAAGAGAAACCTGCAGAAAAACCAGCTAAAGAAGCAGAAGTAAAAGCTGAAGAGAAACCTGCAGAAAAACCAGCTAAAGAAGCAGAAGTAAAAGCTGAAGAGAAACCTGCAGAAAAACCAAAAGAGGGGAAATCTAAATAATGCCTGTAGAACAAAAAGGTAAAAAAGGTTCTAGCCCAAATGTTTACAAATATTTCAAAGTAGAGGGGGAGAAAGTATCTAGAATTAGAAAGATTTGTTCAAGATGTGGAAAAGGAGTATTCATGGCAGAGCACAAAGACAGACACACCTGTGGAAAGTGTGGACTAACAGAATTTAATCAATAAAAAAATCATTCATTTTAAAGTCGCTTCTGAAATACTATCATCATCATTTTCATGAATTATATGATCATGTATGTCATACCCAATTTTCAACATACTTGTTAGCGAATCATTTTTTTTCCCAGTTTTATACGTACAAAGAAATTTTGCATTAGGATTTGAAATGGAATAAATATATTTTTCAATTTCTTGAATTTTAGAAATTAAATCAAGAGAATATCTAGAGATGTTACAGAGAACATTAAATGCAATTCTACCATTGAAAGTATCATTAAGTACCAGTTTGACTAGTTTAGTCCATTTTTCTTCAAACTCAACAGGGGATTCTATCGGATCAGGAACATGAAAATAAGAAAATAATTTTACAACATGACTAGTCTCTTTAATATTTTTAAGATTTTGATAAAATGTATCACCATCATTTTGAGAAGTTATTAAAACACATTTTTCATTATTGTCAATCCCAATTTCAAGAAATTTCAATATTTGAGCATTTAACACACTATCAGAATGATAAATTAGAAGAGGGTGATTGTTCGTCATACACGAATAAGGAGTAATTCAACAAGCTATAAGAAGATGTCCAAATTTATGCGCAATTCTAATAAAGTCTTTTTTTATGAATTTTAGAACTTTTTTCTTGTAGTTGATCAATTTTTGAAATAAACGCAGGAGCCAATTTAATTTTAGAAAGAGATTCTACAGATAATTTTACAGTATTAGTATCCAAAGAGATGTTAGTTTTGGGAAGATTTCTATCAGACCAAAATTTCATGACTTTATCTTCTAGTTTATAATCACGAAACCCAGCTGGAAATTTTTTTGTAATATGATTTAGTAAAGTACGATCTTTGAAGACGACTCTAGGTTCAAACAACCTAGTTTCATCACTGTAAACATTTTCAAATAAATTTCCAGAAATTTCATCGGAAAGTAATTCCATCTTTGAAATTTTTCTTATTAATTCTAGAAAATGCAGAAACTCGTGTGCTAAAATTGCATGAATTGTTCCTTTAAGTCCATATGCAACCAAAGGTGCAGAGATTTGAATTACAACCTGAAATTGTTCTTCAAACATCACAGGGATTGTTCTTGCAAATAAAATTCCATATTCATAAGAATTTGAATTAGGAGAGGATAATACAAGAGAAGGTTCTACATATGCAACAGGAAATTTGATTCCAGATGCTTTTTCAATTCTATTGATTCCTGCAACAGCAATAGGAAAACGCTCTACTGTAAGATCATACACATCATCAGGGATAGTTCCTTTGGCATGTGCATCTTTCAAACGTACTAACGGATCCAATGTTTCTCCTCGAGAATTTTGAATGTAAAAACGTTGATTTGATCAGGATCTGGGTTTACCAGCTTTTGCTGTCTTTTTTTTACGTCTATCAGCGCTGAAATCAGCACGTCTTTTGTGTTTACCTTTTTTTCTTATTGGCATGATGTTTTAGAATTTTGACGCTAGTTAATTGTTATCATTGTACTTTGATATCAAGAAAATCAAATTCTTGGCACTTACAGGATGTCTTGAGAATTTGAGGAATTCCAGGAGACACATCATTACCATCAACAAAGCGCTTTACTGGCAAGCCCCCCTCAGCATGAATAACCAAGGTAAAGGCATTACTGGAATTCTTTTTGTATTTTACAGAAAAAATCTTTTTTTCAGAACGTTTTCCAGATTTTTCATAAACTACTATTGGGTGTTTTTGGAGATCTTTTAATTTTTTTAGATTTTTTGAATCAATCTTATCTTCTGTAGAAATTTTTACATCTATTGAAGAACTGAATTTTAGAGGTTTTTTTGGAGATTCTGGAACAATTTTGAAATTAGTAACTTTGAGAAAATCAGATTTCAGCGAAGTTAATTTTAAATTTCTTTTATGAGGATTTTGAATTTTAACAAAAAATGGCCTTCCAGTACCTAAAACTAGACTAGATTTATCCTCACCACCAATCCAGATGAATTTAGCAGTAGAGCCACCAAGTTTTTCAAAAAGAAATTGTGAAATTATTCCTTCAACACTATCAAATTCTGAAATACCATGAAAATTACAAACCCTACATCCTTTTCCAGAACAGTTTTCACAAGACTTTTGTTTTTGTGAAATTCCTCTTTGAGTTTTAACATATCTTCCAGAAAGAGATAAGGATTTTGAACGTAACTGACAAGATTCATCTTTTATGTTTACTGTAAAAGTTACATCTGGATCCAAAAGATCAATAGTCTTTTTTGTTTTTCTAGAAAATGATTTTCTTAATTCTCTTGATATGTCAGTCTTTATGCTATCAATTCCTTTTAGTTTGTATTTTGAGCGAATGTAATCATCCCTATCAATAACAGAAGGTTTTATCATGGCACCCACACTAAATGACAAAAAAGAATAATCGGCAGACACATCAAGCATCAATTTCAAAAAATAATTTAGATTATCAAATAAATTTTTACAGATATAGCATTTTTGAGTAGAGTTTAGATTTTTGTGGAGTTTCTTACCAAGAAGATGATTGGATGAGAGATGCAGTTGTTTTGAGAATAATCGACCTAAGCAATTATCACACAATTCATGTTTTTTTAAAATTTGATTTGCAATAGGAATAATTTTTTGATAATCAGACATGTTAGGTAATAGTATAGTGTGTAAGATTACCCTAATCCCATTTTTCTAAGTGTGCCTTGCATTTGACGCCCTTTGGAGGCCTTCATCATATTCTTTGAGTTTTTGTAATTTTTCACAAGTTCTTTAACTTCACCTTCTGGCCATCCAGAACCACGAGCAATTCGCTTTATTCTGGATGCATTAAGTAATTCCAGAGGATCTGCTTTTTCACCTTTGGTCATACTCTGAATGATGTATCTCCATTTTTCAACTCTACCCTCCATTTGATCTACTTGATCTTCTTTTACCATTCCTGAAAGACCAGGCATGCTCTCAAGAATTCCTTTCAATGAGCCAACCTTAGTTACTTCTTCTAATTGATACAAGAAATCATCCATGTTCATTTTTCCACTAGAGATTCTTTTCATTCGTACATCATCACCTTCATCCTCTAATCGTTTTGCCAAATCCAAAACTGCTTGAACATCACCCATGCCAAGTAATCGTCCAACAAATCGCGTAGGAGAAAATTTTTCTAAATCATCAATTCGCTCACCAGTACCAATGTACATTATTTGTGCACCAGTAGCAGCTGATGCTGCAAGTGCACCACCACCTTTTGCAGAACTATCTAATTTTGTAATAATCACACCACCGACTGGAATAGTTTTATGAAATGCTTCTGCTTGATTGAAACATTGTTGTCCAATTGTTCCATCAATTACAAGTAGTGCTAAATCAGGTTCTGCAACTTTGTTAATTCTCTCCATCTCTTCAAGTAAGTCTTGTTCTTCTTTGTGACGACCTGCAGTATCAATTAGAACTACATCTAATGGCTGTCCTGCAAAATGTTTTAATCCATTTTTTACAATGTTAGGAGAATCTTTGTTGTTTTCTTCTCCATAAACTTCAACATTTGATTTTTCACACATTGTTTTGAGTTGGACTAATGCACCAGGTCTATAGGTATCAGCACCAACAACTCCAACTTTGTAGCCTTGTCTACTCAAAAACTTGGCTAGTTTTGAGGTAACTGTAGTTTTACCACTACCTTGAATTCCAAGTAAAATTATTTTATTTTGTTTTCCAGCTTTGAAATCAAATTCAGATTCATTTCCTAATAATTTTGAGAGTTCATCATAGAGGATCTTTACGATATGGTCCTTACGGGATAACCCAGGAGGAGGAGTCTCATTTAGTGCTCGTTCTTCTAGGTTTTTTGTAATTTCAAGTACTAATCGGACATTGACATCAGATTGCAATAATGCCCTTTGAACATCTTTGGAGAGGTCTTTGATTAATTCCTCATCTATTCCTGAAGATTTGACAATCTTCTTGATTGCAGCACCTAAACTATCCTTGAGTCCATCAAGCATTGTAATTCAACTCTGCATCCACTATTTCAAACCTTCCTCTGTATCCATCCCATATTTTTTTGGATTCATTAATTTTGATTGAATTTGAGAAAAGAGGGCAATCAATCACAAATGTCTCTGCCTCACCTCCTTCAAAATTCAAGTTGAACCCAAATTTCTCAGATAGATGTTTCAAAGTTTCAACATCAGATTTTAAAATAGATTTTCCAAGCCAAGTGTCATCTAAACCATCAGAAGATACAGTAATCATTATGAAATTAAAACTTGAATCTAGTAAATCATTCATGTATTGTTCTGGTTCAGTATTCCATAACGGTGCAACTGCAACTAGATCTAATTTTGAGCATAGAGTCTCAAATTTTTCTTTTTGAAATTGACTTTTGATTCCACCATGAACCAATCCTTCAATGTTAAATTGTTCTTTAGCTTTTTGCAATAATTTTTCTAGTGCAATTAATTCATCATCAGTTTCATCAGATTCAGAATTAATGGTTAGTTGAGGAATGTTCATGGATTCTGATTGTAATTTACTCCATTGTAAATTTGGATGGTGCAGTAAATGACTTTCTTCAGATTTTGTAAATGCACTTAGAAGACATGTGACTTTATGTCCTTGTTTTTGCGCCATGTATATCGCATATGTGCTGTCTTTTCCACCTGAAAAAAGGGAACCTAAATTCATAATCTAAAAAATATTTGATTCAACAAATTTTAAAGATTTGTTGAAAAAGGATGCTTCATTACTCATAATCCTCATCAAAAATCAGACGGCTTTTCCGCTCATCATCAGCATCCGCATTAGTTCTTAACGCGCATGATTTTAGTATTATCCATTACAACCCAATATTCGACATTATCGCCGTTTTGTAATTTGCCTTTAACCTCATCGTCAATCATAGAAATATCAATTGTCTCAAAGGTTTCAGAGTCCATTACTTGGACTATATCACCATTAATTGAGATAATTTGACCTACTTTTTTGTTAATCAATGGAATATGAATTTGCATGCTGACAGGTCCTACATGAGGTCGTTTTTGACCATCAAAGATTCCTTGTCCAACGATTCTTGCTTTTGCTGAACCGTGTTTTCCTGGTTTTGAGGTATCATATTCTACGATTCTGCATGGCTCACCACTTGGTTGATCAGTATGTGGCAGTAAAATGTAAGAGCCAATTTTCAAAGAACCAAGATCAGAAGGCTTGCTCATGAAAAACAGTTTTTGCTCGAATATTTAACTTTTCTACTTTAATTGATCAAGAAGTGAAAGACTCATCAAATTAGTCATTATCAGCCCTTTTCTGTTAACATCACGTCGTGTTTGATCACAATATTTTTTGACACTCTGATGACTCTTCTCACTTGCAACTTCAATGACTACAATATTTTCAGAGTATGGAAATGTGAATTTGGAAGGAGTTAAACAAAATGTATCCATATTTCCAAGACCGGCTTTTTCAATTTTGTCTCTTTTTAGTAAGATATTTGCGATTTCTTGTCTGTCTTCATCATTCTCACCGTATTCTACATAATACACAGAGACAAAGTTGGTTTCTTCTTGAACTTCTCTTGAGAAAAGATCATCTTTAACGTTAAAGACAAAGGAAGTTTTTTCTTGGTTGTGTTTTGTAAGATCTCTTGAGATTATTGAGCTATCTTTGAATTTGGCTAGAAGATAATGATTAGTGGAATCAGAAAAGTATGGTTTGCTTTCAGCAGAAAATGTCCCTGTGACAAAAAACAATTTTTCAATGTTTTTTGAATTAATCCAAGACTCTTTGATCTCAACAGATTCATGTGTATGTAAATATGGAGCACAAACATAACCGGAATAAGATAGTTTTAGCTTGGACATCAGATCATCAAAAAAGGAAATGAGTATTTATGCGTATAGTACGTGACACGAGCATTTAGGGCAATCATCTACAATAGTTTTTTAATAGTATAGATCTTCGTTTTCGTGTCCCGTGGTAGCTCAGCCTGGTAGAGCTTCCGGCTGTAGTTGTTGGCTTAAGATGGCTGACCAAATAGCAGCATATCAGGCATACAGAAACCGGGTTGTCGGTGGTTCAATTCCGCCCCGCGGGACTCCTAATTAAATTTAAACCCTAAACTTTCATACACTATGTATGAAGATAATTACAGAAAAGCCAATATCTCAAAATCTTAATGACAGATTAGATATTCACGGATATGATAAAATCACAAACAGAGTTTGGAATCAAATTAAAAGAGACTTGCCTGAATATGTAAAATTATATGAAAAATATGAAGATTTACTAATTACTCAATCAAAATCTAAAGCCACAAAAATTAACAATATGAGAAATTTTGTTATGATAATCTCAACATCATTTTAAGCACTCATAACCACTAACATTTTCAATATGGTTATAATAGCGTAACTTTAGGTGATAACTCAATAAATAATGTAAGGTTATTTTTGTAAAGATTGGATAATCAGAAACATGAAAAAACATCAACATTTCAAAATCATTTATCAACTAGTTTTTTTTTGATGAGACTAATGCTCCAACTATTACTAAAATAATTCCAATTAATCCAAATCCATAGATTCCAAATGTAATATATTTCATTTCAGAACAGGCTTGTTGTGTATCTCCGCTGAATAGTTGTCCAATTCTACCTAAATTTGAAGTACATAAATCATTTGCTTCAGGTATAGTTAAGCCCATATCATTTGGCATAATGTATCCTATAGTTGCCAACACTAGAAGGATAATTCCAAATCCTAAAACTCCTACTCTAGCCATGAAAAAGTCACAAATTATTGAAATTTAATTGTATTCAACTCATCCCAATACTCTCCAATACATCACAATTGATGCCAGGTATACAAACCCAAGATAGTTATCACAGTTCTTTTCATATCTGATTCTAGTCCTGTGAAATCCATTTTTCAGCCACGCAAAGAATCTCTCCACAACATAACGAACTGCATTGTATTTGTTGTATGGTTTGTTTTCTGATGATTTATTATTTTTTCTAAATGGAATGCATGAAATGATGTCTCTGTTTTTCAGATATTCCCTAATGGCATT
The DNA here is from genome assembly GCA_965248045.1 of Candidatus Nitrosopumilus sp. Taxonomy (GTDB): domain Archaea; phylum Thermoproteota; class Nitrososphaeria; order Nitrososphaerales; family Nitrosopumilaceae; genus Nitrosopumilus. Next base: position 850,322 of record CBDFIG010000002.1, read on the forward strand.
TGCATCATATCCCTTGTCTGCATAAACTGAAGCAGTTTGGTTCATCATATCATCATCTACAAAATCAGAAATTGATTCTGCTGTGTCAATGAATTTTGTACTGTCATGAACATTTGCAGGACTGCATACGATTGATACTGGCAGGCCGTTTGATTCCATTGCAACATGTATTTTTGTGCCTGTAATTTTCTTAAAACCGTCATATCCTATTTCATCCCCCCCCCCTTTTTTGGAAGGAATTGAGGATGAGTCAGCTGATATGTATCACAGATTGATCTTGTCTTGTTTTTGTGCTGATTTGATTACATGTGCAAGAATCTTCTTCCATACTCCTTTTTGTTGAAAATTCTGAAACCTTCTATGTGCAGATGATTTGGAACCGTATTTTGCGGGAAGATCAATCCACCTGCATCCGATGATTGGCACAAAAATTACTGCATTGATTGTCGTACGGTCGTCACATTTGGTCTTCCAGTTGCAGCTGGTTTTGGAATGTGTGCTTTGAGGGCATTCCATTGTGAATCAGTTAATTCTTTGAACATGAAAACAACACAATGTTGTTTCAAATAGATCTGATTGATCATGTAAATTTGTCTAAATGGTTAGTTTTGGGATTAGTTGAATATTCAAAAAGCTGAAATAAACGGAAAAGAACATATTTTCAAATTTACAGATCTGACTGGCCCAGATTGCAATGTATATTTTAAGGAATCCCAAAATAAGGATGGTACAACCTTGTACATCATCAATGGTAGACCAGTATATGATGTCTATTCTGGTACTTACCAAGTGTCGTATATGGATGGCCACAATGAATGGTTTTCTACATATGTCGATGCGTTAACTGGAGAGCCATTGTTTGTACAAAATAGGGTGATGTTTTAATAATGATTACAAAATCATTTTTCTTTATTAGTATTCTTTTCATTTTTAGTTTTGGAATTCAAGAATCATTTGCAGCACCTAACGAACCCGTTACAGTAATTACTAACATAGAAACTAATACCCTTCGTCAGCAATCATCACCAAATATTACTTCTAATTTGGAAATTGTGGATATCAATCCTGCGGCTATTAATGATGAAACAATGAACATCACCATTTTTGATGAGGTTTTACAAGTAACTCATGAAAAAACAATCACTAGAACAGAGAACGATTTTACATATATTGGAAGCACAAATGATTCTTACTATAATGTTTGGATTGCATATTATGAAGGAGATATGCGAATTGAAATTGATTTTAAAAATAATAAAAAGATAGACTGATTTAAGAAAACAAAAGAAATCTTAAATTAAAAAACTCAATGCCTATTCTGTTTTTTTGACTTTTTGTGCTGCAGGTCCTTTTTGACCCTCACCTACTTCAAACTCGACTTTATCGCCTTCGTTGATGAATCCGTCAACATCTGATTTGTGAACAAACAGATCGTCTCCACCTTCTCTTTCGATAAAACCAAAGCCCTTAGTACGGTTAAACCACTTTACGGTGCCTTGTTCCATTTGATTTTCAAATAATTAATCGCCATATTAAGTAAGGTATCAAAAGCAGATCAACACAAAGACAATGGTGGCTAGAAATCTTTAGGAATATGATTTTGTTCCTTCAACCATGTCACTTGAGGAAGTGTAAATCTCCAAATAATGTCACCACGTTCACTTTCTTTAAAGTCCCAAGGCGCAATAATCACAATATCATTATCTCTAATCCAAACTCTTCTCTTTAGTTTTCCTCTAATTCTACCACGTCTAGTAACATTATCAGCACATTTTATCATGACATTTTCACCTCCAAGCATTTTCAATACCCTTCCAAAAAGCTCACCTTCTTCAGGAAGACGAATCTCTTTAAGAGCACTTTCATTTTTTACTTGGCGCTTACCCATGAGTGTAATTGATATTGTAAGCATATAACTGATAGGGTTTTTTGAGTACGGATTCTAGCACACCACAATACAAAAGGGATTTTATCTATTATAATGAAAACTAATCTATGGAATTTAGATGCATAGAAGATTGTTCTCAATGTTGTATTGAAAGAGAATATTACCCAAGCAAAAGATATGGAAAAATTGGAGTGTTAATTCTTCCTGAAGAAAAAGAAAGAGTAGAGAAATTAGGAAAATTAAATGAATTAGAAATCAAAATTGTACCAAGAATTGGGATTTCTGAAGATAAAAATTCAATTCCAACAAAAATTTTGGCGTATCAATTGATGGGGATTGAGAAAAATGGAAACACATGTCCTTTCTTAGATACAGATAGTGGAAAAAAATCTCCACATGGAGGATTTCCGTGCAAAATTTACAAAGACAGACCACTTGCATGTATGACTTATCCATTAATTGAATCTGAGCCAATTATATTTGATGAGAAATGCAAGTTTTGTAAAGAACATGGAACAGCAGATCAGAATTTAAATTCTGAAATTGAGTCTCTTCTTAAGATTAAAGAAAAAATGAATACTAGTGCTTCATTCATTTGGAGATATGCAACTGGGGTAGGGGAGCAAGAAGATCAGCAAGTTTTAGAATCAGGATGGATTTTAGAAGATTAAACAAGCCCAAAAATTGGATGGAAGCATAATTTCAACCAAAAATACAAAAAACACTAGAACTTTTGATTGACATGAATGAAGATGCATGGTCAAATCTAGACAAAGTTGATCAAAAGATTATTGAGATTCTCAACAACAATGCTAGAACACCATCAAAAGAAATTGCATCAGAGTTAGAAAAATCAGGTCATGATGTTTCAGATAGAACAATCAGAAAAAGAATAGAACGTCTTGAGAAAAGTGGAATCATTAAAGGATACAAGACACAGTACTAACGGATGTATCTGGAATTAACAAATACCAAGCAATAATGATGAAACTTAAACCATCAAAATCCCTTGAAGCAGTAAAAGATTCTATCAAAGATTTCATTACAAAATTAGATAATTATCTCCTAATAGCAAACATGGAAGGAGAATAGAATATGTCGGTAATTATTCAAATGGATTCTGAAAAAACAAATGTAGCACAAAAAATTATGGAAAAATTTTCAGATGAGGTAATTGATTATAGAATTAACGATATAGATATCAAAGATGCAAATATACTGAATATGTCTTTACTTTTATTGTAAAATTCTAAACCCCAAAATACGGTCTAGAAATAACGTGAAGGATTAACAAAGTTAGTACTTTTTTGGGTTGTAACTTGTAGCCAAATTTGTTCAAATACTTTTTCAAACATACAATACTTGTGACTGAAGCAAGATAGGTAACCCGACAACTATTATCGCCTACTTTGACCTATGTTGGGGTTACCTCTTTTTTTGTTGTAGCTTCAGCCGTCCTATTTCGTTGAGTTTTTTATTGTAAAGAATATTCAGATTCTGCAACATCTATTGCTTTTTTGAATTCATCAAATGTGAATGGTTTTTGAATAAACGCTGAAACACCTGTACTAATTGTTTTGTTAACGCGCTTTGTTGTTTTTTCATCAGGCAGTAATAACTACAATTTGTAAATTCACTTTATCTTGAAGTAATTTTGCAGCAACAACATCACCTTCAAGATCAGGTAACCCCATATCAAGAAGAATGATAGGCTCTTTATTTTCAGAAAATAGTTTTTTGCATCCTTTTACACCATCTTTTCCATTCTCAAAAACATGAATTTCAGAATAGCCTAATTTTTCAACATAATTTTTTAACGTCATTGTAATTGCTTTACTATCATCAATTATTACAACAGGTCTAGTGACTTGAATTGTTGAGGAGATAATTATTTTTGCTTTTTGATATGTAACTTTAGCTTTATCAAATTCTCCCAAACTTAAAAGACATTTTGAAGCGCAAAGTGATGCACCCTTTACATTTTTTGAATTTTTTGTTTCAGAATATTTTAAAAATAAATTACTTGCTTCTTTAATTTCATTTTCAGATTCTTTTCCTTGTCTAGTTTTACATTCAGCAGCTAACATATACAATAAAGCTGATTTAACGTGATCTGATTTTTTTAAAGATTCAGCTTGATTTAGAAATAGATTATGAGCAGTAATGAATTGTTTATTTTTAAGATGTATAACTGTAACTCACAATTTGCATTTGATACCATGACTTGTATCCAATGTTTTTATTTTATAAGATTTTGTAGTGATGAATCAAACTATGGATTTATTACTGCACGACCAATAATTTTTCGTGCTTTAAGATCGTTTAGAGCTGTGTTTGCCTCACCAAGTGCATATCTTTTTGAGATGACTGGGTTGATAACTCCTTTTCTTGCAAGATCAAGAAGTTCAACCATATCATCATAGTTACCAGTATATGCACCCTGAATAGTAATCGATTTGAGTGGAATTGTCACAAGAGACAATTCAAGTGATCCACCAAAAAGTCCAACGAGTATCAAGTTTCCTCTTTTTCGTAAAGCCCCCAATCCAACCTTTACAGTTTGAGGTGCATTTACAAAGTCAATAACACTATCAGCACCTTTACCATTACAAATAGAAATTATTTTGTCAGTTGGACTTCCTCCCCCTGAAGATATAGAGCCAGTAACACTTGTATTTACAACAAAGTCAGCACCCATCTTTTTTGCAGTGTCAAATTTTTTGTCATCATTATCAATGCAGATGATTTTGGCTTTGGTTATGGCTTTTGCAATTTGAATTGCCATCAATCCCAAACCACCAGCTCCAATTATTAATAAAAATTCAGGTGAATTTGCATTTGCTTTTTTAACTGCATTATATGCAGTGAGTCCAGAACAAGCAAGTGATGTTGCAGCATCGGGATCAACACCATCAAGCTTTGCCAAATATTTGAAATTAGGAATTAAAGCATAATCAGAATAACCACCGTCTTGAAAAACGCCCAGAGATTTAGGGGCATCACATAGATTTTCATTTCCTACTTTACATGCAGGACATTCTCCACAACCAATCCAAGGGTAAACTAGCACATCATCTCCTTTTGATATTCCAGAAACACTATCACCGATTTCTTCAACAATACCAACAATTTCGTGTCCTGGAGTTACAGGATATTTTACACCTCTATCTGTAACTTTCATAACTTGTCCATCACCAAGATCATATCCACCTTCCCACAAGTGCAAATCACTATGACAAACGCCTACAGATTTTACTTTAACTAGAACCTGATTTCCTTGAGGCTTGGGTGTCTCAAATTCAGTTACCGTAAGAGGCTCATTAGGAGCGGGGATTTGAGCAGATTTCATAGGTTGATTTTTCGTCATAACAATATAAGAGTTGACTGGAAGTGAAAAAAAAATAGAGCCCTTAGATATTATTGAATATAACAAAAATCATCATGTGAACGAATCACAAACACCCAATAGTATTTCTCAAGAACCAGTAAATATTCTATTTAATCCCTCATCTGTTGCCAAAAAAGACGTTTGGGAGATTGACCTGAATCAAATTTTGAGTCTATTGATAAAAATTCTAGAAAAATCAGGTAAGAAGGATCTTAAGGTTGCAGGGATGGCAGCATTATCATCATCATTAATTTATAGATTAAAAGTTGAAAGTATTTTTGCATTACAAAGAGCAGCAATGGAGAAAAAATCAATGCATCAAAGAACAGATGTAGATATTGAATTAATTGATATTCCATTTAGGCATGAATCTACATACCCAGTTTCATTAGATGATTTGTTAGGATTACTACAAAATCTCATAGGAACAATTGCAAATCCACAATCAAGAAGAAATAGACAATTGGAGATTGAGCCAATTGAAGCACCAGATTTTAACGAATATTTCATTTCACTTGAAAGCATCATTGGAAAATATGAAGACTTGGTAATGAAAAAAATATCACCAACAGGATTTGGATCACTTGAAGACATTATTGCAGAACTCGATGAAATTGATTCAATCAGATGTTTCTTTGCAGTATTATTTCTGGCCAGAGACCAAAAGGTAGATCTTGAACAAATTGAAGATAATATTAAAATTATAATGGTAAAAGAGGAGGCAGGCAATTGACTAGAATTGAGAATGTTGATGAGGCAACAGCAAGAATCGAAGCAGCTCTTTATTCAGCAGGTAGACCGCTTAGAATAGAAGACATAATCAGAGCCTCAGGCACAGAATCTAAGACAAAGACAGTAGAATTACTCAACATCCTTATGAAAAAGACAAAGTCATCATTCAAAGCACTAGAAGTAGTCATACTTCCAGATGGATCATATGTATTTCAATTAAAACCAGAATACAGTGCTACTGTCAAAAGATACGCTTCAAAACCTGTTCTTCCAAATGCCACACTAAAGACATTATCTTACATTGCATATCAACAACCAATATCATCAAAACAACTTGTAGAAACAAGAGGTTCAGGAGTTTATGCACATCTAAAAGAATTACGACAATTAGATTACATCAGTCATCAAAATGTTGGAAGATTAAAAATTTATTCAACAACTGAAAAGTTCCAAAAATATTTTGGAATTCAGGGAGATGTAGAAGATCTAAAACAAAGATTATTCTCCAAAGTGAGAAAAACAGCAAGTATGAATCATACAAATCCAACTCCCCAAGTTATTGCAGAATCAAACTAAGTAGATTTTTTGATCCAAGGCTAGTTTTTTGCGTTTTGTATAAATTAGAGTAATTTAGAGAAGGTTTCGTGAGAAAGTCAGTAGAGAATCTAGCAACCAGTAAAATAACTGGAGGAAGAAGACACCCACTTAGGATTAGACGAAAATATGAAACTGATAGATATCCAAATGAAGCTATCAATGGAGCTCAAGTAACAATAACAAGACATGTTCGTGGAAAAAACAGAAAGACCGCATTGAAATCAATTGATTTTGTTAATCTTGCAACAGGTGGTGCTAAAGTTAAAAAGTCAAAAATTCTTAAAGTATTAGAAAATGCTACAAACAATGATTACAAAAGACGAGGAATAATTACAAAAGGTGCAATACTAGAAACAGAAGATGGTAAGTGCAGAATAGTTTCTAAACCAGGACAAACCGGAATAGCTAACGCAATTTTACTAAAGGAATAAAATGAAAGATTACGAACATGTCGTAATCTGGTTGGATTATTTCAACAAGAATTTAAAAAAATCTAAAGGAAGAAGATTAGGATTAGAAAAATGTGTATTTGATCCTTCATTAAAAGAATTATCAGAAGCAACAACATCTGCAGGATTTGAAATTACAGAATCAGATGATAAAGTAAGATTTCCAAAAAGACCTTTTGTTAGGTCAGGATATGTTATTTTACCAAAAGGATCCCCTAAGACAAAAATTCTTAACAAAATTTCGGAAAAATTAATTTCAAAAAGGTCCAAACAGTCAAAATAAAATCAAATCTAGCTCTTAGCTAAAGTAAAGTTGACAGAAGTCTATGATAGGAATATCATAATTAATGTTTTTAATTGCAGGAGGTAGGCGAAATAATGCACCTAGCCGGTAGCGGCAGGGTAATCATTCAACTATCCAACAAACTAGTTGAAGGACAAATACTCTGTGACGAAAAAGGTACTAAGGTTGCAAAAGTAATGGAATTAATTGGTCCAGTAAGAAGACCATATGCATCTGCAACTCCGTTAACAAACAACATCAAAAAATTTATTGGTAAAAGTGTTTTCGCATCTGAACAATCTCCTGTAAGTACACCAAAAAAATTTAGGAGAAGAAAAAAATGAACATACTAGAAAAACACAGCTGTCCTGAATGTCAATCATCATTAGTAAATGACATGCAGAATGGTGAAATAATCTGCTCTGGTTGCGGCGTTGTAGTCGATGATCAGATAGTAGATTTTGGTCCAGAAACAATTAGTTCAAATCTTGAAGACAAGATGAAATTAGCAAGAGCAACCGGACAAACAAGCTATTCTCAACACGATTTGGGAATAACAACTGAGATTTCACTTGGTGCAAAGGACTTTAGTGGAAAAACAATCAACCACGACGTTGCAAATCAAATGCACAATCTCAGAAAATGGCAACAAAGAATACGAGTTTCCTCACCAAGAGAGAGACGACTTGCAAATGTTTTATCAAAAATGGGTGAAACATGCGATAGTCTTAATCTTTCAAAGAATGTGTTGGAAACTGCTTCTATGATATACAGAAACTTGGATGGACATGTTGATGTGAAGGGAAAATCAGTAGTTAGTATTACAGCAGCTACAATTTACATGGCATGCAAACAATGTGATGTAGTAAGATCATTAGAAGAAATTTGCCGAGGAATATGTCCAGCAAAAGATGTCAAAGCAAAAACAAAACTTGCATCAAGATACTATAGAACCATGGTAATGGAAATGGGACAATTAGCATCCCCAGTTTTAACCATGGACAAATACATCTCAAAGATAGCAAATACTACACAAACTGAGGTCAGAGTTGAAAGACTAGCCTTAGAAATTGCAGAAAAAACCAAAGATAGTAGTATTTCAGATGGAAAGGCTCCAAATGGAATTGCAGCAGCATATCTGTATGTTGCATCAGTCATACTTGGGCAAAACGTACTACAAAGAGACGTTTCAAGTATTGCAGGAGTCACAGAAGTCACTATCAGAAATAGATGTAAAGAGATTCTAACAAGTTACAAACTCAAAATTACTTTGAGACCGTCTCTGACCAAATAATTCCCCCTTTTTTTCATTTTATTTTAAGAATTTCCGTTAGGAATAGCTAAATTTCGTCGGCATTATATAGAGAAGTAAAAATAAACGCAATATGGCAGTCTTAGAAATCAAAGATCTTCATGTAAAAAGAGAAGGTAAAGAAATTCTCAAAGGAGTTAATCTAAAGACAGGTCCTGGAGAAGTACATGCCATTATGGGACCAAACGGTTCAGGAAAAAGTACACTAGCTTACACATTACTTGGACATCCAAAATACGAAGTTACGCAAGGAGATATTTTGATTGATGGTGAAAGCATTTTAGGTTTAACTGCAGATGAAAGAGCAAAGAAAGGATTATTTTTAGGATTTCAATATCCAACTGAAGTTTCAGGTGTAGGGTTTTCTCACTTTCTTAGAACAGCTTACAACTCTTTGAGTAAAGCACTAGAAGGAGACGATAGAGAAGTATTCATCACAGTAAGAGAATTTCAAAAATATCTAAAAGAAAATTTAGAGAAAGTTGGATTAAAAGAAGAATTTCTTTCAAGATATCTTAATGAAGGATTCTCAGGAGGAGAAAAGAAACGTGCAGAAGTTTTGCAGATGGCAGTATTAAAACCAAAAATTTCAATTTTAGATGAACCAGATTCAGGTTTAGATATTGATGCAGTTCAAGCAGTAGCACAAGCAATCAGCAAAGTATCAGGAGAGAAGGCAACAACAATCATCATTACTCACTATGCTAGAATCCTAAAATTCTTAGACAAACTAAACTTTGTACATGTATTTGCAGAAGGTAAAGTCTTGAAGACAGGTGATGCATCCCTTGCAGATAAACTAGAAGCAGAAGGTTATGATTGGGTTTTAAAGCAAACAGCGTAATCAAATTTAAACAGAAAATTTTTTAAAAAAACTATTGATCTACAAAGTTCAAGTAGAATTTTCTAAAGAGTTTCTAGAAATAAAAGAAAAACAAATTAACATTGGCATAAAATCAAAACCGCTCAAAGGTGAAGCAAATAAAGAAATCATCAAGAGGTTAGCAAAACATTTTGGAGTATCAACTACACTGATTCAGATAATATCAGGGCACAAATCACGAGAGAAAATTGTAGAGATTACGCAATAGATAATCTAGTTTTTTGTTTAAATAGGGTTTCAAGATTGGAAAAAACATGTCAGAAGATAATGACCAGTACTTTTTCAACTTTTCATTTTTCAAAGTAGACCCTAAATGGAGATGGATGGCAGACTTGGCAAAAGAAGAATCTGCAAAAGAAGTTGAAAATGTAATTAATAATTCTGGAATAATGTTTAGATCATATTCAAATTTAGGATTAAGAGATGATGCTGACTTTTTGTTGTGGTTTGCTGCAAAGACAGTTGAAGAAATTCAAGTAGTTATTGAAAAATTGTACAAAACAGTATTTGGAAAATATATTATTCCATCTAGGACATATTTGTCATGTACTAGACCATCAATTTATGTTCAAGAACAAAAAGCACATGGCTTTCTTACAGGAACTAATCCAAAAAAACATGTGATAGTTTATCCATTTACTAAAACAAGAGAGTGGTACCTGTTACCAAAAGAAAAACGCCAAGAGATAATGGATGAGCATATTGAAGTTAGTAAGAAATATCCACAAGTTGTACTTAACACAACATACTCTTTTGGAATTCACGATGAGGATTTCATGTTAGCATTTGAGGTAGATGACATTAGAGATTTTCAAAACCTAATAATGGATTTGAGAGAGACACAAGTCTCAACATATGTCAAAAATGACATTCCAATGATTGTATGTGTCAAAAAAGATCTTGTTCCATTAATATCAAGTCTAGGCTAGATAGATCATAAAATAACCCAATACAAATCAGAATCTGAAAAGATTTTCCTTATAAAACCAAATATCAATAATGCAAATCTTGGATAAACATAAATGATGAAATTTAAAATTGAAAACCATAAAAAATGAATTACAATAAACTCGGAAAAACAGACATCAAAGTATCAGAAATAGGATTTGGTGCATGGGCTATTGCTCTTGATTGGTGGGGAAAAAAAATTGAAGAAGACGAGGCAAAAAGAATGCTCAAAAAAGCATACGATGTTGGAATCAATTTCTTTGAAACAGGAGATTTGTACGGTAAAGGAAAAAGTGAGAGACTAATTGGTGAAGTTTTCAAAGACATGAGAGATGAGATTGTTATTTCTACAAAATATGGTTATGATTTTAGAGAAGTGGAACAAATTGGACACAAAGAGCTTCCACAAAAATTTGATGAAGATTTCACAAGAATGGCATTAAGAGATAGTTTAGAGAGATTACAAACTGATCATCTTGATATGTATGGTTTGCACAATCCAAAACTAAAAGACATCAGAGATGATTCAATATTCAAAGTACTTGATAGTTTTATTGCAGATGAAAGCATCAAAACATATCAAGTTGCTCTAGGTCCTGCAATTGGTTGGACACAAGAAGGTCTTGAAGCAATGGACAGACCAAACGTTAGTGCAGTTCAAACAGTTTACAATATCTTAGAACAGACTCCAGGAAACGAGTTGATGAGAAAAGCAGTTGAAAAAGAGGTTGGAATTTTAGTCAGAGTTCCAGAAGCATCAGGGATTTTAACAGGAAAGGTAAATGCAGATACAAAGTTTGATGATAATGATCACAGATCAGTAAGAAAACGAGAATGGCTTCAAGCATCATTAGAAAAAGTTGAGCAAATCAAACCAATTGCAGCAAGATACGGATTAAACATTACAGAATTTGCAATGAAGTTTATGATGACAAAGAAAGGATTTGCAACAGTACTTCCAACAATGATCAGTGAAGAAGAAGTTATCAATTATGCTGAAATGGCAGACGGAAAATACATTTCAGACTCAGATATGAAAGAAGTTGATGAGTTATACAACACCTGGCCTTCCTATGAATTAAAAGCAACACCTCAAGCAAATTAATTCACAGATGGACATCCCAATAGATTCACAAAAAACACTAGAAGTTATAGAAAGAATGAAGTTAGCCAAAATTGGTGAGTATAAAAAATGGGGAAAAATTATTAAAAAAATCAAAAATGACCAACCATTAAACCCTGGAGAACTTGAATATTATACAAATCTGACAAGAATTTACAAGAACTCTAGCATTACAAGTAGAAGCAGGGTATATCACTCAAAACTATCAGAACATGATGAAAAACCACCATGCAAGGTATGTGGTGAAAATTCTCTATACTATTGTAACATGAATGATCAGTATTTTTGTACAATTCATATCATCGGACATGATGAGAATGAACCCTAAGAGACAGGAATTGTTTCTTCTAAAGTAAAGGAATTTTCTACGAAATATTCAACTCGTGTTTTTTTGAATTCACGAGAGCTAAAGAGAATTTTGTATTCATCGACATGTATTTGATCTTGTATTGTTTTTGCCATCTCATTTGCTTCATCATGACTCTTACAATGAATCATTGAAAAGACATTGTATGGCCAGTCAGCATATGTAGGTCGTTCATAACAATGACTAACTTGAGGAAATGATCCTAATGTTTCTCCAACTTTTGAGATTCTATCTTCAGGAACTTTCCAAACGATCATACCATTTGCAGTAAATCCAACTTGTCTGTGTCTTAAGATAGCTGCAAATCTTCGCATCACTCCAATATCTTCATAATGTTTCATTTTTTCAAATAATTCATTTTCACTAATTCCAAGATTGTTTGCAGCCTTTACAAATGGTTCATCAATAATTTCCATGTCTTTTTGTAATTCACGAATAAAGTCTTTGTCTTGTTCTGTAGGTTCAAATTTTATATTTTTAATCTCTTTTTTCGCTTCTGTTGGTGCAATCTCGTGTTTCTTATCGTCCACCATGTCAAGCTTCACCCCAATCTTGAATAGTTGTAGAGTTGGAAGCATTCTTACTTTTTTAATTCCTTTTAGAACATTGAATCTCTCAACTTCTTTTTTTAAATCTGCGCCAGGAGGAACAGCCAATGTAAACCAAAGATTAAACTCATGATCACGTTCATAATTATGACTAACCCCAGGATGACGATTTATTTGATTTGCAACATATTCTAGTTTATCATGTTCAATCTCCATTGCCACCAGAGAACTTGTATAACCAAGTTTTCTTGTATCAAAAATTGCGCTTAGTTGTCTTAAAACCCCAATTTCTTTAAGTTGATTTAGACGCTCTTTGATAATTTCTGGAGTACTATCAAATTTTTTGGCAATAGCATCAAAAGGTCTTGTTACGAGAGGAAATGTCCATTGAATTTCATTGAGAAGTTCCTTGTCAGATTCATCTATAGAAGACAACAAGTCAATAACTTGTCTATTCAATTAAAAATGTAGCTAGGATTTTACGCATTGTTTTTAATACATAAATAGAAACTGAAGTCTTTTTGATCGTTGATAGTTGATCTAAATCTTCACGATAAATTAGTAATTGTGGTTGGTGGTGGAAATGAGGCACAAAAAAGAATCAATTCTTTGTTAAAACAAGACTGCGAGATTATAGTAATCAGTGATTCTGTTAATTCACAAATTACCAAATTAGCAAAAGCAAAAAAAATTAAATTAAAAAAACAAAAAATTCAAGATACAAAATTTATTTCAAAATTCAAACCAAATATTATCATTACAACTACTAGTGACAAAAATCTTAATCAAAAAATTATCAATAATGCAAAAAGAAGTAAAATTATCGCATATAGTTCAGATAATCCTGAAGATAGCGACTTTTCAAATCCCGCAATAATTGATTTTGAAAATATGATTCAAATTGCAATTTTTACTGGTGGTCGTAGTCCAGCAATGTCAAAGAAGATTAGAATTCAATCAGAGAAAATATTCAAGAAGATTATCACAAAACAAGATATTGCACAAATCAAAATTCAAAAGATCGCAAGAAAACTAGCAAAAGAAAGTATCCCCACTCAAATTCAGAGAAAAGAGTATCTTCACAGTATCATGATTGACAGTAAGATTGATCAGTTAATAAAAGACGGTCAGATAAAAAAAGCTGAAAAACGGGCAATTACAATACTGAGGAATTGGAAATGAATCAAAATATCATCAATGCACGTGTAACTTTTCGTAACTCACCAATTCACGTTCTTGAGCAATTTACAATCAAAGACATAGAAAATGCATATGAGCAATTCAAAAAGCATTCAGGACTAGATGAATGTGTAATTATTCAAACATGTAATAGGATTGAGATATTTGGGAAATCAAAAACATATGACTCAGATAAAATCAAAAAGACCTGGGCATCAATAACCGGACTTGAAGAAGACGCATTTAGTGAAAACATAGAGTTTGTTGAAAACCAAGAGGCATTACATCACCTATTGAAATTAACATCTGGATTAGATTCTATGGTAATAGGGGAAGAGCAAATTTTAGGCCAAATAAAAAAATCCATTACTTCTGCCAGAGAAATAAAAGCATCTGGACAGCATCTTAACACTTTATTTGATAAGGCAATAAGAATTGGAACTAGAATTAGAAACTCTAGTGGAATCGGTAAGGGTGGAATTTCAGTTGGCTCTATGGCAGTAAAGCTTGCAGAAGAAAACATTGATGAACTAAAGACAAAGAAAATTTTGTTGATTGGAACTGGAGAAGTATCAACTCTTGTTGCAAAATCATTACAAAGAAGAGGATATGCCTTTGATGCTACAAGTAGAACCATTGGACGTTCACAAGCATTTTGTGAGACAATGGGAGGAAAACCAATCAAATTTGAAGAAGTTCTTGAAGGATTTGAAAATTATGATTTAATGTTTGTAGCAACAACTGCACCATATTTTCTTGTAACACATGAAAGAATTAAAGAATCTATGGAAGGTAAAAACAAAGGCATGATGATCTTAGATTTATCAAATCCAAGAACAGTAGATGAGAAAGTTGCAACTATTGGAGGTATAAAATTGATGAATCTAGATCAGATTGCAGAGATGGTTGAAAAGAACATGAATGCACGATTAAACAAAGCAAAAACCATTGAAAACATAATTAACGAAGAAGTACCTGTATTAGAAGCCTCAATGAAAAGACTAGAAGCAGAACCACTTGTAAAAGACGTATTCAGGAATATAGAGAATCTAAGAGAAAAAGAATTACAAAAAGCACTTCAAATGTTAGGTGAACAAGATGAAGAAAAGATCAAGATTATTGATGAATTAACAAAAGCAGTTGTGGAAAGCATTGTTTCAACTCCAATGAACAATATCAGAAAAGCATCAGAGCAAGGCAAGCCAGATGTAGTGGAGTTAGCAAGTAAACTCTTTGACTATAAAAAACAGAACCAGGCAGACTAGGATTATATTTTACCCAAAGAGAATTTCTATTATGTCATTTCCTTCCAGACGTCTTCGTAGACTGAGAACATCTGATAAAATGAGAGAACTAGTCCAACAGACTACACTTTCTCCAAAAGATTTCATTTGTCCCGTATTTGTTCAAGAAGATCTAAAGACTAGAGTCAAGGTAGAATCAATGTCAGAAATTGAAAGATTTCCAATTGATGACATTAATGACGAGATAGGAACCATTAGTGGTTTAGGAATTCCTGCAATCATGCTTTTTGGAATTCCAACTCAAAAAGATGACGCAGGATCTTCTGCATTTGATGATAATGGAATTGTTCAAAAAACAATTACACAGATTAGGGAAAACTTTGGAGATAAAATTGTGATAATGGCAGATGTTTGTCTATGTCAGTTCACATCTACAGGACATTGTGGAATTGTTCAAGGAAATAAAATTGATAATGATACTAGTCTTGATACACTTGCAAAGATTGCAGTCAGTCAAGCAAAAGCAGGTGTTGATACAGTATCACCATCAGCAATGATGGACGGTCAAGTTGCTACAATTAGAAAAGCACTTGATGATGAAGGGTTTACAGATGTTTCAATAATGTCACATTCAGCTAAACATCGTTCAAACTTTTATGCACCATTTAGAGATGCTGCAAAATGTGCACCAAAGTTTGGAGACAGAAAAACATACCAAGTTCCATACACAAACGCTAGAGAAGCAATGATGGAAGTTCAAGCAGACATTAATGAAGGAGTAGACATTGTAATGATAAAACCAGCATTATCTTACTTGGATTTAATTGCAGAGACAAGAAGAAGATTTGACATTCCAGTTGCAGCATACAGTGTTTCGGGAGAATATGCATTGGTAAAAGCTGCATCACAGCAAGGTTACGTAAATGAAAAAGACATTACAGAAGAGATACTATACTCTATTAAAAGAGCAGGAGCTGACATGATAGTGACATATTTTGCAAAATCAGCTGCAAAGTTTCTTCAAGAATCATGAGAAACGACGAACGTTTTGAAATTCAAAGAGCATTTGACTTATTGCCACATGTTGTAGGTTCAAGTTGGGCAGTCGTTTGGTTCAGAATGAAAGGAATCAAAAAACCTACGAGGGAAGAATATAGAGAGAGAACACTAGAATATCTAAAGATGATAGAGCCAGTCTTTGATTCTTATCCAAAAGATAAGGAGTTTGTAGAAATTTCCAAGTATATCGAGTTTAGAAAAAATGAGGAATACGAGAAAATAAAATCAGGGGAAAACGAAGAGATTGAAACCAGATACGACAGATATGTCGATTATGGTTAAAGAGATTCTAATCCTTTAAATGAAGAAAGAAATATGTTATGTCAACTTGAGATTTAACAAGGTTTTCATTATTACAATGTCTGTACTTTTAATCAGTATTTTTGGTCAACAAGCTTCAGGTTATGGTGGCCCTCCAGAGCAAAGTAGTTCTGGAAATTACACTGTAGAGGTAATCACGGATAAAGAATCATACGAACTTGGAGAATCAATTACATTTTCTGGAAATGTCAGCAAGTATGATGAAGAAAGAAATTTACGGATTACAATTTTTGATTCTAACAATAACATAACTATAACTCAAAAAATACCAGTCAATACTGATACAGCATTTTCCCACATCATTACACTAAATGAAAAATTCTCAGATGGAAAATATATTCTCAAAGCACAGTATGGAAATTCAAAGGTAACCGTTGAAAAAATATCATTTGTAGTAAATTCCAATGATGAAATACCCATAGAATCAGATTCAGATAGTAATGCAATAATTCCAGATTGGATTAAGAGTAATGCTAGATGGTGGGCAGATGGAATAATTGATGATGCCTCCTTTGTTCAAGGAATTAAATTCCTAATCGAAGAAGATGTTCTAAAAATTCCTTCAAATACACAGGGTTCTAGTTCTGGTTCAGATGAAATTCCATCATGGATTAAAAACAATGCAGAGTGGTGGGCAGATGGAATAATTGATGATGCCTCCTTTGTTCAAGGAATTCAATTCATGATAAAAGAAGGAATTATGAAAATATCTAATTAACATAATTTAAGACTAATTTAGCCACAAATTGTATATGTCTAAAGTTCCTGTTTTAGTTGCTGGAGATATTCCTTGAGTATTCTAGTTCTTCTTTTTGCTTCTGCTTTTCCAGATTTTGTATTCATTAGAGATTCCAGTTTGAGTAATTTTGCAAAGAAATGATCAACTGTCCAGGTTTTATCATCAGGGGTTCTGTTTTTACAAAAAGGATCATCAATTTTGTAAAATGGTCTATTCAATGAACCACCTGTAGCAAAGACCCTTGCAATCCCTATTGCACCTAATGCATCTAATCTATCAGCATCCTGAAGTATTTTTCCTTCTAGAGTTTTAGGGATTTTATTTTGAGAAAAACTGTGATCACGAATTGCATCTGAAATAACGATAATTTCTTCTTTAGAAAAATTAAATTTTTCAAGTATTTGTTTTGATTTTTTTGCACTATCAATTGATGAGATTTTTGAGCGCTTGTCAGATTTTGGATAGAACACTATATCATGGAGTAATACAGCACTTATAACCAGTTTTTCATTTGCTTTTTCTTTTTTACAGATTTTTTGGGCATTTTTGTATACCCTCATTGTATGCTCAAAATCATGTGCGGAATCATTTTTCATTCTTTTTTTTACTTCATTTTTAATAGAATCAATAACTTTCATTTAGAATCTCCAAATTTTTGGTTTTACAAACTTTATTTTTCTCTGAGTAATTAGAATAGTCCAATTTATTGATGCAAAAAGAACAACTACCCCAATTCCAACACCATCAATTAATAAAATTCCAGTAAGACGATCCTCGAAGATTTCCAGGAAAGGAGCTAAAACGGCATTTCCAAAATATATCATAATAATATAAGAAACGACTCTACCAAACCAAAATCCAATATAGATTCCAATGCTTTTGGCACGCATTAATCCATAGGTGATAAACAACATGTTACTTGGAAGAGGAGTAGCACCAAACAGAAAAGATGCTATGACATAACCATATTTTTTATGATTAAGGTAATCACCAATAATATCAAGATTAGATTTTTGCTCTTCTGCGATAAATCGTCTAAATAACCCACTAATCTTTTTTAGAAAAAATCGCCCTATAGTTGCACCAGTTGCACCTACTATTGCAAGAATTACAACATTCAAGCTAGGATCAAGAAGATAAAATGATGTTAAGACAATCCAACTAGGTGGCATCAAAATTGGGGCAGAATTTACCCCTATCAAAACTAGAAAAATCCCAAAATACGAATATTCACTAAAAATTTCAAAAATATCCATTGTCTTTCTAAGATCATGTCACTTTTTTTGTTTCTAAATCCTTGGATTTTGAATCAGTAACGAAGAAATCTCATTATGATCTAAAAAATTAAAAGAATTATATGTTTTTCAGAAGAATGATCAGGTATTGTAACAAATAGGATCAATTATGCAATATCTTTATAAGCAATTTATGCCTATATTTAACCATGTCTGAGGAAGTTTGGAAGTGTTTTAGATGCAATCTATCTTTCAAGGAGGAAAATGTGGCTAAAATTCACAAAGAGATCTCAAATCATTCTGTAAGAAAAGAAAAATCACTAGTTGCTTAATTTCTAAATTTTCTAATTATTGTTATTTGATTAAAGATTAATGCAGAGGGTGGGATTTGAACCCACGAACTCCTAAGAGAAGGGATTTCCTATTTTAAGGATCTTGAGTCCCTCTCGGTTGACCGGGCTTCGATACCTCTGCAATGAGATTTGATAATGACTGATATTTTTTAATTACTATTATGAAAAACTAGAAAAATGATCCATAGTTTTGTAGGTTTTTTAACAAAACTTATAATTGTGCAAATTTGATTCAAAAATACATGGCAGAATCAGTACCAATTTCTGAAGCAAAAAAAATGCGAAATGGAGTTAACGTTGAAGCTGAAATAGTTAGCAAGCCAGAAGCACGAACTGTGAATCTCAAAAGTGGAGGAACAGTAGATGTTTGTGACGCAATAATAGCTAATGAAGACAAATCAGAGGAAAACAAAATGAAGCTCACATTGTGGGGAGATGATATCAAACTTTACGAAGTAGGAGATAACATAGTAATTGAAAATGGATATACCAACGAGTTCAAAGGGGAAGTATCCTTAACCAAAGGTAAATTCGGCACTATGAGAAAAGCATAATCTAAAGTTATTAAAATTCTAAACTCTTTTTGTTTTCTAAAACCTAACGTCTAGTTTTCTTTTTAGCTGGTCTCTTTTTAGCTGGTCTCTTTTTAGCTGGTCTCTTTTTAGCTGGTCTCTTTTTAGCTGGTCTCTTTTTAGCTGGTCTCTTTTTAGCTGGTCTCTTTTTAGCTGGTCTCTTTTTAGCTGGTCTCTTTTTAGCTGGTCTCTTTTTAGCTGGTCTCTTTTTAGCTGGTCTCTTTTTAGCTGCAGCACGTTTCTTTGCCGCTGCTGCTTTTTTAGCGGTTGCTTTTCTAGATGCAGCCTGTCTAGCAGCCTTGCGTCTCTTTGCTAAGAGTTCTTGGAATTTTCCAGATACTTTGTCTAATGCTTTTTTAGAAGATTCTTCAGCTTTGGTTCGTCTTTCTAATTCTTTTACAAACTTTTCAGCAGCCTTGTGACTAATCGTCATAGTATCACGTAAGGAGGGTTTTGATTTAGATTGTTTTTGGATTTTTGTAGTAATTTTTGATTTAATATCAGCGAATTTGTTAGCATCATCTGAAATCTTTTTGGCAGTTTTTTGCCTGCTTTGAATTTCAACAATTAATTCTTGAACATGTTCATTTAATAATCGTAATCGTAATTCAGCATTCTGTTTTTCTTCAGGATTTTCAGAAAATTCAACCTCTTGCTCAGCTTGCTCAATTGCCTCTTTTTCTTTAGTTATTTTTTCCTCGGCTCCAGCCACTAATCTTTCAATACTTTCCAATTGGGAGGTTTTTCTATTAAGAACTGTTGAAGCATCAGAAACATCTTCACGTTCAGTTTCAATTTTTTTATCTATAGAATGTAGACCTGATGAAGAGCGTTTTTCAGTAGATTGTACCTCATGGAGTTGCCTTTCAGCTTTTTTCCTAAGATTTGTTGCTTCTTGTTTCTTTTGTCGTAGCTGAACTACTAATTTTTCTAATGATGCCAATGATGAAACAAAAGAAAAGAGTTGATTAATTTGTTAATATAATCAGGATTTGACTTACCAGTTAAGAAAATTAACTAATTATGATCGCTAAAATCATTTTTTAAAAAATATTAGTGTAGAGATTACAATGAAATCATGGATTTTCATCCAAAAGATTTGCCAATATCAAAGACATATGATCTAAAAGATGAAAAAGATGCTACAGAGGCAGTAGAAGATATGGTAAAACTTGGGTTTGAAAACAGAAAAGAAGGAATTAAAGTGTTGATGCCAAAAGAATCAAAACTTGCAAAAAGAATAGGATATACTGTCACAACAGGAGTAACACAAGGACTCAGACAAAAAAATGAAGTTCGAGATATCAGATATTGGACATATCATCATGATGAAGAACATTATGCAATTGTTTTGATAAGTAACACTACTTTGACAGAATTAGGTTTTTGATTTATCAAAAATTTTATAAAGTTTTGTCCTCTTTGCAAGTACCCCAGTAAGCATTACTCCAATAACAGCTCCTCCAATGATATCCATAGGATAATGTTGTAAAACATAGACTCTGCTAATTGAAATCATTACAGGATATAGAAATAACAAATATGCACCTCGAGGGAATCTTTCTGAAAGCGCATAACCTAAGATTATTCCAAATATCATAGATCTGGCTGCATGTCCAGATGGATATGATGCATCATATCCACCTTCACAAAATAATGCATATGTGTCACGGCTAATTTCTACAGGAAATGGTGCACCTACATATTCAAAATCAGGTCTGTCTCTATCAACTCCACATTTGATGTAGCCAGTAAGTAGTGTTGAAATCACAATTAGAATCATCAATGTAATTCCAACTCTACGTGTTTTTGGAATAATTAACATCAGAATTGCAAATCCCATCATCCACAAGGCCTCACCACTTTCTGTGATATACTGCATAATGATGTCTAATGTAGGATTTCCAACATTTTCAGAAAAAAAAGAAATAACACTTTGATCAAAATCTGCAGTTACTTCATAGTATACTAAAGCAGTGAGAATCAGAAATAGAATCGTTACTAAAATAAAGGAACGTGACCTAATATCAAAAATCCAATTTTGCAATTAATTAAACCTCAAGTACATGCCTTTAATTTTTATCAATAGATAAGTTTTGGAAGTGTAAATCACTGTTTAGAAATAAGATTTGAGAAAATAATTTTGATCGGCTCAAAGAATTTAACCAAGTGCATAATAGAAAAATCGTGAAGGTGCTCACACTAGATGATTTTGACCTAAAAGGTAAGACCGTTTTTTTAAGAGTCGATATGAATTGCCCAATCGATCCAGAGACAATGGAGATTTTAGGTACTAAAAGAATCGAAGAATCTACTAAAACTTTAAAGTCATTAAAAGATGCCAAGGTGGTTATCGCATCACATCAAGGCAGAGTTGGGAATAAGGATTACACTGGAATGAGTAAACATGCAAAAGTTCTTGAAAAATTAATGAATAAAAAAATAAAATATGTTGAAGATGTAATTGGAGAAGCTGCACAAAATGCAATCAAGAATTTAGAGGATGGAGATATTTTACTTTTAGATAATTTAAGATTGTGCGCTGAAGAAAATTACGAGTTTACACCAGAAAATTCTGCTCATACAATCATGGTTAATCGTTTATCCAAATTATTTGATCTTTGTGTATTGGATTCATTTCCAAGTGCACATAGGACACATCCATCAATTGTAGGATTCCCACAAGTGTTACCAGCATGTGCAGGAAGAATTGTTGAAAGAGAAGTACGAAACCTAGATGAAATTATGACTGTTGCCAAGGCGCCACATGTGATTGTTTTGGGAGGCTCAAAAATACCTGACAGACTTGAGGCAATCAAATTGTTGATTGAAAATGGTCGTGCTGACCATGTTCTGTTAACAGGGTTGATTGCAAATGTGTTCATGCGCGCACAAGCCAGAATCAAATCGCCACTCGGTATCAAGAGAGAAGAAGAGGTAGTATCAAAAGCACATGCTCTGATAGGCGAATATCCGGATGTTTTTGCCACACCAGTGGATATTGCAATTGACAAAGACGGAGAAAGAGTAGAAATGGATGTTAGAGAGATAGGCAAGGGGGATAAAATTTATGATTTAGGTCCAAAGACTATAGAGTACTATTCAAAATTAATTTCAGGTGCAGGAACTGTGTTTATCAGTGGACCAGCAGGATTTTTTGAGAAAGAGAACTTTAGTTATGGAACAAAAGAATTACTCAAGGCAGTTGCAAACTCAATGGCTACAACAATTGTTAGTGGCGGACACTTAACAACTGCACTAAAACAACAAGGATTAGCAGAGAAAATTAATCATATCAGTACTGCAGGTGGTGCGTTGGTGCTTTATCTTACAGGGGAAAAATTACCAATGATTAAAGCACTTGAAGATGCAGCAGTAAAATACAGAGCTAAATAGAAGATTTGCAAGAGGGGTTAGGACAAGTTCTTTCTTCAGATGTTCCAAGATAGATATCATGATTACATGTATTACAGTGAAGTTTTTCAACAGGATCAAATAATTTCAGATGGATTGTAGTAAAGTTCTGTGCGATATTTCTTGCAAGGCCAGAATCGCAAATTTCGTTGAAAAATGATTCAACATCATCAATTATCCAAGAGGAGTTAATGTCAGCGTTTTCTTTTAGTGTCTCAAAAATTTCATCATTTGTAAATACAGTATCAACATCATTGAATTTTTCAAAAATTATTTTTCGTATTTGAAGTGTAACAGGAGTTGTAGGAGTAAAATCACTCATACTAGTACAGATTTTCTGCCTCTTCTTTTAGTTTATCCATATCTTGAGACTCGAGATGATCTCCAAGGTATTTGTAAAGAGCAGATTTGAGTACTTTGAGTGAAAGTAATGCACATTTTATTCGTACAGCCTGAAGATGTTCAAGACCTAATTCGCTTAATACATCATTTTTCTCAATTTTTCTCACATCATCAAGATTCTTACCTTTTGTTATTTCAGTCAAAACTGAAGAGCAAGCCATACAAATTGCACAACCTTTTCCATGGAATTTAATATCAGTAACTTTGTTATCATCAATTTTCATATCAATATCAATACTATCACCACATAATGGATTTGAATCATGGAAAGTCACATCATGATTTTCAATCTCCCCATAGTTTACAGGGTTTCTTGAATAATCAACAATCATCTCATGATAAATGTCTGCATTTCCACTCATAATTTGAACACCTTTGCTACTTTATTTAAGGAATTGATTAGAACGTCAACTTCTTCTTTGGTATTGTAAATGTAAAAGCTAGCCCTTGATGTTGCAGCAACATCTAGTCGTTCCATTAATACCTGTGCACAGTGATGACCAGAACGAACTGCAATTCCTTCTCCATCGATAATTTGTGCAACGTCATGAGGATGGACATCTGCAAAATTAAAGGGAATTACACCACCACGTTTTGAAATATCTTTTGTACCATAGATGTGTAATCCTTTAACTTCAGATAATTTTTCTATAGCATATTTTGTTAGTTCAATTTCATGTTCTCTTACATTATCCATTCCAATCTTGGTAAGATAGTCAATTGCTGCCCCAAATCCTATAACATCAGCTATGTTTGGAGTACCTGCTTCAAATTTGTAGGGTAAATCATTCCAGGTAGTCTCATACTTGTGAACTTCTCTAATCATATCACCACCGCCATGAAACGGACTCATTGTCTCCAATACAGATTTTCTAACCCATAAAACACCAATTCCAGTAGGACCCAACATTTTATGGCCAGAAAATGCAAAAAAGTCACATCCTAATTTTTCAAGGTCAACTTTCATGTGAGGTACTGCCTGTGCACCATCAATTAGCGTAAGAACACCTGCTGCTTTGCATTTTTCGATAATTTTTTCAGCATTAGTGATTGTTCCAAGAACATTAGACATTAAACTAAATGTAACAAGTTTGACTTTACCTGTTGCAAGATATTTGTCAAGATCATCTAAAATTAATTCTCCGTTATCATCCATTCCAATGTATTCTAATTTTGCACCTTTCTCTTGTGTAAGAAGTTGCCAGGGTACAATGTTGCTATGATGTTCATATTCAGTAGTGACAATAATGTCACCTTCTTTGATATGAGGTCTACCCCATGCATAAGCAACTAAATTAATTGCTTCAGTAGTTCCTCTAACAAAAATAATTTCTTGACGATTTTTTATGTTAATAAAATTTGCAATTTTGTCTCGAGCTGCCTCATATGCTTCAGTAGATTCTTCAGCTAGAGCATATACTGCCCTGTGAATGTTGGCATTATGATTTCGATAATAATCAGTAATAGCATCAATTACTTGATTTGGTTTTTGGGTTGTAGATGCATTGTCAAGATAAACAAGAGGTTTGTTATCCCTAACAGTTCTTTGCAATATTGGAAAATCTTTTCTTAAATTTTCAAACAGTGACTTTGTACTTTGCATATCTTAAATCTCCACGTAAATTTCGTTGTTATCTATTTTAACATTGTATACTTTAAGAAGTGTTTCAGCAGGAAGATTTTGTGGTTCTCCATTCTCTAAATTAAAAACAGACAGATGTAATGGACATCTTACACCTTCTTCACTTAGAAATCCAGTAGAAAGATCTGCATCAGCATGAGTACAAATTAGATCAGTAGCATGAATTTTTCCTTTGAGATTAGCTAGAAGGATTTTTTTATCATCATGAGTAAATCCAAAAAGTTGGCCTTCTTTTACCTGCCCTAAACTGCAAGCCTTAATCCATTCAGACAAAAAATCACCTATACTTGTAGTGTTGTTCTATTTCGGAGTCTTCGTTGTATCGTGTCTCTTCAATTTCAACAAACTTGGCTAATTCTTCATCAGTATTGATAGTAAGTTCCCTATTTTCCCATTTAGATTCAATAAGATAAGCAATCCATGCTCTAACTTGGAAAGACATTTTTCTTGAAAGTGGTTCTAAAAATCCTTCAACAATTGTTCTTTCAGCTTCTTCATGACTAAGACATCTAGTTTTAAGATAGAAAATTTGTTCTTCATCAATTTGGGCAACAGACGCAGAATGAGTAGCTTTTACATCATTTGTAAAAATCTCCAGTCCTGGAATTGCATCAGATTTTGCATCTTTATCTAAAAGAATAGAACGACCAGACAAAAATGAATTTGATTTTGTTGCATTTTCTTTAATTCTAATCATTCCCTTGAAAAGAGATTTTGATTTATTTCTAAGAATTGATTTTTCAACTACTCTTGCTTCAGTAGATGGGCTTTCATGATTTACATTAGTTTGAATATCAAATGACTGTTCATTATTTCCAAATATTACTTCAGAATCATTTGAGGATGCACCAGTACCATTAAGGAAATATTCAATTTTGTATCTTGACAACATAGAACCGAACAATCCAGAATACCAATTTACTTTGGCATCTTGTGCTAAATCTGTTCGTCTTGTAGAGAAGGTTACAGTATGTTGATCCATCATTTGTAAAGTAGTAACATCTAATTGTGCATTTGCTGCAAGATTTGTGTTTAGTAATTCAAGATATGCTTGTTGTACTTCTGTCGCTGGAGAATACAACTCTTGGACAACTGTGGCTTTACTACTTTCATCTGCAAAGATCACATTTCTAGAAATTACAGAATTACCATCATCAGATAGGCATGTCAAAAAGTAAATTGGTTTGTCCAATACTAGATTACGTGGAATGTGAATAAAGATACCTGAATTAAATGCAGCATTATTTAGTGCTGTAAATTTGTCATCTTTTGAATTTGAAGCCTCTAAGGCTTTTTTTACTAGTTCAAAATTATTTTGAACTGCATCTGCTATTGAAGAGATTACAAGTCCTTTTGATTTTAGTTCATCAGAGACATTGATTTTGTGAATATTAGTTCCAATTTGAATAACACATGTTTCATTTTCTAGCTCACTCAATCTTTTTTCAAGAAAATTTGGAATATTTTGTGTAGTTGAGGTAGAAAGAGAGACTTTTTCAGGATCCATCTTTTTTGCATCAGTGTATTTATTGTAAAGCGGAGACATTTCAATTGGAAGACTATCATAGATAGACAAGGAATCATTTCTGTAATTTTTTAGCCAGTCAGGTTCATTTCTTGATGAAGAAATTTCATCGATATGACTTTTGTTAAGTTTGGAAAGAATTTCTTGGGACATGATTAATCAAAGTAAATTTGGGATTCTATCCCACAGAGTCATCCATTTCTAGTTTAATGAGTCTGTTTAGTTCAACAGCATATTCCATTGGTAATTCTTTTGTGAATGGTTCCATGAAACCATTTACAATTAGAGATAGTGCTTCTTCTTCATTAAATCCCCTACTCATAAGATAGAAAATTTGTTCATCGCCAATTTTTCCAACAGTTGCTTCGTGGGTAATTGTTGCATCTTCTTGATTAATTTCCATGTATGGATAAGTATCAGTTTTAGATGTATCATCTAAAAGTAATGCATCACATCTAACAGTGGATTTTACACCAGTAGCACCTTTTGCTACATGTAACATTCCTCTGTAAGTGGAACGGCCATCTAGTCTACTTACTGACTTTGATGTGACTTTAGAAGTAGTATTTGGTGCAAGATGAACCATTTTAGCACCTGTGTCTTGGTGTTGTCCTTTACCGGCAAAGGCAATTGATAGTGTTTCACCATATGCACGTTCTCCCATAAGATAAACTCCAGGATATTTCATTGTTAATTTACTTCCAATATTTCCATCAATCCATTCAACTGTTGCACCTTCATATGCATAAGCACGTTTTGTTACAAGATTGTAAACATCAGCACTCCAGTTTTGGATTGTTGTGTATCTTAGTTTTGCATCTTTGTGTGCAACTAATTCAACAACTGCAGAGTGTAATGATTCTGAAGAATAAACAGGAGCAGTACAACCTTCAATGTAATGTACTTCTGCACCTTCATCTACAATGATCAATGTTCTTTCAAACTGACCAATATTTTCTGCGTTAATTCTAAAATATGCTTGTAGAGGCATATCAACTTTGACACCTGGTGGAATATAGATAAACGAGCCACCACTCCATACCGCACTGTTTAGTGCTGCAAATTTATTGTC
Organism: Candidatus Nitrosopumilus sp.; assembly: GCA_965248045.1. Lineage (GTDB taxonomy): Archaea > Thermoproteota > Nitrososphaeria > Nitrososphaerales > Nitrosopumilaceae > Nitrosopumilus. Next base: position 877,597 of record CBDFIG010000002.1, read on the forward strand.
CTCTGGAGGAATAATTTTACCAAAGTATTTCTTAAATATCTCTGGATGTTCTTTGAGAGCTGCATCAGTATCTAAAAAGAGAACACCTTGTTTTGCCAAATCTTCTCTTAGACTGTGATATACAACCTCAGATTCGTATTGTGCACCAACACCAGCTAAGAATTTCTTTTCAGCTTCTGGAATTCCGAGTTTGTCAAATGTATTTTTAACATTTTCTGGAACATCATCCCAGTTCTTTTCTACTTTATCAGATGCTTTTGCATAATAGTAAATATTTTGAAAATCAATAACACTAAGATCTCCACCCCAAGTTGGCATTGGCTTTTTCATGAAAATTTCATAAGAACGTAATCTAAAGTCCAGCATCCATTGTGGCTCATCTTTCATTTTACTAATTTCAATTACAGTTTCTTTAGACAGACCTTTCTTGCTAAGGTGGACATACATTTCTGTAGAGTCTTTAAAATCATATTGTGAATAATCCATGTCAAGATTTTCAGTAGCCATGAAAAAAATAACCCCGTTATATTATAAATACATGAGGAAAAATAGGCAGAGCTAAATAGCTAGAGCTAATATTCAGGCCATGAGAGTATTTTTCATTGAATCAAATGCGCCTGCAACAGTATGAACTTCTGCAACAGTATTTTTTACATTGAATTTTTTTAATTCCTTGGAAGTGAATGGTCCAATAGATACAACAGATAGTTTTGCAAGATTGTCAAGCAGAATTTCTATATCATAATCCTTTGACATTATATCAAAGAATCCTCTAACTGATGATGCACTAGTAAACACTACTCCATCAACTTTGTTTTGAGAGAATAATTCTCTGAATCCATTCCATTGTGTAGTATCTCTAAATGTACAAACATCATACAAGTGAATTTCCAATACATCAATTCCAATTTTGTTTAAGAGTTCTTTGAGAAAAGGGGTAGATGCACTACTACGTGGAACAATTACTTTTTTACCGACTGCATGAATTTGTGTGAATACTTCGCCAACACCTACTGATGAAAAAGTAGTAGCTTGATGATTTACTTTGATTCCTTCTGCCTCAAGAGCAATAGTAGTTTTTGGACCTACAGACATTACAGTGGTATTTGCGACTGCTAATTGTAATGACTCTAGTTTTTCAGCTTGTTTTGCAGTATCAAATAATAATTTGACTGCCTTTGAACTCATAAAAATAGAATAATCAGGATTGTATTGTTTAATTGATTCTAAAAATTCATCAATAATTTTTTCTCCCTTGCTGACTAGTTCTATTGTAGGTAATGGGATTGCTGTTGCTTCATTCTGTTTAGCAAGTCGGATAAACCCAACAGCGTCATCTTTTGAACGAGTGATTGCAATAGTTTTTCCATTAAGCATTATTTCCATCCTATGGTATCTGACAAATCAACAACTTTTCCAATAATGATATTTGTAGGAGGAGTAATTTTATTGTCTTTAATTTTTTTTGTAATATTAGTTACAGTTCCTTTAATCATTTTTTGTTTAGGAGTAGTTCCATTTTGAATTACAGCAACTGGGGTTTTTTTGTCCATTCCACCAGATACGAGTTGTTTGCATATAACATCAATTCTAGATAATCCCATCATGATTACAATAGTATCAACAGATTTTGCAAGTCTTTTCCATTTAACAATCTCATTTTTCTTTTCAGGATCTTCATGTCCTGTAACAAACACTACTGATGATGCGTATTTTCGATGTGTTAGAGGAATTCCTGCATAAGTTGCTGAGCCAATTCCAGATGTAATTCCTGGAACAATTTCATATTTTATTTTATTTTCTTTAAGAAATTCTGCTTCTTCTCCACCACGACCAAAGATTATAGGATCACCACCCTTTAGTCTAACCACATTTTTTTTAGATTTTGCATATTTTACCATTAAATCATTAGTTGTAAGTTGATGAATTGTATCATCACCTACTGCTCGTCCAACATAGACTTTGTCTGCTTTTTTTGGAATCATAGAAATGATTTTTTTGCTTACTAATCTATCATACAAAACAACATCTGCCTTTTTGAGTAGTTCAACTGCTCGTAATGTAATTAATTTACTGTCTCCAGGTCCAGCTCCAACAAGGTATACTTTTCCTGTCATGTCTTATTCCATTCCTCCACTTTTTCTCTCCAATTTAATGCAAGTTCATTTACACCTTTCTCACGTAGTTCTTCTCCAGCCATTTTACCAAGGGATTTAGGATCTTCTTTGTCTCCAGTTTTGTTCACATGTAATGATTTTTGCCCATCAACAGAAAAGGCTACAACAGTTAGTGTCATTTCAGAACCATTTGATTTTGCATATGCACCAACTGGAAATCTACATCCAGAATCAACAAAGTCAGATAAAGCACGTTCTGCTTCAATCTCTAATCTAGAATCAGCATCTTCAATTTTTTTTAACATAGAAATTGTTTGAGAATCATCTGCTCTTGCGACTATCGCAATAGCACCTTGACCAGGTGATGGAGAAAAATCATCCATGGATAATGGAGCGAACTTTACATCAACTCCCAATCTACTAATTCCTGCCTGAGCAAGCACTACTGCATCATAGTTTTCTCCAGATGCTTTTTTAATTCTAGTTTCAATATTTCCTCGAATTGGTTTGACTATAACATCAGATCTCTTTCGAGAAACCTGTACAGCACGACGAAGTGAGCTTGTTCCAATTACTGAACCCTCTTTGATATTTTCAAGTGTTGAGCCATCTGAAGAGATAAAGACATCATTAACTGCTTCACGTTTTGGAACACATGCTATAATGAGAGTATCATCTATTTCAGAAGGAACATCTTTAAGACTATGAACAGCAAAATCTACTTCTTTTTGTGCTACTGCTCTATCAATTTCTTTTTCAAAGATTCCTTTTTGTTCTATTGTAAATAATGGTCTAGTATAAGTATCACCTTTAGTTGTAATAGTTTTAATTTCATATTCTGAATCAGGATTTGCTTTTTTTAGTTCTGTGATGACCCAGTTTGTCTGAGCTATAGATAGTTGGCTTCCTCTTGCACCTACTATATACTTCAATTTTTCACCGCTTTAAGTCCCAATTTGTATGCATCTAATGCTTTGTTTAGATCAGAGTTGCTATGAGCTGCAGACATCAATACTATTTCAAGATGTGACGGTGCAATGAAAATTCCATTTTTTAACAATACTCGAAATAGTTTATTGAATTTTTTTGCATCTGTCTTTCTTGCAGTTTTTGCATCAATCACCGGAGTTTTTGTGAAGAATATTTGAAACATTGATGCTGTAAAATTAATCTGGTGAGGAATTTTCAAGTCAGTTGCAATATCATCGATAGCTTTAACAAATAGGGCACATTGTCTTTCTAATTTTGGATAAAGTTTGTTCTTGATTTTGTTAATGGTTTTGATTGAGGCAATTCCTGCACTAACAGATAGTGGATTTCCAGCAAAGGTACTTGCCTGATAGACTTTTCCACCAGGTGCAAGTTGGTTCATAATCTCTTTTTTTCCTCCAAGTGCAGCAATTACAAATCCGTTACCTAATGATTTTCCTAAAGTTGTAATGTCGGGTTTAATACCAAAATGTTTTTGAGCACCACCTGATGAAATACGAAATCCTGTAATTATTTCATCAAAGATTAAAGGGACATCATTTTGTTTTGTAATTGTTCTAATATCTTTTAGAAAATTTTTTTCAGGTAAAATCACTCCCATGTTTCCTAATATTGGCTCTACAATTACTCCAGCTATATCTTTATTTTTTTGAATTACTTTTTCTAATTCTTCAGAATTATTGTAAGGTACAACAAGTGTATTTTTTGAAAAATCATCAATAACACCATCAGACACAGCAATTCCATTATGTGCAGAACCAGAACCTGCTTTTACCAAAACAGAATCATGTGCACCATGATAACATCCTTCAAATTTTATTATTTTATTCTTTTTTGTAAATCCACGAGATAATCTAATTGCAGCCATTGTAGCTTCACCACCAGTATTTACCAACCTCACTTTGTCAATAGAGGGATAATTTCCAATGATTAGTTTTGATAATTCTATTTCAGCTTCTGATGGAGTGCAGTAAAGAGTTCCCTTTGATAGTTGCTTGGAAACAGCGTTGATGATTTCTTTTCTTCTATGTCCCAAAAGTAATGCACCATAACCATTGCAGAAATCGATGTAACGATTATTGTCCTCATCCCAAATGTATGCGCCATTGGCCTTTTTTGTAAAGAATGGATATGGCTCAAAATATCTTACAGGACTATTAACTCCTGAAGGAATGATTTTTTTTGCATCTGAGAACAGCTTGGAATTTCTCAATATTATGATCTAAACTAGGCCATTATTATTCGTAAAAGAACAAACAATAGTAAATTTTTTAGGCATAAATCTATGCGAATATGACATCTATAATTCTTGGTTTCTTTGTGTTTGGAATCTTTTTCGGAATAAAAACCCAACAATAGTAGTTCCAACAAATGGCGCAGTCCAATATAGCCAAAGATCAGTAAAGGTGCCAGATAACAAGGCAGGTGCTAGGGCTCTAGCAGGATTCATAGATGCCCCAGAGATAAAGGCTAAAAACAAAATATCCAGTCCAACTATCCCACCAATTGCAACACCACTAAATCCTCTCAAACCTTTTGAATACACAACATAAAAGATGACACCCATAAGCATTGCAGAAGCTAAAACCTCAACTGGAAAAATTAAAAACATTGAAAAATCATAATTTGGAGCATTAGCACCAAGATTTGCTTTTTCTCCAATGAAATTCAGAACAAAAAAAGAGCCTAACAATGCACCAATAATTTCTGCGGTAAAATAATATACAACTTGAATTTTTGTAATATGTCCTGTAATGTAATACCCAATAGTTACTGCAGGATTAAAATGTGCCAATGAGATTTTTCCAAAAGCGTATACGCCAATAAGTAATGCAATAAATGGTGCAAGAGCTGCAAATGGAATTCCCAACTTACCATCAAATACATCAGCATCATATACAATTGAACCAGTAGTAAAAACTACAAGAATAAAAGTTCCAATCAATTCTGCAATGAAAATTTGTAAATTTGAATATGCCATTAATTATATTCCTTAAGAGAATCAATTAGATTCATTACTTCATTTTTAATTTGGTCACGAATTTTTCGAACTTCATCTATTGATTTTTCTTTTGGATCAGAAATATTCCAATCAAGTATATCTTTAACAAATAATGAAGGACATGATTCTTTATCCATACAACCCATGTTGACAGTTTTGAATGAATTTTCAATCATGGTATCGGATAATAGTTTTGGTTGTTGTGTATCTAATTCAATTCCAATCTCTTTGATAACTTGAACTGCCAAAGAATTTAGCTGTGATGAGGGTGTTGTTCCAGCACTGATAACGTTAAATTTCATTGGAGCATATTTTTTAAAAAATGCCTCAGCCATTTGGCTTCGTCCAGCATTTTCTACGCATACAAATAGAACATTTTGAGTATTATCCATCAATATAACATAAATATTAGTTTATATAAATTTAAATTGATATGAATGGAGTTAGTCTTTTAAAATGTATCTGTGATGAAACCAGATTTGAGATTTTAGAATTGTTACAAAAACACAAGGAATTGTGTGTTAATGATTTTGTTGAGAAATTAAAAAAAGACCAACCTCTAGTATCACATCATCTAAAAACATTGAAGAAATGTGGAATTGTTAAATCAAGAGATGAAGGAAAAAAAGCAATGTATACAATTTCAAGCAATCAATTATCAGAACTAATATCAAATGTTACAAAAACAAGTAAGAAAATTCCAGTTCTATGTTCAGATGATACTTGTTGCTAGAATTTTTCAGTACGTAGTACTCCGACATCGCTAACGTAAAGTACTATTGCAAAATTAGCAAACATTGTTCTTGAGATCTCTTCTATAACATCGGATAATTTTTCCTCTCTCATAATTACTTCAACTTTGACATTTTTTTCATTTTTTAAGCCTTGGCCACGCAAACCACGTGCTCCATTTCCATCAACTTCAAAAGTTGTATATCCAGTAATTTCATGTTTCTTTAAAATTTCAATAATATTTTTTTGTGCAAGAATCTCACAAGTAACAGTAAGTAGCTTTACGTTATAGAGCTTCATATCCAATCCTGTGTGATATAATTGAATAAGTCTATCGATCCTTCTACGTCGTGTACGATAGTCGAAATTGCAAACATGATTGGCAATAAGACAATGATATTGTAAGGAAATGTAATGCCTAATGCAGATGTAATGTAAAGACTAGGTTTTGCCTCTGGGATTGCATGGCGCAATACTGCGGGTGCTGCAATAAAGGATGCACTGGCCAAAAGCAATCCAAACATAACTGCACCACCAATACTTAATCCTAGTCCAGTTGCAACTAAGACACCTATAATTCCATTAAATGTAGGCATGATTATTGCAAATGCAGTAAGAAAAATACCAACTTTTTTGAGATCATCTAATCTTTGACCAGCAATTATTCCCATCTCTATCATAAAGATGACAATAGCACCTACAAACATCTCATCAAATACGATTTTGATAGACTCAAAACCTGCTTCGCCAATAATGTATCCAATTACAATACTTCCAAGCAGGATAACAATTGCCTTACCAGTAATTGATTCATGTAATACTTGGGAAAGTTTTGTTTTAGTTTCATGTAATCCTATATCAATATCAGATGTATCATCATTTGAGAAAGATTTTTTTTTTGCTCGTATTTGTTTTGATACTGCCATGTTTGTCAAAAATATTGCCATGATAAATGCCATGGGTTCTAATATTGCAAGAATAGCTGCAAGATATCCCTCGGATGTCACACCTTGGTTTTTAAGAAAAGATAAACCAACTGAGAAAGTTACAGCTCCTACTGCACCATAAGTTGATGCAAGTGCATAAGAATCAAAGATGTTGAACTTTCCCAATCTTCGTAAAATTTGATAATGATTCAAAGTGAATAATAGTGAAAGACCTATTGCAACTAACATTGGAATCAACATATTTTCAAATCCAGTGTTTCTCATCTCTATTCCTCCATGAAGTCCAATTGCTGCAAGAAGATAGATTGGTAAAAATTCTGAAATTGCCTCAGGAATTTTCAAATCAGACTTTATTCTAGCTGCAATAATTCCAAACAAGAAGAATAGAATTATCGGGGTAAGAAGATTCGATTGAATTAATTGTAAAATATCCATTTGAATATCTCAGCAGGTTTTTGCTAGAATAAAAACCAAGACAATATTGAAAATCAAACAAACAGATGAATTAAGTAAGTAATTCCAATTGCCATACCAGCACTGCCAGGAATAGTAATTACCCATGCAAAGACAATTTGTCTTCCCACCTTCCAGCGTACAGCACGCTTTCTTCTTGCAGCACCTGCACCCATAATGGTACCAGTTATTGCGTGCGTAGTACTTGCAGGAATTCCAAATACTGCAAATACTGCCAGCATTAATCCCCCACCAGTTTCTGCTGCAAATCCCTGATAGGGTTTGAGTTTTGTAATTTTTACTCCAAGTGTTTTGATGACTTTGTATCCGCCAAAGAAGGTGCCTAATCCCATCGCGGTGGCAGCAGCAAAGATTACCCATAATGGCATCTCAAGTTCGGGGATCATTCCTGCTGAAAACAAAATTAGAACAATAATACCCATTGTTTTTTGTCCATCATTGGCTCCGTGAGTTAAGGCAAACCAAGCTGAAGAGATTATTTGTAATCTTCCAAAAGTTTTGTTTACAATTGCTGGTTTTTTATTGGCAAATAGTGTAATTATTAGTCCAGTTAACAATAAACCAAAAATTAACCCACCTGTAGGAGCAATAACAATTCCTGCAAAAACTTTAGTTAGTCCATCATAAACTAATTTTTCAAATCCTAATCCAGCAATGCCTGCTCCCATTATTCCACCAACTAAAGAATGGCTGTTTGAAATTGGTAATCCAAAATATGTACAGAGTGTGCTCCAACCAATTGCACCTGCCAATCCACCTATAATCATGTATACTGTAATATCATCTGGACTCACAATTCCTTTTGCAATAGTTGTCGCAACAGCAACACCAAAAACAAAAGGACCAATGAAATTCATTGCTGCAGATAAACCCACTGCATGGATTGGTTTTAGAACACGTGTTCCAATAACTGTAGCAACAGAATTTGCTGAATCATTGAATCCATTTACAAAATCAAAGATTAGTGCAACTACTATTGCTCCTATTGCTATCTCTATCATTTAATCATCTCAGGTATATTTTAGAACGATATCTTCAATGACATCTGCAACATCAACACATCTGTCTGACGCAGTTTCCATTGTTTCATAGATATCTTTTAGCTTAATGATTTTAATCGCATCATCAGTTTCAAACAATTCTTTGATGGCTTCTCTATACAGATCATCCACGGTATGTTCAATATCACTTGTATTCCTACAATGCTCAATCATATCTTTAGGATTTTTGATATGTTGGAGTTTTGAAATCATATACTCTACTTCTTTGGTAGCTTTGACTAGTTCTGCTGCCATTTCTACACAGTATGGCGGTGGAGTAGTAATTTTGTAGCTATAAACTCTAGAAGCAATGCCATCCATGAAATCAATCACATCATCTACCTTTGATGCAATTCTCTGCATATCCTCACGATCTAATGGTGTGATGAAAGTCTTGTTTAGTTCAGAAAAGATATCACGTGTTAAAACATCTGCTTCAGTTTCAAGTTGATGGATTTTTTTAGCTTGTTCAGCATTACTTAGATCAGAGAATAAAATAACTACAGCCTCAGAGGTCTCAACTGCTTTTTTTGCTAAATTATCAAGAATAGCTAAGAGTTCTTTTTCATTGGATTTTATCCAAGACAGCCATTGTCCCATAAATCATCAAATGTGGATTTAGAGTTAAGACTAGTGAACATAATGTATATGGAACTATATAGAAAAATCTATTCTTCACAGTCTAACAACAGATCGCTAGAGTCTGAAGGATAACATCTATCAAGATTAGCGCCACCATCAATTACATCAGAACCAGAATCAGAATAAATGAGATCATTACCCAAGTCTCCTTTTAGAATATCATGACCAGAGTTTCCTTTGATTGTGTCATCCCCATCATTGCCAGAAATAATATCATCACCAAATCCACCAAATATACAATCATTTCCTAAACCACCAGAAATAAGATCATTTCCTGCCAATCCAAAAATTAGATCATCTGCATCTGTGCCTTGAATTATATCATCACCTGGAGTTCCCTCGATAAAGTTATAATCAGAATAGTCATTTCCGCAAGTCTTTACAGTAATTGTTTGTGTAGCAGTAGAAGAATATCCGATATTATCAAAGGCTATCCAAATAATGGTAGACACACCAAGTGAGAATGCATCTGGGGCATTGTTGATTATTGCTTTGACTCCACTTTCATCAGTAGCAGTGGCCTCACCAAATGAGACAGGAGTTAACATATCTACAGCCTCAATTTCTAATGAAATTGGAGCAACGATTACAGGTTTTGTTTTATCTTCTGGCGAATCCTCAATGATTTCATCAGGAATTTCAATAGAATCAACAACTATAGGTTTTTCATAAAATGGAGTTTCAAATGATTGAATTTTATGATTTGCAGAATCTACAACTAGTAATTCACCGTTAATTCCCATTGCTATATCAGTAATCATATCAAATGAATCTGCAAACAGTCCTATTTGATCAAATACATTGAGATTCAAAGTAGAATTTTGAGATAAGTGTAAAATTCTATCATTAACAGCATTAACAATTAACATGTCACCGGCAGGATCAACTGCTATTGCTTCAGGAGAAAAAGTGTAGTTAGGTGAATGAAATGGAAATGATTTAATTAATTCTCCATTAGCATCAAATTTTTCAATCTTACTGTTTCCCTTATCAGTGACGTATACATTTCCATCAGCATCAATATCAATTCCAACAACAGTAAGGAATTGACCTTCTCCGAGTCCACTTGAACCAAATGACGAGATAAATTCTCCATCAGTTGAAAATATTTGAATTCTTTGATTACCAGTATCAGCTACATACACAGTTCCGTTGTTTACTGCTATTCCATTTGGAAAGAAGAGTTGCCCATCATATTTTCCTTTTTCTCCCCATTCTGTAATAAATTCTCCATCAGTTGAAAACTTTTGAATTCTATTAAGATCACGGTCTGCAACAAAAACAGAATCATCAGATACTGCAATTCCAGAAGGATAATGAAATTCTCCTGATTGTTTTCCACTATTTCCCCATTCAGTAATGTATTCACCGCTACTAGAGAATTTTTGAACACGTTTATTTCCTAAATCACTGACATAGATATTTCCATCATCACCTACTGCAATGAATTGAGGATGTGAAAAATGACCAGACTCTACAATTCCAAATGAGCCCCATTCGGAGACATAGTCATAATCACCAAATCCAAATGAATCCTGAGTAAAAGAATTAGCTAATAGAATTACGGAAAATACTATGAGTGCAAGGAATAGTTTCAACAAAATTTGATGACAAAATTAGAGAAACATCACCAGAGTTAGCAAATGTAACAATTTTTGTCAATTTTTGTCAAAATGGCTTGTTTACTTCACGCGTAAACACATAGCTAGCAAGGCCAGTCATTACAATCACAAATGCAAAAATGATTCCAAGACTAAGTAATACTGGAATTCCACCTTCAGAGACTCCTGTCATCATCTCTCTTACCAGTAAAACAGTGTAAGTGACAGGATTGAGTTTTGCAATTGTAGCAAGCCAGTCTGGTAATAATTCCAAGGGGAATAGTGCAGGACTTAGCATAAACAATGGCATTCCAAGAAAATTAATCACACCCCAAAAGGTTTCTTGAGACTTTGCAATAGCTGCAACCATTACAGAGATTCCTGAAAATCCCAACGAAAACAAAATGACAATTGCCATTATTGGTGCAATCATAATTGGGTTAGGAAAAGTAACACCAATTGCCAAAGCAATTCCTAAAATCAAACTAGCTTGTAAAGCTGCAATCAAAGAAATTGCAGACATTTTTCCTAGAGCAATTGCAGAACGAGAAATTGGTGAAGTCAATGCCTTATTCATAAAACCATATCGTCTATCCCACAGTGTATTGACACCACCAAAGATACTAGTAAAAATTGCAGTAAGAATAATGACACCAGGTGCCATAAACTCGATATATTCACCTTGAAACCCAACGGATTGGATTAATGGTTGAGTTCCCGAAAAAGTATTTCCAATTACAATAATCCAAACTGCAGGTTGAATTAACCTAATTAAAACACCACTTCGAGATTTTTTGTATCTCTTTAACTCTCTCCAAAAAATTGTATATGCATCATACATCAAAGTATTCATGCACGTAACCTCTTCATCTTTACATGTTCACGTTTTCGATTAAATGTAGAATCATCGTCTCTAATTTCATGTCCAGTGTAAGAAATGAACACATCATCAAGTGTGGGTCTAGTAAGAGAGATAGAAATGATTTTGATATCAAGTTCTGATGAAATATGAAAAATTTTAGGAATTACTTCTGTACCATTTGATGCAAAAAGAACAAGTTTAGCCCCATCTTCATTAATCTTGTTTACAAATTCAATTTTTTTGAGTTCATCTAAGAATGAATCATGATTTCCTTCTTCTAATACGATTGAAATGACTTCATTTCCCATTGCTTTTTTCATATTTTCTGGAGAATCAATTACCTGAATTTTTCCATCATCAATTATGCCAATTCTATCACATAGCTGATCTGCCTCTTCCATGTAGTGAGTTGTTAGAAATATTGTCATCTCAAACTCATCATGAATTTTTTTAATATACTCCCAAATTTTCCTGCGAGTTTGAATATCTAATCCAACTGTGGGTTCATCAAGAAATAGTACCTTTGGCCTATGCAAAAGACCTCCAGCTATATCCAATCTCTTTCTCATACCACCAGAATATGTAACAACAGCATCATTTTGTTTATCAGAGAGTTCGATTAAATCCAAGACTTCATCAATTCTGCTGTTAATCTCATCTTTTGGAATATGATTGAGCTTTGCTTGTAATAGAAGATTTTCTCTTCCAGTTAGATATTCATCAACGGTGGTTTCTTGTTGAACATATCCAATATTTTCTCTGACTTGTTTTGCATTTGTCATCACATCAATTCCAGAAATCAAAGCTTGTCCCGATGTGGGTTTTAGTAATGTAGTAAGAATCATTATTGTAGTGCTTTTTCCAGCACCGTTTGGTCCCAAGAATCCAAAGATCTCTCCTTTTTCAACTGACAAAGAAATATCATTGACAGCAGTTACATCTCCAAATGACTTTGTAAGAGACTTTACTTCTACTGAATACACACATTGATCGCATTTGTCAATTATAAATTGCTAAGTATTGATTTAGCCACACTCATAAAAAATTTAAAGAGGAATCGTAGAATCAGGTTTATGAATGGATTATGTCAGAAATGTCACTCATCAAATGTGGAAATAACAATTCAAGAAGGAATTCCTGTTTGCACAGTATGTAGTAAAAAAACAGAATGATTAAAAATATTATTTTGAAAAAAGAAGTTTGAAGAAATTATTCAATCTTCTTGAACTCTTCTTTGGTCATTCTTAAAATGACTTTTTCTCCTATTCCCCAAATTTCGGATTTAGAGAGGATCTTAGAATGCATTAAGCCAGCAGTTACTTCAATTGATTCCAATTCATTGGTATCAGGATGTCTATGTAATCTCTTTACTTTACCAATTTTATGTCGATCAATATCTACTACTGGAACTCCAGTTCTAACAGGAGGCCTACTAAGAAGCAATGTTTCTTCAGAAAATTTGTCTATGTAATCTTCGGAAAGGAAATAGTCTTTGTTGAATCCATGACGGATTGTCACACCACATACAGCGAGTGTATCTTGATTGATGTGTATGTGTTTGACTTTACCATACTCAATTCCTTCTCTATCTACGACTTTTTTTCCAGTAAATGTGTCTGCGGTAGCCATGTGTGTAGGCATTCCTTCTAGTTTTATGGACATAGTCTCAAATGTGCAGATTTGCTTATCACACCAAATATCAGAAATTTCTAGCAATGGGGTTAAATTACTTGACAGGAAAAAATCACGCATGGAGATAGAAGAGAAGTTATTTCGTCCAATTCTTACTACAAAGGGAAGAAAAACAGGCAAAGCACATTCAGTTATGCTTCGTGCAGTAAATCATAATGGAAAAATTTACTTTTCTAGACATAAGCCAGATGGGGACTGGTTCAAAAATGCTTTAAAAAATCCAGAAGTTAAAATTGAATATAATGATTTTGTTTTTTCAGGAAATGCAAAAATGATAACAGATGAAAAACTAAATGAAAAAATTTCTCAATTAAAATATCCTAGAGAAGAAAGAGCAAAAGAACGAAGAGTTGCAATTGAAGTTACATTAAATTCAACATAAAAAATTATAAAGAATATTTTTTAAAAACTTTCTACAAATAATAAACAGATAATCCACCTAAAATCAATCCAATGACAATAAATGGTATGAATAGATCAGAAGTAATAATTATTCCACCATCAGTATTAATTCCTGAATCCACAGTATTAATTCCTGAATCCACAGTATTAATTCCTGAATCTACAACATTCAAATCCTGTGGAGTAGATTCTGCAAGTTCAAGATTTTTTTCAAACTCTGTTTGGGATTCTATTTCAGCTGCCATGGAGGAGGATTCCCCAATGTTTCTCATAGACTCATCAGTAGAAATGGATTCAGCCATCTCAGATCCTGCAGTAGATGCTTCACGCGAAACTAATTGATCAGTTATAACAGCATCATCTATAGAAATTTGTTTATCTTGTTTTAATGCAGTTAGTGATAAAGTAGTCCATGTAATGCCAGCTGCAATCCCAACACCAGCTAATTTGTAGATATTTCTAAAGGAACGTACAAGTAGTTTACTTTATTTTGTTTTTTCTGAAAGTTTTGGCGGGGTACAATAACAATACTAAACTTTGCAGCAGAGTAAATCTTCATATCTTGAGATTTGGAATTTTTTTAACTCTTGAAATTTTAACAACACCCAAATCTTGAAGTTTGTTTAAGTGATACTTTACCAGTTGAAGAGAAATGTTAGTTTTTTGGGCAATCTGGATTGCAGATAACTCCTCATTGAAGAGAAACTGCAAGATTTCACGGCTAGAATCGTTTGTAAATAGTTCAGCATATGATTTTATTTTTTCGTCATCTGTAGCAAGAATTTTTATTTTTTCATTTATTCCATCATCAGGAGTCTCATCAATATCCATTAGACTTGTTTCGGTGAATGTGATATATGTAAATTGTTTGGTAAAATTACAATTTCACTAAACCTTTTATCACTAACTAGCAAATAGTAGTAACCACTAAATGGCAGTTTTTAAAAAAAGAATGACTGGAAAAGTGGGGGGAGAGAATGAGTTCAAAAATAATAATTCCAATTGCAATAGCCATTTCGGTAATAGTTACAGCAGGAATAATGTACTCAATTGGGTTTGAACAGCAACCAGAAGCATTACCTGTTGCATCAACACCAGAGATAATCTATGTAGATAAATCAATTTCAGAATATTTTGAAGGAACAAATGATGTTAAAAAAATATCATCAGAAGAAGAATTAAAGAATATTCTTGAAGCATCGGCATTACTTGGGGAAAACTTCTATGATAACAGATCTTTTAGATTTAGTTCTGATGAATCATTTGCAATGCCTGAAATGGCAGTAGCAGTATCAGAACCAAGCCCATCAATTTCTTTGGATTCTGTATCTAAAACAGAATCTGGAGGTTCAGACTATTCAACGACAAATGTTCAAGTTGAAAATGTTGATGAGTCAGATTATCTTAAAAATGATTCAAAATATGTATACATTGTATCACAAAATACACTTTCAATTATTGATGCATATCCTGCAGAGTCTGCAAAATTAATTCTCAAAATTGCTTTAGATATTGAATCACAATACATTCAGAACATGTTCCTAAATGATGATAGACTAGTGATATTTTACAATGGACAAAGTGACGATGAAATAATTCCACAGTATGACTTTGTTCCACGTCGTTCTTACAGTTCAGTTACTCATGCACTAATTGTAGATGTATCAGATAAAGAGAATCCAACTATACTCAAAGATTATTCCATTGATGGTAATTTCAGAGATGCACGAATGATTGGAAATTATGCATACTTTGTTACTAACAGTAATATCGATTATCAGTATCCAAGATTTCCAGTAATTATGGAGGATTCAATCAGAATCATGACTCCTGATGCATTTTACTTTGATAATGCAGAACAATTTTCAAACTTCAACACACTTACTGCAATTGATATTTTTGGAGATACAATAAACTCTGAAACATTCCTTATGGGGTATACTGGAGCGTTCTATGTTTCTAAAGATAATTTCTACTTGACTTATCAACAAAATACACCATTTGGATTTTATGAAAATTCATCACGAGACAGATTCTTTGATGTAGTAGTGCCACTATTACCAAATAATATTCAAGATGAAATCAAAGTAATTCAAAATGATTCTTCAATTAATGCATCTACACAGTGGATAAAAATTTCAGAATTAATGCAAAAGTCATACAATGAAATGAACAAGAATGACAAAGAAGTATTATTTGAAAAAATTAGAGAGGCACTAAATGAATATGACACAAAAATTCAAGAAGACATAAGAAAAACAATAATTCAGAAAATATCAATTAATGAGGACAAAATAGAATATGTTGCAAAAGGTTCAGTTCCAGGTAGATTACTAAATCAGTTCTCTATGGATGAAAGTGGAGACAGATTTAGAGTTGCAACTACTACAGAATACTATACACAGTATCAAGGAACAGTTCGTGCAAATGCAGTTTATGTCTTAGACGAGCAGCTTAACATTGTTGGAGGACTAGATCAAATAGCACCTGATGAGAGTATTTTTTCAGCCAGATTCATAGACGACAGACTTTACCTAGTAACATTCCAACAAATTGACCCATTTTTTGTAATTGACTTGTCAACTGATACACCAAAGATTCTTGGAGAACTGAAGATTCCAGGATTTTCAAACTATTTGCACCCATATGATGAAGAGCACATCATTGGAGTTGGTAGAGATACAAAAGAAGTAGATAATGGTAGAGTTCAGCAATTAGGAATCAAAATTGCATTGTTTAATGTTGCAGATGTAAATAATCCAAAAGTTGCAGATGAGATAATTATAGGTGATAGTTCCACACATTCAGAGGCATTAAACAACCACAAAGCATTCTTTTTTGATAAAACAAGAGGAGTTCTTTCAATTCCAGTTAGTGGAGATGCAGAAAGTTTGAATGAAATTTCAAATTCCAAGATATTTGCACCAGATTACAACCGTTGGAACGGATTCTATGTATTTGATTTGGATAGCACAGATGGATTCAATGTTAAAGGAACAGTTACACATTCAGATGATAACTCAAGTTATTATGGAATGAGCAATGCAAGAACATTCTATATTGATGATGTATTGTATACTGCATCTGATGAATATCTAAAGATGAATTTCTTTAACAACTTGGAAGAAATTAACTCAATTAAACTAGAAAATACTGGAAAATTCATCGAGTATCTTGAAGAAGATATTCTACGTTAAATCATACCAGATGGATTATTGTTGAGAGTCCTCTTCTATCAATTTCAACATCATTTTCAACTTCACTAACAGTTACGGTAAATGATATAACATCTCGTTGTTTGGCATTTTCTGCATGAAGTTTTAGATGCATGTCCATCATTTCAAATTCTTCATCAGGCAGATTGGTTTCATCAAAATATGCCCCACAAGTCGATTCTATTCGGAATCTATCAGACTTGAAATGAAACCCAAGTTTCATTTTTCGTCCCTTTCGTCCACTTGCTTTTACATTAACATCGATAATTCCAGGGCTTGTTTCAGTATACCCGGATTTATGATTTACAAAAACTCCAACTTCAAGAGGTTTGCCAGCAGTAGATTCTGCCATCTTTTGGATTCCATCATTCATAACAACATCCACTGCTTTGATTGATTGTGCAACCTTTGCAATCCATTCATTTGTTCTTGTAATGGTTGCTCGAATTCCTGTACGTCTTCTTTTGTCTTCATCTTCAGGTAATTTGTAATAGTCAACCCATGCTTCATAATCATGAGAAATATCTTCAATAAAATCAATACAAGTCCGTCTATATTCATCAACATTATCAGTTCTCTCTGATGTATCATCAGTTCTCAAGCCATCATAATCCATTGGCATTGCCATATTCTGAATTAATCAAAGGTCTAAAAAAACTAATCTTGACAGGATCTTAATGATTATAATAGGAATTTTCATGAAATACAATGATGATATTTTCTGAGTTGACCTCTGATCTTCAGGTTCAATTAAAAAAAGACTTGGCCCAAATCAGATTCCTTCTAAAGAAAAATCCAGGTATGGCATATGCCAGAATAGTGGAAATTGGAAAAGAAGTTGGTAAAAAATACAATATCAAACTGATAGTAAACTTTCCAAAACAAGGAAAGATTGAGGAATTCGACAGTTATGGAAAAAAGGATTTGAGTTTGATTATTGATTATGATCAAAAAAGATTCCCAATAGATAGAGAATTAATCAAACAAAAGGCAAAAGAGTTGCTAGGAGATGTACAAACACAAGATGCTTACATGAATGATGATAAAGAAGGAGTGAGGGTATCTACAGAAAATTGGAAGATTGACATCTTACCTCATTCATTACACATATGGACAGAATTTGATGAAAAAGTAACAGCTTTTTGTGATTGGCTAATGGAAAATGCCTATCAAATGAAAAACAGTAAGAATTTTAGAAATTAGAGGTTTTCAAGTTCTTCAAGCAATCTTTGTGCCTCAGAGTTTTTTGGTTCTAATTTTAGAATTTGTGTACAACAGTCTATTGCTTCATTTTTTTGCTCTAGAGCCAAATGAACATTAGTTTTTAGAGTAAGAATTTCAACATCATTGCTGTTTAGTTGATATGCCTTTTCAAAATATGGAAGTGCTTTTTTTGCATCTTCTACAATAAAGTAAACACTTCCCATGATAAACATATAATCATAATCAGCAGAAAATTTAGATTCCAAACTCTTTCCAAATTCAATGGCTTCTGCATATTCACCTTCTGCGATTAATTTTTTCAGACGACGTTTTGGATATCTAAAAAGACTTGCCATAATTCATTATTTTTTGAAAGATTATATCAATTTGAATGTAGACAATCTTAGGAAGAGATAGTCATTATTCCTTCTTTAATTAAAAATTGAATAGCTTGAACAAAGGAATCATCATCGATAACACCATCTGCCCACCATTCTGCATTGTTTTTAATCCATGATGGAATTTCATTTGTACCTCCACTAGTACCTTGAGATGTAGGTGGAATTTGTATTACTCCATCTTCGATTAAGAATTGAATACTCTGAACAAAGGAATCATCATCGATAACACCATCTGCCCACCATTCTGCATTGTTTTTAATCCATGATGGAATGTTTTGAGTTGGAGTAGGATCAGGAGGGGGAGTTGAACTTCCATCACCAGCAAATATTGGTACATTGATTAGTAAATAATCATCAGGTTCTGTTGGAACTATCACTTCAGGAGATAATCCATAAATCCAAATCACATAGTTTGCATCACCAGGTTCTTCTCTGACAATCATGTCAACGATAGCTTGTCCAGATGGGGAATAAAGAAAATTTTTGCCGTCTTCTTGGGCAATTGATCTTATAGGCGTCAAATTGTCATCTACAACTAAAAGGTCATATTGAACTTGATTCAAAAATGCAGTGTCATCAAATTTGTTAATAAATTTGATTAGCCAAGACATCTCACATCCTTGTACTGGATCTGCGGGACCATAGAATGCATGTATTTGATACTGAAAGTTGTTTGTTGGTTTCTTTACGCTAATTTCTCTATCAAAATTTGTATCACATCCTTGTGCTAAGAAATCATCTTCGGTTGATTTTTCACCTTCAAATGGACTTTGTTGTACATATTGTTCATATTTGAATAATTCAAATTTGTATTCAGGTGGAGGTATTCCTTCAGATACATGTGTCAAGGTATGAGCCTTTATTGGAAATGGGAAGTCATCTACAATCCAAACATAACTATGAGAACCGCCAGTTTTCCAGGAAACCAAGACAGTTTCCCAAGTTCCTGCAGGAACTGTAATTGTTTCAATTCCTGATGGCATAACTTGCTCACCACCAATGTTACCAATTTTACCCCAAGATACTAAATCAAAGTCTTTTGGACCTTTTCCACCTGCACTTCCATCAGATGTAGCAAATGCAGATAACCAAACCACAGATGACTTGAATGCACCTCTGTAAACTCCTAATTCTTCACTACCACCTGTTGGCTCGGGAGCAACTTTTCCCAATTCCATTTCACCTACAATGACTTTTTTACCATCATAAACAACAACTTCTGCTAACCACTTCGTTTCGCTTCCAGTTTGTTTGTCTCCTTTAATCCACATCTTCAAATAAAAATCAGAACATTCCTTGTAATCTACATGACACATATTGTATTCAAAATAATCGCCTTGTTTGAGACCCTCACCTGCATACCATGAACCCTCTTTATCAACGCCACCTGCTTGTCCACCATACTGAGCAAATGCAGATGGAATAAAGAATAAACCCAAAAGTAATGTAGTAATTATTGGAAGTACAAGAAATATTGCTTTCAAATCTGTAAAAAATAGGCAAAACGGATAGTTAAACGTTATTCAAAAATGATTAGTAATTTGTGATTCAAATAAGCAAATATAGAGGAAAATTTACAATAATTCAGAAATGTGCGAATGTACAAAAGTTCATTTGTTTGAAGTAGAATTCAAACTTGATGGAATGACTGTAGTCCCGACTCACAAAAATTGTGGATTTTCATTAGATGAAAAACAAGCAGACAAGTTCCAAAAAGAATTAGTAAAATCTTGGGGCTTTGAGGAAGAAGAAGACTAATTTAAAAATAAAAAATGAGATTGTAGTTATAGCTATTTTAGGACATTTGTCCGACAGCTTCTTTACAAACGTCAGTGTTACATTTGCAATCTGCACTGCATATACAAGCGCCTTGCATTGCACAATCACATGAGTAATCAGGATCGCCGCTATCAGCTTCGCATCCACATGCTTGATCTACCATAACAAATCAGTAATCTTACTTGTTTTAAAAGGTTAGTTTAGCAGTAAAACATGATTCTAAAGGCGGATCGGCACAATGAAAAAAGTTTGATTAGAGTACATTATCATATAATTTATGCAAGAATGCATGGAACTATGCAAAGAGATGTTTACAGCACTAGAACGTGGTAATTTCATACGTATTAAAGAAAATATGGATATAGAATACTACAGATGTATAGATCGCTTATTAAGCATGAATGTTGTAATTTCATATAAGAATTTCATAACAATAAATCCTGAAAATGCAGATTATGTTGAATATGAAATAAAAAATATATCACTGTCTAATATTACTAATTCTCTTAAAGATATTCCATTTGGTGAAGATTCAGACCATATCGGTATTTGTCTTAAAAATTTAATTAAATATGATATCGTTTTTGAGGAACAATCCTATTTTTATATCACACCAAAACATTTTCAATTATTAGATGAACATTTCAAAGATTTACGCCTTACTTTATCTTAGATTATTTTCGTTTGTAATTTTTGACATATGTTATTTTATATTTGGGACTAGTTTCTCGAGTTAAAGTATATGGGCCCAAAGGGACCACCTAAAAGAGATACACCCACACCAATGGAAAATCCTCTTCAACTTTGCCAAAATCAATAATCATACCAACGTAGATGAAATGGTCACGCACTAATTTTGCCATACGCATTGATTTTATCAGATAAATTTTCAATCTAATTCTTGCATGATATTGATTTAGTATTTTTTCAGGATCTGTAGTGATTCCTATATGCCAGCCCCGGTATACTTTGATTTCAGATTTTATTTTTTCAATGACTTTGTCTGAAGATAATGCATTTTTTCTGTCTAAATCATAGTATTTTGGCATTATTATTATTTTATCTTGTTTGCAAACTCAACAATGCTATCATATATTTTTGCAGGTTTTATGGTATTGTCAAGTTATCGGTACATAGGAATGAAATACGGATCTTCTAAGGATTGAAACCACAACTGGGAAAACAATTCTCATACTGAAATTAGAAATTTTAAGATGATTTAATTTTTATTCTTCTGATCCTTGTTTAGTTCTTTTTTACTAAAACCCACAAAAAAATAAAATGAGTTGTGATGTGTATAGTTTAATATAGCGAAGAGACAAAGTTCGTGAACTAAAAATCATCAAAAAAGTAGAGGATAAATTATTTTACCTAGGTAAATACGAACAACCAAACTAGAATTCCAAAAAAATAAAATGAGTTGTGATGTGTATAGTTTAATATAGCGAAGAGACAAAGTTCGTGAACTAAAAATCATCAAAAAAGTAGAGGATAAATTATTTTACCTAGGTAAATACGAACAACCAAACTAGAATTCCTTGAAAATAACTCACGAATTTATACTTCTCGCTATACTACAAACTCTATTATCCTGAAATTGGTTCACCCCATCATTTCTAGACTAAAATCACGATACGTATGGAACAGAGGCAAGAATCATAGAATTATGCAGAAATTAGATCCAGTCAAAGTATCATGGATAATCAGACAAAAGGAAAATGGAATGAGAAATGCAGATGTTGCTGACTCTATGAAGATATCAACACGTTGGGTGCAGAAACTATATTCACGATATCGCAGTGCAGGAGTAATTCCCACTCTAAGAAAACCAGGACGGCCAAGAAGAATAATTACAGAGGAGATGAATCAAACTGTGCAGTCAGCATTTGAGAAATTCAGATGTTCAGCAGTATTTCTTGAGAAAATACTTGATTCTGATGGAATCCATATACCTCATAATACCATTCACCAAATACTAAGGAATAAGGGATTGGCAGAAGAACAACCAAAGAAGAGAAGAAGACGAAAATGGATAAGATTTGAGAGAACATATTCTAATTCTATGTGGCATACTGACTGGAAGAAATTAGATGACGGCAGATGGTTTTTGTGTTACCAAGATGATGCCTCACGATTCATCGTACATTATGGTGTGTTTGCAGAAGCTACAACAGTAAATGCACTTGTAGTTCTCAGTGAAGCAATTGTAAAGCATGGTAGACCAGCATCAATATTGACTGATCATGGTTCTCAGTTTTACGCAAACAAATCAGAATACAAAAGAAGAGGGGCAACAGAATTTGAAAAGGAACTAGTGAGATTGGAAATCAAACACATTCTAGCTAGAGTGAATCATCCACAAACAAATGGCAAGCTGGAGAGATTCCACGGGGAGATTCAGAGAAAACAAAAATGGTTTGGCACAATAGATGAATTGGTTCATTGGTATAATTATACAAAACCACACATGTCACTTGACTGGGATACTTTGGAAACTCCAGCCAAAGCGTTTGTAAGAAAGATGCCACAAAAGGGGAGTACAGTTATTGATGAGCAGACAGGAGAAAAGTATCATGCAGAGTAAAAGACGAACTGATTTTGGGATACCACATAGTCACATTCGGAAGCATAATATCTATATTATATGCTCTTTGACCTTTAATTCCTGGTTTATTATTGTTAAAAAAATATAGAAAAACTATAAAGCAGAATAATGATATGTATTAACTCAGATCATTGGAAATAGTCAACTAATCCCAAAACTAACCATTTAGACAAATTTACATGATCAATCAGATCTATTTGAAACAACATTGTATTGTTTTCATGTTCAAAGAATTAACAGACTCATAGTGAAATGCCCTCAAAGCACACCTTCCAAAACCAGCTGCAACTGGAAGACCAAGAGCTGACGACCGTACAACAATCAACGCAATAATTTTTGTGCTAATCACCGGATGCAGGTGGATTGACCTGCCTGCTGCTTTGTTTCCCAACCCAAAATAATTATCAACATTATCTAATCAAATAAATCATCTCAGATTCTATTGCATTACAATCATCTTATTGTACAAACAAACTTTCATTTTTAATTCATGAACCATGTTTTCTCTCTTGTGCGATGTTGCATGTTCTCCAAACATTCGCTTGAACGCTGAAAATACAGATTCTACAATCCACCACCTACCCCCATAGCTGACGCTAGCTTTCCACAATTCATAATTGAAAATTTGAGCTAGGACAGATTTTCGTCTGGGATAACAGTCAGTGTTTACAGATGAATTCTTTCTTGCCTTGATTCCTGGAGTTATGTTATCATGATACAAATATGAGAAATCATCTTTGGTGTCATGCGCCATCAGCTAGTGCTTTGATTACGTTTCCAAACTTTTTTGATTGCTGTACCTGAGATACAAAATGTTTTGAGTCATGTGACTTGTCATCTGTAATTTCCAAACCTGTTATCTGTTTTGATTTTACACCTGCTGCCACATGAATTTTCAGGAATCCTCGTCGTTTCTGCCATTTTTGTCTCATCCATTGACTCTGTCTGAACCTTGACTCCGGTACTATCAATTGCAATTACAATGCCCTTTCCCAGTTTGGGATTCATCTTGATGTGTAACTTGTTGACTCTTCCAAATGGCAGAATACGTTGGAGTTTTTGATTTTTCTTTTAGATGTGATTTTATCAAACCTCTGTTTGTCTGAATGGCAGATGTGGATAGAGATGGCAATACCTGATGCTTCCATGAATGATTCAGGATAAACGTACCTGTGTGTGTCCTTCTTTGTTATGATTAATCTCTTTGAGTTCTGTACCCCATTGTTCCATTGCATCAAAAGAGAGCATGATTTCTCCACGTCTGACTAGTGATTTATTGTATTTTTTCCAATTACGTTTCATAAAATGTCAGAAATATCTCTGATCTAAAGCTTGAGTGGTGAGATTAATTGGATAAACTAGTCATGTTAGGAAACACAGCACAAGAAACTAGAAAATTAGGCTCTTAAACTATCTCAAGTATCGCATTACAGGATTTCTGAATAAGTTCTGCTTGTTGTAGTAATAGATTAGAATCAGCTTCAATATCAAAGGCAATTTTGAGGATATGGATAAGATCTTGTTCCCTACTCAAAGTATCCTTGATTTTTACAAAATTTTCTTTGTTGATATATCCTAAATAGAAATAACAATCAGAAAGCATAGAATTTTTTATAAAAAAATCATGTTTTTGTTCAATAATTTGAGAATGGTTATTTTTTTCTATCAAATCAGAAAACCCAATAGTAGATTTTAGCATACGTTCAAGCAAAGTTGGAGTTGCTCTTTCTATTCCAACGGTTTGAGTAGCAATTGAAATATGTTCATTGATTTGATTTTTTTCAAATTTTCGAAGTAAGTCTAACATGTGTGAAGGATTTGATATTTGATTATTCAGAGAGGATATAGCATCAGCTAGATAGTAAGAAGCACATTTTTGCCAACATGGGGCAAATACATCAGATTCTTGAATTGCTTCTTTAGTTTTTTGACAACAAAACATAGATTCAATCAAGCAATTTTTTGCATGATCTGTAAAAAGAGAAGAACGTTTTTCATTGATTTTAGAAAGTAACATCCGCAAATTCCATGATTCATCTTGGATTATCTGCAGTTTATCATATTGAAGAAGCTTTTTTGATGATGTCTCAGATAATGATGCATGATGAAATATTACAAATTCATCTCCAGACTTGATAATTTTTGCAGGTTCTGACTTTTCATCAAAAACAATAACATCATACGCACATAAATCAAAACTAAAATCAGAAATTCTACAGCCTCCAAGACCAGTTGGAAAATCAGATAAACCCTGTTCTTCAATAATTTTTTTCATGTACATAAAATGGATAATAGTGAATTTTCTATAAAGGAAACAACTCACAAAAATTTACAAATTCATGTAAAGTCAAAACATTTCCTTTAAATTGAGATTGGATTTGTTTTTTATCAAGCTCCTATAGTGTAGTCCGGTTAAGCATTTTGGCTTCTCAAGCCAAAGACTCGGGTTCAAATCCCGATGGGAGCACGGTTCTTTAGACCCAAACTAAAGACATGCAGCAGTGAGATCAGCAATTCCAAAAAATCTAGCTAATGCTAATCCTAGGCAATGTTAGCCAGCCCATCATGAAAGTTACAAAAATTACAATACCAATTACAAAAACACCATATGCAATTTTCCATTTTCTATCTCTCTTTTTGAGAGTTGTTGGTAGAAAAATAATATTTATGAAATAGATTATCCACAAACCAATCATTGCATAATTTTGAGTTACTCCAGAAATAATTCTCTCCATACTCGTTCCCCATATAATCATTGGAATAATTGTAAAGTAGATTGCACCAATACTGAAAAAACCAACTATTCCTACATTAAGTACAAATAAAATATTTACATTGTATCTAGTTTTCATTTTTTATACTCCAAAATTCTCGTTTAATAATAATGGTGTTCCAGAGATTATCGCAGCTAAAAGATAGATGTATGGAATTCTACGATATAATGGAATATCTTTTGTAAATATGTAATTAATTGGAATAATAATCATTGCTATAATCCAGAAAACCAGTACACGAAATCCTTCTGGCGGCACAAACAAGTGAGTTTGAAGTAACCCTATTGGGACAGATATAGCGAGAAGTATAAATTCGTGAGTTATTTTCAAGGAATTCTAGTTTGGTTGTTCGTATTTACCTAGGTAAAATAATTTATCCTCTACTTTTTTGATGATTTTTAGTTCACGAACTTTGTCTCTTCGCTATACTAGTCCTAGTCCTGCAATAGCAAATGGTAATGCAAATGCAACTCTCATCGTAGCTGCAGAAATACTTGCAAATATATCCGGATCTGGTGATGGGTTTTTTATCTCAAAACTCCTTGAACTGCCATTACCAAATGGCTCAACCATTTGTATTGGTATGTCCTTATTGTTTTCAAATTCAATGCTATACTCTATTGCAAGAAAAGTAAAGTTTGCCAGAATATATCCAACTATAACTAAGACAAGGACCAGTTCTACAGTTTTCATTTTCGTTATTCCTTATTTTATTGGAAATAATCAGTACCACATTTAGGACATTTTGTCAAACTTTTTAGGATAGCGATGTTTGCAGTTAAGGCATATCTGATTCATATTTTGTCCACGTGACCCTGTATCTCTTTTCCATAGAAAATAAGCGACAACTGCAATTACTGCAACACCTAAAATTATTGGCCACACCATATAGCGAATCTAAGTGTAATGTTCATAAATGATTCTATTCTTTAGTTCAAGTCATTACAGACTCGGTATCAAGTTTGAATCTATAGAGATTTAAGACACTGAAAAAAGATAAGTCCGACCTTGTCTAATTACTTGTGCGGATTTTTGCCGGATTTGCCACGGGATGTACTGGCTCCGCCAGCATTACCGCTGCCGCCGCCTCTTCCGCCTTTTCCTTTACTTTGGATTTGTTTCATTATTCATTATAATAAATGGGATTCTATTAACTTTATGGGTGTATCGGAACTGGTCTATTATCCTGAAATTGGTTCACCCCATCATTTCTAGACTAAAATCACGATACGTATGGAACAGAGGCAAGAATCATAGAATTATGCAGAAATTAGATCCAGTCAAAGTATCATGGATAATCAGACAAAAGGAAAATGGAATGAGAAATGCAGATGTTGCTGACTCTATGAAGATATCAACACGTTGGGTGCAGAAACTATATTCACGATATCGCAGTGCAGGAGTAATTCCCACTCTAAGAAAACCAGGACGGCCAAGAAGAATAATTACAGAGGAGATGAATCAAACTGTGCAGTCAGCATTTGAGAAATTCAGATGTTCAGCAGTATTTCTTGAGAAAATACTTGATTCTGATGGAATCCATATACCTCATAATACCATTCACCAAATACTAAGGAATAAGGGATTGGCAGAAGAACAACCAAAGAAGAGAAGAAGACGAAAATGGATAAGATTTGAGAGAACATATTCTAATTCTATGTGGCATACTGACTGGAAGAAATTAGATGACGGCAGATGGTTTTTGTGTTACCAAGATGATGCCTCACGATTCATCGTACATTATGGTGTGTTTGCAGAAGCTACAACAGTAAATGCACTTGTAGTTCTCAGTGAAGCAATTGTAAAGCATGGTAGACCAGCATCAATATTGACTGATCATGGTTCTCAGTTTTACGCAAACAAATCAGAATACAAAAGAAGAGGGGCAACAGAATTTGAAAAGGAACTAGTGAGATTGGAAATCAAACACATTCTAGCTAGAGTGAATCATCCACAAACAAATGGCAAGCTGGAGAGATTCCACGGGGAGATTCAGAGAAAACAAAAATGGTTTGGCACAATAGATGAATTGGTTCATTGGTATAATTATACAAAACCACACATGTCACTTGACTGGGATACTTTGGAAACTCCAGCCAAAGCGTTTGTAAGAAAGATGCCACAAAAGGGGAGTACAGTTATTGATGAGCAGACAGGAGAAAAGTATCATGCAGAGTAAAAGACGAACTGATTTTGGGATACCACAATCAATTTTCTGATCGCCATGCTTTTATTTTAATATAAATCAAAAACAACAATGAATAGAATAACTTTCTTAATACCGATGTTAGCAGTAATTCTGTTAGTTCCTGCTAGTAATGCGTTTGCCTATGAACAATACGAAGAATTATCATATCTTGAAAAAATTGATCTGAATTCTAAACAAGGTAAAGCAATACTAGACACATTAGGCGGCTATGATAAGTATGTAGAATTTATGGCCTTAGAAGTGAAAACAGATCTTACTGATGAAATCAATGAACTAAACAACAAAATGGCAGACTTGGGGATAATGACTCTTGAAGAATTCAATGATCCTGTAAAACGGGTAGAATTTTATTTAGATCATCCTGAAATTGTGGAAATAGATAATGACAACATACATGACGTATCTTACAATCCAACATCACACGGATGTTCTAGTTGTACCCAATCTGTTTATGCAAAGATGGGATATCATTATCCATTTTTGTTATGGACATTTGATTCATATCTAACTCCAACATCTTGGCAAAATCTATATCCAAACATTACATATGATTTTGATAATAATGATGTTTCAAATGAACATGATTGGATTGAACCATTTAGTAAATCATATGTAACTCAAAGTGGAACATACACTTTAGATTTATTTGCCAGCATTGATGCCTCACCCAACTATGATGTACATCTAACTCCGGAAAGATACTATACTCAAGGATTTGTTAAAACTATTGATTTTCCTCGATATAATCATAGTATAGATTCTGGCACATACATTTGGGGTTCTACACAATGGGTTAATACCACTTAATTTTTTTATAATGTCTAAAGAATTGAAACTAAAAATTTTAAACGTATTAAAAAATGAATTGGAACATGAACGTATGATTAGATCCAATGTTTTACGTAGTCGTGTAATTGCTGGACATGACGAGTCTTTCTCTGTGAATATTAATACATTATCTGAGGCACGTATCACCAACTCCTTTCCACCATATATTATTTTGAATCCAAAATATAGAAATTCGGATTTAAAGAAATTAGTCGAAGAGTTATGAATTTATTATTTTATCAACGGTATTGTCAAGTTATCGGCACATAGGAATGAAATACGGATCTTCTAAGGATTGAAAATTTTACAGATTCTAAAATGAAGATTACTGATATTGGCTAAGTGAAGCGTTTTGTATGATAATTTTCCACTTGTTAGAGCCATCAACAATTATTCCTGCCATCTCAGCTGGAGTCTTTTTACCGATTCCGCCATGTTTTTTTGAGAAATTATAGAATATCTGGAATCCATCAAAGAGAGGGCTATCCATCTTCTTTATTCCTCTGTATGCAATTTCACGATCTCTTATAGTGCCATTCAATCGTTCCATACGGTTATTGTTCTTGTCTCCTTTCATGTGAATGTGTCTGATGTGTTCTGTATCTTTCCACAAAAAGTTCTTTGCCTTGTAGTTATTCTTCCATGCCTCATGAAAGTTAGCTGCACCATCAGAAATTAGTGTTGTTGGTATCTTGCCTGCAATCATCATAGCTTCTCTAAACATTGGATTAACGTTTTCTGTACCCTTTGTGTTTGCCACATATTGGGTAATCATAAATCTGGTTTCATGATCTAACATTGAATATTGTAATTTCATATTGCCTTTTATTTTCATAAAAATCTCATCAGTTCTCCATGTTTCAGATACTCTTGGTACTATTCCCTTGACATAATCTGCAATCATTTGAGAGTATTTTTCAATCCAGTTGTAAACGCTTTGATAAGATACGTCTATTTCTTCCTGATCAAAACAGTCTGCAATATCTCTAATACTCATTCCTGAAAAATACATTTGTAAGGCTCTAGTGATTAGGATTGAATCATAACGCATTTTCTCAAATCCAAGATTCAAGACAAATCTCTTTTTACAATCGTGGCATAGGTATCTTTGTGAGTTTCCTTTCTTGTTTTTTCTGATTCCACATTTTACTAATTTGCCTGAATCGCAGAACTTGCACAGTCTGAAATTTGGCCTGTCCATCATTCTGAACTCCTGAGTATCACCTTGATTTTTTCTGATTAGTTCTAGCACTATCTTGATGTGTTTGCAGTCTGATTTTCGTTTAATGTGATCTGGACAGTCACAAATTAATCCATTCCCAGTCTTTGAGATGATATAGTGAATCTGTGGAATGCTTTGTGATCTTACACTGAATTTTTCAGGACTGAACTGTACTGCATGATTTGGCAGTTCCATCATCTGTCTGGCTCTTTGTGTACGTAGGTTCAAGCCTGAGCCTCCCTGAAAATTAATATAGAATAAAAAGAATCAAGTGATGGCTCAGAGCAAAGCCTTCTCATCACGAGGGGCTTCAGACTGAATGTGGTTAACATTGAGCCTTTATTTTTCATCATTGCCATTTGTTTCATGTATTATATTATACGCCCGTATATTTATAATTAACTATACGCCCGTATATTTATAATTAACTATACGCCCGTTTAATTTTTATACTGGGTTATCAAACATGAATTATTGACAAGATGGAAAAAAGATACAAAAGAATTTCATGTCGCATTGTCTTTTGACGGTACAAACAGCAAACGTTGTCGCATACCAAAGCCGATAATTGATATGTTGGGCGATCCTGATGGTTTGAAGATGACTGTTCGTGGAAAAGAGATCGTCATGACTGGTGATTGATTGTAAAATACAGAAAACATCATACAGTATTTAATTCTGTTTCTTCCGGACAGCGGCAGTTAGAAGACCATAATTTGCCATCATTTCGGTACCAAGTTCTGCCACTGCCACAGGTATACTCAAACTTTTCATGCTTTGAATGGCCGCATATCTCGCACTGATGGAGATATTTTCCTTTGTACGGGATTACGCAGGAATCACACAAAAGAGATAACCTCTTTATCACAGCGTTCTAGTATGACATTATGGTAACAGAATGTTCCAATACAAAATACAAGCATACCAAAGAACAACATGGAGCGGGTGGATGCACATGTTGTGAATGTAAAGGGTTTGTGTAGTATTAAACTATACACATCACAACTCATTTTATTTTTTTGTGGGTTTTAGTAAAAAAGAACTAAACAAGGATCAGAAGAATAAAAATTAAATCATCTTAAAATTTCTAATTTCAGTATGAGAATTGTTTTCCCAGTTGTGGTTTCAATCCTTAGAAGATCCGTATTTCATTCCTATGTACCGATAACTTGACAATACCGAAAAAATAACACACACAAATACTATTCATACTATTCCCGAACAATCTAATGGCATAACAAAAAATGTTTGACCAAAGTGAAAATCTAGATTAAACAAATGTTCAATGATACTACCTTAGATGTTAAATAACTCATTTATTGAAACTAATTGATGTCATTAGGCATCCAACATAACAAATAGACAGCGTGACCCTGCAGAACGAAAATGGCAAACAGGTCTTTGACCTGGCAAGAGAGGTAATCTCTCAGAGTTCTGCAAAAATAGGGTTACGCCGTTTTATTTTCTTGAAAAAATTTGAAAAATATTTGAGATTAAATCCATAACTACAGTTAGTCTGATAAATAAGCAAGGGTTTGACAGATAAGTTACTTCTAGGTAAAGGCTAGTACTTCGTCTTTATCATTTTTCTTTATGAATTCATTTTTATCTTTTTCTTTATCTGATTTTTTTGACATGATTACTAATAGTGATTATTTGATTTATTATAGCTAGTACAAACTCTGAAAAAATGTCTAAAAATGATCAAAAAAATAAACACCTTTTAAGATTCAAAAAAATTTATTCTAATATTACTAGCACACTTTTTAGACTATGGATGAAATTCAAGAATGTGAATGTCCTCCAACCTCAGAAAGCTATGAAAATGAAGATGGAATGATAATTTGTGCTTCATGTGGTGGCTGGATTCAGATAGAAAACTGACTTTATAATTTAATAAAATTGCAAAAAAGATTATGTGTTTAGTTTCTGTTCAAAGACAGACATGATATATCCCATAATTTCTTTATTTAGAGTTGCAAAAGATTTTGTATTTTGATTAAATGTTTTAAATGCCTGCTTTGTTGCTTCTGATGTGTTTACATTAATTTTATTTTGATTAGCATATGCTTGCAATGAAATATCAGTAATATCTCGAATAGTTTTCAGAACAGATTCCAGGTACTTGTGTCTTGTAACCTGCTTTGATTGCATATTCCTCTTCTAAAGAAATGGCTGAATGTATCACAGTCTTCCACGCATTGATGTAATCTTGCTGAAGTTTTGCAATAGATTGTTGATATTTAGGAGAAGACTTTTCAATTTCATCAAAAAATCTGGCAATATTTTTTTTTAGATACTCCAAAGATATCTTTTGATTCTTGAGATTTTTCCATTTACATTACAAAAGTGACAATTTAGATAAGATTAACTATAAAAAAACTAAACAAATGTACAAAGATCTATGCAGGAACCGATAATTCTTGTAGATGATTATAATGTAGTGATTTTTAAGATATAGTGCTGTATAGTATGCATGGTACTTGCATTGATAGGAATTGCAATAGGAATTTTACTAGTAATAATTCTGATTATTAAAGTATCAAAAACTCATCCTCGGGAAGTAGCAGGAATTGATGTGTATTGTAGAAAGTGTGGGCTTGAAACAAGAGGACTGAAGTGTCCAAAATGTGAAAAAGAACCCAAGTCATTTGGTGTCTAGTTTCAAATTGTAATAATCATAGATTGATAGCCAATTGACATCTCGCTATTATTGTGACTATCAATCCGGTGCACATACGAGAGATATATGTGATTATATTTTCTACTCATGATATAAAATATATCTATGAAAAGGATCAAAT
Source organism: Candidatus Nitrosopumilus sp. (assembly GCA_965248045.1). GTDB lineage: Archaea > Thermoproteota > Nitrososphaeria > Nitrososphaerales > Nitrosopumilaceae > Nitrosopumilus. The sequence continues at coordinate 910,138 of CBDFIG010000002.1, forward strand.
ATTTTTTTAGAAAGTGAGTAGTTTTTTAAACAAATTGTCTATTTCTTCAACACCAAGTTTATTGTCAATTGTAACATAATGACACTGGCAGAAGCCGGATTAGCAGCATATGGAGCAGCAATAGGAGTTGCAATTACACTTGCAGTAGTGTTGTTTTCATTACGTGGAAAAGGACACTCTGAACCAATAGAATGAAAGGTGATTCAAATAGAACTCCAAGAACGAAGTTGGAAAGAACCCATAATTGTATTTGGTTCTATTATTGGTATTCTTTGTTTAATAATTATTTCAAGTATCAGAAATATATAATCACAATAAGATTGGACGTGAACTAGATAATTGATTGAAAATAGAATAGAAGCAGGGAGACTACTAGCTAAAAAATTACAAAAAGAAGAGGATTCTATTGTATTAGCTATTCCGCGCGGTGGGGTTATTGTAGGAAATGAAATTGCTAAAAAATTGGAGTGTGCTTTTGATGTTGCAATATCTAAAAAAATATCTCCTCCAAATAATCCAGAGTATGCGATTGGAGCAATAACTCACGATGGAACAGTCTATCAAACTCAAAATTGGGCATCATTATCTAAGGAATTAAATTTTAAAGATGAATTAGAAAAAAGAAAAAAGAAGTACAAAGAAGACTAGAAGAATATAGAGGAAATTCTAACTATGATTTTAGAAATAAAACTATAATTCTTGTTGATGATGGAATAGCAACAGGTGCTACAGTTAACGCAATTTTAAATTGGTTATCAAAACTAGAGGTTAAGAAAATTATTTTAGCAATACCCGTTATACCTGCAAGTACATATGAGATGTTAAAAAATTCCGTCTCAGAAATTATAACTATAGAAATACCAATGAATTTCTCTTCTGTCGGTCAGTTTTATGAGGAATTTGAACAGGTATCTGAAAAAGAAGTGATGAGAGTACTAGACTATTGTAAATCCCAATAATTTCAGGTCTATCCTAAATGCACTTTTCTGGGGGCATAATCGGGATCATCAGAATATTTTGTTATTAGTTTTATTATATCCTCAACAATTTCTTGAAGTTCAAATTCAGGTTCTGAATTTACCATTAAAAGTGCCTTAGAATTAGCAGGTATTGTTAAACGATTTATTTTTGCATATTTTGTAATTGAATGCAATGGTTGACCTATTACAGATGAATCATGTTGACGTGTTCTCCATCTCATGTATGCATGAATTAAAGTATCATTAGTTTTTTCTTTGTCAAATAATCTGGTAATTCCTTTTTGGATTTTTTCCCAAATTTGTACATTTCCAGTTTGATAGATTCCAGCATATCTAATTTTAGGATTCAGTTTTAGGATGTCACTAATTAGACTGTTATAATCCATAGATAATGTAGGCGTTTCTACTAATTTAATTTTCTACATAGCCATATCCTTTTTTATCCACAAAGAAGTTAGAGATTTGAATCAAAGAAACAATTCTCATTTGGAGTATTTACCCGATGTTTAGGAATGAATGAAAATTTTCATCAATAAATTTTTTAGAAAAATGATTTTTCTTTATAAACAAAAATGGGGAGTGTTTAACCAATATGACAAAACCCGATGGGATTATTTCACATTACAAAGTAAAATTCAAAATTGTTTCTTTAAATAATAAAATCATGAAGGATTACTATTGGATCTTAGGGAAATTGAGCTTAAAGAAGAATACCGTTCAGACAAAAATGATATTGTATCAGAATTCTTCTTTCCTTGCCTAAGTAATTGTATAGAATATGATAGATGTGTTGACTTTTTGTCGATTCAAACATTAGCAACAATATCTATGGCATTTGATAATTTTTCTAGCGGTAAAGCAAAATTAAGAATGGTCACAGGACATAGATTTAGAACAGCAGATCTTAATTTATTTAAAAAACTCTTTTCTGAAAAATTCACAAAATCATTTGAAGGAAAACTAATCAAAGACACTAAAATTCAGAAACTCCAAGACATTGTCAATAATGATCAAGTTGAATTAAAAATTGCAATTCCAAATTCAGAGCAAGTAGCAAACTCATTCTCAGAGAGAATTGGGATATTTAGAGATGAACATGATCAAACAGTTGCATTTACTGGAACTTCAAGAGAATCATTTTCTGCTCAGACAAGAGATTTTGAATCTGTTGATGTATTTACGTCATGGAATGATAAATCAAGAGTCGAAAGAAAGATGAAAGATTTTGAAGATCTATGGGAAAACAAGACAAAATATGTAGATGTTTATGATTTTATGTATGCAGAAGAAAATAATTTTTTGAAATATTCATCAGAGTGGATAATACAAGACTAAAGTTGAAATGATTCTTCTAGTCTAGCTTTGTTTTCATAGAAGTTCATTCTATTAATTTTGTAATAGATAACCTCACCACGACGTTCAATGACTGCAATAATTGGTTCTTTTCCCATCTGAGTAATATCTTCAATTTTTTTCTGTAAATTACCCATCTTTTCTTGTTGTCCTTCATTAAGGCCAAAGATTAGAAATTTTGCTCCCTTTTCACCAAAGTGTCCTCTTTCATAAACTCTAAAGTCGGAACCAAACCCAAATCCATCCTTTACGACATAACCACGATTACGAAGATCACGATATATCAAAAATTGAGTTAGAATTTCAGGATCTGTTTTCTGACAGATATTCATAAAAGAACTAAAATCAATCTGTTTGTTGCCTTTCTTTAGAATTAATCTTTTAGCATATAATAAATAAAGAGTTTCAAATTGTTTTAGAAATAATTTTTTGTTCTCAATTTCGCCATACCCTTTTTGTTCGAGTTCATGAATCATGTTCTTATCAGAAATGCAAGTTTGATCTGAAATCATCTCACCCTTAACTAAAGGAGTTTCTTCCATGATGAAGAGAAAACCAAATGATTTCCATATAAGCATTGGAGAGTACGAACAAGCAGTTGGTTAACCGTTAAAATATGGGCATTCTAGTTTGAAATCATCATGCATGGTGCCAATTATAGTGATGGAACTGGTCAGGTTTTTACCAGAAAAGAGTACATCAAAGGTAAACCACAGATAAAAATTGCAAAATTTCAAGGTGGTAAAAGAGGAACATACGAATATTGTGTTCAATTAGCTCTCAATGAAAGAATTCAGATCAGACACATGGCAATTGAATCAACTAGATTGGCAGCAAACAAAACACTAGAGAAAACAACTGGCGAAACAGGTTATTATTCAAGACTAAGAATTTATCCACATAATCTTCTCAGAGAAAACAAGCAGATTGCAACTGCAGGTGCAGATAGAGTTTCAGAAGGAATGAGAAGATCATGGGGGAAAGCAGTTAGTTTAGGTGCAAGAGTTAGACGAGGACAATGCATTATGGAAATGTATGTCAATGGAGATTTGCATTTAGAGAAAGCAAAAAAAGCACTAAAAGGTGCCTGTGTAAAATTACCAGGTACACCAACAATCAAAGTGATTGAATGGAATAAACCATCACCATAGATTTTCTAAATCAGATTTCTTGTTTTTAATAAATTCTAAAAATTCTTCAAATTCTTCTTTAGTAGGTTCTCGATTTAGAATTCTTTTAGATTGATAGTAAAAGGCGTTGTAAAGTCTACCTACAACAATACCCAAGGTAAATGATTTTGAATTATCAATGCTTGAAAGTAATTGAATTAATTGTTTGATTTCATCCTTGTTAGAAAGTGTATCCTGAATTTTTTGTTCTATCTTCTTTAGAAGAATTTCATCCATAATGTATCATCTTTGAAATAGTTAAAAACAGTTTAATATCCAAATTCAGCCTGTAGGATTGTTGCAGTTATAGTACAGTTTGGTTAATATTCCAGCTTGCCAAGTTGGTGACCCGGGTTCAAATCCCGGTAACTGCACCATTTATTTTTAATTTCTAGAAACTAGGGCATTTTGAATAATTTCTAGAGCATCTTGTGCCTTTTCTGGACGAGGTAATTGAATCATAAACACATTATCTTTACCATAGTGAGATTTTGGAGATGAAAGTGCAAGCATTGATGTTTTTGCAAGGGATTCAAAAAAGGCAAGATCAGTTTTTGCGTTAACTAGGAATTTTTCAATAACATTTCCTTTTGAAAATGTCAAAGTAATTTCAACAAAGACATTACCTAGTCCATCTTGCAGAATATTTAGATCAGTGTTAATTGACAAAGATTGTCCAGCAACTTTTGAGAGTATCGTATCATATTTTTTCTCTTCAATTACAATACAAGGGGTTTCTTTACCATCAAAATCAAAAGTAGAGATACCATCATGTACTTGTTCTAACAATTTCTTTAATTCATCAGACATTTTCTTTATTTTCTAAAGCAGGTATTATTTTATCACTAGCTTTTACCAAAAAGGGAGAAAGAAATGCAGTGATTATAGAAATTATACCTATCAAAGGGAATAAGAATGCGCTAACTACACCCATGTCTACTCCAACCTTTACAATTACAATTGAGAATTCACCTCTAGGTGCGGCCAAGGTAAATGCAGAACGTAGTGCTTTGCCACGTTTTTGTCTAAATATGAAATTCCCAAGCAGGTTGCCTCCAAATTTCATACCAGTGGCAACTGCGATTAGTGCAATAGCTATGAAAATATAATTTTCTAGTTGAGAAACGTCCATCAGTGCCCCAACTGAGATAAAGAATATGGCCACGAACATGTCTTTAATTGGACTTGAAAGGAGTTTTGCAACTTCAGCTGATTTTGATTCAGCAACAAGTACTCCTGCTAGAAATGCCCCAATTGCTACAGACAATCCCACAATATTTGCAAGTAAAGCATATCCAAAACATACACCAAGAACACTAAGTAACAAAATTTCACGATGTTCTGCTGCTGCAACTCTATCAATTAGGGGAGGAATAACGCGAGTTCCAATAGTAAAGGTTCCAACAATAAGAATAATTGCAACTGCTACTACTGCAATAATAGATTCAATAGACACAGTTCCAACTAAAGCAATTGATTGTAATGAAGAAATTAGAATAACTGCAATTACGTCTTCAACAATTAAAATACCGAGAATAAGTATGGAAGATTCTTTTTTGATTCTACCTGTTTCTTCTAAAATTTTAACAATAATTGCAGTACTTGATATTGATAAGGCAGCTGAAATAAACAATGCATCCATGAATTGCATTCCAAGAGCAGTTGCAGTGTAAAATATGACACCTAATGTTGAAAATAACCCAATAGTTCCAACTCCAATTGCTACACGTCCAATACTTTTGATCTTTGAATATGGAAATTCAATACCAATTACAAAAAGAAGTAAGATAACTCCAATTTCAGCAAAAAGATTCAATGCAGATATGTCAGATAAAATTCCCACACCACCTATAGTATCAGCATTAGGGCCTCCTTCAGGTAAAACCCATGACCAAAAGTAAGAAAAAGGACCAATCAACATTCCCGCAAATAAGTAACCAATGATCAAAGGTTGTCTTATTTTAAAAAACGCTAGCGTAACTACAGCCCCAATTATCATGATAAAAGCTAAATCAGTTACAAAACTAGTGTGAGGAAGCTCAGGAGTAATTTGTTCAATTAAACTAGTAACAGTATTGTTAAGTGTATTTTGAATTCCACCTGAATCTAATTGAAGTGAAATGTTTTGCATGTTATCATTTAACAAATTTGTTTAAAAATGATCGGTCATTAAAAATTTAGAAATTAAATCAACTGAATAATAAATAATTGAAGGTAGGCTCAAAAAAATTTCGTAATGTTTAACCTCTTTATGCCCAGTCATCATAAACTAAACGCAGAGTGATGATTAGGTCAACTGAATAAAATGTAGAGATATGACCTGGGGTATCTGACTGCGTAATTGGTTACGTTGTAATTACCTGACTATTAATAGTACGGTACTATACCGTACTATATGATTCAATGTGAATATTGTCCAAGAGGGTTTATTGAAACAGCAAATGGTTTGGCTGAAAAGACCTTTCATGAATTACTTCATGAACCAAGAGTTGTAAACAAGTAACTCTTTACATTTTTTATTTTAGAGCTAACTTTTTTATCATTAAATTTTTAATTCAATCCATATGGCTACCAAAACCGCAAAGAAAAAAACATCAAAACAAGCAAAAAAAATTACAAAAAAGGAGCCAAATCCATCAGTCATACTCAAAAAAGTAGCATCAGTTTCAGATTCTAATAAAGCACTACAAAAAGAAATTAAAGTGATGTCAAAAATTTTTGGTGAAAACCAAAAAGTCCTAGTAGCAATGAAGGGAATGATAGACACACTAACATCAACATTAGAGCATATTCAAAAACAATCTAAACAAATTAACATTATTGAAGAAGATACACAAAAGCTATATGCAGGATTAAATCAAGTAAGAACACAATCTAATCTAGTCAATAAAATCAATAATCAGACGGACAAATTACAAGAAGAGATTAGTAGAATTTCTGACTCACAAAAATCATCAAAATCTCAAGGGTTATCTCAACAAGTAGAAGATAGTATGAATTCAATTAGAAATAATTCTGAAATGATTATAAAAATTGCTCAGAGAATTGACGAAGTGAGAGATGATCTCAGAAAAGTATCTGGAAAGACAGATTCATTTTTAGAAATTAGTTCTGAAATGAGTAAACTAAAAAACAACATAGAAGAGATTGCAGGAAAAACTGGAAGTGCAGATACTGGAACTCGAATCATTGAGAGTCTCAAACAAGAGCTTGGAAAAGTTGCCGAGGGAGCAGGATATGGATCAAATATTAGTGCAGAATTAGATGCAATTAAGATCACAATTGATGCCATATCTTCTAAAGCCTCAAAAATTGATTCATTAGGAGAGGTAATTGATGGCCTTAAACAGCAATTTGACACCATAGCATTAAAGGCAAATTCGGTAGAGGGATTGAGCCTAGAATCAATCAAAGAGTTAGGAGGCAAAATAAATACAATTGAGCAAAAAATGGCTTCAGTTTCAGACATTGTAAAAAGACAAGATACATCTACTGCAGAATTTCATAAAAAATCTGAAAAATTGTTTGAAGAGATTCAAACAATCAGAAATGTTACAAACAAGGCATCAAGTGATTCATCAAAAGAGATGATGGCATTGTTAAAGCTTTCAGAATATCAATCAAACATCAGAATGAATGCAGAATCAAAGTATGGTGAGGCAAAAGATCTTGAAAAGATGGCAACACAAACTGCAAATATTGTTAATCTATTTGATAGAATTTCAATTGAATCAGGTGGAAAAATTCCACTTCCTCATGAAGTAAGACAATGGGCGGTAAGTAAAATTTTAGATTGTGCAGATAAATGGGAGATTCGATTTAGTGATGTTTATTCAATTTTAACAAATGCGATTGGAAGAGACATGTTAAAAGAAGCAATAAGAATTCAGCAACTAAGAGACATTTATGGTATTAGAGCAGTAGATGAAATCAGAAAAGATCTAAATATTTCTTAGATTCCAGTATCACCTTCTTTGAGCTGTTCTTTCTTTGTTTTTAATGCAGCAAAAATTGCCAAGATTGCAGCAATCCAAATTGCACTGTACATTACATTTGGAGCACTAACATATGCATATGGAGTTGCATCCATAACGTTGATCCTCAACTGTAAAGCACTATCATTCAAATCCATCATTCCTGTATGATATGCAGAACTATCTTTTGGTATAGTTGCAATTTTATCAACAGTTGCAATCATAGTATTCACATCATTTTGCATTCTAAGAAAGTTTGTAGAGTCTGTAGGGAACATCCAAACAGGGTTTATTGAAATGAGTTCACCATTTTCATTTGTTATTTGAGGCATATTTTCCTTGACGACATCTATATCGGCACTAATTGCTACTAAATGAGCACGAATTGTAACAGGATCAGAAGAGCCTATAATTCCATCAAAGTGTCCTCTCATCCTATCAAGAGGGTAAATGTCAGTGTTGTAACCAGCAACTGCCATGGATCCTCCAAAAATTATAATTCCAACAATACCAATCATAGAAAGTTTGTAAATAATATTTGCCATTTTCTCGTTCTTAGTCATTACGTGATTATTACTTGATTTATTTCTTTGAAATCGCGTATGAGACAGGCTCATGTAGGCAATATAGAAAAATCCAACAGCTTGCAACCCAATGATTGGCACAAAGATAGGGTTGTTTGAAAAAATTGCGATAAAGATTCCCATTACTCCATACACGCCAAAAAATATCTCTAATAGAGTAGTTTGTGTAAAAGGTAAATTGTATGCCTTATCTCGCCAGTCATCATCTTTTTTTATGATTCCATATTTTGGCGTTCTAAGAAATTCATTTTTCTTTCCAAGTACTGCATCAAATACTGCAACAGTATTGTTTACGGACATTCCAGCATTATAGACTAACAATCCAGGTAAGATCTTTGCTTTTGATTTCCAAGATTTCTGATACATGCCCTTCATAATCATAATGTATGCACCAGGCCCCATTGCAAGATATGTTGCAATTGTTAGTGCAGGAAGAAAACTAACCACATAGAGATTAACTTGCCCTGCCAACAAAATTGGTAATGTTAAAAATTGTATCAACATTAATGGATAAACTATATGACGAGTAAGTTGAATGAATGCTTGAATCTTTGCTTCAATTGAAACTTTCCGTTTAAATGCAATATCAGAGAGTAGTTTTATTGCACATTGAATAGAGCCTTTTGCCCAACGGAATTGTTGTCGTTTAGCACCATTCATTTGAACAGGAAGTTCTGCATCAACTACAATGTCAGGTAAGAACACACATTTCCATCCTTTCATTTGTGCTCTATAGCTCAAATCAAGATCTTCAACTAGAGTGGCAGAATGCCAACCTCCAGCATCTTCAATACATTCACGTTTCCAAATTCCAGCAGTGCCATTGAAATTCATGAACAGATGAGAATTGCTTTTTGCTTTTTGTTCTATGAGAAAATGAAAATCAAGACTTAGAGCTTGTGCTTGAGTAATCATAGAATAGTTTTCATTTACATGTCCCCAACGACATTGAATAAGACCAATATTTGGTTTTGAAAAGTGAGGGATTGCTCGTTTGAGAAACCATGTTGGAGGTATAAAGTCAGCATCAAAGATGGCAACAAGTTCTGTGTCTGTTATTTGCATAGCGTGTTTCAATGCACCTGCCTTGTACCCTTTTCTTGTTCCACGCCTTACATGTTCAATTTGAAACCCCTGCTTTTTGTAATCATCAACTAAACCTCCAAGTAATTCAACTGTATCATCGTCTGAATCATCACATACCATTATGCACATCTTGTCTTTAGGATAATCTAAATTACAAACAGCATCAACAAGTCTTTTTGCAACGTACTTCTCGTTGTATATTGGAAGTTGAATTGTAACTGACGGGGTTCCTAGATCAATAGTAGGCAAAACGTCTTTTCTTTTTCGGGAAAGAAATGCAAGATAATAGAAATTACAAGTATATGCAGTAATTATGATAGCCGATATAATGAATAGATCAAATACAAATGAAGTGAAAGGGTTGATTGGCATATACCTAATTTCTCAAAATCACTAATTGTTATTTATACTTGCAAGGAATTTTAATTATTTTTGTTCATAGATCTTGATTGCTTGTGGTGGACAAACACCCTCACATGCAAGGCAAAAGATACAATCGGGTTCTTTTGACATTAATGGTTTCTGTTCTGAGCCAGGATTTCCAGGAGTATCAAACCACTCATAAACACCAACAGGGCATGCTTCAATACATCCACCATCTGCAATACAAATATCATAATCTACTGAAACAAATTCTCCCCAAACGCCCATGATTCCATTGTTTGTACCTCTTCGTCCCCAAGTTTTGATTGCATATCCAGCTGCGTCATATGCTGCAGATACTTTCATTTTTGATTTGTATTCAACATCAATTGGACCGGGTTTAGCACCATCTGGAATTTCAATTGCTCCATCATCTTCTTCTTCATCATCTTCTGTTGCTTCAACAGCTTTTGCTTTTGCACCAAGAACAATTTTTGCTAGTGGTGTAAGCTCTTCAAGTTTTTGAATAGCTGCAACCTCAGAAATCTTTTCAGTCTTTACATAATAAGAAACTAATTTGTCTGACAAGATAGTATTACGTAAAATAGTATCAATTACCATTTTTGCAAAATGGTCTGCTTTCTTTCTATAATCTTTAACCCAGTTAGGATCACCAAATTTTTCAATTGGGAAAATTTGATAGATAATATCAACGACTTCCCCTGTAACAATTTCTACTGTAACAGACAAGTCAACTTCCTCGTATCCCTTTGCATCAGGATCTCTCATGTTTTGTTCTGTCCAGCTATATGTTGCAAAAATTCTATCTGCATACATATCCATTTCAAATGCCTTTTTGAGTCCATCATGAACTGATTGTAGTTCTGTAGGGTCTTCGAGTTTAATTGGTAGTCTGTAAAGTCCAATCTTGAATCCATGTAATGGATAAACACCACGTTTTGCAGTTGGGGCCTCCATGGACCAAACTCGATCTTTTAAAAGTAATGACATTTGATTTTTGTAACTCGAATTTAGTTAAAAAGGTTATCAGTCGTTATCATCAGGGCAAGTGAGTTCTCTAATCTCAGTGTATTTTTTTTCCATTGCTTCAGCATGAACTGTTACCTGTGATAGGTCATGAGAATCTTTTGGAAAATACCATCTAATTGGAACCCAATGACCAATTCCATCCATGTCATGAATCATTCCTTTATCGGCTTTGACATTTAGTTTCTCATCAATAGATGTCTCTTTTAGGGTAAGACCTCTTTTGGTTTTATCTTCCATGACAAAAGCTGTATTGCCATCTTTGATAAAATAAAAAGAGCCTTTCTTAAGAACAGGAAGATCTAAAAGCAATTTATTTTTCTATGGGATTTCCTATCATATTACCCCATTCAGTCCAAGAACCATCATAGTTTCGAACTTTGGAATAACCGAGTAGATATTTTAAAACAAACCAACTATGAGATGATCTTTCTCCAATTCTACAATAACAAATTACATCCTTATCTGGAGTAACACCCTTTGGTTCATAATTTTGTTTTAATTCTTCAGCTGCCTTGAATGTTCCATCAGCATCATTAACTGCAGTAGCCCATGGGATGTTGTTTGCACTTGGAATATGTCCACCTCTTTGTGCATGCTCCATTGGATATTCTGGAGGAGCAGTTATCTCACCAGAGAATTCAGCAGGAGATCTTACATCAACCATTACAGTGTCTTCTTTTCCTAATGCTCTACTAACATCAAATAGATAAGCACGTAATCCCTCATCTGGAGGTTGTGCATTGTATGTTGTTTGTGACAATTGTGGTTCATCAGTAGTGTAATCTTTATTTTCTAATTCCCATTTTTTTCTTCCACCATTCATAATCTTTAGATTTTCATGTCCATAATATTTGAAAACCCAGAAAACAAATGCGGCAAACCAATTGTTAAAGTCACCATAAAGAATTACTTCAGTGTCTGAGGTAATTCCATTTTTAGACATCAATGCTTCAAATTGTTTTTTATCAATGATGTCTCTTGTAATTGGATCATTGATGTCACGTTTCCACCAGATAAGACTAGCACCATTAATGTGACCTTTTTGATATCCATTTACAGGATCATAATCAACTTCTACTAGTTTTCTATTTTCATTAGGAGGGTTTTGTGATACCCATTCAGTATCTACTAAAACTTCAGGGTGTGCGTAATTCATAATTTGTACGGATTTGTTTGCATACTTAATTGTTTTTCCAATACGTCAAAAATATCATTTTTATGTAAATAGAATTCAGAAGAACTGCTTGAAACTTCAAAAAGTTGCAGTGGTAAGTAAGGTAGGTTCGAAAGATGCAGAACAAGCTGGAAAAGATGTTGTGCAAAAGCTTTTGGCAAAAAAATCTACAGTATATACAATTTCGCCAATTGAAGTAAAAGGAGCTAAAAAAATTGAAACATTAGAGGAGTTAAAAAAAGAGAATCTAGATCTCGTCGTCACACTTGGTGGGGATGGAACAACTCTACGAGTTTTTAGATATTTAGCAAATGAAACACCAATTCTAACAATTAACGTAGGAGGAAATAGAGGGATTTTAGCAGAAATAACAATTGAAGAATTTGATGAAGCAGTTAATCAAATTTTAAAAAATAAGTTCTTCTTAGATAAAAGAACAAGAGTGATTGCATCTTGTGAAGGAAAAGAATTTCCACCCGCATTAAATGAGATTTACATTAGTAGAACAAATTTAACTAAAACTGCAGAAATTGAGATTAAATTTCAAAATGATACTGTAAAACAAAAAATGGATGGCGTAATTGTTGCAACCCCAAGTGGATCAACTGGTCATTCATTTTCATTAGGAGGTCCAATTTTGCATGAAAGTTTGGATGTTCTAATCATAACTCCTGTTGCACCAGTATACAGATTGGAATCAATTGTAGTTCCAGATGAAAAGATTGAGATTATATGTTCTCATGATTGCAACATTGTAATGGACGCTCAAGTGGTTAAATCTGCAGGATATGGTGAATCAATAACTATTAAAAAATACAAAAAACCAGCAGTCTTTGTCAGATTAAAAAAACGAGGGCTAAGACAAATGAGTAAACTTGGATTTTAGAATTTTAGATGCTAGTGCATTTTATGCAGGAGTTCCATTTAGATCATCTAATGATTGTTATACAACATCCCAGGTGTATGATGAAATCAAACACATAAAGAAAAATCATGATGCTTTAGGAACTTTACTTGAAACTAACAGACTAAAAATTAGAGAACCAGATAAAGAATCAACAAATGCGGCAATAAAAGCAGCAAAAGATACTGGAGATTTTCCACAGCTATCAAAGCAAGATATTTCAATTCTTGCATTATGCATAGAAATGAATGGGGAAATAATTAGTGATGATTTTGCAATTTCAAATGTAGCAAAGAATCTAGGTTTGAAAGTATCACCAATAATGACTCAGGGGATAAAAGATGTAGGAAAATGGGTTCACTATTGTCCAGGATGCAGAACTAATCATACTAATGGAAAAGAGTGTCCAACATGCGGAACTCCACTAAAAAGAAAATTACTCAAGGGAGAATCTCCTTCGGTGTCACTCAATAAGTGAGTTAACGATTATTGTATCAAATTATGTATCATGCAAAGTTTTTTGATTAGACTTTTTAAGAAATTTGCTTTTAGATTCTAACATTTTTTTAATTTTCTTTGCTCGTGTATCACCTAATCCTTCAACTTTTGCAAGTTCTGCAGTTGTAGCAGTAAAAACTTTGAAAGGAGTTCCAAATTTTTCAAGCATTCTAACTGCAAATTTTTCACCTATTCCGGGTAAACTACAAAGAACTGAAAGTTGTTGTTTTTCTAAATCAGAAGATTTTTTGATTTTCTTCAAATAAGGCCCCTTTGGAGAATCTTTTTTTGAGCACAATGAGACTAGTAATTTGGCTGTATGAGCAGCACTAGGAGTAGGTATTATTGGAATTTTAAAATCAAGGACAACAGTAGAAATGGCGCCATAAAATATCAACGGGTTATCAGTAATTTCTTCAATTTCATCAACATTTCCTTCAACTAGAACAATTGGATGTTGAAAATGTTCTTTTAATCTTGAACACTGATCAAAAAGTCTTCCATCAAATACAGATGACATTAGATCACGAATACTTTTTCTCTCTACAACTGTCTCTGGTGCAACAATGTAATCACCAATTGGAAGTGTTTTCATTTCTACATTCAACCCAACTGATTTTAGAAGATCAGGAATTCCACTTTTCCGTTCTCTTTCATCTACAATAATTCGAAGATTTTCTAATTTCACAATAATAGTTGTAAAGATTTGTTAATATCTTATTTGCAATTTGTATAAGAGACTATTTTCTAGGATTGTCTTCTGCAGGAAGAGGAGAATTTGTAGAACCACTTTTCATCATTTCAGTGATTTTTGTTTCTTGTTCTTTAAGAGATTCTTTAACACGAATTTCTTGCTTTTCAAGAACAGTTACACGTGTTTTTGCCATCTCTTGTTTCTCTTCTAATTCATCAATTAATTCTTGTTTTGTTGATTTGATTAATACAGTGCCAGCATGTTTGAATACTGCATCACCATCTGCAGCTTTCTTTAATTCCTCAAGTGCTTTTTCTGATTCTGCTTTTTCCATTTCAAGATGTTGTTTTTGAGTCATAATTGACTGAAGATCTTGTTGAGATTGTTGTAATTTCATTAGTTGTTCTTGAAGCCATGGAGGCATTTGTGGTGATGACATGTTTCTTCAAAAATTTTATTTCATTATATCTTTACCGATTCAATTGAATCATGACTAGCTTGGATTAGTCTAAGCGTAGAATTGAGATTTGCCCTCAAATGAGGTAAATGTTCAGATTCAACTGAAATGTTTAACTTTTCATTAAATTTTATGGTAGTCTTTACAGGATTTTCTGGATAAAATTCATTATCAGTATTTACAGATTCATAAATTGCCTTTGTGTTGTCTTTTGCATCAACTGTAATTTTTGCACTAAAGTTTAATGTCATATGCGGTTCCAGCCACTTTATAGCTGCATTTTTTACAAGACCAAATACCTACAGCATCTCTACCAAATGACTTTGAGCCACATTCAGGACAAACTCTTGTTTCTTTTAATTGAAGATGGATTTTTGTATACTGTTTTCTAATTTTAATTCCATATCTTGCACCTAATCCTTTAAGAGATTTTTTTGCTTTTGCCATTTTATTGACTTCCTTGTTGAGCTTCTTTTAATTTTTCTCTTATTTTTGCGCCTACTCTAACAGAAATTTCTCCACACTGATTAATTTCATCTTGTGTGAATCCATCATTGCCACCTTTTTGTAAAGCACAAATGTTTCCATCAGAATCACTGGTAATGGTAATTCTTGCATCCATACTAGCCCATTCATCTCCATTTGGATCAACAATAATGTGACTTCCAATCTTTCCCATAGTTACAGATACTGGAATTGTAGATACAGGTAATGCAGTGGCATCACCTTCAGCAAGCGTTGGTTTATCATCAGCCCAATCCCATTTTGGGGTTTTTGATGTAAGTAATGCTGCAGTAGCGGCATAAGAGCATGCATCAAATAGATTTCCATCATAATCAACAACTACGTTATCAGCAAACACACCAATAACGGATTTATCTTTCTTGATAACTAATTGTGAAACATCAATCATGTGACTTTCTCTAATTCCTCTATCAACAACTCGAGCTAATTCAATAACATGAGGTTGTGGAGGTCCAGTTTCAACAGTAGAATGTGAAAGTGGTAATAATTCAGCAGTACAAATGAAAAGACCTTTGTCGCCAGTATCTGGAAAAGGTCTATCTGGTTGAATTTTTACACCACAGATAACTTCGGTTTCTCCAAGTCGAACTCTTGCAGAACCATTTGCTTTAGGGATTGCATTAGTTTCAATTGAAATTTCTCTTGATTCATCTAGTGCACGTCCGTCGACTCTTTTTCCTTGTTCTAATAATTCAAGAATTTGTGTTTTTTTTAATTCGTCAAGAACAGACTTTGATGCCATTTCTAATCGCTTCCATTTCCAAAGTATTTGTCATTAAGTGCTTTCTTTTGTATATCGTAAACGATTTTACAACCATTGACTCCAACATCTACACATTTCTTGTATTCCTCAGGAGTTAGAACTCCATCTAATTGTAATAATGTAATTTTTTCAAGACTTGGCATGTAGCCAATTGGCATGTCTGCTTGACCTGCTTGGTCTTCTTCATTGTTAACATCAAGAACTATGGTATCTGCCACTTTACCTGAAGCACAAGCTGCAACCATATCCCTCATTGGAATTCCAGCATCTGCTAATGCAACAGAAGCTGCAGAAAGTGCAGCACATCTAGTACCACCATCTGCTTGTAAAACTTCGATAAATACATCAACTGCAGTTCTTGGGAATTTTTCTAACATAACTGCAGGCTCTAATGCATCTTTGATTACTTTGGAAATTTCAATTTCTCTTCTTGAAGGAGCTGGATTTTTTCTTTCACCAACTGAGAATGGTTCCATGTGATATCTAACTCGTAAAATTCCGGTATCAGTATTTGACATGTGTTTTGGATGAACATCTCTTGGACCAAACACACCAACTAGTATTTTATTATCACCAAATTCAATGTAAGCAGAACCATCTGCATTTTTTAATCCACCAGCTCTAATCATAATTCGTCTTGGTTCGTCGACTTTTCTTCCATCACAGCGGATTCCATTTTTGTCCAATAGGACCATTGTAGCATCTCGTCCACCCATTATGATTCACCTTTTATTTCTAACATTTCTTTCACTTGATCAGTCAAATTAGCAACATGTGCTTTATCATTAACCATCTGAATTGCTTTTTTTGCCTTTAATAACCCCTCTGGGGATTCACATGAAACCACTACCCAACCATTCTGACCAATAGTTACTGCAGCATTAGTTCCCATCTCTATCATCTGAATCATGCTACCTCTCTTTCCAATTAGGCGCGGAACCTTACTTGGAGAGATTTTGACTAAGGAGCCAGAATCTATTTTACCTAAATCTCTATCAGAAATTGTTACAAGTGGATCTCTTGTTCTATCAAAATTAGCAATTCTTGCAGCAACAAGATCTCCAGTTTTTAGTTTTGAAGTAAGTTCATCAGCATGAGCAGAAAAGTCTCTTCCAAAGACATCTTGTGCCGGTAAGAATCCAACGTAACAAGAATTGATGTCTAATTCCCATGATAATGATGTGTGAGAAAGGACTTTGCCAATTACCAAGTCATCAATTTTTGGAATATATTTTCCAGTTAATGGAATTACTCTAACTGAATCATCATAAATTTCAGAAATTCCGATAGTTGTAGAAATTATCTTATCTCCTTCAAGTATAACATTCTGTTCAGGTCTAAAAGGTCCTGTTGTTACCAAATCGCCAGGAATAACGTGTTTTCGCTTATTTTCCATTACTTCATTACCTCAACTGAAGCAGAGCCTTTGGTTATAGAGCCTAATCTATCTATCACATTTGGCCTTGCTGCAGCAGGTATTTCAAGTATTGCTTTTAGTGAACCATTATTTTGCCATTCTTCATTTTTTAAAGTGCCAACGGATTTTAGAACAGAATAGGATTGAGGCGCATATTGTGCAGGAACTACAATTTCCAGTTGCAGACTCTCAGATTTTAAAGCAATTATTGAACGTAATTTTTCAACAATTTCTTTTACTTGTTCATCTACATTTTTTTGAGGATCTACTGAGACTCGAGCATCTTTCATAGCTTGCTCAATTCTTAACGGAGGATGAGGCAAGTGAGTTTTAGGATCAACATAGGTCTTTGCAATAAATTCTACAATCTGTTTTCTCTTTTCTTCAATCATTTTTCGTCTTTGGTCAGTTGTAAGATTTAGAACACCTTTCTGCATAATTATTTCAGCAATTTCAGTTTGGTCTTCAGTTTTGAAAGCCTTTAGTAATTTTTCAGTTGTAGGTCTTGTACCTTTTCCAAAATCAGTGTAAATTTCATCTGAAACCAAAACTGCAAAAATATCCTTTTTCTTGCCCAGCTTGTAATCTAATGCAGGATCAGGCTTTACCAAAAGTTCAAATTTTTCGCCTTCAAAAGAATATCTTACCAGAGTAGTATCGGCCATTTCTAAATTATGTATGATAATTTGGTATTTATCTATACATAAAACTAGCTAGATATTTATGTGGACTTTGAAGATTTTCTTCAAGATTTGTCATCTCTAGAAGTAATTAACAAAAATAATCAAAAAATATCTGTAAAGCTAAAAGATGTTCCATTACAGTATGCAAATGCACTTAGACGTATTTGTCTAAATGGTGTTCCAGTCTTTGCAATTGATACTGTAGATATTATTGAAAATTCTTCTGTATTACCAGATGAGGGTTTAGCACATAGATTAGGATTAATTCCACTAACGACAGATTTGTCCAGATTTAACGAACCATCAAAATGTGAATGTCAAAGTGAAACTGGATGTTCAAACTGTAAAGTTATGTTAGTACTAGACTCTGGAGACACAAACGTAACAAAAACTATTCTTTCAAATGAGATATCCTCAGAAGATGACTCGATAAAACCAGTTTCAGACAAAATCGCAATTGTTCAACTGGCACCAAATCAAAGAATCAAAGTAGAATGCTACGCAAGACTTGGACGTGGAACAGAGCATGCCAAATGGAACTCTGCAAATATTTCAACGCTTACTGAGACAGACAAAGATAATGAAAAAATTCTCACCGTAGAATCAACAGGAGCTCTTAATCCAGAACAAATTATTCTTGCAGGAGTAGATGAAGTAAGTAACAGATTAGGCGAATTCAAAGATACAATAAACAAAATTGAAGAATAAACTAAGCATACACATTATATTTGGGTTTTAAACCGCATTATTCACATGACTAATCAAGTTGTTATACGCATGGCCAATGATCTAAAAAAGGCATCAACAAAAAATGATGCTCCGATTTGGGCAAAATTAGCAGAATATGCATTAAAACCATCTATTGCAAGAAGAGATCTCAACTTGAACAGAATTGGTCAATTAACAAAAGAAAACGATACTGTAGTATTTCCAGGAAAAGTTCTGGGGACAGGAAACATTCCTCACAAAATTACATTATTTTCATTTTCAATTTCAAATTCTGCAGCTAACAAAATCACAGAAAGCGGGGGTAAATTAATCACTCATTCAGATTTGATTGAACAAAATCCAACAGGAAAAGGAGTCGTACTACTTGGCTAACGGAAGAATCAACAGACCGGCTGGAAGAAATTCAAATACTTCTAAACAAGAAGTAGTTGTTAGAACAGATAGACCAATTGTGGTAGATGCAACTGACCACATTGCAGGTAGACTATCTTCCAATGTAGCAAAATTATTGATGCAAGGAAACAGAGTGTCAGTAGTTAATTGTGAAAAAATCATGATGAGTGGTACAAGAAGTAACCAAATTCAAGAATATAGAGAATTTTTAGAAATTAACAGTATTATCAATTACAAACATGGACCAAAACACTATAGAAGACCAGATACAGTAATGGCAAAAATGATTCGTCAAATGCTTCCATTTGATAGAAAACCATCAGGAAAAGAAGCATTTCATAGACTAAGAACATACATTGGTTCACCTAACGAAATTAAATCAATTGAAAAGATTCAATTTGAAAAAGCAAAAATTAGAAAAACTGCATCAAACTATACACAACTAGGGGAATTATGTAGAGTAATAGGGTGGACTGAATGACAACTCCAAAAACTGAGATTTATTTTGCAACTAGAAAAACAGCTAGTGCACATGTTTACATTACAAAAGGTAAAGGTAGTATCAGAATTAACAATGTTCCAGTTGAAATGATTCCACAAGAAACTGCTCGTGAAGTTATTCTAGCACCATTAGAAATAACAGGAGAGTTAAGAGAGAAAATTGACATTTCTGTTAGAGTAAGAGGTGGAGGATACATGGGACAAGCCAGTGCTATCGCAACTGGAATTTCAAGAGCACTTACAGGATGGACAAAATCTAAAAAAGAACCAAAAGATCATCCATTTCCAAAATCTACCAGAGAAGACCTAAGAAAACGAATCACAGATTTTGATAAGTATCTAGTAAGCGGAGATGCACGAAGAAAAGAACCAAAGAAATTTGGTGGTCCCGGTGCAAGAAGAAGAAAACAGAAATCATACCGTTAGGCTGTGAAGGCTGTAATTCTTGCTGGCGGCAAAGGAACTAGAGGCAAACCATACACTGAATATTTTCCAAAAGCAATGACTCCAATCAATGGTAAGCCATTGATTGATTATGTAATAAAGTATCTAAAATCATTTAATTTTGTAAATGAAATCATTGTGGTTTCAGATTTTAATGGGTTAGGAGGACAAATCAAAAACTATTACGGAAATCAAAAAAACATTACTTTTGTGCAAGATTCACAAAGTGGGACAGGAGGAGATCTTTTACACATTGAGAAAAAACTCAAAGGAGAATCTGAATTTGTCTTATGGTTTGTAGATAATTTGTGTGCAATAGATCTAAAAAAAATGAGAAAACTTTTCAGAGAGAAAAAGAGTTCTGCATGCATTGCAACTAGAACAAAAAGAAAAGAAGAAACAGGATTTGCAACAGTAGAAAATGGAATTATAAAAGAATTCAAGGAAAAACCAGTAATGAAATTACAATTATCAGAATGTTTAGGAATTTACATGCTTGGAAATGATGTAATTAAACGAATAAAAGCAAAACAAAAACAAAAAGAGATCAATTTATCATATGATATTTTACAACAATTATCAAAGGAAGGAAAAATAAGCGCTTTTGACATAGGAGATAAAGAATGGGTAGATGCAGAATCTCCAATGGTTTTAGAAAGAAACGAAAAAACAGTAAAGAAGATTATAAAACAGATGGGACTTTAGACTCTTTTTCAAATTCAGAAATTTTATCTTCGTATTGAAAAGTTTGTGCAATATCATCTAAACCTTCTAAGAGGATTTTTTTCTTGTGAGAATCCATTTCAAATGGAATTTCTTCAGAAGAGATTTTGATAATTTGTGTTTCTAGATCTACTTCAATTTCATCTGTTTCTTGTTGTAATTTTTCAACTATTGTTTGATCCAAGGAAATAGGCAAGATCCCATTTTTGAAGCAATTGCTAAAGAAGATATCTGCAAATGAAGGAGCAATAACAACAGAAAATCCATAATCAAGTAGTGCCCAAACAGCATGCTCACGACTAGAGCCACAGCCAAAATTGTCTCCAGTTACAAGAATTTTGGAATTATCATATTTAGAATCATTTAAGACAAAATCAGATTTTACATTCTCATTTTCATCATATCTCCAATTGAAAAACAAGAATTTACCAAACCCAGATTTTTGAACCAATTTCAAGAATTGTTTTGGTACAATTTGATCGGTATCCACATTTATCTTATCAAGAGGAGTTATGATGCTTGTTACTTTTTTAAAAGATTCCATTCTAATTCAAATCCAATTCCCTAACATCTACAAAGTGTCCTTTAATTGCAGCAGCTGCAGCCATTACTGGACTTACCAAATGAGTTCGTCCACCGTTTCCTTGTCTACCTTCAAAATTTCTGTTAGATGTACTAGCACATCGTTCGCCAGGAGATAAAATATCAGGATTCATTCCAAGACACATACTGCACCCAGCTTCTCGCCATTCAAAATTAGCATTAATGAAAATTTTATCAAGACCCATTTCTTCAGCTTGTTTTTTTACCATCTGAGATCCTGGAACAACCATTGCTCTAACGTTTGATGAAATTTTTTGTTCTTTGACTACTTTGGATGCTTCAATAAGATCTTCTAACCTTGCATTAGTGCACGAACCAATAAACACTCTATCAATTTTGATATCGGTAATTGGAGTACCGGATTTAAGATCCATATAATCAAGTGCTTTTTCTGCACTTTTCTTTTGATTAGATTCACCTTTAGAAAATTCATCAGGAGATGGAATTGATTCAGTTACATCACAAGTCATTCCAGGATTTGTACCCCAACTAACTTGAGGTGCAATATCATCAATATGCAAAGTGTATTGTTTTTCAAATTTTGCATCACTATCTGTTTTTAGATGTTCTCTCCAATAATCAACAAGGGATTCATAATTTTTTGGAGTGTATTGTCTACCTCTAAGATAATCAAAGGTCTTTTCATCAGGTGCAATTAGTCCTGCACGAGCACCAGCCTCAATGGACATATTACAAATAGTCATTCGCTGATCCATGGAAAGGTCTTCAATTCCTTGGCCCCTGTACTCAATAACAGTACCAGTTCCACCTCCAGTTCCAATATTTTTGATAATTGAAAGTACAATATCCTTGGCTGTGACTGCATGAGGGTTCTTTCGTTTTCCCTCAACTCTAATTTCAAAAGGTTTTGGTTTTTCTAGCCACAAAGTTTGGGATGCTAAAACATGCTCAACATCACTAGTTCCAATTCCAAAAGCTAATGCCCCAAAAGCCCCATGAGTTGATGTATGACTATCACCGCATACAATCGTAGAACCAGGTAAAGTAATTCCTAATTGGGGACCAATTACATGTACAATTCCTTGATTAGGACTGTTAATATCAAATAATTTAATTCCAAAATCATCACAATTTTTTTCTAAAGCTTGGATTTGAACTGCTGAGGATTGATCAAGCATTGGAAGCGACCTATCACTTGTTGGAACATTGTGATCCATTGTAGCAATAGTAAGATCAGGTCGTCTAACTTTTCTATTATTCATACGTAATCCATCAAAAGCCTGAGGAGATGTTACTTCATGTACAAGATGTCTGTCAACATAGATTAATGAAGGAGAATTTTGTTTTTCAACAACAATATGAGACTCCCATGTTTTTTCAAAAAGAGTTTTTCCCATTTTAATCCTGGTCTGGTTTATACTTGAAAAGACCGCCAGCAGCAATTATCTTTCCAATAATTTCTGAAAAGGGTTTCATTTTGTATGTCTGATTTTTTGTAATATTTTTAATTTCGTTGACTGAAATATCAATATCGATTTCATCACCCTCTGAAATTCCATCATATGCATCTTGATCAATTTCAATTGGTAGCAAAAATGCACCATCAACTGCATTTCGATAAAAAATTCTTGCAAAAGATAATGCAAGTACTGCTTTTACTCCAGAATTAGACAAAGCAATAGGAGCGTGTTCTCGAGATGAACCACAACCAAAATTTTTGCCTGATAAAATAAAATCACCCTCTTTTACCTTAGAGTGAAAGTCAGGATCCAATCCCTCCATGGCATGAGTAGCAAGTTCAGCATAATCATGCACTTTGAGATATTGACCTGGAATAATTACATCAGTGTCAATATTGTCTTGTGCATATTTTATGATATTTCCTTTCATTACAAATCCCTCGGATCAGTAATTTTTCCAGTAACTGCAGACGCTGCAGCTACCAAAGGAGATGAAAGATATGTTTGTGATTCAACATGCCCCATTCTTCCTGGGAAATTTCTATTTGTAGTACTAATACAGATTTCATCTTTTGCCAAGACACCCATATGAGCACCACAGCAGGCTCCACAGGTTGGAGGTCCAACTGTTGCACCAGCATCTAAGAAAATTTTCAAGAGACCATTTTCCATGGCACGTTGGTAAATTGAAATTGCTGCAGGTAAAATTTCAGTTCTAATCTTTACTTTTCTTCCTTTAAGAATTCTAGCTGCTGCTTCCAAATCTTCGTATTTTGCACCAGTACAAGAACCAATGTAGGATTTATCTAATTCAACAGAAGGTGCTTCTCTTACAATTGAAATATTTTCGGGAGAGAATGGTTTTGCAACAATAGGTTCCATCTCTGAGCTTTCATATTCAAATATTTTGGCATATTCTGCATCATCATCACCCTTTACCAGATTAACATTTGTAGCACCTCTACTGCTAAGATAATCTACTACTTTTTGATCCGGTTCAACAATTCCATTTTTTGCACCTGCTTCAGTAGTCATATTACATAATGTTAATCTACTTTGTACAGACATTTCATCAACCCCACTTCCGCCAAACTGCATGGTTCTATATGCACCACCATCAGTTCCTATGTCTCCAATTATTTTTAGAATCATGTCTTTGGCCATCACATGATCAGGTAATTTTCCGTTTATCTTAAAGTAATAAGTTTCGGGAACCTTAAACCAAATCTTTCCATTCAACAATACATAAGCAACATCAGTATGTCCCAATCCACAAGCAAATGCACCTAATGCACCAGTGGTGTTAGTGTGAGAATCACCTCCAACATAAACATCACCTGGCATTACCATTGCTTCTTCATGAGATAAGGTATGACAAATTCCGTATTGCCCCATACCATATTTGAAGTGTTTTTCAATTCCATAATTTTTTGTAAAGTTTGATAATTTTACAATATTTTCTGCAGACATTTTTTCTGCTGAAGGAACAAAATGGTCTTCAGCTACCCAAACTTTAGTAGGATCCCATAATTTGTCAACTGAAATTCCTTGTTTCTTTAGTTTATCAAATACCTTAATGACACCTGGTCCTGAAACATCATGCATCATTACCTTGTCAACATTAGCAAAAACAACATCATCAGGGGAAACCGTAGATTTGCTAGATGCGCGTGCAAGAATCTTCTCAACAATATTCATAAACACAAAAGCTTGTTCTACAGATTAAAAGCTTTTCAGAACAATAAAAAAGAAAAAGAATGCTCAAAAGGTTATGCAACTAACCGTTTTACCGCTCTTAGCAGAGAGGATGGAAGGAAAATTTGATGTTTTTGAGGCATTATTAGAAACATTAGAAAAAAACAAGACAAAATTGCAAGAGGGGGATGTCTTAGTAATTTCAACAAAATATATCTCAAATTCACAAGGGCGCATTATTGAACAACAAGAAATTAGAGTATCAGATGAAGGCTCAGAAATCTCAAAAAAATTTCAATTAAAACCTGAAATTGCAGAAATCATCATCAGAGAATCAGATAAAATTTTTGGCGGTATTGGGGGATTTGTAATTGCTTCATCAGATAATATAATGGCGCCAAATGCTGGAATTGACAAATCTAATGCAAAAAAAGGAAAAGTAATTCTATATCCAACAAATCCATATCTTATTGCAGAACAGCTTCGAAGAAAAATTTTCTTAAAATTGTTCATTCATGTTGGAGTAATTCTAGTAGATAGTAGATTAATGCCAGCAAGAATTGGGACATCAGGAGTTGCAATAGCATGTGCAGGGGTTGAACCAGTTTTAGATATGAGAGCAAAAAAAGATCTTGATGATAATCCATTAAAAGTAACATTTCAGGCAGTAGTGGATAATCTTGCAACAATTGCAAATCATAAGATGGGTGAAGGTTCAGAATCAAAACCATTTACCATAGTTAGAAATTCAGGTGCAAAACTTACGGATAGAAAAATCAATCCTTCAGAGATGTCAATATCTCCAGATCAATGTGTGTATGTAAGAGGATTATCAAATGCTACAAAAAATTAGAGGAATAATTAGTTCTGCTTTAAATAGAGGTATTTTGGGGACAGAATAATGGAATATCTTACAACATATCCTAAAACAATTTCATTTCTTAATGGATTAAAACACAAAATTGATGTTGATAATAAAGAAGGAGTTGAACAACTTCACATTGTTGTAAAGAAGAGTTTTGAAGAGTTAATGAAAATTTTTACAGAAGAAGGTTTTACCAAAGTAAAGTTTGAGCATAAGCAACCAGAACAAATTGGAAACGGACTCAATCTAAAATTAAAAAAACCATGGGAGATGCACATTAGAATGGTTGATCTAAAAAAAGGATTAATTGGAATTCATGCAGAAGTAGAGGTTTCAAGGGATTATCTTCAACATCTTTTCTCTCAGCGAACTCCAGTTGTTTATGAAGTAGAAGAGATTCTAAAAAAATATCAAATTGATTATAGTATTTGGCACGATAAAATCAAGAAAAATGTTCATGCCATTGTAGATAACTATAAAGTTAAACTTGCCACCCCAAGTCTTCCAGTATTTGCATGGAAGCCAATGTTATTTGTAATTGGAACAATTGCCGCTTTTTATGGTTGGAAATATTTCAATACAATCTAGTTTAAACGCCTAAAGATTCAGCTTTGCTTAATTCTAAGAATACTTTATCGCCAACTGAAAGACCCATGTCTTTGTATTCATGCATTTCAAGTTTTAATTGAGTAACATCACCTTGCATTCCCATACCACCACCCTGTCCAGACATCATTTTATTTAGATCCTTCATCATGTCATTCATGTTTGAAAATCCCATGACCTTTGGTGTTCCAAAAGGGGATTGTGGGTTTTGAGTTCCTTCTTTAAGATCCTTAATTGAGGATAATGATACAACTACATACGGAGCCCCATCAGGTGCAGCATCAATGCTTTTTACAACAAATTCTTTCTTCATATCTAGAATTATCAAACAGACCCATATAATTTTAGTTTTAAGATGAATTTGACCTAATATCACGCTTGAAGCTTTAATTACAATTTTTAGGATTTTAAATTATTGCCAGAAAATTTGAGTACAACATTACGATATTATGGAATTTCACCATGGGAAATTGAAGTTCTATATGGATTTCTAAACTCACATTTTACAATAATTCAAGATGAAATCGAGCCAAACGACGAGGATTTTGTGAGTTCTTTGGATATGGAAATTCCACTTGCATTTAATCAAGCATTTTTCCAATGGTTTGATTACAAGCGCTGGGAAAAAGTCAAAGCAATTTTCAAAGAGATGAAACGAAGAAGAGGTAGGGGTAATGCTTTAAAAATTAAAATCAGTTTTTCTGGAAGCCCAAGAATTATTTTTACTGTAGATAGTGAGGATAAACAGTGGTTTGATAATGCTGTAGAGAAAATTGATTTTGTTTTAGAATTATTACCATATCATCTAGATCCTGAAAAATTACCATCAGAAATTTCAGAAATAACATACAAATTTGATGTAAAATCAGTTAGATGGCGTCTGAGCACAGCATCATCAGAAAATAAAAAATATTCTTTCAGAGGAGATTCTTGGAGAGAAATTACTTGAGATCTTTTTGTAGTGGTTCTAATAATTCATGAAGCTCTTTGTATTTTGATTCTAGGAATTCTAAAGCATTATCTAATTTCTTTGATTTTCCATATTTGTAACGAATGAGTTCACGATGATGCCAGTATGTTTTTTCATCATCAACTGAAATAGTTGTAAAGTAATCTGTTCCTTTCAAATTATCAGGAAGTTTTACATCATGAGGGAATAGCATCTCTACAATAAACCACTCATCTCCATCAGGGTAATCAGCACCAGTTTCTATATCAAAAAATACATGAAGTAAATCAGATTGCATTAGACCATCATCATTTATTGAAGGATGTTTAATTGGTGATTTTTGAAAATCTAGATTAACTAATTGAGGTTCAAAGAAACCTTTGATAATTGATTTTCGAAATATTTTATTTGCTTCATGAATATTCAAATGCAAAGTATTATTCTATAAAACTAGCCTATAACTTCTTAGGTTCAAGATACAAGTTATACTTCTAAAGAATCTAATATCTTTGAAATATCAGTATTGGGGAGACCATTTTTGGAGATGTTTTGTTTTGCAGGAGGATTTTCTAAATAATTTGGAATCTTATCTCGTAATCTTTCAGTGTAAGGAGAAATCATATCATTTTTGTAAAATACTCCTATAGGTATAGAATTTCCCCATTCAAGTGATTTAATGAGTGCTTGAGATAATTTTTCATTCTTTTCTGGTTCCGAATCATAATGAACTACTGGATCAAAGCCTTTCTCTTCTAGCTTGTATATTCTAGAATGGCGTTTTTGTGCCTCATCGACTAAATCAGTTCCGGCATACCAATCTCTAGTATTGAGATCATTGTATGTAGGACATGGTTGTAAAACATCTAAAAATGACAATCCTTTGTGATTGACTGCCTGAACTATCAAATCTTTGAGATGTCTAACATCATAAGAATATCCACGTGCAACAAATGTAAAACCACTTGCAACTGCCAATCCAATTGGATTAACATTATAATTTGTATTTGGAGAAGGTAATGATTTTGTTTGTTCTCCAAGTTTTAGAGTAGGAGATGCTTGTCCCTTTGTTAAACCATAAACTCCATTATCAAAAATAATGTATGTCATGTTTACATTTCTTCTACCAGCAGCAACAAAATGACCAGCACCAATTCCTAAACCATCACCATCACCTCCTACTGCAACAACAGTCATCTCAGGATTTGCAATTTTAGCACCTTGTGCAAATGTCAAAACTCTTCCATGTAATGTATGAACGCCATAAGTGTTAATGTAGTGAGACGTCTTACCAGAACAACCAATTCCAGAAAATATTGTAGCCTTATCTCTTTGAATACCCATTTCAGCTAATGCCATCTGAAGAGCGTTGACGATTCCAAAATCGCCACATCCGGGACACCAATCATTGTGTACATCTGTTTTGTAATCAGCAAGTTTAAGCGCCATGCATCAAAACCTCCCGTTTGTTTGCATTTTTCTGAACGATTTTTTTGAGTGAATCATAAATTTCAGTACCAGTCATTGCTCTTCCAGAGTATTTTAAGATGAAATAATCAATATCACGTCTGATATTTTGTTTGAATAATTTTCCTAGTTGACCGGATTGATTTGCTTCAATATCAATTATGGTCTTGGCATTTTTTAACAGGGAATTAACATAATCAGCTGGAAATGGATGTAAAAGTTTTAGTTGAATAAATCCAATTGAAATTCCCTCTTTTTTGAGCATTTCTAATGCATCAAGAACAGGACCCTTTGTAGAACCCCATGAGATTATTGTATAATCTTCAACACCAAAAGATACTACTTGTTCTATATCAGGAATATTTTTGAGAATAACATCTAGGCGAGACATTCTCTTATCCATCATCTTTACACGTATGACTGGGTCTTCAGTGATATGACCAGTTTCATCAGACTCATCTCCAGTATTCCAAAATATTCCATTATTAATTCCTAATCTAGAACGTGGAGATATTCCATCATCAGTAAACTCAAATCTTCTATAACCATCATCGACTTTCTCTAAGAGTTTACCTCTATCAATTGAGATTTTTTGAGTATCAAATCGCTTGCAGGTAATAACTGAACTTGCAAGAAATTTGTCCATCAGATGAATAACAGGAACTTGAAAAGTATCAGCATAATTAAAACAGTTACCAGTATCATAGAAACTCTCTTCAATGTCACCTGATGCATAAACAATTTTTGGAAAGTCACCATGTCCCGCATAGATTGAAAAAAGTAAATCATCTTGACCATGTCTTGTTGGAAGACCAGTAGACGGCCCACTTCTTTGATAATTGGTTATGACAATAGGTACTTCATTAATTCCAGCCCAACCTAACATTTCAGTCATTAATGCAAATCCAGGACCAGAAGTACATGTTGCAGAGCGAGTTCCAGTTAATGCACCACCAATAGCCATTCCCATGGCACAAATTTCATCTTCAGTTTGAATGACAGCAGTAGAACCAGGTCTATCTTCAGTTATTTCTAAAATTTCATTTGATTCTAGAAATACTGATTCATCAGAAGCTGGAGTAATTGGGTAATAAGGTTGGAATCTACAACCACATGCCATCTTTCCTAATGCAGTTCCTTGATGTCCTTGAACCAAAAGGGTTTCAGATTCTTTTTCTGTACCAGGCAACAAATGCTTAAAACTTTCAAACTTTGCAGTAGCATAATTATATGAATAGTTTGCAGTTTGTTGATTGATTTTAGCAATTTCAGGTTTTTTCGAAAAAATTGTTCCGATTGTTTTTTGCAATGAATCAGGAGGCATCTTAACTAATCCCAAAGACAAAGATACGCCAATTACATTAAACATTCTAACTAATCCCTTTAGACGTGGATTGTCAGCTTCTTCAGCAAGAGTAGCAAGAATAGACTTGAAGGATACTGGAAATAGAGATACTCCTTTCTCTTTTGCAATCTCCAAAACTCCTGCAATAGTAAATGGTTTATTTTTTGATTCTAAATCTTTGTGTAATCTTTCTTTGAATGGAGCATCAAGGGTACGAACATCGTCAGTTTTTATTTTCTCTAAATCAGCATCATAAATAATACCACCACCAGAAACGACTTCATCAAAATGACGAAAAATTGTTTCAGCATCAAATGATGCCATTAATGTTACATCATTAACATTTGAATGAATTTTTTGATTAGAAATTCTTACTGTAAAATAACTGTGTTCACCTTTGATATTTGAATAAAATTCTCTTTTTCCAAATACTTGATATCCCATCTCTGCACATACACGAGAAAAGATATTTGCACCTGATTCTACTCCACTTCCTTGTGGACCTCCAATTAGCCATGTAAAGTCAACTAAACTCACAGTAATGCACCTTTATTTTGAATAGTAATAATCTGTTTTACCAATTTGATTAACCTCCAGTTGCCGCATCAAATAATGCACATTCACATTTGTCACGTTCCCCACAATAAGGACAGACACAAACACATTTTTCGATAGAATTTCCACATTCTACACAAATGGCAAACTCTTCTTCTTCTTTAACTTCAGAAGACATGAATAATTTACAGAGAAATCGTATAAATGGTTTGAGATAAATCTCAAATTGATGAAAAAGAAAGTGTTTCTTACAAGAACACTACATGACTTTGCATTAAAGGAATTAAAAAAAAGATATCAAATAGAAGTACATTCTGGGAAAATTCCAATTCCTCAAACAAAATTGCGATCAAAAATAAAAGAGACAGATGGATTAATTTGTTTTCCATATGATAGAATCAATAAAGAAACAATTGATTTGGCTAAGAATCTAAAAGTGATTAGTACCTATAGTGTTGGTTTTGATCATATAGATACAAAATATGCCAAGAAAAAGAAAATTCGAGTAGGATATACTCCAGAAGTGCTAACAGATGCAACTGCTGATTTAGCATTCTCATTATTACTTGATCTATTGAGAAGAGTTTCAGAAGGAGATAGAACAATTCGAGAAGGTAAATGGAGAGTAATCTATGGAGCATATGACTATGTAGGATTGGATCTTCAAGGAAAGACTCTAGGTATTTTAGGTCTAGGTAGAATTGGAGGAATTCTTGCTAAAAGAGCAAAAGCATTTGATATGAAATTAATATATCATAACAGGAAACGTGTTTCTAATACAAAGGAGAAGAAATCAGGAATAAAATATGTCTCATTTGAAAAACTAATCAAACAAAGTGATATCATTTCAATTCATGTACCACATACAAAAGAAACTGATCAAATGTTTGACATGAAAGTTTTTAGAAAAATGAAAAAATCAGCATTTTTAGTAAATACATCAAGAGGAAAGATAGTTAATGAAAAAGATTTAGTGACAGCATTAAAGAAAAAAATGATTGCAGGGGCAGGATTAGATGTATTTGGAACAGAGCCAATTAGTAAAAAACATCCGTTAGTAAAACAACAAAATGTTGTGCTGGCACCACACATAGGAAGTTCAACAAAGGAGACTAGAACCAAAATGGCAGAACTTACAGTAAAAAATCTGAATCTAGGAATGAATGGAAAAAAACCGATCTATTCAGTAGGGTATTGATTTTCACGCATGGGTTATAATCAAAAACAATGTGCAGTTTTTATATCTAAATTGTAATGTATTATTAGATTGAAAAAATTCAAACATACAAATGAAGAATTAGAATTAGCTAAACTACAGTCTGAAAAAGAGAAGAAGAAGAAAGAATTAGAAGAATAATATTTTTTCTCCTTGTCTTTTTCAGACAAGGTTTTTTTTAAAATTGAATTTTAGAAGAATACTTTTGATTTAATTCATCATAGACTTTTTTTCGTTCAGAAATTAGTGTTTTAGACTCATCATACATTTTTGTAAAAAATGCTGCTAAAACACGCTCTTCATTTTTATTAAAGAATCTTACACTAAAACTAGTACGTTCAGGTTTTTCTTCTTGTACAAACTCGGCTGTTTTTATCAATTCTGAATCAACATGCATGTGTGCTGGACCATCATTATCACCAATAGTAATCCATTTTTCTTTTTGTCTAATACTAAGAGAATTACTTCTAATTTCACTTGTAGCACCATCGCTTTTTACAATAAACAAAATATCACCTATTTTGACTAAATCAGATAACAATTCTAAAAGCAATAATAATTGTTCAAAATGAAATTATTTCAATTTTTAGTATTATTTCATATCAATTTGGACAAAATCGTCTGGATCTCCATGTATGCAATCAGTTCCAACAGCTTTGACAGGTGCAAAAGCGATTTTACCATCATGAATCTTTCCTTCAGTTTGAAGAATTCCAATTTTGCCAGATACAATTTGTTTATGTTTTTCACAGGTAACTCCAACCATGTATTCTTCTTTATCAGCAACAATTGATACAATAAATTCCGGAGGATTAACACATTGTTTTCCTTGTTCTGTAACTGAACATTTGTCAGGAAACATAATCGAGTTTGAATAGTTATAGAATATTAAGCTTGATTGAGTACATCATTAAAACTCCAGATTGATTCTTTGTGGTTTTCTTTGTAATCTAAAAATCCTTTTTCTTGTAACTTTTTAACTACAAAAGCAGAATATGCAGGAGCTCCAGTTGCTCCAGGAGAATTATAATTAATTATGTTAAAGGAATGTTCATTTTCTAGTTCCATCACATCTAATAGAAATTTTCCTTGAGGGGTGATAATTGGAGAGCGTATACCAGCAGTTCCTTTTTGTGAGAAATATTCAGGTTTAATTTTTGGAATAAATTTTTGGACACGACCAATCATTGCAGTTTTTGAGATAGAACTTAGCCATTCTCTTGAAATTAGAGATAAAAATTCTGAATCAGCAAATAGTTTTTTTGCATTGCCAGTAACTATATCTTTTAATTTTGAGATTGAAGTTCCTATGTCTCCAACATATCCTTCATAAGTTTCAGGACTAGGAACTGGAACAGCGTTTGGACCAACTTCTGTTTGGCCATTTGCTTTTTTTATCCAATGAGGATCCAAGAATGGATATCCTTTGAATTCTGCAACGGTATAGACTGTTGTATTTACTAAATTACTATATTGATTGTCTGCAATCCAATATTCACCTCTAAAATGAAGATCAGAATATTCTTTTGCAAGACCTAACATTTGTGCAATATCTAAAGAATTACCTCCTGCACAATTAATCACAAGATCAACAGAAACATTTGAACCATCATCAAAAATTATGGAAGAATCTTTTTCATTTCTTTGAATGTCTTTAACATTTTTTTCTAAAAGAAAATTTGTTCCTTGTTTTTCTGATTCGTTTTTTATTGCAGTTGTAAACGCACCAAAATCAGAAGATACTTCACGCTTACAGAAAATTGCAGAATAACAATCGAGGTTAGGTTCCATTTTAGTAACTTGTTTTCCATCTAAAAGTTCTAAATCATCTAATGGAATTCCATTTTCATCACCCCATTGCATATATTCTTCAAGACTCTTGTGTTGTTTTTCATTAAGTGCTAGTTCCAAGACTCCAGTTTTAGTCCATGGTACATCTGCTTTTTGTGCAAGTTTTTTCCACATTTCATATGAGATTAGAGCAGATTTTGCTAGAACTTTTTTTGTTTTGGGATTAAGATAGAAAGGTGAATGAACTACACCGGTATTTCTACTGCTAGCATGCATTGAAACTTTTGATTCTTTTTCAATTACACAGATATTTACATCATAAAGAGAGGAAATCCAATAAGAGATATTGGTACCTAAGATACCACCGCCAATAATAGCAATATCATATTTTGACATAACTAAATCAAATAATCCAGACATTAATTAATTTGGAAATGATGCCGAGAGGGCGATTTGTCATCTTCCCCAAACCATAGGTACCAAAAATACCAGCATCACAGTAACTATTGGAATGCAAATAAGATCAAAAGGTAATCCATAACGAACCATTTGTTTTATTGATACATAGCCGCTTCCAATTGCAATTGCATTTGGAGGAGTTCCAACTGGCATCATAAATCCATAACTTGTAGCAAATGCGACTGGAGCCATCAGTAAAATTGGGTCAAGCTCAGTCGTAGCTCCTAAAACTGCCATTATTGGTAACAGTAATGCAGCTACTGCAGTGTTACTCATCAATTCACTTGTAAGCATTGTAATCGTAACAATAACTAGAACTATCAAGAAATAATCCAATTCCCCCACAAACAGCAGCTTGTCTGCTATCCACACATCAAGGCCTGTTGCAGTAAAACCATTAGCCAAAGCCAAACCTCCGCCTATCAACACTAAAACTCCCCATGGAATCTTACGTGCAGTTCTAAAATCAAGCAAGCGTTGTCTCTTGAGGCCTGAAGGTAGTATGAGTAGGACTGCAACTGAAACTAGAACTATCACATGATCTCCCACAAAGGGGACCAAGTCTTTCCAAAATAGGCCTCGAGTTATCCATGCAATTGCAGTTGCAGCAAAAATTACCAGAACAATTTTTTCATTTCTACTCCAGTTTCCAAGGTTTTTTAATTCTTCAGTGATGATGTTTTTGTCTTTGAGTATTGGTTTTTTGTTATCCAGTTTTGCAGAGGTTGTCATGTATATCCATAACACTATTAGAGAAACAACACTAATTGGAACCCCAACTAGCATCCAATCAAAGAAAATTATCTCTACTCCTCCAAGTGATTCACCAAGAGATGCAAAAAGTGCATTGGGGGCAGTACCAATCATAGTTGACAATCCTCCTAGACTTGCAGCATATGCAACAGATAGTATCAAACATGTTGCAAATCTTTTTTTCTGTGCAACATCTACTTGTGATATCACTGCAATTGCAATTGGAAGAATTAGTAAAGTAGTTGCAGTGTTTGTAATCCATGCACTCATGCATCCAGTAACTATAATGAATCCCAAAACGATATTTTTTGGTTTTATTCCAACTATCTTCAAAGTGTTAAATGCAAATCGCTTGTGAAGATTTACTTTTTCTATTGTCTTTGCAAGTAGGAATCCACCCATCAGTAAAAATACTAACTTGTCACCATATGCAGAAATTACTTTGTCAATGTCTGCCACATTAAACAGCGGAAATACAAATAATGGAATTGATGCAGTAGCATAAAATGGAATTGCCTCAGTTGCCCACCATATTGCCATCCATACAGATAATCCTAAAACAAGCTTGGCCTCAAATGCCAATCCATCAATTGGATAAGAGATAATTATTGTAAATAGAATTGGAGATAATACCAATCCTGTAATTCGTAGTCTGTTATGTAGTGGAATCCACTTGTCAAAATTTGTCATCAAACATATTCAATTTTTGATTCTCCTAAAAATATTGATGGTGCCGGAAGGGAGATTTGTCAGATCACACTAACATCTCAACTAGATTCAGGCACAAAATCATTTTATTTTGTATCTAAGTATGGCTAAAACAGAATTATCAATTTCTAGTTTTTTAATTATTTTTGGTGAAACTGCAAATTCAATTTTAGCTGAAGTATTTTTTGCGACCTCGAGCATTTTCATTATGTTTTTGAATTTTGAATCAGTATTATAGTTTGCAGAAACAATTAGTGTGTCTACTGCTCCAATTTCTAATGCTTTGTAAATAGTATCGTTTCTTTTAGCAGTCAATCCTTCCTTGACTAATTTCTCATATTTTTCAATTAATTCTGTGACATATTTTCGTCTATGTTGATACAAATGATGAATTATTTTTTTATGTATATCATTTAGCGGAGTTGAAAAAGATAAAGTTTCTACAAATCGACATTTTTTCATCAAGTCGGAATTAAGTTCATGATAAAATTCTGTTTTTGCAGGACCAATTCCTCCCAACAGTATCAATTCAGAATTAGAATCCATGGCTCTTACTTTATTTGCTACTTTCTTGAAGAAAACATGAATTTTGGTTTGTCGTGCCCTTAAAAATCGCCCTTGGCTTTGCCCCCCTTTTCTATGCCGCCCTTGTAAATCAATTCGGAGTTTAGCTTCTTGTATTATTTGACTTCCATGAAATGTCTGTATTCTTGCCGATTTTTGATCAAGAGTTATCAATAATACATCATGATTGATTTTGAGTAGATCACGAAATGGTTTGATGTATGGTTTTTTACTTATCATGTAAATGTAAGGTAGTTTTTTTGAAGTTCCAATTTCTTTAATGTTTATTTTTCCATTTTTTATCCAACCAAAAATACAAAGAGTTTTGGTAAACTTACCTGCAGATATAGGATTATCTCTAAGTTCAATAATTCTTTTTTCGATTTTTGATTCTATTTTTTCAATTGATTCACTTCGTTTATTTTCCCGTAACAGAGAAATTGTTTCTTTACCCTTACCATATGGATAATAAACAGACACACTTGGATAGTTAATCTGCTTTATCTCGTAAAGGAATCGATTCAAAGATAACCACTCGGAAGAGGAAATCTCAGAGGGCTTCAAACTATTTTTCATATGTTTTGCTTTTTTTTATTCATAAAAAACTAATGCTTTTATAAACACTCATTTGAAAATTAAAAAAGCGCCGGGAGGGAGATTTGAACTCCCGTTCCCTTGCGAGAACGCGCTTTATGGTTAATTATTTCCAGGCGCGCGCCCTACCAGGCTAGGCGACCCCGGCACAAGTCTTGCGACAAAATTATTCGGCATGATTTGATTATATATTGTGTTATTTGGGAATTGAAAAAACTATTTCCAAATTGTAACAGTAGTTGATTTCTCCACTTGATTTCCTTGTGTATCTACTCCTTTAGCAGATATTTTGTATAGGCCTTCCAAGGCTTTATCACCATCATTTTTTATTTGATCCCATGAAAATTCTATTTTGTCTCCAGGTTCTAATTGAGAAATCACTTGTGCAGAAACAGGGGAATACATCAATATTCCAGATAGTCCAGTAACCCTAAGACCATATGATGTATCAGAGAAAGTTAGTGGAATAGTTCCAGAATTTGTAATTTGAATTTTTATCTCTTCATTTTGTTTAAAATCAAATTTTTCTGTAACTATAGAAATTGAAGAACCATCAACGAAAACTAGCTGGCTAGTATTTTTTACATCAAGCAGATAAATTCCAAATACAAGTCCGGCAATCAAGCCAATGCCAACAAAAACTATAAGACTTTTTGAGAACAATTCTTTTAAAATAATTTCTTGATTTTTTAATCCTTTGGTGGAGTTGGCTTTGTTCTCCACTTTTT
Source organism: Candidatus Nitrosopumilus sp. (assembly GCA_965248045.1). GTDB lineage: Archaea > Thermoproteota > Nitrososphaeria > Nitrososphaerales > Nitrosopumilaceae > Nitrosopumilus. The sequence continues at coordinate 946,918 of CBDFIG010000002.1, forward strand.
TGGATAGGTATTTGGAGCCATAATGATTCTTCTTGTTTCAAATGCATATCCCTTTGTAGCATCACGAATCTCTTCCTCAGTCATCGTTGCCTCAGCTAGTGCTACTGCCTCGCCTTTTTGTGTGTAAATTCCAACAAGATCTCCTTTCTTTAGATTTTGAGAGATTTTCAAAATGCCAGGAATAGCAAGTTGTGCACCATGACACATTGCATCTACTGCAGAATCTCGAATTATTACTGACTTTAACTCACTAAATGCATATTCAACAGGCTTGATAATTTTCATTAATTTACTGTCATCTTTTTTCTCTTCCCACAATGCAAATGCATTTGCAAGTTCATGTAAAGTCACTAAACCATCAGTTTCATAAAATTGATCCACTCTAGTTCGTCTAAGCTCTATCATTGTTGCACCAGGTCCAAGAATTTCTCCGATATCATAATACAGTTTTCGAATATAGGTTCCAGATTCACATAAAACTCGAGTTAACAGTAATCGTTCTTTTTGTTCTAACACTTCAAATTCATGAATAGTTCTTGTTCGTGTTTGTCTTACAACAGCTGAACGCTGAGGAGGTTTTTGAAAAATTTCTCCTCGAAACAAATCAATTATTTCTTCTAGTTTTTCTTTAGATGGAAGAGAATGTACACGTCCTAATGCATGATATTCTTTTGGGCCTAAAAGTAAAATTCCAAGTGCTTTAGTAGCTTCTCCCAGGCCTAAAGGTAAAACTCCTGAAACTTGAGGATCAAGTGTTCCACTATGACCAATTTTAGGAAGTTTCAAAATACGTTTTGTCCATGCTACAGTTTCATGACTTGTAGGACCTGGTGGTTTATCTAATAATATAATTCCATAATTTAGTAATTGTTCAATCGTTCTCTTGTCATAATATGTTCCAAAAGCATCATCAGTAATATCCTGATCAATTTCAACAAGATTTTCTAATTGTTTGAGAGTCATAGTAATTTTCTCACAGTTTCTTTGGTAACATCAATTACTTGCTGAGCTGTAAGATTATCTGTATTAATTATTAAATCAAATACAGATTTATCATCACCAAAATCAAAATTGTATAATTTTTTGTATAACGCTTTATTCTTATCAAATCGTTTTTTTGTAATTTCATACGCCTCTTCTGGGCTCATATTATCTCGAGATTGCATTCTCTCAGTGCTACTTGAATGAGAGCCTTCCAACCAAATTTTGATTCCATCTTTGATTAGCCACGGTAAAGTATAGCTTGTGATTACCATTCCACCTTGATTGAAAAGCCCAGTTAATTTTTCATCTAATTTCTTATCAAATTCAGAATTCTCTTCACGTTGACTGAGAAATTTCATTCCATCATCTGTATCCCACCAATCATCACCATCAGAATCAAAACCTTGTTCTTTTGCCATTTCTTTTAGGACATCTCCTCCACTAAGATATTGTAATTGGAATTCTTCTGCTAATCCTTTAGCAACAGTTGTTTTCCCTACTGCAGGAGGACCAGAAATAACAATTGATTTTGTCAAGTACCCATTGTTGTTTTTGTTAGTTTCATAATCATACCGCTAAAAGCGATAGATGAAAGAAAATACCATGCCCAAAGATATATTGCATTTTCTTCAGTACAAACATGTTCAGGATCTGCTGCTTGCTCTGCAGTACATGTAAGTTGGAAGAACTCTCCTGGAATTACATTTAATGGAACTGGGGATAAAGCTACGGTGTAAGAAAATAAAACTGGCAATACAAGATAAAATATCAAAATTAAAGGTACAAAAGTAATCATCATAGGTCGCATATTCATTTGCATCATTTCCATTGACATTTTGTTCATGTATGATGATTTTTTACTTAGTTCAGCTGTTTTTGCTTGATCTTTAGATCTCATTGCAGCCATTCTTTCTTTTTGCCATGCTTTTGTTTCCTTCATGATTCGTTTTAGCTTTACCTGATCAACCATCTTTCTTCTAACCATGGCATTGAATAGATTAAGCACAATACCAAATCCAGTTACTGCAAACAATGAAAGAATTACTCCTTTGATTATTGGATCATCACTTCCTAAAGCCATTTTACCACCCTCGCCGCCAAAGATATCAAATTGAAGAGGGATAGATTCGAGGAAAAGTAGAATAAAATTAAAATCCATTTTTTACAGTCCTATTGCATTAATGATTTTGTCTGCTGCTTCATCAATTTTTCCCTCACGATTAAGAATGTATTTGACAGGGGAACCAGAAATTACCATACAGGATGCAATTATTCCTGATTGAGCATCTAATTCTTTTTTAATATTAGCAAGAGTGATTTTATCTCTATTTCGGGTGTCATCAGTCATTCTTCTATTATAGATTTCTTCTGGTTTTGCAGAAACAGAAACAAAGTTTGTTGGTTTAATAATTTTCAAAACTTGTTCTGGTAAACCAGGATAGTATCCTTCTGAAGAACGAATGAATGCATGAGTGTCAATAATTACAGCATCTTCTGTGTGTGCAGCAATTTTTTCTGCAGCAATTTTCTGAAGAGCCTGTTGTTCTGATACAGGTAATTTTCTAAGTTCATCTCTATCTTTGAGACCATTTTCTTTAGCAACCTCAAACATCAAAGTTCCAAAACTTAGCACACTAACACTTTTTTTATGATTTTTTATAATTTCAGCCATTTTAGATAGTAATGTAGTTTTTCCAACACCTGGTATTCCTACCATTACTACTTTCTTATTTTCTGCCAAGTAAAGCACCCAAACGCGGCATAACGACTTCGACTCGTTCTCTAACTAATTGTGTGTAATAGTTTATGAGAATATCTACCATAAGTAAAATTCCGATTCCAGAACCAAATACACCAAGAACATCAGATACTCCTGCTAAGAGACCCAAAATCATAGAGCCAATGATGGTAACTGATGGAATATACTTGTTCAGCATTGCTTCAACTGGTTTGTTTGATCTTCTAAATCCAGGAATTTGTACATCTGCATCAAGTAAATTCTGAGCTGCACTCTTTGGTGATAAACCACCAAGCTCGACCCATAATTTGCCAAATACAACTACAATTCCAATCATAAATAGAACATAACCTACTGCACGCATAGGATCTAAAACTGCAACATCTAAACCACGAGGAGGAGTGATGTAATAGATGATACCTCCTATTGGAGTGTTAGGATTTGTCGGATCAAATTGTGCTATAAAATTCATAAAGAAATTATTGTTACGCGGGTTCATGTTTGCCCATAGCATTTGGAAGATGAAAACTGCATTTGCAGTTAAAGCCGATGCAAGAATCACAGGAATGTTAGATACATACATCATTTTGATAGGATAAACCGCAGAGAAGCCTCTGTATTTTGTAGAGACAATTGGAATTTCAATTTTCATACCCTGTGTGAATACAAGAATTAACAATATACCTGCAGTAAGACACAATCCAAAAATGCTCGGGAGTTGATTAGAACGGAATAAGATATTTGAAAGATCACCAGCCATAAATGATTGACCTATGTATGGAAGAATGCCAATTGTTCCCCCATCACCTGCAGGTAACGGACTAAACAAACTCCAAAGAATCTGTTGAGCAACACCTGCCATAATGAACAAACTAATTCCACTGCCAAGACCCCAACCTTTCTGTATTAATTCGTCTAAGAACATGATAATTATTGATGCTGCCATCAGCTGACCAACCATTACATACAAAATAGATGGATCAGAAACACCTGGACCATAAACTGCAACACCATATACAATAGATTCAGCTACGATGACAACATACGTTACCATTTTAGTAGCTGTTTGAAATATTCCTCTTTCTTCAGGTTTTTTGAAATCAAATTTGAGAATATCTGAACCTCTCAATAATTGCATCAAGAGTCCAGCTGTAACTATCGGCCCTATTCCTAATTCAACAAGAGTGCCTTGTTGTGATGCAAAAATAACTCTAGCAAATGCTAGAAAATCAAACTCTGGTGCTGTGACTCCAAATAATGGTGTTTGACCCATCACCATATAGATTAGTAATGCTACTCCACACCATAACAATCGAGTTTGGAGAGGAATCTTCTTTTTTGGTTTTGGAACTTGAGGAAGATATGGTTCTACTTTAAAAACGATTTTTCTGATAATTGTGGTTACGCTACCTTCAGCCATTATCTGATAACACCTCATCTTTTTCTACACCAGCTGAGGCCTTAACACTAGATAGCACCTCTCCCCCAACGGCTTTTAACTTCTCTTCTGCAGATGCTGTAAATTGTTGTACTTTGACGGAATAAGCATTAGTTAGTTTTCCGCCACCAAGGAGTTTTTCGTATCCTGCACTTTCAAGGTTTACGATTTTCTTTTCTCCTTCTTCTTTACCGAACTTACTGAACAAGTCATCTAGATCACGGACGCTAGCCCATTTCTTTGTAACATTTGGGTGAGGTGGTTTAGTTGAATCATGACCATAATGATCTGGGTCTTCTTTTAACATACTACTGTAGTGGTGTTTCATCATACCGACAACTCCAAGACCACCTTTATGACCACTTGCACGGTGTTGACCTACTTGTCCCCATCCCATGTGTCGTCCTCCTCTAAGTCGTCTAGTTTTTCTTAATCTTGTTGCCACGTTAAATCATTCTCCTTACTATAGTATCAAGTTCTTTATTTTGTCCAAGCATACCTTTTTGTCCATATAGTTTCTTAGTACTTCTTTTGAATCCATGTATTGGAGGTGCTAAAGCAAACCAAGGTTTTAGAGGTTTTAATTTTGATAATGTAGATTTGCCTTCAGCCAAAGCTGTTGCCAATTCATCAGAACTTGCAAAACCAAGTTCTTTTAGATCATCAGCAGTGACTTTTTGATAACCACCTTTTCTTGCTTTCTTATCAATCAGTTCTTTTGCCAAAGAAGCATCAAGTTCAATCCAAGATACATAGTGTTGTACTTTTTTTAACATTCCCAAAGTATTCTCTTTAGCAGGTAAAATTGTAGCACGGTATTTTTTATCTAATTTTAACAAAGTCATAGTGGTTGTTGCCCAATAGGGACAATCAGCTTGACCTTTTATTCTAACAACAAGATATGCATTTGTCATTTTTATCAACCCTGACTGAATGTCTGTCTAAGACAATCCAGTATAGCTTTTGAAGTTGAACTCATTGTAGGAGTAGAGCCTTTTGCAGTAGTCCATGCATCTTTAAGACCTGCTAATTCCAATAATCGTTTAATTTTACCACCAGCAACCAAACCTAATCCACGAGGTGCTGGAATAATTTCAATTGTAACACTTCCACCTTTTCCTCTAACTTTGAAGGGGATAGAATGTTTTTGATCACATCTACATTCCCAACTACCACATCCTAATTTGATAGGACTAACATTTAGAAAAGCTTGACTTGTTGCTTTCTCAATAGCAATTCTCATTTGTTTTGATTTTCCTCTACCTATTCCCAAGTAACCATTTTCATTTCCAGCTGCAACAATTGCTTTGAATCTTGTTGATTGTCCATTTGAAGTCATTTTTTGAATAATTCCCACATCAACAACTTCACTTTTCAAATCTGGAAGTAGTTTCTTGATAATTCCTGCTTCTTGAATTCTTAATCCTAATTCAAGTATTTCTTCAAGTGAAGTAATTTCTTCTGATTCAACTTTTTGTCCTAAGATAGTTTTTGGAACCCAAACCTCTTCTACTGGTTCTCTTCTTGGTCGTCTTGGACGATCTTTAGCTCCACCCGGTGGACCACGTCCGTATACAGGTGCACCACGTCCTCGTGAACCTCCTCTTGATTGTCCTTGTGGACTTTTGGATTGTCCTTGTGAATCTTTAGATTGTGTTGTTTGGCTCATTTCTATTTAACCTCAGTATCAATGGTAGATTTCATTTTTGAAACTTCATTTTTAACAGTAAGATGTTCTCCGTTGATTCTATCATCAGATGGAAATGTTTCTTCACTAGCTGGTACTTGAAGACCAGCATCAATTACTCCTTTGAGAGCTGCTGCCATTCTTTGTGTATATTTTCTAGTTCCAGTATAAAGAATAGCATCCTTTGCACCTTGACCAAGTGCTTTCTTACCTGCCAAATATCCGGTAAGATATGCTGCAGGTACACTCTTTCTAGAGCCTTTCCATCCTTTTTCAAGAAGATATCTAGAATGTGCAGATGCAACAACTTTATCGCCTGTCATTCCAGGCTTGAGAATTTGGACTTGAGTATTTTCATTAGTAATATTTACAGTAATAAAATCACGTTTACCCATCAACATAGTTCCACGTTTTTTATAATTGGTCTTCTCCTCTCTAAGTCTACGCAATATTTTCGAATAGGCCATCTATAGAAACCGAGTTTGAATCTGCTCTTATATACGTTAAGCGTGAATTAGAGCAGCAAGTAAAGCCTTCTGAGTATGAAGACGATTTTCTGCCTCATCCCAAACAACAGACTGAGGACCATCAATTACTGATGATGTTACTTCTTGTTTCCTCTTAGCAGGAAGACAATGCATAAAGATCGCATTTTTCTTTGCAGTCTTCATTAATTTGGAATTGACTTGATACTTTGGAAGGAATTTTTTAATTCTTTTTGAATCATTGTTGTGAATAGAAGAATAAGTATCAGTAACAACCACATCAGCGTTTTTGGTTGCAACTAATGGATCTGTGGTTAGTTCAATGTTAGTTGATTTCTTTGATTCTTTAACAACAGTGTTGTCGGGTTCAAATCCTTTAGGAGTTGCAATTGACATATTAATTCCACATAATGCAGCGCCATAGATCATTGAATTACACACATTATTTCCATCTCCTATCCAAGCAATTTTCAATCCTTTGAGTTTTTTTTTCTTTTCTTTAATTGTCATAAAGTCTGCTAAAATTTGACACGGATGAAAAGAATCAGATAATCCATTAATTACAGGTACACTTGCATGTTCAGATAGTTTTTCTATCAATTCATGATCATAAACACGTGCCATTATACAATCAGTATATCGTGAAAGAGTTTTTGCTGTATCCTCAACAGATTCACCACGTGATAATTGCATATCATTTGAAGATAGATTTACGGTATAGCCACCTAATTGATACATTCCAATTTCAAAACTTACACGTGTTCTAGTAGATGGTTTTTGAAAAATCATTGTTAATGTTTTATTTTTCAAAATAGGTTTGTTTTGACCTTTTTTGAGTTGTTTTTTTAGTTTAATTGAATGATCAATTAATTCTACAAATTCCTTTGGGGTTAATTCCGCTAAAGTGAGTAGATCTTTTGTTTTAAGTTTCATTTCCCGAAGAATCCAAATCTACCTCGTTGCTTTTTAGGGTTTTCTTCTTTATCATGCGTATTGGAACTATCTTTGTTGTCTTTATCATTATCAGTTTCATTATTTTTAAAGTCTCCAAGTTTTAGTCGACCATTTTTTATCCATTCACGAATTTTATTTCCTAGCTTGATAGCTTCGTTATCATTTTCAGGTGGAGGCACATCATATAGTTCTGAATATGATGTAATGTCATCATCATCAATTCCTTCAAACGGATCATCAGAAGAAGTTGTTGGTTCTGGTGTTGGTTCTGGTGTTGGTTCTGGTGTTGGTTCTGGTGTTGGTTCTGGTGTTGGTTCTGGTGTTGGTTCTGGTGTTGGTTCTGGTGTTGGTTCTGGTGTTGGTTCTGGTGTTGGTTCTGGTGTTGGTTCTGGTGTTGGTTCTGGTGTTGGTTCTGGTGTTGGTTCTGGTGTTGGTTCTGGTGTTGGTTCTGGTGTTGGTTCTGGTGTTGGTTCTGGTGTTGGTTCTGGTGTTGGTTCTGGTGTTGGTTCTGGTGTTGGTTCTGGTGTTGGTTCTGGTGTTGGTTCTGGTGTTGGTTCATCTATTTTCTTTATATCAGCATCATCTAATGAACCAAAAACGGTTTCTAGGAAAGTTTCCTTATCAAATGGTTTTAAGTCAGAATATTCTTGTCCAATTCCAACATAGACAACTGGAGTAGAAGTAACTTTTACAATTGACAAAGCAGCACCACCTTTAGCATCTGCATCACTTTTAGTCAAAATAGAAGCATCAAACTTTACTTGATTAAAGAACTCACGTGCTTGGTTAACAGTATCATTTCCAGCTAAAGAATCACCCACAAATATTGTCATATCTGGATTTACAACTTTATTGATTTTACCAATTTGTTCCATCAAGTTTGTGCTTGTCTGCATTCTTCCTGCAGTATCAATTAATACACAATCTGTTTTGTGAGATTTTGCATACAACACTGCATCTCTAGCAACTGCTGCAGGATCTGAATTGTAATTCTGTGCAACAAGTTTTAGATTAAGACGATTAGTATGTTCTCGTAACTGTTCGATTGCTCCAGCTCTGAAAGTGTCTGCAGCTGCAACAACAACAGAGTATTTTGCTTGTTGTAACATATATGCAATTTTAGCTAAAGAAGTGGTTTTTCCAGTTCCATTAATTCCAACAAATAAAATCAAAAAAGGTTGCCCTTCTTTCTTCTTTTCATTAATTTTTTCAAAGAGATCAATTTGTCCGGCATTATCAAATAATGCAGAGATACTTGAAATTAAACTATCTTTAACAAATTTTTCAATTTGATGTTTATCAATTTTTGAACCAATTAGTTTTTCTTTCAAGTCAGATTTAATTTCATCAATTACTTCACTAGCTACATCGGATTCTAAAAGAGAAATTTCTAATTCAAAAAGAATATTTTCAATGTCTTTTTCATTGAGTTCCTTTTCACCAAGACTTTTCGCTGCATTAGAAAATGCATCACGAAGATTATCAAACATGTTTTTATCCCGAATTTGGTGGGGATTCAGCTTGCATTAATTGATTAATTTGTGCTCTTCCTTGTTCTAGTCGTCCTGCTGCATCTTGTTTTTTTACAGCTGTATCTTGTAAAGCAATCTCAACTTCTTTAAGCCGTGCTTCAAGATAGTTTATAGCTGAAGGAAAATCTTTTTCAACAGCAACACCAGCACCGATATTCAAAATGATTTTGTTATTTGGCGAAATTTTTGTTGGAACATACGTTCCCATTCCAATTGGCACAAGAGTATCTGATTCAGGTTTTTGACTAAGTGATTTGATGGATCCAATTGCTGCAGTTGCTTCTCTTAAAACATTTAGAAATGTTCCTTCTCTTTGGGATAGATCAGAAAAATATGTTTCAAGCTGCTGCATTTGCTGCATTAATTGCTGTGCCTGTTCTTCACTCATTTACAACAAACCTTTCTCAGATGGTTATAAATTCATTCATAGGATATAGCTAAAGGATAATGAATAAAAAAATAAAGATAAGAACTTTATTTTGCTTTAGAGAATCTTGATTCTACTTCATCCCAATTAACTACATTCCACCATGCCTCAATGTAGACAGGTCTTTTGTTTTGGTAGTTGAGATAGTATGCATGCTCCCATACATCACAGCCTAACAATGGCACTAATCCTTTTGTTCTTGGACTAGTTTGGTTTGGCATTGATTTGTATTCAACCTTTCCTGAAGAAGGATTGTATACCAACCATCCCCAACCACTGCCTTGAATTACTGCTGTAGTGGATGAAAATTTCTCTTTAAAGTCAGAGAAGCTTCCAAAAGAATCGTTAATTGCATCAGCAATTGATCCTCCAGGTTCCCCGCCTCCATTGGATTTCATATTATTCCAAAATAGCCTATGGTTATCGTAACCACCACCATTGAAATTAATTGCACCTCTTTTGTCCTCTGGTACTGAATTAATATCAGATAAGATATCGATGATATCTTTTTCTTGAATTTCAGCTGGACATGTTTCAAGAGCTGCATTTAGTTTGTCAGTGTATGTTTGATGATGTTTTGTGTGATGAATCTCCATTGTTTTTGCGTCAATATGAGGTTCTAATGCATCATAAGCATATGGCATTTCAGGAAGTGTGTATTTTCCCATGGATACTGTGGAAAATTTATTCAATTTATTGCTTTAGTAAGCAATTCATTTTTACTTGTTAAATTAGTTAGAAAAATTGTGAAGTTTTTAGTACTTTTTTCTTTTATGGTAGTATTTTTAGTTGGATTTATTTTATCTCAATCCCTTCAATCCGAAAATGAAATTAGGACATATTTAGAGAGAAGTGTCCCATATGTTGGAACAGAGATTCCAAGAATGGATGGAATTGATGGAACTGGAATTGTAATAGCAGTTATCGATACTGGAGTTGACTTTAATCACCCAGATCTATTTGGATGGGGTCCTGATGGAAAAGTGATAGGCGGATACAATTTCATTCATGAAGATCAGCCACCTCTTGATACAAATGGTCACGGCACTCAAGTTGCAGGAGTAATTGCAGCAGATGGTCAAGTAGTTGGAATTGCACCTAAGGCAAAAATTCTTGCTTACAAAGTTTCAGAAGATGGTGAAGGAGTATCATCAGAATTAATCATCAGGGCCATTGAAAAAGCAATTGAAGATGAAGCAGATATTATCAACATCAGTTTAGGAGTAAACAAAACAAATACTACGATTGAACGTGCAGTTAATTTTGCATTAGAAAAAGAAATTTTTATTGTAACTGCTGCTGGAAACGATGGTCCAGGATCAGAAACAATTGGGAGTCCAGGTAGAAATTTTGGTTCCATTACAGTAGGTGCAACATATAACAATCTTACCTCAAGCTTGGTTGCAACATTAGAAGTAGATGAAAAACCATATACTGTAATTCCAATGGTAGGTTCTACAAAACTAGAAGAGCCAATCATAGGAAAAATAATTTTTGGGGGCTTTGGAAAAATTGAAGAACTAAAAGAAATTGAAGTAAAAAATGCAATAGTAATCGTTGAAAGAGGAAGTGATGTCGAAGGAGAATTATTGTATTTTTCAATTAAAGAAAATAACGCTGCTAATGCAGGAGCAAAAGCTTTGATTGTTTACAATGACAGACCAGGAATTTTTTTGGGTGAATTGATTCATGAATTTATGAAACCAGGATACAGTCCACAAATTCCAGTAGTATCCATTGATAGAGAAGAAGGACTTGAAATCAAAGAATCAATAAAAAACGGTAATGAGGCAAATATGCATTTATTTTATAATCCAGATTTTGTAACACACTTTAGTTCTAGAGGACCGGTATCGCCATTTTACATAAAACCAGAAATTGTGGCACCTGGAGCATATATCAATTCCACACAAAATAATGCAGGATATAATTTCACAAGTGGAACAAGTTATGCAGCACCACATGTTGCTGGAGCAGTAGCATTACTACTTCAAAAAAACCCAGAACTTCATCATCATGAAATAAAATCTCTATTATTGACTACAGTTGAGCCTGTTTCAGATGCCTATGGACAAAAATTTTCAATACATGAAGCAGGTGCAGGAAGATTAGACATAGGAAATGCTTATGGTGCAAAATTAATTATCATGCCACCAAATTTTGTAGTTAATGTTTCATCAGAGAAATTAATTGTAGAAAAACAATTCAAATTAAAATTGATTGATGGTACATTGGAGAATTTAGATGTTAAATTTGAAGGACCAGAATTTATAAAATTTGCATATTTTCTTGAAGGCAATACTTTACAAATTAAAATGAACATGATTGAAGAAAATTTTGGAGATCATGAAGGGGAAATAATTGTTAATCATAACGATACTAGATATGTAATTCCATTTCTATTACATTATACACCAGGTTCAATTTCTATAAATCAACAAAATCAAAAACTTTTCTTTGAGATTAATCATCCAGAAGAATGGAGTTTTGCAAAAATTTCAGCAACAAATAGTAAAAATGGAAAAACAGACACTACAACTACGACACCAAACAAAAAGACATCAATAGAAATCTATGAGAATGCAGAATATTGGATTGAAGCTAAAATTCAAATAAACGGAAACACGTCAAACGCATTTAATACAATTGAAATTAATTCACTTTCAGAAAATTCGCAAATATTAGAAATAATCGATATTCCAGAAAAGCAAATTGGGATAATTGCAGGAATTATAATAATAATAGGTATTATTGGGCTAATTAAAAGAAAACAATCTATTGAGTAGATTTAGGACCTGCAGAAATTATCTCAGGTGAAACATTTTCAAATTTCTTAAAGTTTTCAACAAACATTTGAGCTAATTTTTTTGCAGAAAGATCATACGAATCTTTATCAAACCAAGTATTTTTTGGATCTAAAATATCAGAAGGAACTCCGTCTACTTCAGCAGGAATATCCAAGTTGAACAAATCATTGTGATTGTACTTTACAATGTCAAGAGCACCAGAAAGTGCAGCAGTCACCATAGCACGACTGTACTTGATCTTAATTCTTTTTCCAACTCCATATGGGCCACCAGACCAACCGGTGTTTACAAGGTAAACTACAGTATTGTGTTGTTTGATTTTTTCTCCTAACAATTTTGCATAAACTGAAGCAGATCTAGGCATAAACGGTGCTCCAAAACACTGTGAAAACACGGATTTTGGTTCTTTGATTCCTCTTTCAGTTCCTGCCAATTTACTTGTATAACCAGACATAAAGTGATACATTGCTCCTTCTTTTGTTAATCTAGAAACTGGAGGTAAAACTCCCAACGCATCTGCAGTCAAAAATACAATTACCTTAGGATTTCCACCAACACTTGGAATCACTGCACCAGGAATGTAATCTAATGGATATCCCACACGAGTATTTTCTGTTAAGCTGTTATCATCATAGTCTGGAACATTATCCTTTAAGACAACATTTTCTAAAAGTGCACCAGGTTTAATTGCATTCCATATTTCAGGTTCTGCTTCTTGACTAAGGTTGATACATTTTGCATAACAGCCTCCTTCAAAATTAAACGTACCATTATCAGACCATCCATGTTCATCATCTCCAATTAGTTTTCTATTAGGATCTGCTGAAAGAGTAGTTTTACCAGTACCAGACAATCCAAAGAATAATGCAGTATCACCTTTTTCTCCAATATTAGCAGAACAATGCATTGGGAAAATTCCACGGCCAGGTAATAGAAAATTCATTACACCAAACATTGATTTCTTCATTTCACCTGCATACTCGGTTCCTCCTATCAAAACAATTTTTCTAGTTAAATCAATTAGAATAAAGACATCAGTTCTAGTTCCATCAGTTTCTGGAACTGCTACAAAATCATTAATACATAAAATAGTGAATTCAGGTTCATGATTCTCTAGTTCCTCGTTTGTAGGTTGGATAAACAAATTCCTTGAAAACATATTTTGCCAAACATGATCATTAATTACTCTAATTGGTAAACGAGTTTCAGGATCAGCCCCCACAAAACTATCAAAAACAAAAAGTTCTTTGTTATCAACAAAATTTTTCATTTTTTCAAGAAGTTTTTCAAATTTGTCACTTGGAAATTGATGGTTTATTTTTCCCCAGTCAATTGCGTCGCAAGTTTTATCATCATATATGATAAAGCGGTCATCAGGAGATCTGCCAGTATATTTTCCAGTATTAACAGAAAGCGAGCCTGTTGAATTTACTACACCTTCATTTCTGTCAACGGCAAGATGTACCATTTTATCCACGCTAAGATTTCTGTGAACCTTCGAAGGAGTTATTCCAAAGGCTACTAATTGTGATGAGAATTTGTCAGTTACAGCTGTACCTACAACATGGGTCAGAGGATTATGCCTCCAAAAATTATTGTATTAATCCCAGGCTGGGTCATGAGATATTTCGATCCGACTTGAATTTCCTTATTATCTCTTTCCTATCTGAAATTTTTTCTGGGCTAGGAACGTATTTATTTCAAAATTCAAGAGTCACAATGATGACGATCAATAAAGAATTACTTGCAAAGAGGCAAGAGGTTAAAGAACACAAGCCAGACTTTGTAAGACCAGAAAGTTGGCGTTATGTTAGACTTCAAACTAATTGGAGAAAACCAAAAGGTATTGATCATCACCAAAGAAAACAAAAAAGTAGAGGTCGTCCAGGTCTTGTTAAAGTTGGATATGGCGGACCTAAGGATGCAAGAGGATTACACCCTTCAGGATTTACAGATAATTTAGTTCATAATTTAAACGATTTAGAAAAATTAGACCCAAAAAAAGATGGAGTTAGATTTGGACATAGTGTTGGTACTAAAAAGAGAAAAGAAATTGTTGTAAAAGCAATTGAAGGTAAATTCAAAATTTTTAATGCAAGGGTGAGTGTAAGTGGTAGTAAACCTTAAAGCTAAGAAAAGACTAGCAGCTAGAGTTACTGGTGTTGGAGTTCATAGAATAAAATTTGATACTGATCATCTAGATGATGTCGCAGATGCCATTACAAGAGAAAATATTCGAAGCCTCATTACAGCAAATACAATCAAAGTCAAATCATTTACAGGTACATCTAAAGGCAGAGCACATACAAAGAAAGCCCAGAAGAACAAAAGAGGTACAACTCAAGGTTCAAAACGAGGTAGAAAAGGGGCACGAATAGGTAAAAAAGAAGTATACGTTGCTAAGGTTCGTTCATTAAGACGATTGTTAAAAATTGCAAAAGATAGAAAGGATTTGACCAATCCAGAATTTTGGATACTCTACAAAAAGGTTGGAGGTAATACTGTTAGAAATAAAGCACACCTTCGAACTTTGATGGAAGAAATCAAAGTAAAAAGAAAAGATTAGAACCTGTAGATTTTATTTACTAAATCAATAATTTTACCATTTTCAATTTCAATGCCTTCATCATTTAGTAATTTTGTTTTTATATGTTCTCCATATGCATAACCACCTATTTTTCCAGTAGACATTACAACTCTATGACATGGAATAATTACAGGATAAGGATTTTTGTTCATAATTTTTCCAACAACTCTCTGTCCATTTTTCAATCCAACAGCTTTTGCTAATTCACCATAAGTTGTAATTTGGCCTTTTGGAACTTCGAGTAATTTTTTGTAAATCTTTTGTTCAAGATTCAAAGTTTGATAACCTCAAGTTTGGTTGATTCAAGAAAATCAAGTACTTTTTGTTTATTTGGACCTAGCCCACCCCAATCCAAAAGAGCAGTTTTTGCCATACTATTTTGTGCAAGAATATGAGAAAATAATTTTTCATCAAGATTATCTAATGCATGTTTTGGAGTTACAGTTCCAAGTGCATATTTTCCTTCCAGTAATTCGTTGGTAAATTTTGAAGGATAGTGAGTCCCACCAAAACAAATTGCAATAGGATTTTCTTTAATTGGTTGCAGCATTACTTCATGAACCAAAGTTGCTACTGAGTTACACAAAGATACATCATTCCACTGTTTTTCAGTTGTTCCTATTTCAATAAAGATGGAGGGTTTAGTCAGGGCGGTAGGTCCATGATGAGTTGCCTCAATGGTGATCTGAAATTCTGGAAATCTAGATTCATTCTTTTTTAGAGTTTGAAGGTATAATTTTTGAAGGTGCGGGTGAGGAATTGCAATTTGTCTATCGTTTCCACCAAATTTTGCTTCAGAAAAATTACCAGTACAATGACAAGTCAAAGCAAGTACTCCTGATTCAGCAGCATGTTTTGAGAGAAATACAAATCCATCATAATCATATTTTTCTTCTAACCAATCAGCAGAAATGGCGGGAGTAGAAATTATTACCAAGTCATAATATTTTCCACGAAAAACATCACCATCTTGGATCATTTCTTTTGAAAGAAATTTTGCCATATTATGACCTGCAGGGTCATCTTGATACGCAACTAGCATCTCCATGAGATAAGAGATATAAAGACACCTTATTAATTTCCAGCAATGAATCCAAGGCAGACTTTGAAAAATATGGCTAACACCATGAAAATGGCCAAAAAACCAGACAAAGATGAGTATCAACAACATCTTAGATTGGTATTATTGGGAATAGGTGGTGTTGGAGCAATTGGATTTACAATTCAGTTTGTCTTTTCCGTAATTACATTTGGTAGATAAAATTGTCAGAGGAAATAAAATCACATTTATTTGCAATTAGAACCACTGGCGGACAAGAAAAAGTGGTAATGAGATTATTAGAAGCCAAAGCAAATGCCAATAAAATTAACATTCAATCAGTTTTGCTAGTGGATAATCTAAAGGGCTATGTTGTAATTGAAGCAATCAATCCAAGTGATGCATACATGGCAGTTGAAGGAATAAGACACATTCGTGGTCAACTAAGAGGAGAATTAGAATTCAAAGATATCGAAGGGTATCTTATCAAGAAATCAACAGTTTCACAATTAGCAGTAGATAATGTAATAGAAATCACAGGAGGTCCATTCAAAGGAATGAAAGCAACAATTACCAGAATAGATGTTGAAAAAGAAGAAGCTACAGTGGTTTTGTTGGATGCATCATATCAATTACCAGTAACAGTAGACGCAAACTATCTGAAACTATCGAGTGAGGCTTAGTAAGGATTAAATTTTTGATATTGAGTAGATAAATTATGGGAGAACAAAAAATATCATCACTTGTAACTGGGGGAGCAGCATCGGCAGGTCCACCATTAGGCCCAGCATTAGGTCCTCTAGGGGTCAACATTATGGAGGTCATCAAGACAATTAATGATAAAACAAAAGACTTTGAGGGAATGAAAGTCCCAGTAACTGTTATTGTTGATAGTGATACAAAAAAATATGAAATTGAGATCGGTATTCCTTCAGCTGCAGCACTCATTATGAAAGAAGCAGGGATCCAAAAAGGTTCAGGTGCATCAGGTACTGAATGGGCAGGAGATGTCACAATGGACTCAATTGTCAAAGTAGCAAATACAAAACTTGAAAAATCTTATGCTTCTTCATTGAAATCGGTTGCAAAAACCATCATTGGTACGTGTGTAGCATTAGGAGTAAAAGTAGAAGGAAAAACTCCAAAAGAAATTACCGCCGAAGTTAATGAAGGTAAATGGGATGAAAAATTCCAATAATTATTGAATCAGATAAACAGGATCTTTATCGGTTTTTTGTAATTCTACAAATGTTTCAGTGTTTTGAATACCTTCTATTTTTCCAATTTTTTCAATTACCACAGAATGAAGAGTCTCAAGATTTTTTGCATAAACTTGAATCATTATATCAAATCTACCAGTAATTTCTGAGATTGAGACAACTTCTGCTGTTTCCATAAATTTTTTATGAATTGCATCTTTAAACTTAGGATCTCGATTGATTCCAACTGTAGCTTTTACATCAATACCCAATAGAGAATCATCTATTTCTACGGTAAATTTTTTGATTAATTTTTTTTTCATTAATCTTTTGATTCTGCTATAAAGAACAGAAGCGTTAATCCCAAGTTTTTTTGATAGAGTAGGAACAGAAATAGATCCATCTTTGGTTAACTCATAAAGCAACTTCATGTCAAGATCATCAAATCGATGCAATGTATTAGCAAATTCTGGTTGTGATTTAATATATGTAGGTTTTGAGGGAGATTTCCTTTGGAATTACAATTATTTTATAGAAAAAGTGTAATTTTTTAAAATATGTGAGAATCAAAAATCTCAATCTCTAAACGATTTTAAGTAGGCTTTTTCGAAAATGTTCGTAATGATTACAGAGACTCATCTTGTTGAAATGATAAAAGAAGTCAAAGCTACAGCAAAACAAAGAAAATTCAAACAATCCTTAGAGTTAATCATAAATTTCAAAGATATTGATGTTAAGAAAGGATTTGCGCTCAATGAAGTTGTTCAACTTCCAAAGACAAGTTCTCCAGCAACTGTTTGTATTATAGCCACAGGAGAAATGAGCCAAAAAGCAAAAGCAGCAAAAGCAGATTCAGTAATTGGAACAGAAGAATTAGAAAAATTTGGAGCTAACAAAAGAGAATCTCGAAAATTCATTAACAAATATGATTTCTTTTTAGCAGATACAAAAGTAATGCCAGTTGTTGGTAAAACATTAGGTCAGCTTTTAGGTCCAAGAGGAAAAATGCCAACTCCAGTTCCTTTTGATGCATCTATTGAAGCATTTTTAGAAAGATTTAGATCATGTATCAAAGTTAGAACAAGAGCTTCATTATCAATTTCATCTAAAATTGGAGATGAATCCATGGAAGATTCAGATTTGGCAATAAATGCACATGCTGTTCTTAGTGCAATTGAAAAAAAATTACCAAATGGAGAGAAAAATATCAGAAGAGTTATGATAAAAACTACAATGGGTAAGCCAATAAAACAAGTACAGGAGATTAAGAAGAAACATGCATGAGAATAGAACATCTTATCCTAAAAGAAAAACCCAAATGTATCAGCAATTACAAGAACTGCCAAAAAAATACAAAGTACTAGCTATAGTCAAAATGAACAAAGTACGTTCTACACAAATCTTACCACTAAGAAAAACTCTCAAAGGTGATGTAGAGTTTGTCAGCATCAAAGACAAAGTTGCACAAAAAGCACTTGAGGGAATTGATGTTCCTGGAATTAAAGACATGATTGGAGAGTTTACAGGACAATGTATGCTCATGTTTACCAACATGTCACCATTCAAGCTAAATGTCCTTCTAGCCAAAAATAAAATCATGATGGATGCAAGAGGAGGAGATATTGCAAGCATAGACATTGTAGTTCCTGCAAAAAACACAGGAATTGCACCAGGACCAATGCTTACAGAATTCAAAAATGCAGGAATTCCAACTAAGATTGATCAAGGAACAATTTGGATTGCAAAGGACAGTACTCCAGTACTAAAAGGAGAAGTAATCAATGAAAAATTAGCAGCGATTCTTGGTAAATTGGATATCAAACCAGTAGAGGCTGGAATTTTACTTTACACAGCATTGGAAGATGGTCTCAAGTATGCTGAAGCAGAGATGGTAATTGATGTTGAGAAGATTAGAGGAGAATTTGCTCAAGCACACCAAGAAGCAATTTCACTATCTATTGAAGCAGTATATGTCACTGCAGATAATATTTCACAAATACTTGGCAAAGCAGTAGCATCTGCACGTTCTGTATCTATTGAATCAGGCTTTATGACTGATGAAACAAAGGAGCAAATTTTACAAAAAGCAGACTCTCAAGCAAAATCAGTTGCCAGACAAGCAAAAGATTACACATCAGCTTAAGTTTCACGAACTTTAGGAAGATTCCAATTATACTTCATTGCAAGTAATCTTATTCCAGTAGATACAATAATTCCAATTATTGAGGCAATTTGAATATCTACTCCAGAAGATAAAATTGCGTAAAAGACGACAATTCCAATTACACTAGCTACGGCATATACTTCTTTAACAAAAACAATTGGAATTTCCCTAACAAATACATCTCGCAGTATCCCACCACCAATTGCAGTCAATACTCCAGCAAATAACATTGGAAGAAAATCCAATCCAACAATAGAGTATGCAATTGATGCACCAATTATAGAAAACACCCCTAATCCAACTGCATCAAAGACTAGCCAAGTAGTCATCTGTTTTTTGAGTTTAGTATAAAGAAAGAACATTACAATTCCAGCAGCTACAGTTAGACTGATGTAGCCAGGATCAGAAAATGCAGTCGGAAACCTACCAAATATGACATCACGAGTTATTCCACCTGCTACTCCAACTACTGTTGCCAAAACAATAATTCCAAAGATATCTACGTTATGTGCAATTGCTTTAGAAGCTCCTGTTACGGCAAATGCAATAGTTCCCAAATAATCTAAAATGCTAATGAATCCATCAATTTCAAAAGAAAAATCTACCATTCAATGCAAAGACAGAGCTATTGCTAATTAAGATTTGATAAAAAATAAAGATCAAAAGTAAATTTGGAAAAGTAAAGTTTTCTAGCCAAATAGAGAAGATAATCCTTCCATGGCTGCTTCTTCGGTTTTTCCATCGGCTTTAGGTTTTTCCTCTTTCTTTGCTTCACCACCAGCTGCTGCTGCATCTGCTGCTGGTGCGGCTGCTGCTGCAACTGCTACAGGTGTGGCTTTAACTGCATCATCGATATTAACATCGGCTAATGCTGCAACTAGAGATTTAACTTGGGCTTCATTAACGTCAGCACCAGATGCTTTAACAACTGAACTGATGTTTGCCTCATTAACTTCTTTTTCTAGCTTGTGAAGAAGTAAAGCAGCGTAAACGTATTCCATTGTATCGAGATTTTCTTAGGGCATAATATAAAACTATGGAGAAATCGGGCTCTGTTTCATCATCGGTTGTTTTCTCCGGGTTACTTTTCGGTTGCTGGGTTTTGAGAGGGTACCATATTGTGCCATCATTGATCCATAAAATTGAGTTTTCAAACCCATATTCTTTGAGAGGTTTGCATTGATGAGATTCCTTTTCTTCTGCAATTACTTGCCTTTTACAAGTATCACAAGTGTAAATATTCCAAATCATTTGAAACCGTGAAATTCCTTATCAACTGATTTGGTACCTTGTAATTCATCTAATTCAATTTTAACTTTAGATAACTGTTCTACTGCCTGTTTATTTTCAGATTCTAATGTCTTGACTTTAGTTTTGAGACCAATATTTTCTAATTCTTGTTCTCTATCTTTTATTTCTCCAGTTGCAACACCTGTAAATCTGACAGCAAATATAGCCTCTGTCAAATAATGTGTAAGATCATAGAATTCTTGTTTGTGAATATCATTATTTTTTTGTAACTTTAACCAGCGTTTTAATTCATCTGAAAATTTAACCATTGTTTTTAGATCTTTTTTAATTTCTTGTGTATCAAATGTGATATTTCCCCATAGTAAATTTTCAGCAATAATTCAATCATTTTGTGGGGATTATCAAGTAACATTATCTTTTCTCCTTTAGATATTTCTTGATCAATCCTTCAATAACATCATTCTTTTTTCTACCACCATGTTGCTCGATCACTTTAATGCTAAATTTCTTCCAGAGTTCTTCAGGTAGATCAATGGTTGTTTTTACCATGTCATACATAAAACAGTTCAATCTTATAACCTTATCCCCTTCTAAGCGGTAATACTTATATACACTATTAACCTTATAGAAGGGTATAAGGGAATAACATGACAGAAACGAACCAAAGAGAAACAAAAGGTAAGGAAATAGCCTCAAAAGATAACCAAATTAGAAGAATTGACGAGTTCACCTATTCAGTAAGATCCCAAACAAGACACGTAAACTATTCAGTAGTAAAAACAAAAACTGGTTTTGTATGTTCTTGTCCTGATCATAAATTTAGAAAGGTTTGTTGCAAACATATCCATTCAGTAGAATTTTCAATCAAACTAAGAGAACAAGTTAGAAAACAAAACAAAGTAACAATAGAATTTTCAATCAAACTAAGAGAACAAGTTAGAAAACAAAACAAAGTAACAATAGAACCTATAACCATTCAATCATGCTCATTCTGTAACTCTGATAATAACAAAAAATCAGAAATAAGACACAACAAGTCGGGAAATATCCAGAGATTCTCATGCACGGATTGTAACAAGACATTCTCAATTAATCTTGAATTTGAAAAGATGAAGTCAAGTCCTGAAATAATCACCCAGTCTTTACAACTATACTTTACAGGTGAATCATTAAGGAATGTTCAGAAATTCCTAAAACTTCAAGGCGTAGATGTTAGTCATAAGACCATTTACTGTTGAGTTAGAAAATACACCAAATTGATGAAAGCATACTTGGATAAGATTACACCACAAGTAGGGGATACTTGGAGAGCAGATGAAGTCTTTGTAAAAATCAGAGGTGAATTGAAATATGTCTTTTCTATGATGGATGATGAAACAAGATTTTGGATTGCACAGGAAGTTGCAAACAAAAAACACGGTCACAATGTCAGAGGATTACTCAAACAAAGCAAGAAAATAACCAAGACCACTCCCAAAGTATTCATCACTGACGGATTACCATCTTACAATATCGCATACAAGAAAGAGTTTTGGGCAAGAGAAAGAGGAAACAGGACTACTCACATTCGTCATACTCACCTCACTGGAGATAGAAACAATAACAAAATGGAGAGACTAAACGGAGAATTTAGAGATAGGGAAAAAGTGATGAGAGGGGTTAAGAAAAAAGAATCCCCTCTTTTTGATGGATACCAACTTTATCATAATTACATTAGACCCTATATGGGTTTGAATGGCGACATTACTGCCAAAGCCTGCGGCATTAAAGTCGAAGGAAAAAACAAATGGCTAACGCTTATTCAAAATGCAAAACTTGACTAGATACTTGTTCACTTTTTGTTAACAAGGCTTTAAACGTCTGAAACTATATTAATATAGTATAATTGAAAAGAGATGAGAAGAAAATGACTGATGAAAGTAGAGAAATAATTGAAGAACTTGTAAAGAAAACTTTGACTCGACACAAAATTGTATTTGAACGATTAGACGAACTTTAATGATTGAATTTGATGCAGATGTTATTAAAGTAATTCATACTGAATTAGAAAAATCTTTTCCAAAAATGGAAAAGGGAATAATTCCTGAAAGAGAGTCATTACTTCAGTCCATTATTGAAAAACCCGACAGGATACTCTTTGGTGTTGAAAGTCCTTATCAAGATTTGATAAGTAAAGCAGCTGTTATGATGGAAGCAATAACGCGATGGCATATTTTTGTTGATGGAAACAAAAGAACTGGATTAATGACTGCATTTCTTTATCTTTATCTTAATCAAACATATTTAGCAATCCCAATTGATAGTGTAAGATTTACAATAGAAATTGCAGATACTAGAGAAACCGATCCAGATTCAACAAATGAATTAATTAAAAAAATTGCAGATTGGTTAGAGACACATTCAACTACAAAAGCAATTGAATTTTTTGGATTAGTATGGATTTATAACACATGGCCTGCATTAAAATTAAATATTCTTTACCGTCTCGGTTTTAGAAAAAGAGTAAAACGTACATTAAATGAATGGTATGCATTGGACACACATCCCGATTATGCTGAGGAATCAAAAGAAACATCCACATTTTTACAGCAAATAATGAGACTAGCAACTAAAAATCTTTATGATTCATTAAAAGCACAGAAAAAAAAGAGTAAAAATAAAAGATGACCCTATACATTTTTTGAAGTAAAATGCCATTTGAATTTAAAAGATCAGTAAATGTTTGTGACAAATGTCATAAACAAAATACGGAAGTAGGGAAAATTACAGATTATACAGATTCTCATGATGGTTACAATGGATTGCTTTGTTCAGAATGTATCAAAAGGCGTGAAAAACCTTACACTGAGATATGTCCTAAATGTAAGAGATTAGCATACAAGCATGGCGGATTAACATACTACAAGGATTCTGATGCGGATGATACTAAAGAATTCATAGTAACAGAGAATTTTGATGACTCTGATTTTGATGAAATTTACAATGAAAAACCACCAACATTTTCAGAGTTGATATGTTTAGAGTGTCATACAAAAAAAGTAGCAAAAGTGAAAAAAATTAGAAAGATCAAATTAACTATTAAGAATTTTGCTAAAGATCATTGGAAGTTTTGGATTACGATAACTATCTCGATAGTACTTGGAATCATAGGACTTTCAAGGTTATAGTTGCAGCAACCGAAAAGTAACACGGAGAAAACAACCTACAAGGAAACAGAAACAGAAATCATGCCTAAAATTTGAAAATTTAGTTCAAGACTTTAAGACTTCGGCAAACAGAGTAAAGCGTTCTTTTCAAATTTTTATCAGTCAAAGTATCCATTCTGTGTTTTAAAATCCGTTTTGCTTCATCTCTTTCTGAACTAGGGGCTAGTGACAATACATTATTGAGAAATTCTGAAAGAGATTCTCGAATCCAACCATCTAACATTGCATAAACCTGAGGAGGGATGAGATCGCATTTGTCTTTATCAAGATCAATTACGTCTGCAAAATTTTCATGTTCAATCCTATAGACTAAAGCTAGAACAACATTATCAGGGGTAGGATGTTCTAGTATTTCTTGGGAGCGTTCTCCTGTTTTTCCTTGTGTTATCTTATTTTTGAGGCCAACAGGATTGACAATTACACCATTGATTCCTACTTTTTTATCATCTACACCAGTAACTACTCCAAAGATAAAGTCATAATAATCACCATTTTTTTTAGTAGAAAAAACATGAACCCCTTCTTTTAGAGTAGGTTTTTTTCCAAACATGAATAGACTGCATTATGTAGTGTATTTAATTTATTATAGATCACCGTTTCACGTTGATTAATGGTTATATTATGAGGTGTGATGCGTTGATTAATCACAAAGTTAATTGAGACTTGGGCATAACTAATTCAATTTTTTAATCAATTTCTCAAATTATTCAAATGAAAAAAGCCAAGGATCTCTACAATATTATTTCATCATATCATGAATGTAAAAATCCCCAGCAACATTCTATCAGAATCATTTCTTATTGGTGTTTTGTATCTGGTGGGAACATTATCTTTGTATGAAGACATTCTAAAACGTGGCAGACCATATGTCTACCCAACTGTATTAATGGTGCAATTGTACATTATAAAATCATGGATGAGAATTCCAAGCAACAATACGTTTCATTATTTCCTTTCAATCAAATGTAACAATGACAAACTGCTCAAGGTTTGCAGATTGACACAAATCCCGGACAGACGTACCATTGACAGAAGATTTCAGAATCTTCCAATTACACAGATGATCAGCAATATGGGAAACCTGTTTGTTTCAGAAAAATAGTAGAGAACAAATCCGCATCAGCTGATGGTTCCATGCTAAAAGCTGCAGGTCCAGTATGGCACAAATCAGACATGAAGAATAATCGTTTACCAATTTCAGGAATTGATACGGATGCCAAATGGGGATATTCCAAATCAAAGGGTTGGGTATTTGGATACAAATTACACATGAGTTGTAGTACTGGCAAACTAATTGTTCCATTGTCAGCTAATCTCAGCACTGCAAATGTTCATGACAGTCAAATGTATTGCACACTAGTTGAATCACTTTCAGGATTAGTCAAGAATATTCTATGTGATCCTGCATATGATGATTCCAAATTATATCGTTTTAGCAACAAAAAACATCTCAGATTGATTGCTCCAATAAGGCAATACCTGCATACTCCGCCAGAAAGAATTAATCTTGCAGAGTTTTACAATTCTTTGATTGGTCAAGAGTTGTACAGGGATAGAAAAATCTCAATTGAACTACCCTTTGAGATACTAAAAAGTACGTTTAGAATTGGTGTATTGCCAGTAAAAGGATTTGATAACGTGAAATCATTTGTGTTGATTTGTGTGTTGGTGTATCAGTTGGCAGTGTACTACAACTGTGTAATTGGCAATGAGAATCCAAGAGTTGTAAGAAGAATGCTTTGCTGTTGAATAATTTTAGATTTTATTTTTGTGAATTAGTTATGCCCAAGTCTCAACTATATTGTATTCTATAGGTGGAGTCTTTATTGGACTTGGTTTTAGAAAAAAATCATAGTAAACAAACAATCTATGGGTATAGACCACCCCTCTCATTTGACCATTAATAAAAACTATGAAAATAATTGGAATCTAATAGATAAATTTGAACCAAGTAACTTTTTCAGAATACATATACAAATCAAATATTATTAGTAGAGTAACTTGAAAATTTTCATTAGTCATACATTCAAAGAAAAAGATCTGAAACTAAGTTCAGATTTCAGTAGTTATCTAAAGAAGAATGGTATGGAAGGATATTTAGCCGAAAAAAGACCAGAATACGAACTTCTAATTACAGATAAAATAAAAAATGAAATTATTTCATCAGATTATATTGTTGCAATAATCACAGAATATGGTTTGATATCAGCCTCAGTACATGAGGAGATAGGATTCGGTATAGGGGAAAATGTTCCAGTTCTTTTGCTAGTTGAAGAAGGACTAAAAGAAAAAGAAGTGTTAATTTATGGCAAAGAGCTGGAATACTTTACGGAAGAATTTTTTGAGTCTCATTCAAGAAACATAATTGATTTTTACTGCAAAAATTTGACCATTTTCCATCCATTACCAATAATTTGAATTGTTTTTAAGGGCAACTCAAAACATTAGGATTCTCCCATACGAAATCGTCTCTCATACTACCGTGGGCCATTGCTAGTGTGCTTTGCTGAAATCAGGACGCTTGTGCTTTGTCTTGCATCTTCTTATGCTTTCTTTGTGTCAACGCATGATTTTGTGTACGATACTCCTCACAGTTTGTTAGCATGTGCCATATTATCTCAAGTGTCTGTCTTGCAGCTGCTCTCTTATCTAAATGACTACAAAATATTTCTTAATGATTTAACTAGTAATGAATTACTTTGTTATGTATATTCTGCATATCCTGAAATGACTGATGAATCAGTTGAATATAAGAGACTTTTGCCTATAATGAAAGACACTATTCTAAATTTAGTGAAAAAATAAAATTTCGCTGGATAGATCTGCTGAGTTGTTGCATAAAACTCCAAAAAAAATAATTGAAAAACTTAAAGAAAAAGGAATTAAAATTTTATCTGATCAGGAAAAACTTTAGTAATTTCCAAGACAACACAAGACAGTTTGGTTGATAAACAGTATCTTATTGATACAAATAGACTGGTTCTGAAAGAATTTCAAAAGAAACATCCTGATGCATTAGTTTCTATTGGAGTAAGAAGTGAAATCGATGATGTTCTCTTGGAGGTTGAAAAATATGGAAATAGTGGCAATGATAAAAAAGACTTGATTGAAAAGGCATCTTATATTATGGGAATCATTTCATGGTCTCAGCCATTTTTGGATGGAAACAAGAGGACAGGAATAGTTTGTGCAATAAAATTTCTACGTGATAATGGATATAGGCTAAAAATAGAACAAAGAGATGAGAAAGAGATTAGGGAACTACTCTATAACATCCAAGACCGAAGATCAAGTCTTGACAAATCCATCATGAGGCAAATAATTATTTATACGACTAGGAGAGTCATTTCTTATGAACCAAGACGATGAAAGAATAACACACGAAATTCTTGAAGAATATTCTAACTTGTTAGATGATCTTGGCTCTGAGAAAAAAGACGACCTCTAATTTTATAATCAAACTTTTCTGAAAAATAATTAATCTCAGACCCTATAATGAACTCATCCCAATACCCTCCAATACATCATGATACATGCCAGGTAGACAAACCCGAGATAGTTCTCACAATTCTTTTCATATTCTAGTCCTATGAAAACCATTTTTCAACCACGCAAAGAGCCGTTCCACAACATAACGAACCATTCAACAAAACTCTCATCTTTTTGACTCGTACTGCCTAAGGACTAGCATAATTGTATGTTGGTGTACAGAAAATGTACGCTTTGATTTTGGGTGCAAAAATAATGGAGCATTCATTTTCTTGAGTATGGACAGCATGAGTCTAATCATGCGTCTGTATTTTTTATTCATAAAATGGAATAATTAAGAATTATTCATTGATCAAGATGATCTATTTTGATCGATAATCAAGTAAAATCTTGATGATTTCTAGGTAGCCGCAGAATCATAACTATCATATGTCTGATAAAAAACTGCGTGGCCAAATTCGTGAGCCAAAGTATCTTCATTTGTTAGTGGTGAGTGTATATTGTCAGTGTCACAATTAACACCATCCTCATCTTCAGTATGAGTTAAAAACATCTTGGATCTATCTGGATCATAGTTTGCACCTGAGCTACATAAAGTGGGATCATAAATTACAAATATTTTTTCAGTGCTGGCAACAACATTATCAGTGTACCAATCTTGAATATCAGTCAATCTGTCTAGAGCCCAAAAGTGTTGGTGCTCAATTGGGACATTCCGATAAAGTTCTTCTGAGATATCAAAGAATCCAACATTGTAGGAATCAACTGAAATCTCACGAGGTGATTCATTATCATCGATTTTTACTATATCTTCATTGTTGTTTAAAAAAAATTCAAAGTGTGAATTTTTTGCAAATGCCTTTAAAACTAGATCAGTGTTGCCTGAACCATTAGGATCAGCAGTAGGAACATCAAAAACGAATGTTCCAGAATTTGTAGTTTCTGTACATATATGTTCATTATTTAGAATAATTTGATTTAGACTATTGGTATCTGCATCATAAGCACATACAGTTCCGCCATGAACAAAGACAGAAGAATTATCTTCGTCTGTGTTTACCAATTTACCAAAAATAGTGGTGGTAGCTTCTGCTCCATATGCTAGAGGCAGAAGCGTATATGATGTTAGAAAGTCAATTGCTTGGGTCTTTAGCTCAGGCATAGCAGACAAGAAATCATCTATCCAAGTTTGTGTATAATTATAAGATCTCAAAAGTTCTTCATAATTTTCACCTGGATGATTACGTAGTAATTTGTCTGCATAGTACCCATACAATTCAGGGGGAACACCATCTCTTAGACCCACAGGAGCTGGAATAACGGCTCTAGTCCAATCATAGGATCGTTTCTGTAGCTTGTCCATTTCTGTCTCTATGGCAGATACAACACTCATCACAGATGGAGCAGTAGATCTTGCAAACAAGCTTTGATCAAATGTATCTTGGGTCATCATTTGATCAAAAATGACGGTTCCCTTTTTATCTACATAAAAGTAGACCAAATCATCATTATGATGAAGTTGTATCTGAACATGAATTTCTCCAATTCGATAGACATCACTAGGCTCATTGATTACAAAAGTAAACGTTTCCTGAAGTGCTTTTGTATTATTAAACTCTGGATGATATTGATAGTGAGTGTAGTTTCTCATTGGGATCATCTTTTGATCAAAAGTCTTAGAAAAATATTCCAACTTGTCTGATTTTACATCAACAAAACTAGAGACTTTGGCTGAGAAACGGTTATGTCCACAATTATTTTCAGAGCATTGGTCATTAAAGTTCACATAGCTTCCAGTTTCCTCATCAGGTATCACAAATGCATAGTCAAAGACTACATCAAATGGTACACCTACCTGTGCGGTTCTAGGAAAAGTTACTTCATACTTTGGCCATTTTATGTAGCCAAATATTCCCGCCTCAGAAATTATGTCTGAATCTATTTCCTTGTGGGTAAAAACCAAATCTGTTTCCAGGATAGACATCAAGGCATCATCATACTTTATTGAATCAACATCATCAAGGATTTCTGTAGAGGTTATTTCCTCCAAACTTAATTTCTCATCATCTATTTCAACTGGTACAGAATCTTTTATCTATTATCCTGAAATTGGTTCACCCCATCATTTCTAGACTAAAATCACGATACGTATGGAACAGAGGCAAGAATCATAGAATTATGCAGAAATTAGATCCAGTCAAAGTATCATGGATAATCAGACAAAAGGAAAATGGAATGAGAAATGCAGATGTTGCTGACTCTATGAAGATATCAACACGTTGGGTGCAGAAACTATATTCACGATATCGCAGTGCAGGAGTAATTCCCACTCTAAGAAAACCAGGACGGCCAAGAAGAATAATTACAGAGGAGATGAATCAAACTGTGCAGTCAGCATTTGAGAAATTCAGATGTTCAGCAGTATTTCTTGAGAAAATACTTGATTCTGATGGAATCCATATACCTCATAATACCATTCACCAAATACTAAGGAATAAGGGATTGGCAGAAGAACAACCAAAGAAGAGAAGAAGACGAAAATGGATAAGATTTGAGAGAACATATTCTAATTCTATGTGGCATACTGACTGGAAGAAATTAGATGACGGCAGATGGTTTTTGTGTTACCAAGATGATGCCTCACGATTCATCGTACATTATGGTGTGTTTGCAGAAGCTACAACAGTAAATGCACTTGTAGTTCTCAGTGAAGCAATTGTAAAGCATGGTAGACCAGCATCAATATTGACTGATCATGGTTCTCAGTTTTACGCAAACAAATCAGAATACAAAAGAAGAGGGGCAACAGAATTTGAAAAGGAACTAGTGAGATTGGAAATCAAACACATTCTAGCTAGAGTGAATCATCCACAAACAAATGGCAAGCTGGAGAGATTCCACGGGGAGATTCAGAGAAAACAAAAATGGTTTGGCACAATAGATGAATTGGTTCATTGGTATAATTATACAAAACCACACATGTCACTTGACTGGGATACTTTGGAAACTCCAGCCAAAGCGTTTGTAAGAAAGATGCCACAAAAGGGGAGTACAGTTATTGATGAGCAGACAGGAGAAAAGTATCATGCAGAGTAAAAGACGAACTGATTTTGGGATACCACATACTTAATATAATTTATGAAAAAGAATTACTTAATATAATTTATGAAAAAGAATTACAAGCCTGATGTAACAGATAAAATAAAGAGATTATTCAGGATATATATCTCACCATTAATTGAATTAATCCTGATTCTTTTGATAAAAAATCTAAAAGAACTGAAATAATTGATAAATCAAAAATCCATGATGATTGTTTTAAATAGAATTTCTGCGTAAAGGTTAAATCAATATAATTCTTGAAAAAAATATTGACAATTATTTTGTCTGTAATACTAACACTTGTAGTTGTTACTAGTTTTGCGTATGCACAATCTGATGAAATACCAGTAACCGTAGAAGGAAATATTATAACCGAATCCATCAAAATTGAACCATTTATCATATCTTTTGAGATTATAGACCATAGTGATAATGGTGGAATACATAAATTTGTATTTGACATAGATGATGAATTTGGAAATATAATATCTGAAACAAACTATGATGAAAATGGCTGATGATAAAACAACATTAAATACTGATAAAATGCCCTTATCTAGGTTTTGGGCTTGTTTTTTCTCATGTAGTATCTTTGCAATATTGTGGACAAACAAGATACAAAAAACCAGAAAATGGATACCGTTGTTTGCTCTTTTTGTTACAGTGTGGTTTGTACTAGATTACATTTTGTATCCATTTGCAGATTCAGAGACGACACTAGCTGAAAGTATTGATTATTCGTATTATATCTATCCAAACTATCACTTGGAATCTTTTGTCAGCGGTGTGATTTATGATTATTTTCCAGACAGTGGAAATTTAGATGATATAATTTTCCTACTTTCCCTTGCATTAATTGTGATATATCACCTAGTGATTTTTGTAGGCTCTGTTTTGGTTATGATATATTTTATGCTAAAGTGGGTTACAGAATACAATGTAAAGAATTATGGATACAAGTCTAAACGAGAATGGAAAAAAGCAAACAATCCGCCAAGAAAAATTAAAGAAAATATTACAAAGACTGCTCAAAAAATCAAAGATGTTACAAAGAAAACAAGTGAAAAGATACCATCAGAGAAAATCAAAACCACAGGTGTAGATGTAGGAAATAAAATAGTAGACACTGCAAAGAATGTAAAATTACACTCAAAGATGAGTGACGAGGATAAAAGAAAACAGATTAGAGAATGGCATGACATGATGATTATGGGTGTAATTTCTGAATCTGATTTTGAGTCAAAAAAGGCAGAATTATTATCTGAAAAATAGCATATCTATTATGCCTCGATAAAACCAAAACACATCTTGAAGTTGAAGATGTCATTTCCTACCATGCAAGAACAAAAGAAAATATTAAAAATAATTAGTGAGAAAAACAACATACTCATAAAGCTAGAAAAAACCAAAGAAGATGCAGTTAGAGACATTCAAGAGATCGTAGACAACCTTTTCCAGAAAAAATAAGATTTTTCAATCCTTGGAAAATTCATATTTTATATCTAACACACGATAACTTCTGGTCTGGAACTGTATCTGCTGTGAAAAGCTGGCAGCAACGCATCAAAAAGAGAATTTCACGCCTAAAAAAGAATGGATTCATCATTGCAATGGCTGATGAGGCATTCTTTGTAAGGGATACAAAAATAGGAAAAAAGTATTGGTCACCTGTTGCCAAAAGAATATTCCTTCCATATACTGGACGACATGAGAGTTTGGCAGTTTATGGTACAATCACAGAAAATGGCAGTCAACTGTTTAGAGTTTATCAGAAATTCAATGCTGCGACCTTTATAGAATATCTAAAGGAGTTGCACTGGAAATATGGCAGGGTTGCTCTAATGTTGGACAGGGCATCAGTTCACAAATCAAAGAAAGTCAAGGAATATCTTGCAAGCAATCCTGATGTCAAACTAATCTGGTTGCCAAAGGGTTCACCATATCTAAACATGATAGAGCAGTGCTGGAAGACAAGCAAGCATTCGTTGCTGGTATCAGAATATTATGCAATGTTTGCAATAATGAACAAGGCAGTCTCTGAATATTTTAGAGTGACAAAGTTCAAGCTTGATGTTGCAAATTATATCTTTAGAAATCCAGCAAAAATGTTCACGAACTTTTGATCGTCGCTATACATGCTCTTGTCTGTTTTTCTCCCAATCTGTTTCTTTGCAATCTTCTTTGTAGAGGATAAACTGCAAGTCTTTAATTCATTTTTTATGCTGTCTGATTTCCTTGCTTTTGTATTCACATATAGTTAATTAAAAAAAGTAGTTTAGATTTGGTTATTCTCTTTTAGAATTTCAACAAGTATTTGCTTTAGTTTTTTATCAGTAATTTCCTTTGAGCCTCTCTGCCTGTATCGTGACTCTAGCTGCTCTTTCTCATCAAGTGTTTTTTTGTACATGAAGTTTATCCTTTGCAGTTCTGATTTTTCTCTGTTTAGTTTGTCTAGCTCGAATTCTTTTCGTGTAGAATCATTAACTGTTAATTCAGGTATTGCTTTTTTAAATTCGGTGAATAATTGTTCAATTGTTGGATCAAGGTAGGTTCCATCCAGAGGTATAGATTTTATTGCGTGTCCCATCATTTTTTCTGCTAAGATTACATTAATTCCATTCGTTGTTTTAAGAATAGTATTCCATCTTTTTCTAAAACCATGATCAAGTTGAATTTCTCTTCTTTGTTTACTGTAACCTATTCTTAATCCGCATCGTCTCAAAGATCTATCCATCATTGCTTGATAACCAGTTTTAGAGATTGATTTTGGCTTTGAAATACCAAGTGAGTATTGTTGTCTAAACAAAGGAGATTCCAAATCTAGATATTCTCCATCTTTTTTTCTTTTTTCTAGGTAATCATTTAAAACATTACTTGCTTCTGGTGTTAGAAATGTGATGTATTCTTCTTTATCATCTGGGTAAATAGTAATTGTTTTACAGTTTTCAATATCTACAACATGTTTTATTTTAAGTTCTGGTAATGCGCCTATTCTTATTCCTGATGATGCAATAAAATGAATTATTGCTTTATTTCTCAAATTTGTTTCAAATTCAAGGATTTTTTGTACGTGTTTTGTAGTGTATGCTTTAGAACCTGTTTTCTTAGTGGATGCAGGAACTAATTTTTTAATTTTCTTCCAATTTATTATGATATCGTTAATATTACAAAACAATTCTAAAGAAGCAATTGGAATCAGAATTGAACTTCTAGATTTCTTATTTCTTTTTAATTCCATCACATAATCTTCAATCATTATTTGTAACATTTTTTTATCCATAGATAATAAGGAATCATAATTTTTTAGTTTGAAAAATTTCATAAATTTATTTAATACCCATAAATAGATCTTCTTTGTTTCTGGACTGTTGATACTATTCTCAAAAATAAGCATCGATCTTTGCATGATATGGTATAAAATTACTCTAATTAATCAGTGTCTCACGTGAATTAAATTTATTATTAATCGACAATTCTTAATATTGGATTGGAGCATGCTCATCGTTGGATAAAAAAGAGATTCTAAAGGAATTTTCATCAGATTCTGATAGATACTATAAAGTCAAATTATTTGAAGAGCAAGGTTTCATCAGAAAATCGTGTTCAAAATGTGGCAGATTCTTTTGGACTCTAAATGCAGATAGAAATTTGTGTCCTGATGATGGGACTGACACATATTCATTCATTGGGGAGCCTCCAACAACTAAGAGATTTGATTATACACAAGCATGGAAACAAGTTGAAGAGTTTTTTGTAAAAAATAATCACACTTCAGTTAGCAGGTATCCAGTAGTTTGTAGATGGCGAGATGATTTGTATTTTACAATTGCATCAGTTGTTGATTTTCAAAGAGTGATGGGCTCCAAGGTAGTTTTTGAATTTCCTGCCAATCCACTTGTAGTTCCACAAACTTGCTTACGTTTCAAAGATTTGGAAAATGTTGGAATTACAGGTAGACATTTTTCAAGTTTCTGTATGATTGGACAACACAGTGTTCCAGATTTAGGAGGATATTGGAAAGATGAATGTGTTGATTTAGATTTTAGATTATTAACTGATCAATTTGGAATTAAAAAAGAAGAAGTGATGTTTGTAGAGGATGTTTGGGCAGGTGGAGGCTCTTTTGGCCCATCATTGGAATATTTTGTTAGAGGTTTGGAGCTTGGAAATGCAGTATTTACTGAATTCCAAGGAGAATTAGGACAACACACAACACTTGATCAAAGAGTTATCGATATGGGTGCTGGACTTGAAAGATTTGCATGGGTCACAATGGGCACTCCAACTGCATATGACTGCTGTTTTGGTCCAATCAATCAAAAATTATTTGAAAAGGCTGGAATTGATTCAGATTCGGAGATTTTAAGAAAATACTTTACAGAAATTGCAAAGGCAATAGACAGTTTTGAAGATCTAAATGACGTTAGGCGCCATGCAATAAAGACTGCAGGAGTTACCGATGACCAACTAAACAAAATGATTACACCGCTTGAAGGAGTGTATCTAATTGCAGACCATTTGAGAACATTGGTTTTTGCAATTACAGATGGAGCACTTCCAAGCAATGTTGGTGGTGGATATAATCTCAGAATGATGTTACGAAGAATTAATGGAACAATTAATCGTTTGAATCTAAAATTAGATATTGATGAATTAATTGATACCCATATTGATTATCTCAAAGAGACCTATCCAGAACTTGATGAAAAGAGGGAAGATGTCAAACAAATTCTCAAGATAGAATCAGCAAGATATGAAGAATCCAAGGTTCATATGAAGAAAAAGGCAGAAAAGATTCGCGAGAAAGGAGTGCCAAATGTAGATGAACTCATCACACTGTACGAATCAGATGGTATTACACCTGAGTACCTCAAAGAAGTTGATGCAATCACAGAGATCCCATCATCATTTTATTCCAAGTTGTCTGATTTACACCAATCTGAAAAGAAAAAGGCAATTGCAGAACTGCCACTAGAAGAGTTATCTGAAACTGAGACTCTATTTTACAAAGATGACCCAATGGAGTTTGAAGCCAAAGTAATCAAGGTCTTTGAGGACCAAGTTGTATTAGATAGAACTTCATTTTATGCCAGAGGCGGAGGACAAGAACCAGACCTAGGAACCATAGCAGGATTCAATGTGGTTAATGTAGATAAACACGCAAACATTATTGTTCACAAGCTAGAAGGTGACGTTCCAAAAGAAGGCGATACTGTATCATGTAAGGTTGATGAAACAAGACGTGCAAACATTACCAAAAACCACACCAGTACTCACATACTAAATGCATCATCTCGTAAAATTTTAGGATCATGGATTTGGCAGCACTCTGCATTCAAAGAAGATGATCATGCAAGGTTGGATATAACACATCATTCATCATTAACTAATGAGGAAGTAAAACAAATCGAAGATGCAGCCAATAGTATAGTAAAACAAAATATTCCAGTAACCATCGATTACTATGATAGAGGAACTGCAGAGCAAAAGTATGGATTTAGAATTTATCAGGGCGGTGTAGTTCCAGTAAAGTCAGTTAGAATTGTATCAATAGAAGATCAAGATATAGAAGCATGTGGTGGAACACATGTAAAGAAAACTGGAGATATAGAGCTAATTAAAATTACAAAGACAAAAAGAATTCAAGATGGAGTAGTTCGTCTAGAATTTGTCTCAGGACCTACAGCATTTCAATATGTAAAAGACCAAGAAGAAGAGTCAAAGAAACAGGCTGCAGATGATATTGCAAAACAAGCATTAGAAAAACAACGCGAAGAAAATAAAGAAAAGGCAAGAGAGCAAATTCCTATATTACTTGAAAAGATTCTAGCTGGCCAATCAGGAGAATTAGATGCCATTACAATTAAAAATAAAATCTGCTTTACTGCTAGTGCAAATTATGATGATTATTTCCACCAAAACTTTGGCAAGAAACTAGTTGCTAAAGATAGTAAAGCTGCATTTTGCGGAATTTTTGAATCAGGTCCAACTGTCAGAATTATGGTGTATGCAGGAGAGGAATCAGGCGTAAATTCAGGCGAGATAGCCAAGAAAATAGCCTCAATTTTGGGAGGTTCAGGTGGCGGTGATGCTAAATTTGCTCAAGGTGGAGGAAAAGACACATCTAAAAAAGACGAGGCAATAGCCAAAGCAAAATCAATGATTTTAGGATGGTACAATGACGATTAACTGGAATGAAATAGAAAACAAATGGCGAAACAAATGGATTGAATCAAAAGACTTTGAGACAAATCCAAATGACAAACCAAAAAAATTTATCACAGTAGCATATCCGTATCCAAATTCTCCACAACACATCGGACATGGCAGAACATACACACTAGCTGATGTTCATGCAAGGTTTTATCGAATGCAAGGATATAATGTGTTGTTCCCAATGGGATTCCATTATACTGGCACGCCAGTATTAGGAATGGCCAAAAGAATTCAAGCTGGAGAAAAAGAAATTCTTGATGGATTGAGAAACGTATATCATG
The DNA here is from genome assembly GCA_965248045.1 of Candidatus Nitrosopumilus sp. Taxonomy (GTDB): domain Archaea; phylum Thermoproteota; class Nitrososphaeria; order Nitrososphaerales; family Nitrosopumilaceae; genus Nitrosopumilus. The sequence goes on from CBDFIG010000002.1 coordinate 983,504, forward strand.
TTCCAGAAGAAGATATCAAAACATTTGTTGAACCAATAAAGATTGCAGACTATTTCCATGAAGAAATAAAATCTGGAATGATTGAGATGGGTTATTCCATTGATTGGAGACGAGAGTTTACAACTATAGTTCCAGGTTATCAGAAATTTATCGAATGGCAAATTATAACTCTGAAAGAAAATGGCAGAGTCATTCAGGGTAGTCATCCAGTTGGTTGGTGTCCTAAAGACCAAAATCCTGTATCACAGCATGATACAATGGGAGATGTAGAACCAAAGATTGATGACAAAAATTTCCTAGTAAAGTTTTCATTTGGTGAATTTATTTTCCCAGTTACAACACTAAGACCTGAAACAATTTTTGGTGTAACTAATTTGTGGGTCAATCCAAATACTATTTACAAAAAAGTTACAGTTGATAATGAAACATGGATAGCATCAGAGCAATGTGCAAAAAAGATTGAATTCTTTGAAAAAGAGGTTAAAGTCATTGGCGATATACCAGGTAGTGAGATTATTGGAAAATACGCTACAAATCACAATGGAGCAGAAATTCCAATACTAGAAGCAGACTTTGTAGAGCCTGAAATGGGTACAGGACTTGTAATGTCAGTACCAGCTCACGCTCCAAAGGATTACCAAGCATTGATGGATCTCAAGGCTAAAAATCACGAATTAGCCTCAAAAATCGAGCCTATTCCAATTATAGTTACCGAAGGATACGATACATATCCTGCAAAACAGATTTGTGAAAAATTAGGAGTTGCAAACCAAACAGATGAAAAATTAGAAGAGGCAACAAAAGAGTTGTATCTAAAAGAATTCACAGATGGAAAACTAAATGAAAAATGTGATCAATTCAACAATGAAAAAGTACAGTTTGGACGAGACAAAGTAAGAGCATGGTTAGAGGAGAACAGCATCCTAGAAAAATTCCCAGTACTTGAGAATGCTCCAGTACATTGTAGATGTGGAGCAGAATGTGTTGTGAAAATATTGAACAATCAATGGTTTTTGAATTACGGCGATGAAGAATGGAAAGAGCTTGCTCGTAATTGTTTTGATGAGATGAATATTCTACCAAGTAATATCAGAACAGAGTTCAAAGAGGTAATTGATTGGTTGCATGAGCGAGCTTGTGCAAGGCAACAAGGGCTGGGAACAAAACTTCCATGGGATAAAGATTGGATTGTAGAGTCACTATCAGATAGTGTCATTTACATGGCATATTATACAATTTCACGATTTGTAAATGATGGGACAATAACCCCTGAGAATTTAACCAAAGAGTTCTTTGATTATATTTTCTTAGATAAGGGAGACATTGCACTGGCTGCACAAACTTCCAAGCTTGCAGAGGATGTCATTGAAATGATGAAAAAAGAATTCCAATACTTTTATCCAGTTGATTCAAGACATTCAGGTAGAGATTTAGTTCAGAATCATTTGTCATTTTTTGTCTTAAATCACGTTGCAATATTTGATAAAAAATTATGGCCACAAGAAATTGTAGTTAATGGTTCTGTAATGATGGATGGTGCTAAAATGTCAAAGAGCATGGGAAACATTATCCCACTACGAACTGCAATTAGAGATCATGGAGCAGACCCAATTAGATTGGCAATAATATCATCAGCAGAATTACTCCAAGATGCTGATTTTAACATGGAATCAGTTTATGGTATTCAAAATAAACTAGAATCACTACTTGAGGAATGCTCTAAAGTAAAAGCTGGTAAAATTGGTAATTTGGATGCTGAAGATAGATGGATTTTATCAAAAACCCAGAGTATGATACTCCAGGTTACTGAAGCAATTGAGAAAATGAGATTACGAGAAGCACTGCATGAAATTTTATTTTCATTTGAATCAGACTTGAGTTGGTATCACAAAAGAACAGATGCTAAAAATAGAGAAAATATTTCAGAAATATTACATCAGATTAACTCTATACGAGTTGCAATGTTATCTCCATTTGCACCACACATAGCTGAAGAGATGTGGGAGAAACTAGGACAGACAGGTGTGGTATCAAAATCAGATTGGCCTGAATACTCCAAAGAAAATATAGATGCCACATCAATTCAATCAGAAGAGTTACTGAAATCAACAATTGAAGATATTACAAATATTCTTAAAGTTACAAAAATTACGCCTCAAAAGATTGCAATCTATACTGCAGATTCTTTCAAATCTAAAGTATATCACAGTATTTTAGAAAAAGTAATGGCAGGACAAACAAACATGGGGGTTGTAATGAAAGATCTAATTGCCAATCCAGACACATCAGATGTAAAAAAGATTCCAGACTTTGTACAAAAGACGATAAAGGATATTTTATCAGAACCAACTGAAATTCGACAAACAAAATTAGAATCAAAAGAGTTTGATGAGAAAAATTTTCTTGTGAGTGAATTAATAGAGTTAGGAAAGAAAGACTTTGGAGTAGAAATCCAAGTTTATTCGGAATCGGATTTAGACATTTATGATCCTAAAGGAAAAGCAAAGCATGCAAGACCATTCAAGCCTGCAATTTTTATTGAATAAAAAATTATTTTTTTAGAGTTTCAATAACTTCAGTATTAGTCTTTATCCAAGTTTTTAGATATGCAAAAAATAGATTCTCCAAATCATCAACTAATCCTTCTAATCTAGGATCTCCACGTATATCTGCAAGTTATTCATCAAGATTTTCCAAAATTACTTTTAATCCCTGATTAGAAGTCTCTAGTTTCTTAATTGCCTCATCTGCACCCATGAAAATTACATATTATTGTAGATAATAAATGATGTTCACATCACAATATTACAGATTTTAAGCACGACTAAAAATTATTCTCAAATGTAATTTTGGATAAGGTAGTTGACCTCCCCTCCCCAAATTTAATTAAAAAGGGATGAGATTAAGATCAACACCCAAAGAGTTGCGTTGATGACAGCTCCTCGCTTAAGATCAGCAACACAGTGTTATCTGATGACAGCGATTGTCTTAAGGTCTAAAACGTTAGTAATCAGACGACAGACTACCTTTTCAAAAATACTATTCAATTTTGATATTTAACTAACACTACTTTTTCCTACTAATGAAAAACCATCAAAGATGATCAGTACTAGTCAAATTTTCAGATAGTGTATTTATTAGGTGCAGTAAAAACGTAAAATATCTTGAAAATAGCAGTAATGGGAATGGGAGTTGCAGGATCTTATCTCATGGCTAGACTAAAGGATTCAGAACACGAAGTTACAGGATATGAGAGAATGATCGAAGAAAGACATGATTCCATTTGTGCATGGGGTACAATAAAATCAGAACTAACAGAGTTTTGCAAAAAGACAGGACGAAACTTTGATGACTTTTTAATTCATGATGGAAAAAAAATGCATGTAAAGATGAGCAACGATGTAAAATTTAATATTGGATTAAAGGGATTATGTACATACAACAAACTAGGACTAATCAAAGATTTCATTAAAGACTGCAATGTAATTTATGGTGAAGCACCAAAGCTAGAAGAATTAGAAAAAGAGTATGACATGATAGTTGATTGTACTGGATTTCATAGAGTATATCTACCAAAATTAAAAGAAGATTTTTTCCTACCAACATACGAATACAAAGTAGAGTATGAAGACAAGGTTCCATATGATGACTTCTACATAGAACCATTCCCTGGAATGTCAGGATATTTCTGGTATTTCCCACTAGGAGACAAATTTGCACATATTGGAGCAGGAGATTATAGCAAAGACCACATTAAAGCAACTGATAGATTTTTAGAAAAACACGGGGGTAAAATTGTTGCAACAAAAGGACGTCCAATTAGATTAGCCACTCCAGACAGATGTAAACCATACTATTCAGGAAAAGTTGTTGGTGTTGGAGAATCAATTGGAACAGTTTATGCATTACTTGGTGAGGGAATCATTCCATCAATGCAATGTGTAGAAATTTTCCTTGAAAATATGCATGACTTTGCAGCATATGAAAAAGCTGTGGAAAAACACTACAAGGTGTATGCCAAGGTATTTAGTTTTGTTAGAGCAAAGATTCATAAAAATTTCAATTTCTTGAAGGCATTACCAAACTTTATTGCAATATTTCGTTACATGAAAAAGCATGAAGATAGATTTGGTATGGAAATTAAAATTGCAGATTTGATGAAAATCGCTAAAGCCTAAGTAAAACTAACTGAACCAAATCCTTCTCGATTAGTTCTATTTGATGCCAAGTTGTAATCGTAAATAATTTTTGAATATTCTTTGAATTCATCTTTCATAGGATCTAAATTCTCTGCAAGATAAAATCCAGGACAGTCACCAGTAAACTGATAGGTAGCATGTACACGAGCTGTTCCTTTTTCATTTTCTAACCAACTTGAAAATGGATAAAGATAACACACTCCAGGTCTGTCTGGATGCATACTACATCCTCCCTCATTATCTAAAAATCTACAAGAGATGTGTGTTCCATCATCAGCTTCTGTTTCATCTTTTTTTCTTTTTAGATTAATTGTAGTCATTGTTGTCATTTGTCCTGAAGGGCCAGGCTCTTGATAGGTTACAGTAAGCGTTTCATTTTTTATAAACTCAGAAGGCTTTTGATATTTCAAACCTTTTCCAATAGTGATTAAATCATCTGAAGTCAGTGGAAGTCGGCCTTGTCTATCACAACAGTTGTGACAGTCAGGCCAAAAACATTTCCATAAAATGTATTTTTTTTCAGATTGTAGATAAGGTACATGAAAAACTACATCTTTTACTTTAACTGGATAATCAGATACATCAGTAATTTTACCTAGCATGAAATTTCTTAGTATTGGGTCTACATCCCAGTCTTTTTGCAATAAATCAAGTGATTCTTCAATTTCTTTCTGAGACAATCAAGTTATAACATGATTTACAGATGTTATTAATGTTGAGTGAAAAAGGAAAATATGCCTCAGCTACAGAAAACAGGAGATTTGTATGGAGTGAAGTAATTTGGCCATTAATTTTAGAAATTAATAATGTCACATTTACACTAAAACAATTTCAAAATAAACGTGATAGAGTTTGTCAAGAAAAAAATATTTCAATTAACATTCCATCAAGAGGTCTTGCATCATTACAACAAAAAGGAATTATACTCAAAGAAAGAGATCTTTATTCTATTCATTACAAATTGATTCCATACATGAGACTAAGAGCTGATTGTGATTATGCGACTGTTATTCATGAAGTCAGACAACAATAATTACAACAAATGAATATATTCTAAAACATCAAATTTTCTTCAAGTAGCCCGATAGTCTAGCGGTCAAGGATTCTGCCCTCTGGATCTCAAGAGTGGATAGGCGGGGACGGCAGTTCGAATCTGCCTCGGGCTACTGAAAAAATTTCTAAAAATGGTAAAGTTCTATCTTGATGCTTGTGCGATTCTTTCTAGCTCATGTTTTTTCTTGACTGAAGGAGCGTTAGAATCGTTTGCTGCTGCAAGTATTAGTTGTTCTGCCATATGTTCTTCAATTGGTTTTGGATTAGAAAATGTTGCCTCTTTGATTGCATCAGCAATGAATTTCAAAGCCATATCAACTCTTCTAATTGGTGCAACATCAACTGACACATGATATGTAGTACCACCATAAACAATTCGAGTTGTATCCTCATTTGGTGCAGAAAATTCAATTGCTCTAACTAATACTTCAACCGGATTTTGTCCAGTTTTTAGTGCAATAATATCAAATGCAGTTTTTACAGTATTGAGAAGCTTGGTCTTTTTTCCAGTCATTCTTCCTGTGTTCTTTGCATATTTTTTTCCAAAGTGCATTGACTTGTTGATTAATCGTTCTACAATGTTAACATCAGCTTTGTTGAATCTTTTTAGTGCTGAACGGCCATATGTGTATGGTAAAATTTGTTTTCTCAATGAGATAGCAGTCTTTAATCCAGGATCTTTAATCTCGATATCAGATAAATCCCATTTTCTAAATAATAGTAAGTTCTTTGTTTCTGCCATTTCTATCTCCTTGGTTTCTCTTTCTTACCTATTACTAGTTCATGAAGTGATGTACCATTAACTTTGAAAACTTTGAATCTAACACCAGGAATATCCCCCATTGCACCACCTTGTGTGGCACCCATACCTTGAATGTGTACCTCATCGTGTTCATCAATGAAGTTCATTGCACCATCTCGTGGCAAAAATGCTGTGACGGTTTTACCATTTTTAATTAATTGAACCCTAACACATTTTCTGATAGCAGAGTTTGGTTGTTTTGCTGCAATACCTACTTTTTCTAAAACAATACCTCGTCCTTGAGGTGCACCTCCAAGAGGATCAGATTTTTTATCAATACCAAGTTTTCTTCTTTTGTAAGTAGAGATTGCCCATCTTTGTTTCTTTTTCTTAGAGTTCAAAACCCTGCCAGCAAATAATCCAAGTGGTGATTTTCTTGTCATTCTTACATCTCCAATGTTGCGTTTTGTGGACTGTTAATTAGCACATGTGTGATATTGAAATATCGTTTTGCAAGAAGTCTTGCTTTCTCAGCATTTCTGCCTTCTCTTCCAACAACAATTCCTTTCTTTCTTGGGTCTACCATAACAATTGCCTGTTTTGACCCATCTGGTCGTGTATTTATTTTTACTTCAGAAACTAGTTTTGAATTAAGTAAATTAGTCAAGAATTTTACCGGATCTTCATCAAATTCAACCAACTCTACATTTCTCTTTACAATATTTTGTAATGATTTGATATGAACACCACCCTTACCAATTGCTAGACCCATTTTACCAGTATTAACTACAAAAATCACCCTATCTTGTTTTTCATCTTCTATACAATCACGTGCAGTTGCACCTGTAACATTTTGGAAAAGAGACATCATACGCATTTGATCAGTTGTAAGTTTAATTGCTTGTGTCATAAGAATGCCTTTTTATCTCCGAACAAAAATGTCTCATTTAAACTTTCATAAAATAAAACGCAACTAATCATTTTTTTCCTCAGCTTCTGTATCTTTTAAAATTGATTTGATGTTTGCATCAGTTATTGATGTGAATGAAATTGTTGAAATTCTAAATTGCAAGCCACACAATCTACCTAATGCGACTGATGTTCCTTGAAAGTTTACTAACGGTATTTTTTCTTTTTTTGCATCTGATTCAATTTTCTCAAACATTTCTTTTTTAACTGATTGAGACAATACAACTAGCTTGGAATTTTTTACAGAGTTTAAAACTTGTTTAGTACCCATCGTTAACTTATCTTCTTTGAGAGCATCTTTCAATGATTTTTCAAGTATCTTACTCATGTGTTTACCTTATGACGATCGTCTTGGTAGGGTCTTATAGGTTTATTGAAAAATCAGGCATGGTTTAAAGCAAAAAACTCAGTTTAGAAAACTGAATAGAGAACCTAGAGAAGAAAATGTAAGACTTACCTCTTCAAAAAAGTTAGCTGGTTTTTGTTTTTTATAATTAACTAAACTAATTTTTTCAGGTGAAGATTCTAAATATATAGTATTTTCAACATCAAATTCTGAAGATCTGTCATTCATGTTGTAATAATTTGGGATTTGTGATAATGCGATTTCAAGATTTGTTCTAGCAGTATTGTAATTGGAGTTTTTCTCTAGAATCTCATTATACAGTAAAATGGCATCATCAGAATTTCCTAGATTTACAAGAGCATTTGCCTTGTTATTTTTAGCAGGTAAAAAATCAGGATCAATGTTGATAGCCTGATCATAATACATTATTGCCTCAGAAAAATATCCTAATTTACCTAAAGTAGAACCCTTGTTTACTAGAACTTCTACATTGTTAGGATTATCAATCAAAGAATCATTAAAAAAATTCAAAGAACTATCAGATTTACATAATCTATACAATGCAGGCCCCATTCCATCATAATATGAAATTATATCAGTAAAAGTACTTGAATCACATTCCAGATTAATTTGGTTTAGTAATTGCCCCAATTCAATATCTTCTACAGTAAGATTAGTTTGTTTTTTAATTTCATTTTTTGAAATAATTTTTTTTTGAATTGCTTTCTTCATTAATTATTATTTCATCTAATGAAATATTTGCAGTGTTAAAAATAATCTCTTCATTTGTTTCTTCTATTGTTTCTTCAATAGTATCTTCTATTGTTTCTTCAATAGTATCTTCTATTGTTTCTTCAATAGTATCTTCTATTGTTTCTTCAATAGTATCTTCTATTGTTTCTTCAATAGTATCTTCTATTGTTTCTTCAATAGTATCTTCAACTATTGAATGTGAAGTTTCATAATAATCAAAAAAAGACATTGCTTCTGTTTCTGCATAATGAGCTTTTATTGAATATGTTCCATCAACTCTAAAATTAATTCCAGATTTTACAAGAAAACTTGTAGAAAATTCTAAATCTGAATTAATTGAACCAAAGTAAAAACCTGCAGGCATTCCAAATGGATCATAAACTCCGATAAGTACTGAAGGAGAATCTAATGCAGAAACTAATCCTGTAATTTTTATAATATCTTTGTCAGTGTATTGTTTTTTTTCAGTATAAACCAGAACAATTTCAGGAGTTACAATATCCTCAACAAAAATTTCAGATTCAAAGTATTCATTTTCAATAACAAAATAATAATTTTTAGAAATTTGTCCATAGTCTAATTTTACTGTATATTCTCCAGTTTTTTCATAAAATGGGGAATCAAGTGAGACTATTTTAGAGAAGGTTTTTTGAGACGAAATTTCTAAATTATTGGCCGATAAAATTTTCCCATCTGGATCATAGATACTCATTGCAATAATTGGCATTCCAAAATCAAGAATTTCTCCAGAAACAGTAAGAGAATCACCTTTACTGTATACTTGTTTGCCAAAATCCATATCAAATGAATCAGCAAAGACTTCGCTGAAAATCAAAGGGGAAAATACGGTTAACACTAACGTAATTCCTACCAAGTATCCTAACACATAGGTAAAAAATAGAATTTTCTATTTAATAATCACGTAGAAATCATACTTTTTCATTCAACAGTAATCGTAGTTGACATTGTAGGAGTTAATGCTATTGAATCATTAAGAGAATTCCAAACAAATGTTTCAATTTCATATGTTCCAGATTTTTTAGGGATCCAAGATTGAGAAACATCGAGACTTTGTTTTGAAGACAATTCACTTTGTATCCATGAAATTGAATCAACAAAATTAGTTGCATTTTTTACTTGAAAGAGGTAAACAAATTTCTGGTTGAAATCATGATCATTTCTTATAGTTCCAACCATTTGCATTTGGATGTTTGGTGAAAAAAATTCTAATTGATTACCTAAACTATCAGAAAAAACAATTGGGAAGTTTTCAAGTCGATCAATTGGAGGAACAGACGAATCCACTTTAGCAAAAGTTTCAATTGGTAAATTATCTGATTTTGAATATGGTTTTGGTAATGTATAATCATCATATTTAGCAAAAATTGCATCACCAAGTAACGAAAAAAGTCTATTTCCACTTGAAGATGAAGTTTGTGAAAAAGAGATTTGAGCAACAAACAAACCAGAACTTTTGGATGTCTCTGTAGCAATAATTTCTATTCCTCCAACATCAGAGTCTGAAAAAACTTGTATTAGAATACTATCTAATGCCTCAGGATTTAGATTCATATCCAAATCAATTACACGAATAGTAGCAAAATCATCTGAAAAGAAAGTCTCGTTTGAAAATTGAATTGTACCGATATTCCAATTCACTGGAACAGACTCTACCAATACCACACCATCTGCAAATTCAAATGAGATTGTAATTGCAGAGTCTCTATCAACTTCTAAAAATCCACTAGTAGGTCCATTACCAATCGTTCTTGGTGTTGTATCAATATCCCCATCACCATCAGAATCATGTGAAAAACCTGTAAGAATAACTTCAGCAGTAAAAATTCCTGAATTTACGTCTGTTTCGGTAAAACGATACGATTCAAGTGAATGTTCTTGCGTGGAGATTTTGATTGAATGATGTTCAGTATCACCAATTGAATCAATTAGATATCTATCGGTATTCCAACTTGGCGCTATGATTGTCATTTTAATTTTGTCAGTCCAAGAATATGTTGGCTTGTCAGTAAAAATTGGAGAGTATGGATCATTGTAATCAGGAATTGATTCTCCAAATGCAGGAGCAAAAATTAATGAAAAGAAAAGTAAGAATAAATACATAATTAAATTTGTCAAATATCAAATTTAATGTTTGATGAATAAATTCCTAAGATTCTTCTTTAGGAATAGAAACTGCTAAAATATTGTCACCGCGTATCAAAATTTTTCCGAGTTTCACAGATTTTTCATCAGATGTGTCTTCTGCATCATCCAAGGTCAAATTCATATGAATATCAAAGTCTTTCAAGATACCTTGAATAGTTTTATCATTTCTTAATCTAAGTAAAACAGGTTTTTCTTTGCTGTTAGTCATTAATGTTGAAATTTCGTAAGCCATAATTATTCACTGGATAGTTTAATTTGTATTCCTCATTTTTTCTTGCTTACTTGCATGTATAAATCAACAGTACCACTTCCAATTGGAATGTTACTTCCAACAATTACATTTTCAGTGATGCCTTTGAGTTGTTCAATTTCTCCACCAAGTGCAGCATGTGCAATGGTTGGTACTGTAATTTCAAATGCAGCTCTTGCAAGAACACTATCTTTGGTACCAGCAATTCCATGTCTACCAATTTGTTGCATATATCCCCTTGAACACATCAAGTCAGATACTAACATAATGTATCTATTATCAACTTCTAATCCTTGATCTTCTAGAGTATGGTTTAGTTCGTTAATCAATGCATTTCTTGCAGCTTCTATACCCAAAGTTCCTGCAATTTCAAAGACATTATTTGTTCTAACATTTCTTTTGTCAATACCTTTTACTTCAAGTAATTTGGCAATGTTAGAACCAGTTGTTTGTATAACCCATTCACCATCTTTTTGAACTAATGTAACACGTTCAATATCTGGAACACCTTTAACCGTAGTTTTAAGAACTTTATTTCTAATTGCAATTACAGTAGCAGTGTCAGCTTCTTCATCAACTAATTTTAGAGTGATTAATTCACCAGTTGTTTCCATCTTGAATTTTTTATTTGATGAAAGTGATGCCTCTACTTCTGCAACAGTACATCCTCTTTCTTTGAGTCTTTTTTCACTCAAAATTAATTTAATTTCAGTAGAATAATCAGTTTCACTATCAGCAATTAATGCATCTACTTTAGTTTGCAGTACATTTCTTGCAATTTCAATTGCTTTTTCTCGTGATTTCTTTGACCCTTCATCAAGATAAATATCCATAGTTGGAGTAACAGGTTTCTTTCTTGCATCAACTAATTCAATTAGTCTTGGAAGACCCAATGTAACGTTTCTTTCTTTAATTCCTGCAAAATGGAATGTTCTTAAAGTCATCTGAGTACCAGGTTCACCAATTGATTGAGCAGTGACAATTCCTACTGCTTGTCCGGGTTCTACTTTGGCTTTGTTGTAAAGTAAAAGTCCTTTCTTACAAACAGCCTCTACACCATCTTTACTAAGATTAGAAGCATGTAATGCATCAGTTACAAGTAAAGTTAATCTTGGATTAAATGTCTTAGTGTATTTCTTGGTAAGAGTATCAATTTCATCTTTTGTAGCCTTTTTACCAGAATCGGTAATGGTTTGAGATTCAGCTAATCTGCTAGCGTTAAATGCTTCACCATGATCACTTTTTTGCACATCTATTCCGTCTTCACCATAAAGGAATTGAACAATGTGACCGTGTGGATCTCTTACTGTTCCATCATATTCTAATCTAATGTGCTCTAATGCGTTAATCAATCTACGTTGCATGTAACCACTTTGTTGTGTTCTAACTGCAGTATCTACAAGTCCTTCACGACCTCCCATTGCGTGGAAGAAGAATTCTAATGCTGTAAGACCTGTTCTATAATTAGATTTTACAAATCCATGTGCGTCAGGATTATTATCATATTCTTTATAAAATGTCAATGCACGATTACTATAACCATCATTCATTCTATTTCCTCTTCTTGATTGTTGGCCCAAGGCACCTGCCATCTGACCTACGTTTAGAGATGAACCTCTTGCACCAGTGGTGGCCATAATTTTTCCAGCATTGTTATCATCAAGAGAATCATTTGCAGTAGATCCTGCCTTGTCTCTTGCTTTACCTAATTCATTAACGATGTATGCTTCTAATGCCTCTTCAGGCTTCATACCTCTTGTGAGTTTGAGAGTTCCTTTCTCATATTGCCGAGTCAAATCAGCAACAATATCATAAGTTTCTTGAATATCATCTAAAATTTGTTGTACATTTTTTTCTGGTACTTCAAGATCACCATACCCGTAACTGAAACCATAATGGGTGATGAACTGTTTTACCATAATTAGAATAGAGTTTAAGAAAGTTTTTCCAGCTGCATTGCCATAGTCTTTGGTAATTCTGTGTAAGACACTTTCTGGTTCTTCTGCACCAATGGATGTTTTATCAATTACACCAGTGATTAATTCACCATTTTTAATTACAACATCTTTTTGTGGACCATTTGTACCCTTTGACCATTTTGATGTAAGAACATAGTTGAAGTCTTTAGGAAGGAACAGTGAGAATAATTGTTTACCTGTATATGCAGGACCATCTTTTGTTTTGACACCAGGTTTTGGAAGAGAGTCGCTATAACCACCAAGCATTGCAAGGTTTGAAAATTCTTGAGGAGTTAACGTTGTATCATCTTTAGTTAGAAGATATGCACCAGTAACAAAGTCTCTTAGTGCTCCAATAATTGGACCTCCATATCTTGGAGAAATTAATTGATCCTGAACTCTCATCAAAAGAATTGCTTCGGCTCTTGCTTCTTCACTTTGAGGGACATGAAGATTCATCTCATCACCATCAAAATCTGCGTTGTATGGAGGACATACAGAAGGATGCAATCTGAAAGTTTTACCCGGAAGTACTCGAACATAGTGAGCCATAATAGACATTTGATGTAGTGATGGTTGTCTGTTAAACATCACAATATCACCATCTGAAAGATGTCTTTCAATTAAATATCCCATCTCAAGTGTATCAGCAATTGTAGAGCGGTCTTCTACAAAGTCTAATCTTATTTTTACACCATCAGGTCGTACAATATAATTTACACCTGGGAAAGTTTCAGGTCCATTAATCACTAGTTTTTTCATTCTCTCAATATTCCATTCAGTAACAATTTCTGGAATTGTCAATTTGGTAGCAACTGCTACAGGCACACCAACTTCAGATAAATCTAAGTTAGGATCAGGAGAAATAACAGTTCGACTTGAAAAATCTACTCTTTTTCCAGATAATGAACCTCTGAATCTTCCTTCTTTTCCTTTGAGTCTTTGAGTTAATGTTTTGAGAGGACGTCCAGAACGATGATGAGCTTGTGGAATTCCAGATACTTCGTTGTCAAAATATGTTGTAGTATGATACTGTAACAAGTCAACTAAGTCTTGAACAATTAGTGGTGGAGTTCCTGCCTCTTTACTTTCTTTTAGCCTTTGATTAACACGAATGATATCAACCATTTTGTGTGTCAAGTCATCTTCTGATCTTATTCCGGTTTCAAGAATGATTGAAGGTCTAACAGTTACTGGTGGAACAGGAAATGCTTGAAGAACAAACCATTCAGGTCTAGCTGTAACTGGATCATATGATAATAATTCTAAATCTTCATCAAGTATTTGTGAAAATCTTTCTCTAATTGTAATTGGAAGTAATCTATGTTCACCAACTTCTGTTTTCTCAACAAAGATAGTTGGTTTTGTAAAGATTAACTCATATTGTGTTTTTCCACAGTGAGGGCATTCTTTTGCTTTTTTTGCTTTCTCTATGATTTGTTCTGGAATACGTTTTTGAGAAATTATAGTATAAGCAACATGCTTATCTTTAATTTTTTGAAATGCATCTAAATCTTCTTGTGGAACTTTGAGTCTGGCACAAGAACGGCATGTTGATTGTAATAGTTTGTAAATATTATCAATAAATGCAATGTGTAAGATAGGTTCTGCAAGTTCAAGGTGTCCAAAGTGCCCAGGACATCTAGCAGCTGTATTTCCACAAGTTAGACATTTTTGTCCAGGTTCAAGAGTACCGAGTCTGCCATCCATAAGACCTCCTTGAACTGACATTCCATCTTCATCATATGTTTCAGGAGCAGTGATTTCAGCTACAGAGTATTTTCTAATTTCTGTTGGAGACCATACTGAAAATCTAATTCCATCAATTGCTTTAATTGCTTGAACAGACATCTAGATTTTCTCCTTGATCAACAATCGTGGTGCAACGTTAAGACTCTGCATCTCTTGTAGGAGTAGTTTGAATGCATATGCTACGGATACAGATGATACCTTGGCTTTATCGCCACAAACTCTGCAGACATATTTTCTTTGTTTAACATCATGATAAGCAACCAAACCACATCTTTCACATACAAAGATATCAGATTTATCAGACTCGTCAAGTAATCTATCTTTTAGAATCATAGAAGCGCCATAAGCAATCAAACAATCTCTTTCCATTTCACCAAATCTTAGTCCACCACCTCTTGCTCTTCCTTCTGTTGGTTGTTTAGTTAACATCTGAACTTGTCCACGTGCTCTTGCATGGATTTTATCTGCAACCATATGATGAAGTTTTTGGTAATATACAACTCCAATAAAGACATCAACTGGAAATGATTTTCCAGTTCTTCCATCATACATTATTTCTTTACCAGAATATTTGAAATCGTGTGCATCCATTACTTCTTTGACTTCATCCATTTTTTCTCCAACAAATGCAGAACCATCAAATCGTTTTCCACGAAATGCTGCAGCTTTTCCACAGATAGATTCCATCATCATTCCAACTGTCATTCGTGAGGGGAATGCATGAGGATTAATCAAAACGTCAGGAGATATTCCTTCCGCAGTGTATGGTAAGTCTTCTGCTTTAGCTAAAATTCCAAGTACACCTTTTTGTCCATGTCTTGATGCAAACTTGTCACCAATCTCAGGAACTCTCATATCTCTTGCTCGAATCTTGTACATTTTTCCACCTTCGTTTGATTGAGTCATAACAACAGTATCTACAACTCCAGCTTCAGATGGTCTTACACCAATAGAAGTATCTCGTCTATAGGGACCAGATGATTCAAACTCTCTGTATTCTTCCATAAATCGAGGAGGACTAGTTTTACCAATTAGAATATCTCCTCCTTTAATTGGAGATTCTGATGCAACAACACCATCTTCTTCAAGTAATCTGTATGCACGTTCTCCCTTGTAACCTCTAATGTTATCTTCGGCATTAGGAATCTCAAAGCTATCACGCATTCCACCTGGGTATTGTTTTGCTTCGGCATCATAGATTCTATAGAAGAAAGTTCTCCCTAATCCTCTATCAACTGATGCTTTACTAAGTACAATGGCATCTTCAATATTATAACCATCAAATGGCAATACTGCAACAACACAATTCTGACCAGCTGGTCTGTCTTCTAATCCTAAAAGCTTCATTGCTTTAGTGTTAACAATTGGAACTTGTGGATATAGCATAAAGTGTTGTCTAACATAGGTACTAGTATTCATCATTGGTGTAGAGAATCCTAAACTTTGTTTTGCCATTGCAGATTCGTATGTATTTCTTGGAGACTGGTTATGTTCAGGATATGGAATGATTGAAGCACCTGCACCAAGAATTGCTGGTGGGAATACCTCAAGATGAGTGTGTTTCTTTGTGTCTTTTTCATCTAAAGTAACATAACAATTTTCTTCTTCATTTGCATCAATCATTTCTAGAACACCCATTCTCAAAAGATCAGTCCAAGAAAGTAATTTCTTTGAGATTTTATCTAATAGTTCTTGTGTTAGTAGTGATTTGTTATCTTTGATAATTATTAATGGTCGTAAGACACGTCCTGCATTACAATTAACATAAAGTCTTCTTGTTGAACCTTCAATTTCAGATTTATGAAATGAAACTCCAACATGCGGATGAATCTTTGAGTTTCTTCTAAGGTCTCTAAGCGATTCAGCTAGTTGTCCACCATCTTTATAATATCCAATTAAACGCCCGTCAACAAATATTCTAGTTCCATCTTTTTTCAAATCTTCCTTGGCATCAAAGAAGTGTACTGTTCCAAGATCATAGAGTTTTTCTATAATTTCCTCATTTGGAACATTTACTGAAATAATTCCAGATAGTGCCAAGTTTTTTACTAAGCCACAGTTAGAACCTTCTGGTGTTTCACTTGGACAAATTCTTCCAAAGTGAGTTGCATGCAAGTCTCTTGCCTCAAAGTTTGGTTGAGTTCTACTAAGAGGAGATTGAATTCTTCTAAGATGACTAATTGTTGAAAGATAATTTGTTCTATCAAGTAATTGAGTAACACCAACACGTCCTCGTCCCCAGTTTCCAGTTGCAATAGCATTGTTTAGTTTATCAGTAATTATTCCTGGACGAATTGCTGCAGCAACTGCATTAATTCCACGTTTTTGGCCTGATCTTTCTAATTGATATTTCATATCTCTAACCAAATTTCTAAATGCAGTTCTAAAGAGATCGGCTAACATTTGTCCTGCAAACTTTATGACTTTGTTTCCATAGTGATCTTTGTCATCAGGTGTAATCCAACCAAGTTTTAATTCTAATAATTTACAAGCTGCTTCACCTAGGAATTGGGCTTTTTCTTTTCTATTTTCAGGATGTTTACCCAAGTGTGGCAATAATCCCCAATCCAGCAAAGTTTCAGCACGTTTTATCTGAAATTCCTCTAACATTCCAGGTGCGATTCTTTTACTGATGTAGACAATTGCATCTTTTGCTGTTGGAACATCACCTGCTTTTTCAAATGAACCTTCTAATTCATCTTGAAGTTCATCTACCAATGAAACTACTAAAGCAATTTCTTTATCAGATTCTAATCCAAGTGCTCTCATCAGTGTGACGACTGGAATATCAACTGGAGAACCAGGAATTCTAGCAACAATTAATCCATCATTTTTCATGACAAGTTCTAATTTTGCACGATAACCAACAATTGAAGAATACACTTTAGCTTTGAAAACAATATTTCCACCTACAGTTTCTCTATCAACAATAATTTTATTGTAAGAAAGATCTTCTAATCCTACAATAACTCGTTCAGAACCATTGATGATAAAATAACCACCTGGATCATTTGGGTCTTCACCATGTTCAATTAATTTTTGAGTGGAGAAATTATGTAAGATACATGCATTTGATTTTGCCATAACTGGAACATCGCCAATGTGAACAAATCTAGATTCCAAAATTTTTCCATCTTCAACAACACTGGCTTCCATCATTACAGGTGCAGAGTATGAAACATTTCTCAATCTTGCTTCAGCTGGAGTAATATGAGTAATAGAACCATCAAGTTCCATCATTCGTGGTTGTTGAAGTTTAACTTTACCCAGTTGAATCTTGTACGGATATTCAGCGTTTTCAATATCTATTTGTCCAACTTCGTTGATAATACTTTGAAGTCCTCTTTCTAAAAATTCATCAAAGGAGTTAAGATGTTGACGTGCAATACCCTCGCGTTTTAAAATATCTTGAATTACTGGCCAACGTTTTGTGGAGGGGTCTACCATCTATACTTCCACCACGTATCTGTAATAGAGACTCTCACCAGCAGTAGGACTTTTTCTGGTAATCTTAATCAAATCACCTGGTTTTACACCAAGTCCCAGAATTGCAGGATCGTTTACAAAGATTAATGGTAATTCAGTTGGTTTACAATTATATTTTTTTATAACTTCTTCAGCTTCTTGTTTGGCAATAATTTCATGTTTTGGGACATAGATATGATCAGGGACTAAAACTTGATTTTTCTTAGTTGCCATCTACAAAACCTCCATGTAGAACATTAAATGTAACAGAAAATAATACACACAAACTGTCAAAAATTCACGCTCGGGTTAATATATATCTAATCTGAAATTCGTCATAAAGAGTGTTTTTTCTTTTTTGTCAACAAATTTTTTCACAACCTTAAATAGTGTAAATTCAGGCGTAAACTTGATGAAAGCTCATCTATCTGTGTTTGCCTTATCTGCAATTTTAATTGCAAGTATTGGTATAGCACCAGCATTTGGACAGAGCTCAATTGTCGTAACTACAGATAAGGTATCCTATACATCTGGAGAGACAGTCATGGTCACAGGAGAAGTTTCTCAGCTTCTAGGAGGATATGCCATAGGTCTACAAGTGTTTGCACCAAATGGAAACATTGTTTCTATTGATCAGCTTACAGTAGGTGCAGATAAAAAATTCAGCACTACTATAGCTGCAGGTGGCGAACTAATGAAAGTTGAAGGTACCTATACAGTTACAATCCAATATGGAGACAACAGCAATAATTCAGCAACAACATCGTTTGAGTTTGGTGGAGATTCTACAACACCACCAACGGAAGTAGAGGAATCAGTGGTAACTGATACAACAGTTTCAGTTTTAGGTTCTAGCGATTTGATAGGATATGAGATCATAGGCGGAAAACTATTAGGTATTACACCTGATGTGGATGCAAAATCATTGATCATTTCTATTGACGCTACAGAAGATGGTACACTAACCCTTACAATTCCTAGATCGGTGTTGGATGCAACAATTAATGGTGAAGATGATGATTTCTTTGTCTTGATTGATGGAGAAGAAGTAGACTATGATGAAACAACCTCATCAACAGATAGAATACTTACCATAGCATTCCCAGCAGGAGCCGAAGAGATCGAAATAATCGGTACATTTGTAGTCCCAGAATTTGGTACAATTGCAGCCATGATTCTAGCAGTAGCAATTATCTCAATAATTGTAATATCTGCAAAATCAAGACTTAGTATCATACCAAGATACTAAATTTCATCTTTTTTCTATTTTTAAATATACATAAATACCAAAGATATCTGGAGAGAATTAGGATGAATTTTAAACGTTCTACAACATCAATGGCAGTAGCCCTTATGGCACTATCATTAGTCTCAATGGCATCAGTTCAACAGGATGCTTTTGCTCAAAGTCTAGGAATGTCAATTACAGCTACAGCTGATAAAGGTTCAGATACCATTACTGTCACAGGTATGACGGTTTCAGATATTACAGATGTTACATATACAGTGAAGTCCCCAAGTGGAAATAATGTAGTCCAAGTTGGTCAACTAACACCAGCTGATAATGGAGAGTTTATGATAACACTAAAAATTGGTCCAACATGGACTGAGGATGGATTTTATGAAATTGAAGTAATGCAATCAGTACATCAAAATTCATTGTATACTTTGGATGTAATTGTTAACGTAGCAAATGGCATGGTTGCTGAAAGAACTTCTGAAACTAATACTAATTTAGAGACAGGGATTTTTGATCCAAGTCCAAATGTTGCTAGAGATGCAGGACTCATACTTGATGATATAATTATCGATAATGGATCCTTAATGTTTGAAGTTACTGGAACAACTGACAGGATAAGTGAAGCCGTTACAATTCAAGTATTTGCACCAAATGGAAATCTTGTGACAATTGCTCAAGTAGCAGCAACGCTTGATGGAGAAATCACTACTGAGATCACAGTAGGTTCAATGTGGAAAGAAAATGGTTTTTACACTGTAACTGCATATCAAAATGACAATCCACTATACACTGATTCAAAACAAGTGGATATCTTAGATGGAGTAGTCGTACCAGAGTTTGGTACAATTGCAGCCATGATTCTAGCAGTAGCAATTATCTCAATAATTGTAATATCTGCAAAGTCAAGACTAAGCATTATACCAAGATACTAAAATTACAACTTTTTTCATTTTTTAAGGCTCTGTCAAGTGTACGAGGCTTTGATTCATAATTTTCTAGTGTAAAGTGTCGAGACCCATACAAATCAATAGTAATTTTTTTATATTTCTTCTAGGTAATTTTCACATGGATAAACAATCCGACAATGATAATCATTCTGATCAACTGAATGACAACAATCCAGAATATGAGCATAGTCGTGAAGACTAGTCATTTTTTTATTTTTTAAAAATTCCTATAACCTTGATGCATTTTGAATAATCGTAATCCACTTGTTTAATCCCTCAACTTTAATTCCTGCCCTCTCACTTGGCGTATCACCATTAATTCCCATGTGAGAACGAATGTAATTATGATGAATCTGCATACCTTTGAGAATTGGTGAATCGTCAGTTTTTAGAGATCTCATAACCTTTTCTCTGTCTCTGATTTCTCCATTTAGTCTCTCCATCTTGTTTGTGTTTCTATCGTTTTTGAAATGAATATGTCTGATGTGTTGTACCTTGTCTTTGTTGTATTTTGAGTACCATTCTTTCTTGTGGGCTTGAGAGAAATTTCTAGCTCCATCAGATAGTAAAATTTTAGGTTTCTTGCCTGCTACCTGTTGACTCTTTCTGAATAATGGTCTTACATCTTCTGTATACTTTGTATCTGCAATTTGTGAGGCAATCCATATTCTAGTCTCTGAATCAAGCATTGCATAGAGGTATTTTCTATCACCCTTAATTTTTAGATAAATCTCATCACAATACCATTTATCTGAGACTTGGGGTGTAATTGATTCAAGATAGTTATCCATCAATGAAACATATTTCTTAATCCAGTTATGGATAGTTTGGTGAGTTACTTTTACTCCAAAGAGTTTCATGGAATCTGCAACGTGTCTTAGAGATTCTCCATTAAAATATAAATTCATACTAGCTGTTATTGCCTGTGGCGTGGCTCTCATCTTTTCAAATCCTATATTAACAGAGAATTTCTTCTTACAGTCTTTACATTGGAATGTCTGGATTGAATAGTTTTTGTTTTTTCTTAATCCTTTTTTTATAATATTATCAGATTCACAAAACTTGCAACCGTTAATCTCTACTGGATTAATTGTTACTTGTTCTTTCTTTACTTCTTCAACTCTCTTTCTAATTTGTAAGCTAATTTCTAATGCGATTTTGTGTTTACAAGTAGATTTTCTAAATCTAGTATCAGGGCAAGAACACAAAAATCCTGATTCAGTTGATATATAGCGAAGAGACAAAGTTCGTGAACTAAAAATCATCAATAAATTAGAGCATAGATAATTTTACCTAAGTAAATACGAATAACCAGAATAAAATATCTTGAAAATAACTCACGAACTTATGCTTGTCGCTATAATATCATACCATTCATCTGAGCTTTGTGATTTTACCTTGTATGAATAATTATCAATTTTCTTAATCTGATCATCTGTGATTAACTGAGCTCTTTGTTCTCTGAAATTCATATCTGCATAGTTAAAATATATACGTATATAATAATATTACTCAACTACGTAGATAAGGTTTTTATACATATATTGAAAAATCAATGTATTGCCTAAATGGAAAAAAAATGCTAAAGAATTTACAGTCAGTGTAAATTATAATGAAAATCGTGGATATCAAAGCTCCATTCCTAAACCCATCATTAAATTATTGGGAGAGCCTGACACGATAACTTTTGAAATTCATGGAAATACTATAAAAATTATTTCAGGAAATCAAAACTAAAATATTTATAGGATGTTATTTTAATAACGTGTATGGTAAATGAAAGTGTCATTTTTGCAGCTAATGAATCCAGGAACATTACTATGACTACAAATGATGATGATAATAGTAAAATCATACAAACAGTTATTGTAAACTTGGAAGAAGAACAAACAAAAACTATTCAGTTAAATTAATATTTTTTATGATTTAATTAATTCTATATTTACAGATACTTACATATCCACATGATATATCCTATCTCCTATTTGGTTGAATAGTTTTGTTCTAGATATTTTTCCAAGGTTTGAATGAATAAGAATTTTTGTACCATCATCTAACAAATATTCGTTAGATTCGTAGGCTATAGTTGTACTTCTACAAGAATCTACATCAATATTTTGTTGTAGTTGTTCTTTTGTATATTTGGTCTGGTTTTTTTCACCTTGTAAAGATGGATCACACATCATGACAGAATTATTTTGTATGTCAAAACCATAATTTTTTATCTTATCTTTCTCTGTAAACCATGCAGATTTTAACATAACACGTGTTTTTAATTTTGAGCTATCACTTAGACTGTATTTATTCCATTCTTCTTTAACTATTTCAAAATCAAGATAATTTCTAATTTCTGCCATATTTACGATCTAAACATCACGTTAATAATATTGGCGATCTGTAAAAATTAGGTCTCGACACTTTACACTAGAAAATTATGAATCAAAGCCTCGTACACTTGACAGAGCCTTTTTTAAATATACATAAATAGAGATAGGTGTAAACCGCAACAAGATGAACAACCGTACGTCGTTCGTGCTACTAGCCGTTTTGACTGCAGTCTGCACTTTAACCATTTCATCAGCATATGCTGCTGAGGGAGAATACCCACAAGCATGTGTAGGATGTTCCATAGATGATGCTAGAGAAGCAGTAAATCAAGATTTACTCAAGTCTATTCCAGTATCTGTTTGGACAGACAAAACAGATTATGGTCACAATGATATGATTAAGGTAAAAGGCCAAGTAGCAAATGTATCTGGATTTCCAATCACAGTTACTGTTGTTAGTCCACTAAATTCCCTTGTTACAGTTGATCAACTCGATTTAGCAAGCGATGGTAGTTTTGAGACAACACTAAACACAGCAGGTGTGATGTGGAAATACGACGGTACCTACACCATTAAAGTAAACTATGGAAGCCCTGAAAAAAGTAACAGTGCAAAAGTTGAACTAACTGGTGGAGTTGAATGGATACCAAACTACTCAACACCAACACAACCAGACAAAGCATGTGGTGGTAATGAAATATCTGCAAGTGGTCAATGTATACCATACAGTATTTCAGGTGGAATGGTAACTGGTGCAACTCTCAATGCTGGTGATAATGGTTCAATTATCATTAGTATCAACGCTGAAGATGACGGAACATTAACAGTAACACCATCAAACGAAATAGCAGAAGGTATCTTCATGGTATTAATTGATGGAGAAGAATGTGATGATTCCGAATGTGAAATTGTTGGAAACAAAGTAACAATCATGTTCCCAGCAGGCGCTGAAACAATTGAAATAGTCGGTACCCACGTGATTCCAGAGTTTGGTACAATTGCAGCCATGATCCTAGCAGTAGCAATTATCTCAATAATTGCAATATCTGCAAAGTCAAGACTAAGCATTATACCAAGATACTAAAATCACAACTTTTTTCATTTTTTCATTTTTAATAGTAAAGGAAATATACAAACACGCGTTTGAAGATTTGTGGAAATCAAAATATTTTATATTTTCATTGTTTTACTAACAATTTCTATCGGAACAGTTTTTGCACAAGAATCTCTTCTTTCGGTTCAAACAGATGACAATAATTATGATGAAGGAGATACAGTTGTTGTATCAGGTACTGTAAATACAATAATTGGTGAGACACCAGTCATAATTCAACTCTTCAGCGAAGGAAATCTAATAGATATTGCACAGATTATAGTAGCTCAAGATGGGAGCTTCACAAAAACATTTCTTGCAGAAGGAGCATTATGGCAAAAATCTGGAGAATACACAGTTGTAGCATCCTATCAAGAATACAAGGTAGAAGCAGTATTTAGTTATGTCCCAGAATCAGAAGCAACTGAAACCACAGAAACATTTGATGTAGATGCAGGAAGTCATGGAACATTTGATGTAACATACACAATCAAAGGAGGTACGATTAAAGACATGATAGTAGACGAAGAGCAATTTGCGATAATAATACAAATTGATGCAACAGATGAGGGAACCATTACATTGGATTTACCTAGAGAATTCATAGGTGCTGAGAAGCAAGATGGTAAAGATGATACTTTTATTATCCTAATAGATGGTATAGAAGTTGCATATCAAGAATCAGTAGTTCCAGAATCAGATTCTAGAGTAATAACAATTAATTTTGGAGAAGAGAATTCAGATATTGAAGTTATTGGAACTTATGTTGTTCCTGAATTTGGCACCATTATAATGATGATTTTAGTTATAGGTATCATGGCAACGATTCTAGTCTCTAGAAACAAATTCCAAATTAAAGTCTAGTTTTTTGAAACAAAAGAATACTTTTCTTTGAATGGAGAAACTGAACGAAGTTCTTGAACTACTTGTTTGAGAATGTCAACTGTTTGTTCAATTTCTTTTTGATTATTGAAAATTCCTATTGTTAATCGCAAAGAGCCAGTAATTTGTTCAAGCGAGAACCCCATTGCTTGTAAAACATGTGAGGCCTTTTGTGTATTTACAGAACATGCAGAACCTGTAGATGCTGCAATCCCATACTCATCAAGTTTGATTATAAGATCTTCACCATTAACACCAAGAAATGTAAAATGAGTGTTGTTTGGCAACCTAGATTTAGGATGACCATTCAAAGTCACTTTTGGAATTTCAGTTAATACATTTTCAATCAGAGCATCTCGAAGTTTTTTTGTATATGACATATTTTCTTGTAAATTGGTTTCTGCAATTTCACATGCTTTTCCAAATCCAACAATATTTGCAACATTTTCAGTTCCAGAACGTAATCCAGATTCCTGACCACCACCTAAAATTACAGGATCAATATCAATGCCATTTTTAATATATAATGCACCTATACCTTTGGGCCCATAGAGTTTATGAGAGGAAATAGACATCAAATCTATGCCTAATTCTTTAACATCGATTGGAACTTTACCAATTGCTTGTACAGCATCAGTGTGAAATAATATGTTATGTTCATGACATATTTTGGAAAGTTCAGAGATGGCTTGTATTGTACCTACTTCATTATTACCAAACATTATTGAAACAAGACAAGTTTTCTCAGAAATATGATTTTTCAGATCTGATGATTCTATCATACCAAATTGATCAACGGGTAGATAATCAACCTTAAGCCCATTTTCTTTTAATTTTTTACAGGGTTCTAAAATTGCATCATGTTCAATAGAGGATGTAATAATTTGACTTGATAAATTTTTCATGGCAATTCCACTCAATGCAGTATTGTTTGATTCTGTACCACCAGAAGTAATCAAGATTTCAGAAGGCTCAGCATTAATTAGAGATGCAATTTGTTTTCTTGCTTTTTCAATTGCTTTGTGAGCTAGTCTACCATAACGATGAATAGATGAAGGATTACCATACTGTTCTTTAAGATATGGCATCATTGAGTTCAGAACATCTTCATGAATTTGAGTAGATGCAGCATTATCCAGATAGATCAATCTGCAATCACATTAATTTTTCCTGGTTTGTATCCTTCTTGATCAACTTCAACGGTAGTAAATCCAATCATTTTTAATTTTTCAGTAATTTGCTTCAAAACATTATCACTAAACACAGGAATCATTTCTTCATCAACTTCAATTTTTGCAGAACCGTCAAGATCACGAACTCTAACTTGTTTTATTTTTGTAAGTTGTTTAACAATAGTTTCACCAAACTCTATTCTAGTTAATTTCTCAGCTGTTACTCTTTGTCCCCAAGGGATTCTAGAAGCCAAGCAAGAGTTTGATGGTTTATCAAAAACAGATAATCCTACAAATTTTGCAGCATCTCTAATTTGGTATTTTGAAAAATTTGTTTCTACAAGTGGGCTTCTAATTCCGTTTTGTTTTAGAGCCTCAATTCCAGGTCTATAATCACCTAAATCATCAAGATTGGTTCCATCAACTATAATCTGAACATCATGTTCTTTTGCTAATTCAACCAAATGATCGCCTAATTCTAGCCTACAATGAAAACATCGATTTGAATCATTTTTTGTAAATTCTTCATTTTCAAGTTCATCATAATCCAACAGAAGTTGTTGAATACCTATCTCAGAGCATATTTGTTTAGCTGTCTGAAGTTCTTCCTCTGATAGAGTCTTATAATCAGCAGTAACTGCGATTGCCAAATTTCCTAATTTTTGAAACGCGGCATATGCAACAAGTGCACTATCAACACCTCCAGATAATGCTATCATTACTTTATTTTTGTCCTCAAACCAATTTACAAGATCATCAAGTTTTGCCATTATGAATTCTCCAATTTTTCAATCTCTTTTCTTAATAATGACTCGGTCTCTTTAATTGATTTGTCAATAGTATTGGATATATTCTTCAAATCATCAAATTCTATCTTAAAATCAGTTTTTCCTTTAAATGAAGACTTTTTGTAATTTACCTCAAAAGAATTCCCACTCAAAGTTACAGAAGCATTGTGAATTGTTCTTGGAACAGTAAATCTATTAGATTCAGAAATTCGTATTCCCAAGGTACCAGTTTCAAGAATCAAGGTATCAACTATTTTCTCAACATTTTCATCATTACAAATTACAGATACTAGATTTGTAGGCCTACCTTTTTTGGTAATTCCATGATAAATGGAAACATCTTTTGCACCTTTTTTCATAATTTTTTCAATGAGATTTCCTAGTATTTCTCCAGAAACATCATCCACGTTTGTTTCTAAAATCTTTACTGAATCAATCTTAAAATTATTTTCAGAGCCTCGAACAATTTTTAAAACATTTGCAAAAGTTTCAAAATCTTTTTGTCCTGCACCATATCCAATTGAACTAATCTTCATTGAAGGATAATATTCTACAGAATCATTTATTAGATTTGCTAAAACACAAGCACCAGTAGGGGTGGTAAGTTCATTGTTTGCAGTATTGCCCTTGATAATAACATTATAATTTTTGAAAATCTCAAGAATTGCACTTGCTGGATTTGACATAGTTCCATGTGAAGAAGTTGTAGAACCTCCACCTACGGAAATAGGTAAACAGATTATTTTTTCATTAAACAGGCCCAATTCTTCTAAAGCAATTGCAATACCAACAATATCAACAAGAGTGTCAATACTAGCGGCTTCATGAAAATGAACAGAATCTTCTGAAATTCCATGTATTTTAGACTCTGAAGAAATTAGAGTGTCAATACAAGATGCAGTAAATATTTTGGCTTTTTCAGAAAGTCCAATTGCTTGAGAAGAATCAGAAATGGCTTTTTTAATTGCTGAACCTTTTCTTTCGTGAACATCTTCTTCAATTTCTAAAATTAATTGAGTAGATTCAATTCCATGTTTTTGAATTTTTTGAAAATCAATTTTTTTAATAGATGAATTTGAAAAAAAAATTTCTGATTGTTTAATTCCATCAATTATTTTATTTTTATCAGCACCTAAATCTACCAAAGAACAAAGAAGCATATCACCAGATACACCTGCAATCTGTGGATCAATTACCAAAACCATTGATTAAAAAATATCAAAAATACTTATAAATTCGTCTAATTGTTAGTGATTTTCATTAGATTTAATTATTGAAAATTAACAGCGTCTTTCATGATTACGATAATTGGTTCAGGTAAAGTAGGTGGAGATGCTGCATTATTCTCAGCATTAAAGCGATTAGATGACCAAATTTTGTTACTAGATGTTGTTGAAGGACTCCCACAAGGAGAAGCAATGGATATCAATCACATGTTATCAGAGCAAGGAATTGACGTAGAGGTAAAAGGTTCAAATAATTATGCAGATATGAAAGGTTCAAACATTGTTGTAGTTGTTGCAGGTTCTGGCAGAAAACCAGGAATGACTAGAATGGATCTTTTAAAAATTAATGCTTCAATTGTTAAGAGCGTTGTTGATAATATCAAAAAATATGCTGATGACTCTATGATAATTCCCGTAACAAATCCACTTGATCCAATGGCATACATCACATACAAAGTCTCAGGATTTGACAAAAGTAGAGTATTTGGAATGGGAGGAATGCTTGACTTATCAAGATTTAGACAATTTATCCATGAAGCCACAGGGCATTCACGGGATTCCATCAGAGCATTAGTAATTGGTGAACATGGAGAAAATATGTTACCTCTTCCAAGATTTTCATCAGTTTCAGGTATTCCATTATCATCTTTTCTTGCAAAAGAAAAATTGGATGAATTGGTCCAAAATACAAAACAAGTTGCAGCCAAAGTTATTGAATTAAAAGGTGCAACAGTACATGCACCAGGAAATGCAATATCTGCAATTGTTGAATCAGTTGTAAGAGATAGAAAACAAGTAATTCCAGTTGCAACATATCTTGATGGAGAATATGGTCATTCAGATGTTACAATTGGGGTTCCAGCAATTATTGGAAAGAAAGGTATAGAAAAAATTATAGAATTAGATCTAAATGATGAAGAAAAACAAGTCTTTGATAAAGGAATTGAGAGTGTGAAAAGTGCCATCTCAGGTATTGAGATCTAAGCCTTTTTTTATCCAAACATAGAAAAACCATCAATGGAAATCCATGAAATTTTAGAATCATTGAAAGTAGGTAAAATCTCAGTAAATAATGCAAAAAAACTCCTTTCATTATATTCAATTGAAGAAGTAGAAGGATTTGCTAAAATTGATATCAATAGAAGAAAAAGACGTGGAATTCCAGAAGTAATTTTTGCAGAAACAAAAGAACTAGATGAAATTAAAAAAATTATTAAGAAAACTTTAGAAAAGACAAATTCAGTTATTGTCTCAAGAATTAAGAAAAAAGATTATCCAAAAATCATATCATTTACAAAAAGATTAAAAATTAAAATCAAAACTGGGAAGAACTCATCATCGATATTATTATTTAAAAAACCTATAAAATTTCACGGTGGAAAAGTAGGGATACTAACTGCCGGAACATCAGATATTGGTGTTGCAGAAGAATCTAGACTAATGTGCGAAGCAATGAACTGTAAATGCATTACAAGTTATGATGTAGGAGTTGCAGGCATTCAAAGAATTTTTCCAGTTTTAAAAGAAATGATAAAAGAAGATGTAGATTGCATCATAGTGGCTGCAGGAATGGAAGGTGCTTTGGCTACACTTGTTTCTACTATGGTAGATATTCCAATTATAGGAATTCCAACATCTGTAGGATATGGATATGGAGAAAAGGGTATAGCAGCCCTTGCATCAATGCTTCAAAGCTGTTCATTAGGATTATCAGTGGTAAATATTGATAATGGAATTGCAGCTGGAGGAATTGCAGCCAATATTGCAAACAGAGTTGTCAGAAAAAAATTATCATAATTACAATTTTTAAAAGAACAAGGTCATTTATTCTCGTAAACGATATATAGCATACTTTAACGAAGTTTGGTAGTTGGCTGGCAAACGTGTTGTTCTTACTGCTGATCGTAGTTTAATGACAAATTATAGAGGAAACTTTCTGTATGGCTTTATTGCATGTGGACCATATGAGGTTCTTCCTGAATGGGTTTTTGACAAAGTTTTCTGTCCTTCAGTAGAAACAGATCCTATCACAGGAGAAGTCAAAGTAGCTCAAGTAGGGTTAAGACGAGTAGAAAGCTCATTAATTCAAGGAGGATACAAAAGAGAAGATGTGTTTATGGCACATCCTGAAATGTTACATAAATCCATTGGACCAGATACAAAAGTTGTAGGAATTAATGTGATGGACCCACTAGGAATGGCTCCAGTTACAACAACAATGTCACCAGAAAAATTATCTTATGTTGCAATGAAATTCAAAAAAATGTGTGCCAGCATTATTCAGCTTAAAAAGAAATATGATTTCAAAGTTGTAGTTGGAGGTAATGGAGCATGGGAATTAGCTAAATCAGATAGAATGAAGATTCACGGAATTGATACGGTAGTAGTAGGTGAAGCAGATGAGTTAGCTGTAGATTTATTCCAAGATTTAGAGAAAGGAGATGCACCAGAACTAATGCATTGTTTTGTAAGAAATCTTGAAAATATTCCAGTTATTGAAGGACCTACAATTAATTCATTGATTGAGGCAATGAGAGGGTGTGGAAGAGGATGTGACTTTTGTGATGTAAACAAAAGATCAAAGAAAGATCTTCCACTAGAAAGATTACAACATGAAGCAAAGACCAACTTAGATTATGGATTTGATTCAATTTGGTTACATTCTGATGAGATGTTGCTTTATGGATGTGATAATAGAGACTTTATTCCAAATAGAGATGCCATTGTTGACTTGTGGAAAGGACTCAAAGGATTAGGGGCAAACTTTGTTGGAACCACACATATGACATTTTCAGCAGTTGCAGCAGATCCTACGCTAATGCAACAAATTTCACATATCAATGAACAAGACAAAACAGGGAGATGGCTTGCAACTAATTTAGGAATAGAAACAGTAGCACCAGCAATGGTAAAAAAACACCTTGGTGTAAAAACAAAACCATTTGCACCAGAGGAATGGGGAAGTGTTGTAAGAGAAGGAGCAAAAATTCTAAATGAAAATCACTGGTTCCCAGCTGCAACAATTATCATTGGTTGGCCTGATGAAACACCAGATGATGTTCAATTTACTATTGATATGATGAGTGACTTTAGAGAAATGAACTTTAGAGGTTTGGTTGCACCATTACTCTATCAAGACTTTAGTGAAAAAAATTCAATGCATTTTGGAAACTTGAATGAAGCACAATTTACACTATTTTGGAAATGTTGGGAAAATAATATGCGAGTTATTAATGACATTATTCCAATTATTCTCAGAAACAAGACCTATGGTCCACCAATGAAGGTATTCATGTATGGAATTCTCAAAGTAGGAACTTGGGCAATTATGAGATACCTTAGAGGATTATGCAAAGATCTCTTCAACGGAAGAACTCCTGACGAGATTATTGACAAATATGCAAGAAGTAGATCAGTATCTGCACCTAAAATTCAAACAAAGAAATTATAAATTTTCAATAGCAACATCGGCTATAGTATTTCGTTTTGGTGTGATAGAAATAAAGTAAACTTTGTCTGCTCTTTCTATAGATTCAACTTTTTTGTAAGACTTTGACATAACATCAAATTCATAGATTCCAGGCTCTAGTGAACCCTTTGCGTAGAGCATAAGATATGTTTCTCCAGTTGCAGGGCTTAGTGGAATAAATGACATTACATATTCTTTGTAAGAATTAATTGGCATTGTATTTTTCATTGGAGGAGCTGCCGATGCCATATACATGAAAAAATCTTCTATTGTATCAAATTCTTCATATTCAATATGCATTAAATTAGATAATCTGTTTCAGTATAATAACCTACTAGAATAAAATTAGATTATTTTCTAGATTTGAAATGATTGTGAACTTTAAATCCAATTAATGCTGGTGCTGCAATATACATTCCTAAATTCAATGCAATTACAGAAATTCCAAGTCCTAGAACTTGGCCTTCTGAACCATCTTCAGCCAATGTCATAATGGAAAGAGTTGAAATCATTGGAGTGATAAAAGCTCTAACTACTTCTTGGAACATTGGGTTTTCTCTTTCCAAGTCAGCAATTGTTGGTGAGAATGAATAATACAATTGATTAAATCCAGCCATAAATGATGTACCAGATGCAGTACTCATTACAGTGTTATCTCTAATTTCTCTTAAGAATTGAACTTGTGGTGCAAGTTCGGTTCCATATGCTGCAGTTGCAATAAGACAACCACCGCCACCTGTTGCTTTAGGTTCTTTATCCATAACTACTTGACAAATTCCATTTACTAATGCAGTTCCAGCTCCACATAGTGGTTCTTCAATAACTGGTGGTGGTTCTTCAATAACTGGTGGTGGTTCTTCAACAACTGGTGGTGGTTCTTCAACAACTGGTGGTGGGGGTAGTTCAGAAACAACTTGCTCTCCATCAACATAATTAACTGAAACTTCAGAAGTAACTGCACTATATTTGAATTTAATAGTATAATCTCCGGCTAACTTCCATAGGCCACCACCAGCAATAATACTTTCTTCAAAAGAACCATCAGAATTTGGAATTGGTTGTCCAATTCCTACAGTATTATTGTCAGGAGATGTAATGAGATAGGTAAGTCCATGTCCAGATGAAGAATCATAGTCTTCAATAGTTCCAGAGACCTTAACAGCTGCACCATTTGAAGCAAATTCTATATCAGTAGATATAGGTAATGCAGGATTAGGATCACTAGTTGCAAAAGCAGCTCCACTTACACCATAAGATAGAATTGAAATAGATAACAAAGCAAATGCTAAGAATCCAGTTAATCTCATTTTCATTTTTTTCATGAGTTGAGAGTATTTATATTTTCAAGGAGAGAAAAATTGACCAGATTATATTCGAATAATACCTTTATTGACCAAGTATTGGATTGATTTTACAAAGTCTTCATCAGATATTTCTTCATTGGCCCACCATTGAGCATTATTTTTGATCCAATCAGGAATTTCTCGTTCAGAAATATCACTTTCAGAAGGATCAACAAAGATAATTTCTTTTTCAATTAGATCTTCAATTCCATCTATAAATTCACTATCAGAAATAATGTTGGAAGACCACCAACGGGCATTATTTTTGATCCAATCAGGAATAATGTCTGAAATTACAGAAAATGATAAAGTTCCAAGATTTTCGTTATCATAGGAAAGATAAATAAAATATTCTCCAGATAAAGAATTAGAATTTACAGTAAAAATTGACTTATAGCCACCGCTACTACTTAGAGTTGCACCAAAGTTTTGAGTAGTCCCATCAGGATTTGTCAAAGTGACAGATAAGGGAATCCCACGTTTGTGATTTTTAATACTTCCAGACAAAATTATTTCTTGAACAGAACCAGTATCAGGTAATGATATTTTTTCATGACTCAATTTTGCAGGACTAGAAACAGAGATAGAGGTTTGTGAATTCGACAAACTAAAGATATTTGAATTTCCAGAGGCATCACGTGAATCATAATACCGTACATCAAGACTACCTCCAGCTGTTGAAATTAATTTTGAGCCTGTTTTATCACAAATTTGAGATGGCATCTTAAAGGATCCTTCAAAGACTCCTGTACTTGGTCCTGTTTCAACAAGAGAGAATCCTGATGAAGCTAAACCACCATGTTCAACACCATTAATTGTACAACGTTTGTAACGAACATCTTTGAGTTTAACTTCTAACAAAATCTCTCCATTTTTACCAATAGTATCAACAATAGGAGAATTTGGATCATTAATTGCTTGATAGGTATCTACTGTATCACTTTTCAAATTAAGATCAGAATCTTTGAGAATAACAGTTACAGGTTGTCCAAATCGAAATGATTTAGAATTAGTGGAAACAGTTCCAGAGTGTGTGCTTACATCAGATTGGGTAGAAGTTGTAGTCGTTACACCTGTATCATCTAGATCAGAATAAGAAATTGTAATGCCTTCTTCATCAATTAATCTGTCTGTAACAATAATTTTTATTTCATCATCTATTGTTTGTATAGTTTGAATAAAATTAGGATCCAAGATGTTTAGTTGGTTTATTACGGCATATTCAAAATTACCATCAAAAGTTGATGAATTATCCTGAGTCTCTCTTAATTCAAAACGATAAATGGAATTATTTATACTTTGATCATTTTTTAATCCAAAAGAAAAGAAATCAAAAACAATTGGTTGTTCTTTTGTTTCACTAGAAACAGATATCACCCCAACATCATTATTAGAAGAATCAAAATCAATTACAAGAAATACAGTTCCACTTTCATCTGAAATATCGGCCACATCTAAATCATCAATTTGGATAAATCCTTGTGATGATGAAATATCGCCTGCATCAGCTATAGTAATTGGAAATGTCCCCAGAATCCCAAAAGAAAGAGTAAAGGAAGTATCACTAAAGTCAGAAATTCCAAAATCATTTTCAAAGGATCTTAAATCATAATTAATCCAATTTGTTCCATCTGTGTTTGATTCAGATACATCAAGTAAAATTGAAGATATCGATGAGGCAGAAACCCCCAAGTTTACTGAGACCATTTCAAATGAACCATCTGCTACAAACGGATTAGTGTCAATTACTAATATATCAGAATTAGAATCAGGCACAGATGAATTTGCATCATCTCCTCCACCTAGGGTAGGGGAAGTTGTATGAAACAAGACATCCTGAGTATTCTCTAAAGTCACAGGATTTTCAATTGTGATTGTAGGAATAATTGCTGTTTCTCTAAATACATCTAAATCATCACGAGCGCCTGCGTTTAGATTTTGATCAGGATCTACCAAAATAACAGGATATTCAATTCCAGGATTAAGAGTTTCACCACTTCCAATTGTTAAACTCGATTCACTAAGACCAACTGAAGCTGTCGAAGAGCCAGTCAAAACTGAAGTAGAATCTTCATTATAAGTAATAGATCCACCCTGACCACGTGGAGCATCATTAAGAATTCCTATTGTAGATTGATCACTTGAATCAAAATTTTCAAAAGAACCAGAGTTGGAATTATTTTCAACTAGTGTGACAATTTCAGAAAACGTATTTGAAACGCCATCAGTATCAACTGAAGAATCTGGCTGATCATTGTTTGTTTGTAGTTCCATTATATTTCCAAGATCCAAAGAAAGTTTACCGTTATCTTTGAATCCCAGGCTTGAAAGATAAGGAACTAAATCTACTAATCCTGTATTTCCATTTGCAGCATTATTTCCAGAACCATCAAATGCTTGATAAAATGTACTTACAGGAGAATCAATGTTAAATGTCCAAGAATCATCATCGGTAGGATCTTGATTTAATTGAAAATCATTAACTGTTAGAAAAACCTCAGCATTTACAGGATAAAGATCTCTATCAAGACTAAAAGAAATATTCTGTATTTCATCATATTCAAGTGAAACTTGTTGTGATGGTCCTCCAGGATTGTATTGAACTGTTACGTCACTAAATGAATATAGTTGAATTAATGGCCAAGCATCAGAATCTAATCCAATTTGACCTACAGGAATATTTGGATTTGTATTAATTGATTTGGCGTTTCTAACTACATTAATCAAACTTGTAGAACTAGTTGGAGAACCAGTACATGAATTAAATGAGGAAGTACCATCAGTAGATCCGCCCAATCCTGCAGATGGAGGGACTGCAACTCCATCAGTTTCAGAAAAAGAAATTCCAAATACTGAAGATGGCGTGTCACGATTACAAAAAACTCCAAAATCTAATCCTTCTCCAGCTAAACCTACTGTAGAATCAGCAATCTTTGCCTTGTCAACATTTGCAAAATAAGCATACCATTTACCATCAGTTGCCTGAACCATTCGTAATGAATTTCCATTGATTGTTACATTAGGTTCGCCCTTTCCTTCATCAGTATCATTAAGATTAGGATCATTTACTATAACCTCAATTACCATAGAACCTGCAAAATGATTAGCAAATTGGGAATTTTCTGCTGAAATAAACAAGTTAGGATTGCTTGATGCCTCAGCATTCATTGTAGGAATTAATGAAAATATTGGGAAAATTGCAAGTAAATAGAAGTATTTCCTGTCCAACATCTCAAAATGTCATATTATCACAAATAACATTGTCGTATCATTTCTTCTTAGAAACCTGTAATACATGATAAAAAATATCAAAAAATAAGGAAAATGTTTGTTCAAAGAACCAGAGTTTTACAAATTTCACTTTTAGCCATTTTTTCAGCATTTTTAGTAGAACTAATTTTCGGTTTAATCTCTAACAGTCTTGCCCTTGTTACAGATAGCATTCATGCATTATTAGACAGTGTTGTCACTCTTGTTTTACTTTTAGCAGCAAGAATGGCAATGAAACCTCCTGATGCAGAACATACCTATGGACATGGAAAAATCGAATCATTAGGAGGATTAATTGGAGGAATAGCAATTTTTCTGATTGCATGTTTTTTCATTTACGAATCTATCAATAGATTACAAAGTCCCCCTCCAAGCATTCTACCAGGATTGTTTGCAATAATTGGAGGTCTATACACAATAGGAATTGATTTTTTCAGAATAATTCTGTTAAGAAGATCTATTAAAAAAATTGGAGGTGCAACTCTCAAAGCAGATTTTTATCATGCATTTATGGATCTTGGGTCTACTATAGTTGCAATTGTTGGAATAGTTTTGATATCATATGGATTCTATTATGGAGATTTTGTTGCAGCTTTAATTTTAGGAGGATTATTAGCAGTACTTAGTGTAAAACTAATTTACAAAACTGCTCTTGATTTGACAGACATAATCTCACCTAAACTTGTAAAAGATGTCAGAGAGATTGTAACTTCAACAGAGGGAGTTATTGATGCTAATCCGATACTGATGAGAAGATCAGGTGATACGTTCTTTGCAGATATTACAATCTCATTAAGAGGGGATACTAGTTTTGACAAAGCACATGAAATTAGCAATAGTGTTGAGAGAAACATAAAAAATAGAATTTCAAATGCATCAATTACAGTACATTTTGAACCAAATTGGAAAGATGTTCCATTGAATGCAAAAATTTTAGATATTGCAAAAACTGTTGATGGTGTAAAAGATGTTCATAATGTCAGTACACACAAAAGCAAAGGAAAAACATTTTCTGATTTACATGTAATGGTTAACAAAGAGATTAATCTATTATCAGCCCATAAAATTTCTGAAATTGTTGAGCAGAAAATTCAAGAAAACATACCTGAAATTGAACACTCTACCATCCATTTAGAGCCATTTGTGACAGTGCCTGAGAAATTTAATGCAGAAGACACAATTACAGAAGAGAGAATCAAGAGGGCTTTAGAAAAATATCCAGAAATTAAAAAAATTGGTCGTATAGTATCTCTAAGTTTTGAGAATATTCTCAAAATAGACATTGATTGTTCATTTGATAAGGAATTATCAATTGAGAAAGTTCATGATTTAACATCAGAAATAGAACATGTCATTAGAACACAAATCAAAAATGCTGTAATAACAATTCATCCAGAACCAGATTAAACCAAAATACTTGTTAGATACATGATCAGCATTCCCATAGCAAATCCAGATGCTACAGAAGCACTAGACAGATTTTTGTCGCCTTCTTCTCGTATCCATCTCAATATGGTAATTATTACTTGGAAGATGGCACCTGCACCAACTGCTAGAAAAATAACTGAAGTAAATGGAGAATAAACAAATCCACCTATCCATGCGCCAAAAATAGCAGGAGAGCCTGCAATTAATCCCAGTGCTACAAGTTTTAGCATCATTGATTTTCCTGTCATTGCTCCTTTTCCTCTGGACATTGGTGCTGCAATGGCTATTCCTTCAGTTGTATTGTGCAACGCAAATCCAACTATCAGAAAGGTACTAAATGCAATAGAACCTATACCAACAGCTGCACCAATTGCAAGTCCTTCTCCAAAGTTGTGCAGCCCGATTCCAATTGAAATCATTAATGCGATAGCTACAGGTTTTGAAAGTCTGGAGGATGTTGTCGATGCTACTGCTCTTTTCATTAATTTTTCACCAGTATAATACAAGACAAGAAATGACAAGACAATAACTGTAGATACAAGTAATACACCATTGAAACTGCCTGCAAGATTTTCTTCAGAGACATCTAGTGCCTCTTCAATAGAATCAATGGCTAAGAACAGTAACAGTCCTGCAGTTAATGCCAAAAAGAAATGATACTTTTGTTTACTAATTCTCTTGATAAAAGAAAGCCAAAGTAATCCAATCATTACAGGTATGATTCCAACATAAGTTCCAATTAATGCAAAGAATCCAACAAGTTCAAGGGTTGGTTGTAACGCAGGAGCTGCTGCCTCTATCTCTTTTTCAAATCTTGTTCCATCCTCAATTGTTAACCCAATTCTATAAGGTTCTGCTTCATTCCATGCAAATGGAATTCTAACCAAAGCAGTTTCATATCGTTCCAGTAATCCATCAGGTTCAACTGCTGCAGGTTGTATTCTGTCATTAATGTCAGCCATTGCAATCTCTACAGGTATTGGTCCAGTGTTTCTTACAGTTACTTGAATTTCAGAATCTACAAAATCAACTTTTTCTATAGTTATCTCAGGTAATGGTACACCTAAATCCAAAACATCAGAACCAGGACCAAAAATGTATACTACCAAAAGTACGAGAAATGCAAATGGAATTATTCCACTTGCAATCAATTTGCCTTTTGATGGTGTTTTACTAACTTCCATATTCTATTGACTCTTTTTGATCTTGTTGATTGTCATTAACTTGGAATATTCCAACCCAGCCTTTTTCTGAAAATTCTACTTTATGAGCATGGAACAGATATTTTCCAGGGAATTCATACTGGAACTCCATAATACCACGTTCAGTTTGGGATAGAGTAATCATATCAGTGTAAACCAAAGGAACAATATCTGTTCCTGTTGGATAGTAATTGTATAGATTGCCATGCAAGTGTAGATTGTTTATTGGATCAAATTCTACCATGTTAACCACATAAATTCTGACCAACTCATCGGTGTTAATTTGGATTGGATTATTTTGATAGTAAAATGGAATTGTGTTTGCAGCATAGAAATTATTTTCCCCATCAAAGTCCATATCCAAACCATTTAGAACCATGACCATTTCATCTGCTGCTGGTCTGCCCTCTTTTGGATCAACTATGAAAACACCATACAATCCACGTACAATGTGCTCTTCAAGTGGCATAACATGGCAGTGATATGGGTGAACACCAACTGGACCTGCCTCAAATTCATAAGTAAACTGTCCTCCTCCACCTCCAACTATCTCAAATACGCCATCCATTTCTGCTGGATGAATCCCATGAAAGTGCATTGTATGTGATTTTGCACCGTTATTGATGAATTTTATACGAACAATGTCTCCTTCAGTAGCCCTTATGGTTGGACCTGGAACAGTTCCATTGAATGTCCACACATTAAAGAATATTCCAGGTGAGACTTCCATGATTTGATCATCTTCTGCAACAATTGTAAATTCTCTCAGAGTAGTGCCGTCAGGCAATGTAGATACGGCACCGTAGTTAAATTCTCGTAGATATTCCATCGGATCAAATTCTACAGTTGCTTCTGTATATTCAGGATCAGTTGTTGTTGTGTATACAGGATCAATTACCACACCTGTTGTGGTTATAACACCGCCAGTATGTGTAGCAAAGATATTGCCTTCTAGCTGTGCATTGATGGTTTCAGGAAATGTAACGTATAGTGCAGACATTGCAATAATTACAGTTAGTGATGTGATTATAATTTTAGAGTGAGATTTATTATTCATTATAGATATTTGGCACACTTTTCAATTCCAATTTAAAGTTACCCTAAGCTAATTTTTTTAGCATGATCTAATTTTATTATGCAAGACTAAATTGTACATTTTAAAAAATTACGTTTAAACTAAA
The DNA here is from genome assembly GCA_965248045.1 of Candidatus Nitrosopumilus sp. Taxonomy (GTDB): domain Archaea; phylum Thermoproteota; class Nitrososphaeria; order Nitrososphaerales; family Nitrosopumilaceae; genus Nitrosopumilus. The sequence continues at coordinate 1,022,725 of CBDFIG010000002.1, forward strand.
GAAAATCAGCCATGATTTGTGCATAAATCGAAGATAATTCTATTGATTTCAGGGATGCTAATTGCTGCAGGATTAGTATTATCAGCAATAGGAGAGCAAGTAATTTTAGAAGGAATTAGTCAAGAACGTGAAGAAATTAGTTCAGATAAAACACTTTCAATTTCTAGTAATTTTGACACACGAGAAACATCCATTGGAATTTTCAATGTACAAATTATGGATTTTAGAGATAATACATTTTTTGTAAAGGTAATAGATCCATCTGAAGTTGAAATTATTTCTCAAGAAATTGAAAGAGAAAGTTTTGAAAATAAATTTGGTGTTTTTGAAACTGGGACATACAAACTAATCATTAAAAGTACAAGTAGTGAAGAAAACTTAGTTGTAGGTTCTATAGGACCATTACCTGATGACAACAAGGTATTTCTCAGATATATCTCGCTGTTTGTTCTACTTGGTGGATTAATGGGATTAGTAGGATCTGGAATATACGTAGTTAAAAATAAAAGAAGATCAGTTTAGATAACTATCCATTTTTTCAAGACTATCAATGGCATCATCAAAATTATCACTATTTTCAACAATAGTAGTTAGTTTATCAGAATTAGCAACAAGCAAACATTTTCCATCATCAGAGTTTTTGGAAATAAATTCATGCTCTATCAAATAAGAAAGTCTTTCAAGAACGTCAGATTCAGATATAGAGGCCTGTTTGGCCAAAAATGAGCATTCTTTTTCACCATCTTCTAGTTCTGCTAAAATTAAAGAAGTTACAGGATCAAACATACAATCTACAATTTTTTCTCGATCAAATGTTTCACCCATACTCTAAAATAGAAAATTTGGAAATTTATAACTTTTCAAACGGATCGTCCCAATAAGATAATTAGGAAAAAGACACATACAGAATCATGCAAAAACTTTGCAGTAAAGATCCATCTGGGAAAGGAAAACATTGTTTTTGTGTAGATATTGATGCCCAACGAGGAATCAAAAAATGCTGTAAATGCAACCAATGGAATGTTCAAGGTAGTGACTGGACAGAAGATGAGGACTTTAGATGATTTGAATCAAAAAAAGACATTATTTTTGTGACTAGAGATAAAACTCATCAGAAAAAAATATTTGAAAAATCATCTAATTTGACGCCCAGCATGGTTTTTATCGGGGTTTCCTTGAGTTTTGGAATACTTGAGCAGTCAAGAATACAGACACATTGTAAGGATCGTAGGTAACGATATTCTCGGAGAGCGAAAATTGCTCGTAGGATTGACCCAAATCAAAGGTATCGGATATAATTTTGCCACAGCAGTTTGTGATACTTTGAAAATTAACACAAATTCCAATATTGGTAATCTTACTGATGACAATGTTCAAGCAATTGAAAAATTAATTACAGATCCAGTTGGTGGAAATTTTCCAACATGGTTCATTAACAGACAAAAAGATATTGAAACTGGAAAAAATTTGCATTTGTTAACATCAGATATTCCATTTACATTAAGAAACGATATTGAAAGAGAAAGAATAACTGCAAGTTGGAGAGGTTATCGTCATATGAGTGGATTAAAAGTTAGAGGACAGAGAACTAGAACTTCAGGTAGAAAAGGTGGAGCAGTTGGTGTAGCAAAAGCTGGACTAGTAGCTCCAAAGAAAGGAGACCCAGGTGCTCCAGGAGCAGCTCCAGCAGAAGGTGCAGATGCAGCAGCTCCAGCAGAAGGTGCAGCAGCTCCAAAAGTAGCTCCAGCAGCAGAAAAGAAAGCAGCCCCAGCGGAGAAAAAAGAATAGGTGTTATGAATGGGTGACCCAAAATATCCACGTAGAGCTTGGAGAAAACCAAAGAGACCTCTTAATTATGAATTAAAAATGGAAGAGCTAAAAACTCTTGGAACATTTGGATTAAGAACTAAAAAAGAATTATGGAAAGCACATACAGAATTATCTCGTGTGAGACATCAAGCAAGATCATTGCTTGCATTAAGACAAGAAGATAGAGAAGAGAAAGAACCAATCTTAATGAAATCACTTGCTAGAATTGGACTAGTAAGTAATGATGCGACATTAGATGATGTACTTAATCTAAATGTGGATAATTTACTTGCACGTAGATTACAAACTATTGTTTCAAATAAACTCGAATTCAAAACACCATATCAAGCAAGACAAGCAGTGATTCATGGACATATTATAGTTGGAGACAGAAAAATAGACATTCCATCATATACAGTTACAGTAGAAGAAGAAAACAATATTCATTTTGCACCAGAATCTAAAATTCCAGAAATGTTAGAGAACACAAAATCTGAACCTAAACCAACTGAGGTACCTGCTACTGAAGCAGCTGAGAAACCTGCTACTGAAGCAGCTGAGAAACCAAAAGATGAAAGTTCTTCAACAGAACAATCGAAAAAATAGGCTTATCAGTAAATAACCCCAATTATCAGAGATAGAATAGTTATGTGTTCAATTATTGGCTACTACGGAAAGACAGTTGCTGCACCCATCATTGTAAAGGGATTAAAAAGAATGGAATATCGTGGGTACGATAGTGTCGGGGTTGCAACAGAATCAGAAAATCAAATTGAAGTAAAGAAAGGTACTGGAAAAGTAAATGAAGTAAATTCAAAAGTTCAGTTAGACACACTTCCTGGAAAAGTAGGCATAGGTCATACCAGATGGGCAACTCACGGAAAAGTTACAGATGCTAATGCACATCCACATCCAAGTAATTCTGGAAAAATTGCAATAGTACATAATGGAATTATAGAAAATTTTGAGGAATTAAAGAAACAATTAGAGAATGAGGGATACAATTTCAAAAGTGATACAGATAGTGAAGTAATTGCAAACTTGCTTCAAAAAAATTATGAGGTAACAGGAGACGTCAAAGAGACAATTATGAAATCAGTTGCAGAGCTTAAAGGGCATTATGCGTTTGTTGCAATGTTTGAAAATGGCCAACTTGCAGCAGCAAGATTTCATGAGCCATTAATTATTGGAGTTGGACAAGATGATTTCTTTTTGTCAAGTGATGTTTTAGGATTCATTGAATTTACTGATGATGCAATTTACATGGAAAATGGAAGTTTTGTTATTTTAGACAAAGATAAATTTCAGATTTCAGATTTTAATGGTGAACACGCAAAATATGGAATAACAAAAGTTTCAAAAGAATTTGGTGATGCATACAAAGGAGATTATGCACATTTTACATTAAAAGAAATTTATGAACAACATGAAACAGTTTTGAAAGCAGGAGGAAAATCAGATGATGCAATTGAAAAAACAGCTGATTATATCAGACATGCAAAAAATATCTATGTTACAGGAAGTGGTACGAGTTATAATTCAGCATTAATTGCAAAGCAAATTTTATCAAAATATACCAAAATCAAGGCTGAGCCAATCATATCAAGTGAACTCCAATTTTCACCAGACATTATTGAGGAGAATTCCATTCTAATTGCAATATCTCAGAGTGGTGAAAGTGCAGATGTTTTAGACGCAGTAAGAATTGCAAAAGAAGCAAATTGTAAGATAATATCAATTGTTAATTTACTAACATCATCACTTTCACGTGAATCAGATGTAGTTATTGGTATGAATTGTGGACCTGAAATTGGGGTTGCAGCAACAAAAAGCTTTACATCACAACTAGTAGTACTCTACAAAATTGTACAAAAATTAAGTAATAATGATATAACAATTAATTTTGAAAAATTCTCTGAGTCAATTTTAAAAATATTAGAAAATCCAAGAAAAATTCAACAGACTGCAAAGGAATTAAAGAAAATTTCAGATATTTACATTTTAGGTAGAGGAATAAATTATCCGATTGCACTAGAGGCAGCACTAAAACTTAAAGAATTAACATACATTCATGCAGAAGGGATTGCAGGAGGAGAATTAAAACATGGACCTCTTGCATTAATGGATTCAAATGTATTTGTGATAATTATCAATCCAAATGATTCAACGTATTCAGATACGCTAACAAGTGCAAGAGAAATCAAAGCTCGTGGCGCAAAAATTATTGGAGTTTCAGATATAGAAAGTGATGTTTATGATTATTGGATAGAAATGCCAAAAATAGATGAGGTATTGTATCCAATTTCAGAAATCATTCCAATTCAGTTGTTATCTTACTATGCAGCACTTGAAAAAGATACAGATCCGGATTATCCTAGAAATCTAGCAAAATCAGTTACAGTGAAGTAAACAATCTGTGATATTCTTTTTCTGCCATCTCTAAAAATTTTGCAGAATCATTTCCAGTTTTAAGCATTGAAGAAATAATGCTTCCACCAGCACCTACACCTTCTTTTGCAAATCCTTTTGAAAATGCCTTTAGACCAGGATATTGTGAATTTTCCAAGCCTGGATTTACAGAAATTGCTGGAATATCTGCAATTTTTGTGACTAGATTCTTGAAATTTGCACTTTGATCATCTGTAATGTAAGAGGTTGTTCCAATTGCAGTGTTATCTTCATTGAATCCAATTTTTGATGCAAATGCCAATACTGCAGTCATTTGAGTTCCACCTGCCAACATAACTTTAGAAACTTCAGAAGCACCACTCAACATTCCTGCAACAAAAGGAATCATAGGATCACCAACTTTTGCAACAATACTGTAAGGATGATCAGAATTAATTCTATCAAATGCAGAATTTACAATTTGATTTTTTAATTCAACTGGATTATTTGGGATACTAGAACTCACCTTGGCATCAAAACCTAATGCTCTTAGAACAGCTAATGCAGTAGTAGTTCCACCAGGAATGCTTTCACCAATTATTAGACAATCAGTTAAAGAAGCTAGATTTCTTCCAACAATTTTACCATAATCAACAGCATGCAATACTTGAGAATCAGTCATAGCATCATGTGTTGAAATATTTTTTCCAAAAGATAATCCAGTATCAATGAAAGGTAACTGAGGAGAAATTTTACTACCAGCATTAATTGTTAAATGAGGAATACTTGCAGACTCCAAGGCAGTCTTTGTTAATAATCCAGGAGTTGGTTTTCCATCAGGAGTCATTGGAATTTTATCAATTGTTTTGCAATAACCATAATGAAGATATTCTGCATCAGCTGGAGGGGTAAACTGAATTGAATCCTTGTCTGCCCCTGCAAAAGTGATTCCAGGAATTTCACAAGTTTCAGTATATGAAATTACAAAAGAAAAAAGAAATCTTTTAGATTTTACACTTTCAAGAAAACTTTGAGCTTTGTCAACATTGCCAAATAGTTCAAAATCTTCCAAAAAATTCACTGGCCCATCATTTCAACAAACTGTTGCTCAGTTCGTTTTTGCATTACCATATTGGTGTTTTTTTCTTGTCCAATCGTTGATGTTTCAGAATGACCATAATTGTGCCCAGAATACATGACTAAATCATCATCTAGGGTATGAAGAACATCAAAAAGACTATGATAGAGTTCTTTTGCACTTCCTCCAGGTAAATCAATTCTTCCACAATTTCCAACAAACAATGTATCACCTGAGAAAATTTCGCCATCACCAATTAGACAGATGCTGTCCTTGGAATGACCTGGAGTATGAAGAACTTTTAATTTTGAGTTACCAAATTCGATAAAATCACCATCTTTGACTGTTATGTCATGTTGTAATTCAGATGCCTCATGCTGAATGATGGGTGCTTTAGTAGATTCTACCATTGCTGCATTTCCTTGAGTATGATCAAAATGATGATGAGTGTTTACAATGTATTTTATTTTCAAATTATTTCTTTTTATGATCATTTCTAATTCAACTAGATCCCATGATGGATCAATTAGAATTGCTTCACTAGTATCTTCATCTTCAACAATGTAGGTAAAGTTCTGCATGTTTCCAACTTGAATTTGATGGACTTTCATAAAATTCCCTCTTCAGCTTCAGGAGGCATTCCAATTTTTTCAGCAAACAATTCACCAGTCAAATCTTTTCTTTTAGGAATTCCTTGTTTCATTTTGTGAAATGTAACTGTCATGTCACATTTTGTAAAGATATTAGCAGTTTCTCCTGTTTGTGGGTCTAATCCAGATGGAACATCTACTGCAAACTTGTAACAATCTGTTTGGTTTATGTAATTAATGGCAGATGCATATGGTTCACGAATCTCTCCAGTTATGCCAGTACCCAAGATACCATCAATGATTACATCTGGTTTGAAATCAAAATTAATAGAATCTCCTGACATTAGTTTAACAGATGACATTTTTTGTAGAATAGACCAATTCCAACTGCTTTCTTCAGTTTTGATGTTTTCAGAATTTCCTAGAAGCATTACTGTCACTTTAGCATCATAACCTGCAAGATGTCTTGCCATTACCAATCCATCTCCACCATTATTTCCCATTCCAACAAAAATCAAAACATTTTTGGATTCTACATTACCAAGTTTTTCAACTAATCGTCTTACTGCAACAGATCCTGCATTTTCCATCATGAATTTTTTTAAAAATCCCATGTCATGACCTTTGTTTTCAATATTGTACATTTGATCAACTGTAATTTCCATGATTTACGTGAAAATCATATCCAAAATAAGAGTTGCTTAAAATTGACACATCAGTTATATTCCTAGTTTGCTTTTAGGGACTCCATGTTCAAGCAATACTATGAAGTAATTGAGACTTGGGCATAACTAATTCACAAAAATAAAATCTAAAATCATTCAACAGCAAAGCATTCTTCTTACAACTCTTGGATTCTCATTGCCAATTACACAGTTGCAGTAGTACACTGCCAACTGATACACCAGCACGCAAATCAACACAAATGATTTGACATTATCAAATCCTTTTACTGGCAATACACCAATTCTAAACGTACTTTTTAGTATCTCAAAGGGTGGTTCAATTGAGATTCTTCTATTTCTGTACAACTCTTGACCAATCACAGAATTGTAAAACCCTGCAAGATTAATTCTTTCTGGCAGAGTATGCGGGTATTGCCTTATTGGAGCAATCAATCTGAGATGTTTTTTGCTGCCAAAACGATATAGTTTGGAATCATCATATGCAGGATCACATGGAATATTCCTGACTAGTCCTGAAAGTGATTCAGCTAGCGTGCAATAATTGACTGTCATAACATTTGCAGTGCCGAGATTAGCTGACAATGGAACAATTAGTTTGCCAGTACACAACTATGTGTAATTTGCATCCAAATACCCAAACCCTTTGATTTGGAAGCCCCATTTGGCATCCGTATCAATTCCTGAAATTGGCAAACGATTATTCTTCATGTCTGATTTGTGCCATCTGGACCTGCAGCCTTTAGCATGGAACTGCCAACTGATGCGGATTTGTTCTCTACTGGTTTTTCTGAAACAAACAGGTTTCCCATTTGCTGATCATCTGTGTAGTTGGAAGATTCTGAAATCTTCTGTCAATGGTACTCTGTCTGGGATTTGTGTTAGTCTGCAAACCTTGGGCAGTTTGTCGTTGTTACATTTGATTGAAAGAAAATAATGAAACGTATTGTTGCTTGGAATTCTCATCCATGATTTTATGATGTACAGTTGTACCGTTAATACAGTTGGGCAGACATTAGTCTGCCACGTTTTAGAATGTCTTCATACAAAGATAGTGTTCCCACCAGATACAAAACACCAATAAGAAATGATTCTGATAGAATCTTGCCGGGGATTTTTACATTCATGTTATGATGAAACAATATTGCAGAGATCCCTGGCTTTTTTCATTTGAATAATTTGGGAAACTGATTAAAAAATTGAATTAGTTATGCCCAAGTCTCAGTTTGAATGAATCGTCGCATTGTAATGTGTAACAAGACCGTCACTCAATCAAGCCTGCCGCCTTTTGCAGCTGTAAAGTGGTGTCCACTGCAGCTTCCAGGCATGCCCCCATATCTTTTGACTCGCACTGCCTAGGACTGGCAGATGACGCGTCGGCATACAGATGTATGCCTGGATCTGTCATGCAAAAACAAAGGCACGCGCACTTTTCTGATATGGACAGGCATGAGTCTGATCATGCGCCTATATTTTTTACATCATAAAGCCAAGAAACATCCAATGAATCACTGATCTGGTTTGGTGTACGATTAAGTGAAAATTTAATGATTCCTAGAATGCAGTTTTGTGTAAACTTTTCCAGATGCAATTACAATGCCAACTGGAGCCATAGCATACATCAGCACGTTTAGCATGATGACAGATAATCCCCACAATGCAACTGATGACTCTGAATTATCTGCCATACCCATGATACTCAGAGAGGCAATCATTGGCGCGATGGACAGTTTTACCGCTTTGTTAAGCATTGCATTCTCTCTTTGCATGTCTGCAATGTATGGCGAGAACGAATAGTACAACTGGTTGAATCCTGTCATAAATAATGCGCCAGATGCGGTACCCATTACGGTGTTATCCCTGATCTCCCTGAGTAGCTGGACCTGTGGCGCAAGCTCTGTCCCATATGCTGCAGTTGCAATAAGACAGCCGCCGCCTGCTGGCTTGGGCTCCTCATCTACTACTAGCTGACAGATTCCATCTACCAGTTCAGTTCCAGCGCCACATGCCGGTTCTGGTTCTGGTGTTGGTTCTGGGTCTGGTGTTGGCTCGGAATGCACTATATCCAGAGACACGGCATCAGCAGGCTCTGCAACTACGCTTCCAGTCATCCATGGCTGGAGTACAGAAAGATATGGAAAGCTTCCGGAATCCTCAAAGGTGTGGGTGTATGTTCCACCAGGTAAGATAACATCCGAGTCAAATGACTCCCCAAGAAAGTCATCATGTATGCCGCCAGATGTCACAGTAATGTCAAAACCAGCATCGTTATGCCAGGTTACCTCATCGTATTGCCGTATGATAACTATATCATCTGACCAGCAGGAGCCGTCTTTCTCACATCCGGGAAGACTAGAGTTTGCAGTCACAAACACGTCATATGACTCTGCATGTGCCACGCCAAGGGGTACGACAAGCATAAGCATCAAAAAGGCATGCCATGTAGTAGTAGCAGCAGTGGGGTTTGGGAGACTATGCGCCAATCATATCACCTTGAGATACCGGCCAGGTAAGACAGCACGATCCTTAGTTGCTCAGTTGAGATTTTGTCCTTGTATGCCCACTCACCGAGATATTTTTTTGCCCACTTTGGCAATGATACGTCAGGATCACTTGCAATATCCAGAGCCGACATCAGCTGGGAGTCAGTTGCAGACTCTGGAGAGTATCCCGCCCATGACATTATGACATCATCATAGCTTGCATCATCATAGCCTGCATCAGATGTTGCATCCTGCGGATCTGCAGCAGTAATGCAGGCTCCGTCATATCTCATTACTTGCCCATCAGGGCACGCAAATGTGCCAGGTTCAGGATCCATGCAGGTGCCGTCATCTAGCACTAGCTCGCCGGCGTCACATGGCAGCTTGACGTTTTCGGTATTGCTGGCAGGTGCTGCTCCCTCAGTTACACTCAAAGCATTGTATATGGTAAATACAAGCGAATTTCTCGTAGCATCCCAGATGTACAGCTGGATATCAGAGGTATCCATTGCACCACCAAAGGTTACGTCAAAATCAAAGGTGGCAACACTTGCTTTTACCTCAGTTATGCCAATTGTGGCATTATGGATTAGCCCGTTTGGATCAATTATTTCCAGTTCGTCATCAGGACTGTTTTTGTCCCAAATAATTTTGGTGGCACTGTGGCATGTTGCGTCTCTATTTGATACCTGCTTGTTTAGGCAGATCTCAATATGTGTAATGCCTTCCCATGAGGTGTTCTCATACAGCGTAAGGGAGAACGGGGTTGGCTCTCCTGCAGACACCAGTATTGGACTGCTTAGCACTTGATCAATTTTGAAGGGGGCAGGAGCTATTCCTATTCCATTAATGAGAATGGTGTTGGCTCCTTCCTCAAAGGAGGTTGTAAATGAAGGCGGAGATCGGTCTCCAGAGCTGCTGCTGCCGCCTCCTCCTCCTCCTCTACTGCCAGCCGGAGGGGTTGTTGGTGACGGAGTAATAACAAGTGTGTATATACATCTCAAATCATTACCTGATTCTAATGTAACAGGCATGGCAACTGTTACACCGCTGATAATACAGTGGATAGCAGGTTCCTCCCTCAGAGGTTTGGCAGCATCAGAGTATGAAACATCAACAGAGTATTGATGGCCAGCTACCAACTGTATTGTATCGCTGAATTGGGTTCCAATACCATCAGCATCAACACCTAGATGACTGACACTATCAGATATGGATGATTCAGGCGATGTCAGATCATTTATCGTAAAGGCCAATTCAGCGGCAATTGGAGAGAACAAAGACAATCTAACAGTTGGATTGACTAGGGGTTGCTGACCTTCTGAATTAAGAAATATTATATCAAGGAGTTCGTCTGGATTAGTCGTAACAGGATGTCCACCCGGACCATCGATGAAAGCTGTGATTCTAACTGTAGTGCTAGCCAAGGTTTCTGATGTTGGGATTGTTAAAGTGGCAGATCTGCCATCTTCAGAAGGTATTATGCTTGAAGATCGAAGTGGATTATCTTCCCCACGGATATTAGTTACCACCCATCGTATATCATAAGATTCTATATTATAGGCATCTATATCAATGCCATTACGAAATATCATAGTATATTCCACAACATCGCCAGAAGTGGCTGAGGAATGACTGGCTGAAAGGCCGATAGGTATGCAGGAACCAATATCGAGATCTGCGCATTCAGGTAGTGGCAATAGTCCGTCAGTTGGAGGTGCTGGAGTGTCAGTTGGAGCAATGTTGTTTGTGACTGTAACTGCTGCAAAGCTGGCAAGGGAGTTTGGCGGAGATGCAGCATCATCTATGCTGCCGGTAGTTTTGGTGTATGCCAGACTAATTACATCATCATCATCAAGTGAGCCACTAAGGGTGAGTGTAACTGTGGCTCCATTGGCTGTAACTGCATTAACAGTCGGGGTTGTAGTGATGTCACCGGTCAACTCAAAGTCTCCAGGAGCTGCAGAGTTTACTGTAATCTCCTCAGATAGCACGAGATCAATTGTTGTTGGGCTGGCAGTTCCAATGGATACAACTGTTGGCGGTGTATTATCAACTTCTGGTGGAGTAACATCTGGTGGAGCAATGTTGTTTGTGACTGGAGTTGCTGCAAAGCTGGCAAGGGAGTTTGGCTGCGGAGATGCAGCATCATCTATGCTGCCGGTAGTTTTGGCGTATGCCAGACTAATGACATCATCATCATCAAGTGAGCCACTAAGGGTGAGTGTAACTGTGGCTCCATTGGCTGTAACTGCATTAACAGTCGGGGTTGTGGTGATGTCACCGGTCAACTCAAAGTCTCCGGGAGCTGCAGAGTTTACTGTAATCTCCTCAGACAGTACTAGATCAATTGTTGTTGGGCTGGCAGTTCCAATGGATACAACTGTTGGCGGTGTATTATCAACTTCTGGTGGAGTAACATCTGGTGGAGCAATGTTGTTTGTGACTGGAGTTGCTGCAAAGCTGGCAAGGGAGTTTGGCTGCGGGGATGCAGCATCATCTATGCTGCCGGTAGTTTTGGCGTATGCCAGACTAATGACATCATCATCATCAAGTGAGCCACTAAGGGTGAGGGTAACTATATTATCATTGGCTGTAATTGTAGTTACAGTCGGGGTTGTAGTGATGTCACCGGTCAACACAAAGTCTCCGGGGTCAGCAGAGTTTACTGTAATCTCCTCAGATAGCATGAGATCAATTGTTGTTGGGCTGGCAGTTCCAATGGATACAACTGTTGGCGGTGTATTATCAACTTCTGGTGGAGTAACATCTGGTGGAGCAATGTTGTTTGCAACTGGAGTTGCTGCAAAGCTGGCAAGGGAGTTTGGCTGCGGGGATGCAGCATCATCTATGCTGCCGGTAGTTTTGGCGTATGCCAGACTAATGACATCATCATCATCAAGTGAGCCACTAAGGGTGAGGGTAACTGTGGCTCCATTGGCTGTAATTGTAGTTACAGTCGGGGTTGTGGTGATATCACCGGACAGCACAAAGTCTCCGGGGTCAGCAGAGTTTACTGTAATCTCCTCAGATAGTACTAGATCAATTGTTGTTGGGCTGGCAGTTCCAATGGATAGAACTGTTGGCGGTGTACCATCAACAACTGGAGTTGCTGCAAAGCTGGCAAGGGAGTTTGGCTGCGGGGATGCAGCATCATCTATGCTGCCGGTACTTTTGGTGTATGCCAGACTAATGACATCATCACTATCAAGTGAGTCACTAAGGGTGAGTGTAACTGTGTCTCCATTGGCTGTAATTGTAGTTACAGTCGGGCTTGTGGTGATGTCACCGGTCAACTCAAAGTCTCCGGGAGCTGCAGAGTTGTCTGTAATCTCCTCAGATAGCACGAGATCAATGGTAGTTGGGCTGGCAGTTCCAATGGATACAACTGTTGGCGGTGTGGTATCCAAAGTAACTGTGATAGATTCAGAGTTAGTATCAGATGTAGGTACTCTGATTGTATTTGGTCCTTCAACTAATGTAAGTGACTGTGACCATTCTCCATTTGCTGGGATTACATGATGAGCAAAACCATTATGGCTTACAGTTAATGAGTCAGCACCATCTACGGTACCTGTTACAACCAAGACATTATTGCTTGTAATGTATTGATCGCTTGGTGATGTAATAGTTATTACTGGTGGCGGAATAGTAGTCTCTATACCAACTGTAACAGATGCAGATATATCATTTAAAATTTGATATTTATTATTAAAATGCGGATAAACAGTAATTGTGAGGGTATTATCTTCTGCAATATTAGTAGCTGGTAGTTGAGCACTCCAGGCACCTTGGGCATCAGTATCTGATTCAACGATAGTTCTTCCATCAGTTAATTGCACAGAAGAATTAGGTCTGTATGTACCGCTAACAGTTATCTGACCGGCACCAACCACATCACCAGACACAGGTGATGTAATAACAGGAGTATCAAGAGTGTGAGGTATAATATTTACAGTTCTTGTGACAAGGGCAGGTGCGTTACCAGATCTATCAGCAGTGGAGGTATATTCGATAGTATAAGATCCCAGCACACTAGTATCTAGTGTCTGAGGATTAGCAGTGACCAAATACGTTCTGGTAGGATCATCATCATCAGTTACAGTGGCACCAGGATCACTGTAGGTACTAGTACGTTGAACATTAACTTCTGCATCACCATTTAAAGTTATGATAGGAGGAATAGTATCTGATATAGTAACAGTTCTAATAACTCGCACAGCAGCATTATCCGCTGAATCTACAGAGTCATAAAATACCTGATATGTTCCAACGGCACTAGTGTCGACCTCAGAAGAATTGATTGCAACTGGAGATCCATCATCAGTTGTTGCTCCAAGTTCAGTATAGGCATCACCAAATTCAAGTTCAACAGAATCTGCTCCATTTAGTGTGATTACAGGTACTACAGTATCCAAAGTAACTGTGATAGATTCAGAGTTAGTATCAGATGTAAATACTCTGATTGTATTTAGTTCGTCAACCAAGTTAACTGCCTGTGACCATACTCCATTTGCTGTGGATGCAGTAATAGGATTAGCACCATTAACGGTTATAGTTACTGATGTCACATGAGTTACTGTACCTTCTACACCCAAGGTGTTACTGTTTGTATAGGATTGATCTGCTGGTGATGTGATAGTTATTACTGGTGTTGTATCAACAACCGTAACAGTTCTAATAACTTGCGCAGCAGCATTATCTGCTGAATCTACAGAGTTGTACAATACCTGATATGTTCCAATGGCACTAGTGTTGACATTAGAAGAATCAATTGTAACATCAGAACCGTCATCAGTTGTTGCTCCAAGTTCAGCATAGGCATCATCACCCAATCCAATAGTCTGTGGATTTGCTCCAGTTAGTGTGATTACAGGTGGTGTAGTATCCAAAGTAACTGTGATAGATACAGAATTAGTCTCAGATGTAAATACTCTGATTGTATTTGATCCTTCAGCTAAGTTGACTGTATGTGACCATGCTCCATTTGATGCGGCTACAGAAATAGCAGGGCCACCATCAATGGTGATTGATACTGATGTTGCATCAGTTACGGTACCTTCTACAGCCAAGACACTATCGGTTGTAATGTGTCCATCTGCTGGTGATGTAATAGTTATTGTTGGATCAATAATTACAACAGTTCTAGAAATTTGATCAGCAGCATTGCCCGCTGAATCCACAGAGTTATAATATACCTGATATGTTCCACGGACACTAGTGGTGACAGCAGAAGAATCGATTGTAACTGGGGATCCATCATTAGTTAATGCTCCAAGTTCAGTATAGTCATTACCCAATCCAAGTGTAATAGAATCTGCTCCATTTAGTGTAATTACAGGTGGTGTAGTATCCAAAGTGACTGTGATAGATTCAGAGACAATCTCATCAGAGAAAGTATTAGATGCAGATACTCTGATTGTATTTGATCCTTCATCTAAGTTGACTGTATGTGACCATGCTTCATTTGATGCGGCTACAGAAATAGGAGTGCCATCATCAATGGTGATTGATACTGATGTTGCATCAGTTACGGTACCTTCTACAGCCAAGACACTATCGGTTGTAATGTGTCCATCTGCTGGTGATGTAATAGTTATTGTTGGTAGCGGTGGAGCATCACGACCTACAGTAACTGTAACAGATGCAGATAAACCATCATCATCATCAGTTTGATATTCACCATTAAAATACGGATATACAGTAATTGGGACAGTTGTAGATGTAGGTACTAGTGAAGTACTCCAATCACCTTGGGCATCAGTGTCTATCATATGTCTTGTATTTTCACCAAGTATTAACAACACAGAAGAATCAGGTCTGTATGTACCGCTGATAGGTAAAACATTATACTCAAACACCTCACCATCCGAAGGTGATAAAATAACAGGAATATCATCGGTGTGAGGTATAATATTTACAGTTCTTGTGACAGGATCAGGTGAGTTACCACTGACATCACTATTGGAAGTATATGTAATAGTATGAGTGCCCAACCTACTAGTGTCTATTGGTAAAAAATCAAGATTATTACTGACGGTATAATCATGTGAAGGATCATCATTATCAATTACCTCGGCACCGGGGTCACTGTAGGTAATAGTACGTTGAACATCAAGTTGTGCAGCACCAATTAAAGTTATGATAGGGGCAGTAGTATCGCGTACAACAATAAGTCTATCCACCACTGGAGTAGCAGCATTACCAGCCAAATCCACAGCAGTATAAGTTATAAAATAACGTCCAGGCGGAGATGAATCTGAAAGAGTATCAGAAGTAGTAGTAATCTCAGAACCATCATCAGTTGTTGCTCCTCCAATTTTAGAATAATCACTTTTCCATTCAACATAAAGTACTCTGCCAGGACTTTGTGTAATTACAGGTGCTATAGTATCCAAAGTAACTGTGATAGACTCACTAGCATCAGATGTAAATACTCTGATTGTATTTTCTCCTTCAGCTAAGGTGACTGTCTGTGACCATTCTCCATTTACTGCGTCTACAGAAATAGCAGTGCCACCATCAATGGTGATTGATACTGTTGTCGCATCAGTTACGGTACCTGTTACATCCAAGACACGATTGTTTGTAAGGTATGAATCGTCTGGTGATGTAATAGTTATTGCAGGAGTAGGAATGTTTTGTACATCTGATGTAAAGCTGGCAAGAGAATTTGGGAGGAGAGTAAATGGTTTTGCCAGCGTGTACTCGTTTACGTCATCGCCACTATCGCCTAAAACAAACATCTTCTCACCATTAGCAGAGAAGGCCAGGCCGGATGGAGATGTTTCTTGTGATGATACGGAGAAAGAGCCGGCAAAGGATGCAGTAGATACGTCAAAGGGAGTAGTTAAGGTGTACTCGTTTACGTCATCGTCATCATAACCTACAACAAACATCTTGGCTCCATTAGCAGAGAAGGCAAGACCGAATGGAGCCAAGTCTTGTGATGTCACTGAGAAAGAGTCGACAAAGGATGCAGTAGATACGTCAAAGGGGGCAGTTAAGGTGTACTCGTTTACGTCATCGCCATTAAAACCTACAACAAACATCTTTGCACCATTAGCAGAGAAGGCAAGGCCGGATGGATCTGAGTCTTGTGATGACACTGAGAAAGAGTCGACAAAGGATGCAGCAGATACATCAAAGGGAGTAGATAGTGTGTACTCGTTTACGTTACCGCCAATAGCACCTACAACAAACATCTTGGCTCCATTAGCAGAGAATGCAAGGCCGTGTGGAGATTCGTCTTGTGATGACACTGAGAGAGAGTCAACATAGGATGCAGAAGATACATCAAAGGGGGTAGATAGTGTGTACTCGTTTACGTTATCGCTATTAGTACCTACAACAAACATCTTGGCTCCATTAGCAGAGAATGCAAGGCCGTGTGGAGATGATTCTTGTGATGATACGGAGAAAGAGCCGGCAAAGGATGGAGATGCAGTATCATCTATGCTGCCGGTATTTTTGGAATATTCCAGACTAATGTCATCATCACTATCAAGTGAATCACTAAGGGAGAGGGTAACGATATCATTATTGGCTGTAATTGCATTAACAGTCGGGCTTGTGGTGATATCACCTGACAACACAAAGTCTTCAGGAGCTGCAGAGTTTACTGTAATCTCCTCAGATAGCATGAGATTGATGGTAGTTGTGCTGGCAGTTTCAATGGATAGAACTGTTGGCGGTGCGTTATCAGTCGTACCAATAGTCTGGTCTTCTGCAGGATTGGATGAAGTACCTGTCACAGTACCCTGTGATGCAGAATAAGTCACATCTGGCGTATCAGAGGTGGTAATGCCTGACACTGTAAGCGTAATAATACTAGATGAGCCTCCAGGATCAGAGTTTGCAGATACGTCTCCAGTAGAGAGGCTAAAGCCTTGACCGTCAGTTGTGCTGACGTCTACATTCTCGCTATACGTAATGGTTATGGTACTAGCAGAGTCTACAGAGGCTGCGATGATACTTGGTGGAGTAGCATCCGGTGGAGCAATGTTGTTTGCAACTGTAGCTGCTGCAAAGCTGGCAAGGGAGTTTGGGAGTAAAGTAAATGGTTTTGCCAGCGTGTACTCGTTTACGTCATCACCATCATTACCTACAACAAACATCTTCTCACCATCAGCAGAGAAGGCAAGACCTCGTGGAGATGTGTCTTCTGATGCCACTGAGAAAGAGCCTGCAAAGGATGCAGCAGATACATCAAAGGGGGCAGATAGTGTGTACTCGTTTACGTTATCGCTACTACTATCTACAACAAACATCTTGTCTCCATTAGCAGAGAAGGCCAGGCCGGCTGGAAATGCGTTTTGTGATGCCACTGAGAAAGAGTCGACAAAGGATGCAGTGGATACGTCAAAGGGGGCAGATAGTGTGTACTCGTTTACGTCATCGCCAAGAGTACCTAGAACAAACATCTTCTCACCATTAGCAGAGAAGGCAAGGCCTAGTGGATTTGCTTCTTGTGATGATACGGAGAAAGAGTCGACAAAGGATGCAGTGGATACGTCAAAGGGGGCAGATAGTGTGTACTCGTTTACGTCATCGCCAATAGTACCTAGAACAAACATCTTCTCACCATTAGCAGAGAAGGCAAGACCTCGTGGAGATGTGTCTTGTGATGATACGGAGAAAGAGTCGACAAAGGATGCAGTGGATACGTCAAAGGGGGCAGATAGTGTGTACTCGTTTACGTCATCGCCATTATCACCTGTAACAAACATCTTGGCTCCATTAGCAGAGAAGGCCAGGCCGGATGGAGATGATTCTTGTGATGATACTGAGAAAGAGTCGACAAAGGATGGAGATGCAGTGTCATCTATGCTGCCGGTATTCTTGGAGTATGCCAGACTGATATCATCATCATCATCAAGCATACCACTAAGGGAGAGGGTAACTGTGTCTCCATCGGCTGCAATTGCATTAACAGTTGGGCTTGTGGTGATGTCACCAGACAACACAAAGTCTCCGGGGGCCGTAGAGTTGAGTGTAATCTCCTCAGATAGTATGAGATTAATGGTAGTTGTGCTGGCAGTTTCAATGGATAGAACTGTTGGCGGTGCGTTATCAACTGTACCAGTGAATGTCTGATCTTCTGCAGGATTGGATGAGGTACCTGTTACACTGCCTGATGATTCAGAATAAGTCACATCTGGCGTATCAGAGGTGGTAATGCCTGACACTGTAAGCGTAATAATACTAGATGAGCCTCCAGGATCAGAGTTTGCAGATACGACTCCAGTGGAGAGGGTAAAGCCTGCGCCGTTAATTGTTGAGACATCTACATCCTCGCTATACGTAATGGTTATGGTACTATCCGAGTCTACAGAGGCTGCAGTGATACGTGGCGGTAGTAACATCAGTCGTGGAGTAACAGTCTGGTCTGCAGTAACATCTGGTGAATCATCAGTTACATCTGATGATGCAGAATAAGTCACATCTGGCGTAGCAAGGTGTTACCGGATACTGTAAGGGTTATAACTACTAGATGAGCTGGCAAGGGAGTTTGCAGATGCAGCGTCATCTATGCTGCCGGTAATTTTGGAATATTCCAGACGTGATAGTTATCATCATCATCAAGCTGCAGTGATACGTGGCGAGTGCGTTATCAGTAGTACTCAACAAAGGTCTGGCTGCAAAATTGCATGAAGCATCAGTTATTACAGTGACTTGTGAGTGATAAGTCACCAGACAACACAAAGTCTCCTGAGCTGTAAGAGTTTACTGTAATCTCCTCAGATAAAGTGAGATTAATGCTAGTTGTGCTGGCAGTTCCAATGGATAGAACAGTGTTGGCGGTGCGCTATCAACTGTACCAGTGAAGTCTGGTCTTCTGCAGGATTGGATGAGGTACCTGTCCACAGTGCCTGATGATTCAGAATAAGTCACATCTGGCGTATCAGAGGTGGTAATGCCTGACACTGTAAGGGTTATGATATCAGATGAGCCTCCAGGATCAGAGTTTGCAGATACGACTCCAGTGGAGAGGCTAAAGCCTTGACCGTCAGTTGTGCTGATGTCTACATTTTCGCTATACGTAATGGTTATGATATTATCAGAGTCTACAGAGGCTGCAGTGATACTTGGCGGAGTAGCATCCGGTGGAGCAATGTTGTTTGTGACTGTAACTGCTGCAAAGCTGGCAAGAGAATTTGGAAGGAGAGTAAATGGTTTTGCCAGCGTGTACTCGTTTACGTCATTGCCACTACTACCTACAACAAACATCTTGGCTCCATTAGCAGAGAAGACCAGGCCGGTTGGAGACGATTCTTGTGATGATACGGAGAAAGAGCCTGCAAAGGATGCAGTGGATACGTCAAAGGGGGTAGTTAGTGTGTACTCGTTTACGTCATCGCCACTAGTACCTACAACAAACATCTTGGCTCCATTAGCAGAGAAGGCCACGCCATGTGGAAATGTGTCTTGTGATGCTCACTGAGAAAGAGTCGACAAAGACTGCAGTGGATACGTCAAAGGGGGTAGATAAGTGTGTACTCGTTTACGTCATCGCCATTAAAACCTACAACAAACATCTTGGCTCCATTAGTGGAGAAGGCCAGGCCGGTTGGAGATGTCTCTTGTGATGCCACTGGAAAAGAGTCGACAAAGGATGCAGCAGATACGTCAAAGGGAGTAGATAAGGTGTACTCGTTTACATCCTGGCCATTAGCACCTACAACAAACATCTTCTCACCATTAGCAGAGAAGGCCAGGCCTTGTGGAGATGTCTCTTCTGATGATACGGAGAAAGAGCCGGCAACGGTTGCAGTGGATACATCAAAGGGAGTAGATAAGGTGTACTCGTTTACGTTATCGCCACCATTACCTACAACAAACATCTTGGCTCCATTAGCAGAGAAGGCCAGGCCTCGTGGAGATGATTCTTGTGATGATACTGAGAAAGAGTCGACAAAGGATGGAGATGCAGTGTCATCTATGCTGCCGGTATTCTTGGAGTATGCCAGACTGATATCATCATCATCATCAAGCATACCACTAAGGGAGAGGGTAACTGTGTCTCCATCGGCTGCAATTGCATTAACAGTTGGGCTTGTGGTGATATCACCAGATAACACAAAGTCTCCGGGGGCCGTAGAGTTGAGTGCAATCTCCTCAGATAGTATGAGATTAATGGTAGTTGTGCTGGCAGTTCCAATGGATAGAACTGTTGGCGGTGCGTTATCAGTAGTACCAATAGTCTGGTCTTCTGCAGAATTTGATGAGGCATCAGTTACACTGCCTGATGCGGCAGTATAAGTCACATCTGGCGTATCAGAGGTAGTAATGCCTGACACTGTAAGGGTTATGATACTAGATGAGCCTCCAGGATCAGAGTTTGCAGATACGGCTCCAGTGGAGAGGGTAAAGCCTGCTCCATTAGTTGTTGAGACGTCAATATCCTCGCTATACGTAATGGTTATGATATTATCAGAGTCTACAGAGGCTGCAGTGATACTTGGCGGAGTAACATCCGGTGGAGCAATGTTGTTTGTGACTGTAGCTGCTGCAAAGCTGGCAAGGGAGTTTGGAAGGAGAGTAAATGGTTTTGCCAGCGTGTACTCGTTTACGTCATCGTCATTACTACCTACAACAAACATCTTCTCACCATTAGCAGAGAAGGCAAGGCCGGTTGGAAATGTGTCTTGTGATTTCACTGAGAAAGAGCCTGCAAAGGATGCAGTAGATACGTCAAAGGGGGCAGATAGTGCGTACTGGTGTACGCTATCGCCAACACCACCTACAACAAACATCTTGTATCCATCAGCAGAGAAGGCCAGGCCGGATGGAGATGATTCTTGTGATGTCACTGAGAAAGAGTCGACAAAGGATGCAGTAGATACATCAAAGGGAGTAGATAAGGTGTACTCGTTTACGTCATCGTCATTACTACCTACAACAAACATCTTGTATCCATCAGCAGAGAAGGCAAGGCCGGCTGGAAATGCGTCTTGTGATGCCACTGAGAAAGAGTCGACAAAGACTGCAGTAGATACATCAAAGGAGGTAGATAAGGTGTACTCGTTTACGCTATCGCCACTACTACCTACAACAAACATCTTTGCTCCATTAGCAGAGAAGGCAAGACCTCGTGGAGATGTGTCTTGTGATCTCACTGAGAAAGAGTCGACAAAGGATGCAGTAGATACGTCAAAGGGGGTAGATAGTGTGTACTCGTTTACGTCATCGCCAATATTACCTAGAACAAACATCTTCTCTCCGTTAGCAGAGAAGGCCAGGCCGGCTGGAATTGTGTCTTGTGATGTCACTGAGAAAGAGTCGACAAAGGATGGAGATATAATGTCATCTATGCTGCCAGTACTTTTGGTGTATGCCAGACTGATATCATCATCACCATCAAGTGTGCCATCAAGGGTGAGGGTGACTGTGTCTCCACTGGCAGCAATTGTATCTACAGTCGGGGTTGTAGATATGGTAGTAGACAACACAAAGTCTCCGGGGGCCGTAGCGTTGAGTGTAATCTCCTCAGATAAAGTGAGATCAATGGTAGTTGTGCTGGCAGTTCCAATGGATACAACTGTTGGCGGTGCGTTATCAGTAGTACCAATAGTCTGGTCTTCTGCAGAATTTGATGAGGCATCAGTTACACTGCCTGGTGATGCAGAATAAGTCACATCTGGAGTATCAGAGGTGGTAATACCAGATACTGTAAGGGTGATAATATCAGTTAAACCTCCAGGATCAGAGTTTGCAGATATCGTTCCAGTGGAGAGGGTAAAGCCTTGACCGTCAGTTGTTGCGACATCTATGTTTTCGTTGTATGTGAGCGTTATGCTACTAGCCGAGTCCACAGAGGCTGCAGTGATACTTGGCGGAGTAGCATCTGGTGGAGGAACAATGTTGTTTTCAACTGTAGCTGCATCAAAGCTGGCAAGGGAGTTTGGGAGAATAGAAAATGGTTTTGTCAGCGTGTACTCGTTTACGTCATCGTCCAAAGCACCTGCAACAAACATCTTGGCACCATCAGCAGAGAAGGCCAGGCCGTATGGAAATGTGTCTTGTGATGATACGGAGAAAGAGTCGACAAAGGATGCAGAGGATACGTCAAAGGGGGCAGTTAGTGTGTACTCGTTTACGTCATCGCCAACATTACCTACAACAAACATCTTGTCTCCATTAGCAGAGAAGGCAAGACCTCGTGGAGATGTGTCTTGTGATCTCACTGAGAAAGAGTCGACAAAGGATGCAGTGGATACGTCAAAGGGAGTAGTCAGCGTGTACTCGTTTACGCTATCGCCACTACTACCTACAACAAACATCTTGGCTCCATCAGCAGAGAAGGCCAGGCCGTATGGACGTGTGTCTTGTGATGCCACTGAGAAAGAGTCGACAAAGGATGCAGTAGATACGTCAAAGGGGGCAGTTAGTGTGTACTCGTTTACGTCTTGATCAACATGACCTACAACAAACATCTTCTCTCCGTTAGCAGAGAAGGCCAGGCCGGTTGGAGTTTCGTCTTGTGATCCCACTGAGAAAGAGTCGACAAAGGATGCAGCAGATACGTCAAAGGGGACAGTCAGCGTGTACTCGCTTACGTCATCGCCATCATTACCTACAACAAACATCTTTGTTCCATCAGCAGAGAAGGCCAGGCCTATTGGAAATCCGTCTTGTGATGCCACTGAGAAAGAGTCGACAAAGGATGGAGATGCGGTGTCATCTATGCTGCCGGTATCTTTGGCGTATGCCAGACTGATGACATCATCATAATCAAGTATACCACTAAGGGAGAGGGTAACTGTGTCTCCATCAGCAGTAATTGCATCTACGGTCGGGTTTGTGGTGATATCACCGGATAACACAAAGTCTCCGGGGGCCGCAGAGTTGTTTATGACATCCTCAGATAAAGTGAGATCAATTGTTGTGCCGGCAGTTTCAATGGACAGGACAATTGGCGGTGCGCTATCAACTGTATCAGTGAATATCTGGTTTGCTGCAATATTGCTGGCGCCATCTACGACACTGCCCTGTGCTATAGTGTAGGTTATGTCTGGCGTATCAGAGGTAGTAATACCTGACACTGTAAGCGTCATGGTATTAGTTAAACCTCCGGGATCGGAGTTTGCAGATACTTCTCCAACGGAGAGGGCAAAGCCTGCGCCATTAATTGTTGTGACGTCTATATTCCTATCATACGTAATAGTTATGGTTCTGGCCGAGTCCACGGAGGCTGCAGTAATTGTTGGGGTAGTGCCAGGTGGCGGAATAATGTTGTTTGCAACTGGAGATGCTGCATCAAAGCCGGCAAGGGAGTTTGGGAGGACAGTAAATGGCTTTGCCAGCGTGTACTCGTTTACGTCATTGCCATTATCACCTAAAACAAACATCTTTGCTCCATCAGCAGAGAAGGCAAGGTCTGTTGGAACTGTGTCTTCTGATGCCACTGAGAAAGAGCCGGCAAAGGATGCAGTGGATACGTCAAAGGGGGCAGTCAGGGTGTACTCGTTTACGTCATCGCCAACACTACCTACAACAAACATCTTGTATCCATCAGCAAAGAAGGCCAGGCCTTGTGGAGATGTCTCTTGTGATGCCACTGAGAAAGAGTCGACAAAGGATGCAGTGGATACGTCAAAGGGGGTAGATAAGGTGTACTCGTTTACGTCATTGCCATCATCACCTACAACAAACATCTTTGCTCCGTTAGTGGAGAAGGCAAGACCTCGTGGAAGTCCGTCTTGTGATGCCACTGAGAAAGAGTCGACAAAGACTGCAGTGGATACGTCAAAGGGAGTAGATAGCGTGTACTCGTTTACGTCATCGTCGACAACACCTAAAACAAACATCTTTGCTCCGTTAGCAGAGAAGGCCAGGCCGGATGGAAATTTGTCTTGTGATCTCACTGAGAAAGAGTCGACAAAGACTGCAGAAGATACGTCAAAGGGGGCAGTCAGCGTGTACTCGCTTACGTCATCGCCAGACTCACCTGCAACAAACATCTTTGCTCCATCAGTGGAGAAGGCCAGGCCTTCTGGAAATGTGTCTTGGAATCTCACTGAGAAAGAGTCGACAAAGGATGGAGATGTAATATCATCTATGCTGCCGGTATCTTTGGCGTATGCCAGACTGATGACATCATCATAATCAAGTGAATCACTAAGGGAGAGGGTAACTGTGTTTTCATTGGCGGCAATTGCAAGTACGGTCGGGCTTGTGGTGATGTCACCAGATAACACAAAGTCTCCGGGGTCAGCAGAGTTGTCTGTAATCTCCTCAGATAAAGTGAGATTAATTGTAGTTGTGCTGGCAGTTACAATGGATACAACTGTTGGCGGTGCGTTATCAGTAGTACCTATAGTCTGGTCTTCTGCAGGAATTGATGAGACACCTGTCACACTGCCTGATAATTCAGAATAAGTCACATCTGGCGTATCAGAGGTAGTAATGCCTGACACTGTAAGCGTAATAATACTAGATGAGCCTCCAGGATCAGAGTTTGCAGATACGGCTCCAGTGGAGAGGCTAAAGCCTTGACCGTCAGTTGTGCTGACGTCTACATTCTCGCTGTACGTAATGGTTATGGTACTATCAGAGTCCACAGAGGCTGCAGTGATACTTAGCGGAGTAATAACATCTGGTGATGGAGCAATGTTGTTTTCAACTGTAACTGCTGCAAAGCTGGCAAGGGAGTTTGGGATGAAAGTAAATGGTTTTGCCAGCGTGTACTCGTTTACGTCATCGCCAGCATTACCTGCAACAAACATCTTGTCTCCGTTAGTGGAGAAAGCAAGGCCTCGTGGAGATATGTCTTGTGATGCCACTGAGAAAGAGCCTGCAAAGAATGCAGTGGATACATCAAAGGGAGTAGATAGTGTGTACTCGTTTACGTCATCGCCAATAGTACCTCCAACAAACATCTTCGCACCATCAGCAGAGAAGGCAAGGCCGGATGGAGATGTCTCTTGTGATGCCACTGAGAAAGAGTCGACAAAGACTGCAGTGGATACGTCAAAGGGAGTAGATAGTGTGTACTCGTTTACGTTATCGCTATTAACACCTACAACAAACATCTTTGCTCCGTTAGCAGAGAAGGCCAGATCATTTGGAAATGTGTCTTGTGATCTCACTGAGAAAGAGTCGACAAAGACTGCAGTGGATACATCAAAGGGAGTAGATAGTGTGTACTCGTTTACGTTATCGCTATTAACACCTACAACAAACATCTTTGCTCCGTTAGCAGAGAAGGCAAGACCTCGTGGAGATGTCTCTTGTGATGTCACTGAGAAAGAGTCGACAAAGGTTGCAGTAGATACGTCAAAGGGGGTAGATAGTGTGTACTCGTTTACGTTATTGCCAGTAGTACCTACGACAAACATCTTTGCTCCATCAGCAGAGAAGGCAAGGCCGGATGGAGATGTGTCTTGTTGTACTACTGAGAAAGAGTCGACAAAGGATGTAAGTGATGCAGTGTCATCTATGCTGCCGGTACTTTTGGCGTATTCCAGACTAATGACATCATCACTATCAAGTGTGTCACTAAGGGAGAGGGTAACTATATCATCATTGGATGTAATTGCATTAACAGTCGGGCTTGTGGTGATGTCACCAGATAACACAAAGTCTCCGGGGTCAGCAGAGTTGTCTGTAATCTCCTCAGATAAAGTGAGATTAATTGTAGTTGTGCTGGCAGTTACAATGGATACAACTGTTGGCGGTGCGTTATCAACTGTACCAGTGAAGGTCTGGTCTACTGCAGGAATTGATGAGACACCTGTCACAGTGCCTGGTGCTGCAGTGTAAGTCACATCTGGAGTATCAGAGGTGGTAATACCAGATACTGTAAGCGTAATAATACTAGATGAGCCTCCAGGATCAGAGTTTGCAGATATGGTTCCATCAGAGAGGCTAAAGCCTTGACCGTCAGTTGTGCTGACATCTACATTTTCGCTGTACGTAATGGTTATGATACTATCAGAATCCACAGAGGCTGCAGTGATTGTCGGTATATCTACTGCATATGCCACACCACCACCACCCCCCCCCCCTTCTCCCGGGGCGGGAATAATATACATAGTCAGCACCAACGCAGAGAGCAAAATGATATGGATTGGTGTCTTCACATCATAAAAACAATAATTAATAGGTTATATTTTTATTGCTTCTCAGAAATCATCTCATTTGGCAAAATATTTGCAGGCAGTTATTGAACTCATCCTGCTGTGTTTCCCAACATGCCTAGTTGATCCAATTAATTTTATCAAATCAGCTTTAGATCATGATATCCTTACATTGCATGAATAGAAACTGGAAAAAATACAACAAATCACTAGCTAGGCGTGGAGAGATCATGCTGTCTTTTGATGCAATGAAACAATTGGGTGCAGAACTAAAAGATATGAACCGTGGCAAGGAAGGACACCAGTATGTATATCTGCATCTACCATTCAGGCAAACAGAAGGTCTGATAAAATCACACCTAAAGGAAAAACACCGACATATTCAGCAATCTGGAAAAGAGTAAACAAGTTACATATCAAGATGAATCAAAATATATCAAAAGATATTGTTATTGCAATTGATAGTACCGGAGTCAGGGTCGCAGACAGAGGTGGAATAGATGAGACAGAAATGGCAAAAAAGGAGCGGGGTTTTCTCAAAATTCATGTGGCAGTAGATGTGAAATCAAAGCAGATCACAGGTTTAGAGATTACAGATGACAAATCACATGATTCAGAACATTTCATATCTCTAGTTGAGCAATCAAAGAAATTTGGAAATGTAACTAAAGTTCTAGCTGATGGTGCATAGACACCAAGGATGATTTCTCATATCTGTATCATGATAACATAGCTCCAGGAATCAAGCAAGAGAGAACTCTTCTGTGAATGCTGACTGTTATCCAAGAAGAAAATCTGTATTGGCTCAGATTTTTAATTATGAGTTATGGGGGAATAGCGTAGGCTGTGGGGATAGATGGATTGCGGAATCCGTGTTTTCTGCATTCAAGAGAATATTTGGTGAGCATGTCACATCGCACAAAAGAGAAAATATGATTGCAGAACTGAAAATGAAAGTTTGTTTGTACAATAAGATGATTGCAATGCAATAGAATTAGAAATGATTTCAAATAATCAAAGAGTATTATAGCGACGATCAAAAGTTCGTGAACATTTTTGCTGAATTTCTAAAAATATAATTTGCAACATCAAGCTTGAACTTTGTCACTCTAAAATATTCAGAGACTGCCTTGTTCATTATTGCAAACATTGCATAATATTCTGATACCAGCAACGAATGCTTGCTTGTCTTCCAGCATTGTTCTATCATGTTAAGATATGGTGAACCCTTTGGCAACCAAATTAGTCTGACATCAGGATTGCTTGCAAGATATTCCTTGACTTTCCTTGATTTGTGAACTGATGCCCTGTCCAACATTAGAGCAACCCTGCCATATTTCCAGTGCAACTCCTTGAGATATTCTACAAAGGTCACAGCATTGAACTTTTTATAAACTCTAAACAGCTGACTGCCATTAATCGTGATTGTACCATAAACTGCCAAACTCTCATGTCGTCCTGTGTATGGAAGGAATATTCTCTTTGCAACAGGTGACCAGTATTTTTTTCCTATTTTTGTATCCCTTACAAAGAATGCCTCATCAAGCATTGCAATGATGAATCCATTCTTTTTTAGGCGTAAAATTCTCTTTTTGATGCGTTGCTGCCAGCTTTTCACAGCAGAGACAGTTACTGCAACCCTGGAGTTTTCTTTCTTGTATGCTGCTTCAAGAGATTCTAGATTGTTCATGTATCTTATTGTGTTAACTGATCAAAAAGTTTTTTGTTTTGGAATTATCTAGTTCACGAACTTTGTCTCTTCGCTATAGTTGTTGACAATTTTTTGTTTGTCCAAATGCTTTTAGAATAGGCAATGCTACAAGTACTATTACCAATATTGTTATTATTAATGTTTTAACGATGTTAGTTTTTGATTGTAGTTGTCTCATACTATTAAAATTAATTTAATATTTAAAACCAAAAATTGTCTGATTGATTTGATTTTCGTTTACGCTTTGATTTTTTAGTTGTTCCACCAAATAACGAAGATGATGATGACATTCCAAAAGGATCTGATTGTTTCTTTTTCTTTGACTTTTTACTAGATGAAACACCAAATAGTGATGTTGAAGACATTCCAAAAGGATCTGATTTCTTATTTTTCTTTTTAGATTCTTTGCTAGATGAAACACCAAACAACGATATTTTGGGTAAACAAAACCTGAACCCTGTGTTATCAGGTCTCTCCACCACATATCTAGACCCAAGACGTGCTTTTTTCTTTTTTTGTAGTTTAGATAGTTTGGAATTACCTGTTTTAACCTCAACGTATTTCGACTCTTTTTTTCCTGTAAACAGATCTCGTTTTGATACTTTATAGTCATGACCTTTTCCTGTTCGTTTGACTTTGTACCCACGACTTTCATAATTTGATTTTACTGATTCCTCGCCTTGTTTTCCACGACATTGGTTTTCAGCGTTTATTTCACGTCTATTTCTTTTGAAAAAATTGAACATTCTTGCATCCTGTCATGTGAGAACCTTGTTTTCTTTCCATAATTTTTGATATTGTTCGTCTGTATATTAGCATGATGCCACATACTGGACATACAAAATGTCATTCGTGTTGAGATTTATCTTAACCTGTCTTGATTGCAAATAGGATATTGCACATAGTAATGCAGTTCTCTTGTTTCCATCAGTGAATGGATGCAGTCTTGATATTCCCTCCAAAAGACATGCTGACTTTAGAAATGATGTGCCATACTTTTCATGTCCTGCCAGCCTAAGGTCCATCTTTTGTATTATTCCCTGCAAGATTCCCTCATCAATTTTACCAGAGCTAACAGGCAATGGGGATCTTATCTTCAACTGATCCCAAAACTAACCATTTAGACAAATTTTGATGATCATTTGGATCTATGAATAACAGCATTGATATGTTTTCATGTTCAAAGAATTAACTGATTCACAATGGAATGGTCTAAAACCACATCTTCCAAAACCAGCTAAAACTGGCAGACCAAGAGCTGATGACCGTACCACAATCAATGCAATAATTCATAGATCCAAATGATCATCAAAATTTGTCTAAATGGTTAGTTTTGGGATCAGTTGATCAAATCAGTTTATGGTCAACAAACTAAACTATGATTGTTACCAGATATTTTAATATCTCAATCCTTAGAAGAGCCGTGTTTTAGGTCTCTATAACCCAACAGAACCCTTTTTGGTAAATTGTAATGAACTACAGATTACAGAAATCTATGATCGATTTTTGTAAAATAAGTAAGCCACGTATCGATAAATTAGATGAATCCACATGGAGTTTTTTCAAATATAAGTAAATATACTATAATATATATATATATATATACTATAATATATTATAGTATACTATAATGTCACAGCAATCAAACATGGCAATTTCTAAAACTACAAAAGAAGATCTTGTCAAACTCAGGAACTTTCCAGCAGAATCATTTGAAGATGTAGTCAAGAGATTGATTGTTATTTACACTAGAGATGATGATGACCTTTTAACTAAAGATGACCTAAATCAAATTGAAAAATCACTAACTCAAATCAAAGAAGGAAAGTACAAGACTCTAAAGCAATTAAGAGAAAAATACCCTAAGAAATAATCCCTTTTGTTATGAAATGGACTGTAGTAATTCCTGAAGATGTAGAGAAAGAAGTTGACAACATTGGTGATGATGGATTAATAAATGAGATTTTAGATAAGCTTGATGCAATTGAAGAAGATCCGTATAGACATCTAAACAAGATGAGAGATTACCCTTACTACAAATTCAAAGTTAAAACCTATAGAGGAATTGTCACAATGGTAAATAGAAAATTGATTATTAATGTTCTGAGAATTAGACCGAGAAATATTGTATATAGAGAATTGGGAAAGTTAAGTTAATGATCTCTAAGAAAAAAGTTCCAGAAATCCGGAAGATAAAATTGAAAAATGAGTAATCCAAGAAAATGTCCCACTTGTGGTGAAGGAAATCAATTAAATCAAGAATTATTCCCAAATCATACAATAACGTATTTCTCATGTGGCATAGAACTATTGGAGCAGTTGTAAATGAAACAATCAATATTTCAGAGAAAATTGAGAGAGACATAGAAGAAGATTATGTTGAATTAGGTCAAATTTATTTGGGTGATGCAATATATGCCAAAAAAATAAACTTTATTGAAAAAGGAAAAACATGTTTTGAAGAAAATAGAGAAAAACTTTATCAATTTTTATGCATAGAAAATCAAATTTGTGAAAAAATTAAAAAAATGGAGAAACATGATGTGCATACTTTGTTTAGTACAGTCGGAGGATTGTTGATTGGTAGTAGTAATCATGAATCCGTTAATTCCAGTAGTTACTTCAATTATTCAACTCATCCCAATACTCTCCAATACATCACAATTGATGCCAGGTATACAAACCCAAGATAGTTGAGACTTGGGCAATAACTAATTCTAATTTTTGAGTCAATTCTCAAATTATTCAAATGGAAAAAGCTAAGGATCAGCACATCATGATATCATTACAACATGAAAGATGTACAAATCCCTAGCAACATAAGATGTGAATCATTTCTTATTGGTGTTTTGTATCTGATGGGGACACTTTCTCTGTATGAAGATATTCTAAGAGTTGGCAGACCATATGTCTATCCAACTGTTTGATGATACAATTATTTATCATAAAATCATGGATGAGAATTCCAAGCAACAACACATTGCATTATTTTTTATCAATCAAATGTACTAATGACAAATTGTTCAAGGTTTGTAAATTGACTCAAATCCCAGACAGAAGAACAATTGACAGACGATTCCAAGTTCTATCAATTGATCATATCATCGGCAACATGGGAAATTTGTTTGCATCTGAGAAACTAATTGATGACACATCTGCATCAGTTGACAGTTCAATGTTGAAAGCTGCAGGTCCAGTCTGGCACAAATCAGATATGAAAAATAATCGACTCCCAATTGTAGGAATTGATACTGATGCAAAATGGGGATTCTCAAAATCAAAAGGCCGGGTATTTGGGTATAAACTTCATATGAGCTGTAGTACAGGTAAATTATCAGTACCATTATCTGCAGATGTCAGTACAGCAAATGTTCATGATGGTAAAATGTATTGTACACTAGTAGAACATCTTGCAGGATTAGTCCAAAATATTTTATGTGATCCTGCATATGATGATGGTTCACTGTATCATTTTAGCAACAAGAGGGATTTGAGATTGATTACTCCGATAAAACATTATCCACGTACGCCACCAGAGAGAATCAAACTCGTAGAATTTTACAATTCTGTAACTGGTCAAGAGTTGTACAGATATAGGAAAATCTCAATTGAACCTCTCTTTGAATATATCAAAGACATGTTTGATATTAGAACAGTTCCTGTAAAAGGATTGCACAATGTGAAATCATTTGTGTTGATTTGTGTACTGGTGTATCAGCTGACAGTTTACTACAATTGTATAACTGGAGTTAAGAATCCTAGAATTGTGAAAAGAATGCTTTGTTGTTAGAGAATAGTTTTGGTTTTATTTTTGTAAATCATTATGCCCAAGTCTCACATAGTTGTGTACGGGTAAACTAATTGTTCCATTGTCAGCTAATGTCAGCACTGCAAATGTTCATGACAGTCAAATGTATTGCACACTAGTTGAATCACTTTCAGGATTAGTCAAGAATATTCCATGTGATCCTGCATATGATGATTTCAAATTATATCGTTTTAGCAACAAAAAACATCTCAGATTGATTATTCCAATAAGGCAATACCCACATACTCTGCCAGAAAGAATTAATCTTGCAGAGTTTTACAATTCTTTGATTGGTCAAGAGTTGTACAGAGATAGAAAAATCTCAATTGAACCACTTTTTGAGATACTAAAAAGTACGTTTAGAATTGGCATATTGCCAGTAAAAGGATTTGATAACGTGAAATCATTTGTGTTGATTTGCGTGTTGGTGTATCAGTTGGCAGTGTACTACAACTGTGTAATTGGCAATGAGAATCCAAGAGTTGTAAGAAGAATGCTTTGCTGTTAAATGATTTTAGATTTTATTTTTGTGAATTAGTTATGCCCAAGTCTCAGGTATGTCCATATCGGCATCTCCAACTGCAATTACCATCTGATTGTCAAAATGCAGTAGTTTACAAAGTTCCAACATTGCTGTTCCTTTGTTTATTCCTTCTTTAGAAATATGATACGAATTCTTACTTGGATGGACATCAACCTTGGCTTTTGTAGCCTTGATTGCAGCATCAAGGTGTCTTTTACTGATGTCTTGTTGTAGAAATATCACTTCAGTTAATCTCATTCCTTGACGCATGTCTTCAGGAGTACCATATTTGGTCCGTAGATAATCCAACACTTTGTTTGGCTCTTTTTTCTCCCCAAATTCAATATAGCCATTAGAACCAAATCCTAAAATAATTCCTCCATTTTCTGCAATGGCATAGGATTCTACGGGATATTGTTTGATCAAGTTTGTCAAATCTGGTATTGAACGGCCAGTTGCAAAGAAAATTCTAATCCCCTTGTCTACAATTTTTTGGAAGATGGACTCAATTTTGTGATGTATGGTGCCTGGACTCCCCTGAGTCAAAGTACTATCAATATCAAAAAACAATCCACACCTGTTGATTCTCAAAGATTCATGTAATGACACGTCTTCAATTTTGAGATGCTTCAACACCAGTGTTACTCGTAGAACGCCACTGGTTTTTTTGAATTTATTTTCTAATCTGGTTCTATCAGCTTGGGTTGCAGGGGGATTGTCCAGTTTTATAATAATTTCATTTGGGGTGGCAGCAGTTACATATACCCCATCCATCGATTCAATTTTTTTGCATACTTTATTCTCTTGTCCGGGCTCAGGTACAACATAGACATACAAGTTATTAACTAAAATAAAAGGGTATGAATAAATTTATTGTTTGTTAAGAACAAACTTTAGATTCTTGACAGTAATTGGATTTCTTCCTGTGGTGCGTATTGTCCGTAAATGTTTTTTAAATTTTTTAGCCTCGCTTACGGGAATCAAAGCTGAAGCTGCAACACACCAAGTCTCATCATCAATCACGGCATTTGTTGTAAATGCTTCTTGAATATAGCCGTGAGATTTTTCTATGATGGCATTCCTGATCTTACGGCAGTCATCATGCGTTTTTTTAGAACATTTAACAAAGATAAATCCACTTTGCAATTCGTTTGGTTGCTCTAGCTTCATCATATTTATACGCCTTCACTTAAATTTAGCACTATCCCCACTGTATGCACCTTGCAAAGAACCCCTTTTATAAATCTCATAGACAGTATAGCGAAGAGACAAAGTTCGTGAACTAAAAATCATCAAAAAAGTAGAGGATAAATTATTTTACCTAGGTAAATACGAACAACCAAACTAGAATTCCTTGAAAATAACTCACGAATTTATACTTCTCGCTATAGGTTATGTGAAATTTTACTCCAGTGGAATAAAAGATGCTTTGCTGCAGCATTACAGGAGTAAACAAAGTTAGCATTGCTTTTGACATTATGGAATCCATTCTTTTCTTTGAGATAATTCTCGGTCTTTCACTCTTTGGGAGATCGTAGAGGCCATCAAGGGCCCCCCCCTTTTTTTGGAAGGAATTGATGAGGAGTCAACTGATATGTATCGCAGATTAATCTGTTTTGTTTGCGTGCAGATTTGATTGTAGATTTTAGAATCTTCTTCCAAATCCCTTTTTGTTGAAAATTCTGAAACCTTCTATGTGCAGATGATTTGGAACCATACTTGGCAGACAGGTCAATCCACCTGCATCCGGTGATTAGCACAAAAATTACTGCATTGATTGTCGTACGGTCATCACATTTGGTCTTCCAGTTGCAGCTGGTTTTGGAATGTGTGCTTTGAGGGCATTCCATTGTGAGTCAGTCAATTCTTTGAACATGAAAACAACACAATGTTGTTTCAAATAGATCTGATTGATCATGTAAATTTGTCTAAATGGTTAGTTTTGGGATTAGTTGCAGGTATCTTCTCTAGGAACTGTTGCAAGTCTCGTCTGTATCCTCGCTTGGTCTCATTGCTTTTAATTGATTCAACAAAGTTAGAGTATGCATTTCCTGTCATGTCCTCAACTTTGATATCCATGTAATTAGTAGCGTGTGGGTCTATATTTGTCATCAAAAGGTAGCGGGTCTAGAGGGATTCGGACCCTCGACAACCGGATTAAGAGTCCGGTGCGCTACCTGGCTGCGCCATAGACCCACCAAACTGGATAGACTCAGAGTTGTTATTAATCTTAAGATTCTAAAACAAAGGAAAATTTAGTTTTGTGCTTTTGCTTCAATTTCATTGTACTTTTCAATAATTGCTGTAAGTGCAGTTGAAACTGGAACATCATTCATCTTTTTCTTTTCAGCAAGAAGTTTTTGGTATGCATCTAGTGTGATATAGACTGGAATTGAACCATTTCCTTCAAGTAAACCTCTAACGTTGTAAAGAGCAGTCTCCATTCCTTTCTCAGCCGATTTTGCAAATTTTGCTTTATCCAAAATTGCTCCTAGTGGACCAAATGGCATCACATAATCTACTGACATTGTTACTCTAGTGAGATTATCACCTAATGCTTTGAATTCATTGGTGATTTGCCATTTTTTAAAAGGGCCTTCAATTTGTTTTGCAGAGATCTTTTCATTTCTAACAAATTCAGTTGTCTCACAATCCCACTCTAGACGTTTACCACTAAAGTCACCGATAATTCTAAAGGTTGTACCTACACCCATTTCTTCTTTGATATCCATAGGAACGACTGTCATGCCTACGGTATCAGTTTTGATTTGGTCAGAAACATGTTCTGGTCTTGCAAAGTAGGTAAAAACACTATCTACTGGTGTTTTGATGTCGATTGACTTTGTAACGAGAGTCACGATTCAAATTCTCGTCAAATAGGATTTAAAGGTTTTGAAGATTTCCGTTAGGAAATTGATTTACAATATATTCGTCTATTTTATCTGATATCTAAATGACTAAAAAGCGATCATTTTTTTTAATCTTTGTTTTTCTATTTTCAACTATTACAATGCTTGATAATGCATATGGACACTCCATGTTTAATTCTGCTGAGAAATTTGAATCAGGTTACAGAGTTCAGGTAGCTACTGCACCAGAGTTTCCACAGATTGGAGAGCCATCTCAGTTTAGAGTAAAAGTAACTGAAGGTCATGAGTATGAAGATGTTGATAGATTTACAATGGGAATGCGAATTTTCTTTAATGAACAACTAGTAGATACAATACCGCCAACAACCATAGAAGGACCTCATTGGGACTTTGATTATGTATGGAGAACTCAAGGAAATCATATTGTAGAAATTTACTTGTATGATATGGAAAACAATTCAGAAGTAATCACCTACAAGTTTAACATGGGAACACAAAGTCCATTTGGATATATCTTCTTTGCAGCAATTATTGTTGGTGCTTTATCGCTTACAGGTGTTGTTGTGTATATTTACTTGCCACAAGTATTCAAAAAATCTAAACCTTAGATTCTATAGGGATTTTAGAAATTCTAAATGCAAACACAGTAGTCAATAATACCATGGAAAACAATAAAATCCCAATTCCCAAGTGAATTGCAACTAAAACTGCATGTAGTTTCAAGTCAATTACCATAGCACCAAGTACAATTTGAGTAATAACAAATACTGTAGCAAGTGAGCTTGTTACTTTGATCTTCAAATCAGAATTCTTGTTAATTAGACTTGCAACCATAGTTGCAATTACTAGTGAACCTGTAGTTGCTGCAATTAATCTATGAGTCCATTCAATGAGATACTCTTCAGATGGCATTATTCCGTCTGGACATAATGGCCATTCAGGACAAGTCAAGCCAAGTCCAGCTGCTGAGATATATCCTCCAATAAACATTAGAGAATACAAAACAATCATTGTCGCTAAGGCAAGATATTGAATTGCCAAGACTATTCTACGATAAAGCTACCTTGCATGCCTTGCAATGCATGTCCTGGAACAGTACAGATGTAGTAGTAAGTTCCTGGTGCACCAGCAGTAAATGTAACACTACCACCTTCACCTGGTTTTAATGGATTTGCTGCAGCTGCAATTGCTGAATCCATTATTATACTGTTAAAGTCTTCAGGATTTGAAACAACACCAAATGAATGGAATGATTGACCCAAATTATTTGCAGTTATAGTTACTTCATCCCCAGAGTTTACACTAACATCTGGATTGTGTCCGTCTTCTCCAGGTAATGCATTAAATGCCAAAGTCCTAAAGTCATCAGATTCTACAAAGTCCAAAGTAAAGTCATGAGATACACCTGTTGAAGCTGCTGCAGTTCCAGAAGAACTACCACCTTGTGCAGGACCAACAATGATTTCTCCAACCATTCCTTGTTCTCTGTGACCTGGAACAGTACAGATGTAGTAGTAAGTTCCTTCTTCACCTGCAATAAATTCTGAAGAATCACTTTCCCCTGGTTTTAATGCATTTGATGCAGTACCAATATCACTACCTGGAATTACTCCAGCAATTCCCTCAGTATCTTTTGTAACACCAAATGAGTGAAATGATACTCCTCCATTATCTACGTTAAAGACAACTTTGTCTCCAACACTCATGCTAATTGTTGGATTGTTATCAGGTTCTCCTGGCAACGCATTAAACGCCAAAGTCCTAAAGTCTGATGATTCAATAAATGAAAGATCTTGTGTGATGGTCTGACCGGTTGCTGTTGCTGCTGGTGCTGCATGATCTGTCTCTCCTGCCATCATTGCCACAACTGGAGGAGGTTGTGAAATCCAATAGTCCCACATTCCAAAGAATATCACTCCACCAACAATACAAATGCCCAACATTATGGCTAGCATTTTTCCAGTTCTAGCCGGAGTTGTTCTGTATACCGGATGTGCTGGTTCGTTTGGTGGGTGTTCTGTTTCGTTACTCATTTTATTCTCCTAATGATGTGGGGTTTTTGCCTCAAATGGATAATAGTATTTGCCACCAACGCCAAATGGGTCGTCTGTATCTGCAAGTTTTCCTTTTCCAGAACTGTAAATCATGTTTGCTAAGAAGATTACCATGCTGATACCAATAATCATTGCACCTACAGTTACAATTTGGTTCATAGCAATCCATTCTGGGATTGGCGGATAATCGAAAACTCTTCTTGGCATACCATACAAGCCAAGTACGTGCTGTGTAAAGAATACCAATACTGTTCCTATAAAGGACATGATAAAGTGAACTTTGCCCAAAGTTTCATTGTACATTCTGCCTGTAACATATGGGAACATGTAGTAGAAAAAACCAATTGAACCAAATGCAATAGTACCCATTACAAATAGGTGGAAGTGGCCAACTACCCAGTATGAGTCATGTGTTGAAAAGTCTAATGGCATGGCAGCATTTGCAACACCACCTGCTCCTGCAGAGAAGAACAATGCAATTCCTCCAACTGCCCACATCATTGGTGTTAAGAATTTGATTCTACCATTCCACATTGTTGCAATAAAATTATACACATGCATAGCAGATGCTGGAACTGCTGCAAGAGTTCCTACCATAAAGACTGTTTTTTCAGTAAATGACATTCCGGTTGCATACATGTGATGTGCCCATGATGAGAAACCAACAATAGCTAACAATACAAACGCAAAGATTCCAGAGTTGTAGCTGTAGATTGGCTTTCTTGAGAATCTTGGAATTATTTCATACATCATACCAATTGCTGGAATTACCAAGACGTATACTTCTGGATGGAATGTAAACCAAAACAAATGTGCATATGCAATTGGATCACCGCCCATTGCAGGATTGAAGAATCCACTTACACCAAGTCTGTCAGTTAGAAGCATCAAGAGTGCTGCTGCAAACGTTGGAATTGCAACGAGAATAATTAATGATGAGGACAAAAATGACCAAGCCAGTAATGGAACTTGTCCAATTGACATGTCTGGATGTTTACATTTGAGAATTGTCACTACAAAGTTTATGGCACCAAGCACTGATGAAATACCTAAAATCTTTAGTCCAAAAATCCACATGTCAGCTGCTGGACCTGGAGCACTGATAATAGAGTAAGGTGGTGTTGCATACCAAGTAAAGTCTGCAAAGCCCAACCAGATTAGTGCACCGCCAGGTGGAATCATCCAAAATGCAATTGCATTGAGTTTTGGATATGCCATATCCTTGTATCGAACCATTATTGGAACAAAGTAATTACCAACAGCAGATGCAAAAGGAAGAATAAACAAGAAGATTAGTGTTGTACCGTGAACAGTAAAGATTCTGTTAAAGGTCATTGCATCACCAATAATTTGTGCACCAGGTAAGAACAATTCTGCTCTGATTGCAAGTGCTAATGCACCACCCAAGAACAAGAATGCTAGAGATGTAATAAGATAAAGTAATCCAACATCAGTGTGATGTGTTGAGAACATTATTTGCCAAATTGGGCGTGGCTTTGCTAATTCTAGAACCATTAGTTAATCTCCTCACTAAAAACAACAGAAAGTTGTGATAATAATGTTATCAAGCTGATGGATCCTCTACAATCAATGTTCCTCGCATGTTATAGTGAATCAATCCACAGTATTCTCTGCATTGAATATCATGAGTTCCTGCATCAGTTGGAGCAAACCATACAGTGTTAACTCTACCTGGAACTGCATCCATCAACACAACATAATCGTGAATATTAAAAGAATGAATAACGTCTTTGGAATGAATCTCAAATTTGTATGCCTTTCCTACTTCAACATGTAATTCACCAATTTCTTTTGTTCCATCTTCATGCTCAAAAGTCCAGAACCATTGTTGTCCAGTTACTTTGATTACTTCAGCACCTGCAGGAACATGTTCTACAAGTCTTTCTGCATTCCATGCTTCTGCACCTACCCAACACATCAACGCAATTACAACTGCAACGTAAATCCATTCAGGCCAGTTAGAGTGTCCACTCATTCTACCAGTCAGTTCCCTCATATTTCGTTGGTTTTGCTTTTGGATGAGACTCTCTGAATCTCCAACATTGCCAAATAATAGTACCAGAGACTACTGCACCAACTACAAACGCTATAGTCATCATTTTAAAGAATAAATTCCAAATAATCACTCGACGATCGGTGTATTCTCCAGGTTCGTCTCCTGCAGCAAATGCTGACTCTAGAGCTGGAATTACTACTAAAACTGCCAATACCAAGAATACCCCGACGAATTTCTTCATTAGCGATTGACTGACGTGACCTATTTTTTCTATTTAAGGGTTTTCAAGATTAGGTTCTGTAACGTTATCGGTACATAGGAATGAAATACGGATCTTCTAAAGATTGAAAAATAAAAAATTACTACTGGTTGATCTTACTTAGTGAGGCGTTTTGTATGATAGTCTTCCATTTGTTATTTCCGTCTACCAAAATACCAGCTAATTCAGCAGGCGTTTTCTTGCCAATTCCGCCATGCTTTTTTGAGAAATTATAGAATGTCTGAAAGCCATCAAATAATGGACTATTCATTTTCTTTATTCCCCTGTATGCTACTTCTCTATCCCTGATGGTTCCATTCAATCTTTCCATTCTATTGTTGTTCTTGTCACCCTTCATGTGAATGTGTCTGATATGTTCTGTTTCTTTCCACAAGAAATTCTTTGCCTTGTAATTCTCTTTCCAAGCCTCGTGAAAGTTAGCTGCACCGTCTGAGATTAACGTGGTTGGTATCTTGTCTGCAATCATCATTGCCTCTCTAAACATTGGAGTAACGTTTTCAGTACCTTTTGTGTTTGCGACATATTGAGTTATCATAAATCTGGTTTCATGGTCAAGCATGGAATACTGCAATTTCATATTGCCTTTGATTTTCATAAAGATTTCATCTGTTCTCCATGTTTCAGATACCCTTGGTACTATTCCCTTGACATAATTACTGGTCATTTTGGAATATTTTTTTATCCATCTGTATATCGTCATGTGGGATACCTTGATGTCTTCCTGTTCAAAAGCATCTGCAACATCCCTGACTGACATTCCTGAATAGTACAACTGCAAGGCTCTGGTGATAAGAACATCTTTTGACCTCATCTTCTCAAAGCCAAGATTCAAGACAAATCTCTTTTTACAATCCTGGCATAGGTATCTTTGTGAGTTTCCTTTCTTGTTTTTTCTGATTCCACATTTTACTAAATTGCCTGAATCACAGAACTTGCACAGTCTGAAATTTGACCTGTCCATCATTCTGAACTCCTGAGTATCACCTTGATTTTTTCTGATTAGTTCCAAGACAACTTTGATGTGTTTGCAGTCTGATTGTCTCTTGATGTGATCTGGACAGTCACAGATTAATCCATTCCCAGTCTTTGATATGATATAGTGAATTTGTGGTATGCTTTGTGATTTTACACTAAATTTATCAGGGCTAAACTGTACTGCACAGTCTGGCAGTTCCATCATCTGTTTGGCTCTTTGTGTACGTGGGTTCATGCAGATACCTCAAAAATTATAAAGTGGGAGAATAAAGAACGCTCAGTATAACAGGCTACAATCATTGGCACTCCCATGCCTCTGATCTTTTTTCTCATCATTGCACTCATTATAATATAATGTAGGTATAACCATAATATATAGTTATAGTGGTGTAATAGTATAACTTTTTATTATGTAAATTGAGATGTATCTTATGGGATCAACTTCAACAAAATTCGTCAAGGGTAATGAGTACCTCTATTACGTGTACTATAAGAACAGAAAGAAAAGAGAGGTTTATTGTGGTCTAGCTTCTGATGTACAATCTGAAAAGAAAGCATTGCAGTTTGAACTTGAACAGTTAAAGAATCAGAAAAAGAATTTGTCTCAAAAAGTAATCGAGATAGAATCTAAGATAAAGTTACTTTAACATTTTTCAAGTTGTTAGAGTATGGCAGAGATTTTATGTAATTTTCCATAAATTGCCAATCTGGATTATCGTTATAATCAACAGGCAACATGATTATTGTTTCATTCATTCTATATCTCCCTAACTTTGACAGAGCCAACTGATCGTAAAGGTTA
This sequence comes from Candidatus Nitrosopumilus sp., assembly GCA_965248045.1. Taxonomy (GTDB): domain Archaea; phylum Thermoproteota; class Nitrososphaeria; order Nitrososphaerales; family Nitrosopumilaceae; genus Nitrosopumilus. The sequence goes on from CBDFIG010000002.1 coordinate 1,063,877, forward strand.
TACATTCAAGTTTGATATGAGATTTTATGATTTGTTCAAAGTGTAAAAAATCAATTATCAAATATCCATGTCCTCATTGTGGAAAAAAAGGCGAAACATTTCAGGCAACAGAGGGCACAACTGGTGGCGGAGATTAACCAACATCATTTTTTATTTTTATAAATAAATTACTGAGATTAACATAAACAAATTGTGTGTTACCTTGTCTTTCTGAGTTAAATACATCCATTACCTGCTTGTTTTTGTATAACATGTTTAGAGTTCCACCATGCTGATGCAACACATGAGAATAATCTAAAATTCCATCTTTTTCAAAGTATGCCAAATATTCATAATGATTTAAAACTCTTCTAATGTCTGAATATTCTGTTTTTTTATTTTCTTTTATTTTAGATATGGTATCTCTAAATTCTGTCCTTCTTACAGTTTCAATTAATCTTAAACTGATATCAGCAGATGTTGTTTTTGACTGTTTTTTGTATGACATGTAAAGAAAAAACCCTGTTAAAAATACTCCAAGTAAGCTAATAATAGTCAGTACCTCAACCAAGTGAATCAACGTTAATCCAAATATGGGACTAATTTGGGTTTCTAACATTGTTTAAGGGTGGACTGGTCCTTTTATTAGAAATAATCAGTCAGTTTCAATCCTTAGAAGATCCATATTTCAGGTCACGATAACGTTACAGAATCAAAGTAAACGCATCAAAAAGTTCCGATACTTAACATGAAGAATTATCACTTTCAATCTTTAGAAGATTTGTATTTCATGTACCTATAACGTTACAGAACCCAAGATTATTAGCTATCAACCTTGATCGAAACGTGATGGATGCATTACGTTAAGTCCTGAAAGCGAAAATTTTCGTTTGTTTTCTCTAAAGATGTTTAGAGATGCATTTGCTATAATTAATTCGAAGAGATTGGTAGGAGATAAATCGACAACGGTTGAAAGCATTGCTTTGATTGGATCCATGTGAGTTACAAGTAGAACATTTTCATCAGGATGTTTATCAATTACGTGATCAACTATTCCTAGTACTCGTTTTTTAACTTCTGAAAAAGTTTCTACTCCATTATGAGCAATTTCAAGTTCACCATTATAGAATTTCATAAAGACATTACCATGATCATTAAAAATCTCATCATAGGGCATACCAGTAAATTTTCCCATATCAAGTTCAATTAGACGATCATCAATTGTAACATCAAGGGAGTTATGTTTTCCAACGATTTCTGCAGTATGTTTTGCTCTTTGGATTGAACTTGAATAAATTGTAGAGATATTCATGTGTTCAAGTAATTCAGCAGTGTGTTCGGCTTGTTTTATTCCAATATCAGTTAATGGAACACCTTCAGTTCTACCAGCCAAAATTCTCTCAGTATTATTTTTTGCCTGACCATGTCTAAGAAAAATTATTTGTCCCAACTTGATCGAACTTCAAATAGAGATAATAATAACATTATCAGATAGATTATCGTGAAGGTAGGAATTATTGGTGGAACTGGCGGAATGGGTAAAGGTTTTGCTCTAAGATGGTCACAGAATCACGAGGTAATTGTTGGATCTAGAGATGCTTCAAGAGCAGCAGAATCAGCAGTAGAATACACCAATCTTGCAAAAGAAGCATTTGGAGAAATAAAGGGAACAATTTCTGGAAATGATAATCTTTCTGTTGCAAAAGAAAGTGATGTTTTGATTTTATCAATTCCATATGACAATATTGATTCAACATGTTCTGGAATGTTATCTGAGATCAAAGATAGTTGTGTTGTAGTATCTCCAATTGTTCCAATGACTAAAACAGATGTGGGATTTGAATGTGTATCAATTAAGGAAAATAAACCATTTTCATATCAACTAGTATCAAATCATATGAAAGACAAATCAAAACTTGTTTCAGCATTTCATGTGATTTCTGAAAAAAAACTAGTAAATGCAACATTGGAACTTGACTATGACATCTTTGTATGTGGAGATGATGATGCATCAGTTCAAGTGGTAAACGGATTGATTAATGAGATTAAAGGACTAAGACCAATTTACTTGGGTCCAGTAGAATTATCTTATTTTGCAGAAATGTCTACACCATTGCTACTAAATGCAATGATAAAAAATAAGATAAAAAATCCAGGTATCAAAATTATCTAAGTCTGTTTTTTTCATTTATCATGAGTCACGAATACTATAGACGAGGTAGAAATTGGTTTTCAGCAATTGGTGTGATGTTTTGTGTAATGGCAGGAATTGTACTAGTCAGACAGTTATTAATCTGGGGGCCAGAATTTGTTGAAGAATTTTTATTAAATAGTGAAATAACAAATGAAAAAGTTTCATTTGCAATGTTAGGCTTTGGGATTTTTATGATAGCATTAGGATTTAGAAAACATGAACAAAAGAGATGAATTTCTAAAATCACAAAAAGTTTTGCATTTATCAACAATTGGCAAAAATAAAACCCCACATATCGCTCCTGTTTGGTATCGGTATAGCGGAAAAAAGATCTACGTAGGAACAAATACTAAAACTCAAAAGGCAAAAAATGCCAAAAAAAACAAACATGTTGCCTTTTGTGTTGATGTAGGAATTAATGCACCAAACATTTACGGAGTTATGGGACAAGGAAATGCTAATTTGATTTTAGAAAATAACAAAGTAAAAACAATTGCAAAAAAAATTCTTTTAAGATATTTTAAGACACTAGAGAACAAATCTGCAAAAGAATTACTTGATGATACTGACTGTATTATAGAGATAATTCCTGAAAAATTTTCAGTTTGGAATTACTGACTAACAAAATCTTCAATTTTGTTCATTGCAGAATCTAGTACTTCAAGACTAGGGAGATAAACAAGTCTAAAGTGTCCACTTCCATACTGCGTACCAAATCCTGAACCATGAACAGTAAGTACACCTTTTGTTTCTAAAAGTTTTGTAACAAATTCTTTGTCAGTACTGTATCGATTGTCTTCAATTTTTGGAAATGCGTAAAATGCACCCTTTGGATTGGGACAAGAAATTCCAGGCATTTCATTGAGACGTTTTACAACCAAGTCTCTACGTTTTTTAATTTCAGAAACAAAGTCACTAATGTAACCTTGAGGACCACGAAGGGATTCTAAGGCTGCATGTTGTACTGGAAGACTAGTTGCAATCCTAACTCTTGCTAGTTTTGGAAGATTTTCTCTTAATGCATCAAGTTGTGGTGATTGGTTAAATGCAATGTAGCCAATTCTCCAACCAGACATGAGATGAACTTTTGAGAAACCATTTAGAACAATTACAGGTGAATTACCGGAAACTTTACCAATCCCTACAAATTTTTCATCAAAAATGATTTGATCATAAATTTCATCACAAATTATGTAGAGATTATGTTGATTTGCAACGTTTACTAGTTCTTTAAGGGAATTTTCATTAAACACTACACCTGTAGGATTGTTTGGACTAATCAAACATATTGCAACAGTCTTTGAAGTAATTTTGGATTTAATATCATCAATATCTGGTGTAGAATTATTCAGGTCTACTGCAAATTCTACAGGAATTCCTCCATGTAGTCTTACGTATGATGCGTATGGCGGATAATATGGTCCTGGTAAGAGTACCTCATCGCCTTCTTCTACAATAGAAGAAATAACCATATCAAGTCCTTCAGAAACACCATTAGTAACTAGAATTTCATCAGCACCAATTGAGAGTCCTTTAGCATTTTCTTTTTTAGCAATCTCTTCTCTTAATTCCAAGAGACCTTCAGATGAAGAATAGTAGTTTTCGCCTCTGTTAATTGCATCAATCAAAGCTTGTTTTACGTTGTCTGGTGGCTGAAAACCATACTGTACAGGATCACCAATGTTGAGATAATCAACCTGCATTCCCTTTTGTTCCACTTTTCTTGCAGCTAGAACAATATCTCTAATTGCATATTCAACACCTGCGACTTGTTTGGATACTTTCAAAGTATCTAGACAGATATTTAGGCCTGTTAAAATCTTACTTCTTTGGACTCGTTGCACAGTCTGGATAGTGCGAGCGGCTTCGAACCGCTAGGTCGAGGGATCGAAGCCCTCCGAGCCCTTTAGATTATCTTATTAGGCAAATAATTTGCCATTGATGTAATGAGAGTATCACCATTCAAAATAGGATTGACATTGGTAATAATAGGAATAGTTTGGACAGCAGTCATTTTTGATGAAACTGAAAAGAAACATGATTCAGCTATACTAAAGCAATCAAATTCGTTTGAAGTAAAATCAGAATTTTTTGGTGTAGATATTGGATATTACAAACTATACATGCCTGAATTTGCAGGAGAAAAAATATTTGTTCAGATATTAGATCCTAAAGAGAATGTAATTCAAGAGCAAATGGTCCAGACAAAAATGTCAGTAGCATATTTTGATTTTAATGAAGATGGTGAATATATAATTAAAATTACAAATGTTGTAAAGAACCCAATTGATGTACAAATAGAATTTGGCAGTACAAACTCTCAAAAAATGATTCCATCAGGTATTATGATTCTAATAGGTGCACTTGTAATGATGGTAATGTCATATGTAAAAATAAAAAATTACAATATAGAGCAACCTGAAGAGAATATCTCATAAATTTGAATACATTGGATAGTATGTCCAAAAACTAGAAACAGATTGAAGATTAACCAAGTTGTAAAAAATAAAAATGCTATAATTGAGAATGGAAGAAATACTTTGAGTTTAGTGTGTTCTCTGTTTTTTAATATCAAAACTCCTCCTAAGGATGCAAGGACTAGCCCCAATTCAAGTGGTTGATGAGACCATGAAATTAATCCATCAATTCCAAATAGATCATGGGATAAGGAATCTGCAAAACCTGAAACAATTTGGAATACAGATCCTATAATGACAAGTTTAATTCCAGTTTTAAGAGATCTATGAACTGATTTTCTAAGTATCAACATGGTTCCTATAATTGCAGCACATACAGTCATGGAAACTCCAGTATACACTACAATGTGAGAAGGACTCCAAAAAAATTCTGGTTCTTTTTGAAGATGAGAGATAGCATCCCAAAATCCTGCAGAAACTATTACAACAGGACCAATTACTGCCAAAATTGATACAAATGAAACAAGTGTGCTAGATTTTGCAAGAGTAGAACTTGATATCCTTTGAATTAATTTCATTGTGTTTCTATTTTACGAGAGGAATAAATATTGAAAGGATGTCAATTAGAAAAATTCAACTTTATGGGTAATTTTATCAATTAACTATATTAGAACATAAAAAATAGTGAAAGTATGAGTCCTGGAATCGGTCTGATGAAAAGAAGACTGGAAAAGGAAAAAGATGCAATCGCACTTGCAGTATCAGGCATTGCAAAAAAATATGATGTAAAACCAGACGATATCAAAACATTGGAAACAAAATATCATGATGATGCTGGAGACTGGTATGTTGCATTAGGCTGGGATGAGAAAAAAGCTATAGTAAAGATGGATTCTGTTTTAGGTACAATTACTGAAATTAAAGAAATTTAATTATAAAGTGGTATTTTGAAAATAACATGACTAGTGCAATTGTTCTTGGTGGTTCAAGAGGAATAGGAAAAGCAATTTCAGAATCACTCAAATCAATAGAAATTGATGTTTTTGCAGCTTCTAAAAATGATATTGATACATCAGATTTGAACAGTGTCAAAAAATTTCTAGAAATGCATAATCAAACTGATATTCTGGTTTTGAATACTGGAGGTCCTGCTCCAAAACAATTCTCAACTATTACTGAAGAGGATTGGAAATTATATCACAATCAATTATTTCTAGGATTTTGTACTATTTTACAGAATATAAAAATTAGTGACGGAGGTTACATCTTTTTAATTAGTTCAAATGTAATTAAAGAACCAAATGCAAAATTAATAATATCTTCTGCATATCGTGCAGCATTTAGTGAAGTTTTCAAAGTATTAAGCAAAGAATACGCCCAAAAAAATATTAGTTGTATCAACATTGCACCAGGTCCTATCAATACAGACAGAACTCAAGAATTAATAGAAAATATTGAAGAATTCAAAAAATCCCTACCTATGAAAAGATTAGGAGAACCAGAAGAAATTGGAAACTTTGTTAAATCAATTATTGAAAACAAGATAAAGTATCTTTCAGGTGTAACAATAAACTTTGATGGTGCTAATTCAAATCATATATTCTAAAAACAATAATCTAAGAAGTTATTAGGATAGATAGTTTTTGTAAATTATGACAGAATGGAATACACTTCGAGCAAGATTTCCTGATGATGAATTTAAGGAAATTGAGAGAATTAAGGAACAGTATGGATTAAGCTATAATGAAATTATTCGTTCTGGTGTAAAATTCTATGTAGGTTTAACATTAGCAAAAGAACTAGTTGGAGATGCACTTGAAGAGAAAGACATTATGATAGGAGGGAAAAATTTAGGTGAAATTTTAAACAGCCCAGACTATCAAAGGAATTTAGAACAGAAAATTTCAAAGTTAGTAAAAATTTTGATATGGGAATTATTTGAAAAAGGAATGGACTTTAAAGAAAAAACAAAAAATATTAGAAAACAACGTAAAGTTGGTAGGCCTAAAAGAGTGAAAAAAGTTGGTAGGCCTAAACAAGGATTAGATTAGAATTATTTTTTAAATTCAACATTTGGTGTATCAGGCTGACCTGCTATTGCAATTAATCCACCATCACGCAGTTGTTGAAGTAATTGCATGACTTCTTTTTCTACTTGGTTTCGTTGCAATCCTGTTTGTTGAGCAAATACTTCTACTAGATCTGTAATTTTACGTTGTCCATTACAAGATTTCCAAAAATCAACAATTGCTTGATTTACCATAAAACCTTGTTCATGCTCGTTTGCTAATACCATAGAACCATCTTCTTGCTGGACTAGTTTTCCAACACCTTGAGGTAATGCAGTTTCATAATTAATTGGTGCAGGTGTATTCAAACCAGCACCCATGTTTTTGATTTTAATTTTTGCTTCTTCAGACATTTTATCCATTGACCATGGAGGTTCCCATACAATGTCTACTTTGACATTATTAACTCCAGGAACTTTTTTGACAAATCTAGTAGCATCAGAAACAAGTGTTTCATGTAATGGACAACCTTGTGTAGTCATTGTCATTTTGATATTGACATCATTATTTTCTGCAACATCAATTCCATAAATTAATCCCATTTCTACAATATTAAGAGGAACTTCAGGATCCATGCATTGTTTAAGAGAATCCTCAATTGCTTGTGCAGAAACTGTACTCATATTTTAAATGGCAGTTTGAAAAACAATAAAAACTTTCTATTAATTAGCTTGAAATAATTTTGAAATAGACTCCTCATAAGGAGCCGTAGCCACGCCTTTTTCAGTAATAATCCCAGAGATTAGTTCTGGAGGAGTCATATCAAATGCAGGATTAATGACGTTAATATCATCAGGAGCAGTTTTTTTGTCACCAATTCCAGTAACCTCGGATCCTTTTCTCATCTCAATTATTACATCTTCAGCTTTGGTTTCCATATCAATTGTAGACAATGGTGCTGCAACATAAAATGGAATTCCATGTTGTTTGGCCATTGTAGCTACTTGATACGTTCCAATTTTATTAAAGACATGACCAGTCTTTACAATTCTATCAGCCCCTACTACAACTTTATTCACTAATCCATTTGCCATACTATAACCTACAGCAGTATCTGGAATTAGACTAACATCAAATCCATCATGTTTTAATTCAAAAGCAGTTAGTCTAGAACCCTGTTGAATTGGTCTTGTCTCAGTAGCTATCACTTTGACATTTTTTCCACTTTCTCTAGTTGCACGAATCACACCTAATGCAGTTCCATATGCAACTGTTGCTAATGCACCTGCATTACAATGAGTCATTATAGTATCATTATTATCAAAAAGAACAGAACCATTTTTTCCCATAGTTTTGTTAATTTCAATATCTTCATCTGCCATTTGTTTAGCAGTAGAAATAACTAATTCTTTTATTTGTTCTACAGTATCACCAGACTTGGCAGCATTCATAATTTTTTTTAATCCCCAACCCAAGTTTACAGCAGTAGGTCTAGTTGCAAAAAGTATTTTTCTCGCTTCTTCAAGATCTGATAGTAATTCTTCTTTTGTGGTTGCTTTGCTTTGTAAAGCAGCTAATCCCAATCCGAATGCTCCAGATACTCCAATTGCTGGTGCGCCTCTTACTATCAAAGTTTTGATTGCGTTTGCAACTTGGTTAAAATCATCATATTCTACAAAAATTAGTTCATTTGGAAGCTTTGTTTGCTCAATCATAATCACTTTGTTGTCTTTCCATTCTACCGTTCTAAGTGATGAATCAATTGCAATATTTTTATTCATAAAATGAAAAATTTTTATCCATATTTAAAATAATTAGTTTTTACTAAATTGAACTGTTATATCCTCAAAAATTTTCTGTTAATTATTGATTAATCAGTCATCATTAGAGAAATTTGATTCTCATGGAATGTACAAAGTGTATGACATGTGGCCAAAAATTGCCAAAGAAAGCTATTTCTCAAATCTCGCTCAAGTTGAATATAAAAAATGTGCTCATATTGTTTTTGCAGGAATGGGTGGCTCTGGTGCAATTGGAGATATATTTTCGGCGATATTATCAAAAACAAGTACTCATGTAACAGTTGTAAAAGGATATCATCTCCCAAAAACAGTTACAAGTGATTCTGTTGTAGTTGTAACAAGCATTTCAGGAAACACAATTGAAACCATTTCAATGCTTGAGAATGCTATCAAATTAAATTCAAAAATCATTGTTTTTTCGGATGGGGGTAAAATAAAAGAAATTTGTAAAAAAAATAATATTCCACATAAAAATATCAAAAAATATCATTCACCTAGAGCATCATTTACTTCATTTCTATATGCAATGTTACACGTTCTAAAACCAATTATCCCAATTGAAGAGAACGATATAATACAATCCATAAATAAAATGGAAGATATTTCAATTAAAATAAATTCAAATAAAATTACCAAAGAAAATCCAGCTATTCAAATTGCTGAAGGGATAGAAAATGTTCCAGTAATTTATTATCCATGGGGACTAGAACCAGTGGCAATAAGATTTAAAAATTCTTTACAAGAAAATTCTAAAATTCAGGCTGTAATAGAAGATGTAATTGAATCATGTCACAATGGAATTGTAATATGGGATAGGGAAAATAATTTTCAACCAATCTTAATTAGAGGACAGGAAGATTATGATAAAACTAAGGAACGGTGGGAAATTTTGAAAGAATTCTTTAGTGAAAAAAATATCAAATATGAAGAAATTACAAGTGAGAAAGGAAACATTCTTACAAAAATCATTTGTTTGATTTATCTTTTAGATTATGCCAGCATATACCTTGCAGTAAAATTAGAAGTTGATCCTACACCTGTTGATGCAATAGAATACATTAAAAAGAAATTAGAATAATCAAATATCAAAAAAATTTACGTGTTATTTAATTTCCATGAAATATATTGATTAATTCCTTGCCTAAGAGAAATTTTAGGTTTATAATTTAAGATTTTTTTTGCAAGTGAAATATCTCCTAGATGTCTTCGTACATCTCCAGATCTTTCTTTTTTATAATTAAGATTGATTTTGATTTTTTTATCAGTTAAATTAGAATATTCTTCGATAACAATTTTTGCAAGTTCATTGATTGAGATTTCTTTTCCTTGTGCAATGTTAAATGTACCACCTACGGCCTTCTTTAATATTGAAGCGTGATAAATACCACTTACAGTATCAGAAACGTGAGTTAAATCTCTAGTTTGTTTACCTGTACCAAAAATTATAGGGGGTTTATTTTTTAAAAGTCTATTTAAGAAAAGTGGAATCGCTGCACCATATCCATCCTCCCTCATAAATTCACCATAAGAGTTGAAAGGTCTTAAAATGACAGCTTTTAGACCATTAGTTTTTTCAAAAGCTCTAACATAAGATTCCGAACTAGCTTTTGATGCAGCATAAATTGTAGTAGGTAACAAAGGATGACCTTCATTCATTTTGCTATATCTAGCAGTTCCATAAGCCTCACTAGAAGAAACATGAATTAATTTAATATTAAATTCAGTACAAATTTTACTTACTAAATAACTTCCATAGTCATTTACACGAACCACAGAATCAGGTTTATCAAAAGACATTGCTAGTGGAAGAACTGCCAAATTATAAACCATGTCGATATTTTTAAAAACACTTTTCATTTTTTTGTAATTCAAAATACTTCCTTTGATAAGTTTTATATTTGAATTTAGATTTTTTATCCCACTTCCATTAGATAGATCATCATAAACAGAAACATTAAATTTTTTAGCATCTAATAAATTTGCCAAATGTGAACCAATAAAACCAGCACCACCAGTTACAATTACATTTTTTGACATTCTTTTAAATTATTATTAAGTATAATAAGGATTTTGAATAAAAGTGATTGATAATTATATAATGGTGAAAAGAAGTAAAGAGGGATTTCAATGAAAAAAATAATCAATGAAATAGAAAATGAAGTTAAAAAATTAAAAAAACAATCTCGTAAATTAAAAAAAAAGACAAGTATTATAATTACATTAACTACTCAAAAATCCAACTGGAAAATGAAAATATTTCCAGTCAGAATTCTTGAAAATATCATATGTTTACCTATAGGAATAAAAAATGATACGGATGCAATAGAAATTATAAAAAAGTTTGATGGGGTTGTAAATATATTTTTTATTGATGCAGAAAATAAATTAATTAAATGTCAAGATCTGTTACAAAAAACACAAAAAATTATTAAAAAAAGTACAGTTTATCCAATTAAAGGGAATGATTTTTCTGCAGATGCAGCATATGCAATAATTTTAGAAATTTTTAAAAATGTAAATCACAAAAACTTTTGTGTTGTAGGGGCTGGAAATATAGGAAGTAAAGTAGCTCTTAAATTAATTGAATTAGGTTCAAATGTTTTTATTTTGAATTCAAATTATAGTTCAAGTAAAAAAACAGCAAGTGCAATTAATACATTAAAACCAAATGAGTGCATTCAAAAAGCAAAGCCTATTGATAAATTAAAAATTCCTGAAAAACTAGATGGAATTCTTGGATTTACTAGAGGTGTTCCTGTAATTACATCTGATTTTGTAAAAAAAATCAAAAAGGGGGGGATTTTGTTTGATGGAGGAACTGGTACAATTACTGATGAAGCAATAAAATATGCAAAAATAAAAAAACTTAAAGTTTTAAAATTAGATATACGAATGGGGTTTGAATCGAACATCATACTTATGCAGAACACAAGGAAATTAATTTTAGAAATTTCAGGAAAGAAAAAAATGAATGGATTTGATTTAGTCTCAGGAGGCCATATTGGTAATCATGGAGATATAGTAGTAGATAATTTTAAAAAACCAACAAAAATTTTTGGTGTTGCTAATGGATGTGGAGGATTACTAGATAAAGTAGAAAGTGAGAAATTTATAACAAAAAATAAAGTTATCTTTTAGATCTATTTTCTTAATCCAAGATAAATTACTTTTGCAATGGAGAGTTTATTTGATTTTTTCAGAATTTTATCCACGGTTGGGAAAATTAACTTGGAAGATAAAGTTACAAAATATGGATGTGCCCCAATTAGTGGATATGTATAATAACTCGGCACTAAAAATTCAATTTTTAAATTAGCACTATTAATTAAATTTGAAATTGTTTCACTTGTATTATATCTACAATATTTTTTAGTAATATCTGTTGAAAACCCATTACCATGTGAATTTGCAAAATTGAAAATGAAAATTCCATTTTTTTTAAGAACTCTGAAAACTTCTTTAAAAATATCTAATTTATCAGAGTCTTGAAGCACGTGAACAAATACATCATTAGAAATAATACAGTTCTGGGTTTCGTTCTCAAAAGGCAATTTGTAAGCATTACAACAATGTACCTCATCATAACCTCGTTTTTTTGCTATTTGTAATCTTTCTTTAGATATATCAATTCCAATAATGTGTTTAAAGCCCATATTCTTATAGTCATTATACCAAGTACCGATTGAACATCCTAAATCAATTAGTTGGTCATATTGAGAAAATTTCATTCGTTTTAAAAGATCATTAACGGTAGAAAGTTCTTGCACATGATAATAATTATTCATTTTTACCTCAGTATTATTTCGAGAAGATTCATGAGTGGTTCCTATAACATCAACATTATCATATTCGGTCGGCATATCAACAGATCGTGATTATTTACTATTAAACTACATTATCTAGTTGTTTGCATTGTTTTTTCAAATTATTAGTAAGATTTTGAACAAAGTAATAGTTAAGAAAGAATTAATTTTTGAATAAATAAGGTTCTATGTTGAAATTACTTGTTTCTGGAAATCTTGCCAATACAGGATTCTATTTAGTGACAAAACTAAGAGAGATGGGATTAGATGTAGAATTGCAAATGGGAGAAAATCCAGAAATCACAGGAGATCCTAAAAGTAGTAGTGAATTTAATTGTGAGGAATATCCAAATTGGATAAAATTTTGGAATTGGAAAAAGAATTGGAAATTAGAAATAATAAAAAGAATGAGAAAATATGATTTGATCAGTGCAGCCACTGAGCTACCTATTTTTGCATTATTTTCTTTCAAACCATATGTGGCAGTAGCAACTGGAAGCGATTTAACAATTTTAGCTCAATCGCATTCACTGAAGGGGATTCTATTGAGATTAGCATATAAACGAGCAAAAATAGTTGTGTATAATTTGCCTAGTCATATGATGTATGCAAAAAAAATAAAATTAAAAAAATCGATATTTATTCCACTGTTTCGTGATTTTTCAAAAATTAAAAAAAATAGAATCTCACAAAAATCAGAACAGAAAAAATTTGTTATATTTCATCCTACTCATCAAGATTGGGAGATTAAAAAGAACAATATTTTTTTAGAAGCATTTGATAAAATATCTAAAAAATATGATAATGTTTCTTTAGTAATTATAAATCATGGAAAAGATGCAAAGAAATCTATCGAAATGATCAATAAATTAAATTTAGGAGATAAATGTGAAATTTTGCCACATACCTTAAATCAAAACAAATTGTTAGAAAATTATCGAACATGTGATATAGTTGTTGATCAGTTTGGTGTGGGAGCTTTTGGATTCATTGGATTAGAAGTAATTTGCCAAGGAATTCCATTAATTTGTTATATTGAAAAAGATGTTTACAAAACTATGTACGGCGAATCTCCTCCAATCTTAAGTGGAAAAACATCTGATGAAATTTTTGAAATGCTAGAAAAATTAATTATTGATAAAAAATTTTATGATGAAATTAGTGAGGCTGAGAAAAAATGGTTTGACAAATTCCATTCAGAAGAAAAGATTATTCAAAAATATGCGGATTTATATAAAATGGTTTTTGAAAAACATAATTATGTTGACATTATTAACCATCTGAAATTTAATTAAATTTAACAGGTATGAATAAAGATATAGACATGCAGAAAAAATCTAGAGGAGAATCAGATAAAACTATTGTAGTCATAGGTGGGGGAATTGGAGGCCTGTATAGTGCTTGGAAATTATTAGAAAAAGGATTCAATGTGACCATCTTAGAAAAGCAAAATCACCTAGGGGGATTATCAGCAAGTATCACATATAATGAATACAAGATGGATGTTGGACCACATTTCATTACTACCCCAAAAAATATGGAATTAACTAATGAGATTGAAGAATTGATGAAAGATGAAATTATTTCTATTCCAGATATTCATAAATGGTATAGAGTATTTTTTAATAATTCAGTACAAGAAGGGTATCCTCTATTATATGATTTAATTTTTAAGCATGGATTCAAATCTTTTTTACATAGCTTGTTTAGTTTTTCTATTTCAAAAATAAAATATTCATGTACAAAAAATAATTTTAAATCAGCTAAAGAGTATATTATTTGTAATTATGGAAGATATCTTTATGATAGTTGGTTTAAGCCATATTTAGATTTTAATTATGGAGAAAATGATCTCCCAACAACAATTGTACAAGGAAGATTCCCAGAATTGAAATTAAGAGATATTATTCGTAAAGTTAAAAAAAGAAAAAAGAAAGGTGAGATAGAAAAAAAGACATCAAAAGTGAATTATTGGTATTTTAAACAAGGTATAGGTTCATTTTCTAACATGCTAACAAAAAAGATTGAATCATTAGGAGGTAAAATAATTCTTTCAGCAGATATAAAAAATATTGAACATGAAAAGAAACCAAAAAATATTTCAATAATACAAGATGGTAAAGAAAGTATTCTTAATGCAGATATGATTTTATATACAACACATCCAGCTGTTACAAAAATTTGGTTTAAAGATCATGTTAAGTTTGAGAATGTGAAAAAAAAATCATCAAATGCTATTCTAATTTTTCTGTTTGTAGATCATCCCAAAATAGTAAATTGGTGGTTAATGACAAACTATGATTCTGGATTTTCTTTTTTTCGAATAACTCAACAAAATTATCTCAGTAATTTTGTTTCTCCACCAAAAAAATCATTACTTTGTGTAGAAATCAACACAAAAGAAAAAGAATATCTTTGGAATTTAGAAGAAACGGAATTAATTAAAATAATTAAAGAAGAACTTAAAAAGATGCAAATTTTTGATATAAAAAAAATTGAATCATATAAAATTTTTAAATTTAAAGATCTGTATCAAGATTTTATATCAACTGATAATTCTAATTCAGAAAAGATTTCCAAGGTCATTAGTTCTCTTGAAAATGAGTTTATGATAGGCGTTGAAATAGATCCTGGCACATTGGTTACAAAAAGAATTGAAGATTCTGCAAATCCAGAAAAAGAAAATATATCTTTGGGAGGAATATATTTGACTTTAGAACAGTCAAAACAAATTGTTGAAAATATAATTATACAAAATAAAAAATTCTAATTCTTAATTCTGTTAATCATTAATTCGTTTACAGGTTATAACATATGAACGACCATTTTTTAAATATCTTTTAGAACGCATTAATCTATAAACTAATTTGGTAATTCCTGTTCTTTCAAGAATTTGGTCAGGAAATACATAAAGAATTTTTAATACAGCCATGATTTTTTTAGGATGTGGTCCAAATCCATCTACAGCAACATTAAAATCATTTTTTAAAAAATCTACTTGTTTTTTATAACTAAGATATTTTTTTCGAGAATCTATTGGATGTGTTTTTTCAAAATGTTTACTCATTCTATTTGCACCAGTTAGTATAATTTCACTATTTCTAGATGAAATTCTTTTTAATTCAATAACAGTTTTTTCCCAATCATCACCTCTATGCAAGTGTACAACAGGAACTAAATGCATTGCAATAATAATTGAAAAATAATTCTCTTTAAATGGCAGTTGTGTTGCATCTCCCTGAATCAATTCAATTGTTGGATCAAGTAACTTTGCTTGTTTTAGAAATTCTAAAGAAGTATCTAGACCAATTTTTAGAGAAGCGTTAGTACAATTTAACATAATTCCTGGTCCACAACCAACATCTAAGATAGTATCAATTTGCATTTTTGATAAAATATATGCAACATAAAATCGTGCATCAAAATAATCACCAAAAAAGTAATCCATCCCCACTTTTTTGAACATATTAATAATTTTTTTATTCATTATAGATCATGTCGTTGAGAATTTTTTAGATATTTTATGTTTAATTGTTTGTGGCTGTTTAATAACATTTGAAATATTCAATTTGGTTTTATTAAAAACTTTAGTATAAAGAAAAAAACCTATTTTTTCACTTGCCCATTTTGATTTAAACGAGTTTATTCCTTGTTCTTTTTGTGAAGTGGCAGTAGGATTTGCTCCACCAACATCAAAAGTTTTACAACCATGATCAGCTGACCAACGAATTGTATTCCAAGTTAAAAATGAGCCAGCGTATTGATTACCATTAGAAGAATTGGCAACTCCAACCTGTACCACATTTCCATTATAAAAAGCAGTAATTATAGCCGCTACAGGTTCTTCTTTTAATTTCACTAAGAACATTTTTTCAAGATTATCTTGATAAGAGGTATTCCAAACATGATCAAAAAAAACCTCATTTAATTTTTTTATTTTTTTAATTTTATTCTTTCCATAATACTTTATGTCAAGATAGTGATCAAGTGATTTTTTTGTTGAGACAACTTCAAATTCTAAACCAGATTTTTCACCTTTACGAATATCATATCGAGTTTTATTGTGTAATGAATTGTAAATATCATCAATTGGTCTATCAATATTTGTGATATAAGTAATCCAAGGTTTTATTGTATAATTATTTTTTTTAAAAATTTTCATTGATAGATTTGATGCTTGTGGAGGAGAAGAACCACTAATTAAATTTACATTGTTATCTATTGCAATTTTATCTACTGCTAATAAAATACTTGTAAGAATTTCATCTGAATTTTCCAAGTCATAAATTATTGGTCCATGAAACCAATTTAGTTTATAACCTAAACTAAGTTTTGATGTAAGTAATCTAGAAATTATATTTAGATCTAACCAATAATCAATCAAATGTATAACTCCAGATAGTTGACCCACAATTTTTCCAGAAGGATTTGAAATAATGATGAATACAGGTTTTGAATTATATGATAGTTGGTATGGATGAAAAAAATCAGAATGTTGATATGCTGTAGATGCTTTATTTGATAACAACATTTCATTCCAAGTTTTTTTTTCTACACTATAGGAAATTTTAGTTTTGAAGTTCATATTGAGCAATTCTTAAAAATTTTAGGGGTTAAAAAATATTATTAGGGTTAAAATTGAATAAAGACTATAGAGATAAGAAATTAGTTAAATTCAACGATATTGAATCAATTAGTCTACAAATAACTACTTAATATTATGAAACGAGATTGTAGTGAAATAATTGGTTGATAAAATTCATCTTTTCGTTATTTGGAGATATGTTAGGAAAAAAACTTATGGATCATTTATAAAAATAGAAAAAAATTCAAAATTTACGACGTTTATCAAATCACATGATTGCCAAATAATTTTTCCAACGGATCTTAAATGTCTAAAATACGTGTAACCTATTCAGGATTAATTTCCCTTGTAATTGGATTAGCAAGTGTTGGTACAGGAATGATTTTTGTTATTGTAGTAACAAGACAACTAACTCCTGAAGAATTTGGTACTTGGAATTTAATTGGTGGATTAGTAATTTATGGATTAATTATTGAACCTACAATATCCTATTGGGTTACAAGAGAAATTGCACGTGGGAAAGAATCAGGGAAGACGGCAATTGTTTTTAGTGGGATTTTTTCAATAGGAGCGATCCTAGTATATCTCATCATTGCTTATTTTGTAGCTCAAAATACAGACGTAGAAGAGTCGGTTCTATTTTTAGGAGCCATTTTGATTCCAGTTATGTTCCTTAATCGAACTTTGACTGCAATTAATTTAGCATGGAAGCCCCATGCAGTTAGCTATGGCATAATATTTCTTGAAGTCTTTAAAATTCCAGTTGCATTGATACTTGTTTATTATTTAGATATGGGTATTGAAGGAGCAATAATATCCACAACACTTGCTTATGCCGCAAGTATTGTAATTCTATTTATTTCAAGTAGAACAAAACTTCATGGAGTAATTGACATAACATATTTAAAAAAATGGATTCGGCTTTCGTGGCTACCATTGTTCCCAGGGATTGCTTCTATGATTTTTGTTTTAGATGTAACAGTTTTTGCTTTAATTACAGGTTCAGTAGAAGGATTAGCATTTTGGTCTGCATCATTAGCAATTGCAGCGTTAACTATGCATGCTAGATCTATTTCTAATGCAATTTACCCAAAATTTTTAGAAGGTGGTAAGAAGGAATATCTTCAAGAGAATATTATGTTAATTTTGTATATTTCTATTCCACTTACTACATTATCCATAATATTTGCAAAACCTGCTTTATTTGTGTTAAATCCTTTATACGTCATAGCAGTTCCCGTTGTAGTAATATTAACATTAAGAGGATTTGTTGAAAATATAAAATTTCTATTTGTTTCAGCTATACAGGGAACAGAAGATGTAGACGTTAATGAAAATTCAACTTTTAAAAATTATCTTAAAAGTAAATTATTTTTTCTTCCTACACTTTATTTAATACAATATAGTCTTTACATTATTATCCTTGTAGTAATACTAATTATTTTTAATTCAAAAACCCAATTAGAATTGATTTTATATTGGTCAATTATTTCAGTTACAATTTCAATTCCATTTACTTTTTACTTTTATTATATTAGTCATAAACATTTTAAATTTACAATAAATCATTTTGCTGTAATTAAATATGTAGTAATCAGTGTAGGAATTTTTGGTTCAACACATATGTTAATGGAAGAATATTTGGTTTATGATGAAAGTATATTTAAATTTCTACCACAATTACTATTATTTTTGGTAATAGGAATTGGAGGATATCTTATCATTACCTATTTTACTGATAAAAAAACAGAAGTTTTATTTAAAGCAGTATTTCATGAAATAAAAAAAAGAAATGCAAATGAATCTTAGAACAGAAGTTTCATATGAGATAGAAAATAAAATCTGGGATAAGGTTTTATTATGAAATTATGTGTTTTCCCAAATGATGCTTTAAAGGATTATTTTAAGAAAGGTGAGATCAAATATGGGTATTTTAATCCATGTGATTTTTTTGATGAAGTTCATGTAATATCACTTTTTGATAATGAAACAAAAGTAGAAAATGTATCAAAGCTAGCGGGAAAGGGAAAATTATTCATTCATAAAGTTGGAAAAGCAAACCTTGCAAATTACCATTCATTTGAAGAAAAAATTGAACGTATCATATCAGAAATTAATCCGTCGATAATCAGATCATTTAATCCACTAGTTCAGGGATGGCTAGCAACAAAGGTAGGGAAAAAACTGAATATACCAGTTGTAATTTCGGTGCACACAAATTACAATCAACAAAGAGAATTACTAAAGAAAGAAAAAAGATATTTCAAATTCATAAAACTTTCATACACATCAAAAAAAATTGAAAGTTATTGTTTGAAAAATGCAGATATTATAATTTGTGTATATGAATTCATTGTTCCTTATGTAGAAAAAATGGGTGGAAATAATATTCAAGTAATTTATAATAAAGTTAATCTTCAAAATTTTTCTCAAGAAAAATCTCCCAAGTTTAAAAATAATGTACCTACAATCATATCTGTAGGTCGTCTAATTGATCAAAAAAATCACATGTATTTGTTACAAGCAATCAAACAGATGAATGCAAAATTGTTAATCATAGGTGATGGTCCAAATCTTCAAAAATTAACTGATTTTATCAAAAATGAAGGAATTTCAGAAAAGGTAGAAATTATCAAGTCAGTTGCAAATGAAGATTTAGCAGGATATTACACATCTGCAGATATTTACGCCCAACCAATGGAAAATCTAGGTGGAATTCCAATTCCAGTTTTAGAAGCCATGGCGTGTAGTCTTCCCATAGTGATGTCAAAGCATGTAGATGATCATTCAGAAATAATTGATGATTCAGTGTATTTTGTAGATAACAAATCAGATAGTTTCAAAACTGCATTTGAAAAAATCCTTACAGATAGCAAATTGAAAAGTGAATTGAGTAAAAAATCGCTAGAAACTATTGAAGAAATAA
The DNA here is from genome assembly GCA_965248045.1 of Candidatus Nitrosopumilus sp. Lineage (GTDB taxonomy): Archaea > Thermoproteota > Nitrososphaeria > Nitrososphaerales > Nitrosopumilaceae > Nitrosopumilus. The sequence continues at coordinate 1,083,592 of CBDFIG010000002.1, forward strand.
GTGGAGATAAAATGGAGAATGCAGAATTACAGGTTTATAAAAAATTGCTTTAGTACAAAAAGCATTCTGTATTAGAGGATGGGATTTTTTCAGAGTTATTTAACCAATAAAATGCCTGTAAGGCAAACATAGAACCCCAAGAATTAAGACGAGTATTTTTTTTCCATCCAAATAGTGTTTTAAAATTTTCTTCATAAAATCCACCATTAATTTTTGGATCATCACTCTTAGCTTGTAATGTTGACAAAAATGATTTTAATAACTGCACATATTTTGAATATTTTTTAGAGTTTTCTATTTTATCAACTAAAATCATCAAACGTATTAACTGAGCTGTATGATAGGAAGTTTTTGCTTGTTTGTAACTAGAATTAAACCATAAATTTACACTCCCATCTTTTTGAATTTGTAATATTGCCCAGTCTAAGGCTTTTTTACATACCTCAAAAAATTGTTTATTCTTTGTAATCAAAAATGCATGTAATAATCCTTCAAGTGAATAACATAGAGTATGTAAATGAATTATATCACTATTTGTATGAATAGAAAGACTTCCATTATCTTTTTGGAATTCTGGATAAACATTACAAATTTTATTTATTGTTTCTAATAATTTAGAGTCATTTGTAATAGTGTAAAGAGTACAAAATGGAATCACATTCTTAATATGTAAACATCCTTTCTGTTTATACCATAAAGAAGTATCTTCTTCAAATTTTTGTGTAGATAAATTATAAATTGGTTTTATGGTACCGTCTAATTCAATAGCTTCATCTGTTAACCACTTCAATAACATCTGTGCAAAATCAAGATACTTCTCGTCCTTTGTTAACAGATAACAATCAAGAATTCCTTGTGCACAAATTCCAGTATCAAATGAATAGACGAGTTTTTGTTTTGCTTCTTCTGTGTGTATACCCTGAATAATTCCTCCATACTTGTCATGAATCTTCATCAACCAATCTGCAGATCGTTTGCTTTGTTCAATTAGTTGAGCATGGGGCTCTATTTCATGTAAAAATCGTAGGGTACTAAGAAAATATCCAGTTATTTCAGGATAAATAAATCCATATTCACTTTTTGAGGTATCAAAATAAGAACAGACCCCACCCAAATTTTCATTATTTGTATCAGAAATAGCCAGACCCGATGTCAGTAACCAATTTTTTAATTGATAAAACTCGTCATTCAATTTAACATAACACTTTAGTTATTCCTTTAAAAGGTAAACTAGATGAAGATACTCGCAGTTATTTTTCATTTTCCGCCCATTAGTGGTGGAGGGGTAATAGTTGCAGTAGAAATCATAAACAATCTGGCAAAATTAGGACACAAAATTACTGTCATAACACCAGAATTAAAATGGGATGGACCAACTTATGATCCAAAAATGGAATCAAATGTAGAAATAATTAGAGTAAAGGTTCCCTCAAGTGATAAAATTAAGATAGCAGCTAGAAGATGTAGAAGTTATCTTAAGGAAGAAGCTGAAAAAGCTGGAAAGCAGTCTAATTATGATTTTATTTTTACAATATTTCATCCATTTCATATGGCACCACATGCCGCTGTAGATTGTGGGAAAAATTTAGGACTGCCGGTAATTGTCAAGATTGATGATGCAATGTATCAAAAATCAAGAGGACTAAAATCCATACAAAGGATGATTGAAAAGATATACAATTCTAGGGCACTAAACAAAGCTAGTACAGTTTTAGTATCAAATGAAGAGACAAAGAATACTGTAAATGAATTTTACAAAGTTGATAAAAATAAAATTAAGATAATTCCAAATGGAGTAGATATTTCAAAGTTTAAACATATACAGACAAATTCAAAGAAGATAATTTTTTCTGGTGTAATGTATAATCATAGAGGATTAGATGTATTAATTGAGGCAGTGCCACTAGTAATAAAAGAGATCCCAGACGTTGAAATTGAGTTATATGGTGAAGGCCCTGAATTGGTAAAATTAAGAGAGTCAGTCAAAGAAAAAAAATTAGGATCTAATATCAAATTCATGGGATGGATTTCAAATGAACAAATCCCAGATGTATTATCTGAGGCATCAATTGGTTTAGGACCTTTAAGAAAAACAGAAGTCACAGATAATGCTCTTCCAATTAAGGTTTTAGAGTATATGTCAAGCTCTCTACCTATTATTGCTGCATCAGGTACTTTACCAAAGGATGTATTAGTAGATGGAGAAAATGGGTATTTTGTTGAAAATCACAGAGATTTGGCATTAAAAATTATAGAAATCTTATCCAATACAGATAAGCAGAATACAATGGGAGAAAAGTCCTTAGAGATTGTAACAAACTTTGATTGGAAAATTGTTATTGAAAAAATTCTTAAATTATTATAATTAATTTTTAGCCATAATAAAAGAAGTGTCTTTCATTTTTCTATTAGAATAATTATATGCAGCTTTTTTAATAATATTTTGAATTGGTTTTGGGAATTTATAAAATTGATATTTTCTCAACTTCCCTTTTAGTGCCATCATTTCATGAGGACTAAATTCATTTATATTAAAACCAAAATCGCCAAAAATTTTTTTCCATTCATCAAAAGTATTTGTAAAAACATCAGTTTCATTTCTTCCCTCAATTCCCTCATTTGGAGTTAAAAACCAGATTTCCCCATCATTCTGTAAGGTTCTCTTTAGTTCAATGGAAAAAAATTCAATATTATGAACATGTTCTACAGAATAAAATCCTCCAATGAAATCAAATTTTTTGTCGTCAAATGGAAATTTGTCAGAATTAAAATTTACTTTGAATAATTTGTCTTTCACTGACGGATGTGCTTGTGATATTGCATAGTCTGATCCATCAATTCCATATGCTTCAACCCCTAATTCATTAAGAGATTTGACCAATTCTCCATAAGAGCATCCTACATCCAAAGCAGTTTTTGGCCTAAATTTTTCAACGATAAATTCTGCTCTTCTTTGCCACATTGAAGGCCTAGAACGAGTAGAGAAATAGTTTTCATCATAAAGACGTTGAATATCATCATCTTGATACATACTTTCTGATTATACAATAGAAGATTTCTTTATTATTGTTCACAAAATATGCCTATATTGTATACAAATTCATAAATTCTTTTTTAGAATTTTAATGATTTTTTCAGAGGCATCACCAATTCCGTAAGGCGATTTTTTATTTTTAATTTGAGGATTTTTTGAGGTTTTTTTAATTGATGATAAAATTTTAGGATAAGAGGTACCAACAAGTTCTGCAAATCCTGATTTGACAGATTCTGGTCTATCTGTAGTTTTACGTACAATTATTGCTTTTTTCATAATTTTAGGAGATGTAATCTCTTCTTGAATTCCACCAGAATCAGTTAAAATAAATTTAGATTTTTTCATTAATTCTAACATTTCAAAATAACCTACAGAGTTTATGAGTAGAATATTTTCAGAATTTTTGATTTTATCATACAAATTAAATTCTTTTAATCGTTTGATGGTACGTGGATGAACAGGAAAAACAACATCTTGTTTAGAATGCAAAATAGCTTTAATTATTGTAGATAATGAATTTTTATCATCTACATTTTCTGCTCTGTGTAATGTCATTAGTATGTAATCCTGAATGCCTACATCTAAAGAAGATTTTTTGGAAGAAATTCTAGAATATTGATTTATTGAATCAATTATAGTGTTTCCTGTAACAAAAGATTTTCCATGAACTTTTTCAGCTAGAAGGTTTTTTTGAGCATCTTTTGTTGGTGCAAATAAATATTCAGATAAGTGATCTGTTGCAATGCGATTATGTTCTTCAGGCATTCTCCAATCATAGCTTCTAAGTCCTGCTTCAACATGACTAACTGGAAATCCTGATTTTAATGATGAAAGAGTTGCAGATAAAACAGTATTAGTATCACCTTGAACTATAATTGTATCTGGTTTTATCTCCTGTAAAATTTTTGAAAGTTTTAAAATAATCTGACTCATCTGTACAGAAGGATTAGATTTAGAAATTTGTAATGAATAATCAGGTTTTCTTAAACCAAGTTGATCAATAAACTTCAGACCCATAGAATAGTCATAATGCTGTCCAGTGAATATAATAGAAGAATTTTTTGAAGGCAGTTTGTTGATTATAGGTGCAAGTTTGATTATTTCAGGTCTGGTACCCATAATTATTGCAGTTTTCATGTTATACAGGCACGTAGATTATCTAACTTATTATTGATTATTGTAGACGAAATTTATCATATACTAGGAAATCTAATCAAATTTGTTAGGAATTAGAGGTATGAAATTTACATGAAAATTTTATTTATTGCGCCTAGATTTGAAGGAGGAATTGGGGGACATGCAGCTAGGGTTGCAGAGAAATTAAGAGAAAACGGTTTTGAAATAAAATTAATGCAAGTTTCGAGTATTCCAATTAAAAAATTAAAAAATCCTAGTTTTGCATTATTTAGTACAATAAAATCAATTGTTAGCAAGGAAAAATACGATATAGTTCATGCATTCAATATTCCATCAGCTTTTGCAATGAAATATGTTAATGCAAAGAAGAAAGTTCTTTCAGTGCATGGAATGTATTCTGATCAAGTAAAGGTATTACATTCTAGAACTACAGCTAGTGTAGCAGAGCTTGCAGAAGTAAAGGTGTTGAAATGGGCAGACAAATTAACTACAGATTCAATAATAGTTAAAAAACAATATAAAGAAAAATTAGGAGTTGATTTTGATTGTATTTATGCGCCATTAGATATAAAAAAATTCAAAGATATACCAGATATTCCAAAAAAAGAAAAACAAATTGTATACATAGGTAGAGATAGTTATGAAAAAGGAATTGATGTATTAAGAAAAATAGAAAATAAAATCGATGCTAATGTTGTTTATTGTACAGATATCGAATGGAAAGAAGCAATGATTAAACTCAAAGAATCAAACATTCTAGTTATTCCTTCAAGAATGGAAAGTATTCCTCAAGTAATTAAAGAAGCATTTTTTCTAAAAATACCTATTATTGCAACAAATGTAGGAGGAATTCCAGAGCTGATTACTCATAAAGAAACGGGGATGCTAGTACCTCCAGATGATTCAAAAAAATTACAAGAAACTATCATCGAATTATTATCAAACAAAGAATTAGCAGAAAAAATCGCATATAATGGGTTTGATTTTGTCATGAATAATCTTACTTGGGAAGTACTATTACCAAAATACATTAAATTTTACGAAAAATTGTTAGATTCTTAAATTTTAAAATAGCGTACTAAGACCTTCTTCCAACTTAGTGACAGATTCCCAACCCAGCATCTTTTTTGTTAATGTTACATCAGCTTGACTGTTTTTAACATCACCATCTGGAAGTTTATCAAAAATAGGTTCAATCTCTTTTCCAGATATTTTAATCATCAAATATGCAAGATCTTTAATTGAAATTGCAATTCCTGTTCCAATATTAAAAAACTCATGATCAACAGAACTATTCATTGCAGCAAGATTAGCTCTTGCAACATCTTTAACAAAAATGAAATCTCTAATTTGAGAACCATCACCAAAAATTATTGGTGGTTTACCAGCAGAAATATTTTCTAAAAATTTAGTTATTACACCAGCATAATCCAAAGTTTGTTCTAATCCATACACATTGAAATAGCGTAATCCAATAATTTGTGCACCTAATTTAGAATATTTTTCAGCTAGATATTCATCTTCAAGTTTTGTTGACCCATATGGGTTAATTGGTTTGCGTTCAAAATCTTCTGTAATTGGAATCTTGTCAATATTACCATAAACGCTAGAGCTACTAGCATAAACAACTTTAATTTTAAATTCTTGTGCAATTTTGAAAATATTTTCTGTTCCAGTAATGTTTACCTTTTTGTATTCATCTTCTTTTTCATAAGATTCTGGTACTGAAGTTAGAGCAGCTTGATGAAAAATTCCATCGACATTTTGTAGAGTACTCCTTAGCTTTTCATAATCTAGAATATCTAATTTGACAAGATGAATTTTGTCCTGTATTCCTTCTAAATTTGATATCCTTCCTCTAAACAGATTATCAATTACTGTAACATCATGTCCCTCAGTTACAAGATGTCTCACAAGATGACTTCCAATGAATCCAGTACCACCTGTAACAGCAAAATTCATGAGAAATTATGATATTTAGACATGTTTAAGCCTTCAGAAATACTCAAAATGAACAAATTAATAAACTGAAATAAATGCATCATATCAAAAATAGAGTGTAAGATAGATGAGTCAAGAAAAGATTTTTTCATTAGAACTTAATGAAATAAAAAAATTAATCGATAAAAATGAAACATCAGTTTGTGTGATTGGAATTGGTAGAATAGGTTTACCAACAGCATTATCATTTGCAAAATCAGGTTTTAGAACAAGAGCTGTAGATATCAATAAAGAATTGATAAATAAAATCAAAAACAAAGATTATCCATTAAAAGATGAACCAGGATATCAAGAGATTTTTGAACAGGTAATTAGTAATGGGAAGTTTACAGCTACTACAAAAATTGAAGATGTAATACCAAATTCTCAGATAATTCTTTTATCACTCCCCACACCAATGGATAAAAATAATATTCCAGATTATACAGTATTAAGAACAGTTGCAAAACAGTTAAAAAATTTGGTTGTTTCTGGTTCGATAATAATTGTTGAAAGTACAATTGAACCAGGTTTTATTGAAAATGAGTTTATTGGTTTAGTAGAAAATGAAGAACGAAAAATTAAAGCTGGTGAAAATATTGGAATTGGTGTATGTCCTGAAACCGCTAATCCTGGTGAAATCATGAAAGACTTTGAAGAACTTCCTAGATTAGTAGGAGCTACAGATGAAAAAACTACAGATGTAATTACAGAAATTTACAAACATGTTTTTCCAGTAGAGTTGATAAAGATGCCAAACTGTAAAACTGCTAATGCAGTAAAACTTACAACAAATGTTTTTCGTGATGTAAACATAGCATTTGTAAATGAATTAGCGTTACTGTTTGAGAAATTAGGTATAGATATTAAAACGGTTCTAGATGCAGCAGATAAAAAATATAATTTCCAAATTCATTTTCCAGGAGCTGGTGTTGGAGGCCCATGTCTACCAGTAAATTCATACCAAATGCTAAATTCTGCAAAAGGAATCAGTGAGGATTTACTAAAAATGGTGAAGGTAAGTAGAGAGATCAATGAATCCATGCCATATCACGTAATAGATTTGTTAAAAGATGCTCTAAATGAGGGAAATAAACAACTTGAGTCATCAAAAATTCTAATTTTGGGAATTTCATACAAACCCAATGTTAAAGATATTCAATTATCTCCAGCGGAGGTAATTATTTCAGAGTTACAAAAAATGGGTGCAGAAATTAAAATTTTTGATCCATATTTCAAATCTACCTCAGTTTATGGGATAGAAACTGCAAATAATTTAGATGAAGTTATTTCAGAAGTTGATGCTACAATCATAGTTACAGCTCACAATGAATTTCAAAATATTGAACCAGAATATTTTACATCAAAAATGAAATCTCCAATAGTAGTTGACACTAGAGGAATAATTGACATTCATGCAGCAAAGAAGTCAGGTTTAGTTTTCAGGGGGTTAGGTCGTGGAAAAGTCTAATTCGATTTCTCTATCACCTAATTCCATTAAAAATATTCTAACATTAAGATATAATCCATCAGTAAATCCAGCACTACCAAAATTAACATGGAAAGATTTTACATCAACAAATAACGAATTACCAATAGAATTTATTGAAAAATCAATAAGAAATACGCTACAAAATTCTATTGGAGATGATTGTAAAAAAGTATCAATTGCGTTAAGTGGAGGAATAGACTCTACTCTGAATCTTGCATTATTACGTAAGACATTTCCTAACTTACAGATATCTGCAATATCAATGCGTTTTGCAGATAGTGTTGATGAAACACCGCAAGCTACAAAGATAGCTGAACATTTTGGGGCAGATCATGAAGTTATACATTTAGATAATTTTCTTGTCGAACTACCAAAAGCCATCAGTATAACAAAACAGCCATTTTGGGATCTTCATTGGTATCATATTGTAAAAAAGGCAAAATCACATGGGGGTTATTTGGTATCAGGTGATGGAGGAGATGAGTTATTTGGCGGATATACTTTCAGATATCAGAAATTCTTGTCATTAGTAAATCATGATTCATCTCCTATTGAGAGAGTTAAAGCCTATTTACAATGCCATGAAAGGGATTGGGTACAAGACCAGGCAGATTTGTTTGGAGAAAAGGCCGGATTTGCATGGGGGAAAATTCATGAAAATCTTCTTCCATATTTTGATAATTCATTGTCTTTAATGCAACAAGTTTTTTTGGCAGATTATAATGGGAAATTATTATTCAATTTTAGTCCAATAAATTCAGCACTACATGAACATTTTAACATAAAATCAATTATCCCACTACTATCAGAAGAAATGATTTCATATGCAACGCATCTAGAAACAGATCTAAAATATGATGAAAAAAATAATATTGGAAAACTTCCACTTAGAAAGTTACTTTCAAGTTACATTGATGATAATTTACTAACACAAACAAAGCAAGGCTTCTCAGTAAACACGGTAAATCTATGGAAATCCTATGGTTACAAATTATGTAAAATGTATCTGCATGAAGCAAGAATAGTAAATGATAGGTGGATTAATTCATCATGGTTAGAAAACAATCTGAAAAGTGAATTAGATGTAAAATACATCAATAAATTTTTGGGATTATTGGCTTTTGAGATTTGGTATAGAATTTTTGTTACCAAGGAAATGGATTCCAACACATTATTAGAGATATAGAAAATTCTTAATGTTATGAATTAAAAATTTCTTACAACTGGTTTTTATTTCCCTTATTTTGAATCTAATTAACATGAAAGATGCATTAGTAGAATATCTAATATGTCCAAAATGTGGTCAAAATTTTACATTAAAAATTAAGAAAAAAATCAAAAAAGAAATTATTGAAGGATATTTAATCTGTTTAAAACGACACAAGTTCCCAATTAGTGGAGGAATTCCCAGACTTGTTGTAGATAAAACAATGAATTTCGTAAAACTGAAGATTCGTTTTCTTTAAAATGGAAAAATTATAATAAAACATATCATACAAAAAAATGGTTTGATGGTCAAAAGAAATGGTTTGTTGAACGATTTGGTTGGAAAACATCATCTAATTTCAATAAATTTTTGAAAACACGAACTAAAATCTTAGATGCAGGTACGGGCGTTGGAAATAGTGCAAAATTATTCTCGTCCAATCCAAATGCAAATGTATTTGCCATTGATGCAAGTGAAAGTGTAATCTTTGCGTATAAAAAATATAGAAATTTAGCAAATATTCATTTTTTACAAGCAGATATTAGAAAATTACCCTTTAAGAAAAATTTCTTTGATTTTATTTGCTCAGACCAAGTGTTACACCACACAAAAGATACAGAGAGTTCATTTAAGATACTCACAAAACTTCTAGCTAAAAATGGAATAATTTTGATTTATGTTTACAAAATTAAAGGGCCAATGCGTGAATTTGCAGATAATTTCACACGAGAATCCACAGTTAAGATGACTGAAAAACAATGTATTGAATTTTCAAAAGATACTGTAGATGCAAAAAATTGGTTTATGGTGAGACAACTATAATACCAAATCAAGATATCATTTTTGCACATCCAATCATAGAACAATATGTCAAAGATAATAGAATATGTGAAATTGCTAAAAAATTAATTGATCATCCAATAGAATTACAGCACTCAAAATTTAATGCAAAGCCCACTAAAACCTCTATTGATGGAGAAGTAAAATGGCATCAAGATTTTGCTTTTTACCCTCATTCAAACTTTGATCTAGTTTCATGTGTAATTCATTTAGATGATGAAGATGAATCTTCAGGAGCTATGAGAATGATTCCAGAAAGTCATACTGGTGGAATTAAATCACATTGTAAAAATGGAGAATTTGCTTACGAATGTACTGAACCAATTGAAAATTTAGAGTCATCTGAACTTTTAACATGTAAAGCAGGTACGGTTGAATTTCATCATTGTCTTACCTTTCATAACTCTGCACCAAAACTAAAAGATGGTCATAGAAGATTAATTATTTATCAATATAGAGCTCAAGACGCCATTCAATTATCAGGTGTTGTGTGGAAATGCACAGGTTACCAAGTTTCTAAAAAAGAGGTTAATGGAAAAATTAGATTTCCAGACGGAACCGTAATTGAAAATAGAGGAAATGATGGAAGATTAGTAGATTTATTTGAAAAATTTAAACCGGACAATACATCAAATGATATAAAATATTCTTGATTTGAATAATATTTTTTAATATAAAAAAATTCTACATTGTTGCTTGTGATGCATCATGGAACATCTGACTTTTTGCACAGCCAGCAGCAAGTTCATCGCCTGCTCCACGTCTCATAAGACCTCTGTATAGACCATCTTCAAGTTTGACACCTTCTCTTTCTTCCCATTCCTCTACAGTGATAGAGTATTTCTTTTGGATTCTGTCTCTATACCACTCAGGAATTACATTAAATGCACAGAATGGAACTATTCTAAGGTCTGGAGTTACATAATGAATATCACATCTTTGGAGTCTTTCTAGGTCTTCGTTGTATTTGTCTTGAAAGTGCATCATACCAAGGAATAATCCCTTGACGTGCCATGAACCAACTGAATCAAATGATCTCTTCATGAGTATATTACCAAACATCTTTGCTAGGTCTAATCCTGCTGGCTGTTTCTTGGAATCAACAAAACCTTTGAGTTTTCTGACAACTTCAAGCATTGTAAAGTACTTGTTTTTACCAGAACGAATCTCTTCTGATTTGTCCTCAAATAATTCTAACATACCTTGAATATCACAGAATTTTGTTAGTGGAACAAACTTCTTTGTTTCTTCATCTTCAAAGATGTATGTTCCTGCACCACAAGCAAAGTGAATTGATAATTCATATTTTGGTTTACTTGAGAATGCCTCAATTACATTTGTTAATGGCATACAACTTGGTACTGGGAACCAATCATCAACAGTTACTTCACCATTTGTTTGCTCTTCAATTCTTTGGACACAATCAGGAACTGTGATTCTGTATTTTTCACGTTCTGATTTTCCCATTCTTCCAGTAAGTGATACTGGTTGGAAGTTTACAGCGTGAACTACATCCATGTTCTTTTGTGCATATCTGATAATTCCACCTAATTCATGATCATTAATTGATTTGATTACTGTTGGAACAAATACTACAGTAGTACCTGTTTTTCTGCAACTATCAAGTGCATATGGAATTTCCCAGTGGTTCTTTGGGTTTGTTCTTGCAGTTACACCATCAAAGGAAAGATACAAGTTGTTACATCCAGCAAGTCTTACTTCTCTTGCTGCTTCTGGATCCATTGCGTGTCGGATACCATTTGTATTCATTTGGATGTGGTCAACACCTTCTTCTTTCATTATTTTAATAACATCAGCAATATCTTCTCTAAGCATTGGTTCGCCACCAGTAATTTGCATAGAGTTTCCTGGAATTGGTCTTTCAGATCTTAGAGTCTTCATCATTGCCCTAATTTGGGTATGATCTGGCTCGTACATGTAAGCGCCTTCAAGACCTTTCTTTACATAGAAAAAGCAATACCAGCATGTTAAATCACATCTATTAGTTACAATCATGTTTGCTAGTCCACTATGAGATAGGTGGTTTGAACATAATCCACAGTTGTTTGGACAAGAACATTTGTCAATCATTACATTTGGAGCATGCATGCCTTTTCCATCCATCCAGTAAGTGCTGAATTTCTTGTACATTTCATAAGAACCAAAGTACAATTCCTCACATTCGCCGTGAGTTGGACAAACTTTAGACATGAAGACTTGATTATCTCGCTCAAAGACTTCGGCATCCAGAATCATATTACAGTCTGGACAGATACTTTGAGTGAATCGGATAGTAGATTTTTTACCTAAATTTTTAGTCGATTGATTAGATATCTGAATTAAAGCCATGCCTACATTGAGAATTTTTCTAAATTAGTATATAATGCATTTCATACTTGGCCCCGTGTGGAATTTAGGAAGCAGGCATACGTGATTTAAATATGAAAACTGATCGACTAGATCGCATGAGCATATCTGACAAAACAAGAAAGGCTTTGGAAAAAGTTGGCCTTACAAGCTATGAAATCAGAACATTTTCTGCTTTACTCAAAGCAGGTGAACTGACAGCATCAGATCTTAGCCAAAAGTCAGGAGTGCCGTATTCAAAAATTTACGAAGTACTAGGAACTCTAGAAGATAAAAGTTGGATTAGTTCAGATGATTCAAGACCAACAAAATATTTTGCAAAGTCGCCATCAACAGGATTAGAAACTACAAAACAAAAAATGGAAAGCGATTTTTCACAGCATCAAAGTGTAATTCTAAATGAATTAGTTCCATTGTATGAAAAAAGTGGAACAAGTGAAAAACCAGACATTTGGGTACTTTCAGGCGGCGTTAACATTGCAGCAAAGATTTTGGAGATGGTAGAAACTTGTAGAAATGAAGTAATGATTGCATTACCTGAGGCAGGAGAAGAACTAGTCAAACAGGCATTACCAAAATTAAGATCACTTCATGATAAAGGAGTAGACATTACAATACTTACATCAGATAAAATGGATAAAGAATCCATTAAGGCAATCAAAAGAGTGGCAACTGTGAAAATCAAAAAAGGATTGTTTGGAGGAGGCATAATATCTGATAAAAAATATGTCGTAATTTTGTTAGGTCCAGAAATGGGAGGTGAAAACTCTTCAGATGTTGTTGCAATTTGGGCAGAACATGCTGGATTAGCTGGATTTGCACGTCAATATTTCGAATATTTATTAAAAGATTCAAAGAAGGTATAGTATTGGACATACTAGATAGTGAAGAGACTCTATTTGTGGGAACTGCAGAAGCAGAGCATGTAGAGATGTATCTAAAGGCAATTTGGCATATCAAAGAAAGAGGAGAAGATGTCAAAATTAGTACTATTGCAAAAATGCTCAATGTCCGACAACCAAGTGTGGTTCAAATGCTTAAGAAATTAAATACCAAAAATTTGGTGAATTACAACAAGGCAGGAGTAAAACTCACAGATGACGGTCAAACAATCGGTGCAAGTATGATGAGAAATAGTAGATTATTAGAAGTTCTCATGGACAGCGCACTAAAAGTGGAAATTAATGAGGAAATGGTATGTGGAATTGAGCACCATATGAACAAACAGTTTACAGATGCTCTTTGTACAATGCTAAAGCATCCAAGAAAATGTCCACATGATCACAAGATTCCAATAGGCGAATGTTGTAAATCAGCTTAAGTAAAATTATATCCCAAAAGATATATCATCTAAGAAATTACATTTTAGTATGGCATGTTTTTGTGGATGCGAAACATATGAAAAAAATGACGATGGGTTCAAGATAGCATGTGTAAAATGTGGACATGGACCTCAAAATCATGATGAAGAGTTCAGAGAAGCTGCAAGAAAGAATGAATCACAAAGCCAAAAACGTGATGCAGATTTTGGATAGAAAACTATTCGCCAATTATTTTAACTAAAACTCTTTTTGGTCTTTTTCCATCAAATTCTCCATAGAAAATTTGTTCCCATGGACCAAAATCTAATTCACCATTAGTGATAGCAATTACCACTTCACGTCCCATTACTTGTCGTTTTAGATGAGCATCAGCGTTATCTTCACCAGTTTTGTTGTGATCATACTGATCAATTGGTGCATGTGGTGCCAATTCTTCTAACCATTTTTCATAATCCTTGTGCAAACCACTTTCATTGTCATTTATGAAAACACTAGCAGTGATGTGCATTGCATTTACAAGACAAAGTCCATCTTGGATTTTGCTTTTTGTAACTAGTTTTCTAACATCAGAAGTAATATTGATAAAGGCTCTTCGTGTTTTTACATTAAATGTAAGATGCTCAGTCAAAGATTTCATATTTTTTCAAAGTAAATCATCCATTAAAATCCTAAGGCAGGCTCAGAACTCAAGATCCTCATCATCATTTCAAAGGGATAGGTTCATCACTGCCCGCAAGCCATATTTCAGACAGATTCCTATTGAGTCTTTCAAGAAGCTTGATAAATGGCTAATAGTTCAATCATTCAAAATGGTTGCAATTAATACGCCAGCTTCAGTGGAAAGTTTCCGAAGATTTGTCATTTCAAGTACATGTCAATCTTATGCACCAAGAAGTTATTTGGAAGATTTTGAGGTATTTGCAGAAAGAGAGGAAAATTTGGGATCAATTTACGTAGAAGCAGCTGATAAAGTAACTTTGAAAAAAATTCGAGACATTACATTTGTAAATGCAAGGGATATTCTTGGAATAATTTATAATTCAAAAAGTGGGAATACATCTCTAAAATGGCGTCAGATAAGAAAAAACAATGGTAAAGTAACAGGGGAAGCTTCTGCAAATTCTCTTACAAATCTAGCAGAATCAGGTGTTATTACTTTAGATTGGGTGGAAAACTACCTAAAGAAAAAATCTGAAGAAACAAAGACTAACGAAGTTACAAGCTAAACTCTTTTCTTTTTGTATACTAGAATGATATCATGATTACAAAGATTATTGATGAAAATTCAATTTCTGTCATACCAGAAGATTCTGACGATCTTTTGAACCTACGTCGTATAATTAAAGAAGAGGATAAAGTAATTGGAGATACAACAAGAGTTCTAAAACAAGATAAAGATTATTCAAGGCCCGATAAAGGTGAAAGAATTAAAGTTAGAATTGCATTAACAGTAGAAAAAATTTCACTTGATGATGTCTTAGATAAATTAAGAATTGGTGGAACAATTTCAGAATCAAGTAATGAATCAGTACCAAATGGATCACATCACTCATTTATTCTAAAAATTGGTGATGGAACAACAATTTCAAAGAAAAAATGGTTACCAATTGAAAAGAATCTTCTAGTATCAAGTAATAATCAAGTAGGTTTTGTACTTGTTGCAATAGATACCGGTGATTGTGGAATAGCAAGACTTAGAGGAACACATCTAGAATTTATTCCAAATATCTATTCAGGTTCTGGTGGAAAGAGGTACAAAACTAATTTCAATATTGAAAAATTCTTTGAACAAGCACAACAAGCAGTATCAACTGTACTCAAAGATGGAGATTCGATAGTAGTTTTCGGTCCTGGTGAAACAAAAAAAAGATATGCTAATTTTATTCAAAAATCACAAAAATACAAAGTCCAAGTTGTTGAAGGAATTGATTCAGGTGGAGAGGATGGAATTTATACATTTACAAAATCTCAAACAATGAAGGAAATAATGTCAGATAGTAAATTAGCCAAGGTATCATCAATCATTGATGAAGTGATGCTTCTTGCAAACAAGAAGAGCAAAAAATTCACTATGGGGTATGATGAAACTTTTAATGCAAATCAAATGGGGGCAGTAGAATCTCTCGTATTTTCAGATAAAGCAATTCAAGAAAACGAACAAAAAATGATAGATTTTCTAAATGATGTTGAAAGTAAAGGAGTAAAAATTTACAGTGTTGATTCATCTACAGATATTGGTCTTAGAGTTACAGGTTTAGGTGGAATAATTTCTTTATTACGATATGCAGTAGAATCTTAATTTGTAGATTCTATTAGCCAATTAAGATATAATTTATTAATTGAAATAACATCAATTTCTACTATTTCAGGAACATTATATGGATGAGTTTCTTTAATTTTCTTTTTAAGTAATTTTTTGTTTTTTGTCGTAGTTTTGAATATAGCAAGATATTCAGATGTATTTTCCACTTTTTTATTCCAGGAATAAATTGAAAAAATTTTTGAAATATTGACACATGCAACTGTCTTGCTTTTTACAAAATCATTTGCAATTTTTGTAATTGATTTTTTATTAGGATATGTCGAGAGAATTATCACTGGTTTCATAGTAACCGATAAATGTACGTACTTTAAAAAATTAACAATTAGTTTGGAACTTGATTTTATTACTCAGAATGCAATAATCTACGTCTTAATGGCATGGGTTATAATTATACTAGTCACAAAAGCCCTAAAATTAGAAAAATATGGTTTTGAATTAAAGGCGTATAGTCTCGTATACAAGAATAAAGGTGTCAATGATGCTTTAATCAAAGTACTTGGACGAACAAAACGAGGTATCAAAGTTTTTGCAGATGTAAGTGTGATTGCAGGTTTTATTATGATGGGATTTGCATTTTACTTTTTGTTAAATAATGTTACAAACTATTTTGTTGCACAATCAAATTTTTCAGAATTAACAGTACTTATCCCAGGTGTTACACTAACTTCAGCACCAGCTATTACATATTTCTTACTTTCAATTCCAATTGTATTAGTTATGCATGAAGGAGCACATGGTATAGTAGCTGCATTAGAAAAAATAAAAATAAAGACTGGTGGATTTGCAGTATTTATTGCATTGTTTGCAGGATTTGTAGAACCAGATGAAGAAGAATTTGATAAAGCTAAAAAGATTTCAAAATTAAGAGTAATTGGAGCAGGTGCCACATCAAATGTATTGTTTGCAATTGTTTTAGGTGCAATTATGTTGACAAATCCAATTTTTGGAATGGTTTTAGAAAGCATTCCATTATTTGGAGATGTTATCTTAAACATATTTTATGAATTATCACAAGGGGTTTTGATACTTTCAATTATAGAAAATTCAGGAGCTGAACAAGCAGGATTACTTGCAAATGATGTCATTACTACAATTAATGATGTGCCGATTCATGGTCCGGCTGATTTCCCTATCTTAAATCCAGGAGAAACAGCTAGTGTGTCTGTACTTAGAGATGGTCAAGCGTTAGAATTTGGATTAGAAGTAATGGCATCACCAGATGATCCTGAAAGAGGATTAATAGGAATTATGAGAGATAATTCAATTCCATACAAACCTGTAATGAATTTCATTGATTGGACAAATGTTGATTTCAACATTTCAATGTTCTTGTTATGGCTTTGGATGATTTCATTTTTTATTGGAATAATTAACATGCTTCCACTACCAATTCTGGATGGAGGAAAATTCATTCATACAATTATTGATAAAAGAATTTCAGATAAATCAGTGAATATAGTAATGTGGGGAATTTACGCATTTACATTTGTTTTGTTTGGTCTAAACATTGCTTTGTCGTACATGAAATCTGGATGGTTTACAATATAAAAAATACCTAAAGTATTCAGCTCAGTTTGTTAAACATACTCAGGCACAAATTATTTTTGTCTTAATTTTTTTTCTAGAAAAACTTCTAATGCACGATTTACAGTATCTGTAAAATTAACAGGTTCTCTAGCCTTGTATTTCTCAAATTTTTGGTATATTGAATCCTGAATATTAAGAGACTTGTGCACCACAAACCCGTATTACAATTTTAGTATATAAATAACATAAATCATACATATATTATTCATATTATAAATATTATTTACATTGATAGATGAGGCTAGAATTGAGCATGCACAGATAAAATGGGAAAGTGAATTCGACAAACTAGAAGATGATTTAGAGAGATTTAGAGAGTATTATAATAAAACAAAAAAGTGCAATTGTGATATAGATGAATGTATTCATCATGAAAAAGCTATGAATGAGGTTTTTGGTAAAAAAGTGGATGAGTTATGGAATCTAAAACTTCAAGTTGGAATTAATACAATCAATTCAAAAGATTAGTCTAGTAAATAGAAACTATTACCTATTATAGTTTCAAGTTCTTCGCGTGAGTATTTTTCTTGCAAGTCTTCTAACAATTTATTTAATTCCAGAATTACATGTACTGAAATAGGTAAACTAGATTTTTCCAAAGTTTTCTCAAAGTATTTTGAAGATGCATATAGATTCATTCCAGTTAATACACAACGTAATTTTGTAGCATTTGTTAATGGAACAAACTTGAATTTATCAAGAGATTTTAATTCAAACTTAGGTATATTTTGATTGCCTTGTCTAGTCATAAATGAATATACATCAAAACCGAACAAATGATAAACATAAGAACTTGCAACGCCATTAATAGATTTTGATGCAAATGAAGTCATCCTAATTATTTTATCAGTTTTTCTTCTTGCAATAAATTGAAAGTTTAGTTTATTTTTGATATTTTTACTTTTCTTTCCACTAGAGTGACGCTCATTGAAAATTTCGCCTCTTGAGGCGCAGTACAGCAGAAAAGCTTAAGGATCCCCGGATCGTCAAGCCGTACATGGACGCAATCGACAAGAAGATACGGGAGCTGACGGAGGCCATGCATGCAGAGAACGATGCCAGGATCCGCAACAGGATAATGGCAGTGAGGGGAGTCCTCAAAGGACACACGACAAAGACTGCTTCTGATTTTGCAGACGTGGACCAGCGCACGGTGCAGCTATGGGCGGCGCGGTTCGACGAAGACGGCATGGCTGGTCTCCGGGACGCTTCCGGAAGGGGCAGGCCCAGATGCGTAGGGTATGGGCGGATCAAGAAGCTTGCAGACCGGCTCAGCGGCAAGAACATGCTCACCCCGAGGAAGCTGCGGAACTTGATACGCGGGAAATTATTTGCAAAGTACAGCCTGTGCAGCGTGCGCAGGATAATGTGATCCCTCGGGTTCTCGTCTAAGAGATCTACCGCGGAGTACACCTCGGCAGCCGGCGGCTACGAGGTGAGGAGGTGGCAAGTTGACGCTGCAGGCACGATATCCAGCGCAAAACAGCGTGGATTTACAATCGTGGTGCAAGACGAGTCCATATTCATCAGGATTGGAACGAATGGAAGGAAACTGTGGTCACACGTCGGGGATCCAGTAGCAGTCAGCAGGATTGGAACGAATGGAAGGAAACTGTGGTCACACGTCGGGGATCCAGTAGCAGTCAGCAGGACTGACAGACGGGACAAGACCATTGTGTATGGCGCGCTTGCAGAAGAGGAAACTCGGCTGATGCGGCAGTACGACAGGTTCGACGGCTTGACGTTTGTGAAATACCTCAAGGAGGTGCGCCGCAAGTGGGGCAGTGTCTTGCTCATAGTGGACAACGCAAGTCAGCACAAGCAAGGAAGGTGCGGGAATACCTGGAGGAACATGACGAGGTGGAGATCTTGTACCTGCCTACCGCGACGCCGAAGCTTAATGCTGTCGAGTCGGTATGGAGGGATGCAAAGTACAGACTTGTTACTTCAGAGTACTACGAGACGCTGGAGGATCTGACTCACGCGGTGTCAGAATATTTCAGGACGTGCTCGATCAAGCTAGACATTTACAGGTTCCTGTACCGCTGCATCTGAGGCGAAATTTTCACCGACCGTCACTCTAGATGTTTATAACATACTGGTCAAAATGCCTAAAGAATCATTAATGAAAAAAAATATCTAAATTTATGAAATGTGATAGATGCAAAAATGAGGCAGTCTATAACAGAAAATATTCAGGCCAAAAACTATGTTCACAATGTTTCTCAAATTCTATTGTAAGAAAAACTGCTAAAACTATCTCAAGATATAACATGATTCAAAATGACGAATTGGTGGCTGTTGCAGTATCTGGTGGAAAAGATTCTCTGGCATTACTAAAAATCATTCATGAAATGGCATCAACTCATAATTTTAGGATTAAAGCAATTACCATTGATGAGGGTATTCCAGGGTATAGAAATGAGGCATTAGAAATTGTTGAAAAATTTTGTGGAGGATTAAATGTCGAACATAAAGTATACTCTTACAAAGATCTTTTTGAATTAACTCTTGATGAAGCGTTAGATTTAAGAGAAAATGAAAAAACTTCTTCATGTTCAATTTGTGGCACGCTAAGAAGACGTGCAATTGATTTTGCAGCAAAAGATATTGGTGCAGATGTTATTGCAACAGGTCATAATCTAGATGATACATTACAAACATTTGTCATTAACATGCTTTCAGGAGATACAAACAGGATTGGATGGATGGATCCTGATACATCTGCAAATTCTTTAAGAAAAATAAAACCATTTTGTGAGATATATGAATCTGAAATTGTATTTTATGCATTTACAAATAATATACCATTTCAATCAGAACCTTGTCCACACATGAATGAAGGAATAAGAACAGAAATTCGTGAATTTCTAAATTCATTGGAAACCCAACATAGTGGAATTAAAAATAATTTGTATCAATCAGTTCTCAAAGTATCTCAAATTGTAAAAAATTCTAATTATAAAGAAAAGATAAATTGTGAAAAGTGTGGTAATGAATGTACAGGTAATATATGCTCAGTTTGTAATATGATTTTAAAACTGAAAGCGAACCAAACCTAATGCAAATATAACATACTTTCTTTAGAAAAATTGGTAGTAGGTAGGATCGGGGTGCCAGCCGTGCCCTTTTCTGAAACCGGCTATATGCAGAGATCAGCAACTGTTGGGTAAATCTCTAGATGAGTAATTCCCGCTTGGTGTGCGGAAATGAAATCACGCCGAGGCGGGTGGTTGCAGGACTAGAATTATCCGAAGGGATAACTTCTAAGACCGAACCATCGAAAGGGATGAGGTCCGGGAGGGAGCAATCCTAAGGTGGGACATCCACGCTTCCTCGTCAACGTGGCGGATCTTGTATGCCTTGAAATGGGGCTATTCGTCTAGACTGGAACCAGCAGAACTACTACCTTTATTATTAAAATCAAATTTGCATAGTCATGGAAGGAATAATCTCATTTGGAAGCAAGAGAAATTATGATGACTTTAAGAAGCAAATTCCAAGTTCAGTGTTACCACTTTTTAATTCAATTAGAGAATTTTGCTTCTCATTGGGAGAAAATGTTGTAGAGGATGTTAGAATGCACAGAGTAGTTTTTTGTAAATCAATTACATTTAGATGGTTTGTAGATGTGGAACCTGAAAGAGAAGGAGTTATAATCAAAATTCAGAAAAGTCGAAAAGAACCTGTAGAAATTATTCAAATAAAACAAGATCAGCAAATTTCAGGATTTAGTCAATTAATTAAAAAGGCATTTGAGGAAATTCATTAATACAAAACATCAAATTTTGAAAATTCACCAGTAAATTTCTCGTTACGTATCTCTACATCTTCAACCCTAGCATTGGCAGGTCCCCCATGAGCCCATTCAATTAGTCTACTAACTTTTTCTTCATCTCCTTCTAAAACAGCCTCAACACGACCATCTTTGAGATTTTTTACCCATCCAAAAACATCATTTTTCTTTGCCATCACTTTTAGGGCCTGACGAAAAAATACACCTTGTACTTTACCAGTTACAAAAAGTCTAATTCGTTGATTCGACATTCAAATTGTATTTCAACGAGGTATTAATCAATTTTAGGTTAAAAGAAATACTACTTTCTTTCTTTAATTCTAGCCCTACCAGTCTTTCTGGCAGCAATACTTCCTACTTTAGCACCAGGAGGTGCATCTCTTGAAACAGTTGAACTTTGTCCAACGTGTTGATGACGACCACCACCGTGTGGGTGAACATAAGCGGCTTGAGCGACACCTCTGACAATTGGATATTTCTTTCCTTTAGCTTTAAAACTACGCCATTTGTTACCAGCACTCATAAAGTATCGTTCAGTAGCTCCGCCTCCAGCAAGAGTACCAATCATGGCCCTATTTTTTGGATTAAGAGTGGTAAATTTTCCAGAAGGCAGCTTGACAGTAACACCTTCATCACCATGAGAGAAAACAGTTGCATCAGTACCTGCAGATTTAACTATAGCACCGCCATCTCCAAAGTGCTTTTCAATATTACATACAGTTGTTCCATCAGGAATGTTTTGAACACTAATGACATTTCCTTGTTCAATTTTTGATTTTAATCCAAATTGTAAAGTTTCGCCAACTTTAGTTCCTAGTACTGCTGGAATAAATGAAACAGAACCATCTTCAAATCTAACTTTAGCTAATGGTGCTTCCCTACCACGTTCATGAACTAAATCGATAATTTCACCTTCATGCTGTTCTGATAGTGGAAAACGAGGATAATTTGCCTTGGAACCTACTTTTCCAGTAGATGTAGATCTGAATTGATTTCCTCCACGGCCACGTCTTCGAACTAATGGTCTTTTACCCAAGTTGATCGTTTCGTACGCAAAGAGGATTTTAAGCTTGTGATTTTTTCTGTGTTATTTAAGAAAATTACCACAAAGGTATAAAAATTAGAATTGAGGCAATTCTGTATGAGTCAAAACGCACTTTCTCTCAAAGTTCTTGAAGCATACACAAGAGACGTTGGAAGAGGAGTAGCAAGAATTGATTATGATTCTATGGACACTCTTAATGCCTCTACTGGCGATGTCATAGAAATTAAAGGTAAAAGAAGAACAGTTGCAAAATGTCTCCCTCTATATCCATCTGATGAAGGAAAAGGAATTATCAGAATTGATGGACTTGGCAGAAATAATTCAGGAATCGCTATTGGGGATACAATTTCAGTGAGAAAAATAAAGGCAGTAGCTGCAGAAAAAGTAGTAGTTGCACCATTAGAAGCAATTCCCCCAATTGATGAAAGATATCTTGCAGATGCTTTAGAAAGTGTTCCTTTGATTAAAGGAGATAATGTAATGGTTCCATATTTCGGTGGACGTTTAACTTTTCAAGTAATAGGAGTAACACCAGCAGCTGATGCAGTTTTAGTTACTCAAAAAACTGTTTTCCACATTGCAGAGAAAGGAGAGACATTACGTGGAGTTCCACAAGTCACCTATGAAGACATTGGCGGCATATCAAATGAGATTAAAAAAGTTAGAGAGATGATTGAACTTCCATTAAGACATCCAGAAATTTTTGAAAAGTTAGGAATTGAAGCACCAAAAGGTGTCTTACTATATGGCCCTCCAGGTACAGGAAAGACTCTACTTGCAAAAGCAGTTGCAAATGAAAGTAATGCACACTTTATCAGTATTTCAGGTCCAGAAATTATGAGCAAGTTTTATGGAGAAAGTGAAGCAAGGCTAAGAGAAATTTTCAAAGAGGCAAGAGAAAAATCTCCATCAATTATCTTTGTTGATGAAATTGACTCCATTGCACCAAAAAGAGAAGAAGTTACTGGTGAAGTTGAAAGAAGAGTTGTTTCTCAAATGTTATCATTAATGGATGGATTAGAGGCAAGGGGTAAAGTAATTGTTATCTCAGCAACAAACAGACCAAATGCAATTGATCCTGCACTTAGGAGACCAGGTAGATTTGATAGAGAAATTGAAATTAAGGTTCCAGACAAAAAAGGAAGAAAAGACATACTTGCAATTCACAGCAGAAATATGCCATTAACAGATGATGTCAACATGGAAAAAATCTCATCAGTAAGTCATGGATATGTTGGTGCAGATTTGGAATATCTCTGTAAAGAAGCTGCAATGAAATGTTTGAGAAGACTATTACCAGTTTTGAATTTGGAAGAAAAAAAACTCCCTCAAGAAACTTTGGAGAAACTAGTTGTAAATCAAGATGACTTTACAAAAGCATTGATTGAAGTAACACCATCTGGAATGAGGGAAGTTTTCATTGAGAATCCAGACGTAAAGTGGACAGACGTTGGAGGTTTAGACGAGGTTAAACGAGAGCTACAAGAAGCTGTTGAGTGGCCAATGAAATATCCATCTCTTTATGATAAATTAGGACATAAAATGCCAAGAGGTATCCTACTTCACGGTCCAAGCGGTACAGGAAAGACTCTACTTGCAAAAGCAGTTGCTACAGAAAGTGAAGCAAACTTTGTTTCAGTGAGAGGTCCTGAACTTCTATCAAAATGGGTAGGTGAATCTGAAAGAGGTATAAGAGAAATTTTCAAAAGAGCACGTCAGTCTGCGCCATGTGTGATATTCTTTGATGAAATTGATTCTATTGCACCAATTCGAGGAGCAGGAGGAGAAACAGCTGTAAGTGAAAGAGTCGTTAGTCAATTACTTACAGAGTTAGATGGAATGGAAAATATGCATGGGGTTATAGTTTTAGCTGCAACAAACAGAGCAGACATGATTGATCCTGCATTGTTAAGACCAGGCAGATTTGATAAAATTATTCAGATTCCACTTCCAGACAAAGAAAGCAGAAAGAGTATCTTGAAAATTAGTGCAGCAGAAATACCAACAATCTCTGAGGAAGGTAATATGGAACGTGTTGATTTTGAGAAACTTTCTGATCTAACTGATGGACTTAGTGGCGCAGACGTAGCAGCCGTTGCAAATATTGCAGTTTCTTTAGTTATTCATGAGTTCCTAGATAAGCATCCAGATATCAAAGATGTTGAGAAACAAAGCGTGGATGCCAAAGTAACTATGGAACACTTTGAAAGATCAGTCAAGAAAGTCAGAGAACAAAAAGAGCTCAAGTTGGGCGAAAAACTAGTAGCTTCCTATTACAGGTAGTTTTAATAAAATAACAAATCTAATTCTCATAAATGTCAGAACATAGTGGGTATGAGGGAAATTCATTAGAATTCCTAAAGGCAAATCAGATTTCAGTTGGTGATTCTGTAAAGATTCTATCAGATATCACTTATTCAGGCATAATAATGCCAAGATATGAACACAGTGACGATAAACACATTGTTTTGAAATTAACAAGTGGATACAATATTGGTTTAGAAATTGAAAAAATTGAGAAAATAGAGAAGATCAAATCTGCTGAAAAAATTGTTCAGCAAGATGAAAAACTAGAAAAAGTTGCAGGATTGCCAAAAATTCTGTTATTATCAACTGGAGGAACAATTGCAAGCAAAATTGACTACAGAACAGGGGCAGTTACGCCTGTATTAACAGCCGAGGAATTAAATTCATCTGTTCCAGAACTTGCTAAAATTGCAAATATAGATGCAGAAGCTCTATTATCAGAATATTCTGAAAACATAACGCCTGAACATTGGTTACAAATTGCTGAAAAGATAAATGAGTATTCTAAATCAGATTATTCAGGAATTATTATTGCCCATGGTACAGATACGATGCACTATACATCATCCTTTCTTTCATTTGCACTTGCAGGATTTCCGATTCCAATTGTCTTGGTTGGATCTCAAAGATCATCAGATCGTGCTTCATCAGATGCAGCATTAAATTTGATTGGAGCAACAAAATTTATCACAGAAAGCAATACCAAAGGTGTCTATATTGTAATGCATCAAGATGAAAATGATAGCACATTAGCATGTCATGCTGGAACAAGAGTAAGAAAAAATCATACAAGTAAAAGAGGAGCATTTCAAACAATTGGAGATAATCCGGCATTCATTATTTCACAGAATCAAATTCAAAAAAATATTTCTAAAGATTTTTTCAAAAGTAGTGAATTTCAACCAAGAATTAAACTAGACACACGTGTTGCTTTAGTAAAATATCATCCTGGATATAATCCCAAGTTATTGGATCAAATTATTGAGATGGGGTATAGAGGAATAATTTTTGAAGGAACTGGATTGGGTCATATTGGAAATACAATGTATGAAAGCGTAAAAAAAGCAAATGAAAAAGGAATCTTTCTAGGAATGACTTCCCAATGTATTGATGGTAGAATTAGAATGACAGTATATGAAAGCGGGCGAGATTTGCTTGATTTAGGCATAATTCCATTAGAAAATATGGTTCCAGAAGTGGCTCTAGTAAAAGCAATGTGGGCAATGGGGAATTTTCGCAATGAAGAAGAGATAAAGAAAATTATGCTTGAAAATATTGCATCGGAATTATCAAGTTAGAGAGATGAATAGAATGTCAGAATTTTCCATAAACGATGTTGGAGTTAAAGTAGGACTTGAAATTCATCAGCAACTAGCAACTAACAAAAAGTTGTTTTGTAATTGTACGCCATTAGAATCAGATGAATATTTTACAAAATTTCAGAGAAGATTACGAGCATCAAAAAGTGAATTGGGAGAGTTTGATCCTGCTGCACTATTTGAAAAATCTAAATCAAAAACAATAATGTATTATGCCAACCCAGAAAGTAGCTGTCTAGTGGAACAAGATGAGGAGCCGCCACATGAATTAGATGAGGATGCAAGAAAAATTTCATTAATTATTGCTTCTGCATTAAAATCAAATATTTTTAGTGAAATCTATCCTATGAGAAAAACAGTTGTTGATGGTTCCAATACAACTGGATTCCAACGTACGATGTTAGTTTCACAGGGAGGATTTTATGATGTTGAAGGAATGAAGATAGGAATTCAATCAATTTGTCTTGAAGAAGATGCTGCAAAAATCCTAGGTGAACAAGGATCAATAAGAAAATTTGGATTGGAACGTCTTGGGGTGCCTTTAGTTGAAATTGCAACAGAGCCTTTTGAGGTAGAATTATCAGAGATAAAAAAAATTGCATTATCTTTAGGAAGAATTTTGAGAAGTACCAAAAAAGTGAAGAGAGGTCTAGGATCAATTAGGCAAGATGTTAATGTATCAATTAAGGATGGAGGAGTAGTAATTGAAGTAAAGGGAGTGCAACAATTAGAACAGTTAGAAAAAGTTGTTGAATACGAAGCCAAAAGACAGCACGGTTTGTTAGAAATCTCAAAAAGAATTCAAGAGAGAGATTGGAAATTTACTAATGAAGATAAAAAAGATATTACAGAATTGTTTTCAAAATGCAAATCAAAGATTATTCAAACTGCTATAAAGAAAAGTCAAAAAATTATCGTAATATCTTTTAAAAATATGGCTGGAATGTTTGGATTTTCACCATATGAAGGCATAAGATTAGGAAGAGAAGTAGCAGAATTGGTAAGATTTTTCGGAATAGGTGGAGTATTTCACTCAGATGAATTACCTAATTATGGAATAGAAGAATTAGATTTAGAAGAATTGAAGAAATTTGTTGAAATTAAAGAAAATGATGCGTTTTTAATTTTGGCATCACCTCAAGAGAAAATTCATACTATTACAGATCAAATTATTTTAAGAATTGAATGCATCAGAGATCAGGGTATTCCAACAGATACTAGGTTAGCTACTCAATCAGGTGAAACAAAATTTCTCAGACCAAGACCAGGAGCTGCAAGAATGTATCCTGAAACGGACATTCCTCCAATAATAATCACTAAAGAAGAATTATCAGAGGCTGAAAAAAATATACCAAAATCATGGGACGATTCTATTAAAGAACTTGAAACAAAATACAAAATAAACCTACAACTTGCTGAACAAATTTTTGATTCACGATATATTGGGTTGTTTGAAGAAATTGTCGAAAAAATTAAAACAAATCCAACATTTGTTGCATCAATTCTTTGTTCTTCAATTACAAATTTGGAAAGAAGTGGACTAGATTCAAATTTATTAAAAAATGAAGAAATTTTCAAATCATTTCAGTTATTGGAAGAAGGAAAAATTGCAAAAGAATCTATTGAAATGGTATTTGAAAACATAATGGTTGGAAAATCAAAAACCATAGAAGAAGCTATGAAAAATGCTTCAATTCAATCTGTAAATGAGGAAGATTTAGAAAAAATTATTGAAGACATTGTAGATAAAAATGAAGGAATAATTAAAAACCAAAAAGAAAGGGCAGTCGGACCATTGATGGGGATCGCTATGAAAGAATTAAGAGGTAAAGCTTCTGGTAAAATGGTAAATAATCTTCTTTTAAAAAACATCAAAAAGAAAATAGAAAATCTGTAATAAAGTGCAGGAAGTGGGATTTGAGTGCTATATGTTTAGCACATTTGGGCAAAACCACATCTTAGGACAAAAACTACTGTCTTGGATCGTGGTGCACGTCGTAAAATGCGGGATAGTCAGTAGCTGTAGCCGAACTGTGATCCCTGTTGCATCTTTCAGCCATTTGACAAACTACTCGTAACTCTAATTTGTATTCAACTGATCCCAAAACTAACCATTTAGACAAATTTACATGATCAATCAGATCTATTTGAAACAACATTGTGTTGTTTTCATGTTCAAAGAATTAACTAATTCACAATGGAATGCCCTCAAAGCACACCTTCCAAAACCAGCTGCAACTGGAAGACCAAGATGTGACGATCGTACGACAATCAATGCAGTAATTTTTGTGCCAATCACCGGATGCAGGTAGATTGATCTTCCCGCAAAATACGGTTCCAAATCATCTGCACATAGAAGATTCCAATATCTGCAACAAAAAGGAATTTGGAAAAAGATTCTAAAATCTACAATCAAATCTGTACGCAAACAAGACAAGATTAATCTGCGATACATATCAGTTGACTCCTCCTCAATTCCTTCCAAAAAAAGGGGGGATAAAATAGGATATGACGGTTTCAAGAAGATTACAGGCACAAAGATACATGTTGCAGTAGAGCAAAACGGCCTGTCTTTTTTGGTGTAAAAATCCGATCATTTTATCTAATATCTAAAATACAGATAATTATGACTCGTTTTTTTGCACAATATGAAATTATAGGTAATAAAAAACTACCAATAGATTATCGCTCTGCATTTATGTCCTTGATCAAGACTGCATTAGATGTTACAGTTGGATACACATCTGAAATCTTCCAAAAAACACCAGTATGTATTGCAATAAGATTTGATAAAAAACCGGATATCATAAATGATTCTATAATGATAGGCAATACTCTGCGACTATACATATCTACACCAGATAAAAAATTAGCTGCAGACATATACAATGGACTGCTAAAAAATAAAACCTATACGATATATGATCTTGGAATTACTAAACCAAATTTCGTATATTTGAACGAATATAGATTCTTTAAACACCAAACAAAGATGTTTTACACTTTATCACCAATTGTAATACGTAACTGTAAAGATAAAACGAAATATGTAACACCGACTGATGAAGACTTTGATGATTCATTTACAAATGCATTAAAAGAGCAATGGTTGTTGTATAATAATACACAACTAAATGATATATCGTTTAAAATAATAAAATATAACAAAGTTGCAATGACTCACTATGGGGGTCTGGTGTTGGGTTTTACGGGATTGTTGGCAATAGAAGCTGATGCAAATGTACTAAATTTTTTCTATCAGTCAGGCATTGGTCATAGACGTAGTAATGGCTTTGGTTTTGTGGAGATAGACAGATGAAGATCTACGGTAGTGATTGGTTAACTAATGCATCAATTATAGGATATACACGAATCCTACAGTCTGCAGGATGTTCTGTGAAACTCGAGCATAACTCTGTAGATATTACTGAATCTGATTTGAGACATCTGCCTGATGCATATTTTACAATGGTATTAGAACAATATCTAAACAATGCTTTTAAATTAAAGGTAGAAAGTAAAAATCGTCTAGTCAAAAAACTAGACAAAGACAAACAAGACAGATGTCTTGGTAAATTAAATGATTTTATTAGTAGTGCAAAACATGGAGATTACAACTATACGTCATTTGATATATCTGTGGATAATCAACTTCATGCCTTTAAACAATACCAAAAAGAACTTGGCAAACTTTTACGTATTTTACAAAGCAAGTATGATATTAATCAAAATAAAATCAATTCATTTCAAGGTGATATAGAGAATAAGTTTATAAAAATATCTGGTGATATATACAAACAGAACTTTCTACCCACTACATTACGTAATTTTTATTTTAACAAAAGTATTGTTGGAAATTATTCTCTTTCAAAAAACATAACAAGATATGAAGCATTTATTGAAGAAATACTAAACCCTGCTATATGTGACTTGAAAAAAACTCCTACTCCCGGGCATATAACATGCAAGATATGTAAACATAACAAAGTAAACATACAAAACTTTGAAAAAGATGTTATCAACGAATCAATGTTCTCACCTATCATGGTATCAAATAAAACATTTAGAAACTTTTTTTATAATGGCCAATCAGATTTATTTATTTGTAAATTATGTAATTTGATACTCTTGTGTAGTTGGGCAGGATTCACAACTATACCATATGTAGCAAGAGATGGTATTGTAAATGCAGATCAAATATTTTTAAATTTGCCTGATCTAGAAAAATCTTTACAAGAAAATGACAAAATAAAAAACATAGATTATAAAAATTCAGATCGATTTCATGATACAATATTTTCTGATACCATTCAAAACATCTTGATTGACAAACAAAAACAAAAAAGCTCTTGGGTGATGGATAATTTATTTTTTGTAGAATTAAAAACGGTATCACGAAAAGATAGTGATAAACCAAACTTTAGATATTATCATATAGGAAAAAACATTGCCAAGTTATTCAAAGACAAATATTTTCTAAACGCATTATCTAAAATAAAGGGGAAGATAACTCTCAAGAATTGTACTACCATAAACTTGATCAGTACTGTAATTACTAAACTTGTAGCAGAAGAATCCATTGAGGATTTATGTTATATTTTATCTAAAGATGTTATATCTGATAATAAAAGTATGCGATCACAAGAACTTTTTAATATTTGTCTGATCGTATCAATACAAAGTGTACTATACAAAAACGGAGATATGCAGTTGACTGGTTATTTAAAATCAAACCAAATATATGGCATCATAACAGGACTTAATCGTAGCGGTAATGAATTGGCTCAAAAAATCGGCTTGGATAAAAAAACAAAAGCACTCTCATTTGTATTATTAGAGGCAATACGCAATAACAATATTTCAAAGTTCTATGATCTAGTATCAAAACAATACATTACAAACAATTTGCCCATCCCAAAAGAAATAGTTTCCATATTGAATCATAAAGATGAAATAACACCACCTCAAAGGGCATATGCGTTTATCTCTGGTCTTTCCAACTCACATAAAGAGGATGACTTTGATGATTAAACCCACAGGTCTTACAGTTACAATACTTTTTGAAGGCCAATCTCTAAACTATGATGAAGGATATGGAAACCTATCTACATTAAAAAAGATACATCGCGGTGATGGTAAAACATATACCTATTCTTCAAGACAATCATTGCGTTATTCTATATTCATGCAAGGAAAAGAACAATTTGGTTGGATTCCATCTGATGTATATGCTGCAGGATCTGGAAATGCCAAAGTAATACAACTTGTATCAGATATCTCAGAAAGTGAGGAATCAGATTTGTTTGGATTTATGCAAACAAACGTAAAGGTCTCAGATAAACTAGAATGTACTAGAACACGTGTAGCTCCAGTAAAAATAACTCCTGCAATATCTATAGAACCATTTGACTCGGATGTGGAGATGTTAACAAACAAGTATCAAGCCGACAAAAATCATGAGATGCCAAACATTGCAAATATTGAAACTCATAGATCCATATACCGCTATACAATATGTATAGATCTACACAAAATAGGCTCAGAAGCAGATGATATTACCAATAAAATTATGCCAAATGGAGATGCTAAAAAATATACAAGTGAACTCAAAAATTTTATCGCCAAGATACGAGGTAATGATATTGGTAATGATATAAAGTGTAAACGTGTATCTGATTTGTTAGATATTATAGGTTCTCTATATCGCGATATAAAGGGAAGACGAGAGGATCTAAAACCATTATTTATCATAGGAGGAATATATGAGACACTAAATCCATTTTTTGAAAATACAGTTTTTGTGTCATTTGATGACTCAAAACCAAAAATAAATCCACAATCAATATCACAACAACTATTATCAGATAATACTATAAAATCCTCTACATTTATCGGGATACGACAGGGATATTTTGCAAATACTGACTCGGATTTTTCAGCTGCAATGGAAGATAACATATCATCCCCTGAGGATGTGATAAAAAAACTCAAGGCCAAAGTACTAGAGTATTATGAACAAAACAGATGAGTCTATAATTGCACTAAAAATATCACTGTTTCAAACTCAGGCAGTTTATCGTAATCCTCTTAGTACTGAGATAATTGAGACATATCCACTACCTCCTCCATCGACTGTTTTGGGTCTGATATCAACTATGATAAAGAAACCACTAAATTCTGGAGAAATAGACATTGCAATATCGGGAAGTTTTGATTCATTGTATCAAGACTACCAGTGGTATAAAAAATACTCAACTACAAAACCATATCCAATATTGGTTCATACATTAAGTAATGTACAACTGACATTACACATCACTACTTTTGAGAATAAAGATTTGTTAGGCTTGATAAGGAATGCATTTGAAAAACCACCTAGTTATCTATATCTGGGTAGAGCCGAAGACTTGATAAAAATAAACTCAGTTGATTTGGTACACATATATAAAAAAACAATACCAAACTCAGAAAGCTTGGAAATTAAAAAACCAACTTTTATCAAATCAGAGGATGCAGCTAAACTAAAGATCAGAGGCGTATTATACCAACTTGCAACATTTATGCACCAAAAAATTATAACATTATCAGACAAAAAAGAGACTACAAAAATGATACGAGATTTTGATTGGTGTCTATATGATTATTTTGATGGCACACTACTTCAATTCTCTGAGGATATTTTGTTTTCTCATGATGGTGAGGAATTTTTATGGTGGTCTATGCCAAATCAGACCCACTAGAGTCACCCCAGGATCTATGGAAACATACGGGAGATGTTGTAGATAAAATCAAGGATCTTGCAAAAACTTATGACAATATTGATTTTTTGGGTGAGGATGCAAAATATTTTTGGAGTTCCTTGGAGATTGCATGTAAAGCGCATGATCTTGGTAAATTAAACTCTCGTTTTCAATATAGAATAATAAATGCAATAAACAAACAAAGAAAAAAACAAAATATAGATAAACCTGAAATCGACATTTCGCAGATACAATTACAAAAACAAAAAATTGCAGAGATTCCTCACAATATACTTTCTCCTGCATTTTTATTTGGACAGTTAGATAATTTTCCCCAACCAATTAGAAATTGTATAATTCGGGCAGTTGCATATCATCATAATCGTGGCCATGATTTTATAAATATAACTAACTGGCCTGTTGTAAAAAATGTAATTGATACGGATTTAAAACCACTTTCAAATATACATGAACTTGAAAAATTATTTCCAAATAAACTGATCATAGGTGATAATTATCTTGATGCATTAAATGCAATACCTAAAGGATATGAAATGTATTATATCATGTTAATAGGATTACTGTATCGTGCAGACCACAGTGCATCTGCAGGACTGCCAGTAGAGATACCAAAACCTAGTAATTACTCAAATATTCAATTGGAGCAATATTTGACTTTGATAAAAAAAATACAATTAAAAAATATCTGGCAAAAAGAATTAGCAGCAAAATATGCAAACTCCGATGTAATACTTGAAGCTGGAACTGGGATGGGTAAGACAGAATTTGCGCTATACTGGATAAATAATGCAAAATCATTTTACATCTTGCCAATTAAAACATCAGCTAATGCAATGCACAAACGTATCGCAGAGACTTTTGCTTTAGAGCCCATCAATATTGGATTGTTGCACAGTGGGGCAGGTCAATACTTTATGAAAAATGATCCTTCTGATGAGGCAATTATGGGAATATTTGAGAACATAAATCAAATGCGACAGCTGTCTTTGCCATTTACTATTAGTACTGCAGATCAAATATTCTCATCAGTTTTTGAGTATCCAGGATATGAGAAGATATATGCAAGTATGGCTGGAACAAAAATTATAATAGATGAGATTCAGGCATATGATCCTGAAATCATTGCTGCAATACTGTATGGGATTATACAATTCAAAAAATTTGGCGCCAAAATATGCATTATTACTGCAACATTACCTGAGATGTGCTCCCGATACTTGGAAAATAAAATAAACGGTATTGGTAAAACAGAACCATATTATAATAACACCCCACGACATTGTTTAAGAATAATAGATGATACAATACATGGGGACCATACTATCAATATAATAAAACAATGTGCTGTGAAATTTAAAAAAATTCTAATCATTGTAAATACTGTAAATACTGCAATTAAACTAAAAAGAATACTAGAAGAAAATGACATGTATGTGAATTTATTGCATGCCAGATTTACATACGAGGATAGACAAGTAAAAGAGGGAGATCTCCTTGAAACAGAACAAGGTATATGGATTACTACACAAGTTGTAGAAGCATCAGTTGACATTGATTTTGATATTTTGATAACTGAAGTATCCCCACTTGACTCTCAAATACAAAGATGGGGACGGATCTGGAGAAATAGAGATTCACCATACACACAAGAAGAACCAAACATATACATTGTAAAACAGACCTTTGATGATTCTTTTTATGATGTAGAGATTGTAAAGAAAACACTGGTAGAATTGGAGCAAAAACAGAATCAAAACTTGAGTGACTCTGATGCACACCATCTATTTAATAACATATTCTCAATAAAACAACTAGAGTCATCTAGATATCAACAAAAATTTAACAAATCTATTGAGTTGTTTGATAACTATGGAGTCACTGCTGAAACCAAGAGACAGGCCCAACGACTATTCAGAGATATTCCAAATATATCTGCAATTCCTAGATCCGTTTATGATGCACATAAAAATATAATTCAAGGGTATATTTCAAATTTGCACACAGATAATAAATTGAAAAGAAAAATGGCAATATACGAACTAAATAAAAAGACAGTATCCTTTAGGTATAGATATTCATATCAAAAAAAAATTCATATCATTGAGGATAGTTATCATATACAAGTAATTGATCTGCCTTACACATTTGAGTTAGGTTTGCAGACATGACAGTTTTAATCTCTAAAAAATAATGCCTAAAAATACAAGCAAAAATAAAAAACAAATTTTAAATCAATCATTGATCTTATCTAGATTTTTGTTCGTCTTGTTTTAATATCTCCAGATGAATATGTAATACATCGTTGACTTCTTGATAAAAAAAATAATTTATTAAGTACACATCACACAATCCATATATGAGCACACAAGTTCAATACAGAAAAATTCAAGTGGACCCTAAAAATGAGGTAAAAATGGTTGATGCTCTTCTAAAAACTAACCAATCTTTCAAGGCTATTTCCAAAACTGAATACTATATCACCAAAGGACAATGCAGTATTCTTAGTAGGAAAAAAATACCATACAAAAAACTAACCCCATAATGAGACTTGCAAAGAAGGTAAAACTTCATTATAAGTTACCACGATATTTTAACAACTACAAACCTGTACCTACCAAAAAGTTAATTGAAGTTAAGAATTTCTTTGTAGAACAATATGGTGGATTAACTATAGATAGTCCTTCAAAAGGATACTGGGAAGAGAAGGGGTTTGTATTCCATGATGTTAATGTAGAATATTCTATTTTTATTCCCAAAACTAAATTTGATAGAACTGTAAAAAAAGAAATTCCTAAACATATTGCAAAATTCAAAACAGATTTCAAACAACTTGCAATTTTTTGTTATTATCATAATGTAATGTCTACTTGATATTCACTAGTATTTTTAATTAACATCGACTATTTGTTATTTTATTTCAATTCTATAATAGCTCGATTCAAACCACAACTGGGATTGTGAACATACACAAGCCATTACCAGATTTCAATTCTATAATAGCTCGATTCAAACAGATTAGTTTTTCTGCGATTTTCTGAATTTTAAAACAATTTCAATTCTATAATAGCTCGATTCAAACTCGACATATCGCTTGTTTGCGATTTGAAAATCTTCAGTATTTCAATTCTATAATAGCTCGATTCAAACTTACCTCTACTGCAAGGTTTGGGTTTTCTGTTGGTAAATTTCAATTCTATAATAGCTCGATTCAAACCTCAACGGTGCTAAGGAGATAATTCTGTTTCTCCTATTTCAATTCTATAATAGCTCGATTCAAACAGGAACGCCTGGAAATTATAAATCGACTTGGCGAAGAATTTCAATTCTATAATAGCTCGATTCAAACTTTGTCAGCTGACCACTTTTTTTAAATTTGGGTTTTATTTCAATTCTATAATAGCTCGATTCAAACGCTTTTCAATTTCAGCTAGATATTCATCTTTGTACGATTTCAATTCTATAATAGCTCGATTCAAACCTTTCTCGGTCTGTGTCATCTGTTCATACTTGCAGCATTTCAATTCTATAATAGCTCGATTCAAACACGATTGACACACCACATTTTGTTTTGGCTGCGTCTAATTTCAATTCTATAATAGCTCGATTCAAACTTACCAGCTCTTTCAAGATACAGAATAAAGTCACCTGTATTTCAATTCTATAATAGCTCGATTCAAACTTAAATGCGGATTCGACAAAAAATGTCATGATATTAATTTCAATTCTATAATAGCTCAATTCAAACTAGGAGCTCCGCTCGTAGGCCTCGTGATTATTGCCATATTTCAATTCTATAATAGCTCGATTCAAACTGCAAGAGGGGCAGAACAAAAGCAGGCAAGTGTCGTAATTTCAATTCTATAATAGCTCGATTCAAACTACAGCTCCTGCTCAGATTGACCCTGAACTTTTTTCTAATTTCAATTCTATAATAGCTCGATTCAAACGTGGTTACTTTGGGTGTTATTCTTGCTTCTACGGTATTTCAATTCTATAATAGCTCGATTCAAACACTAAACATGGATCTAATTGAAGATTTCGAATACATATTTCAATTCTATAATAGCTCGATTCAAACTGGTATGCCTTCGGTACCAAGATCAGTCACATTATCAGATTTCAATTCTATAATAGCTCGATTCAAACGTAATGTACAGCTACGTGGCGTAGTTCAGCTAAGACCATTTCAATTCTATAATAGCTCGATTCAAACATACTCATACTGTTTCTAAAGGAGTGTATATGTCTAATTTCAATTCTATAATAGCTCGATTCAAACCGTACCCATTGCTCTGCTTCTTTTACTGCATCATCCTATTTCAATTCTATAATAGCTCGATTCAAACGTTATCACCTTCATAGTCTTGTGATTCCATCTGCTTGATTTCAATTCTATAATAGCTCGATTCAAACTGATCCGCTGCTGTATATTTTTTCATCTTCGTTATAATTTCAATTCTATAATAGCTCGATTCAAACTGTTACTGGAACGATCGGGTCGGGTTCTGGCATTAAATTTCAATTCTATAATAGCTCGATTCAAACAAAAGGCAGCCTTTGGTGCAGCAGCAGGTCTTGCAGATTTCAATTCTATAATAGCTCGATTCAAACTGCTGTTATTGAACGAGTACTCCCTAATCTCATAGGATTTCAATTCTATAATAGCTCGATTCAAACGGATATCATCATCACCAACACCAGGGATCACGGTAGATTTCAATTCTATAATAGCTCGATTCAAACAGATACACGATCAAAGATGGAACCATCTGATGACTCATTTCAATTCTATAATAGCTCGATTCAAACCTAAGGCTGAGATTTTTTGGGTTGGTTGGTGGGGAGAATTTCAATTCTATAATAGCTCGATTCAAACTTACATATGATTTGGATTCGGACACTGTCTCACCCATATTTCAATTCTATAATAGCTCGATTCAAACGATATCGGAATTCAGGTTTGGTGACATTGGAGACAATTTCAATTCTATAATAGCTCGATTCAAACCAAATTTTCCATGGGCGGCACCGTGAGATTTAGAGTATTTCAATTCTATAATAGCTCGATTCAAACTTTTGGATGCTGCCATCATCCCATTTGAATTTATGACATTTCAATTCTATAATAGCTCGATTCAAACTGTAAAGGTTATGTTCTTAATGATTAGCATTTTGATCTGGACCCATGTTTTTGGTACCACTTTTTGCATCTTTTTCCGAATAATCATACCCCTCATTTATTCTCAACCTCCATCTTGCTTACAAACTCGTCAGGTGTAAGATATCCCAACGCCGAGTGGATTCTGTCCTTGTTGTAGTCCTCAAAGGCTTTTGCAAGTACAACCTCTGCATCCTGAAAGCGTACAAACTCATGCGGCCAGATGTATTCTTTTTTGAGCGTCCCATGAAATGATTCTACATGTCCATTTTGTTCCGGTGTCTGCTTCCAGATGAACTCGTGTTTTATCCCCAGTGTCTGTATGGCCTTTTTGAACTCGTGACTACTGTACTGGGAGCCGTTGTCGGTCCTGAGTCTGAGGTTTGATATGTCTCCTGTAGATGACACTGCCTTTAACACTGATTGCACTGCTGTATGGGTAGAAGCTGTGGTGTCAAACATATACGCTACCCACTTTCTGGTAAATACATCAATGACGTTAAAACAATAGCACCATCCATCAATCCCACAATGGATGTATGTTATGTCAGTCTCCCACAATTGATTGGGTGCTGTTGGTTTGAACATTTTGCGTCTTGAAGTACGAATGATGTCGTTTTTAGTCTTTTTAGGCTCGATCCAGCCTATTTTGTGATAGATGCGCTGTATTCTCTTGCGATTTATAGGAACATTTGTCTCCCTAGTGACCTGTGCTGCCATACGCCTAGTTCCGTATGTAGGACGTTTGTAGGCTATCTTCTTTACCATACTAACCACTCTGGGATCTACAATTACATCTCTTGATTTCTTAGTGTAATACCAAGCATGTTTGGACATGCCGCAGTATTGCAGAGCTTTGTTCAGGCTCATGTGTTTGTTTAGATTATTGACTGCTTGCATTTTAATCACTTTACTCCCTCCAAAGTTTTTTTTAAAACATCGTTGGCGACAGTGATCTCGCCGATTATACACTTGAGATTTTCTACCTCTGCTGCATGATTTTTGGTCGCATTACCTTTGTTCACAAGAGCTTGTTTACCTCCTTGTAGGAATTTGTCCTTCCAGTCATGAAAGGTTACAGGTGATACGTTGTGCTTTCTGCACAGCTCGGCAGCTTGTATATTGGTGGTAAAAAACTCCAACACTATCTTGACCTTATCTTGTGGACTTCGTCTCTTGTTCATATCTTTCTCTCAACCTCCTGCTTCAAAAGATATTTGGATTTGATCGGTCTCATTCTAGAGGGGTCCGCACCAATTTTTTTCGGATTTCAATTCTATAATAGCTCGATTCAAACATCCCGATATTGCCTTTTCTCCCTGGCGGTGGCGGATTTCAATTCTATAATAGCTCGATTCAAACTGTAATGAAATTGCTGACCATGAGTAATAATTTCCAGATTTCAATTCTATAATAGCTCGATTCAAACTCCAAATCCTTCATATTGCTACAGAGGGTGTAACACATTTCAATTCTATAATAGCTCGATTCAAACTGTAATGAAATTGCTGACCATGAGTAATAATTTCCAGATTTCAATTCTATAATAGCTCGATTCAAACTCCAAATCCTTCATATTGCTACAGAGGGTGTAACACATTTCAATTCTATAATAGCTCGATTCAAACTCATTATCATCCACTGCAGGAGATGTGATATCGTCAATTTCAATTCTATAATAGCTCGATTCAAACCGGTTCCTGATGGGACTGTGTCTCCTGCGATGCTGCATTTCAATTCTATAATAGCTCGATTCAAACGGACACGAATAGAGAGGGTAAGCATAGTTCATCATATTTCAATTCTATAATAGCTCGATTCAAACGACTTTACTGATTACTGTCGTACTGTTGCACAGTATAATTTCAATTCTATAATAGCTCGATTCAAACAACTTTCAAGGTGAAATTAACTGGCACACTCAAAGAATTTCAATTCTATAATAGCTCGATTCAAACTCAATTTCCTGCGTGACTTCGGGGTCGGGTTCGATAGATTTCAATTCTATAATAGCTCGATTCAAACTGATCTCGAATCGTACTTAATGCATCCCCTCCTCTTAATTTCAATTCTATAATAGCTCGATTCAAACAGGTGGGATCGATTTGAAAGGGATCGCAGAAGGGTTATTTCAATTC
Organism: Candidatus Nitrosopumilus sp.; assembly: GCA_965248045.1. Lineage (GTDB taxonomy): Archaea > Thermoproteota > Nitrososphaeria > Nitrososphaerales > Nitrosopumilaceae > Nitrosopumilus. The sequence goes on from CBDFIG010000002.1 coordinate 1,123,405, forward strand.
TATAATAGCTCGATTCAAACACTTAGGACCTGCTGCAGGGCCGACCTTGGCAATGGATTTCAATTCTATAATAGCTCGATTCAAACTACTCCTGATCCTGGTGGGGGTGGTGGGCGTTCACCATTTCAATTCTATAATAGCTCGATTCAAACGTTTTTTCACCAACTCATTACAGCGGAGTTGATTCCATTTCAATTCTATAATAGCTCGATTCAAACGTAGTTTTGTTGCGCGTGGATATACCATTGAGCATGATTTCAATTCTATAATAGCTCGATTCAAACTTAAATGATTATACAATGTAGACCCCCTGCAAGACTATTTCAATTCTATAATAGCTCGATTCAAACTTACATATGCAGGCGAAAACAAACATCCTGGAATAAATTTCAATTCTATAATAGCTCGATTCAAACAGTAAATTGCGAGACTGCATATTTTTCACAAGACACATTTCAATTCTATAATAGCTCGATTCAAACTTGCGACATTCATACTTTGATGATTCCTTAATTCGCCATTTCAATTCTATAATAGCTCGATTCAAACCCAGTGAGAGATCCAATATTTGCTTGCCTCTGAGTCATTTCAATTCTATAATAGCTCGATTCAAACACGAAAAAACATAGGTACTGTAGATGCTCCTGGTGTATTTCAATTCTATAATAGCTCGATTCAAACCATATCGATAATATCGTTTTGGGATATGATTGTGTTATTTCAATTCTATAATAGCTCGATTCAAACACATCGGATCTCCTGCATGCGGTAAGTATGTGATGGTATTTCAATTCTATAATAGCTCGATTCAAACTTGACTCCCTACCGCCAATAGAACGTGACTCCGTCATTTCAATTCTATAATAGCTCGATTCAAACAAAATATTATTACTGGTAATGAGGATAAATTACCAAATTTCAATTCTATAATAGCTCGATTCAAACGCGGAAGAGAGACGACAGACAGACCATATTGTATCGATTTCAATTCTATAATAGCTCGATTCAAACTTGATCCGCTGCTGTATATTTTTTCATCTTCGTTGTAATTTCAATTCTATAATAGCTCGATTCAAACGTGGAGAATGGAGAGAAAAGACCTAAGAGATGAAAGATTTCAATTCTATAATAGCTCGATTCAAACTCATACTTTATTACAATAATCCCTCTCCCTCTTGTTATTTCAATTCTATAATAGCTCGATTCAAACTTCCTAGTACATTTGCATTGTATTGCATGGTTCCTCATTTCAATTCTATAATAGCTCGATTCAAACTGTTGACCTGTGCTGCCGTCCTGTGCCCATGTGTCGGATTTCAATTCTATAATAGCTCGATTCAAACCCCTTATCGTCGGAAGGAATTCGTGGGATGGATTTGAATTTCAATTCTATAATAGCTCGATTCAAACTTGCCGAACTGCTCCAGGATATCCTGCAGATAGATCAATTTCAATTCTATAATAGCTCGATTCAAACTGTCCAAAATTCAAGCTCTGCAACTGACATTAAGGAATTTCAATTCTATAATAGCTCGATTCAAACGTCTGGTCTGTTGTGTGGGGGTGATGGGGGGAAGTGAATTTCAATTCTATAATAGCTCGATTCAAACTGAAAGTGATAATTTACCCTGATCTACCTTTATTTAATTTCAATTCTATAATAGCTCGATTCAAACTACGATATTGATGTCATGCCCTGCTGTCCTGTTCCATTTCAATTCTATAATAGCTCGATTCAAACTCCTGACCCATGGCATAGTTATCCTTGCTACTGCAAATTTCAATTCTATAATAGCTCGATTCAAACAAAATCCAAGGGTGATAAACTGGCTGTGGTATATCGATTTCAATTCTATAATAGCTCGATTCAAACTTGTTCGTTACATTCCACGATACGACCTAGTACCTGATTTCAATTCTATAATAGCTCGATTCAAACTCGATATTATTTTCTTTTTCGTCAACCCTCGTTCCTGATTTCAATTCTATAATAGCTCGATTCAAACGCGTTGTTGGTGGTGGTATTGGTGATGTTGGTGTAGTATTTCAATTCTATAATAGCTCGATTCAAACTTAAGATCATCTACCTCCTCTATTGCATGACGAACAATTTCAATTCTATAATAGCTCGATTCAAACTTCACCAGTCAGCGGTAGAGTACTTGTATCGGTTCGGGAATTTCAATTCTATAATAGCTCGATTCAAACTCCCATACAGGCTCCCACTCGTCAGGCTCTTCTCTATTTCAATTCTATAATAGCTCGATTCAAACTTCTTCATTTTTTCGTGTCGCTGAGTGCATGTACGCATTTCAATTCTATAATAGCTCGATTCAAACTTATCACTTGGGCAGCTACAGGTCGCCCTACAACTATTTCAATTCTATAATAGCTCGATTCAAACAAAACACCTCAACTGATTTCTCATCAGTCCTTGTAAATTTCAATTCTATAATAGCTCGATTCAAACGTGGATATGCAGATACACAATACATGGCGGTATGTGATTTCAATTCTATAATAGCTCGATTCAAACAGGAAGTGTTGCATCCGCACACTTCGGCGGTGCTATATTTCAATTCTATAATAGCTCGATTCAAACGACAACAATAAATGATTTTAGGCCGCATTGTGAGCAATTTCAATTCTATAATAGCTCGATTCAAACAGCACGGTTGAAACCTGCAAAGCAGGAGAGTAAACCAATTTCAATTCTATAATAGCTCGATTCAAACGCAGAAGCCAGACACGAAGGAATCAGTGTACACGAATTTCAATTCTATAATAGCTCGATTCAAACTATGCCGTTCTCATGTTACCATATTTGCCTCTGGTTATTTCAATTCTATAATAGCTCGATTCAAACGTGATAATTATACGCTTCATGTCATACCCCTAGTTGATTTCAATTCTATAATAGCTCGATTCAAACTCATAAATATTCTGGATGATACGCCAACTGGTGTCCATTTCAATTCTATAATAGCTCGATTCAAACTTCTTCTCTCATCTATGTCATTACTGATTTTGTCTAACATTTCAATTCTATAATAGCTCGATTCAAACCAGAAACAGCAATGCTCCTAGTAGGTGCTCCATTAGTATTTCAATTCTATAATAGCTCGATTCAAACTGTCGATAATATCGTTTTGGGATATAATCGTATTCGATTTCAATTCTATAATAGCTCGATTCAAACTTTTCTAAAATTTTGCTCGTTGTTCGTCATTGACTAATTTCAATTCTATAATAGCTCGATTCAAACCACTGGCTCACGCATCTATCACGTCATGGTCACCTAATTTCAATTCTATAATAGCTCGATTCAAACTAGGATATTGTCATACTTTGGTAACCTATCACCATAATTTCAATTCTATAATAGCTCGATTCAAACTCGTATCATCACGGGGAGCTGCATCCCTTTTGAATGATTTCAATTCTATAATAGCTCGATTCAAACTGACAAATGGCCTTGGCCGCCATAACATTCCAGGACAATTTCAATTCTATAATAGCTCGATTCAAACTTGATGTCAAATACTTGTTCTATGAATGATTCTCTAATTTCAATTCTATAATAGCTCGATTCAAACTACAGAAGTTGGAACTCAAAAAGGATCAACACAAACATTTCAATTCTATAATAGCTCGATTCAAACGCAATCGCTGACTAGTGACCACTCATCTACTGTAGCATTTCAATTCTATAATAGCTCGATTCAAACTGTCATATCTAATGAGATCATCAATAGCACGTAACCATTTCAATTCTATAATAGCTCGATTCAAACTGTAACAATTCCAAGTGATAGTATGGTCCATGATGAATTTCAATTCTATAATAGCTCGATTCAAACATTTTTCTGTCAAATCCTCAAAAGCAGGGAGTCCAACATTTCAATTCTATAATAGCTCGATTCAAACTTTCCTCTTCAATGCGAGGAGATGCACCAGGTAATTCATTTCAATTCTATAATAGCTCGATTCAAACATACACCAGTAGCAGCACCGGGACCTCATCATTCGCCATTTCAATTCTATAATAGCTCGATTCAAACTTATTGTTACAGAGGTTGTAATCGTGGGTGGGTTGTATTTCAATTCTATAATAGCTCGATTCAAACGGATTCATTATCCACTATTCAAGATCAATTACGACTATTTCAATTCTATAATAGCTCGATTCAAACATGTTACTGGAACGATTGGGTCGGGTTCTGGTGTTAGATTTCAATTCTATAATAGCTCGATTCAAACACCATGATGCAGCAGCAGCAGCAGCAGCAGACCACCATTTCAATTCTATAATAGCTCGATTCAAACTTGTGATCTTGTGAGTTGTCCAGTTTTCTTATACTTATTTCAATTCTATAATAGCTCGATTCAAACCCGTTTTTATTATGCCTAATAATAACCAATTATATTATTTTGAATGTTTACACTATCAATAATGTATAGAGTTTATAAGAGCAGCCATAGATAGCATAGGATCATTTAAAATTATCTAAGATCAAAAATGAATAATTCAAATGCCATATAATACTTTAACAGGTACACAAGTCAACTATTATTTTATCTGTAAGAGAAAACTATGGCTGCATTCACATGGAATATCCTTTGAAAATTCATCTGATCTAGTAAAACTTGGCAATCAAATACATAAAAATACATACAAACGAAACAAAAAAGAGATCAGATTAGACAATATTGTAATTGATCATATTGATGGTGATGTAATTCATGAGGTAAAAAAATCTGACAAGATGCAAGAAGCTCATATTTATCAGGTTTTGTATTATATTTATCGCTTAAAGCAAATGGGCATATACGTTACAGGAAAACTTGATTACCCAAAACTCAGAAAGACTGTTAAAATCATACTGACAAAACAAAAACAAAACAAACTAGAACAAATAATTGAAGAATGCAATAACATATTCTCTACTAAAAAAGCACCGAAAGCTAAGTACATACCAGTTTGTGACAAATGCGCATATTTTGAGTATTGTTGGTCATGAGGGATTATTACATATTTCAAAATGGTAAAGTATCTAGATCACAAAATACCATACAGATAACATCAAAAGATAATGTCAAAAAATCAATACCAATTAATGATATGCAAAGTATTCATTTGTTTGGGCAATGTGAAATCAATACAGTATTGATATCTTTTCTAAATAAACATGGTATTCCTATTCATTTTTACAATTATTATGGAAATTATTCTGGAAGCTACTATCCACGTGAAAAACTCTTGTCTGGATTAGTTACAATATCACAAGCTAAACATTATCTTGATAATAAAAAAAGAATGTATTTGGCCTCTGAGATTGTAAACACCGCAGTTGATAACATACTTGCAAATTTACGTTACTATAAATCAAAACAAAAAGATGTGTTACATAATATACAAAAAATTCAGTCTCTACAACTCAAGATAAAACATTGTAGAAATATTGATGAGTTAATGGGTATTGAAGGCAACTGTAGAAGTACATATTATGATTCTTTTGATGATTTTATCATAGATGGGTTCAGATTAGAGAAAAGGAGTAAAATGCCTCCTCAGAACATGCTCAATGCCTTGATTTCGTTTGGAAATAGTATTATGTATGGTACTGTATTAACAGAGATTTACAACTCTCAACTTGATACGACCATTAGTTTTCTTCATGAGCCAGGATTTAGAAGACATTCATTATCACTAGATCTTGCAGAGGTATTCAAACCAGTAATTGTAGATAAAACTATTTTTAAAATATTAAACAACAAGTATATCACAACAAAAGACTTTGAAAGCAAGTTAAATGGTTGTTACATGACAGAATCAGGACGTAAAACATTCCTTAAAGAATACAACAATAGATTGGATAGTACAATATATTTTTCTTCGCTGAAAAAAAATGTGAGTTATAGACGGCTAATTCGTCTAGAATGTCATAAATTAGTAAAACACATAGTAGAAGATATACGATATATTGGTTTTAGGCAAAAATAATGTATGTTATTATGGTTTACGATATAGGAGTGAAACGTATTGATGCAATACGAATAACTGCAAAACAGTATCTTAATTGGATACAAAATTCTGTATTTGAAGGGGAAATTTCTATTGCAGATCTAAAAGAATTAGAGTCTAGAATTTCATATCAAATAGATCCATCTGTTGATTCTGTACTGTTTTTTTGTATTAACAACAAAAAATGGGTTTACAAGAAAATTATAGGAGTAGATAAAAACAACACAAGTAACATAATATGAAATAGAATAATAAAATATGAGAAAAGTTATATCTGAATATCTATCATAAATAATTTGAATCGAGCTATTCAACTCATCCCAATACTCTCCAATACATCACAATTGATGCCAAGTATACAAACCCAAGATAGTTCTCACAGTTCTTTTCACATCTGATTCTAGTCCTGTAAAAACCATTTTTCAACCACGCAAAGAATCTCTCTACAACATAACGAACTGCATTGTATTTCTTGTATGATTTGATTTTTGGTGATTTACCATTTTTTCTAAACGGAATACGTGAAACAATTTCTCTGTTCTTCAGGTATTCTCTAATGGCTGTACTGTCATAACCCTTGTCTGCATAAACTGAAACAGTTTGGTTCATCATATCATCATCTACAAAATCAGAAATTGATTCTACTGTGTCAATGAATTTGGTACTGTCATGAACATTTGCAGTACTGCATACGATTGATATTGGCAGTCCGTTTTACTCTACTGCAACATGTATTTTTGTGCCTGTAATCTTCTTAAATCCGTCATATCCTATTTCATCCCCCCCCTTTTTTGGAAGGAATTGATGAGGAGTCAGCTGATATGTATCGCAGGTTAATCTTGTCTTGTTTGCGTGCAGATTTGATTGTAGATTTTAGAATCTTTTTCCAAATCCCTTTTTGTTGCAGATATTGGAATCTTCTATGTGCAGATGATTTGGAATCATACTTGGCAGGCAGGTCAATCCACCTGCATCCGGTGATTGGCACAAAAATTACTGCATTGATTGTCGTACGGTCATTACATTTAGTCTTCCAGTTGCAGCTGGTTTTGGAATGTGTGCTTTGAGGGCATTCCATTGTGAATCAGTTAATTCTTTGAACATGAAAACAACACAATGTTGTTTCAAATAGATCTGATTGATCATGTAAATTTGTCTAAATGGTTAGTTTTGGGATTAGTTGATTGTATCTAGAACTGGTAATGGTCTAGTTTGTGAATGTAAAGACCATACCACAAGAAAAGCAGACTGCAAACATATCAAAATCGTATTAGATGTTATGAGAAAGAACCAATGTTGGAAAAATAACACATTTAGAATTATGGAGAGAGCCAAACTACAAAAATGCAAGTATTGTGATTCAGGTAATATCAAAAAAATGGGATTTAGAAAAACCAAATCAGGTAAAGTTCAAGTGTATGGATGTAAGGACTGTAAGAAAAGATTTACTGTAAATTTTGGCTTTGAAAAAAAGCAGTTTGATGAAAATATAATCACGGGTGCATTACAGATGTATTTTTCAGGAATGAGTGTAAGGGATATTTCAAACCACTATGAGATGATGGGAACTGAGGTATCACATATGACTATCTACAGATGGATTGATAATTACTCCAAGATTACCTCAAAATATCTAAACGGTATAGTCCCTAGAACCAATGGCAGTACTATGGTAAGAGCTGATGAGGTATGGATCAAAGTTGCAGGTGATCAAAAATATCTATTTGCAAGTATGGATGATGATACACGTTATTGGTTAGCTAGTGATATGGCAGAAACAAAGTTACAGCATAATGCAGATAGACTATTACAATTAACCAAAGAGAAAATTGGTAAATCTCCTGCTCACTTTGTAACTGATGGATTACAAGCATATATGAAATCATCAAAGAAAATCTTTGGTCCAAAAACTAACCATATTAGGCACATTCACATTGCAGCAAAAAGAGACAGAGACAACAATAACAAGATGGAAAGATTGAATGATGAAATCAGGGATAGGGAAAAGGTCTTTAGAGGCTTGAAAAGAATTAATACACCTACATTGACGGAATGAAAGTTTATTATAATTTCACAAAGAAACACGGTTCATTGAAAGGTAAGACCCCTGCACAGGCTTCAATGATAGAAGTAGATGGTTTGAACAGATGGAAAACTCATTCAGAATGCCTCACTCTACAAGGAAAATTCAGAATGACAGCTCTCGAAGATGTTACAGAACCCATAGTAATGATGATTCACATCATATCGCCATCTGATAATCCACCGATCCATACAGCATGATACCGATAGGCATCGCGCAGAACGTAGCCTAGGCAGATTTCCAGATCCGCTCTGCGCGTACAGTTTAGCGCACATCTGATACGAACATTGCCCCAGGGATTGTAGTACGGGAGGTGGGATTTGAACCCACGAACTCCTAAAAGATAAGGATCTGAACCTTACACCGTTGGCCAGGCTGGGTGACTCCCGCAATGGAAAAAATTGAGATCTAGAATAAGTCTCTTTATTATACATAAAACAAATACAACAAATTAACCAAGTGAAAAAATGGAATTTAAAGAAGTGTATTGTGTAAATTGTAAAAAGGTACTAGGACGTTATAACATAAAATTTTACAATGATGACAAAATTGGAGAATTATTAAAAACAACTCATGTTGCACATGTAAGAAATGGACATCAAGTTAACATTAGAAAATTTCTAAAAGATTAATTTAGTTTTATTTTTTCTACTGCCTCTGAAAGATTTGAAATTCTATGAATTTGATTTTCTGAAACATGTTTATTCCATGGCTGTGAATACAAGATTACTTTCTTGTTATGTTGAATAATTTTCAATGCATTTAGAGGTGAATCATCAATAAATATATCATAATCTAAATCAGCTTTCATAGGCCCATCAATTACTGACACATAATTATCATATGAGATATCATGACGAGTTAACCAAGACTTTACAAAAGAATCAGTCGAGCGCTCTCTTGCAGTAACAACATCTACTTGGCCAAGATTTGAAAGATTCTCGGTAATGGATGATAAATTTTCTTCAGTGGGAGATATAGAATTCCAATTTTTCCAACAAGAACTCAATTCAGTATAGAAATCATATCGATTAATTTGGAATTTCTTCCAAAAGTCCCAATCAGTAATATCCTGTTTAGAGAGTTTTGGTCTGATTGTATTACTATAATTTAACCAAGACTTTATCACATCAGCAAGTACACCATCAACATCTAATGCAATTTTCATTTCTTATCAATCGCTAGTTTTTTGAAATTCATCGAGAAGGTTTTTTTGATGTTTATTGAGTTTTTTAGGAATATTGACTACAATTCGAACATATTGATCCCCTTTACCTCTAGAATTGATATGGGTAACTCCTTTTCCTTTTAATTTGATTATTGTGTTTGGTTGACTACCAGAATCAACTTTGATTTTTTCTGTACCCTCTAAGGTTGGAACAACAATTTCACAACCTAATGCAGCATCAACCATTGAGACATCATGATCATAGAAAATATCTTTTCCATCTCTATTGAATTGTGTGTGAGGTTGTACTCCAACTCTAACAATCAAATCACCGTTAACACCACCAGGAATCTCGTTTCCTTCTTCTGGAACAGTATAATCACCTGAATCAATTCCAGGTGGAATTTCAAAAGTAACTTTTTTGGTACCTTTTTTCTTACCTTGTCCTTTACAATCTCCACATGGAGTTTCAATGATAGAACCCTGACCTCTACAAGCAGGACATGGTGCAGCTGTTACAAATGAAGCAAATCCCATATTACGACTCTGTCTTACTTGTCCTTGACCGTTACATGTAGCACATGTTTTCTTGTTAGTACCAGATTTACAACCAGAACCATTACAGATATCACATTGAATTTGTTTTTGTAAATTAATTTCCATTTTTTTTCCATGAAGAACATCCTCTAACGTTACTGAAGTTTGATAGAGAATATCAGAACCACGTTGTTGACTAAAACCGCCTCCGCCACGACCAAAGATAGATTCAAAAATAGAGTCAAATCCACCTCCGCCACGACCAAATATATCACTAAAATCTCCACGTGCACCTTGAAAAATATCTTCACTGCTGTATCTGCCATCAACACCCGCATGACCATGTTGATCGTAAAGTTGTTTTTTCTCAGTATCTGAAAGAACAGCATATGCTTCAGAGATTTCTTTGAAATGTTCTCCAGCTTCTGAAGATTTGTTACGATCTGGGTGGAATTTTAATGCTAATTTTCTATACTGCTGCTTGATTTCATCTGTAGAAGATGATTTTGAAACTCCTAAAACCTCATAATAATCACGTTTTGCAGACACGAATTACTCCTTTATTCTAATTACTGTATAAATGATTGAATTTGAAAAATTAGTTAGTTTTTGTTTCATCAGTTGAAGATGACTCTGTTGTTTGGTCTTCAGCACCAGCATCTTGTTGTCCTTCAGCACCAGCATCTTGTTGTCCTTCAGCACCAGCATCTTGTTGTCCTTCAGCACCAGCATCTTGTTGTCCTTCAGCACCAGCATCTTGTTGTCCTTCAGCACCAGCATCTTGTTGTCCTTCAGCACCAGCATCTTGTTGTCCTTCAGCACCAGCATCTTGTTGTCCTTCAGCACCAGCATCTTGTTGTCCTTCAGCACCAGGTGAAGGTGCAGTATTTTTGTAAAGTTCAGTAGTTATTTCGTTAACTATAGTTTGTAATGCTTCAAGTTTAGGCTTTAACTCATCAGATTCTTTATCTAAAACTTCTTTGACTTCTTTTACAGCATCAGTAATTTTGATTCCCTGTTCTTGAGAAATTTTATCCTTTAGATCATGATTAACTAATTTTTCTGTAGTGTAAATGTAACTTTCTGCTTCATTCTTAAGATCAATTTTTTCTTTCTTCTTTTTATCTTCATCAGAGAATTTTTCTGCATCTTCTTTTAATTTTTCAATTTCTTCTTTAGATAATTTTGTTGTGGATTCAATAGTGATTTTTGCTTCTTTTTGTGTCCCAAGATCTTTTGCTGTAACATTAATTATTCCATTTGCATCAATATCAAATTTAACTTCAATTTGAGGAATGCCTCTTGGGGCTGGTGGTAAATCTGTTAAATTGAAGCTTCCTAGGGAGACATTGTCAGTTGCCATTGGTCGTTCACCTTGAACAACATGAATAGTTACAGCTGTTTGATTATCAGCTGCTGTTGTGAAAACTTTACTCTTTGAAGTTGGAATGGTTGTGTTTCTTTCAATTAATGGTTCTCTGACTCCACCTAAAGTTTCAATTCCCAATGTTAGTGGAGTGACATCAAGCAAAACTATGTCACTGGTAACATCTCCAGCAATAATTCCTGCCTGTATTGCTGCTCCCATGGCTACTGCTTCCATAGGATCAACACCTGATTCAGCAGATTTTCCAATAATTTCACTTACAAATTTTTGTACTAGTGGCATTCTTGTTGGTCCGCCAACCATAACAATTTTGTTGATATCAGAATTAGAGAGTTTTGCATCTTCAAGTGCTTTTAGTATAGAAGGCTTGCATCGTTCAACAATTGGTCCAATTAACTCATCTAGTTTAGATCTAGTTATTCTTAGTTCAAGATTTTTGGCACCTGTCGATGGATCATGTGCAAGAAATGGTAAATTAACATCTGTTTCCATAACTGTTGATAATTCAATTTTGGCTTTTTCAGCAGCTTCTCTAATTCTTGTCATTGCAGTTGTATCTTGAGAAAGATCAACACCTTCTTTTTTCTTAAATTCATCAGAAATGTAATCAATGAGAACTTTATCCATATCTGTACCACCTAACTGAGTATCTCCAGAGGTACTCATTACTTCAAAAACACCTCCACCCATTTCCATTATTGTAACATCTAATGTACCTCCACCAAAATCAAAAACAAGAATTTTCATGTCTTCTTTTGCTTTATCTAATCCAAATGCCAATGCTGCTGCTGTTGGTTCATTGATAATTCTAACTACATCAAGTCCTGCAATTGTTCCAGCATCTTTAGTTGCTTGACGTTGATTATCATCAAAATATGCAGGAACAGTAATTACTGCTTTCTCTACGGATTCACCAACGAATGCTTCAGCATCTTTTTTGATTTTTTGTAGAATGTAAGAAGAGATTTGTTGAGGTTTGTAATCTTTATCTTGAATTTTAAAAATGTAATCAGATCCCATTTTTCTTTTAGCAGCAACAATAGTATTATCAGGATTTGTTACTGCTTGTCTTCGTGCAGGTTCTCCAACTAAGAGTTCACCTTCTTTAGAAAATGCCACAACAGATGGAAATGCTTTTCCGCCTACAGTAGCTCCTTCTGCAGCAGGAATAATTGTTGGTTTTCCACCCATTACAACAGCAGCAGCTGAGTTACTTGTTCCTAAATCAATTCCAACAATTTTAGTCATATCTTATCATCCTTTTTTGAGATTTCTACTAACGTAGATCTAATGACCCTTTCATGAGAAATATATCCCTTCCTGATCTCTTTTGTGATTGTATTATCATCTAAATCAGAATCAGTAACAGTTGATATTGCTTCATGAAAATTAGGATCAAAAATTTCTCCCAACGCATCAATTGGAATAACATGATATTTTTTCAATAATGAATTCATATTTTTCAAAATAGAATCTAGACCATCTGTGTTAATTTTACTTTCAGAAAAAACTTCCCTAGCTCTAGTAAAGTCATCATATATTTTTAAAAAATCTAGTACAAATTCATCAACTTTAGCATTAACACCGTTTTCAATATCAGATTGTGTTTTACGAGTAAGATTCTGAAAGTCTGCTAAAACATGTTTTAATTTTTCTTCATATTCTGACACTGTTTGTTTTTCTAACTCCCATAATTTTGATAATTCTTCAATACTTATTTTCGCAGGTTTAGATTCTTCTGAAGAATCATCAGATTCAGGTTCATTTTCAGATACCACATCAACGGGAATTTCATCAGAATTATTTTCAGTTGACAAATCAAACAAAATAAAAATTTAGGTAATTTAAATTATTATTGAATAATTTCACATAAAGGGTTAGCTTTGACAACAATTAGACCAGAATCCTGTTTAGTCTTTACAATATGTTCGAGATCAGTCTTTGAACATGCTACAACAATTGTGGTTTTATCACTATGAAAAAGATCAAAATTTGGATCTTCATACGCTTCTACATCACCGATATAATCACGTAATTTTGAAGTTAAATTCTGTAACATCTCAATTTTATCTCCACGCATTGCATGTTGATCAAGTGTCCACGATAACGCAATTTTGGTTCTACTAGCTTTGAGATCATTTTTCTTTAATGTTGTTCGAATTTCATCAATTAGTCTTTTGATATATCCATCAATACCTTTTACACTTCCATTAATTAGATACATGAGAGTATTTGCACCCTCAAAAGAAGACCCTAAAGATTTGAGATCTAATAGTCCACTAACCATATCATCAAGAAATATTTCCTGAAAATCATCCGAGGATAGATCATTTTTGGTAATTTCATCGTGTGTATATTTACACACTTCTAAAACACTACATAAACTCGAAAATCTAGACAGTGTATTGATTGCATGAAAATGTTCTGATGATGAAATTGCAACAAATTTTTTCTCTTTTTTACCTACAGTAAGTAAATCAGATAATGTAGAATCTTCCTTTCCATTAAAAGAGCCAATAATCTTTGGTTGTTGATCTAGATCTTCCAAGGGATAATAAAAATATGAAATATGTTTTCCAACGTCAAGGCCTGTTACATGTTCCAGTAATAAAATATTTTCATTATTACCTCCAAATCCTGTTGGAAGAGTAAAAACAACTGAGCTATTTTTCTTCAATGATTTTGTTGCATCTTTAAATTTAGAATGAATTTCAGTTTTGGTGTCTTGTCCTGTCTTTCTAATTCTTGGAGTAAAGAAAAGATATTGAGCTTTGGAAATAGCTACATCAATGGGCTCCATAGCCAATAATGGCTCATCTTCTTTTAGAGAAGATACGTTTGGATAGGTTTTAGCTATTTCAGCTTTGAGTGAAATTGCTGAAGGGGTGGATTCATCTATTATGTAAACATCTGCACCTTTTATTGCCATTTGGGATGCAATAGCATATCCTTCTGTACTAAGACCATAAACAACAACTTTTGCTCTCCCCATTACACTTACAGCTGTGTAATAGACTAAGAAAAACTTATTGAACTTACATTAATTATGAAAATTACTTGAAAATATGGATAGATGTTCTTACCCCCAAACAATTATTGTTTTCTGAATCAATAATTAAAAAATTAGGGAAAAAGCACAATATTTTGTGTACTTCTAGAAAATATGACGAAGTTACAAAATTAGCAAAAATACGTGATTTTGACCTCATTTTGGTCGGAAAACATGGAGGAGTTGATAAAAGATCTAAACTTGAAGCCAGTATTAACAGAAAGGGAAAACTTTCTAGAAAAATTAAGGCATTTTCACCAGATATAGTGATTAGTTTTTGTTCTCCTGAAGCAGCAAGAATTTCATTCGGTTTAGGAATAAAACATGTAGCATTTTGTGATTCACCACATGCTGATGCAGTTATGCGATTAACGTTACCATTAATTCAAAAATTACTTATCCCAAATGTTATCCCAAAAAATGAATTTTCTAAATATGGTATTGATAAAAAGAATATTGTTTCATACAAAGCAATAGATGCAGCTGTTACTATGAAAAGGAAAATAAATCAAAAAGCAGCATTGCCATTTAAAGAAAATAAAAGAAAAAATATTTTGATTAGAGTAGAGGAGGAGGAAGCATCATATACATCAAAATCAAGCAAAATAATTCCAATTATTAAGCAAATTGTGAAAGAGTATAGTGAAGAAAATATTGTAATTTTATGTAGATATACTAAACAAATTCAAAATCTTCAAAAAATATTTAGTAAAAAAGCTAAAATTGTAAAAATGTCATTTGACGGAAAGCATTTGTTAAGCAATACAGATGTTTTTATTGGATCTGGTGGTACTATGACTGCAGAATCTGCTTTAATGGGAATTCCTACAATATCTTATAATGCGATCCCAAATATCATTGAGAATTTTTTGGTAAAAAAATATTTAGTGAAAAGAGAAACAAATCCAAATAAAATTTCTAATCATATAAAGAAAATTTTTGGATCCTCAAATAATATAAATCAAAAAAGAGCAAAAATAATTGTAGGGCAAATGGAAGATCCTATACAAAAATTAATCCAAATAATTAAAGAATAATTTGTCTAATTTTATTTGAGTCAAATCAAAATAAAAAGTTCATTAAGGGAATGAGAGTGTTGGATTTAGCAGCCCGGTAGTGTAGCGGTCAAGCATATGGGCCTTTGAAGCCCGTGACGCCAGTTCGAGTCTGGCCCGGGCTACTTTATTTAAAAAATGAATGATTGATGTAACACGAATATAACATAGATAGTTTTTCTGAAATTAGGTACCATGACAGATATCATATTAGGAATGGGGGAAGTAGGTGAAACCCTATTTGATTTGCTTAGGGAAAGAAACTTTGACTGTATAGGGATTGATGTAGATAGTTCAAAATGCAAAAACTATTCTGAAAACTCTACAATTGAAAATCCAGAGTATCTTCATGTTTGTCTTTCAGGAGAATTAGAAGAATTTGTAGATATTACATCAAATTGGGTTAGCAAAATTGAAGGTTTGAAAGTGGTTCTAGTTCACTCTACTGTAAAACCAGGGACAACAAAAAATATACAGGAAAAATCCAAAATTCCTGTTTTGTTTTCACCAGTACGTGGAGTACATAAAAGATTTTTAGACGATATCAAAAAATATACAAAATTTATTTCATCAGATGAAAAACAAATTGATCCAAAAATAAAATCTGATTTAGAAAAAAGATTTCAAAAAGTAGATTGGATGTCAACTACTAAAACAGCAGAACTTGCAAAAATACTAGTAGACACAACATACTATGGATGGCTAATCAATTATGCTCAGATTACAAAAATGATTTGTGAAAAAGAAGGTATTGATTTTGATGAAATGTGGAAATTTGCAGATGAAATCCATGATAATTTAGGTAATAGGCCTAAAATGTATCCAGGTATTATTGGAGGGCATTGTGTAATTCCAAATCTAAGTTTAGTAGAATATGAAAATCTAGACATAATTAAAAAAATTAATGAACTGTATGAAAAGTTTAAAAAATAATTCTAACTTCTAAAAATCTAATTTTGTTAATAATTTTGATGCAATAACAAAGAGAACAGATGCAATACCAACAAGAATTATCATTTCATAGATCACAAATTCTGCGATGGTTCCAAAAATTCCCGCTCTAATTACATCTACAAGGTAAGTTAACGGATTTAGATAAAATGCTGTACGTAATGGTTCTGGAGCTCCATCAGCTGGATAAAATGCGGTACTAACAAAAGCAAAGAATAGAAAAACAGTGTTAATAATTACATTGAATCCTTCACTGGAACGTAATCTGGTGGAAATTATTGATGCCAATGATCCAAATAATACAGAACCAGTAATTGCACCAAAAATGATTATTGGAATCGTAATAAATGAAAATTCTACAGAGTCAAAAAATACCGGATAGCCAACTACGGCTATCAAAGATGCACTTACTAATCCAATTATGCCTATAGTGCAGATATTACTGAGAATATAATGACTTCTGGTGAATGGTCCTGACATAATTTGCTCAAACATGCCATGCCGTCTATCATTCCAAATAAGAATACCAGAAATGAGGGTGCTATTCATAATGTTAAATCCAATCATACCAGATGCTAAGAATGCTGGATAGTCAAGATCTTTTGGACCAAATGGAACATTATTAATTAATGGGGCATATGCAAACCCTGCAACAAAAATATAGATTAAAGGAAAAATTACTTGCCAAATTAAAAATCCAGGATTAAGAGAAATTGTTAGATTTCTATTTACAAGTCTAATTATTGGATGCATTTTCTCTCACCATATTCAAAAAGATCTCTTCAAGATTTGTTGGGACCACCGATAGATCTTCAATATCTATCATGTTATCATTGAGTATTTTTAATACTTGTAATAATACTAATTCTGATTGTTCTGAATGAATTATTATATTTGTTCCACTCTCAAAATCAATTTTACAGTCTGGAATTTTAGATAAAAGAGAAGGAATTTCAGATTGTTTTTCTAATAAATGAATTTTTGTAGTTTTTTCTTTTCCAAATCTATTCTTTAATGCATCAGGAGAATCAATGGTAATTATTTTTCCTTTATCAATTATTGCTATTTCATCACAAAGATATTCAGCTTCAGTTAGAATATGTGTTGTATAGAAAATTGTTAATCCTGTTTTTACTTTATTTTTTAAATAATCTAATAATTTTCTTCTGGCACTTGGATCTAAACCAGCAGTAGGTTCATCTAAAAACAACAACTCCATATCATGCATAAATTCACGTGCGACTTGGACTCTTCTTCGCTGACCAATTGAAAGATCTTCGTTTCTTTTTTTGCGGATTTCAACTAAATCAAAATCTTTCAAAAGTTGTTCCATTCTAGTCTTACGTTCAGTTCTTGGAATATTCCACATCATCCCATATTTATCAAGAGATTTTTCAACAGATAACGTAGGCTCATAACTTGGTTGCTGTAAAACAACGCCGATCTTATGGCGTACTTTAAGAGGGTTTTTGACTGCATTTACGCCTAAAATAGAAAGAGACCCGCTTGAAGGTGGAATTAATGTTGTAAGTAGTTTGATGGTAGTTGATTTTCCAGCACCATTAGGACCTAAAAATCCAAAAACCTGACCTGATTTAACAGATAAGACAAGATCATCTACAGCTTTAATGGAACCATATGATTTTGATAGATGCTTAACATCAATACAAGACATAACAAAACTGCGATCTCCCTATTAATTTAGGTAATGTGGCAAATTAAGATAATTTTTATTAGTAGAACAAGTTTACAAACAATGAATTGTCTGAATTTGAAAATCTTATTGATAAAATACTTGAACAAAAATCTGAATTAACTAGAGAAGTCATAGAGGAACAAATTAAACAGAAAAAAGAAAAAATTGGAGCAGGGTACTTGACAGATCAGGGTGCTTTATTTTTGATCGCATCTGATTATGGAGTTGTATTATCTGAACCCCTAAAAGTTGAAATGAGTTTAAAAGACCTATATGCAGGAGCCAAGGAAATTTCATTAGAAACAAGGGTTTTGAATTTATCTCCAGCAAAACAATTTTCAAGAAAGGACGGATCTCCATTTTATCTTAGAACTATGACTGTATATGACACAAATTCAACAGCAAGTGTAAAGTTATGGGATGAAAAAGCAAATTTACCAGGTGTTGAAAATCTAAAACCAGGTGATTTAATTAAAATCATAAAGGCTTATGTAAAATCAGATCTTGATGGTTCACCAACAATAAACATTGGTTCTGGATCAAATATTGAAACTACAGATACAAAAAGTGAAATTCCAACTATTGATACTATTACAAAAGACATTAGTGAACTACAAGAAGGACAAAAAGATCTTGTAATTTCAGGAATAACTGATGGGATAATCAGTGGAATGGAATTCACAAATTCTCGAGGTAAACCTGGAACAGCTCTTAGAATGAGGCTAAAAGGAAAAGATGATAATGCAATGAGGGTGGTTCTATGGGGAAAAGATGAATCATCTATTCCAAATATGATTTCTCAGTCAGCTAAAGTAAGATTACTTGGAGTTAAAGTCAAGTCTGGAAATCAAGGATTAGAAATTCATGGCAATGATGCAACTATTATTGAAATTGAAGGAGGAAAAGAAGCAGAACCTGTAATTGCAAGAGTACTTTCAATATCAACTACAGAAGATGGTAAAAAAATGATTTTGGCTGTTGATAATAAGAAAAACACATACAACATTAGTGATTTTACAAACTCAACTAGCATTTGTGCAGAAGGAGATGTGATAGAATGCATGCCATCAAAAGCTTATGGAAATTCAATTACACTAGATGAAAATTCTTTTGTAAGAAAATTAGATAATGATGAATCTATCCCATCATTATCTCAACTTAGAACAAAAATTAATGATGTTAAAGTAGATGGAAATTATTGTATTGAATCCATAATATTGAAAGTTCCTGAAAGGCGTGAAGTTCAAACAAAATCTGGGGAATCAATAGCACTATCAGAAATGTTTGTTGAAGATGATACAAGTCAAATTTGGGTAAAAGGTTGGAGAAATCAAGCAAGAATAATTGATAAATGTGAATTAGGTGAAATAGTGTCAATTACGGGATTAAACGCTAGAGCAGGACTAGAAGGTAGAATAGAATTATTTCTAACAGCATTTTCTAAAATTATAAAGAAAAATTAAGAATCCCAAAAACCTCTTGTTACAACATATTGTCTTTCAGCTTCATAAATTTGCTTGAATAGATATTCTTCATCCACCATATTTCGCAATATTCTTGCAGCAGTATCTGCCCCCACACCATATCCGGATATTACAGTAATGGCAGTTTTTCCAAAATTTTCCACTAAAGAAGAGACTTTCCAGGCACGATCAAATTTGTGTTTTTCATCTGAAGAAAGTTTTTTTCCTGCATGTTTTTTTTGAATGATTTTTGGTAAATCATAATCAGAATAGTAAGTTGCAGTAATTTGTCGGGCTTTACAATATGGACATATCAAGATATTTTTAATTTCATTAGTTTCCATTACGCGTTCCCATTTTCCACATCTTGCACAGATCAAACGATGTTTAGTCTTTGCAAGTCTTGCTTTGACAAGATCAATAATTCCCTTATCAAGATTTGCTGGAGCTGCATAATATTTTGCAGTATGATCTAAAATTGGTTCTGCTAATTTTGAAAATTTGTCAACTTCCAACCATTTAACATGTATTTCATCTTCACGTATTTTTTTTAGAACTTTATCGGAGTTTTTTAGATCATATTTGTCATGGAATAATTCACGTAATGCCTCATGTACAAGTGCTGTTTTAGAATATCGTTCATATAAAAATCTGGCAGATTTTCTTTCATAAATTGCTCCACGACCAACTACCCCAAATTTTTTTGCAACACACCATGTTCTCCAATTGACATTATGAGTTCCAGTTAAGGATGCTGTAACAATAGAATACAGATCATAATCATCTTTCAAAACTTCAAGAAAAAGTTTTTCTGAAATTCTAGATCTGGAAGATAAAGTAATTCTGTAACCATCTGAACGAGAATCAACAGTAGAACCTAACATTGAAGATAGCATTGAAGAAAGTAATGTGGATAAAGTAGAATTAATTTTAGTGCCAAGGCATGAATGAATTACAATTGAACCTTGTGATCTATTTGATTCAATTACTATATTGTTTTCATCAGGAATTTCATTAAAAATTAATTTTTCAATAGTTTTGTTAGTTAATTCTAATGAGCCATTCTTAACTTTACTACGAAAATTTCCTACTTTTTGTGCAGTTTTGTAATCAATAGGAATACTTTCACCTTCCCAATACGGAACAGTGATTCCACCTCCTCGAAAAGGCTCAACATTTACAGTAAATGATTTTTCATCAACATTTAGTATTCTCCATTGTGATCCTTTTAGTACAAAGATATTTCCCGAATCTCCAAAATCACCTACAAATCTTTGATCTAATGATCCAATGATCTTTTTACCTACACTATCAAAGACTTTGAATTTGAGAATGTCTGGAATTGTTGAAAGATTCTCAAAATAATATTTGAACGCACGCCCTTTTTTCCAAAAAGTCATTTTTGTTCTATCAAAAAATATCAGATAGTTTGAATCAAGTAAATCTAAAACACCAATTAGTTCTTCTAGTTGTAAATTCCGAAATGGGTAAGCTTTTGTTATTAATGCAAAGGCTTGTTCAACTGAAATTTCTCCAATCTGCATTGCTAATCCAACTAAATGATGAGCCAAAACATCAAGAGAACCATCATGAATTTTTTGTTCTTCAATTGAACCTTCTTGAATGCGTTCAAGTATAGCTCGTGCTTCAAATTCATCATCAGAATTATTTGTTATGATAAGTCCTTTAGCTGATGCATCCCGATTATGTCTACTTCTTCCTATTCTTTGAATTAATTTTGATACTTGTCTAGGAGAACCATAATGAATCACTAATTCAACGGAGCCAATATCTAATCCTAATTCTAGTGAAGATGTGCATACAACAATGCCACGTCTTCCTTCTCGTAAAGTAAGCTCAGTTTCTTCTCTAACTTCTTTTGATAAAGATCCATGATGTAATTCAATATTGATAGAAGATTTTTCTTTTAAGATTGAAGCTAAAAATTCTGCTTCACCTCTAGTATTAGTAAATAGGAGTATTGGAGAATCCAAATTTAATTCTAAGACATATTCAACAATTTTTTCTGCAACATCAGAAATTGTTCCATCCACATACTTTATTTCTACATCATATTTTCTTACCGATTTATCTCTAATTATTTCACATTTTCTTTTGGTGCCTACTACAAATTTTCCTGCTTCTTCAAAATTTCCAACAGTAGCAGATAATCCTATTTTTGTAAGAGGGTACTTTGAATTGATTTCTAATCTTTCAACACTTAAGGATAATTGAGATCCTCTTTCACTAGATAGTAACTCATGTACTTCATCAATTACAACCCATTCTAAATCAGATAATGCATCTAACATTTTGATTTGTGTTAAAAGAATAACAAGAGTTTCAGGTGTGGTAATCAAAATATCTGGTGGGTTGTCTCTAATCTTTTTTCTGTCTTTTTGAGAGGTATCTCCATGTCTAATTTCAATAGACAGTTCATTTTCATGTGCATATTTTGTGATTCTTCGAAATACATCACGATTTAAGGCACGTAATGGAGTAATGTAGAGAATTTTTATTTTTCCAGCCTTTTTTGAATTTTTTAATAGAGAAAAAATTGGAATTACAGAACATTCAGTTTTTCCTGAACCTGTAGGAGCAATTACGAGACAGTCTTTTTTTTGTAAAATAATTGGTGAGGCTTTTTTCTGAATTTCAGTTAGTTTGGAAAATCCGAATCTCTCAAATAGAGATTCAAGAATTTGATTCGTCTGTTGATTTTGATCTTGATCTTTCATAAACCATTATACCTACTAAGCCAAGTGCGAACAAAACTACAGTGATTATCGGAATTGAATCAAAGATTCCTGCCATTGGTAAACTTCATGATTGGCTGTTAAATATCTTCAGTATAATCAATCAATCCTGAAACATGTATTTTGTAAGAAAAGTTTTCTTTGTTTAATGCCCAATAAATTTTCCCATTAAATTTTGATGAATTTTTAGAAAGTTGGATTTTGATATGAGTAAAAGGATCAATAGCACTTTTCATGTTTTCTACTTCTTTACCATCTATAGTTCTAATCATATTAGTAACAATAATAGGAATTTTTTCTGTGATAGCAATTTTTGATAATTCATGCATGTATTTCATGAATAATGAATTTTTTTCAAATGTAGATTCATCAGTTTTATATTCATAGGAAAATAAATCAGTCACATTATCAATTACTATTAAAGAAAAACTATTGTTTGTAAGATTTTTTATAGATTTTATTTGTTCTGAAGTATTTGTTATTCTAGATACTGTCATCTTTTCAAGAAAATTAAATTGTTCTTCAGATTGTTTTTGAATTTCTAGTATTCGTTCGGGTCTGAATCCACCTGTTGTATCTAAATATAGAACATGGCCACCATTTTTAATTGAATTTATTGATAATTGCAATAATAGCTGAGTTTTTCCTGTTCCATTTCCACCAAAAATATCTACAATTACACCATCAGGAATTCCTCCGGACAAGAATTCATCTAATTTTTGTAAACCAGTAGAGATCATTTGTATAATTATTAGAAAAATAAGAAAAAATTTAAGGGATTTTAATATTCACAAAGGAGGCAAGGCTTTTATTCTAGAGAACAAAGTTGCAAGACAAGTGAATAATTAGTGTCACAACCAAATAGTGCAAAAAGACCTTTAACAACTCTCCAAAAAAGTACCAAAAAGAAAGTTACTGTGAGACTGAAAAATGAAGTAGAATACAAAGGAAAAATGGATAATGTTGATTCATACATGAATTTGATTATGACTGACGCTGAAGAATTACACGGCGGCAAAACAATTGCAAATTATGGAAGAGTCATCGTAAGAGGCAATAATGTCTTGTTTATCAAACTAGAAAGCGAACTCTAGTCAGCAGTGGTTTTATGACCAATAATTTTCTATTTACATCTGAATCAGTAACAGAAGGACATCCAGACAAAGTATGTGATAATATTTCTGATGCATTTTTAGATGAATATCTAAAACAAGACCCAAACTCAAGAGTCGCAGTTGAAACAATGGTCACCACGGATTTTGTAGCAGTATCAGGGGAAGTTACATCTAAAGCAGATTTTGATCAAAAAGCTCAGGAAGAATTAGTTAGAAAAACAATTAGAGAAATCGGATATGATAATAAAGATTTGATGTTTGATGCAGATACTTGTCAAGTCAATTTGAGATTGCATTCACAAAGTCCCGATATTAGTCAAGGTGTAACAGCTACTGAAGAGAAAGAACAAGGTGCTGGAGATCAAGGATTGATGTTTGGTTATGCAACAAATGAAACTGAAGAATTAATGCCTATGCCAATTTTACTAGCACACAAACTTATTCAAAAATTATCCGAAGTCAGAAGAAACAAGATTTTGCCATGGGTTAGACCAGATGGAAAATCGCAAGTATCTGTGAGATATGAAGATAACAAACCAACACAAATTGAGACAGTGGTAGTTTCAACACAACATGCACCAGAAGTTTCTCAAGAAGAAATTTCAAGAGAAATCACTGAAAAAGTAATCAAGCCAGTTTTAGGAAATCTTTGGAATGATAAAATAAAAATTCACATAAATCCTACTGGAAAATTTGTAATTGGTGGTCCACATGGTGATGCGGGTTTAACAGGAAGAAAAATTATTGTTGATACTTATGGTGGATTTGGAAGACATGGAGGTGGAGCATTTTCTGGAAAAGATCCTTCCAAAGTAGATAGATCTGCATGTTACATGTCCAGATACATTGCAAAAAATCTTGTTGCAGCTGGACTGGCTGATAGGTGTGAAGTACAACTTGCATATGCAATAGGAGTAGCTGAACCAGTATCACTTTATGTTAATACATTTGGAACAAATAAAATTCCTGAAAATCAGATTGAAGATCTTGTTAGAAAGAATTTTGATATGAAACCATCTGGAATAATTGCACAATTAGATTTGAAAAGGCCAATTTACAAAAAAACTGCATCATATGGGCATTTTGGAAGAAATGAGCCTGAATTTTCTTGGGAAAAGACTGACAAAGTAGAGGTTCTAAAGCAATCTGCCGGACTTTAAAATTTCAGTAACTGATTCAAATTCTATTTCAGTAATTTTTTGTAATTTGGTATGATTTCCTTTAAAATTACCAATTAGAATATTGAGATCATCTACTCCAAAATCAGATTTTGAATTATTAATTGCATCATGATAAGCTTCTTCTAGATTAATTTTTTTGATCTTTGTTTTAGTTCCTTTTGAAAATAATTTAACATATTTTTCAAAAGTAATATGTTCAGATCCAACAAGATCAAGAATTTTGTTTCTAAATTTCATTTGAAATATGGATAGATGGATGATTTTTGCCACATCATTAATGAAAATTGGTTGAATTGAATAGGCACCAGAACCAGGGATTTTGATTATTTTTTTCTTCATTTGTTTTTTAAGATATTTGGTAAAGAGATCGTCTTTTCCTACAATGTAAGAAGGTCGAAATATCGTGTAATTTATTCCTGAATTTACAATTAATTTTTCTGCCTCATGTTTAGAAATAAAATATCCTAATGAAGTATTAGATGAAACTCCAAGACCACTTGTATAAACAAATTTTTTGATTTTTGCCTTTTTACTTAAATTAATAATGTGTTTTGTTAATTCTACATTCACCATATCATAATCAATTTTAGCAGATTGTTTTCCAATTCCAATAAGATGTATTATGGCATCTGAATTTTGTATTTTTGGGACAAGATGCTTTTCATCATAATTTTTTGAGATAATTTTTTTTTCATTCTTAAATGATTGAAAGTTTTTTCGTGAGATCGAAATTAATTTAACATTATTTTCAGACAAATATTTTCTGATGTTCCTTGCAACAAATCCATTTGCTCCCGTAACAACTATTTGATAGTTTTTAGCCATAAGAATCCCAAGTTATTTTTAATTTTAAATCTATTTAGAAGATTTGTACTTGTGCAAATAAGAGTTAATACAGTAAAATGAATACAGCAAATGTGGAAGAAAAGACAAAATTAAGGACTGGTTACACAACAGGAAGTTCAGCAACTGCTGCTGCCAAAGCAGGATTATTATCAATAATTAATCAGAAAAAAATAGATAGTATAACCATCAAATTACCTAAAGGAAATTCTATTAAAATTCTAGTACATTCTTGTGATTTTAATTCCGATAATGCAAAATGCTCCGTAATTAAAGATGGAGGAGATGATCCTGATGTTACTCATGGGGCAGAAATTATTGTTGAATTATCATTTACAGAAAAAATTAATGAAATTGAAATTGGCGGGGGTGAAGGAGTAGGCATAGTTACTAAGCCTGGACTAGGTTTAGAAATTAACAAACCTGCAATAAATCCTACCCCCAAAAAAATGATTATTGAAAATTTAAGAGAGATTGGAGAAAAAATTCTTGAGAAAAAAGGAATTAGAGTTGTAATTTCCGTTCCAAAAGGAAAAGAGTTAGGACCAAAAACAGATAATCCAAGACTAGGAATAAAGAATGGAATTTCAATTTTAGGAACAAGTGGAATTGTAATTCCATTTTCTACTGCATCATATGCTGCATCAATAAGACAAAATCTAGATGTAGCAGTTGCAATGGGAAATGATACCGTAGTATTAACAACAGGGGGAAGAAGTGAAGATTTTGTAAAGAAAATAGTAGATTTACCTGAACATTGTTTTGTACAGATGGGAGATTTTTCAGGATATACAATTCAACAATGTAGCAGAAAAAATATCAAAAGAGCATATATTGTAGGTTTTATTGGAAAACTCGCAAAGATGGCTACAGGAGTAAAACAAACTCATGTTAAAGGATCTAAAGTCGATATGAATTTTCTAGCAGACTTGGCAAAGAAATCCCATGCAAATGAAACAATAATTGGAAATATCAAAAAAGCAAACACAGCAAGGCATGTTTCTGAAATTATTCAAGAGAATAATGTGAAAGGATTTTTTGATTTAATTGTTAATGAAACGTATAGGCATATGAGAAAACATTCTGAAGAAAAAGTTCCAATTGATGTAATATTATTCGATTTTGATGGAAACATACTGGCTAAAAAATCTGAAGAGTAAGGTATTTTATTAAATTTAGAAGGTATTGATTATGGAGAAAACAGCAGTACTTGCAATTACCAAAAATGGAGTTAAAATTGGACAAGAGTTAAAACAAATATTTCCTGACTGGAATGTCTTTGCTCCTTCCAAATTCTCAAGTGAAAATAATGAAATAACTTGGTATTCTGAGTCTACATCAGAAAAAATTGTTGAACTTTTCAAAAACAATAACGCATTAGTGTGTCTCTTTTCTTTGGGTGCAGTAATTAGATTAATTGCACCGCATTTGAAAGACAAAAAAACAGATCCAGCTGTGATTGTAATAGATGATAAAACAAATTTTGTAATTAGTGTTTTATCTGGTCATATTGGTGGAGCTAATGAATTAACTCAAGAGATTGCAGAAAAATTAGGGGCATTGGCAGTAATTACAACTGCAGCTGATGTTAACAAAACTATAGCAGTAGATCTAGTAGGAAGAGAATTTGATTGGAAAATTGATGATGATTCTACTGTAACTAAAATCAGTGCACATATGGTAAATGCAGAACCAATCGGTGTTTTACAAGAAGCCGGTAAAAAAAATTGGTATAAAGAATTACCAAAAAATGTCTCAATTTATGAAAGTGTAGAAGACTTGAAGAAATCAAGTTCTAAAGCATATCTAATTATCTCTGATAGAATTATTGATGAAGATTTATCTACAGATGCTGTAACATACCGTCCTCCAAGTTTAGTTGTTGGTGTTGGGTTACACTGGGATACTTCAAAAGAAACTATTAGAGAAGGAATCGAACACTGTCTAGAAAAATTTAAGCTTAGTTCAAAATCAATTGCAAAACTAGTTTCAATAAAAAAACCAGAAGATGTTCAAGGACTGATAGGTGTTGGAAAAGAGTTAGGAATTCCTATCGAATATGTAAACAGAGAAAATTTATCTGAGATTTCTGCACCAAATCCTTCAGAAACTGTAAAAGCATTTGAAGGAACTGCAAGTGTTTCAGAAGCTGCAGCAATCAAAGTTTCTGGCGGAGAATTAATTGTAGAAAAACAGAAATTCCCACCAAATTTGACTATAGCTATTGCAAGGATTGTAAATTGAAGAGAGGATTATTACTAATTGACAGAGGAAGTAGAGAAAGAGAGGCATCTGAAGAATTAGAGATTATTTGTAAGAGAATTAAGGCAAAAAGTGATTATGTATTCACTGATTTTTGTTTTTTAGAGGTAATTCCACCATATATTGAGGCTGGAATTACTAAATGTCTTAAAGAAGATATTGATTCGTTAACTATAGTTCCTTACTTTTTGTACCCTGGTAAAAAAGTTAAAAATGCAGTTACTGATGTAATGAAGTTCCAAAAAGACACCAAAGTGAAATTTGTTGTCACAAAACAAATGAGTATGCATAAAACTTTGGTAGATGTAGTTGAAAATAGAATATCAACAACACTCAAAGAAAATCAAGTATCTCTTCCAAAAAAAGATGTAGATGTAATGATTATTGGACATGGTAGTAAAGATCCTAATGCACAAATGTCATTAAACTACATAGTAAATGAACTAAAAAATTCCTATAGAAATGTGAGTAGATGTTGGTTAGAAATAGAACAACCAGATATTTTTGAGGGAGTAAAAAAATGTGAAAAAGATAATCCTAAAGTCCTAATAATTGTTTTTTATTTCCTCCATGAAGGAGCACATGTAAAAACTGACATCAATAATGATTTGACCCCTGCTCTTAAAAATTCTAATTTAAAAAAAACATACATTACAAAACATTTGGGAACAGATGAAAAAATGATAGATTTGATAATTGAGAGAGCAAAAGAGGTAGAAGATGCAAACTAAAAAAGGTCAATCAATTGAAGATGCAAGTATGCAGATGATTGAAGATGAAATTGGTACACATCAATATAATGAAAAAGAATGGCCTATTGTTAGAAGAGTTATTCATTCTACAGCAGACTTTGATTTTGCAGATAAAAATAAAATAATTTTTCACAAAGATGCTATTGTTAGTGCAATGAATGCTTTGAGAAATGGTTGTAGTATTGTAGTTGATGTTAATGGGGTAATTGGTGGATTAAATAAACAAAATCCTAAAGATTTTGGAAATGACATAGTATGCAATATTTCAAAACCAGAAATTATGGAATTGGCAAAAAAAGAAGGAAAAACACGATCTCAAGTCTCTATGAGAACAGCCATTTCAGATATTGATGGGGGAATTGTAGCCATCGGAAATGCACCTACTGCCTTAATGGAAGTAATTCAAATGGTAAAAGAAGGTATAGTAAAACCTGCATTGATTATTGGAATACCAGTAGGATTCATCTGTGCGGCTGAATCAAAAGAGGAATTATCAAAATTAGAAGAATCTCCATTTATCACTAATTTTGGTAGAAAAGGAGGAAGTTCATCAGCATCTGCCATAATTAATGCAATATTCAAGTTAATTAGAGCAGAATCAACTTCTTGAATATTTTAAGCAATTTTTAACAAAAATCTGGGCATAGTTTGAGCTAGCAAAATAGAGATGTCCGTATGAAGCAAGTGTATTGTATTGTATCATTCCATCTTGGTGTTTTTTTATTCCTTCACCAATTTCTAAGTCATAAGCAAATTTAGAATCAGAAGATACTGAATCTAACTGTGAATAATGAAATTCATGACCATGAAGATTATGTGGTTTTTCTGAAATGGTAGTTTTAGTAGAAATCTTACCTTTTGTATAATTAAGTCTCATTTTCTTTGTCATTTTAGTTTCAGCATCAAATACACCAACCATTTTATGTTTTTTGTTATGAGAAACAATAGATTTTGTTAGGTACATCAATCCACCACATTCAGCATAAATTGGAAGATTGTCTTCAGCTAATTTTTTTATAGTTTTTTTCATAGTTTTATTTTTTTCAAGTGAATTGCCTAAAACTTCAGGAAAACCACCACCTATGTAAAGTCCATCACATTTTGGAATTTTTTTATCTTTAACAGGACTAAAAAATTTTAGAATTGCACCTTCTCGACGTAATGCTTCAAGATTGTCTTGATAGTAGAAATTAAATGATGTATCAAGTGCAACTGCAATTGTAGTTTTTGGCTTTTTATGAATAGGTTTTAATTTTTTTGGAAGATCGATTGGATTTTTTAGAATTTTAATAATTTGAGAAACATCTAGAGACTTTGAAATTATTTTTGATATTTTTTCAATCTGATTTTTTAGAACTTTGTTATCTAATGTTGAAATTAATCCAAGATGTCTAGAGTTCATATTTAGAAGAGAATTTTTTGGAATTACTCCAATTATTGGAATTTTGGTTTTTTTCAATGCATTTCTACATAAAATTTCATGCTTTTTACTACCTATTTTGTTGAGAATAATTCCAGAAATTCTAGAATTTCTATGAAATTTCTGAAAACCTAAAGCAGTTGCAGCAATAGAGCGAGCAGTTTTGCTTGCATCTAAAACTAAGAGTACTGGAGATTTTATTATAGAAGCTACATGATGTGTACTTGCATAATTAGAATTTCCTTCAAAACCATCATAATAGCCCATTACACCTTCAATAATAGATACATCTGATTTTGAATTAGAAATAAAACTTTTCAAAAGCTGATTTTTTCCCATTAACCAAACGTCCAAGTTGTAGGTATCATGTTTTGAAATACTTGATAGATAACTGGGATCAATATAATCAGGTCCTACCTTAAACGGTTGGACTGAATAACCTTGTTTTTGTAAAGCATGAATAATAGAACATGTAATGGATGTCTTACCAACTCCACTTGTAACACCTGCTAATACGATTCTTGGAATTCTCAATTTGCATGACTAGGATTATTTTTTATTTAAATTGATGTTTTTTGAGAAATACTCAATGTTTTTAGTAAGATTATTTGAATATTATTTATGGAAAAAGATGGTTTAACTATTGTTTATACTGGAAAAGGTAAAGGAAAAACAACAGCAGCTCTAGGAATTGCATTACGAGCTACAGGTTATAAAAAGAAGATTTGTATGATTCAATTCATCAAAGGTTCATGGCATTATGGTGAAATGGATTCATCAAAAAGACTTGAACCTGAATTTGAAATGATTGCTATAGGTAAAGGATTTGTTGGGATTATTGATGATAAGAGTCCAAAGGAAGATCATGAAAAAATTGCCAAAGAGGCAATTAGGATTAGCAATAAAAAAATCCAATCAGGCCACTACGATATTGTCATTTTAGATGAGATTAACTATGCAGTAAATCTTAAATTAATTTCAGTTAATGACGTTCTAAATTTAATCAAATCAAAGCCACAAGGGGTAGATTTAGTATTAACAGGAAATTATGCAAGAGACGAAGTTATTGAGGTAGCTGATCTAGTTACAGAAATGAGAGAAATAAAACATCCGTTTCAGCGTGGAATTAAAGCTAAAAAAGGAATAGATTTCTAACCAGCAACATTAATTTACACATTCAAGAGTTTTAGAAGAAATGTCTACTGAAATTCAAGAGATGCCTGAACAAGGAGAAATTGTTCTTGCTACAGTTACCAAAGTAATGGATCATGGAGCTTATGTGACATTAGATGAATATGATGATATTCAAGGATTTTTACACATTTCAGAAATTGCTCCAGGTTGGATTAGATCAGTAAGCAGATTTGTTAGAGATGGGGAAAAAAAAGTTCTACTTGTAAAGAAAGTAAATTCTAAACGAGGAGACATTGATTTATCATTAAAACAAATTTCAAAAGATCAGAAAAAACAAAAACTAAAGGAAGCTAAAAAATTTGAAAAAGGCAAAACATTATTGCAAAATTTAAAAGAAAAAGCAAAACTATCAGATGAAGAAATTGAAAAATTAGAAGACAGCATTTATTCAAAATTTGATTCAGTTTATGATGCATTTATAGAGATTGGAAGAAATGGAATTGAATCTGTAAAGGAACTTAAACTTGCAAAGAAAACTGCAACTGCAATTGAAGAAATATGTTCAAAAATTAAACTCCCTTCAGTTGAAATTAGAGGGATTATGGAAATTACAAGTGACAAAACAGATGGAGTGGAAATTATTAAAAAAATCCTATTAGATGAACTAAAAAAAGATTCTACTATTGATATTACGTATTTGGGAGCACCAAAGTATAGATTATCTATAACTTCGGATAATTTCAAATCTGCTGAGAAATCACTAAAACCAATAGTTGCTAAAATTCAAACTAATATAGAAAAGAAAAAAGGGTTATTCAAATTTACTAGAGAAGACTCAAAGAAAACCAGAGAAAATTAAGATGAAGTTTCAATTAAGAAAATGTTCAAAGTGCAATCATTATACATTAAAAGAAAAATGTCCTAAATGTAATGAAGAAACAATCTCTGTACATCCAGCAAAATTTTCACCTGATGATAAATACATGAGATACAGGTTGGCTGAAAGATATTCTTAAAATATTAAGACATTGGTTTGTACTCTTTATTTATTTCATAAATAAAAACTCCAAGCATAGCTCCAGGATTTTCTTTAACAAAGCTTGAAGATGTATAAACCAATCTTAGTGGTCCATCACCATCAGAGGGGTATTTGATGTCTTTAGTATAGACTCCAACTGTTCCATGAACATAAGTTTCAGATTGCTGGGAAAAATCATTAGGATTAACATATCCTATTGGAGAAAAAGGGAACATTTTACCAAGTAAAGTTTCATTCAAGAAATAATCTGTACCATCAGAACCATTTGAATGTAAAAATTGAGATTCATCTAATCCTGCTATTCTCATAAACCATTGCTTTTTTGACTCATCACCACCTCCACGTAACACATAGAAAGAATCTGGTGAATCAATCTTTAATTTTTCACCTGCGACAAAAACAAGAACGTAATCTGCCTGCATTTCTTGTAACATTTGCCAAGATGCATCAGGATTACTTAGTAACATTTTTGCAATATTTTGAATAACTTTAGTATTAACAGTTGAATTATCCGCTAATGTGGCTCTTTCTCCCATTGTAGAAATCCAATAGCCATAATCCCACCAAGCTGCAACTACAGCATCTTTTGGAGTGTTATTTTTGATCCATTCCATTGAGTCAAGCCAGTCAGTGGTACTTACTGTAAACGCGCTTCCACCATTAAGAATTGTTGGAGGAGTTTTAGTAGTAGTAAATAGATCTGCTCCTATAGGATAAAACATAGGAATCATCAAAAGAATAATAATTCCTACAACATATGGCAGTTTAATTAGTTTACCAATTGGTTTTTTTGATTCATGTTTATTTTTAAAAAATTCTTTTGTTAAAGCAGTCAAACCCAAAGATGCTAAAACAATTACAGCAATTGATGCAAATACTTCTAACCTAACAAAAGTCGAACTCACGTATACTCCGACAAGTCCTAAAATTAATGAGAATACCAACATGTCATTTTTAATAAAACTAGAATTTTTATTTTGAATATTTTTGATAATTAACCAGATTCCTATACCTGAAAAAAGCATCAAAATAGAATGGAATGTAAATGATGCTGCAAGTGTCGTTGTTGCATGTTCCGCTACAGAATCTACCAATGGATCAGTTGTAGTCAAAAAAGGATTCAATGCATTTAGATATCTATGACTAGATAACGGTAAAAATTGAGAATCAGAATTGATTAGTAAAATACTTGGGGCTATAATCAGAAGTGCTACTAATAACAATAAACCGTTTCTTGTTTTATTTTTGGAACTCTTATTTTGAATAAAAATACAAGATACTAAAAATAATGTAGAAACTATTAACAAAATTCCACCCAATCCAAAAATAAAATTGGAACTAACTCGTTCAAATCCTAAAGAAAAGAAAATTGTGGTAATTGTATAAAGAGGAATGGCCCATATAATGAATTTATGATCGGTTCTTAAAAATGGTAATGTAAGAAAGAAAAGTCCTATCGGAATAATAAAGAATTGATTTCCTCCCCAAGCTGAGATGGCAAATGTGGTAAAAACTCCAGCTCCAAGGAGTTTTGCAAATGCTATTTTTTTATTTTGAGAATTTATCCCACTTAATAATAAATAGACTGTCAAAAGACTGAAAAACAATCCTAAAGGTTCTGATTTGAACCATCCAATTGGACCTCGAATTAATATTGGTAATGAAATAGAAAACAACATGGCAGAAAACAAACCAGCAGTAGCACCACCTATGACTCTAACTAATGCAAAAAGAACAATTGCAGATAAAGAACCAAAAACTACTGGAAATAGTATTGTAAAATCATAAAGATCTAAACCTCCACCAAAAATCCAATAAGTTGTAGCAGCCGTTAGATGAAGCATCACTTGAGAATTTCTAGATACATCTCTACCTGAAGGATACCAACTTAGACTATCATTCCATTCAAAATATTCCCCAATTCCATTATCTACAATATATTGAGTTGCTCTGTAATTAAAAAAAGGATCAAACTCGTTTAATTCAAAACCAAAATCAGCTGCTTGGGATCTAATTAAAAAAGAAACAGAAAAAGATAAAGCAAGAATTCCAATTATTAAAAGATGAGTTAATTTTAAATCAAAATTACCTATAGAAATGAGTTTTGTATTTGTTAACAATTGTTTTTTCTCAAAAAACTTTGCTTATTACTCTTTGTATAAAAAATTACAACTAGTCAAGATTTAAGGTGAATATCTTCCTTCAAGTCTAGTTTCTTCAATAACATGATTATCCATAGCTTCCTCTATTTGCTTTTTAGTTGAGTTTTTAGCAACATCTAATTTTTGATCTAACGCATACAATTTGAAGATATATGTGTGCTCTTTATCTGGTGGAGCTGGTCCACCATATCCAATTTCTCCAAAATCAGTCTCACCTTCAAGACAATCTGATGGAATAGAATTTTCTTTTAATTCTATAGTACTAGAATTAATATTCCATAAAACCCAGTGTACCCAAACTTTTCCAACTGCACCCATAGCATCTGGATCATCCATGATTAAAGCTAAAGATGATGTGTTTTCAGGAACATCACTTATCTTTAGAGGGGGGCTAAGATTTCCATTTTTATAACCATATTTTTTAGGAATTACTCCGCCATTATCAAATGCGTCACTTTCTAAAGTAAAATTACTCATATCAGAATTTAGAAATGCTCAAAGTTAAATTTTTCTAAGATTCTAAAACTATTTTATCATTTGAAAAAGACATTATAGAACTTCCACTGTTTTTGATCTGTTTTTTCAGTTCTTTATCCATTGTGGCAACAATTACTTTATTCATTGAAACATAGTCAAGCAATTCTTTATCAGCAAACGTACCAAGAATAGGAATCGTTTTGAAATTTTTTATATAATTAAGAGTTAATTGAATGTCTTGATTTTTTTCCGGATTTTTTACTAATTCAGATAACTCATTTTTTACAACTTGAGGTACAACAAAAGTGATTTGGCCTATCTCGACATCTAGATTATCAATATTTTTAATTCTCTTAGTTGCCAGGTGAATTAGAAAATTGGTGTCACAGATTACTTCAACCAACTATTCCTGCACCAATTAATCTCCATCTTTCAGCAATTCGTCTACTGATTGCTACATTTCCACCTTCAAAGACGCAGGCAGGTCTTCTAAGTTCAATCTCAATATTTTTTGATTTTATTTTGGCAACTTTACCTAATACAGGAGCAGTCCCAATATTTAGTCGAAGTAATTCTCCTGATTGAATTGGTTGGACTTTAACATCTTCAGTTGTACCTACAGCAGAATCAAATAGATTCACATCAAGTTTTAACTGAGTAAAGTTTTCAGGAAGTGTATCAGGTTTTCCAATAACTGAACCAATAAATGAATCACTTCTAGTCATAGCAGGATCTAATTTTGTTCCAATAGCAACTAATCCTCCTGGTTTTACTGACTCAACGATTCCTGCAGCAGTTCCTAAAGAAGTAATTTCTGTCACCAAAGGCTCATATGATTTTTTCTTCTCATTCATTATACCAGGTTTAATCTCAATTTCATCACCAATGTTGAAAACTCCTTGAGTTAGACTTCCCCCAATTACACCTCCCTTGATATCTTTTAATTTCGTACCAGGTTTGTTTACATCAAAAGAACGTAAAACATGCATAACGGTATCTTTTTTTTCATCTCTTTCAGGTGTTTTGATTGTTGATTCTATAGAACCAATTAAAGCATCAATGTTTAATCCAGATTGAGCAGAAATAGGAATTATAGGTGCCTTTGCTGTATGAGTTCCTTTTACAAATTTTGTAATTTCTTGATAATTTGCCAAGACTTCTTTGTAAGAAAGTAGATCAACTTTATTTTGAACTACGACTATTTGTTGAATACCAAGAGTTTCAAGAGCTAGGAGATGTTCTTTTGTTTGTGGTTTAGGAACTTTTTCATTTGCGGCAACTAGTAGTAATGCTCCATCCATCAAAGCAGAACCTGAAAGCATGTTTGCCATCAAACTTTCGTGTCCTGGACTATCTACAAAACTAACAACTCGAGATAACTCGCTTTCTTTTCCACAATTGTTACATTTTGGGGTTGTAGAATATCCTAAAGGTTCCTCACAACTTTTGCATTTATAGAATGCAGCATCAGAATATCCAACACGAATAGTAATTCCACGTTTTAGTTCCTGACTATGTACACTTGTCCAAGAACCAGTTAATGCCTGAGTCAGAGTAGTTTTTCCATGATCTACATGACCAGCAGTTCCAATGTTAACACATGGTTGATATCCATATTTTTTAACGTACCAATCAGGAAGTGACTCTCTCCAATGCATGAGTCAAAATGTAGAATCGGTATATGTTAAGTTATTCTTTTTTATCTTTAGTTTTTTCTTCTGTAGATTCTGCTGCATCTTCAACAGGTGCTTCAACTGGCAATTCTCCGTCAAATTTACAAT
The DNA here is from genome assembly GCA_965248045.1 of Candidatus Nitrosopumilus sp. GTDB lineage: Archaea > Thermoproteota > Nitrososphaeria > Nitrososphaerales > Nitrosopumilaceae > Nitrosopumilus. The sequence goes on from CBDFIG010000002.1 coordinate 1,159,741, forward strand.
TTACTTGATAGATTTCTTCTGATACTGTATTTCCACGCATCAATTTTCTTTTTCTTTGTCCAATCTCTGCATCTTGTAATCCTACTCCTTTAGAAAGTAGAACTTTTTTTCTTGCTGCACCATGAACATCATTTCTCATTGGAACGCCAGATTTGTCACTTCCTCCAGTGAGTCTTAGTTTTCCATTTAATCCTACAATTGTAGCATCAGTTTCATTTCCTAATTGTAATCCTAATAACGGATTTGCATCGCTATCTTTGAGTTCCTTTGATATAGATTTTCCTTTGATATCTGAAATTGTAAGTTTGAAGTTTGCCAATTATTCCAAAAAAAAAATTGAACGACTAATTAACCTTTGGACATTATTTTTAAATCAAGATTTACAGAGATAGGCATGGGAGAAGACATTAGATGTCCAAAGTGTGATAAGAAGATGGTGGATATGCAAGCATGTCATATGTTTTGTCCTAATTGTGGATCTCATTTAGATTGTTCAGACAAAGGAAATTATTGGTAATTATTTTGCCGTATAAACATGAAATTAGGCTCAGACTGTATAGTTAATGAAAATATTCAGTATTTACAAAAAAAGAAATTATTTTGTTTCAGTTATTTTATTAAAAAAATCAAGACTATTTTGATGCTTAGAGAAAGATTCAGTATTACTTGGAGATTTAGAGAATGTATCTAGAATGGCATTTCTAGGTTTTCTTTTATCTTTCATATACTTCATAACTTCCTTCATTTCATTTGGCCAATTAATTGTCCAAAGTAGTTTAGTGGTTTCATCATTAAATGGAACTTCGGTAAATGTGTAATAATTGTATAATCAACTGATCCTAAAACTAACCATTTAGACAAATTTTGATGATCATTTGGATCTATGAATAACAGCATTGATTATGTTTTCATGTTCAAAGAAATAACAGACTCGCAATGAAATGATCTAAAACCACATCTTCCAAAACCAGCTAAAACTGGCAGACTAAGAGCTGATGACTGTACCACAATTAATGCAATAATTTTTATGCTAATCACTGGATGCAGGTATACTCTCTAACATAAGTTCATCAACCATCTTCACGTTGCATGTATTTGATAATATCCAAATTGAATCTCCTTGTTCTGTAATATTTGGAAATTCTATTTTTCAGATTGCTCAATGATGGCTGATACTGAGATACCAACAAATCATACTTTCCTTGCCTCCACACTTCTTCAACTGCATTAAACTGTGGCGAGCCTTTTGGAAACCAATGCAATATCACATCATCATTTTTCTCAAGGTATTGCTTTATGATATTTGATCTGTGTTGTGGTGCCCTGTCTGCAAAGACTAGTATTTTGCCAAACTTTTTGTTTAACTGCCTTAGATAATCCAAGAAACAATACTGATCAAACTTGTCATACTGTCTGAAGAATTGTTTGCCATCACTACTTGATGCACCAAAAATGATTGTCTTTTGATGTGAGCCGTTAACAGTATGACTGGGCGTGTACATTTCTTTACCCACATCTTTTTTCTAAATATCGCATCAGCTAAAAATATGGACTCGTCTTGTGCAAGAACTGTAAAGCCTTCTGCTATTTTTGAGGCTATTTCTTCTTTAGATTTTTTTTAAACCAGAGTTTTTCTTCAGGTGTGGCAGAATTTACAAATCTCTTCTGTGCTACTTTTGGAACAAATCCCCATTTGTGTAATAACCTATACACATGAACCTCGTGGTATTTTACTCCTGATTTCTCATATATTAGATTCATCACTTGTTTTGCACTCCAACCTGATTGTTTCTCTGCAATTTGTAGTTGGATGCTAACTAGTTTCTTCTTTGGTATGCTAGTTGGCCTTCCAGTTCTTGGCATATCATGTAATCCTGCAATTCCATATTCTGTAAATCTTCTTAGCCACTTGTATGCCCAGGAGCGTACACGTCCAAGACTCTTTGCAACATGAGATGCGATATTTTTGTCAAGCAATACCTGCTTTATCAAAAACAGTCTTTCTTTCACCTTGACATCCTTTTCATCTTTGTAGGCTTTAATTAATTCTTGTTCATTCATGGTTTGATGTGTTATTTCTGATCCATATTCTGTTTGGTATGATAAATTAGATCAATGGATCATAAAATTTTGTTAGGGAGTATAGATTGATCTTCGCGTAAAATACGGTTCCAAATCATCAGCACACAGAAAGTTTCAGAATTTTCAACAAAGAGTGGTCTGGTCCCCTCTAGAATGAGAACAGTTCCATACATACACTTTTCAGATAACTTAGGAGGTTCACTTTCATGGTAAAAAGCAAGTTTACACCTCAAGAAAAATCAAGAATAGTTCTAGAGTCACTTAACACAAACATTGCAACTGCAGAACTATGCAGAAAGTACAATATTCATCCACAGACATTCTATTCATGGAAAGAAAAGTTTGTGGACGGAGGTAAAGCGGCACTTGTAAGCAGAACAGATAATAACATATCCAAGGCACTGCAAAAGGAAAATGAAACTCTAAAGAGAATTGTTGGCGAGTTGACTATCGTCAATGATACTTTTAAAAAAACGTTGGAGGGACACAAAAGATGATCATTGCAAAACAACTCATTACACAATTGAGTCTAAGAAAATCTCTATCATACGTTGGAATATCTCACAACAAATGGTACCATACAAAATCACCTCGAAACATTCCACTAAACAAAACAGTGTCAGACACTGTTCAGAATATTGGGAATCTCAGAATGTGGTATCCCAAAATCAGTTCGTCTTTTACTCTGCATGATACTTTTCTCCTGTCTGCTCATCAATAACTGTACTCCCCTTTTGTGGCATCTTTCTTACAAACGCTTTGGCTGGAGTTTCCAAAGTATCCCAGTCAAGTGACATGTGTGGTTTTGTATAATTATACCAATGAACCAATTCATCTATTGTGCCAAACCATTTTTGTTTTCTCTGAATCTCCCCGTGGAATCTCTCCAGCTTGCCATTTGTTTGTGGATGATTCACTCTAGCTAGAATGTGTTTGATTTCCAATCTCACTAGTTCCTTTTCAAATTCTGTTGCCCCTCTTCTTTTGTATTCTGATTTGTTTGCGTAAAACTGAGAACCATGATCAGTCAATATTGATGCTGGTCTACCATGCTTTACAATTGCTTCACTGAGAACTACAAGTGCATTTACTGTTGTAGCTTCTGCAAACACACCATAATGTACGATGAATCGTGAGGCATCATCTTGGTAACACAAAAACCATCTGCCGTCATCTAATTTCTTCCAGTCAGTATGCCACATAGAATTAGAATATGTTCTCTCAAATCTTATCCATTTTCGTCTTCTTCTCTTCTTTGGTTGTTCTTCTGCCAATCCCTTATTCCTTAGTATTTGGTGAATGGTATTATGAGGTATATGGATTCCATCAGAATCAAGTATTTTCTCAAGAAATACTGCTGAACATCTGAATTTCTCAAATGCTGACTGCACAGTTTGATTCATCTCCTCTGTAATTATTCTTCTTGGCCGTCCTGGTTTTCTTAGAGTGGGAATTACTCCTGCACTGCGATATCGTGAATATAGTTTCTGCACCCAACGTGTTGATATCTTCATAGAGTCAGCAACATCTGCATTTCTCATTCCATTTTCCTTTTGTCTGATTATCCATGATACTTTGACTGGATCTAATTTCTGCATAATTCTATGATTCTTGCCTCTGTTCCATACGTATCGTGATTTTAGTCTAGAAATGATGGGGTGAACCAATTTCAGGATAATAGAAAATGGTTTATTTTGGGATCAGTTGACAGTAGTTATTGTAATCTCGTCACTCCAATCACCTGATGTACCATCATAGCGAGCACGCATCTGTACCTTGTACTCCTCACCTTCATCTAGATCGGAGATTGTGTGTGTAGAAGTCGTTGGGAAGGCGTTGCCAGATAGGTCAGTCCACGTCAGAAAGCTGTCTCCTGTTTTGGCCCAAGATATGCGATAGTCTAATGGTGTTTCTGTTGGAGCCTCCCAAGATGCTACTATCTTCCCAGATTCGGAGCTAGTCAATGTAATAGTGCCAATATCGCGGGAGCCAAGTGGTTGTGATGGTTCCAGTGTGATGGTGACTGCATAGACAGTCAGCGGAGTGAAGGCAGGCGACGTTATGACTGTTATAGTTGCCTTACCACTCCAATCACCTGATGTACCATCATAGCGAGCACGCATCTGTACCTTGTACTCCTCACCTTCATCTAGATCGGAGATTGTGTGTGTAGAAGTCGTTGGGAAGGCGTTGCCAGATAGGTCAGTCCACGTCAGAAAGCTGTCTCCTGTTTTGGCCCAAGATATGCGATAGTCTAATGGTGTTTCTGTTGGAGCCTCCCAAGATGCTTGTATAGTGCCGGGCTGGATACCGGACAGGGTGATCCTGCCTATGTCACGCGAATCGCGTGGTTCTGTGGGTTCTAGCACGACGACGGAGTATTCAAGATAGGAGATAGTAGAAGGATGACTATTGCTCGTGTCTATAGTGATGGGCTGATCAGGTATTGTGATAATTCCATTGCCAGTAAGATCAAAGACTGCATCATGGTCGATGTCAAGTTGAGGGGTAGTCAAACTGTCTATAATAGCCACCTGAGAAGCGGCAAGTGTCACATTCACGGTGGAGCCTGAGACTAACAATTCAGAGACACCACTCAATGTGGCACCATCAGAAGACTGACCTATATCACGGATGTGGAGGCGATCCAGATGTGCTGTAGAGTTAAGTGGCTCACTGAAAGTCATTGTGATCTTGTCACTGTCTACCATGTAGACAGCAGATAAGAATTCTGGTGGTTGAGCTTCTGTTACCATAACATTCCTAACAGCAGTGATGGTTGGTGGTGTGTATGTTTTAATGAACACAGGTATTATCTGAGCCCCATTACCACCATATGCCGTGACTATTGCGTAGATGCTATCACCAGATTTAAAGGTCGTAACGTCTGTAGAGTCGTCAAGATTGAGAATTGCGCTATCATAGATAACCTGTTTGGTTACCAAGTTGGAGAAGTCGGTGATATTCATTATACGAATACCATCTCGCATGTTTTGCGTAACGATTGCGTATATACTGTTGTCGTCCACAAAGGTTGTGACTCCAGATAGACCAACATAATTTTTACCGAATTTTTTGTGTCCGGTAGGAATCGGATGAGAGGGATTAGTGATGTCAATTATCTGAACTGTGTTGTCATAGAATGCCGTGACAAGTGCATATGTGCTATTATCCTTCTCAAATACGGCCACGTCAGATGCGCCGCCAAGGCGGTAGGGTTTTCCATCAGAGGCGTGTCCCTCAGCTGTCGGGTTGGCAGGATCAGTGATGTTTATAATCTGTATGCCGTCGTCATCATATGCTGTAATTATTGCGTATGTGCTGTTGTTTTGCTCAAATACGGCCACGTCAGATGCGCCGCCAAGGCGGTAGGGTTTTCCATCAGAGGCGTGTCCCTCAGCTGTCGGGTTGGCAGGATCAGTGATGTTTATAATCTGTATGCCGTCGTCATCATATGCTGTAATTATTGCGTATGTGCTGTTGTTTTGCTCAAATACGGCCACGCTAGATGCGCCGCCAAGGCGGTAGGGTTTTCCATCAGAGGCGTGTCCCTCAGCTGTCGGGTTGGCAGGATCAGTGATGTTTATAATCTGTATGCCGTCGTCATAACGTGCTGTAATTATTGCGTATGTGCTGTTGTTTTGCTCAAATACGGCCACGTCAGATGCGCCGTAAAGCTTCAGGGTGTCATCATCGGAGATACTAGACGTGGCTGTAGGGTTGGCAGGATCAGTGATGTTTATAATCTGTATGCCGTTGTCATAACGTGCTGTAATTATTGCGTATGTGCTGTTGTTTTGCTCAAATACGGCCACGCTAGATGCGCCGCCAAGTTCGGTAAAACCTCCTACACCGTCGATAATCATTGGAACAAGATCAAGTACCACCACAGTCCTACTGACTGGGACAGCCTCATTACCAATCGAGTCTGCACATGAATAGGTTACAGTATACTGTCCGACTATAGCAGTGTCGACGTTGCTTATGACTGTCATAGTATCAGAAAGATCTCCTTCCACACGATCTATGCATATGGCGCCTGCATCAGTGTATATGTCCCCTACGTATAGCTCAAACATAGAGTGGTCGGAGAGAGTGATTTGAGACAAGAGTGAGTAGTATGGTGATCCATCCATGTAGAGCTCAAACATAGAGTAGTCGGAGAGAGTGATTTGAGGGATGTCTGTATCAATCACCATCACAGTTCGGGTCGTGACAGTTCTGTTATCATCCAAGTCGGTACACTCGTATGTAACTGTATAGTTGCCATGTGTGTAAACATTGACATCAGATGTTGTCCTTAGGTAGTGGGTTAGGTCACCGTCAGTCTCGTCGGTACAGGTGGCACCTGCGTCTGCGTAGTCGTTCCCAACATTCACATTGACAGGCATAGCACCTAGGACAGTAATTGTTGGGGCACCAATAGGTAATGTGATTAAAGCAGTAGTATCAACCACAGCCACTGTCCGAGTCGCAACAACGTAGTTGCCTGCAGAATCTACGCATGTATACGTGACGATATAATCCTCTGGAACTGCGGTATTGACAGTAGAGGTTACTTGTATCTGGTCAGTAATGTCACCATCAGTCTCATCAATACATATAGCACCTGCATCGGTGTAGGAAGAACCAGTGGGTATGGATATGAATTGCATCTGGTTAATAACAAGTCCTGGAGGTCGGTCCACTGTCATATCGATTCTTGTTATAGAGGCACTCTTAGATCTTAGGTCTGTAGTAATAGCGTACAAGCTACCTCCAGTCTCAAAGATCTCCACGCCTAATGCGCTAAAGGACGACTCCAGAGACTTGACTGATGCCATTTTGATGGGATTGTCAGGATCAGAGAGGTCTACCAATCTAATTTGATTTATATCATACTCTGTAAAGACGGCGTACGGATTACCGCCTGCCTCAAAGGTGTCAATTTGAGTTGCTACGCCTATATCAGTTATACTTCCTGCCAAAATAGGATTGTATGGGGATGTGATATTAATTACCTGCACGCCGCGGTCTTGGTATCCGGCAACTATTGCATAGTTATCACCGCCTGCCTCAAATACAGATACGTCGATTGAGTGATAGAGTTTGTGGATGCTATTATCGCCTACGTTTCCTGCTACAGTAGGGGCATACGGATCGGTGACGTTAATTATTTGGATACCGACAGACTGGTATGCTGCAACTATCGCGTAGGTATTACCATCTGCCTCAAAGACTTCAACACCATACGGGGCGTTAAGCCTAAGGTTGGCGTTGTCCAATATGCGTCCTGCGGGAACAGGGTTTATGGGGTCAGTGACATCAATTATCTGAAAGGCATTGTCATCCACTGATGTGACAGCTGCGTATGTGCCACCATCTATGACAAACGTGTCTACTGCGATTGGATCGCTAAGGCTGGTGTGGGCGGTATCTTCTACGTATCCTGCTGCAACAGGATCGTAAGGATTGGTAACGTCGATTATCTGAATGCCGTCGTCTACCATTGCAGTGACTATAACATACGTCTTGCCGTCTATCTCGAATATATCTATGCCAGACGAGCCTGCGAGTTCGCGGGTGTCACTGTCTCGAACGTACGCTATGGCCACCGGGTTGGCAGGGTCGGTGATGTCTGCCAGCTGAACGCTGTTGTCATCCTCTGCAGTGATTGCCGTGTACGTGTTACTGCCTATCTGAAATACAACTGCGTTGCGCGGGGTCGCAAGATCTGAAAAACCATTGACGTCATCATGCATGTACGATACTACAGTCAGCGTCCCTGTTACCGGGTCAGATAGCACGGAACTTGTGATTTCAACAGATACCAATGTACTTGCAGTGTTGGTGGAGCCTCCAGAAGTTGTGATACCACCAGAAATAATAGATACTGTCAGAGTGCCAGAACTTGCACCGATAATATCAAATGCGGCAGACTGCCCATTGGATTTGACAGTCAGATTTGCTACACTACCACTAGAGTGATCAATATCTGTACTGGTAAACGAGTCCGGATTGATGGTCTCTGAAAAGGTCACGATAAATGGAACCGACACGTCTGATACGGTACTTGTGACAGTAGAATTAAGAATGGCTGTGAATGTATCAGGCGTCTGAGCAAAAGCGTATCCGGGCAGTCCTGCAGACAGGATATAATCCAAAACCGACCACGCGTACAAAGCGTTGTCGTCTGAGTAGACCGTGCCTGCAACAAGGCTTACGAAATAATCTACATCATGAGGGTTGGAATCACCAGCTATCTCATCGAACTGTATTGTTCCAGATTTATTCTCCTCACTCACGATAAATTGGTTTGTCTCACCATACGGTGCAAGCACAACAGCAGCTACCACAAACAGTGCTGGAGCTAACAACATCCTGTCATTTTTGACATAATTGATAAAGCTCACGATATTTTTTTGAAATAATATATTAGAATTCATTGGTAGTCTCCAGATGCCAGAAAATTATATACGGCTACAAAATAAAAATAATAAAAATACACCACAAATAGAGCGTTCTCAAACGCATGTGCTGACATACTGGACATTTTTACTCTACAATACCTAGTGTGGAATGTGAGCTTGTGCAACCTTGTAGGGTAGACTTTGGTTTTTAGAAACTGTTTTTGCAATATTTTATACATATTTTTTGTCATCACCAAATGTTGATCAATTCTCCATACCCCCCCCCCCATTAATAAAAGATCAGATTAAGCACAAGGTCAATTTTTAATGGTTGGAGGTGTGAAAACACTATGATTTGATACCAAACTATCATCAAACATCCCTTCAAACAAAACAGACATTGACAAATCATTAGGACCAACAATGTCAGAAGGAATTACAGATACTGCAATAGAAAGTGAAATTCCCACCAAAACCAAACCAGATGCAAAAACTATCAGTCCTCTTTTGTTCATGATGCTGTGTTTCCCAACTTCCAATAATAGATACAACTGATCCCAAAATAAACCATTTAGACAAATTTACATGATCAATCAGATCTATTTGAAACAGCATTGTGTTGTTTTCATGTTCAAAGAAATAACAGACTCACAATGAAATGATCTAAAACCACACATTCCAAAACCAGCTGCAACTGAAAGCCTTGTTGTAATTGTTTTGGGCTTGTAATTTTTCCCATCTAAGAATACAACATGATCTCTGAGGGTTGCATAGACATCAAATTTTTCTTGCTTTGTTTGTTCAACAAATTCCAACTCATTAATCCTGTATTGCTCTTGCAAGTAATCTCAGAATCCAGTCTTGTTCTGATTAACTATTGCAATCCTGTAAGCGGAGATCGTGCTGTAACTGTGAGACATTACGTAAATAGAATCAAGATCTCCTTTGAGTTTTTGATCCAATAGTTTGTTCATAAATTAAGGTAGGTACTCAAATATATGATGTCTACTACTCTATATGTCTACTATCTATATGTCATATATTCTATATACGAAGGAAATTATTGGTAATTATATTCCAGGTCTGTCTGGAATATAGTCATATGCCATATTGATTGCTTGATCTTTCATGATTTCAAGATAAGTATCATAGTCTGCTTCAAAGTTACAATGAGGACATTTTACTTTAGTAATATCGTCATCTAAAATTGCAACTTTTTCACATTCTGGACATCGTGCATCCATATCTTAGTTTTACAATCAAGATATTTAATCATAATTATTGAATATGTTCTAAGCGGAGTTAGTTTAGTCTGGTATGACGTCAGCTTCCCAAGCTGAAGGCCGCGGGTTCAAATCCCGCACTCCGCATTATAATTCTCTAATTGCTTGCTCTATTATTCCTCTATCTGGAGCTTTTGGAAAATATTTCAAATAATTTTTAAGATCTTCTTTTGCATCAGAATTTTTATTTTGTTTTTCTCTAAGATAAGCACGATTTTTATAAATTTTGGCAGATCTTTTTGGATCAATTTCAATGGCTTTAGTGTAATGATCATCTGCCTTTTCAAATTGATTTGTTTTGAGGTAAAAATTACCTATACCATTATAAGTTAGATATGATCTGTTATTGATTTCTAAACATTTTTCATAAAATCCGATACATTCTGAAGAATTTTGTTCATTCATTATTGCACCTAATTGATGTAAGACAATTGAGTTTTTTGGATCAAGTTTTATGGCTTGCATTAATGATTCAAGTGCTTCAGAGGAATTCTTTAGAATGTTTAATCGCTCAGAAACAAAACACAATCGATTTGGTTTATCACTAGAATCATTTTCAAGTTTTATAGAAGATAAAATTTCTGATGGTGCCAATATTATCAATAATCTTCCTTCTTCTGACCATTCCTTGTCAAAAACATCCTGAGGTATAGCTCCTTCTTGTTGTTCTCCTTCCTGATTACCTTTCTGAATATAATGAAGTATTGTATTTTCTTCATCATTGTAACCGGTAATTACAGATGCATGTTGTGTAATTTCAGGAATTCCTGGAAGAATAACAATTGGAGGTATTCCAGAATCAATAATTTTTTTTAATTCAGATAAAGATGAATTTACTATTTTGCATGTTAGGCCATGTCTTTCTGCAGATTCTATACCTTCAATTATAATACTACCATTAAATTCTGAATATTTTTTTGCAGTTTCTATGGCTTCAGCCATAGGTAATTCAATATTCCAATACTTTGATACTACGTTAATGGGTAATGGAAGACAAATATTTTCTTCATCAACAAGAGGTAATAACAATTCATGGCTTTCTTCTTCCATTAACTAAAGAAATTTTGAGAGTTATTAAAATCAATCAGAGCAAACAGAATTTTTCAATCAAGTTATGACCATCTCGGGTCATTTCTGGATGAAATTGAGTTCCATAAATTGGCTTTTTTTCATACTGGATGATTTCATATTTGCATTCCTTTGATTCTGCAAGTGCAACTAACACATTAGGTAATTTAGATATCTCAAATCCATGACTCTCAAATACATTCAAAGAACCACTTGAGATAGGATTTTCTTTGAAAACTTTAATCATCTCATTTCCTTTTTGGAGTAATGAGATCTTTCTTATTGTGCCTCCCAAAGTAAGAGACAAGATTTCAGCACCATAACAAATTCCTAATAATTTCATGTTGTTCTTAATTGAATAAGTAATAATTTTAGAATTGATTTCATTAGTCTTTTTGTCATTTCTTCTTCTCCCAGATAAAATAACAGAATCATACTTTTCAAGTGAGTTTAGATCTAAAAGTTGAGGGGTTTGTTTTTCAAATAAGATATTTTTTTCGTTTAGATAATCAGTTAAATTTTTTGTATATACAGAACCGTTATCAACAACAAGTAGCAATTAGTTGCCTACCTCAATGGAGATATAATGCATCTCAGTTATTCCATCTTTAACTAATACTGTTCCAATATTGAGGTTAGTTTCTTCTTGCCACATGAATACTCTATCACTACGTGGCTTTACAAAGTCATCAATGAATTCGGATATGAATTCCTCAGTATCTGCACGATCATTTTCAGTGAAGAAGAATAACTGTCCTTCATTAAATGATAATGGAACCTGTACAGATGTTGGTTCAGCAATTGTAATCTCATTTTCTGTAAAAACTAATTTTATAATATCAATTCTATCATTTTTAACAAGTTCAACATAATCATCATCACTAGTTGTTGTAGTTGATGCCACACCAGAAACTTTCTTCAAATATGCTTCAAATGCTTCTTCTTGGGTATCACCTAATCCAACAAAATATTCACCATTAAATGCCGCACCTACTGCTGCAATAGTGCCTAATTGAGCAACCACACCACCTGCACCTGCTGTATACACTGGAATAAAGTAGACATCATGATCACCTACATGATACAAAATATTATCACCAATTCTTGGATTTCTCAAAAGTGTCTTTAGTTGAGCAAATTCTGGGTCTCTATCAAGTGCCTCTCTAACTGCAGTAGGACCAATTAGTTTAGTCGTAGAGTTTAGCGGAACTTCATAGAACTGCAAGTCTCCTAGATTAGAAAGATCATTTTCTACTATCATGTATCCTGCAAGATTTCTACCTTGGGAACCCTTTAGTTCCAATGAGAGTAGTCCTAAAAATTCAGTTTGCTCAAAACCAGGTGGCTTTGCTTCAACATAATAAGTATCAAGACCTCGTGGAATTTCATAAAATTCATTGGCTTGAATAAATGTCTCAACATTAGTTACATGGTAAATATTGTACATTTCAGTTTTCCAATTAAACAACTCAACAGGATACCTGATTTGTTCTTCTAACCAAGCTGGCATTTCTTCAAATCGTTCAGAGTATTGACTAGCAAACATTTCTGAAAAGAAATCATCTCCAGTCTTAAGCAATTGAATATCACCATTGTATGTATCTACAAGTGCATATCCTACCAAACGTAAGTAGGGATTTCCAACAGACCAAGGAACATCACGTGTATCAAAGCCGATAATCAATGGAATTAACCAATAGGAGTTTTCTCCATCAGTAACAGGAAGTGAGTCTAATTCTTTTCCAAACAAATCATAGAGGAAATAAGGATACAGAGTCTGCATTCTATCATGAATATCTTTGTATCTCATTACGTGAACTGATTCAGTTGGAAATGAAAGCAAAAAGTTTGGCTCAAATGTCCAACTTAGTGGTGGTGAAATATCCAATCCACCCAAACCTGAATAAAATACTCCTCCAAGTTCAGCACTTTCAGAACCTCGTGAATTAGGATAACCAGACCAAGTTTGCTCAAATAGCCCACCTTCACCATAGTAGATTTCTTTTTGTTTGAAAAATTTACTGCTATCAACTATTTTACCATCAGTTGCTTCAAGAGTAAGAAACCCATTTGGAACATGAGTGTAAACTAGATGTTCATTATACCATCTATTTTCAAGACTGACAGATGATGGTAAAATTGGTTTCATAGAAGCAGTCCAATACAAAGTATTGTTAAAGCGAAGAATATCATTATCTTCAAAGTCAACATATGGAATAAGTCCAATTTCTGGCTTTAATTTGGCAAAAGCTGCTTCCCAATCCCAAACTCGAATTACATCAAGAACATCACTGTTCTGTTGTACATAATTATTAATATTATTTGGAGAAACTGATGTTAGTTTAACATCATGAATGTTTTCTTGTATATTATTTATTTCACCAAGATATCGATTTACTCCAATTTGCTGAGCTGTGTATGGTCCTAAAAATTCAATCTTCTTTGCATCAGCAATACTATTGTTAACAGAAACAACTCCTGCTACAATAATTGCAATTGCAATAATTGTCAAAAATCTAATGTATACATCTCTCTTAAACATGTGAGTTAGAACACGTGCACGAATTCTATCAACTACTGAAAATGCAATTAATGCAAAACCTATGATAAGTGTGCCACCAATTACATATCTTGTATTATAATCAATTTGGTCTGTAAAGAAGAGATTAAATCCTATCCAGATTATGCCAATACCAATTACTCCTTCAATAGTTGAAACATAATTTAGATATCGAGGTTTTCCTTCAGTAGAATCCTTAAGAAATGAAGTTATAACATCAATAATTCTATGAGCACCCACATACAAAACTAAACGTACACCAATTGCTGCAAGCATTGGAGGAATCAATATTACCAAAGCAGGAATCATTGGAACAACATTTTCAGCTGCATAATTTGGATCAGTGTCAGGAGTCACAAATGGTAGAGAGAATAATTTAGGAATATTTTCAATTCCTAAAGTATTTCCATCAATAAATGACATTGCTGCAAATCCAAACATGATATTTGCAAAGAATGCTCCAAAAAGCAAAATTTTGGTAATTTGCCAGATGACAAATTGTGGCGAAGTTAGTTTGTAATCTCTAAAACTTGGAATATCACTTGCAATAGGTTGTTGTCCTCCTCTGCCAAGAAATCCAATTGCAATACTAATGGCATACCAGAAAATTGAAGATCTTCCAAGAATATTTACTCGTACAAGAGCAATTGCAGAAAGAATTAGAGTGGAGATAAGAGTGTAGTAAAGAGGTTTAGTGAATTGATCACCAAACTCTGTAAAATTCATGGATAGAATTACTGCCTGATTTCCTGCTAAAGCAAAAATGATAACTCCAATAATGGCAACTACACCTAATCTGATGAATTTACCTGCATCAGGTGGTGGAGTCTGCTTATCAGTAGAGGCGCTATACAAAATCAAATTTTGTTGTGATTTGGCAAATTAATGTCTTACCAGCAAAATCAAGCAATTGTTGCTAGTTTTTTACAAATCATGTAAACTGCGGCAAATGTCGGAACTGTCACCTTTTCATTGATGTATGGACCAAACTTTTTGTTTTTAAGATAAAATTCTATTGGACAGTTTGCAACAACTTCGACTGTTTCATCACTTAGAAAAGACGCTTCAGAATATGGATCAAACTCAGTTAAATTCTTACAATGAATTTTTGTGAGACCACTTTTGCTGTTAATAGATCCTGGTAATCTAAAGATTCTGTGAATATCCATGGTTACATTAGGATCAATTTTTACACCAATTTTTTCTGATACATCATCAAGTGTTTTCTGGAAGGAAGAATAACCATTTGTAAGTAATTCTGAAATAATTTTTGAGCGTTTTGATTTAGAACCAAATACTTGTTTAGAAAATCTTCCTCTCCATCCTTTTTCATCAAAATCTGGGAAAGATGAACGATTTGGCTTAAATTTTTTCATTCCAAATTTTTCAGGAATGGATCCATTAAACATAATGTAATCTACAAGTTCTGATCTTTCTCTAGAACCAATTTGTTGAAATTGTGAATCATATACATAAACATGAAATCCTTCGTTTCCAGAAAAATAAACATGAATATTTTCTTGAGCAATTGCTAAATCATCAATTAGAACTTCCGATAGTTTAGATACTTCATCTTTTGAGGAATCAATACAATTTTTACAAGTCAATGATTTTTTTTCAATTTTTGTTGAATTACATTTTGAACAATGTTCAGAATTTTTTGAAATTTCATTGCATTCATTACATATTGATACTGTATGATTTCCTCTACAGGATAAATTAAGATCTTTTGCATCTATATCAAAAATTAAATCTGCTTCTTTCCAATCTTTTTCATTCATAGGTAAATTAGGAAATGAATAGTATGCATTTGAACAATAAACATCAGACGGAGTATTTTGCATAAATAAAAGATGTAATTCCTTATCATCTCTTATTGAAATGTGACGAGTCATTCCAGAATTGAGTTTTTGGTATCCAAATTCTCTTTCAGATGTACGTTCAGGTACACGAATTAGATCAAAATGTTCAAAATAATATTTTTTGAATGAATCTTCAAGAAATTTTATGTCAGTTTCTTTCATTATTTTCTCTTCTTTCCAAACTGTAATGGGTTGATGATATTGTCACATTCTGGTATTGCAAAACAAAGATCTTGTGTTTTTAATTTCTCACAAGAAGGACAAGAATATTGTGTGCCACTTCCAGAAGCACCAGCTAGATGATTTAGTTGATAAAATGTAACTCGTTCATTATAATCAGGAGCATTTTTGAATAATGGGGCAACTTGTTCTACTGATTGGCCTTTTGATAGTAGAAATGTAGCCAACATGAATCGTCCAGAATGTGGAAGATTTTCACCTTTTTCAAGCACTTCAATTGCATGTTTGACACATGGAGGATATTCTCCAGTTGTTACAGTAAAAGTTACAAATTTTTTAGATAGCAAAACAAGTTTGTTTACAGAATCCTCAAAACCAGAAATCATTGCAGGTGTTTTTGCATTGATAATTTTTGAATTGATATATGTTCCCAATTCTTTTCTTATCAATCTGACTGTTTCATGTGGCGTAAGAAAGACTTGTCCTTTTTCAACATGTCTGTTGACAAGTTTCCATTCTCTTTCATGAAAATTAATTGAATGTTTCAAGTAATCTGATACTGGAATGATAAAATAATCATCAAGTTTCTCAACTTGAACTGAAAAGAGATCATCAATTACTCTAATTGCTAGTTCTTTTTTTGACTCGTCTGAAATATTTGCTAGATCTCTTTCAAGGTATTTTTCTGCACGTCTTGCTTCTGCAAGTGCAAATCTCTTGATTAGAGTATGCATGCCACTTAGCTTCAATAGAACAATAGCTAAAAGAAATGAGAACACTTCCCTTGGGAGTGCTGCCTCTTTTGAGACTTGATCTCCAATTAAATCAGATTTGTAGATCTTTCCATCTGCGGCAACTTGAATTCGTTCAAATGCCTTGTCAACTAGTTGCTTTAGATCAGGATCCGTTCCAAATTGTTCTAATGTAAAGCCCTTATCTTTGAGATATTGACCAGCATCTGCTAAGAATGGGTACTTTGCAATTTCATCCTGTCCAAGTGCAAGCATGATAGTGATTTACCGAGTTTACTTAAAAATCTGATTTTGGGGATTTTGAAGCTGGTTTAAATTATGTTTTTAGAAAATGAACTAATATGCAGATCGGCTGTCATGTTTCAATAGCAGGATCAATTGACAAAGCAGTAGATAATGCTGTTGAAAGAGAATGCTCTGCTTTTCAGATATTTACAAGAAACCCAAGAGGATGGCACGCAAAAGAGCTCAGTGAAGAAGATGTTTCTAATTTTAAATCAAAACTAAAAGAAAGTAAAATTGACAGATTTGCAACATGTGCACATATGCCATATTTACCAAATCTTGCTAGTCCAAAAGATGATGGATTTCAGAAATCAGTAAAAATATTGGGAGACGAAGTTAAAAGATGTGCACAATTAGGAATTCCATATCTTGTAACACATCTTGGCAGTCATTTGGGATCAGGTGATGAATTTGCAATTAGGAGATTAGTGGATGGATTAACACAAGCAGTACAACCAGAAAATGATGTAACAATTCTATTAGAGAATACTGCTGGTCAGAAAAACTCTGTTGGTTCTAAGTTTAAACAGCTAGGAGAAATTTTTAATCAATTAACACCTTCAAAGAAATTTGGCGTTTGTTTTGATACTTGTCATGCATTTGTTTCAGGATATGATTTGAGAGCTGAAGAAAAAGTTAAGGAAGTTTTTGATGAGTTTGATGAACATGTAGGAATAGATAATTTGAAAATTCTTCATCTAAATGATGCAAGAGGAGAAATTGGATGTAATCTTGATAGACATTATCATTTAGGATTAGGAGGAATTGGAGAGAAAGGTATTTCTTCTGTTGTAAAGTTTGCAAACAAGAAAAAAATCCCCATAATTTTAGAGACTCCAATAGATGATGATAGAGACGACTTTGAGAATATCAGAATAGCAAAGGGATTTGCGTAGAGATTTATTCGATGAGTGAGGGAATCTAATAATGGACTATGAAGCAGTTATGAAATTAGCACTTGAGCGTGGATTTTACTTTCCTAGCTGTGAGGTGTATGCAGACGCACAAGCTGGATTTTGGGAGTATGGGCCATCCGGAGTTAGTTTAAAAAATAAATTTCTAGAGTTATGGAGAAGAGAGCTTGTCAGAAGAGATGGAATGCTTGAGATTGATGGTTCTCAAATAATGTCTAAATCAGTTTTTGAAGCATCTGGTCATCTGAGTAATTTTGCTGATCCAATAATAAAATGTACAAAATGTAATTCAACATTTAGAGCAGATAGAACAATTGCAGATATTGCACAGATTGAAATTCCTGAAAGCTCAGGTTTAGAAGAATTTGATAGTGCTATTGCACAAAATAACATAAAGTGCCCAAAATGCAAAGGAGATTTTGAGAAGACAAAAAAATTCAACATGATGTTCAAAGTTGGAATTGGTCCTGAAGAAGAAGAAGCATACCTTAGACCCGAAACATGTCAATCAATCTTTGTAGATTTTCCTAGACTCTTTAAGACCATGCGAGGAAAACTTCCTTTAGGAATAGCTCAAGTGGGAAAAAGTTTTAGAAACGAAATAGCACCAAGACAGAGTTTACTGCGCCTCAGAGAATTTTACCAAGCAGAAATTGAAGTATTTTGTAATCCATCAAAATTAGATGATATGAATAGATTTTCAGAAATTCAAGATACAATAATTAGAGTTCAGACAGATGCAGAGCCTATTTCTATGACATGCAAAGAAGCAGTTGAATCGGGTATCATTCCAAACAAATTTGTTGCATATTACTTGGGAATCTTGACTGAATTTTATGAAAAGACAGGAATAGATATCACAAAAAGTAGATTCAGAAAACTCGGTGATAAAGAAAAGGCATTCTATGCTGAAGTAGCATTTGATTTTGAAGTAGAAACTACAATAGGATGGCTAGAACTAGTTGCATGTAATTATAGATCTGATTATGACTTATCTAGTCACGAAAAAAAGAGCAAAGAGAAATTTGAGATAATGGACGATGATCAAAAAGTTCTTCCTCATGTCTTTGAGATTTCAATGGGAATTGACAGAAGTCTTTACACTATCTTGGAGCATAGTTTGAAAGATGATACAGAACATGAGAGAATAGTTTTGTCACTAAAGCCATATCTTTCTCCTGTTCATGTTGGAGTACTATCTCTAGTCAAAAAGGATGGTCTCAAAGAGAAGACAGATGAAATTTTTCTTCAAATTAAAAGAAAGTGTGATGCATTTTTGGATCATTCTGGTGCCATAGGACGAAGATATAGAAGATTAGATGAAGTTGGTTCACCATTTGCAATTACTGTTGATCATCAAACCCTTGAGGATGAAACTGTAACCATTAGAAAAAGAGATTCAATGGAGCAAGAGAGAATTAAGATTTCTGATCTTGATTCGATAATAGCTGAATCAATTGCATTTCCTTAGTGAAATTACATAAGTTTTAGAAATTAGTTTGAAAATGCTGTAATTGTTTCAGAGTGATATCTGAGACTTGGGCATAACTAATTCTAATTTTTAATCAATTTCTCAAATTATTCAAATGAAAAAAGCCAAGGATCTCTACAATATTATTTCATCATATCATGAATGTAAAAATCCCCAGCAACATTCTATCTGAATCATTTCTTATTGGTGTTTTGTATTTGGTTGGAACATTATCTTTGTATGAAGACATTCTAAAACGTGGCAGACCATATGTCTACCCAACTGTATTAATGGTACAATTGTACATTATAAAATCATGGATGAGAATTCCAAGCAACAATACGTTTCATTATTTTCTTTCAATCAAATGTAACAATGACAAACTGCTCAAGGTTTGCAGATTAACACAAATCCCAGACAGAAGAACCATTGACAGAAGATTTCAGAATCTTCCAATTACACAGATGATCAGCAGTATGGGAAACCTGTTTGTTTCAGAAAAAATAGTAGAGAACAAATCCGCATCAGTTGATAGTTCCATGCTAAAGGCTGCAGGTCCAGTATGGCACAAATCAGACATGAAGAATAATCGTTTACCAATTTCAGGAATTGATACGGATGCCAAATGGGGCTATTCCAAATCAAAGGGTTGGGTATTTGGATACAAATTACACATGAGTTGTAGCACTGGCAAACTAATTGTTCCATTGTCAGCTAATGTCGGCACTGCAAATGTTCATGACAGTCAATGTATTGCACACTAGTTGAATCACTTTCAGGATTAGTCAAGAATATTCTATGTGATCCTGCATATGATGATTCCAAATTATATCATTTTAGCAGCAAAAAACATCTCAGATTGATTACTCCAATAAGGCAATACCCGCATACTCCGCCAGAAAGAATTAATCTTGCAGAGTTTTACAATTCTGTGATTGGTCAAGAGTTGTACAGGGATAGAAAAATCTCAATTGAACCACTCTTTGAGATACTAAAAAGTACGTTTAGAATTGGTATATTGCCAGTAAAAGAATTTGATAGCGTGAAATCATTTGTGTTGATTTGCGTGTTGGTGTATCAGTTGGCAGTGTACTACAACTGTGTAATTGGCAATGAGAATCCAAGAGTTGTAAGAAGAATGCTTTGCTGTTAAATAATTTTAGATTTTATTTTTGTGAATTAGTTATGCCCAAGTCTCAATTAACTATTAAAAGTAATAATTTTGTAATAGTTCATGAGTATTTTCCATAACCCTATATGAAATTACAATATTCATGCTTAATAAGCGATCTATACACCTGTAGTATTCTATATCCATATTTTCTTTAATACGTATGAAATTACCACGTTCTAGTGCTACAAACATCTCTTTGCATAGTTCCATGCATTCTTGCATAAATTATATGATAATGCAACTCTAATCAAACTTTTTTCAGTGCCGATCATCCTTTAGAATCATGTTTTACTGCTAAACTAACCTTTTAAAAAAAATGAATATATTAAAAAAGTTAAAAACATTATTGTATTAATTTATTTTAGAATTTGTTACATTGTGTAAAGAAAAAAAATTACATATCAAAAAGTTTGATAGTAAATGATAACATATTGTTTGTATGAATACAAATTTCTAATTATATTAAATATACATTTGTCTAATATTAAAAAGAATGTTTATGTGAATTACCAAAGTCAACTTCTTTAATTTGACTTTTTCCAGCTGGAAGAACACGAACAAAATCGTCAATACTAATATTTTTTGTAATTTCATCTTCTAACTTAGAAAATTCAATTCTAATTTTTTTAGCAGCAGCAGCCATCTCTGATCCATCTGGTTCAATAATTGCATAACAAATGGAATTTTTTTTAATTGGTTCAACAGGACCGCAGGTTAAAACATAATTATCATCTTGTGGAATAATTCCTACAGCTAATCGAAGTGTTTCTGCTTTAATAAAATTTCTTTGTCCTTCAATTGTAAATGATCCCTTTGGTAAAAATTCTCCACTCGGTGCAGATTTTTTTACTTGTTCAGGATTTACCCAATATGCACTTACTCCATACAATCCTTCCCTCCAAGCTCTACTAAAACAAACAGTTGCATATGCAACTTCATTCATACTTAGTGTTGGTGCATTATCAGCATCTTTTATAATAAAAAATGGTGAACCAAAGATATCTGCATGAAAGATTTTATCATTTTTTACAAGATGTTTTCGTACAACTGCAGAGTTTGATGCAGCATCACGTCCTCCAATAACAAGGAACCCGTCAGATGTAAAAAACCATCTATAACGTTCATACCAATTTTTCTTTCGTATCTCTGTAACTATACTTAAATTTCTCTCAGTCTCTGTTTGATTTTGTAATTTTTCAAGTTTCTTTTCTGTTTTAGTTTTAATTTCCTCAATAGATTTTATTGCACCAGATTGTCGTTTAGCTTCATTGAATAGTACAGATGCAATTGATTGTAATGGAGAAGTTGGTTTTATCTTAATTTTTTCATCTTGAATTACTAATAATGAAATTCCTTTTTCTGTAGTAAGTTTAGCATTGTAAGTTGCAAGAAGTCTTTGTGCATTAGAGTCTTCAATAGATATAATTCCTTGAGAAACCATTTCAAAGAGAGAATTTGCTACTTTGGTAATGTAATCAGACTTTTCTTTAACAGTTTGAATTGCTTTTTCTTGTTCACTTAATTGACTTTGAAGTTGTTGAATCTTTTTATCAGATACGCTGGATTGAATTGATTTCCCTTGTTCTACTATACTTTCTGTAAATACCCTGTCAAGTCCTTCCATGAAACTAGGAACAGGAGTAGATGTATCATCATTTTCTCCTAATCTAATTGGTAAGATCTCAACTTTATCACCATAAATAATAACAGGGTCATGTTTCCCAGTTGTAACATTTGTAACAATTTCTTTTGTTGTTTCATAGATTTTTTTAACTTGTTCATGACTTAGATTTTTTCCTGTCTCTTTAGGATTAAGTTCAGCAATCTTAAAAATTCCTTCAACATATTTTTTTGGTAACCCCAAGGTTCTTCCTAACCATTTTCCAGAAGTAAGATCTGATGTTTGTAATTGATCAAAATCAGATTCAGAAATATCAAAAATATCAAGACCATTTTGTGGAGGAGTTGTATATTCAAGTCCTACACCTAGTTTTCTATGTCTAACATCAATCGAATGCTGTAATGCAAGAATTTTCATGTCTTGATTACAGATGAGAATATTTCCATCTCCAAAAAATTCTCCTACAATTACAAATTCCTTTCCAAATCCTTCAAATGTAAAGTAAGCAATTCTTTCTGAACCAATTTGTTCTATTTTTTTTAATTTTAGTCTAAGCATATCATTTCTTAATCGCTTAAGCAATCTGTTTGGTTCAATTTGATCTATTTTGACTGTAGTTAACCAAACACCAGATGTTGAAATCATCATAAATAAATCAGGTTTTTCAGTATGATGAAGTTTGAAAAGAATACTATCTTTGGTAATTCCATAGATATTACTTACATAGTAATCTTGAACTTGTTCAGTGATTTGATCAATTAAATATTTTAATTCTATTCCAGCTAAAGCCATAAACATCAATTCATAGTCCGAAATTATACTCTTGCTATCAGATATGCGCATCGGATACCAAAGATATTAAACATGGTTTAGTTGAGACACGCTAGAAATTTACATTGGCGAAATTCAAAAAGAAAAAATCAGGACCTACAGAAGGAGCATCTGATTCTAAAAAAGAATCAGTTAAAGAAGAAACAAGTGATACTCCTGAAATTGAAAGTAACACAATAACTCCCGAAGTTCCTTCAGGAGAACCACCAGTAAATGAAGCTGAACGAAGTGAAAAAGATAAAAAATTAAATGAATTATTTTGGATGAGAGTCTCATTAGCTATAATTGCAGGTACTGCAGCTACTTTCATCTTTGAAGATATTGAAGGTGAAGATAGAAGGTGGGCCTCAATTGGATTTATGATTGTTATATTTTTTGGAACAATTATAGTTGCTAAAGGAATGAAAATGCAATTACCCTCTTCAGATAGAAAAAAGATTGTTACACAAGCTATTGGTAGCTATATCTTTTTGTATTTGTTCACTTGGATTGTAACATATACATTAGTTAATTCAGGAAGTATTTCAAGTGGAATTAATATATAATTTAATAATTAAAACAAAAGGAAGATAGAGTATGTGGAATTTTAAAACTCCTGGAATTCCTGATGAGCTTTTTGAACGAACAGAAAAAGTTCCAATTACAAAAGAAGAAGTTAGAGTAATTCAAATTAGTAAAGCACGATTACGTCCAGGACAAGTAGTTTACGATATAGGTTGTGGAAGTGGTTCAATATCAGTAGAGGCAGCTATTCAAGTGGAATCATCTGGAAAAGTTTTAGCAATAGATTATGATGAAAATGCAATTGAATTAACAAAAAATAATGCTGAAAAATTTGAACTTTCAAATGTTTCATTAATTTATGGAAATGCAAAAGAAAAAATTAATGAACTAGAATCAGCTGATGCAATATTTATCGGCGGTACAGGTGGAGATACTGCTGAAATTGTTGAGATATGTCAAGATAAATTGAAAGTTGGAGGAAGAATAGTAATTGGGACCATATTGATAGAGACTCTATATGCAATTTTACAAATACTGGATAAATTACAATTTAGTTCTGTGGATATTACTCAAGTTACAATTTCTAAGAGTAGAAAGACAAGTACTGGAACTATGATGCTTGCAAGAAATCCTGTAACAATTATTTCTGCAACTAAATCCTAATCTAGCTTTTAATTGGGATCATAATCAGAATTTGTATGGCAGGTTTAATTGGAATTGGAGTAGGCCCAGGGGATCCTGATTTACTTACAGTAAAGGCAGTAAAAGCTATTCAGAGTGCAGATATTATCATGTGTCCAGCCTCAAAAGAAGACAGACCCAGTATTGCATTATCTGTGGTGTCATCATTAATTGATAAATCTAAAAATCAAGAAATTATAAAATTAATTTTTCCAATGACTAAAGACAAAGATATTCTTGAACAGACATGGAAAAGAAATGCAAAGATAATGGCTGAAACGGTTTTGACTGGGAAAAATGTTGTGTATCTTACAGTTGGCGATCCATACCTTTACAGTACATGGATCTACATGCACAAAGATTTGAAAGAAAATTATCCAGACATGAACATTAGTGTAATTCCAGGAATCGTATCGATCTTTACATTTGCATCAAAAGTTGGAGTCAGTGTTGCTGAAGGTGCAGAAAAAGTTGCCATAATTCCATCTTGCTATGACTTGTCCAGTGTAAAAGAAATTGCAAAGCATTCTGAATCTATGATATTTCTTAAAGATGGGAGATATTTTGATCAAGTTATTGAGGTTCTAAAAGAATCTGGATTTCCTGATGATTCTATATTTGCAATTGGACAAGATCTTGGAACAGAAAATGAGATTATTAGAAAAATGACTTTAGGTGAAGTAAATAATTCGTCATTAACTACAAAATATTTTTCAATTTTGGTGGTAAAACGTGTCTAAAGTTTTTTTTGTTGGATGTGGTCCAGGTGATCCCGAATTAATTACAATCAAAGCTAAAAAACTAATTCAGAAAGCTGACGTTGTAGTTTATTCTGGTTCTTTAATTCCAAAACCAATTTTAAAATTATGTAAAAAAGGAAAACTGTACGATGCTGCAAAGCTTGTTAGAGAAGAAATTTTTGAATTGCTTTATAAAAATGCAAAAAAAGACAAAGTGATTGTAAGATTACATGATGGTGATCCATCAATTTATGGTGCAATAAAAGAACAAATTGATAATTTAGAAAAAAAAGGAATTGAATCTATTGTTGTTCCCGGAGTTACGGCATTTTTAGCCTCAGCTGCAGCACTTGGAACTCAATTAACATTACCAGGAGTTACTCAAACAATTATTGTAACAAGAGCAGAATCAAGAACAAAAGTTCCAAAACGAGAAAAAATTTCAGAACTTGCAAAACATAAGGCAACTTTAATTTTTTATCTTAGTGTACATCTTGTTTCTAATTTAGTTAAAGAAGCTATTGCAGGTGGGTACAAAAAAACTACACCAGTAGCTGTAGTGTATAGAGCAAGTTGGCCTGATCAAAAAATTATTAAAGGAACACTTGAAGATATTGCAAAAAAAATCAAGTATGAAAAGATTACAAGAACAGCAATTGTAATTATTAGTGACGTAATAGATTCTAAAACATATGAATATTCAAAACTATATGATAAAAAATTCAGTCATGGTTACAGAAAAGCTAAGGTCAAATAGTTAAAAAAGAAACTTTGTTTTTAATTTTAAGTTTGATAAGATTTTTTTCTAATTTTCTAGGATCACCTGAAGTAAAAATTTTTAATGAATTTCTTTTTGATTGATTATTTTTTATTGCTTTAAGAACTTTTTGTGCAACTAAATATCCAGGATCAATAAATTGAACATTTGGAAATTCTTGTTTTAATAATGGCTGTAGGAATGGAAGATGTGTACTTGAAAGAGTTATTGTATCAATAGAGTTTTTTGAAATTAAATTATTTAGAACTTTATTAATAATTTTTTTGCAATATTGTTTGTTTGTAAGAAATGTTCCTATTTCTACTAATTCAACAAGATCAGAAGCGTTAATTTTAAAAATTTTAAAAGATTTTGAGAAACTTTCTTCTTTAACGTATTTTGATAAGCCTTTACTCTTTATTGCAGACTTTGTTCCAAGTATGCCAATTCTTTTTGATTTAGAAACTCTACGAGCTTCTTTTAGTGGTGGTTTTACATCAATTATTGTATTAGAAGACAGATTCAACATAAGACTAGGTGTGTTTGAGGCTAACACTATCACATCTGGAGAAAATTGTGCCTGAAGTATTTTGAAAGATTTTTTAATTATTGAGCTTAATTGTACCTGAGATTTATTTCCATAAGGAAAGTTTTGTTGGTCTGCAAAATAGATGATATCAGCCTTGAATGTTCTTTGTATAGCCTTGATAATAGATAGTGAACCTAGGCCTGAATCAAAGACTACAATTTTAGCCATAAATCTTAGGCATAAATCACGCATAATAGTTTGTTAGCTAAATTTAATCCAAAGTTGATCTAAGTACACACCGTCCATTAAGACTAAATTTCTAAACCAGCAACTATCATGCCAAACTTCGATAGTACTTGGGCTCGACAGGAGACCCAAAGCGTAACTGGCAAACTACGTGATGCAGTAAAACCTCAAGGTGCATTAAAACCACGAATTCAAACTGCAGTAAACAAGCTACAAGTCCAAATCTCAAAAATGGACTCTATGCTTACAAAACTGCACGAAAGAGATGCACAACTCTTTCAGAGAGTCGTGACTGCAATGCAGCAACATGATACTAGCACAAGTAGAGTTTTGTCCAACGAATTAGCTGAAATTCGTAAAGTTACAAAGATGCTCGGCAACGCAAGAATGTCATTAGAACAAGTCCAACTAAGACTGACAACTATTCATGATCTTGGTGATGCTATGGTAGCAATTGGACCAGCAATGTCTACAATGAAGGGATTGAAGTCATCGCTAGGAAGATTCATGCCAGAAGCTGATTCAGAATTGAACAGTATGACCCAGACACTTAATGGACTGATGATGGATTCACTTGCAGGAGACTCATTTAGTATGGAGTCTGATGTTTCAAGTGAAGAGACCGAAAAGATTCTTCAAGAAGCATCTGCAGTAGCTGAGCAACAGATAGGAGATAAATTCCCATCTGTCCCATCTTCAACTGGACTTTCGTCACAATCCTCTACTTCTACCTTTGAGTAGATTGGAAAAGACGAACGTTCATTCTTTTTATTTTAATTTTTAGAAAAATTATAGCTAAGTATTTTGTAAAACAAAAAGTTTAGAAATTCTTTGTTTGATTATGAGAATAAGTTGACAAATGTACAATCAACAATGTCATTATCTGCAGGAGTAAATGTTGTACCTATTGGTGCACCACCATTAATTGTACAGTCAGAATCAGTAATTGTATAACCGGTTGGAATAGTAATTTCATCTACAGAGTAAGCAATTCCAGATGTTAGAATAATTGGTGTCGATGCCCATTAATTGTACAGTCAGAATGGGTTAAAGTGAAATCAGCTGGTAATGTAGTTTCATCAGTAGTGTAAGTAACTCTAGATACTAGATCAAATGGAGTAGTTGAACCAGTTCCACCGCTAGTAGTTATTGATTTGGTTATAGTTGGTTCTGTAGATGTTACATCAAAGTCAAATGTACCATCAACTCCTCCAACTGTATTCTTTACAATATTAAGAGTAGCAGCTTCTCCACCAAGGGTTGATGGAACACACAATCTCTTTTGTTTTTCAGCTACTAGTTTTTCAGGTCCAAATTGATTATTGATAAATACTTTGATCTTTTTGAATTTTGGTTCACCTTTAATCTTTTTTAGATCATATAGCGAAGAGACAAAGTTCGTGAACATTTTTGCAGGATTTCTAAAAACATAATTGATGATATCGAGTTTGAATTTTGTTATCCTAAAGTATTTTGACACTGCATCATTCATCATTGTAAACATTGCATAATATTCTGATACCAGCAACGAATGCTTTACATCTCTAATAAAAAATGCCTCATCAGCCATTGCAATGATGAATCCATCCTCTTTTTTAGGCGTGAAATTCTCTTTTTGATGCGTTGCTGCCAGCTTTTCACAGCAGATACAGTTGCATGATTGATATGATATTTTTGTGCAGTTTTTGCAGACATGCCTACTGATGCATTATCTTTCTAGCA
Source organism: Candidatus Nitrosopumilus sp. (assembly GCA_965248045.1). Classification (GTDB taxonomy): domain Archaea; phylum Thermoproteota; class Nitrososphaeria; order Nitrososphaerales; family Nitrosopumilaceae; genus Nitrosopumilus. Next base: position 1,187,392 of record CBDFIG010000002.1, read on the forward strand.
TGAGTTATGTGAAATTTTATTCCAGTGGAATAAAAGACGCTTTGCTGCAGCAGCATTACAGGAGTAAACAAAGTTAGCATTGCTTTGGACATTATTGAATCCATTCTCTTCTTTGAGATAATTCTTGGTCTTCCACTCTTTGGGAGATCGTAGAGGAGGCCATCAAGGCCATACTCCTCAAAACGATCAACCCATTTTCGTACCCAGTTTGTACAGCGGTGCAATGTTTGTGCAGTGTGTTCCAATTCCTTGCCATCATTTAGAATCATCAGCACTGCCAAGCATCCTTACTGCAACCTTGGAGTTTTCTTTCTTGTATGCTGCTTCAAGGGATTCTAGATTGTTCATGCATCTCATTGTGTTAACTGATCAAAAAGTTTTTTGTTTTGGAATTATTTAGTTCACGAACTTTGTCTCTTCGCTATAATACCATAAGCAGTTTGTGCATCTGAAATCATGGTAAATGAAAGTGCAAATAATGATAACATTGTAAAAGACAATACAGATTGAGTTATCCTACTTTGTTGCAATTAACTAAAATTTCATTAAGATGGATATTTAGTTTTACTTAAGTAATTTTTATTAAATACAGATAAAAAAATTCCCATTTTTGGGAAAAACACTATTAAATTTTAGATAGGAATTTAATTCCAAAGTTTTTCTTTGAAAGTAAGTTTTTTGTTTAATACAAAATTACTAAATGCTGCAGTCGCAATAGCTGAAACTAAGGCAAGTGGGTATAAAATATCATAAGTATCTACCAACCAAAATACCATTCCAAGTTGTACTAATGCACCCAAGGAGCTAAATAGACTGAATTTTCCAAATTGAGATAGTGTTTTCTTTTGTGAAAAGTCTCTATCTTCAAATGTCCAGACCTTGTTTAAAACAAAATTAGTGGAAATTGATGCAATTATTCCAAAGATGTTTGCGTGAACATACCAAAAATCAGTTAATCCAGATGTGAAAAGCATTGAAATGACATAGTTGACTACTACCCCAGAGGCTCCAACAGTAAAGAACCGTGCAGCTTTTGAGAGAAACCGAACTGAATTACGTTTCTCATTTGTTGTTTTTATTTTTCCATTCTTGTATAATTTCCAAACTGATTTGAGATAATCAATAATAGTTGAACTATCTAGTTTACTTGAACCAAACTTTCTATTGTCAAAAGTATATGGAATCTCTTTTATATTAATTCCTTTTGTCTTTACAAGAAGTTCTAAAAGAAATTTGTAACCTAATGTATCAAAATTTAATTCTTTAATAATATTTTTTTTAAAAGCAAAAAATCCCGACATTGGATCTTTTATTGTAACACCTAGTCCTTTTTTTGCAATTAGAGTGGCAATTTTACTCATTAATTTTCTTTTAGTTGTCCAACCTTGAATATTTCCTCCTGTAATATATCGTGAAGCTACAACAAGATCACATTGATATTGTTTAAAGGCATCAATCATTTTTGGAATGATTTGTGGCGGATGTGAAAAATCAGAATCCATTATAACAATAGTTTCACCTTTTGCATTTTGAATTCCATTTAAAATTGCAGAAGAGAGTCCGTTCTTGGCTGTTCTATGAATCACATCAATGGTATTTTCTGCAATTTTCTTAATGCCATAAATATAATCTTCAACAATTTTTCCTGTTCCATCAGGAGAATTATCATCAATTACAATTGTTTCAGTATGGATTCCCTTTGGAATACTTTCACGAATAGATTTTAGAACGCCTATAATATTTTGAGATTCATTATACGTAGGAACAATAATTGAGACTTGAGGGTTTTGAGCCATATCTTACTTCATCCCTAACCCAGAAACAAATGAATATTAATTTATAATAAATTTCATGCCTAGGTGATTTTTTATTTACAAGGGTTTTAGAGAGAAAATTTAACTAACATCTGATCTATTTTTGTGGCATTATTCCAATTTTCACCTTAGATTGTACTAAAATAATTGTAAAGATTAGTAATGCAAATATCAAGATTGGTAGATTCAGTTCAGGAAGTGACTTGTCAGGAGATATTATATCTCCCCCACTCAGATGGAGGTGGAATATCAGAAAAATTTTCTCGTGTGGCATTTTCAGGCCATGAATAAAATTTATCTAAACTTGCATCATAAACTGAAAAGTAAAATCCATAGTTATCTGAACGTTCTAGTAATTCAATAGGAATTTTAAATTCATAACTTGGATGTGGGATTTCAGTATAACGATCATTTTCGTCAGATACAGAACTAATTGCAATAAAATTATTAGGATTAGAAATTTTATTCATAGATATTGTAGATTCATCTGTTGAAATTCCTTGAAGAACAGAACCTTCATTGTTTCCTAATAATATAGAAAAACAAAAATCATTAACATCATAAATTTTGCTTTTGTTATTTTTTCTATCTAAACAAATAGTTGCTTCATCCATTTTTTTATCTAGCGTTAAATCACTAATAGGATCAACAAAAACATAGATGTAATCTCCAAAATGAGCCGTTCTTAGATGTATTATTTTTGTTGTATCATCAAGAGCATACATATTATGACTAGATTGTTTCCATTCTAAATGATTTGTCCATTTTCCATCAAAGATAACATATTCCATGCTTGGTGATACAGTAATTAAAATTGGTTCTGATGTTCCAAAAGCATTTTCAAAAGGAATGAAAACTATTAAAGAAACAAAACATAAAAGAAATAGTTTTAGTTGCATGTAACTTTATTGTACTTTGATCAAATATAAAAAAAATTAATCTTGTTTTTTTTATTTTTAATTTCTTAAAGTTTTTTCAGCTTGTAGTATTTACAATTTCTTTTTATTTTACAAACATCACACATGGGAGATATAGGTTTACAGATATTTTGACCATACATTACAAATGTATCATTAATTTCTAGCCAATATTTTTTAGGAATTTTTTTCATTAATTCTTGTTCAGTATCTTCAGGAGTTTTAGTTTCAACTAAACCTAATCTATTTGAGATTCTATGAACATGAATATCAACTGGAATTGCAGGCTTTTCAAAAGCATATACTAGTACACAATTAGCAGTTTTTCTGCCTACACCAGGCAGTTTTACTAGGGTTTCCAAGTCATCAGGAACCACTCCTTTAAACTGAGAATGAATAATCTTTGCTACCTCAATAATTCTTTTAGATTTTACATGATAAAATCCAATAGATTTGATTATTTTTTCAACGTCTTTTACTTTTGCATTAGATAATGCCTTTGGAGTCTTGTACTTTGAAAAAAGTTTCTTTACTGCTTTTGCAGTGGTTTCATCCTTTGTTCTTGCAGACAAGATGGTTCCAATTAAGATGCTAAAATTACCTGTCTCTGCTTCATGAAGTTCTCGTAGAGCAGTCATTCTGGGTGGTTTTACAGAAACCATAGTAGATGTCATTCCATGTAGAATTTTTTCCATATTCATGTAATAGTTTACAGACAAGTATTATATCTGTAGTAACTAACATTGAACATGGAGTTAACTAGAGAAGAAGAATCTGCATTAAAAGGTGAACAGGGTGAAATTATGCAAATGGCATATAGAATTTTAGTTGCAACAGGTGAAGCAACAGATGCAGAAAGACTTGTTCCAATAGAATGGGCTCATCTATCAGGTGTTAATTACAATACAATTGGTGATGCAGGCGAAGAATTGCTTTCAAGTATTAGTAAAGATGCAAGAGTCAAAGTAAAAACAACTTTGAACCCAATGGGATTTGACATAGATAATGTCTCAAATTATAATTTAGATGAGAATTTTATTTCAAAACAACTTTCAATTAAAAATTCATATGAAACAATGGGTGTTACTCCATCATTTTCATGTATTCCTTATGAAATATTTGATATACCAAAAAAAGATACTCAAGTTGCATTTGCAGAAAGTAATGCAGCAATTCATGCAAATTCTTATGATAATTTAAAAACAAACAAAGAAAGTTCGTTTAGTGCAGTTGCAAGTGCAATTACTGGTAAGAGTCCATATTCTTCTTTACGAAAAGAAGATTCACCTAACATTACAATCAGAATGAAAGTGAATAATCCAAATGAGTTAACCTATGGAATGCTAGGCTTTTTTGCAGGAAAAGTTGGAGACACTTCTGTAAATGTATCAGGTTTAGGAGAGATGGATAGGCGTCAATGCAAGGCTATGTGTGGAGGTATGGGAACTTCTGGAACTTGTGCAAAATTTCTTTTTGGAGAAGGAGATGCAGATTGCGAAAAGGTAGATTTTGATGAAAAAGAGATGCAAAACGTTCATGACGAATTAAACACTGCAGAGAAAGGAGACTTGATTACTCTTGGGAGCCCACAGTTAGGATTAGAAGAGATCTCAGATCTTACTACTAGGCTTAAAGGACGATCTTTTAAGAAGAGATGTATGGTGTTCTGTCCTAGAACAGTCAAAGAACAAGCCAGAAAGATAGGGTATACAAATGAGTTAGAACATGCAGGATGTGAAATTCTTTCAGATTGCTGTACATGTCTAACACCATTAATCAATAGAGATCAAGTGGATGCAGTTACAACAAATAGTATCAAGGGTGCATTTTATCTAAAAAATTCTAACGGTGTTGATGTAAATCTAAAACCATTATCGCAAATAGTTGAAGATGAGACTACATGAAGAAAATTCTTGTTCAAGGTAAAGTTGAAGGAATCATACTAAAATCAGAAACAGGAATTAATTTTTTAGGTACAGTAGATAAAAAAACAGGAATAATTAGTGATAAAAATCATGAATTATTTAATAAATCAATTAAAAATTCAGTTTTAGTATTTCCATCAGGAGTTGGTAGTAGTGTAGGTGCATATACCATCTATTCAATCAAATCAAATAATTCTGCACCACTTGCAATGATTTGTCGTAAAGCTGATCTTACTGTAACAACAGGTTGTGCATTAGCCAACATTCCACTAGTTATTATTTCTGATAAAGAGTTTTCATCAATTCAAAATGGACAAAAAATTTCTTTGGATACAAAATCTGAAAATATAATTTCAATTATTCAATAATAAAATTATGTTCGTTTTTTACTGAGAAAGAGAATTCCTAATACAGCAAAAACACCTATTGCAATATAAAATGGAAACAAAGCAAGCACATTCTTTGCTGGATCACCTGATAGAATCTCTACAATCATACTTCCAGAATTTACTGCAGGAGGATCAGTAGATCCCTCCATTCCATGAACAGAGTAAGAATCAATTGCAAACAGACCAATGTCTACATTTGTTACTACAATTCTTGCTCCATTATTCACAGTTAGTCCTGCTCTGTCAGTGTAAGATACGATAGATTTTGCTTGTGGAGGCCAGCCTCTATCCAAATCACTATGAACTACAATGTATCCTTCTTTTGGAGTTTGTACTGCAACCCAATACTTGTGATCAGGTTGTGAACCCATTCCAATTTCAATAAATTCATCATGTGTTTCATGATCATAGATTCTAAAAACAGCATTTCCATTTGGATTTGCATAAAGTAGATTGTTATCAATTGTTACTTGCCAACTAAGAGCATGAATATCATCAAAGGGAATTATTGATGCATCTCGTAAAACTATGTTAAATTCCTCTGCAGGAATTTCTATTGTATCAATAATTACTGACGGATTTTTCATATCTTGAGCAAATGCTGGAGTAACAAAAAATCCAGCAAGTAAGATTATTGCAAATAGATATTTCACAAGCTAGAACAAATTTGATTTAATAAATATCTAATCAACAAAAGGTTTTGGATGATCTAGAATTACTTGTGCAACTTCTGGTCTTAGAATAAACTCAGAAGGAGATTGACCATTTTGAATCATCTCTCTGAGTTTAGTTCCACTAATCTGTTCTTTGGCATCATCATCATGTGGACATGCCTTTGGTGTTGTATATGTAAGACATTTCTTACAGTAGAAGAATGGTGGGAAAAATACTGGAGAAATTTCTAATTCCGGATAATCTTCAAAGATTTTTTGTGCAGCAAATGGATCATAAAATTTTCCAACACCTGCATGGTCTCTTCCAATAATGATGTGTGTACATCCATAGTTCTGTCTCATAATTGCATGATGAATTGCCTCTTTTGGTCCAGCATACTTCATTTCAGTATGTAGAGTTCCAAGTTTACATCTGTTTTCTGGATAGTATAGTTTTATCATGGTTTCATAACATTTTACAATAACTTCATCAACAAAGTCACCAGACTTTTTCTTTCCAATAATTGGATTTACAAATACTCCATCACGTGTTGTAATTGATGTCTTTTGTAACATTTCATGTGCAACATGTGGAGGATTTCTGGTTTGAAATGCACAGATTGTTTTCCATCCTGCTTGTACAAATGCTTCTCTTGTTTGTGTAGGTGTTAGTCTATTTTTTCTAATCTCAGTATCTTCTGGTCTTTGAATATAGTCAATCTTTCCACCTACAAGATAATCTTTCATTGACATTGTCTTTGCAACACCTGGATGAGATGAGTCAGTTGTTCCATAGACTCCTTGTACAGTTTTTTCTTTGTCAAAAGAATATGTTTCTTCAACATGTAATACTGCAACACCAGTTCCTGGAGGATTTTGTATTAGTACATCTACTGCTTCTTTCATTTTAGAAGCAGTTTGTTCATCAACATCAAGTACAATTGGAATGGTCCAAGCTAAATCATTTGTTAGTCTTCCTCGTGAAACTACACTTTCAAAGTCTTGTTGTCCCAAAAATCCTTCTAATGGACTAAAAATCCCATCTGCAATATTTTCAACATCATTTGCAAGATCTTCACTTATTGTAATTGAGAATAGTCCTGTAGGATCGACTTTGGTAATTCTGTTAATTAATACACCACCGTGTGGTTTAATCGAATTATTTTCTGACATGCAAAATCCTCTATTTATGGTCTATATGAATTCCACATTCTTTGTTTCCGTCTTGTTCCCACCACCATCTTCCTGCTCTAAGGTCTTCTCCAGGTTTAATTGCCCTTGTACAAGGCTCACAGCCAATACTTGGATAACCTTTGTCAAGTAGACTGTTGTATGGGAGATTATTCTTTTTGATATATTCTTGAACTTGATCCCAAGTCCAATTAATTATTGGATTAATCTTTAGAATATCACCATGTCCATGATCTAGTTGGAAGATTGTTGCATTTTCTCGGTTTTTGGTTTGATCACGTCTTAATCCAGCAACCCAACCATCTAAAGTACTCAACATTTTATTCATTGGATGAACTTTACGAATTTCACAACACAGTTCTCTGTTCTCTACACTTTCATAGAATAGATTTACTCCTTTTTTTCCAACCATCTCTTCAACTTCTTTGGCATCAGGAAATAATACTTCAATTGAAATATTGTATTTTTTTCTTACAACATCCATAATGTCATAAGTTTCTTGTGGTAATCTACCAGTATCTAATGTAAAGAACCTAAACTTTGGATTAATTTTTAACATAATATCCATAATCACTGCATCTTCTGCACCAAAGCTTGATGCTTTTGCAACTTTAGGATGAAGATTATCTGAAGCCCATTGAAGTGCCTCTTCAGCAGTCGTTATTTTTGAATTAAGATCATCTACTTGTTCCTGTGTAAATTTTGTCATATAATCACTTGAGGTATTTGTTTTATATTGATTACCCGAAGTTTTGTCCTAAATTATAAACAAGTAGATTTCAAAATAGAAAACATGGGTGAAACATCATACGTTGTAGTTTTTCCAACCATATTTGCAAAAAATAAAATTCCACAACTAATTACAAATATTAAAAAAATTCTCAAAATTAAAGATCAACAGTTCAAATCTGTAAAACGTGATGGTGATGTAATTTTAGTTGATGCAAATGATCCTGTATTTGCATCATCTGCTATCAATTTACTTTTTGGTATTAAAAAAATTGCAATTGCAAGGCAGATAAAAAATAATTTTCAAGATATTATTTTAGAGATTACATCTGTAGGTGGGAATTTACTCTTAAAAGGTGAGAGATTTCTAGTAAGAGTTGAAGGAACATCAAAAGGATTTCTTACAAAAGATGTTGAAATTGCAGCAACATCAAACATAATAGAAAAAAAATTAAACTTAGGAGCTCATCCTGGAACAGAAGAAAATTATGATAAATTGTTGTATACATATCTAACAAAAAATAATGCATACATCTGTATTTTCTCAGATAAAGGTAAGGGAGGTATTCCATATCAATCACAAAAGCAGAAAGCAATTTGTGCAGTATATGATGAGATATCTGCAGTTTCTTGTTTTGAGACAATAAAGCAAGGTTATGATACTAAGATCATAGTTTGTTATAGACAAAAATCAGAATTGATGAATTTAGCCAAGATAATTAATCAAATAATTCCAAGATTAGTACAAGATAAAATTGAATTAGAGTTTTTTCAGCTAAAAATAAAACCAAATGGAATTAAAAATTATTTAATTTATGTAAATTCGATACTAGAGATAATGTTACAACATTCAAACAACTATGTATCATTAGCTTTATCACCACTGGTATTTTCTACAGACTTTATTGAAAAATCATTAAAACAAATATTTGAAAAGAAGAAAACTCCAATAATTCCACTTGCTGGAGTAGACACTAATCTGTTTAATGAAGCAAAAGAGATAGGATTGGAAAGAAATATCAAAAAATTAGAAAAAATGGTCACAGTTAGTTCAAATGAAATTCCAGTTTCTTCAAAAAAAGAAGTAGAGTTTGCCCTTAAAACAAAGAAAAAGATTTCAATTCAGGTAGGGCCTAATAATGTTCATGATATTTTGGATTCTCTAGAGGAGAATCACTGAGAATTTAAACGGCATATTTGATTTCATATTGTGCTCAAAATAGGAGAATTCATCTATCCATGGGGAAGTGGCCATTATTCTCGAATGATGAGGCTAAATGAGGTTTTAGGAGACCATATAAAAGAAAAATTTAAGGTTCATTTTTCAAGTAAAGACCATGTTTATGAGAAATTATTAAAAAAATTTCCAGACGAAAAAGAAAAAATTCATGAAATCTTAATGCCAACACCAATTGATGGAAAATTTGGTCCAAGTGTTTCAATGTCATTGATGAACTTATTATTACCAATTTCAAAAAATCCTCCATTAGTAAGGCAGATTGCAAATTACTTGAGAGAAGAAAGAAAACTTTACAATAAAGAAAAATTTGATCTTGTGATCAATGATGGAGATATGGGTTCAAATATTTTGGCAAATAATAGAAACATTCCAAGTTTGTTTGTAACAAATCAATTTAGACCTAAGCTATACAATTCAAGATCATATCTTTATCCATCATTGATCTTTATAGCAAAACAAATTACTAAAGCATCAAAAATTCTTGTTGCAGATTCTCCACCACCATATACTATGTGTGAATATAATCTAAATTTCATTAAAGAAGCAGAAGAAAAAGCAATCTATGTAGGACATTTTACAAACAATAAACAATTCAAAAAAGAAGATATCTCAGATCTTGAAAAATTAGTTGAAAATAATGAATTTGGTTACTGGATGAGAACTGGAAACAAATCAACTAACGATGGAACGGGTCAAAGATACGAAGAAGTATTTTCTAAAGATGAAATGATAAACGAGAAAAGAATTGTTTCACATGCAAGAAATGATCCAAACATTAATTCTGTAATAGGAAAAGACGGTAAGAAATATTCAATCTCAGAGGCATTGGATAAAAAAATAGAATGGATACAAATTGACATTGGTTTTCTTTCAGAGCAAGAAAAAGATACAATTTTAAATTTATGTAAATATGCAGTTGTTAATGGCTCTCATACTGTAATGGGTGAAATTATGGGTGGAAAATCAAAGCCAATAATTGGAATTCCAATTTATGATGAGCATACAAATAATATCAGATGGGCAGAAGAGAAGAATCTAGGCGTATTGGCTACAAAAACAAACCAAGTAACCAAAGCAATATCCAAAATTAAAGAGAATTATGAGGAATTTGAAGGAAATTTGAGTGAATTTTCAAAGAATTTTGTTCCTGATGGAGCAGAAAATTCAGCAAAGATTGCGGCTCAGACTTTGGAAGAAAAGAGATAATAGATTATTTTAAGAAATTCGCTCATCTGGCACGCGGGATTTCGATGGGCGAACGGACCGCAAGGGATGATGAAAAAATCCGCGTGTCAGATAATATCGATCAATTAAGAATGTGGGAACGCTTTTATGGAAAAAATTAAGCCAAATCAACAGTGCCTAACTGCCCAGAATGTACATCAAGAGAAAAAAAGAAAATTGATGCAAAGTATGTAGAGGATAATCCAGAAGAAGACAGAAGCAGAGATGCATTATTCAAATTATATGATGAAATTGAGATTCCAATGAAAATGGATGAAAAGAATAGAAGACATTTCATTTGTAAACGATGTGGATTATACGCAACACGTGAAGAAGTTTCAGATATCAGATTCAAACTAAATCAAAAAGAGAGAACACGTGATGATAAACATGATGATTACCTTGAATGGTGGTCAAAAAGTAAAAAAGAAAAAGAACTCAACTAGAGTGATTTTACTATGGTAAAAAAGAAAGAAGATGAAATTCCTGATTGGGTTACTGATGAAATTCAAAATGCAAAATTTCAAAAACCAGAAGAGATGAAAAAATCTGGATATATTCTAGAATTTTACTATGAAGACAATAAAGTAGATACACAGTTGTATGATTCCGTAGAAGATGGACGACATATTGTAACAATGGATGTAGCAAAAAAGATCAAACTTGATGATTTACTAAAAGGAGAAGTTTACGAGTTTGTCTTTGATCAACACAAAGCTCCACTGAGCAAGAAATGTTCAGAGTTTTTAGAAAAAGAAAAAGAAATTGATATGAATGTCATTTATCAATTTGAATTAAAATCATTAGAATTGTTAGATGTAGGTGGTAAATCTGCAGATGATGATGCAGAAGAATAAGACTAGTCTTTTGTAGAATCTAATTGTTTTTTGAAAGATTTTCCTAGTATTGGATTGATAAAGTAAGGAAATGTATTTTTCATCCAAACTGCACCACGCACTACAGATGGAACTATAATTTCCAGTCTTGGGGAGTTTGCTGCCTTTAGAATTGTTTTTGCTACCGTTTTAGAACTAAGTGACGTAGGAGAGTATTTTGGCATTTTCTCAAACGAAGAATGATCAAAAAAGTCAGTTCTAACCATAATTGGACTAACAACAGTAATTCCAACACCAGTGTCTTTTAGTTCATGTTTCAGACCTTCTGAGAATCCTAACATTGCAAATTTAGATGCACAATATGAAGCGATTCCAGGTAGACCAAAGCTTGCAGCAACTGATGCAACATTTACTATATGACCAGATTTCTTTTTGAGCATTAACGGAAGAAAATTTTTGATACAGTAAATCATACCAAAGTAATTTGTTTCCATCTGTGATTCTATTTCATCTATACTAAGATCAGACACAGAACCATATATTGCAAAACCAGCATTATTTACCAAGATATCAACTGAGTCAAATTTTTCTAAAACTACTTTTGACATTTGTTCTACTTGATCTTTTTTTGAAACATCACATTGACAAACTAATGTAGATACATGAAACTTTTTTAATTCGTTTTCAACTCGTTCAAGTTTATCTTTTCTTCTTGCAACTAAAATTATGTTAGCACCTAGCTTTGCAAATTGTATTGCAGTTTCTTTACCGATTCCAGATGATGCACCAGTAATTAGAATAACTTTATCTTTGAAATCCATAAATTAAAAAAACTTGGTTAAAGATAAAGTGGTTTCTATGGCAGTTATTTACCGTATAAACACAAAATTTAGGCTCAAATTTTAGTAAAATTAAAAAAATTATTGAAGTGGTGCTATTTTTGAAAGATCAACACCAAATCTATTAGAAATTTCTGAGGCTATTTTCTTTCTAATTTCTTTATCTATTGGACCATATATCAAAAATTTGTCTACATCTCTACCAGATATTGGAGAGTATGTATCAAAATCATGAACATCATCACCAACTCTAAAAAGAATTTCTCCTTTTTTGAACAGTTTATTCTTTATTGTAGATTTGAAAAAGATTACTTCATGAGGTTCTAAACTAAGTGAATTACTAATTTCTAATGCAACTTTGCTAAAATCATCAGATTTCATTTTCATAAATTTGCCTTCAACATCAGCAGCATTTTCTAGATCTTTAGGTGTAAATTCACAAGCACGTTTCAATAATTTTCTTTTTTTAATATCGTTTAGAATTGATTTAGATGTTTTAGCTTTATCATTATCCATAATTTTGTTATATGTTGAACAATCATCAAAAGATGTATAAAATTTTAAAAATTCTGGATTGTCTTTTTTTGGATCAAATTTTAATAAATCTGCATCAATGATTTTTTCTTCAAAAATTGCAATTTCAAGAGCTTTAAGAAACATTTGATCTGCTGCTAATCTTGCATGATGTGCATAAACTTGAACATGCATCAAATAACGAGCTAGTCTATAATTTTCAAGAGCATCTTTTCCTTTTTTGCTAATACAAATTTGAGAGCATTTTGGGGTTGTAGTAAGAGTATGAAGGATTCTACTAAAATCAAATTGTCCATAAGCAACATCAATATGATAGGAGTCTCGTCTGAGATAATCTAATTTGTCTGCATCAATACCACTTGAAACTATGTCCGATTGAAGTGATTTTTCTGGTTCCTTGTAAGAATCAATTTTTTTTCCTAGTAATTCTATAATCTCATTTTTCTTTAAACCTAAAATTGAATTAAGTTCTGAATCTTCATTAATCATAATTTTTGATATTTCTTCATGAGGTTCTGGAATTGTGGGGTTGATTTTTTCTATTATAGCCTCAAATAAATGAGAAAATGGACCATGACCAATGTCATGAAGTAGGCATGATAATCGTATTCTTTCAATATCATCCTGTTTGGTAAATCCTAATTCATTAGCCATAATATTTGATACATAAGAAGTTCCCAGAGAATGTTCAAATCTAGTATGGATTAAAGAAGGATATACAACATAAGCATGAGAGAGTTGTTTAATGAATTGGAGTCTTCTGAAAATTTCAGTATCAATTATTTTTGTTTCTAATTCAGAAAGATCGATGAAGCCATAAAGAGGATCTCTTATTGCTTTAAATCGAAAATAACTATGAAGCGGAGACAAGATTTAGTTTTTCAAGTAATTCGATTCCAGTTAATGTATCATCAATAGAAACATTCCAATCAAAATCCTTTGCAATAGTTTTTACATTTTTTACTGAATAATTACCTTCAAGTCCTTCTTTAGAATTAGTTAAGATGTAAAATGCTTTTGCCGCATAGGATAATGGGTTAGGTTTTAATTCACAATATTCTTTGCAAATGTTTAGAGTGTTTGAAATTATTTCAAATTCTTTTGGATATTTTTGTTTTGCAGATTCAGCATATTTGATTCCTTTTTCAGTTAATTTATAATTATAAGTTTCATAATAACCAGAAACAATATTTTGATCAATATATGAGAATTCTGACATATCTTCAAGTGCTGTAGATACTTCACGATTAAAAGGCCCATAGAAATGAGGAACATAATTTGAAATATCTAAATTTTCAATCATTACAGTATGAAAATAAATTAATTTCTGTACTGTAGTTTTACTGATTATTTCATCATTATTTGCATGAATAGTTAATGCAATAGCATCAAAAACATCTAATCCCATCTTAGATTCAAGAATACCTATAACGATTTAAGCATGCTGAGGATTTTTTAGTTGATTTAGGGGTAGCCATCAGTTGACTAGCACTAGATCATATATTTAGATGAGGTTATGATATTATCATTATGGGAGATTTTAAGGTAAACTGTCATTTATGTGATAAAATGGTAATTCGAAAGCCTGCAGAAGACGGTACTTGGCCTATGTTCAATCTAGATGAGACAAATCATGAGCATTTAGCAGTTTCAGTGAGTACAATTCTAGGAGATATTCATTACAAAGATGACGAAGATAAAACAAAGTCAATAGGGGAAATGACAATAACAGAGCTTGAAGATCGCATAAGAAGACTATCTTCACAAGAAGCAGCCATGAAATTAGGCTCATTTCTACATGCAACAAATGGTTTTGTGAGTAAAGGATTCAAACAAGATTTTATCAGAAAAATTATCATCATTGAAGATAAAGAATATTTTATCACAGGCAGCTTGGATGACAAAAATGAAGATACAATAATTGAAGCAAAATTCATGACTACTAGACGACAGTTAAAAAAAATTCGTCAATATGCAATTGATCAATGTGACATATACGGTTGGATTACAGGATTACCAAAAAATAAGTTAGTTTTACATATTATTGACGAACAAAAAAATGAAGATGAATCACATTTGAATAACATTGAAAGAGGAGAGGAATTAGTAAAAAATTACATCAAAAGTAATTTTTAAAAAATAAGAATCTATTTCATCATATCAAGTATTAATCCCACCAAGATTTTTTCTTCTTTGGACGAGATTTTGTACTAATACGATCAATTTTTACACCTTTCTTTTCGGCATATTTTTTATCTAATTCTTCTATTTTTTTACGTATTTCTTTGTGATCTTTTTGACCTTGTATTTTTTCTTGCTCAAACTCTTCTTTTAGTTCATCAAATTTTTCATCTAGATTTGATATGTTAGTTTCTTGAACTCCCTTATTTTTTCCAAATTTGTAGCTTTTAATTATTATCGTTACAAGTATTGTAATTATTGTAGATGTAACTCCAATTATAGTATACAGATATTCCATGTTTAGCATTTCAGATATTATTTTTCACTACCGGATCAGTTCCAGCTTGACCACTCCAACCAAACAAGTGTCCTGTAGAATTGAAAGCAATGCTCTGTGTTCTTTCATTGATTAATCCAATAGAACTACCTAATCCGGTTAATGGATCAACTGTTGCAAGATAACTGTCTGTATCCCTGATTACTATATACCATATCTCAAAAATTGGATCCTGTACAAGTCCAGTACATCCTTCACTTGATAACCCGTTAATATTCAAAGTATTTGATGAGATTATCTGCCCGTCTGTTTTATTTGTGATTGATATATCATTGTCAGTACCACTTGATGAACTGCAAGTGTACATTGTATCTGAAGTTGTAATTGAAGAAGCAAATGCTTGTTCTTCTGAAACCATAGTAAATGAAAGTGCGAACACGGATAACGTCATAATGGTAAACATCATACGATTCATACATTATACGAGAATCATGTAATAGTATAATGAGAGCTTGTTAGAAATAACACACACATTATTCAAATTGCGATCAAGACAATTATTTTACAGTATTGTCCCATAGTTTTAGTGTTGTAATCTTTTGATCAAACACTTATAATTTGAAAGTGGTTTCTATACAGTTTTTGGTTTTGATATTTTGCTCAAGGCTAATTTTACTAAAAGTAGCCATGTAATCACTATTGGAACATAATAGGTTGCAATTCTCCAACCAATAACTGCATCCCAAGCAACAACTTCCTCAGAGATGCTAAAATCAAACGGATTAAGATTATTGAGATACGCTACAATTCCAAATTCAGCCAAACCAGAACCACCTATGGTAATTGGTAAGTTTCCAATTGCATTTGCACCCATAACTGCCATGATTGAATCAAATGCATTAATCACATATCCTGTTCCCATTGCAATTATCATAAATGATATTCCATAAAATAACCAAGATGCTAGTGAAAATAGAAAAGATATTGTAAAGATTTTTTTAGATTCTGGAGTGTTTATGTTTTCTCTGATCATAGTGCATGTTTCTTCCATCCAAGAATTAGTTTTATTAATAATTTTAGTACCTTTGTCTTTTCCTAATTTTTTAACAAAATATACTAGCATTTTTGGAACTTGGAATGTACGTTTAGAAGATAAGAAGAACAACACAGTCCATAAAGATGTTACAACAATACTAGTACCCAAAATAATTATTCCAACAATGTATGCTCCATTCAATAATGCAATTATTCCTGCCATCATAGACAACAAACCTGCTGCAAGCACTTCAGTTACAATATCCATAATTGCAATCCATGTAGCTTTTGAAAGTTTCACATCTTTTTTCTTCAAATAATAAATCACAATGAATTCGGCTCCAACAAACATAGGGGTTGTAAATTTGATAAATTCACTACCAACTCTTACACCTACTAGTTTCCAAAAAGAATCAAAACTGCCAAGATATTTTCTTGCAATGTATGCAAATTTAACTCCCTGAAG
This sequence comes from Candidatus Nitrosopumilus sp., assembly GCA_965248045.1. Classification (GTDB taxonomy): domain Archaea; phylum Thermoproteota; class Nitrososphaeria; order Nitrososphaerales; family Nitrosopumilaceae; genus Nitrosopumilus. Next base: position 1,203,642 of record CBDFIG010000002.1, read on the forward strand.
ACCCAGTTTCATCATCATTGCAAGAACTGCACCTACAAATGGAAAGAACCCGATTGCCAATACGTCATCTAATTGGATATCAAATTGAATAGCAATAACGAAAATAGGGATTAAGGTAATAGGTATAACTACAAGTCTCCAGTTCATTTGATAATTTTATTGAAGAATCAAATATGAAAGTTGATGGTAAAGCTAGTTTGAAATATGAGCAAAGAAAAATTAGACAGGATTGAAATCAATTTTTGTTACTGGTACAGCAGGTGCAGGAAAATCATTACTCACATCAAGGTTATCTGAATATTATACAAAAAATGGAGCATTTGCATCTATAATGAACCTAGATCCAGGTGTAGAAAATTTACCATACACTTGCGATATTGATGTTAGAGATTATGTCGATATTGTATCTATAATGCAAAAATATGATCTTGGCCCAAATGGTGCCATGATAATGGCAAATGATTTGATTGCATCAAAAATCGATGATATTCAAAATGAAGTAAACAGAGTAAATCCTGATTATCTAATTGTTGATACACCTGGTCAAATTGAGTTATTTGCATACCGTTCTAGTGGTCCTTTTCTCGTAGAAAATATTGCAGCAGAAGAAAAAACAAATATCTTTCTTTTTGATGGTGCTTTGATTACATCACCAGTAAATTTTGTTTCAATTGCACTTCTTGCAACATCTATAAGATTACGTTTGAATTTACCAACAGTTAATGTATTAACAAAAACAGATCTCATTGGTACCAAGTTAAAAGATATACTACAATGGACAACAAGTTTGAGTACATTAGAAAATGCAATTTCTAAAGAAGCAGATGGGGATACCTATACGTTAACTACAAATATTTTACGTGGTTTGAATCTCGGTGGATTTGCACAAGGATTGATTCCAGTCTCAAATGTTACAGGAGAGGGTTTAGTGAATCTCCAAGGGGCACTTAGCAGAATTCTTAACTTAGGTGAAGAGGTAGAAGATTAGTTGACATTAAAGATTACCATAAAGGCACCTTCATCTACTGCAAATCTAGGTCCAGGATTTGATGTATTTGGATTAGCAATAGATGCATTTTATGACAAAGTAACACTAACCAAAACAAAAAGTGGTGTTACAATAATTACAAATGATAATGTTCCTACAAATCCTCAAAATAATACGGCAGGATTAGTTGTAAAAAATATGAAGCAGAGATTCAAAATAAAAAGCGGCGTTGAAATTAAAATCAACAAAGGTGTTCCTGCAGGATTTGGAATGGGAAGTAGTGCAGCATCAGCAGCAGCAGCTGCAGTAGCATTTGATAAATTATTTGGGCTTAAGCTTGACGGAAACTCATTAGTAGAATTTGCAGGTTTTGGAGAAAAGGCTAGTGCAGGTTCAGCTCATTATGATAATGTTGCAGCTTCTGTTCTAGGAGGATTTGTTATTGTAAAAACAAATCCTTTAGATGTAATCAGAGTTGAACCTCCAACAAATCTTAGAATGTGTATTGCTGTTCCAAATATTGATGTTCCAAAAAAGAAGACAAAGGTATCAAGAGGAGTAATTCCAAAGAAAATCAAGTTAATAAATAGTGTTTTGAATTTATCAAATGCATCAGCAATTGTTGCAGGATTTATGAGAAAAGATCCTGAACTAATTGGAAATTCAATTAAAGATGTGATAGTTGAACCAGCAAGACAACACATGATACCAGGATTTTCTAAAGTCAAGCAAAATGCTCTAAAAGCAGGTGCATTAGGTGTTACAATAAGTGGAGCAGGACCTTCAGTAATCGCATTTTCAAAAAGTTCTGCCGATTTGAAAAAAATTAGTTTAGCTATGTCAAGAGGATTTGCATCTAAAAAAATAAAATGTCAAACAATAATCTGTAAACCAAGCAAAGGTGCTGCAGATAAGAGAAAGTCTTAGGAGAGATTTTTATGAAAAAAGCAGTCATTGTATTTAGCGGAGGAGTTGACTCTGTATGTGCAGTTTCATTTTTGAAATCAAAGTATGAATTGTACGGCATTACGTTTTCATATGGACAAAAGGCAAGTAGTGAAATTATAGCTGCAAAATCTTTTGCAAAGAAACTTGGTTTAAAACAGCATAAAATAATCGATATTGGTTTTATGAAAGAATTGTATGGAGATTCTAATGTTTTAACAAGCACAAAAAGAAAGATTCCTAGTAAATTTGAATACTCTATTGTAGTTCCCATTAGAAATGCAGTGTTTTTATCAATCGCATCAGCGTGGGCTTTTACACTTAATGCCTCATTAGTTGTATATGGTGCCCACACTGGAGACAAACACTATCCTGATTGTAGACCAACATTTGCAAAAAAACTAGAATCTGCGTTTAATCAAGGAGAAATAGATGGGATCAATTCAGGATTACGAAAAAATATTAAGATTTGGTCACCTTATCGTGAAGGATTATCAAAAAGTGATTTACAAAAAGCTGGAATGAAAGTTTTGGGAGATTCTATTTTTAAAACATGGAGTTGTTATTCAAATAAAAAATATCATTGCGGAGTTTGTGAATCTTGTAATAATAGAAAGATTGCATTTCAAAAAGCTGGAATTGTAGATAAAACAAAATATCTTAAATAATTCTAGTAACTATTTCCAAGAATTTTCTTTTTGAGAATAAAACCTCTAATTCCAATATACCAAATTAATAAGAATACCCCAACTAATCCTATAAACACATAGTTTTGTACTTCTGGTGTAAGCTCTTCAATAGAGTCAGTAATTTCTCTAGATATTAAGAAAGAGATTGCACCAGCAATGATAGTCTCTATTGCATACCATATCCAGTGAGGAAATGATTCTTTTGGGATATGTATATTATCATGAACTCCCATTAACTTTCATCAAAACCGTTGATTATTTAATTTTTCAGTATGTCCTAAAAATATGAGTCGGAAGCTTGTTTTCTAATGAGTGTCATTATACTCTCTTTTTCCTCTTTATTTTCATAAATTCCTCTAAATGCAGATGAAGAAAGTGTTGCATCATTTTTGACACCTCGCATCTTCATACAGAGATGTTCTGCATCAGCTAAAACTACAACTCCCTTTACTCCTTGAGAATGTAGTTCATCGGCAATATTCTTGGTTAGTCGTTCCTGAATTTGTAATCTCTTTGAATATTTTTCAACTAATCTTACAAGTTTTGAAATTCCAAAAACTCTGCCATTTGGTGAATAAGCAATGTGAATTTTTCCAAAAAATGGCAACATATGGTGTTCACACATTGAATAAAATTGAATATCACGTGCAATTACTACATCAGAATCTTCTGAGAATTGTACAGCTAACTCTGAATCAGAATCATATCCTCCAAAGATTTCTTTGTACATATTTGCAATTCTTTTAGGAGTCTCTCGTAGTCCTTCACGAGTAGGATCTTCCCCAACTTCAATGATTAATTCTCTTACGAGTTTTTTTACACGTTCTTGATCCATTTTATATTTTCACAGAATTTTTCTAGTATTTGAACCTAGTCAGATTTTTAGGCAGGTACTGAAATTATGGGGCGCCAATGAATTTGTGTAATTGTGGAACTACTTTGACATCAATATAGTGTGGATATACAATATCATACAAATCCAATAAAAGATCTAAAGATGGTTCAGCAACACCATATGTAGGTTGAATAACAAATCCATCAATATTATCTTTAGAGATAATATTAAAAATTTGATTTACTAATTCTTTAAACTCGTTTAATTGGGTTTTTGAGCTAACTACAATTTTGATATAAGTTGTTTTCTTTGCCTGTACAGAAGATTCAAGACATTTCATTGTATGAGTAATTAATTTTTCATAGTGTTTGGAATCTACAAAATCAGAATCTTTTGTTTTAAATTCAATTTTGACAATATCAATAAATGGTAAAACATGATTGAATCTATCAATATCAAAACATGATGATTCAAGGTATGTAGGAATTTTTTTATCTTGAATATGTTTTGCAAGTAATGCTACAGCTTCATGTTGAATTAAGGGATCACCACCTGTAAAATTGACTTTGTAAGTTTGATTTTTGAGATTAGAATCAACTAGTTGATTTGCCTCTTCAATTGTATACTCAGTACCAGAATCAAGAGGAAGCGACTCTTTGGTGTCACAATAAAAACAGGTGAAGGGACATCCTGCAAGTCTCACAAATAGAGTCTTTGTTCCATAAAGAATACCTTCACCTTCAACTGATGTAAATATCTCAAATAGCCTTACTTTCAAGTAATGATAGTAATTTTTTTCATTATTTATTCAATGAGTTTCTAATGCATTGCAGGTACTTTTGCATAGAATAATCCAGAGATAAAGAACACTATTCCTAAGATTCCAATAGTACTTCCAACAAGTTCTACCTGATTTTGAAGATCTCCTCCCATTGGAGCCCATAACCATGCCATCAAAGCACCAACTATGATCATCGGAATTCCCACTCCAATTGTAATTGCTTTAGAGGCCATGCTCAATTCTGTTTAGAAAATGTATATGAAGTTTATGACGATTTAGCAGTTGTTTTGCCTACACTAATTTCAGTTTATTGATTGAGATTAACTATGAGTTGTTTTGCAGAAATCATCTCATTTTGAGAATCATACGTTATTACATAGAGTAACGCAAATGAACTATTAGGAAATGATGTTACATTGTTGAGTGTTATACTATCATCAAGTGTAAATTCTACAGTATTTGGGTTACAGCTGACACAACCTATTTTGTAATTTGTTATTTTATCATCATGATTCCAAGTGATTTTAACGGTTGCAGAGTCACCATCATAATTTGATACAAACGTCCTGATATTATCAAGCGGTTCAGCAAATGCCTGGTTACCGAAAATCACACTAGTCATTAAGATTAACAAGCCTAATGATGCAATAACTTTCAATTCTCTTCCTCCAAATCGTTTCTTAATTTAACCATATTTTGTAGATCTTTTTTATAAATTTCAACTATATCTAATCTTTCTAGTCGTTTCACAGCTCTCCACATAGTAGTTCTAGGTTGAAGGAATTTCTTTCGTAGATCACTCTCAAAAACTTGACCGCCATTTTCAGAAATGAATTTGACAATTTCTTTGTCATCTTCACGCATTGCAGGTCTAAGATTAAAAATTATGTCAGTGTCTAAAGATTTTGGTTCTGATTGTTTTTCAGATGATTCTGTAACATATACTTGTGATGAAGATTTTGATTGTTTTTTCTTGATAAGAATTGCAGCTCCAATACTTGCAGCAATTATTGGTCCAATAATTAATCCTACAGTCATAAAATCAGGTGTGTATTCAGGTTGATTTGTGATAGATGGTTCTGTAATGGTTCCAAAAATGTAATCTATTTGAGTTGGCCCGCTAGAAAGTTCTAGTTTAATTTGTTCATCAATCGGTTCCATATTATTTGGTAAAACACTCATTCCAGTAACTACAGAGTTTTTTGGCATCAATAATGAGTAATTTGATGGGGAATCAAATGAAAAAGTCCAGACTCGTCCTTCTTTTGAAATTAAATCATGAACATCATAATCAACAATAATACTTGATGAGCCAAGAGTATCAACTATTGCTTTATCTTCAATAATATTTCCAGATAACAAAGAACCACTTTCCACTTCAAATGCAACAAAATTGTCAACAGATGAACCAAAAAGTCTTAATTCAAAATCAGAAGCTAAAGAATCTACATCTATCTCAGAGGTGATATGTGTAGAACCGTCGGACTGAATGATTAGGTCAAGAGTTCGAGTAGAGCTGAATGAGGTCTGAATAGGTATCGTTAATGCAACAAGCATCAAGCCAGTGATTATCAAAGGTGTGTTAACCATTGTTTCGAAGATACCTTCAGTCCTTACAAAAAGCATTCCATCTTCTCGAAGAGGCTCCTTCCTATGTATTGGTACGATTTCTTGGTTCATTGGATCAATACCTTAGATTCATGCTTTTTACTAATCCCTGAAATCTTTTGAATTCCTGAAAGAACTGAAGTCCTTTTTCAGTAATCAAAAAGACTCTGTTTCTGTCGTTTTTGACGGATTCGACTAAGCCTGCTTCTACCAGTTTCTCACATTTGTCTAGGACTGCGTAGTGAGATAGGTTGGCTTTGCGAGATATTGCAGATACAATGATTCCTTCACGACCACCATCGACGGTTACGTCTAAGATATCACCCATTATGCCCATTTCGGACCTGTATTGTTGTTTTGACATACTTTAGTATACAACTACTTAGTTTATGAGGAACATTTTGAAACCCTAAAGCGGAACACAAAGCGGAACAGTAGATTCAGCAGAAAAATTGCCCAGTTTTTGATGATTTTGAAAATATTTGAGAAAATTTGATAAAATACTATACATAAGAATTCTTTCCAAAATACCTATTTTTCTAAAAAAATCTCTTTTGAAATTTTTTAGATAAAAATGGTTTGTTCTTCCCAATTTTGTGGAATTTTGATGAAATTTGGTATATAAAGAACAGGATGTTTCCTCACCGTTCCTATCTATCAATTTGAGATTATCTTTACATGGTAAAATTCCAAATTCGAAATATTGAAGCAGTAGTCATACTCTTGATGCTTGCTGTTTCACCCCTATCGGTTACCTATGCATTTGGTGAAAATGATGGCAATACTGAAGAACTTAGAACAATTCTAACAGAAAAAGTGGTAGATGGAAAGCTAAAAGTCAATCATTATGCTCTACCTGATGATCTATCAGAGGCTGATTTGCAAAGAACTCTATCAAATGACGGTCAAATGTCTTGGGCTTTTGTGAATTACAAGTCATATAATGCAGGAATAGTTCTTTTTGATGGAAAAGCATCAAAGTTAGGAGAAAATCTATGGAAGATTTCAATATCTGAGGATATCTTGGATGAAGAAGGAAGCTTCCAAGTTGTATTTTCTGGAAAAGTTGCAGAATCAGATGAGGAAAATGTGTTTGCAGTTTCTTTGATGAATTCCATGATTAAAAATCCAGAAACTGCCCAGAGTCTCAAGTTATTACAGATCGGGGAACCAATCATAAATTCAGAAAATTCAATTGGTTTCGACCAAGAATTCAGAAATTCAATTCGGTGAGATAATCACCATTATTTTTTTTCTTTAATTGACTAAAAATCATTCACAAGGTCAGCTTTGAGATTCATAGTATCTTTTTATTCCTATTTTGAAAAGAAAATTATAAGATGTTTGATAAATTCAAAAAAGAAGAGGGCGATGAGATGGTAGAAGAAAGAAATGAGAAAAATCCCAATACAGAAGAATTCGTAGAATCCACTTCAACAATTGAATCTACAAGTGAAATTGGAATTGGGGATTTAGTGATAAAACGTACAAAATTGGAAGAGGCAATAGATTATGTTGGTTTAATGATTAAAAATCTCAAAGACAAGAGGACTTTACTTGAGAAAGATATTGAAGAAGAATCAGTAGATATTAAGAATCTTAAAGAAAAACTACAAAAAGTTGGGGAATACATAGAAGAGGAAAAAAGAGGAATTCAAGAACTTACAACCAAGAGGAAGCAAGTAGAAAATGAAGCTGATGAAGTTGGTACAACCATCAACACTTTAAAAGAAAGACTCTCAGGTGTTGACAGAATTATCGACGATGAGGGTAATAGAGTTAAGAGAATTAGAGAATCTAGAGAAACTCTAGATGATTAAATTTTTAGAATTAGAGAAATTTAGCAGTAGATGCTTCTTGAGTATCAGTAGGAACTGAAGGGAACATTTGTCCTGCTGAAGTCTCTGCAACAGCAGCAGCTTCTTTGAGAATCGCCTCAGACTCTGCATTAGTAGTTTCATCAACTCCGAATGCTGTATCTCCTGAGAAACTTTCTGTCATAAATCCTCCAAGCATTTCTGCCATTTGACCAATCTCTTGTTCAGCTCCTGGCATTATTTTTCCAAGGGATGATTTTAGGTTCTTCATTAGACCCATTGTTGGCATAATTGCTACTACAGTGTCTCCAAGATCACTACAGGTGGTTAATCGTAATTCAATTTGTTCTAATGCAATTCTAGCACTACTCAAAATTTTTGTAACTTTTCTTACCTCTGCTAACTCATTACCAAGAACCTTGCTGGTTTGAGTATCATGTTTTTGTGTTGCATCTACAATTCTTTGGAATAATTTTGCATCACGTTCTTTTAGGTTTGTTAACATTGAATCTAATTTGTTAATTTGTAATTGTAATTTTTTAATTCCATCTTGAACTCGTGGTTTTAGTGGGCCCTTAGGCTTGAGAGTATCATTAATTTTTTCAGCAATACCTGGTTGAGGTTGTTTTGACCACTTATTATGCAAATTAGGCATAAGTTGGATTTTAGAATATGTACTTAATTTCCGGTGTAAAAATTGGTTAACAGTACATAAAATTTTACTAACAAAGAGAGCATTAGGATGGATTTTGTCGAGGCTGGGATGATGTATTTCTTTTAATTCATCATAAAATGGACATTTTATTTTTTGAATTTAACCTATCAAAAAATCTATTAGAGTATTTTTGTGCATAATTCTATGAATGAAACCTTCGGCTTTGATTTACCTGCTGAATCTAAAAAACTTACAAACAAAGAGTATGTTAATTTAGTTAATAGAATTCGAGGAAATTTTCTGAGCTATGTTTCGGACTTGGATCTTACATTAAGTGAAATAATATCAAGTTTCTTTTTACGAGATCCAAATGATTACCCTTTATGGAGAACGACTGTATTTGATGAAGATAGAACTGCATCATTTGGTGCAAAGATTGTTTGGTTATCTAAAATAATGAAGTATCATACAGATTTTAAAAATGAGATTGATAAAAGTACTAGAGTAAAAATTCAACAAAAGCTTGATGAAATTAGGGAAATTCGAAATGATTTTGCACATAATTCTGCATATAACAAAGATGTTAAACCTGAAGATATTGAAAAAAGACTCATAATACTTTATGAATGGGATGAAAATGGACAGGATGTTCCTAAAGAGTTTGCAATGAAAGATATAATGGATTTGATAAATGATCCTTGGATGTTAGAACAACTAGGAAAGTTGGAAATATTAACTAAGAAAATTGCAGAAAAATTTTATAATAGAAATTAGAACTTGTTTAAGTGAATAAAAAAATTTGGATAATTCCTATTGTGGTAATTGTAGGTTTTGCGGTAATTTTTTCATTAGACCCATCCGAAGAAGATAGCAATGTTATATTTCACGTCACTCTTGCAGATCCTGATCTATACAATAATGGAATCTATACTGATGTATTTACTATTGATAAAGGAGAATATTCTTTTAGATTTGTTCCAAATGGAAGTAGTCCAAAGATTTTATCAATAACATTGAATGGAAACAATTTTGATTTTTCTGAAAATTTTAAGCTTGAAAGTACCTCACACCAAACTGGAATCTCTGAATATTTTACATGGGAATATGAAGGGCAAGAGATAATTTCAATTTCTGAGATGCAAGAAATTTCAATAATTATTAATCCAAATGGAAACATAATGGGTTCAATATCTGTGGATATTTTAGAAAATTAAGAAAGGCGTATACCCCTTTGTTGCAGAACTATGAGAGATTTCCTCTCGTTGTCAGAACGTCATAACGTCTGATTGCCTTTTTCGTTCTGCGGGGCTACGCAGTTTTAGTCGATAGGAATTATATCCTTCGGCATCAATTAATATAGTAACTTTAACTATTTAACATTTTATATTATAAATTACAAATAATTATAATATTTTATGAAATATTTTGTACCTATTTAGGGCAGAATTGATCTATAAATTACTAATTTTTATGTGAAAGACATTGAGGCTATCTGGAAAAATTGCATTAGTAACTGGTGGAAGTCGCGGAATAGGGTTTGCTACAGCAAAAATTTTGTCAGAAAATGGAGCAACAGTAGTGATAACAGCAAAGGATCAAGAAAGATTAGAAAAAGCAACATTAGAAATTCCCAATGCAATTGGTATTGTGTCTGACATTAGAAATAGAAATGATGTAAAAAATGCTGTAAATAAAACAGTTGAAAAATTTGGTAAAATAGATATTCTTGTAAATAACGCAGGAATATTTCCAAAGATCAAACAATTACACGAAATTGATGAGGATGAATGGAATGAGGTTTTAGATGTAAATCTTACAGGACAGTTTAGATTTACTAAAGAAGTAATTCCATATCTACAAAAAACAGCAGGTACAATAATTAACATTTCATCAGATGCAGGATTAAAAGCATATCAGGATTTTAATGCTGATGCATATTCTGCTTCAAAAGCTGCTTTGATTTTACTAACAAAATGTTGGGCACTTGAATATGCTAAAGACAAGATTAGAGTTAACTGTATTTGTCCGGGAGTAGTAGATACAGATATGGCAAAACCATTTATGAAAACTCAGAAAGATAAAGAATTCATGGATAAAGAACGCCCAATAGGTAGAATTGGACAACCTGAAGAAGTAGCAAAAGCTGTAATGTATTTTGCGTCAGATGATGCATCTTGGACTACTGGTGCAATACTTACAGTAGATGGAGGAGAATCAATAAGATGAATTCACATGGATTTAATATGACTTGGGAAGACAGAATATGATGAAAAGTAGAAAGGCGAAAGCTAAATTGATAATACTTTTAGGAATTATTTGGATAATTATTTCATTACCGCTACCATGGATAGTAAATAATCCAGATGTTTCAGAATCACAGTTTACCACCATACTCGGTATCATAGGAGTTATGTCAGTTCCATTTATTGTTCTAGGAGTTGTATGGACGTTAAAGCCAGAACTTACAACTTAGGAAATTTTAATTGAGAGACATACCCATACCTGATAAGATTCCTGAGTTAGATATTGCTATCAAGGCTGCAAATGAGGCAGGAGCCGCAATTTTAGAGATTTATCAGAGAAATTTTGAAACATCCAAAAAAAATGATGGTTCACCAATTACAGAGGCAGATCTCAAGAGTAATGAAATTATCAAAGGGATTCTTTCACAGACAGAGCATGTAATTTTGTCTGAAGAAGATAGAGATGATCAAAGTCGATTATCAAAAGATATAATTTGGATTGTGGATCCGCTTGATGGAACTTCTGATTTTATTGATAAAACAGGTGAATTTACAGTTATGATTGCACTGATTAAAAATAAAAAACCAATTCTTGGAGTTATTGGTTGGCCTACAGAAAAAACATTATTTGTTGCACAAAAAGGAAGTGGTGCATTCAGATATTCAAATGATGAGTGGAATAAAATATCGGTAACTAAAGTTACAGAACTTTCAAAGTGTAGAACTGTTGGATCAAGACATCATCTATCTGATAAAGAAAAATTATTTATCAAAAAATTAGGCATTGAAGATTTTACAAGTATAGGTAGTTCATTAAAAGTTGGAAAGATTAGCTCAGGTGAGGCTGAAGCGTATATCACAAACACTAACAAGATGAAGGAATGGGATTCTGCTGCATCTTATTGTATTATTTCAGAAGCCGGAGGAAAAATGACAGACATGTTAGGAAATGACATCACGTACAATAACAAAGAAGTTTTTCACCAAAATGGAATTCTAGTAACAAACGGATTAATTCATGATAAAATAGTCGAAGAGTATAAAAAATTAGAGTAGGTTTCTTCCTTTAAGAAAGTCCTTTACTTTGTTTGCACTATCTGAGAGTGATTCATGTTCTGTGTCAATTATTAAATCTGCATTTTCTGGAGCTTCATAAGGATCATCAATTCCTGTAAATCCCTTGATTTCACCTGCTCTAGCCTTAGCATACATGCCTTTAACATCTCGTTCTCCACATTTTTCAAGTGAACATTTCACATAACATTCTGCAAATTGATCACCAGCATCGATGATCTCTCTAGCATTTTTTCTATTCTCAACATATGGAGATACTAGAGATACTACACTTGGAACACCATGATTTAACATGAGTTTAGCCAAATGAGCAACTTTTTTGTTGTGTTCATCACGTCCTTCTTTTGAAAAGTCTTTTGGAGAGAACCATTCTCTTAATTCATCACCATCAAGCATCGCCAAATTTGGGATGTCTTTTTGCAAATCTTTTACAATGGTAGTCTTTCCTGAACAAGGAAGACCAGTCATCCAAAGAATGAAAGGTTTCATAAATCAAAATGTCGAAACATCCCATAAAGAGCTTACGTTAATTTTGAAACCAAGATTGATTTTCTAGATATTCAATTTCTTTAATCATATCTTCTAATTTTTTTGAAATTGTCATAACTGATTTAAATTGTTCGTACATATCATATTCTTCTTCTTTTGATAGTACTTCTGATTCAGCTTTATCAAAAAAGTTTTCTTCTTTGGCCATGTGATCTATAAGATATATCGAATAAGTTCTGAGGTATCTAGCAACAGGTTCTCGCGCATCTTCTCCTTCTTTCCATTTTTTGAGATATTTTTTAATCTGTAACCCAATTCTTCGAGAAAATTCATGCTCCACTAACAGTTTGTGGATTTCTTCTTTGAGATGATCATAGCTTGCAACACAGGGAAAATAGGAACCTTCTTCTCTTGAATAATGAATAGAATCTAGAAATTCTTCTATAACTAAAGTAATTTTATCTATATCATCTAAAGGAATATTTTTTCCTGCACAAAGTTCTGTGTAACACTTTATGATTATTTTTTCTAAGCGTTTAATCTGTTTGTGATCTTCACGTAATGCGTCTGTTGCACTCAAGTAAGAAAGATATTCTCAGGGTTGATTTAATGTGTATCTAAAAATCAATTATAGAACCTAAAATTATCAAACAAGTCCAGTTTAACTTTTATCCATATGTATTTACATTCAGTCATTAATGAATCCCATAATTTTGTCTATTTTGAATTTAATTACAGGACAAAATGATATATTTTCATTATCTAATTTTGATTCAAGTTTAATTTTAGATAAAATTACTCAATTACAAAATTCTATAGGAACACTATCAATTCAAGATGAGTCAATTGCTTCTGCTCATGTAATATTACTTGCAGCAGGAGTAGTAATTTTTCTTGGAGTTGCAGGAGAAGCATTCTTCAAAAAAACAGGAATTCCAGATGTAGCATTTTTGATGATTTTTGGAGTAATTATAGGACCTGTCTTTGGAATTATTCAGCCAGAAGCTGTAATCCAAGTAGTGCCATACTTTGCAGCACTTGCATTGATAATCATCATGTTTGATGGTGGATTAAATCTAGACATCAAACATATTGTAAAAACTGCATATTTTTCTGTAACACTAGCAATTCTTGGTTTTATTTTATCAGTTGTAATCATTACACTTGCCGCACATTTCGCATTAGGATGGTTATGGTTAGAAAGTATCTTGTTAGGTTCAATTGTTGGTGGAAGTAGTTCAGCAATTGTTTTTGGTCTCGTCAGGAATATCAAAATTTCAGAAGAAATCAAATCAATGTTAAGTTTTGAATCTGCACTAACTGATATTTTGGCCATGATCGCTGCATTTGTATTATTTGAAGCAGTGCTTATCGGACATTTTGATCTGCAAACACTACAAGAAACACTTGGAAGAGCAGTCATTGTAGGTTTAGTTCTTGGGTTTGGAGTAGGAATTCCTTGGATGTATGTTTCAACAAAGCTTGGAAATGCTCAACATGCATACATGCTTACATTAGGAATTTTGTTTGTTTTGTTCTTCTTGGCAAATTCATTTGGAGAATCTGGAGCTTTAACAGCATTAGTATTTGGTTTAATGCTTGGAAATAAGAGTCATCTTTCACGAGTACTCAAATTTAAGCTTCCAAAGATTGAGATGGATGATCCAACACATAATCAACTAACATTTTTGGTAAGAGCATTTTTCTTTGTATTTGTTGGATTGTTAGCAAGTTTTGGACAAATAGAATATGTTGTATTTGGAATTCTAATTACAATTGCTGTTTTCTTTGGAAGAACTTTTGTAGCAAAGATAACACTCACTAAGAGATTCTCAAGATTAGATAAAGCAGTAACAAACTCTATGATTCCTAGAGGATTAGCTGCTGCAGTACTTGCTACATATCCAATTACCATGGGTTTGCCAAATGCAGAAGCATACCCACAAATCATATTCTTTATCATTTTATCATCAGTAATTATTACAACAATTGGATTAGGAAGATCAAAAAATATTCCTCCACCTGAATCAGTAGAAGGAGGATTTGTAAAACCACCTGATGACTCAAAAGATGGCTCTGATGTAGGGATTAAAGTTGATGATTCTGTTAGTGTTTCAACTGACGGTGGATTCATCACAAAAAAATCTGATGATTCTCAAAATAGATGAACGACTTATCAATTCTACGCGCGCCTTATATGCAAAATTACGATATACAGTATATGGATAACGTTCAATCAAAAGAAAATCTTTCTTGGGAAGACATTCAAGGATTAAGCTGGACATTAGATGAATTCAGTTTTGAATTAAATGATAAAATTTCTACTTACGCTTGTGCGTAAGTTAATTATTTTTTTTAATTATAGATTAAGTGATTCTTTGAGACCTTTGTATCGATTTCTGATAGTTACTTCGGTGACGTTTGCAGCTTCTGCAATATCACGTTGAGTTTTATCCTCACCATTTCTAACACAAGATAGGTACAATGCTGCTGCAGCTAATCCCATCGGATCTTTTCCTGCAGAAACTTCGTTTTCTTGTGCTTTTTTTAATACTTTAACTGCATATCTTTTTGTTTTTTCAGCAATTCCAATTTTGCTTGCAATTCTTGCAACACATTGAACTGAATCAGTTACGGGCATCTTCAAGTCAAGCTCTTTGACTAGTAGTCTATAACATCTTGCAATATCTTTTCTTTTGATATTACCAGCTTGTTCTACATCTTTTAGATTTCTTGGTGTTGAAGTATCACGACAAGCAGCATAAAGTGCTGCTGCCATCAAAGCTGAAATGGAACGACCTCTGACAAGTCCTTTTTCAAGTGCCTTTCTGTAAAGATAAGCTGCTTTTTCAATTACTGAATCAGAAATCGCTAGTTTGTCTTTTAATCTATTTAATTCGCTAAATGCTTGTCTAAAGTTTCTATCTACTGGTTCATGAACCTGACTTCTGCTATCCCAAGTTCTGAGCCTTTCAATTGTATTTTTCATAGATGTTGTAAGTGGTCTACCAGAAGCATCTTTGTTTACAGGATTGATAATTGTTGCAAGACCCATGTCGTGCATTGTCAATGATGTTGGTGCACCAGCCCGTGTTCTATCTCCATGTTCGTCTTGAGAAAAGGATCTCCATTCTGGACCAGATTCTTGTAATTTTTCGGTAATCACAAATCCACATTTGGAGCAAAACATTTCTCCTGATTCATTATCAGTAACTAATTTTCCCTGTGCACATCTTGGACATAATTCATTTGTTTTAGTTACCATATACGATTCTAGGTTACTGCGTTGTTTGGTATTTATTAATCAACAACTTTTTTCTTCAAATTTTGAGGCTAAAATTAATCATGAACCCAATCACTAGAGTAGTTAACATTGAAATTAAGATTCTAGTTTTGCTTTAATGATTTGAACATATTTTTTGTTGTATTCATTGAATAGTTGAATTTTATTTTGAGCTAAAGCCATAGCTCCGGGTCTGTTATTGACATGTTTTTCAAATATTTTTTGTTGTTCTAAGAGATTCTCAAGATTTTCTTTTGATTGTGATTCTAGTTCTACAAGTAAAATTGCAAGTTCTTTTTCAAGAATATTTTTGGTATCTGGAATTGCGGGGGGTTCAGCACCAATAATTTCTTTAGTTGTGATTTTACCAAATATTTTCTTGTTTAATTCAAGCAACATTAGGAAGTAAAATTAACGGTATAAATTCAATTTCATTTGAAAAAAATTACAAAAGTGAGTGCAGTGCAATCATACATTTTATCTTTAGATGATTTTACTGATCTAGTATGACTTATTGTAAAGATGTTTACCGAAAAGTAGAAAAGAAAAGTATCTGGCTCAGATTGTAAGATAAAGAAGAAACTAAATTATGCCTAGGAATTAAACATCTACTTATAAGAAATCAATATCAAGTAAAATTATGGTAATTCCATCTGACGTTGAAGAATTTGTTGAAAAGCACATAAAATTAATGATTTCGCAGACTGAGACATATCTGCCTTTCATCAAAGTTGCATTTCCTTATTCAAAAAATGTAGCTGATAGTGTTTACAATCTAATTGTCGGTAGTGCACTGTCTGTATTTGTAAATCAATATGCAACTAGAATGATAACCCCAACTGTGGAAGATTTCACCGATTTTGGAAAAATTGCTCTTAAGTATAGAGACCAGGTTGATCAGTTTTTCAAGTAATCAAGCTAATTCGCCTAAAAAATGAACAGTTTCATTAGTTACAACAACTGTTCTATCTTTTGGAACTCGGTATAATTTTTTTGAACCATTTGAAGATTGTACGATAAGTTTTGAAAATGGATCTTTGAGTGATTTGTAAAGAATGCCTTTATCGCTTATTGATTGAGACCAGTGAGTTCCTTGCACAAAGGAAATTGTTTGAAATTTTACAACTTGGTATGAGTAAACCATTCTAATTAATGAGTAAGAATTGCACTCATTAAGGATTTTCCTCCAATTAGTGCTACAATGGATAATCCAATATTTGCAACAATGTTGATTACAAATGCTCCATAATGACTGTGCTCAAGAAAAGTATTGGATTCAAGTGCAAGCCCAGACATAGTAGTAAGTAAACCACAGAATCCTATAGCAGCAAAAAGAGAATATTTTCCATCAAGATTCCATTGTTGAGACATTACAATAAAGGTACCAAGGATAAATGCTTCCAGTACATTAACTATCAAAACATTGACAGGTAATGTATTGAAAAGTAAAGGAGATTCAATGACTTTGAACCTTAGATATGCTCCCAGTACAGAACCTACTGCAAGAAAAACAAATTCCAAACCTTCATCAATTTTCTACACACTAATTGACGTTATTAGTGCTATTTGCAAAATTTAGGTTCAATATGTGCCTAATTTCGTTTTAATCAAGGAAACAGGTCTACGATTTTTATATCCTTAATTTTGTTTTCAGACTAAATGACTATTAAACTGAGATGTGACGATTATGGCTTTGAGTGTGAATTCATTCTCGATGAAGAAAAAACTGTAGGGCTAATCGAAAAATTGAGAAATCATTTTGAAGAAGAACACGGAATTGATTATACAATAGAAGCAGTTACCCAAATGATTACAAATCGTGGACATTCTTTAGAATCGATTAAAAAATAACCATTAAGAAAAATTATTTTTCATTTTTGTATTTATTACAATCTAATTGTTGGAGAGAATATTTTTTCAAATAGGACTTCCTTAAGTTTATTTGCCAAATCCATTATCACTTGAATTTGTTCCAATATCACTTCTTCAAGACTTTCAATGATATGATTAAGTTCAGATATTTCAGTTTGTAATTTTGACTTTTCATTTTTTAGGGTTGATATCTGTCCTTGAAGATCTGTTTTTTGTTGTTTTAATTTATCATTTTCTTGAGTTAGTCGTTGTATTTTTTCTGCTTCAGTATCTCCTGGAAATGGTTCAGGTGTAGGTTCAGGATCTGGTGGTCTGATTGGATCCGGTTCTGGAGATGGTTCAGGAAATTCTGGCGGTCCAGGATCTTGTTGAGTTTCAAATGCTAATGTAAATTGTAAAGAACTAACTAAAAGAAGCATAGCAGCTAAACCAAAAATAAAACCAGTTTTCATTTTATGATTTCACACAGATAATAGAATGATTTTGTATATGAATATGATTATTAATTTCTAAGAATGAGTGTTTTGTCCAATTAATCAGTGAACAATTTGTCAATTATTGCAAAAATTACTCTTTCAGTCTTTCAAAAAATTATTCCAAGCTTTTCTGGAGAGAATAATGGCCAGACGTAGACTGAAACTATATGGGAAAAGAGCAACGTCTAATGATATTCTAGAAGAAATCAACCGACTCCTTTACGCCAAAGGAAACAGACCATATCCACTAAAACCATCAGAGATTACAAAAGCAATTGGCATGTCTCGTCAATCTGTGTATAATTATATCAAAAAGCTTTCAAAAAGTGGAGACATAATTAGACTTCAGTCAGGCCATTTCTTTTTACCAAAGGCAAAAGATACAGAATTTCGCCAATTCAACAAACTTCATGAATTCACATCTGACACATTAGTCTCTGAGTGGATGGATGATTTACTGACAAGAAGGCAGGGTCTTCCACTAAAGGTTTGGAAAACAAGGTTGCGTTCAGTTGAGACAGTCTGCAACACTTGCAAAGTGATTCCATATGATCTGATAATTTCCAAGAAGAAAACTGAAAAAATTATGCGAACATTTGCAAAACATTTCCAAATTGGAGTTATTGAACTCATCCCAATACTCTCCAATACATCACAATTGATGCCAGGTATACAAACCCAAGATAGTTCTCACAGTTCTTTTCACATCTGGTTCTAGTCCTGTGAAAACCATTTTTCAGCCACGCAAAGAATCTCTTCACAACGTAACGAACTGAATTGTATTTCTTGTATGATTTGATTTTTGGTGATTTATCATTTTTTCTAAACGGAATACGTGAAACAATTTCTCTATTCTTCAGGTATTCTCCAATGGCTGTACTGTCATAACCCTTGTCTGCAAAACACGAGATAATTTGTTTGATGGAACCATCGCCTACAAAATCTGAAATGGATTCCATCACATCAATGAATCTTGTACTGTCATGTTGATTTACAGGACTGCATACGATTGATACTGGCAGGCCGTTTGATTCCACTGCAACATGTAGTTTTGTGCCTGTTATTCTCTTAAAACCGTCATACCCTATTTCATCCCCTCCCTTTTTTGGAAGGAATTGATGAGGAGTCAACTGATATGTATCACAGGTTGATCTTGTCTTGTTTTTGTGCTGATTTGATTACATGTGCAAGAATCTTCTTCCACGCTCCTTTTTGTTGAAAATTCTGAAACATTCTATGTGCAGATGATTTGGAACCATACTTGGCAGGCAGGTCAATCCACCTGCATCCGGTGATTGGCACAAAAATTACTGCATTGATTGTTGTACGATCGTCACATTTGGTCTGCCAGTTACAGCTGGTTTTGGAAGGTGTGCTTTGAGGGCATTCCATCGAGTCAGTTAAGTCTTTGAACATGAAAACATAATCAATGCTGTTATTCATAGATCCAAATGATCATCAGAATTTGTCTAAATGGTTAGTTTTGGGATTAGTTGATTATTTCAAGTTGGGACATATGGTATTCCACAAGCATCTGCTCAAGGTGTTCTTGATTGGGTAAAAACTAATGTTGATTGGTGGGAGTAAGGATTAATTTTTGATGCCTAAATCAATCAAAAACACTCTAAATCAGGTACTTACATTACTAGCTAAAGCTTACATTATCCGAATTCTATAAATTTAAGTAAATATGCATGTACGAAATTGGCATTTAAAATCATATATCAATTCAAAGATGATCAAGAGAATTTTACATGTACCGTAACTCATGAACAATACAGAAATTTTAAAAATTTACCAAGCATATCAAAATGTGAGATAATTAAAGAAGACCAAGAAAATATCGAGGCGTATAAAGATGAAATGCAAAATGCATTAAATTTAGCTGCTGCAAATGACACTAGCCATATTCGTAAATTATCAGAATGTGTATAATTGAATAATTTGAACCTGAAATTTAATCTAAAACATATGTGGCCTTTATTTTGAGATAGTGTAGAACTCTTTATGACTATCCCAAATAGAGAAAAATAAAATGAAAGTTAGGTTTTTGATGGTATTTGTAATTGGATTGTTATCGGTAATTTTATTTGAAAATGCATATGCCTTTTGTTCTGCTCCATTGTTTGGACCTCCAGGATCTTGCTTTGATGCATTTACTAGCTATAGTGATGGTCCGCTTACTCAGAGAATCATTATGGAAAATTACGCCGAAAATATTGAGTTAAATTTTGGAGATTGGGAAATATCTGATAGGAATTGGGATGATGAAAATACTCCATTACAATTACCTGCAATAATCTGCACAGAGTTTGTAGCAGATGAAATGAAACATTACAGAATGGCCAAATGGGTGGATTCACATACCATTTCCAGCTTTGAAGACCATAGAGATGATTTTCTTTGTAACAAGTGGCTTTCTCCAATTGATGATGGAGTGAAATAAAGTGGGATAAACCAAACTATCTACCAAACGACATTGGTGTTGTCAGAGTAATTGATAAGGACATGAATCAAGATGACAAAAAAATAGATTCTTTTGATATTCATGTATGGTCTGATACTGATCATAACGGCATTACATTAACCATATCTGAAATTGATATAGATAGTGGAATTTTTGAAGCTAGTGTTTTCTTTACAACTGAAGATGAATCAAAAGGAACTCAACTTTTAGTAGAGGATGCAGTATATGCTAAACACAAATCAAGTGTTAATGTCTCAAGAATAATTAATGAATTTACAGAACAATATATGGAGCCAGATTATCTGTGCCCTCCCGAAAAAGTTTTTGATTGGGATATTTGCGTAGATAAATGTCCAATTGGGCAAATAGAGATTAATAGAATTTGTCATAGTTTTGAGAATATTGAAATAACTACTGGTATAGGTAAAATTAGTTTATTTTTCATCCTAGTTTGTGTAGCAATTCTATCTGCATTTGTAATTTGGAGAATTAGAAAATGAAAATTAAATTCTTAATAATAATTGCATTATGTATTTTTTCATTTTTAATTATTTTTACTACTTTTGTATATTTATTCAATTTAGAATTAGAATTTCAGAGAGATTATGGTGGTGGTTCACTTGATTCTAATCCTGATTTATCGCCTTCTTATGCTTATGATTTTGCTGGACGACTATTAGCATTTAATTCAATATTGGTGGCAGGGCCAATCATATTTGGATCTATTGCATTGGCATTTATTATAATGAATATAATTTTGAGAAAACGGAATATTCCCTCTAGAAAATATATGTTAATTCTAGCTGCAGGTATTTTGATAACTTTTGGTTATTCTCCAATGTTAAACGGTCTTCAAGCAATGATATTACTTGAACATCTAGAAGAGGAAAAGGATTGGATATTATTCATCAGTGGTGCAATACAACTTGGAATAGGCACAGCTTTCATAACTCCAGCAATTATAATATTAAAAAAAGTAGGATTAAAAATTAGAAAATGAAAACTAGAATGCCATGATCAACAAAGGTAACAAAAGTTTAGCAGGGGCATTTTTTGGTTTTTTCATTTTTTTTGAAGTCATACTTTTAATATTTGGTGAGGGCATAATGATTGGACATAGAGTTTTTCTCGAAATTAGAATTTATTCTATAGTGAACATCATTATTTCAAACATCTCAATAATTCTAATTTTTAAAGATAAAACAATAGGATATTTGATATTAATATTATCAATGGTAATTGCATTCATTGTTTATTTTGGTCATTTGATGCTTTGGTGGCCATGTGACTATTGTGGTATCTAGATAATAGAATCTATGATCAAAAGTCATTTTTTGTGTAATGTTCTAAGACAAATTTCATTTATGCGTAATCCTATTAACTTTGTTGTACAGTTCTTTTTGATAATGGTGGATTCGTCATGTATTAGACATTATAGAAAGAAATGGAGAAAAAAATGAAATTAGATAAATATTCAGTAATCATTATTTCGATTCTAGTATCTACTCCCATAATACTACACATCAATTTCTATGAAACTTGGGGAAACAATGAGATGTACTATTTACCCGTAAATGGAATGGAAGTTACTTGTGACATGAATTTATTCCAAAACCCATCAAATTGTAATCCCATTAACGAAAAAGGAGAAATTGTGAAATGGCCTGAAAATTACGGTCATATGGGAAATTGAAAATGAAAACTAGATACAAGATTATTACTATTGCAATTTGTGCATATTTTGGAGTATTTTTTGGTCCTGTAATTGTAAGCAATATTTATTGTGATTTTATTGTACAAGAAATGTGCACATCAAGAATTACAGGGGTCAATCCGCCTTTATTTAACATGATCCCACTTAGCCTTCCAAGTGACAATGAATGTTGGTACGATGATGGCGAAGGTAATATGCTACCTTGTCTAATTGACACAGGATATTTTGAATGGCCATTTCCTCCACGTATACATGAATATGAACATGATAGTAAATGTGATGAAATATGTCTTGATGATGATTTCCCTGAAAATCAAAAGACAAAATTTAAAGATGAACGTAAAAATTTCTGTGAATTACATGAAGGACAATGGTCTGATGAATTCAATAATTGTGTGGGTGGAAGTATAGAAGTATCCTGTGATGATATTGATGTATCCAAATTTACACCTCCAGATGTTTTCTTGGTCATTACCGAAAAAGGAATTTGTATGTCCCATGAATTATTTTGTAAGTCCATGGGAGGAAACTCAACATGTATGTCTTATGAGCAAATGGGACACGGACGTGAAATTTGTACGTCAGTATGTGAGTTTAGGTGATTAGTAGAAAATGAAAACTAAACTTTTGATGATAATTGTAATATTTGCTATATTTGCAGTACTACTCATTGGTATAGCGAAGAGACAAAGTTCGTGAACTAAATAATTCCAAAACAAAAAACTTTTTGATCAGTTAACACAATGAGATGCATGAACAATCTAGAATCCCTTGAAGCAGCATACAAGAAAGAAAACTCCAGGGTTGCAGTAAGGATGCTTGGCAGTGCTGATGATTCTAAAGGATGGCAAGGAACTGGAACACACTGCACAAACATTGCACCGCTGTACAAACTGGGTACGAAAATGGGCTGATCGTTTTGAGGAGTATGGCCTTGATGGCATCTACGATCTCCCAAAGAGTGGAAGACCAAGAATTATCTCAAAGAAAAGAATGGATTCAATAATGTCCAAAGCCATACCAACTTTGTTTACTCCTGTAATGCTACGGCAAACAATTCTTCACTCTACTGGAATAAAATTTCACATAACTCATGTTAGAAAGACAATGCATCAGTATGCATGTCTGCAAAAACTGCACAAAAATATCACATCAATCATGCAACTGTATCTGCTGTGAAAAGCTGGCAGCAACGCATCAAAAAGAGAATTTCACGCCTAAAAAAGAATGGATTCATCATTGCAATGGCTGATGAGGCATTCTTTGTAAGGGATACAAAAATAGGAAAAAAGTATTGGTCACCTGTTGCCAAAAGAATATTCCTTCCATATACTGGACGACATGAGAGTTTGGCAGTTTATGGTACAATCACAGAAAATGGCAGTCAACTGTTTAGAGTTTATCAGAAATTCAATGCTGCGACCTTTGTAGAATATCTCAAGGAGTTGCACTGGAAATATGGCAGGGTTGCTTGCAAGATATTCCTTGACTTTCTTTGATTTGTGAACTGGTGCCCTGTCCAACATTAGAGCAACCCTGATGTCAAACTAATCTGGTTGCCAAAGGGTTCACCATATCTAAACATGATAGAGCAGTGCTGGAAGATAAGCAAGCATTCGTTGCTGGTATCAGAATATTATGCAATGTTTGCAATAATGAACAAGGCAGTCTCTGAATATTTTAGAGTGACAAAGTTCAAGCTTGATGTTGCAAATTATATTTTTAGAAATCCAGCAAAAATGTTCACGAACTTTTGATCGTCGCTATAACACATTGAACTGCCATACAAGGTACATTTGGTATCATTTGTAGAAAATTATCTTTGTGTCAATTTGTAACAGATTGTAACAGATTCTCAAAGGGCATACCTCATGATATCGTAAAATTTTCACTATTAGACAGGCAATTAGACGGTAAATGTCCAACAGTAGATGTGAATTGGGGGTAACCGCAAACTCTAAGAACGAAAAGAGGATCACTTGTAGAAATCAGGTTCTTGATCTCTTTTTTGTTTTGGAAGATCATCCATAACTGCCTGAACAACTTCATTGTGATTGTATGTTAAATGCCTTAGAAATTTTGCAGATTCATCTACTCTTTTCTTTTCGTCAGCAAATAACATCTCAGGACTACTCAGTTCAGCCATCATTGTATTACATTCTTGGCATGGATCAAAGTCAAGATATAGTTTCATTATTTTCTGTCATTTCCCTTAGTATTTAGACTATTTTATGGATTGAGCTAGTGGAGCCTCTTTTTTTCTAGGCTTTACCTTGTCCACTGCATCAATTAGATCTTGTTGAGTAATCTTGATGTCTTTGATATTTTGAGATTTACCATTTACATATCTCTTCAAAGCCATTATTGCTGCTCTGTTTGCAACTGCAGCAATTTCTGCACCACTAAAACTATCTGTCAACTCTACAAGTTTTGTAATGTTAACATCATTTGCAAGTGGCTTCTTTTTAGTATGAATCTCAAAGATATGTTGTCTTCCTTTGGCATCAGGGTTAGGAACTTCAATGATTCTGTCAAATCGGCCTGGTCTTAATAGTGCCTCATCTACAATATCTAATCGGTTAGTTGCACCAATTATCAACACATTATGAAGTTCTTCTAGCCCATCAATCTCAGTTAGAATTTGAGAGACTACATTTTCTGTGACATGTGATCCTGAATCTCCACTACCTCTTCGTGGAACAAGCGCATCAACCTCATCTAAGAAGATGATACATGGTGCTGCCTGTCGTGCTTTTCTGAAAATTTCTCTGACTCCTTTTTCAGATTCACCAACCCACTTTGAAAGTAGTTCAGGTCCCTTAATGCTGATAAAGTTAGATTCTGTCATTTTTGCAAGTGCTTTTGCAATCATGGTTTTACCAGTTCCAGGTGGACCGTGGAGTAAGATTCCCTTTGGTGTTTCTACATTAACATAATCAAAAGCTTCTTTGTGTTTGATAGGCCATTCAACAGCTTCACGAAGTTCTTCTTTTAATTGATCAAGGCCTCCAACATCATTCCAACTAACATTTGGAATTTGGACTTGTACTTCTCTGAGTGTACTTGGTCTGACTTCTTTTAATGCATCTCTAAAGTCTTCGCTTATGATCTGTATTTTTTGAAGAATTTCTGAAGAAATTTTGTCTTCATCAAGATCAATTTCAGGAAGAATTCTACGCAGAGATCTCATTGCAGCTTCTTTGGCTAATACTTCTAAATCAGCTCCTACAAATCCATGTGTAGTCTTTGAGATTTGTTTAAGATCTACTTTTTCATCAATTGGCATACCACGTGTATGAATTGATAAAATATCGAATCTCCCCTCAGCATCAGGAATTCCAATTTCAATTTCTCTATCAAATCTTCCTGGTCTTCTAAGTGCAGGATCAATAGAATCTGGTCTGTTAGTAGCTGCAATCACTACAACCTTTCCTCTGGATTTCATACCATCCATTAATGTTAAGAGTTGAGAAACTATTCTTTTCTCAACTTCACCTGACACTTCATCTCTCTTTGGAGCAATAGAATCAATCTCATCAATGAAGACAATGCTTGGTGCATTTTCTTCAGCTTGTGTAAAGATTTCTCTAATTCTCTCTTCGCTTTCTCCATAATGCTTACCCATAATTTCAGGACCACTAAGTGAGATAAAGTGAGCATTAGTTTCTCCTGCAACTGCTTTTGCAAGTAGAGTTTTTCCTGTACCTGGAGGACCATAAAGTAAGACACCTTTTGGCGCTTCTACACCTATTTTATCAAATATTTCTGGATGTCTCATTGGTAATTCGACCATTTCACGGATTTTTTGAACCTCGTTTTTTAGACCTCCAAGTTCATCATATGTAATTCTTGGATAAGATGCATCGACTGCTTTTGTCATTGCTCCCAGTTTGAATACAGTATTTTCAGTAACAATAACTGGTTTTGATGGTTTGGTATTAGTTACAATAAACTGAACTCTGCCACCCATCTGTGTATTTAGAGAAATTGAGTCTCCAGTTGTAAAGACATGATTAAGATAATTGTAAAGCATGTATTCTTGTAATCCTTCAGCTGCAATCTTTTCAGTTGGAGACAAAGTAATTTGTTCAGCATTTACAGCTTCAACTGATTTTAATGAAATTTTATCACCTATTCCTGCTCCAACATTTTGTCTTGTAATTCCATCTACTTTGATAATTCCTGCTCCGTATTCTTCAGAAGCCCCAGGCCATAATTTTACGTGTGTTTTTTTGTTATATGTTAATTCTAAAATTTGACCGGTACTCCATTTTTGATCCTCAATGATTTTAGGATCAACTATTGCCCTACCTCTTCCAACGTGTTGTTGTGGAATCTCATCAATTTTTAAAACGATTTCACTCATATCATTACCTCAAAAAATAAGAGGGGTTTATTCAACCTCCACCTTTTTGCCTTTTGGTTTTTCTTCTTCAACTAATTTGAAGACTAGTTGCAAAACTCCATTTTTGTATGAAGCCTTTGCAGAGTTCTCATCAACTTTGTGTTTTACTGGAACTTTCACATGATATTTTTTGTCATCATGTTCTGCTGAAAGATCTACAATTTTGTTTTCAACAACAATTTTGACATCAGTCTTTTCTACTCCTGGCATTTCAGCTATAAGTTTTACTACTTTTTCTTTTTCATTGACAATTGTGTCTACAACTGGTTCTCGTGTATCAGAGATTGGAAATAGGTCTGGTTTTATCTTTCCATACTCCTTTACAACAGGTTTTCCGTCTGGACCGACAGTCATTGTGTAACTGTAACAATATGGACCAGAGTCAGAGTTTACTTTGAATTCCTCAAAAATGTCATCTATGTTAAAAAAAGAGTTTGACATTTTTTTGAAGATTCTATCGAATTCACTATCAAAGAATATTGTCATATTTATCTATTATATGTAATATATATTACATTATATAAAGATTATTGTTAATTCTTTGATTTTTTACATAATCCTATTATAACTGACATAATATAACAATCTTAATGAGAGTTTCAAGCATGTCTGTGCCTGAGGTTGTAAGAGATATCATTACCAGAAATCGTTCAATTTCTGATTGCATGAAGATGGATTTGATAAACTACACAGCACTGGCAGTAAAAATTCAACCAGAGATTGAAAAAATTCTAGGAAATTCTGTTAATGTTAATACAGTTGTAGTTGCAATCAAACGATATTCAGATTCATTTGAAGTTAAGGAAGAGGTTAAAGAAGAATCAGTTTTGAAAAATGCACGATTGGCATTAACTGATGGAATTATGGATATCAAATTTTCAGTAAAGGAATCAAACGAAATGGATCCAACAGCAATTTTAGATAAATTCTCCAAGATAACTAACAATTATGATTTTTTTAGATTATCTGATTCTTTTAGATTTCTTACAGAAGACATGGAAGATATTAGACAAATCTTCAGTAATGTTTCAAACAGAGATGATATGTTCAGTACCGGTCTTGCAAAAATTAGAATCTCAGTACCCACATCTCAGAACCAGTCAGATGTAGTTTCATATGTTGCTGAGGTATTACATGCCAATGGAATTGAATTGGTGAATGCATTTTTCAGCCAAGATAACATTATGGTTATTCTAAATGAAAAGGATGCAGCCAGAGCCTATGATATCTTACATTCAGATATTTTGAGAACCTGATAATCCTGTGGATTTAGTGAAAATATTTCTTATAGCATATATTCACCAAATCTGTGGATAGAGCAAATTGGCTAGAAACAAGAAGAAAATTGTGATTTTAGGGGGAGGTTTTGCAGGAGTAGAGTGCGCCAGGCAATTAGAGTCTGAATTTGGAAATGATCCTGAAATAGAATTAGTAATGATTAGTGAAGATAATTTTCTATTATTTACACCCATGTTACCACAAGTGGCATCTGGAATGATTGAAACCAGACACATAGTTATGCCTATTAGAACTATCTGCAAGAAAACAAAATTCTATGAAGGTAGAGTCAAAAACATTGATCCTCACGGAAAACTAGTAACGTTATGGGGAACAGGGAATAAACGAAGTATCTCAATTCATTATGATTTTCTAATAATTGCACTTGGTAGTGAGACGAACTTTTTTGGAATGGCAGATGTAGAAAAAAATGCTTACACTATGAAGACACTCAATGATGCTGTCATGCTAAGAAATAGAGTCATTGATATGCTTGAACAGGCAGAAAATGAAACCAACCCAATTCTCCGAAAAAGCTTTTTGAATTTTGTTGTGGTAGGAGGTGGTTTTGCAGGAATTGAAACTGCGGGTGAATTAATGGATCTCATTTTAGATGCAAGAAAATATTACTCAACTATTCACAAAGAAGATCTCAAAGTTATCGTGTTAGAAGCATTATCAATGATCTTACCAGGATTTAATCAAAAACTAGCAGAGTTTGCAAAAGAGAAACTGATAGAGCGAGGAATTGACATTAGACTAAAAACTGCAGTAACAAGTTTTGATGGAAATGAAGTTACCACAAAATTATTGGATGAAAATCCAAAAGACTCAGTAGATGAATCAAAGATTGATGCAATTAGAACAAAGACTTTGATTTGGACTGCAGGTGTAACTCCAGTAAATACAATTAAGAGATCAATGTTCAAGACAGACAAGGGAAAAGTTATTGTCAATGATTATCTTGAAGTTCAAGATTTCCCCGGAGTTTTTGCAGTCGGAGACTGTGCATTGTTTTTAGATCCCGAAACGCAAATACCATTTCCTCCAACTGCACAAATTGCAGAAGCTCAAGCAAAAACTGCAGCTAAAAATTTGAAGGCATTAATTACAAATTCTCAAAAAGAAAAATTCGTATATCATTCTAAGGGGCAAATGGCAATTATTGGAAAGAGATCAGGAATTGCTACATTTTTGGGAATGAATATCTCTGGATTTTTGGCATGGTTAATTTGGAGAGATGTATATCTAACAAAAATTCCAACTTTTGATAAAAAAATTAGAGTGTTACTTGATTGGACAATAGATTTGTTCTTTGATAGAGATATTTCTAGATTGAAATTAATGAAAGATGAGACTGAGAAAGAATACAAGCTACTTGATGAAGTAGATGATGTTTGGTAAAAAAGAGACTGCCCCGCTCTTACGCATAAGAATAGCCACTCAACTAAAATGTAAATAAAAAAGTAAATCCATATTGATAAAAAATGACAAAATTAAAGATGGCACGATTATAGCGAACGAACATTCAGAATATTTTCTAAAACAAAGCCAAAAATTACATAATGACAAGGAATTCCAAGCTGCAATTCCATTTGCAATATTAGCTTTTGAAGAAGCCTCCAAAGTTGATCATCTTCTTGACTATATCAAAGAAAAAAAGGACATTGAGAAAGATGATTGGAAAGAATTACGTGATCATAAATTCAAATTAATAAAAAATGAAAAAGATATCAAAGAAGATTTAGAGGATCTATCAGATTTAGATTTTAATGCTCAATCTTTAATAATGGGAAGTGTTGGATTAAAGAGAATTCCATCTAGAGATGTTGCAATTGAAATTAAAAGATGTCAAATTGAAACAAATGCAAAATTCTCAAAAATTAAGGAAATGTGCTTTTATGCAAATTGGAATTCTAGTAAAAATAAATGGGATGATTTCAAGAAGATTCCATTAAATGAACAAGAAGCACTAAGTTTATTTTCGATTTTTTCATCTAAACAAAAACTATTGTTAACAAAACTTCAAATTGAATATATAGAAAATCCATTCACAAAATCACTCTCAACAACAAGAGAAGAATGCAGTCAGCATAAAATTGATAAAATAAATCACAGTAAAAGTTTGAAAACTACCAAAGAAATGAAGGAATTTGAGAAAGAATGTGAAGATAAAAAAATATTGAAATCTTACAATTAGGATACCAAACCATTTGCAAATATTTTCCGATAAACCCCTAGCTAGCTATCTTTGTAGCACTTTATAGCTAAAAGATAGTGCCTGAGAAATAGCTACTAATTGCTAGCAAGACATTTGATAGCGCCTAGAAAAGCTAGCTTTTTGCAATATAGCATTTGATAGCGCACTATATCGTAAAAAAGAGACATGAATTGCTATTATTTAGATAAATGATTTTTAAGAAATTATAATATTTGATACTGTGTTTCCTAACATGACTAGTTTATCCAATTAATCTCACCACTCAAGCTTTAGATCAGAGATATTTCTAACATTTTATGAAACGTAATTGGAAAAAATACAATAATCACTAGTCAGACGTGGAGAAATCATGTTCTCTTTTGATGCAATGGAACAATGGGGTACAGAACTCAAAGAGATGAATCATAACAAAGAAGGACACAGGTACGTTTATCCTGAATCATTCATAGAAGCATCAGGTACTGCCATCTCTATCCACATCTGCCATTCAGACAAACAGAAGGCCTGATAAAATCACATCTAAAAGAAAAATCAAAAACTCCAACGTATTCTGCCATTTGGAAAAGAGTCAACAAGTCACACGTCAAGATGAATCCCAAACTAGGAAAGGACATTGTAATTGCAATTGATAGTACCGGAGTCAAGGTCGCAGACAGAGTCGAGCGGATGAGACATAAATGGCAGAACCGACGAGGATTCTTGAAAATTCATGTGGCAGTAGGTGTAAAATCAAAACAGATAACAGGTTTGGAAATTACAGATGACAAGTCACATGACTCAAAACATTTTGTATCTCAGGTACAGCAATCAAAAAAGTTTGGAAACGTAATCAAAGCATTAGCTGATGGTGCATTGATACCAAAGATGATTTCTCATATTTGTATTATGATAACATAACTCCAGGAATCAAGACAAGAAAGAATTCATCTGTAAACACTGACTGTTATCCCAGACGAAAATCTGTCCTAGCTCAAATTTTCAACTATGAATTATGGAAAGCTGGCGTTAGCTATGGGGATAGATGGTGGATTGCAGAATCTGTATTTTCAGCATTCAAGCGAATGTTTGGCAAACATGCAACCTCGCACAAGAGAGAAAACATGATTCATGAATTAAAAATGAAAATTTGTTTGTACAATAAAATGATTGTAATACAATAGAATCTGAGATGATTTATTTGATTAGATACTGTTGATAATTATTTTGGGTTGGGAAACAAAGCACAAGAAAGTACCAGATGCCTTAATCTCAGACGGAGCTGCCAACTTCCACCACGCATGGAAGGATCAGTACAAATTAAACAACATTTTGCAACAATACCAATTTCTGCCAAATAGTCATGGAATCCTCATCAGTATGGATGACACATATAAGATGAGTTGCGCAATTACAAACAAAATCCCATCTCTCCTTGTGTTTGATTTTTTGTTTTATGGAATCACAGCAAACTCTTGCTTCCATCGTGTCTTGAAATTAACCAAACCACAAACAATCTCACTAATCATGTCATAGCGACATAATCTGCTCCTAAATGTATCGCAATTTATTCTGAATTTCTTGATTTGTGCAATGACAGGCTCCACTTTAATTCTAATTTTAGATTGAGATTTGTTCCATTCCTTTTGAGAATCAGCTAACTCTCTTCCTTTCTTTTTCTTGTATGGTAAAATGCTGGTTTGTTCTGGAAGGTCTTTTTCCACACCAAGATATCCAAGATCATGGAAATTCATCAACCCTTCAGATAATGTCGGATGTTTTGACTTGCATATGGAATAATCGTGATGGCTACAGGTGAATGTGTGGATTTGTGTATTATGATTCCGTCAAGATGTCTCAAGATGGAAAGAGAGTTTTTAAATCAAGTTATGTTGAAATCCTGATTTGACCGGTTTATCTTCAAACTCTGTGAACTTGTTCCAAAACTATGATTTTGATATAAAATATCTAAACTTAGGTAAAAACAAATGAATCAGAATGACATATCCAACTAATCCCAAAACTAACCATTTAGACAAATTTTGATGATCATTTGGATCTATGAATAACAGCATTGATTATGTTTTCATGTTCAAAGAATTAACTGACTCACAATGGAATGCCCTCAAAGCACACATTCCAAAACCAGCTGCAACTGGAAGACCAAGAGCTGACGACCGTACGACAATCAACGCAGTAATTTTTGTGCTAATCACTGGATGCAGGTGGATTGACCTGCCTGCCAAGTATGGTTCCAAATCATCTGCACATATAGCGAAGAGACAAAGTTCGTGAACTAAATAATTCCAAAACAAAAAACTTTTTGATCAGTTAACACAATGAGATACATGAACAATCTAGAATCCCTTGAAGCATCATACAAGAAAGAAAACTCCAGGGTTGCAGTAAGGATGCTTGACAGTGCTGATGATTCTAAAGGATGGCAAGGAACTGGAACACACTGCACAAACATTGCACCGCTGTACAAACTGGGTACGAAAATGGGTTGATCGTTTTGAGGAGTATGGCCTTATGGCCTCTACGATCTCCCAAAGAGTGGAAGACCAAGAATTATCTCAAAGAAAAGAATGGATTCAATGATGTCCAAAGCAATGCTAGCTTTGTTTACACCTGTATGCTGCAGCAAAGCATCTTTTATTCCACTGGAGTAAAATTTCACATAACCTACATCCGAAATATAATGCATCAGTAGGCATGTCTGCAAAAACTGCACAAAAATATCACATCAATCATGCAACTGTATCTACTGTGAAAAGCTGGTAGCAACGCATCAAAAAGAGAATTTCACGCCTAAAAGAGGATGGATTTATCATTGCAATGCTTGATGAGGCATTTTTTATTAGAGATGTAAAGACAGGACGAAAATACTGGTCACCTGTTGCCAAAAGAATATTTCTTCCATACACATGACGACATGAGAGTTTGGCAGTTTATGGTACAATCACGATTAATGGAGATCAACTGTTTAGAGTTTATAAAAAGTTCAATGCTGCGACCTTTGTAGAATATCTAAAGGAATTAAATTACAAATATGGCAGAGTTGCTCTAATGTTGGACAGGGCATCAGTTCATAAATCAAAGAAAGTCAAGGAATATCTTGCAAGCAATCCTGATGTCAAACTAATCTGGTTGCCAAAGAGCTCACCATATCTAAACATGATAGAGCAGTGCTGGAAGATAAGCAAGCATTCGTTGCTGGTATCAGAATATTATGCAATGTTTACAATGATGAATGATGCAGTGTCAAAATACTTTAGGATAACAAAATTCAAACTCGATATCATCAATTATGTTTTTAGAAATCCTGCAAAAATGTTCACGAACTTTTGATCGTCGCTATATATGTACAAAAAATTATCAAAAAAACTAATAGTTCTAATTAGTATTTTCTAATTTTATAAATAATAATTGCTGGTGCTGCAAAATACATTCCAATATTTAGTAAAATCAAACTAATTCCATATCCTAAAACTTCAACTTCTGAATTCATATCAACATAATTCAAAATTGAAAGTGAGCTGATCATTGGAGTAATTGTAATTTTTACTATTTCTCGAAATACTGGATTTTCACGCTCATAATCAGCAATTATTGGACTAAATGAATAATAGAAATTATTGAATGAGCCCATAAAGGAAGTTCCTGATTTTGTTTGAAGTAAATGATTGTCTCTAAGTTCTCTTAATTGTTGTACTTGTGGTGCTAACTCTGAACCAAATGTTGCAGTAGCTATCAGACACCCACCATTTTCTTCAATTGGTGTTTCTTCCACAGAAGAATCTTGTGATAATATTTCAAAGGAATCAATTGTTTCTTCAAATCTTGGAAGTTGAGAATCAAAATCATCTAATCCATTTGCATATACAAACATGTAGGATTTTTCATTATCATAAATGATAATTTCTTTAAATTTTACGTTAAACTCTGCAGCATCAGAAAAAAATATTCCTACTGCTTCAGTCATATATGCCTGATTTCCATTTACAGTCATTTTTTCTTGTGAAATTATCTTCAAATTTCCAGATGCTATAACTCCTTTTAATGCTTCAACTCTTTCAGAAATTATATCATCTAAAGTTTTTTGATTGGTGTTTTGTATCGTTAATGAAATATTAGGATTCACCGCACCTGTTTTTGGTCCACTGCGACTACATCAGGAGAAGTTTCTGTTGTCTTATCAGGTTCTTGTAATAACCAACCTTCAGGTGCACTAAATGCAATTCCATGTTCAGCACTTTCAAATTTTTGATTACCAGTTGATGGAGTTACATTTGTCTGCGTCCGTTCAGGTTCTGATAATTCAAGAAGATCTGCAACGTCTGCACGATTAACAATTGTAACTTTTGTAATTTTGACTTGCTCTGGGTCTAGTGGTCTGTCATTAGATCCTATTTGCACTGCTGTAATTTTGTCAAGGGTTTCAAAACTTTCCTCAGTTACAATTCTACCAAATACTGTATACTGTTCATCAAGGAAGTTAGAATCTTTATGAACTATAAAAAATTGAGAGCCAGCACTATTTGGATCAGCTGATCTTGCCATCGATACAATCCCACGATTATGTTTGATTGTGTTAAATTCAGCATCTACACTTTCATCAGGACCTCCAGTTCCCCAAGTATTAGGATCACCACTAATTGTATTTGGATCACCACCCTGAATCATAAATCCAGGAATTATTCTGTGAAAAATAGTTTCATCATAAAATCCAGAGGTAGCTAGTTTAAGAAAATTTCCAACATGGTTCGGTGCATCGTCATTGAAAAGTTCTATTGAGATATTTCCAAGATTAGTTTCTAAAATAACTATAGGGTCAAGTATACTGATAGTATTAACTTCAATTCCCTGTGCAGATACTTGATGTCCAACACCGATTAAAAGTAATGAAACTGTCATTATCAAAAATATTTTATTCAATAATTTTTCTCAAAATATCTCACTTAAAAGCCAATTGTATTAGTTTTTAACAAAGTCAAGTAAATCAACGGACATGCAATCTGATGAGAAGATTCAGGCACATTTAGTTTCAGTATGGAGAGAAGCTAAAAAATTCTTGTCAATTGGTGGAAAAGAAGGTATGTTAGTACTAACTGACAAACATTTGATGTTTGTACATAAAACAGATTCTAAGATGAAGTGGTGGAAGGCAATTACTCAAAGACAGGTAATTAATTTTATCAGATCAAAAAACACAATGATTCGTCATGACGGTTATGATGAAAAAGAACTTGTAAGTGATTTAGAAGATGAAAGGAATTTAGAATTATCATTTGATGATATCTCCAATATTAGTTATGAAGAAAAAGTTTGGGGAAGTGTATTATATTTAGAATATGAAAAAGATGGAAAATCACAAAAATTTCAATATGCAATAGCACAAGACTGGGTGAAATATCCCGCAAAAGAGCCTACAAAATACATGAAAGTAGATTGGAAGCCTTTTGT
Organism: Candidatus Nitrosopumilus sp.; assembly: GCA_965248045.1. Lineage (GTDB taxonomy): Archaea > Thermoproteota > Nitrososphaeria > Nitrososphaerales > Nitrosopumilaceae > Nitrosopumilus. The sequence continues at coordinate 1,238,924 of CBDFIG010000002.1, forward strand.
GCAATATATTAAAGACAGACAAATATTTACGAAGTAAAATTGGGAAAAGTTTACGCTGTTGGTGTTGGACCAGGTTCACCAAAATATGTAACTGAGATTGTAAAAGAGATCATTCAGAATTGTGATATTGTGATTGGTTACAAATACACACTAAAGACAATAGAGGATCTAACTAAAGAAAAAGAGATCTATGAAATTACTATGAATGATCAAGAAGAGTCTTATCAAAAAATTCTTCCTGAGCTTGGTGATAGAACATTGGTAATTCCATTTACTGGTGATGTGAATTTTTCTGAATCCGAAGTTGTAGATAGATTAATAGAAATTTTTGGAGAAGTTGAGATTGTTCCAGGTATTAGTTCGATTCAAGTTGCGGCATCAAGAGCCAAAGTTCCTCTTGATAAATCCAAAGTAATTACAATGCATGTTACAACCCCAATTGAAGATAAAAAATTAGAATTGCAAAAGGCACTCATTGATGGATTTAGTGTAGTTTTAGTTCCAAGGCCATGGCCAAAACAACCAGACAAGCACTTTATGCCTTCAGAAATAGCTGCTTATCTTCGAGAGAATAATTTTGACACTACAAGGATGAAAGTCCATGTTTTTGAGGCTATAACTACTGAAAACGAAACTAGTTTTGTAGGAACTGTAAAAGATTTGGAAGGAAAAGAATTTTCTGATTTATCTGTAATGGTGTTTAATCAAACAAATTTGGATTCATATATGAATTACAGATGGCAGTGGGAAAATTAATTACCAGCGTTTTGGCCTTCACCAAAAACTAAATTATCAGAACTTGGAAATACATATGCTACAATTTTCATCCATACATAATCTGGATCATACAGTCTGTAAAATCCCATATCATCAAATGTTATTTCAACTGATTCTCCTGGTGCAATATCACCAGTTGAGATTCGGTCATCGGGTGTAAATGGAACATAACGATCATTGTTTTCTTTTCCACTAAGAATACTATGAGATACATCATCATCATTAATTATTGTAATAGTAGTACCGGGTTCTACTGAAATTCTATCGTTTGAGAAATATCCCAGTCTGGTTGGATCTAGGGTATTTTGAGTTTCGCCTGATTGAATGTAACTATCAGTCACACCAATTAAAGCTGCTCCTCTAAGAATATGAAGTGTAAGATTATCTGATTCTACAGAATCTGTAGTTGTAGTAATTTTTGAGAGTGTAGATAATTTTGTTGTGTAAATTACTTTGTAAGTATCATCTGATGTAGTAATTCTGCCAGTAAAACCATAAACTGCTGCACCTTTGCTTTCTTCAACTAGTCTTCCAAAGAAGCTAATTGAGGTATCAAATCCGCTTGAGCTTTCAATGTCTCCGTTAATTCTAATGTAACGACCTTCACGCAAAAATTTTCCTTTTAAATCAGAGATAACAAAGTCATCTTCATCTAATGTAATAAAACCATCTTCAGTTAGAAAGTTAATTGTACTTCCACTTTGTTGTTGAGAAGACAAACCTAGATCAATTTCTGAAATTTTGATTGATTCTTCAGTTACTGCAAATCCAGAGCCTTCTAAAAGAAATGCCTGATTTTCTGAAACTTCTGCAAATGATTCATTGATGAAATGCCCTGATAAAATAACAAGTAATGTTAGTAGTGTTATAGCTGTCTTCACAATAGAATAGTCATCTAATTTGGTTTATAATTTACTACTAAATTATTTTAGATGTAACATATAGTATATCTAAACTCATGCCTAAAATTAGAATTCAGGAATCTCAAGACCTTCTTCTTGAGCTAATTCTATCATGTAAAACTCAAGATACCCACCAGCTAAAAGGATGCCAATTACAACTCCAATTTCTATTGCAGTTGGTTTGATGAATTGTGTAAGGTTTGTTTTTTTGATTACTGCTTGAATTAGAATAAAACTTCTCGAAATGCCTAAAGAGTATGCAACTAATTCCATTAATCCAAATGGGGACAAGAGTAGAATTGAAAGTGGTGGAATATCTGCCAATATTGGAGCAGTGGTGACTATTGCAGCAAAAGCAAATCCAGTTGACCAAGCAGAGAAAAGTCCCCATGCAACTCCAAACCCAGGAATAAACATCGGTAGTGCAATGGTAGTATTGTGTAGAAATATTCCAAATGCATCAATGTCTAAAATAAGATCTTCAAATTCTGACATGAATGCTTCTGCCTCTTCTTGATTTACAGAAGACATTGAACCAAGTTGAAATGCTGTAGCAAAAATTCCTAAAAATACAAAAAATGTAATTATTCTGATTTTATTCACATTGCCTTCCCCTTTGAACAATATTTGAGGGTTGGGTGTCAAGCGCAGATTTAATTAAACCAAATTGTATTTTTTGATATGAAAAAGGAACTATCCTTTGCGTTAAACTATGCATTAAACAAAGGATTCCAGATTCACCCAGATGCTTTTAAAATCTTAGAAAATGTAGATGTTAAAAAATTAGAGAAGGTCATAAAGGAAATAGTTAGAGAAAAGACCAAACAGAAATTATTTCAGATTAATCAAGATGATTTAGAGACCTATCTTGGAATTAAAGAGGACCCAACATTACAAGGTGAAATCAAGGTATTGTTTGACCCCACCTCTAAGATAACAACGGGCGAGGGAGTAAAGGGGTATAATGCCTTGTTTTCAAGTCGTTTTAACAAACTCAAACGAATAGTTTCAGACAGACCAGAATCAAAAATACTCAAATCTATAGCATCTGTAAAAAATACAAAATTTGAAGACGATATGTATGTCTGCGGTCTTGTCACTGCAAGAAGCGCTGAGAGAAATATTACAAAGTTGATTCTAGAGGATCCATCAGGCTCATTTGAAGGAATTATTTTTGATAATGAATTACAAAAGACTGCAGGCACTCTTCTAACTGATCAATTTGTGATGGCACGGGTGAGCCTAGGAAAGAATTCTGGATTAATAATTAAAGATCTAATTCAGCCTGACATTCCAGATCAGGCCACCAACAAATCAGAAACTGAAGCATATGCCGTCTTTCTTTCAGATCTGCATATTGGAAGTAAATATTTCATGGAAGAAGAGTTTGCCGAATTTGTTTCATGGTTGTCAAGTCCTGATCCAGTTGCAAGAAAAATTCGTTTTATCCTAATTGGGGGAGATATAGTAGATGGGGTTGGAATTTACCCAAATCAGGATAAAGAATTAGTTTGTCAAACAATTGAGGAGCAACTAAAAAAAGCGGAGAATTTGATTAGTAAGATTCCCAAAAGTATGAAGGTCATAATAATGCCTGGAAACCATGATCCTGGAAGAAGAGCCCTACCACAACCAGCAATACCTGAAAAATATAATTCAAATTTATGGGAAATGGAAAATGTAGTTATGGTTGGAAACCCAGCCGTGGTTTCATTAAATGGTGTAAAGGTAATGATGTTCCATGGGCAAAGTATTGATGATATTGTAAAGACTACACCTGGTCTGAGTTATAACAAACCGACAAACGTGATGAGACATCTTCTCAGGGCAAGGCATCTAAGTCCAATTTATGGGAGTCAGACGCCTATAGCACCTGAAATGGAAGACCTTTTAGTAATTGGGGATGTTCCAGATATCTTTCATGTAGGTCATGTCCATAGGGCAGAATTAGATATGTACAAGGGAATTTTATTGGTAAATTCTGGTTCATGGCAAAAACAAACACCTTTTCAGGCTAGTGTTGGAATGACTCCAAATCCAGGAATAGCAATTATGGTAAATTTAAAAACATTCCAAGTCTTTCATGAAAATTATAATTCAAATTTAGACAATATCTTGCAAAGTTAGATCATCTTTGAAGGTCTTTTTTATCATTTCAGATGTGATTGTAAGCTTGTATTTTTTTGTCCTACCATGAATTCCTTGATGAATTATCCTCCCAGTTATTATTCCAGATAATTCAATTTCACTTAGCATTTGTGTAATCCTTCTTTGAGTAAGCTCATCTTGGCCAACTACCTTACAGAGATTTTTGTATGATGAGTAAATCTCACCAGTAGAAGTTCCGTTTGCTTTCATAATTGCAAGAATAACCAGTTTTTCATGGAGTGGATATGCTTTGAGGGCTTTTTCCTCTCTTCTTTCATCAATTTTATGAGAAGCTTCCTCTACGTGATTTTTTGTGACTTTATCTGATTGTTGCCTTTCAGCAATTTCTCCTGCAACACGAAGTAAGTCAATTGCCCTACGAGCATCACCATGTTCTTTTGCTGCAGATGCTGCACATAGGTTCAGAGCGGCATCCTCTACAGTATTATCTACAAAGGCATCATATATTCTCTCTTCAAGAATTTTTTTAATTTGCTCAACATCATAATTTGTAAAGACAATTTCTTCCTCACCAAGACTGCTAATCACTCTAGGATCTAGGTTTTCTTTGAATGTTAGATCATTTGAAATTCCCACCAAAGTTAGAGAGCCTTGTTTTAGTCGCTCATTTGCTCTAGTAAGTTGATATAGAATATCCTTGCCTGTCTTTACTACTAATTGGGCTAGATAGTCTATCTCATCAATTACAAAAATTGCATTAAGTTTTCCATCATCAATTTTACTAAGGAGTCTTTTGAAAACCTCACTGATTGCTAGACCAGTTGTGGGTAATTCCTTCTCATTTAGACCTAATTGCCTGCCTAGGCTGACTAATAATCCATAAAGTGTTGTCTCTTCTTTAGAGTTTGAATAAACTAGTTTAATTGGGAAATTAGATTTTTCAACTCTTTCTTGAATTTTGGAAATTACTTTTTTTACAACTAATGTTTTACCAGTTCCTGGTTTTCCATATACCAAAAGATTGGATGGTCTAGATTGTTTTAGAATTGGTAATAGTGATTGGGTAACTTGTTCTTGTTCAGAATTTCTATGGGGTATATTTTCTGGAATGTAGGTAAAATGTAAAATGTCTCTATTTTTTATAATGGATTTTCCTGATTCAGCTGCATTAAGTAATCTATCTACTGGATCAGCCATACTCACACACCTTCATTTCTTCTCAATATTATCATAATCATATCTAAATTAAGAGAGTATAGAATAGAATAGTAACTCTAGTTTAGTTTATAATTAATTATTTTTAGTTAGATTTAGATTTTCAAAAAAAAAAAAATTAAAAAAACATAGAGTGGAAAGACTGGTGTGTGAGTTGAGTCTTGTTTAGTGTTGGATTAACAAAGATGTTAATTTCCTGTTAAGAAATTGCCTAAAAAGGCTATTTTAACCCTTTAATTTCCATTCCAGGCGTTAAGATGGATGTTAACACTGTGAATATGATAGAATCAACCCCCTTCTTTCTACTCCAGGCATAAAAACTCCTTAATTAGAGATAGTTTTACGAGGTATGTTGTTAATAACAAAAATACACCTAGGCGTGGCTTACGCAGTCAATGTTAACAAACCACCTAGTTAACAAATATTCTTGGATCCGTTGAACTGTTAACATCTGATTTTGAAGATCTCAAAGATGGCTAAAAAACGTATTCGAATAGATATGGAGGATTCAGAAGGTGCACGTTATGACATCAAATTAGAAGGTAATGTCACCAGGGAAAAGGTTCTCAAAATATTCGAAATGATGGACTTGATGAATATTGAGGAAGAACAAGAAGCAACAAACATGGACTCAGTAGGCTCAAAAATTTGGTCTATTGTAGATAAATTCTTCCCTATGGGCAAATTTACCTCCACAAACATTCTTGAAAAATATGAAGATGAATACAATGAGCCGGTAAAACTTAGTGTAATATCCACCTATTTGTCACGATTTTCCACAAAAGGTAGGGTGAATAGAACCAGAACAGGCCGTGAATGGACTTATCAAATCATTAAGATAGGTCAAAAACTATCATAATTAATCAAGAAATGGTAACTTTTCTTACAATTAACCGATCGTTTCCAAAAATTACCTTAACATATTCCCCTTTTTGAAACTCCATGTATTTTCTAAATTGTTTTGGGATGGATATTGTTCCAGCTGAGGTGATTTTTACTAAGATTTCATTCTCATGTACAGACATGTTATTGTTATAAATTAATAATATATATAATTTATTAAAATCTATAATTAATAAATAATAATAAAATTCCTTCATTTTCAATAAAAATCAACAAACTGATACAATTAATTTCTAAAAAACCTCTTATGCAATTATAGAATTTGTTTGGACCTCATCAACCTTTGTTTTTCCTTTTTGAGTGATTGAATAAGTATATGGTTTAGCTTCTGTGTTTCTTTGGACATAACCATCTTCAAATAATTTTTTCATTAATCGTGATGTATGTTCTCTACTTTTCTTTAATGTGACTTGTATGTCACGTGATGTCATAGCTTTGTTTGTGATTAGATGCAACACATAGTCTGTTGGGTTTGTGTGAGCTATATTGGAAATACTAGGCGTGGAAACAGGCTTTTCAGGTACAACTTTAGGCTGACTAACTCTCTCCTCATGAATTTCACTCCTTACTAATTTCTCTAAGAACTGTTTTAATTCCAAGTTAGGATCCTCTGATTTCTGTTCAATTCCTTGTATTTCTATGGCATCTAGGCGTATTTTCATGTCAATTAACTGTCTTTCATAGTACTCTAAACGCTCAAACTGTAATGCATCAATTGTTTCACTTTTTGATTTAATGAATGGACGTGCTTTGTAGAACATATACAATGCACCTAAGCCAACAAAGAATGCTAAAATCACACCTAAAATCACTTCAGGATCAGGAATTTCTATTAACATCACAAACTCTATGCCTATGTTGTGATTTATCGTGATTGAGCAACATTATTTCACACTTTAGATTAACATCCTCACATACACCATCACAACCACATCAACTTGGTTTTGATTATATCGTCACAAATATCACACATTACATGCCTGTCTGATGAGCCTATCTATCACACTAATGACTTCTTGTTCTCTTTCTGGGAAAATTTCACCCTCATTTATCACACTAACTTGCTCAGAAAGTTTGGACATCACATCAATATCATCAGGTAAGAGTATACCTAAACCACGAAAAAGTATGATTGAATAGAATAATGCAATTAATTTCTCTCTTGATTGCCCAACTTGTCGATAATACGCACCTTTTGTTATAGAAAACTCTGATTCTAGAAGGTCCTTCTGATTTAAAATAATTTCAACTTGTCGTTCTGTAAACAGTGATTTTTTGATGATTTGACTAATAATATTGTTAAAATTAGATCCATCAGACTCTGCCATAGTTATACAAATCTGTATACTGACATTCCAATTAAACTTTAAAGAGTCATCTACAAACCCCCATTATGACTGGAAATAAAGTTGAATCATTCCTAAAATCTGAATTAAAAAAGAAAAATGCGTTATTGTTTGTGTTAATTGATTCTGAAGTATCACAATTAGAGGCATCAAGCAAGCTTGCCAAAGATGTTGAGAAGATTGGTGCTTCTGCAATCTTAGTTGGTGGATCCTCTGCAACTGACCAGATTGAGATGGCAAAGGTGGTTAAAGGCATCAAAAAAGGCATCAAAATTCCAATAATCTTGTTTCCTGGAAATGTAACTGGCGTTGTGCCTGATGCTGATGCAATCCTATTTAGCTCATTAATGAACTCAGAAAATCCATACTTTATCACACAAGCACAAGCGTTAGGGGCTCCAAGTGTTCTCAAATTTGGTTTAGAACCACTTCCAACTGCTTATTTGGTGATAGGGGAGGGGACATCGGCTTGGTTTGTCGGTTCAGCTAGGGGCATTCCGTTTGAAAAACCAAAAATTGCTGCAGCATATGCACTTGCAGCTCAATTCCTTGGTATGCGATTTGTGTATTTAGAAGCAGGCTCTGGTGCAAAAACCAACATTACTCCAGAAATGGTAAAGACTGTTAGACGTACATTTAATGGATTTTTGATAGTAGGAGGAGGAATCAAAGATGTGAAAACTGCTCAGAGTCTGGTTAAAGCAGGAGCTGATGCTTTAGTCATTGGAACATTCCTTGAAAAAGGAGGCAGTATCAAAAAACTCCAAGAAATAGCAAAAGCAATTCAAAGAAGCAAGTAATAGAACTGTATTATGTCTGAAAACGACGCAATTTCTCGTATTAGTGATATTAAGATGCCTGATTATTACCTTGATTACTACTCAAATCTCTCAACTGAGACATATTCTATTTTTGAGAATGCAGCTGCAGCAAAATCGAGCCTAGTAGACTCTTCAGGTATAATCGAACCAAAAATTGCATTTGATTTGGCAGATCGAGTTTCAAAAATGCACGAAATTGATATTGCTGAACCACTTAGAGAACTTTTAAAAATTAATGGAAAAGAACTTTCTGCATTAATTCTATCAAAGGAAATTGCTCTTGGTAAATACTCTCTTCCTGATGCATCCTTAGAAGATCGATTAGATCTTGCAGTTCGTGTAGGGTTGGCTATTGTTACTGAAGGAGTTACAATTGCACCTTTACAAGGAATTAGTGAAGTAAAGATAAAGAAAAACAAAGATGGCACTGAGTATCTCTCAGTCTCAATAGCAGGACCTATGCGTTCAGCTGGAGGCACAGAATCTGCTGTAACAATGCTAATTGCAGACCATGTCAGAAAGGCAGCTGGGCTAGCAAAATTCCAAGCTAATTCCTTTGATGATGAAACAGGTAGATTTGTTGAAGAATTACGAATCTATGAAAGAGAGGCAAGCAGCTTTCAATTTCATATTTTAGATGAAGATATTGAACATGTAATTTCTAATCTTCCCGTGGAATTGGATGGGGTTGATACAGATCCATTTGAGGTTGTAAACCACAAATCTATGGTTCGCATCAAAACTGATAGGGTTAGAGGAGGTGCATTACGTGTCCTAAATGATGGTCTGATTGGAAGATCTAAAAAACTTCTCAAAAGAATTGAATTGTACAATCTAGATGGTTGGGAATGGCTCAATGATCTTAAGGGTGCAGTTCAAACAGGCGAAAATCAGGAGGACGCAGCTGCTAAGAGAATGCGTGAGGTAATTACCGGCAGATCAGTATTATCCATGCCTAACAAGTTAGGTGGGTTTCGATTAAGATATGGAAGAGCATGTAATACTGGCTTTGCAGCAGTTGGTGTTCATCCTGTAGTTGCTGAGATACTTGATCATACTATAGTAGTAGGAACACAAATCAAAATTGACATTCCAGGAAAAGGGGCAACTATTGCTTTTGTTGATTCTATTGATACCCCGATTGTTCGTTTGAAAAATGGTAATGTTGTAAAGATTAGAGATGTTAAACATGGATTAGAAATAAAAAATGAAATTGAAAAAATCCTACATTTGGGAGATATTCTAATCTCATTTGGAGACTTTCTTGAAAACAATGCTCAACTTGCACCTTCAGGATATGTTGAGGAATTCTGGATAGAAGAACTAAAACAAAAAATCCAAAAATATGAGCCTGATGATCAGTATCTAAAACAATTTCTGATTAGAATTCCAACAATAGATGAGGCACTAAAAATCTCTCTTGATTTTCAAATTCCACTTCATCCACAATATCTGTATTTTTGGGATAAAATCTCATCTGAAGAACTCACTCAACTTTTAGAACCAAAAAAAATCAATGACTCATCAATTGAATATTCCACTCAAATTAAAAAAATTCTTGAAAAATTGGGGGTCCCTCATAAAGCTGAAAATCAAACTATAGTTTTGGAAAATCTAGAAGCAAAAATTTTCTTTAATCTCCTATTTAGAGAAAAATCAATCATTAGTGATTTATCAATTCCGAAAATTCTAACACAATCATCAGGTATTCAAATTAAAAATAAATTCTCAACCACTATTGGGGTTCGAATTGGAAGGCCTGAAAAAGCAGCTGCCAGACAAATGAAACCTCCGACACATGTGTTATTTCCAGTTAGTGACAAAGGAGGATCTACTAGAGATATTCTCAAGGCATCAAGAAATGAGCACTTCTTTGCTAACATATTCAACAGACATTGTGATCAATGCAATGAGCCCTCTATAGGCATAAAGTGCTCTAAATGTGACACAAAGACAACAATCTTCTACAGGTGTTCGAATTGTAGGGATACCCTCAATGAGCCATATTGCGAAAAATGTAAACGTAAAGCACCTGCTCACTCGCATAAAGAATTTCCATTAAAAACAAAACTACTATCAGCTCAAGAAAAGATGGGCTTACGTGTCAAAGAGCCATTCAAGGGCGTTAAGGAGTTAATTAGTCAAGATAAAATTGCTGAACCTCTAGAAAAGGGACTTGTACGCCAAAACTTTGGACTTACTGTATTCAAAGACGGAACTGTTAGATTTGATGCAACGAATTCCCCTCTAACTCAATTCAAACCATCATGGATTGGAACATCTGTAGAGAAACTAAAAGAACTTGGGTATTCTCATGACATAGAAGGAAACCCACTTGAAACCTTAGATCAAACCGTTGAACTTCGCATGCAAGATGTGATTATTCCTTACGATAGTGGAAACTATCTAGTTTCCACTTGCAAATACATTGATACTCTTTTAGAGAAGTTTTATGGAAAATCCCCATTTTATAATGTAAAGAATTCTGGCGAGTTAATTGGTCATCTAATCATTGGGTTGGCACCACATACCTCTGTTGGAATTGTAGGACGAATCATTGGATATACTGAAACTCATGTTTGTTTTGGAACTCCAAACTGGCATTCTGCAAAAAGAAGAGATGCTGATGGTGATGCTGACTCTATCATGCTTCTAATGGACAGCCTGCTTAATTTCTCAAGGCAATTTCTTTCTGATAGAATAGGTGGATTAATGGATGCTCCATTACTTATCCAACCTCTTGTTTTACCACACGAATCTCAACCACAGGCACACAATCTTGAAGTCACAAAATCACTTCCTTTAGAATTCTTTGAATCTACACTTCAACAAATCAGAGCATCAGATGTCACATCTGTAGAAATAATTAGATCACGTCTTGAAACTGAAAGACAATTTTATGATTATTTCTTTACACATTCAACTTCATCTCTAACCACTTCAAAATCTCGTAGTGCCTACTCTACGCTTGGTTCCATGCTTGACAAATTTGATATGCAAATGAAAAATGCTGAATTAATTGATGTCGTAAACCCTTCAGAAATTGTTTCAAATGTCATTTCAACACACCTTGTTCCAGACATCATGGGAAATCTTAGGGCATATGCTAGACAAAACTTTAGGTGTACTGGTTGTGGAAAATCATTTCGTCGAATGCCTTTAATCCAAACATGCATCTGTGGCCACAAACTAATTCCTACAATTACCAGAGGCTCTGTAGAAAAATATCTAAAACTTGCAAAAAGACTTGTTGAGAAATACGATGTTGGTGAGTATCAACGAGGAAGAATCCATGCATTATCAGATGAAATTGAATTGGTATTTGGTAAGAGTAAAGGAGATCAATTACTGATTACTGATTACGCCTAAAACTATCTCAGTTTGATGTATTCGTAGCCACCTAACTTGTTATCAAAACAGAATTTGACTTTTTGATAGTTTTTTCTTAAAGCCTTAACTTTTGCAAGTATCTTCTTTGGGTCCTTTTTCTCAATTACTACTTGTTTGATTAAATCTGCAATTTCTTGCATCTCATTCTTTTTCATTCCAAGTCGTGTGATTTCAGAAACTCCTAATCTTATTCCACTTGGATGGAAATAATTTCTTCCTGCTTTGATATCTCCTGGAATAAGTTGTCTGTTTACTATGATGTTAGCTTTTTCTAAATCTGCTTCTACTTTACCACCATCAGTATAATCTAATACATTAACTGCAATCTGATGCGACATTGTAAATCCTCTACTCTCTCCTAACACCTTGAATCCAATATCACTTAGGGCCTCTGCAAATGACTTTGCATTTTTTATGACCTGAGTAGCATAATCTTTTCCAAATTCTAAGGCTTCTGCAAAAGCAACTGCTTTTCCTGCCATGTTGTTGATATGATGACTACTTGTAAGACCAGGGAAGATTGCTTTTTTGATTGGTTCTTCATGTTCTTCAGATCCTAAAACTAATCCTCCTTGAGGTCCAAACAAAGTCTTGTGAGTACTCATAGTCATAGTATCTGCACCCTCACGCAGAGGATCTTGGAATTTACCTCCGGCAATTAATCCCGCAACATGAGCTGCATCATAATTAATGTGCATATCATAGCTCTTTAGAAAATCTGATAATTCTTTGACAGGATGTGGAAACAAAAATAATGAACCGCCAAACATTGCTATCTTTGGAAGACGATTACTTTTCTTTAATTCCTTAACTTTCTGTTTTGTCTTATCAACATCAATTGTCATCTCTTCTGCATTAAACGGATAGAATTCAATTTCTAATCCATGAACTAACCCTGCAGTTCCTGAATGTTCTTTTTTACCGTGTGAAATATGGCCTCCAGCTGGAATAGAAGGTGCTAACATTACATCACCTGGATTTGAATAAGCTGAATATATGGCAAGATTTGCAATAACACCAGAAATTGGTCTAACATCAGCAAATTTTGCTTTGTAAAGTTTTTTGGCTAATTTCATACATTCAAACTCTACATCGTCAATGTAGATACAACCTGCATACACTCTCTCCCCAGGCCAGCCCTCTGCATATCTATTACCAAAATCTGACATTATTGCTTCTCGAACAGCAGGACTTGGAATATTTTCACTTGCGATCAATGGAATTGAATTTTCAAACCACTTGTGGTGTTCCTTTAATTTTGTGAAAATTTTATCATAAGATTCTTTGTTCTGTGATTTAGCCATATTTTGCAACTTGATTTTCCCAATTTAAAAACACCGATACTTCATCAATTTTCTACGTCCTGATCTGGAAGGTATAAAAGGGGAATCCAGAGTTTTTGCATCTATGGGTATGCAAGCCACTTCCAAGGGAAATATGCCAGTCGTATTACTCAAGGAAGGCGGTTCAGAAACTAAAGGTAGAGATGCACAAAAAAACAATATTGCTGCATCTAAAATTATTGCTGAAATTGTTCAGACCAGCCTGGGTCCTCGAGGTATGGATAAGATGCTAGTTGACTCGTTAGGTGATGTTACTATTACAAATGATGGTGCAACCATACTAAAAGAAATTGATGTTCAACATCCAGCTGCAAAAATGCTTGTTGAAATTTCTAAAACTACAGATAATGAAGTTGGAGATGGTACAACTTCAGTAGTTGTTTTGGCAGGTGCTTTACTTGAAAATGCTGAATCATTAATTGATCAAGATGTACACCCAACAATTATTGTTGATGGTTATAGAAAAGCTGCAAAAAAGGCAAAACAATTTTTTGAAAGTATTGCAGATAAAGTATCTTCAAATGATAAACACATCCTAACTAAAATTGCAAAAACTTCAATGCAAACTAAACTTGTTAGAAAAGACTCTGATCAACTTGCAGATATTGTTGTAAAATCTGTTCTCGCTGTTGCAGAAAAAAATGGTGAAAGTTATGATGTTGATATTGATGATATTAAAGTTGAAAAGAAAGCTGGAGGTTCTATCAAAGATTCAGTGATTATTCAGGGTATTGTTCTTGACAAAGAGATTGTTCATGGAGGGATGCCTAGTAAAATCACTGAAGCCAAAATTGCATTAATTAACACCGCATTAGAAATTAGCAAGACTGAAACTGATGCAAAAATTAACATTTCAAATCCTCAACAAATGAAATCATTTCTTGATGAAGAAAATAGAATGCTAAAAACGATGGTTGACAAAGTTATTGGTTCAGGTGCAAATGTAGTTTTGTGTCAAAAAGGAATTGATGACATGGCACAACATTATCTGGCAAAAGCTGGAATCATTGCAGTTAGAAGAATTAAAGAAAGTGATCTTACAAAACTTGCAAAAGCAACAGGTGCTAGAATTGTTACAAACCTTGATGATCTTTTCGAAAAAGATCTAGGTAGTGCAGAGCTTGTTGAAGAAAGAAAAATTGAAGAAGACAAATGGGTATTCATTGAGGGTTGTAAACATCCAAAATCAGTCACCGTGCTTCTTCGTGGAGGCTCACAAAGAGTAGTTGATGAAGTTGAACGCTCTGTTCATGATGCATTAATGGTTGTAAAAGATGTAATTGAAAAACCTGAAATTGTTGCAGGCGGTGGTGCTCCTGAAACATTTGCTGCAACCAAACTCAGAGGTTGGGCAAAATCTCTTGAAGGAAGAGAACAATTAGCTGCAGAAAAATTTGCTGACGCTTTAGAATCTATTCCATTAGCACTTGCTGAAAATGCTGGTATGGATCCAATTGACACACTTACACTTCTTCGCTCAAAACAACAAAAAGGAGAAAAATGGACTGGAATTGATGTTATGAAAGGAAGGATTGGTAATATGAAATCAAGTGATATTATTGAACCCCTTGTAGTTAAACTTCAGATCGTATCTGCATCTGCTGAAGCTGCATGTATGATTCTTAGAATAGATGATGTAATCGCTACCCAAAAATCTGCTGGTGGTCCACCTGGTGGAGGCGAAGGAGGAATGCCACCTGGAATGGGTGGAATGCCACCTGGAATGGGTGGAATGCCACCTGGAATGGGTGGAATGCCTGACATGGGCGGAATGATGTAAATTATTTTAGAAAAATTTCAAAAGTTTATTTTATAATTACATTTACGAACAACATTGAATAAAACATCATCCAAATTACTCACTGGTTTCAAGTACATTTACCTAGTTGCATTCTTTGCATTACTTGCTGGATTATTTCATCCACTAATTACTGGTGCAAGCTTTGATAGTGTATTTGTTGGAGTTTTAATATTATTTGTAGGTCTTGCAGGCGGGGTTTTACTCTATAAAGCTGCTATATCTGAAACTAAACGAGGAATATTTCTAGGAGGAGGATTTAGTCTGATGGCAATTTCATTATACTATATCTTTCAACTTACTGGAAGAGCCTAAACATCAAAGTACAAATAAAATTCATGTGGATGTGGTCTAATGGCTATTTCACGTTGATCCCTTCTTTCTAATTCTATAATCTTATCAATTACATCATTTGTGTAAATTGGGTTAAGGAATTTTCTATCACTCTCTAATTCATCTAATGCTTCACCAAGATTTTTTGGAAGAACCCCAATACCTCTTTTAGCTCTATCTGATCTAGTCATCTTAAAGATATCATCACGTACTTCGTCTCCAGGATCCATCTTCTTTTTGACTCCATCCATTCCAGCTGCTGTTACTGCAGCAAATACAAGGTATGGATTAGATGAAGGATCAGGAGCTCTAAACTCTAATCTCTTTAGATGAGCATATTGTTTTCCTGTGAGGTGTTTTGGAACTCTAACAATAGCAGAACGGTTTCCTGAACTCCATGCAATGTATGCTGGAGCTTCATATCCCGGTACAAGTCTATGATACGAATTAGTTGTAGGATTACAAATTGCTGATAATGCTTTGGAATGATTAATAATTCCGCCACAAAAGTATCTTCCAGTTTGACTTAATTCAATCTCGTCATCTGGATCATAAAACATGTTATCTTTTCCTTTCCATAAACTAACATTAACATGCATTCCAGAACCTGAATCCATTGCAATTGGCTTTGGCATCATTGTTGCAACCTTTCCATATTTCTGTGCAATGTTTCTGATAACATACTTGTAGGATTGTGCAGCATCTGCAGCATTTGTCAATTGATCATATCTAATGTCAATTTCACATTGGCCTGCAGTTGCAACTTCATGGTGATGGTTATCACACAATATTCCAAAATCATTATTCAAAATGTTTACACATTCATTTCGGTATGGTGAAAGGGTATCTGCTGGTGTACTAGGATAATATCCTTCTTGTAATCCCATTGGGTATCCATCTCCATCATTATTCCATGGTGCTTCTTTTGATTCAATTGAATAAGATTGTCCTTTGTATGGTGTTAGAACATCCCAATGTACCTTGTCAAAAACGAAAAATTCTACCTCTGGGCCCCATGTACTAAAATCAAATCCTTGAGTTTTGATATACGCTTCAGCTTTCTGAGCAATTCCTCTAGGGTCTCTTGATAATCTTCCTCTATTCTCTCCCCAGTAGATATCACAAAGAAGTCTAGCTGTTTTGTTTTCAGTCATCCAAGGAATTATTGCAAATGTATTTGGGTCTGGTTTGAGAAGTAAATCTGAATCATTAATACTAGTAAAGCCAACAATTGATGAACCATCTAATTTTGGTAATCCATCTCTCATTTGTTCAGGAGTAAACATGTTAGCTGAAATTGTAGTATGATGAAAATGACCTGTAAGACCTGTAAATTGTAGATCTATGAACTGAATTCCTTCATGCTGAATCCTAGCGAAAACTTCGTCAGGTGAATATGTTATTGGGATTGCTTTACCATGGCTAACTTTATAGGGCAATTTTTACCTTCAATCAAACACAAATAGATCCGGCATTTAAGGATTAGGTAAGAAATGTCTGAATCAAATCAAATTGACATCAACTCTTTACATCACACAGTTTTACTAGAAACTGAAAGTGATTCTATATTAGAAATTGATCCAAACTTTTACAGGAATCTCTCTGATTTTATTGGAAATTTAAGAAAACAAGAATTTGATGGGGTAGAAAACAAAATCAAAAATGCTTTGATAGAAATGGCAACTGAACTAACTTCGTTACTGGTGCATATTAGACTGGATAAAATTTCGAAATCCTCTGATTTAGAAACAACATATCTTCTAGATGAAGAAAAATTCATTTTGGATTCACAAGAGGAACAAAGAGAAAGAATTGAAATGATTCTTTCTGCAACAATTAATGGAAAATCAAAATTCCTTGAATCATTAGCTCAAAATCATAAAACAAAGAAAATTGCAATTAGATTTCTCAAAGAAGTAGATGAAATCGTTGGTGCTGACCTTGAAAAATATGGTCCTTTCAAAACTGAAGATATAGCTACAATTCCATACGAAAATGCTCAGGCATTAATTATCAAAAATGCTGCAACAAAGGTTCGTTGGGAAGACTAGATAGAAATTATACCTGTTATTTTCATATTACATGTCCCATACAGGCGTTGATGTAGTTGATTTTCTACTTTATACAATTTATCCAGTAATTGGAATCTTTGTTGTTGAAGCTATAAGCAGGTTAGTCAAGGCCCCAAAATGGATTAAACTATGGATACAAGCAGTTGTGTCTGCTGGTTTTGGAGTTTACTATTGGTTTGTTTTACCTGCACCACAAAATTTTCCATTAACTGCAATGGTAATGTTTGCACTTGCTATTGCTTTAATTTATCAAGGTAGACGCGCAAAAATTTCTCCTGAAAAAAGTCCATACTAATCTTTGAATCTACTGAATATTCTTTTGAAAATATTTGGTTTGTCTCTACCCCCATCTCGTATCACTTTTTTCTCACCAAATCTTTTTGCTCTAATTTGTGTTAGCTTTACACATCGATGTTCCTCAGGTAATCTATGTTCAGCACAAAATGGATCCTTGCAATAATTACAATGAAATGGCATATCTGTTAAATCTCCACAATAAGCACATTTCTCAGATTCCATAACTTGGTTAGTCATTTTTTATTTAATAAAGATGGTAGGTGCTTTTTTTCTAAAGTGATTTAGTCTAAACGTTTTTACGATGATGGAATTGGATCCAATTAAATGATTAAAGACAAAATTGCAATAATTACAGGAGCAAGCAGTGGTATTGGATTTGCAACTGCCTTGACATTATCAAAAGCAGGAGCTAAAGTTGCCATTGGTGCAAGACGAGTAGACAAACTAGAAGCACTTGCAAAACAAATTACTGATAATGGTGGAGAAGTATTTTATCAAAAATTAGATGTTACACAAAGAGAAGAGTGTGATAATTTTGCAAAAGCAGTTTTAGAAAAATGGGGATCCATTGACATCCTTGTAAATAATGCAGGTTTGATGCCTCTAAGTTTCTTCAAAAGCCTCAAGGTAGATGAATGGGATAGAATGATTGATGTGAATATTAAAGGCGTGCTATATTCTACAGCCTCAGTAATTTTGCATATGAAAGAAAAAAAATCTGGACATATTGTAAATCTATCATCTGTTGCTGGAAGAATTGTTTTTCCAGCTGGTAGTGTTTATTGTGCAACAAAACATGCAATTGCAGCATTTAGTGAAGGATTAAGGCAAGAATTTAGTGTACGTTCTAACATTAGAGTAACTAGTATTGAACCTGGGGTCGTAGACACAGAACTCAATGATACAATTACTGATGAATCTCTACAGGGGTTTGTTGAAAATACAAAAAAGATGAAAGCATTACACGCAGAAGATATTGCTAATGCAATTTTGTATGCAGTTGAATCACCATCTCATGTTAATGTTAATGAGATTTTGATAAGACCTATAACACAAGAACGATAGTTAAAAAATTACTAATCTGATTTGTCTTTATCTTTTGTAAGATGCTCTAAAATAGCTCTTACTTCAATACCTAATTCCTGAGTATCTTTTGATAGATTCAACTTTTCAGAAATATTATTTTTAAAATCTTGATCTTCCATTTCGATATTTCTTTTTTGAACACAATCTAAATGATCCTCCCCAGTAGCAGAAATCTTTTGGCAAATATTACAAATCTTCATTATTTTCCTTAAACAATACGACGATTTAATAATTTCATTTTGTGCCTCTGTAACAAGGGATCGTAGTCTAGCTTGGTATGATACTAGTCTGGGGGACTAGTGATCGCAGGTTCAAATCCTGCCGGTCCCACCTTACTTTAGCCACTAAAATAGTACCATCTCATAACATGCTAGCGTATGATTAAACTAGAAAGTATTACAGAAAATTCCTATGACAACTTTCTACAATCAATGAGAAGCTCAGAAACAAAGAGAATGTATAAAAGAAATCTTAAAACATTCTTGAATCTAGTTCCAAACAATATTTTTTTAGAGTATGCAGGAGAATCTCCAAAATCAAGGCAGATAGAAGATCTAGCTACATCATTTACAAATCTTGCAAGAAAAGATCTTGTTGCAACAAAACAAATAATCAAATCTTATGTTAAAGAGACAAAAAAATAAGTTGAGCTTGGTAAGCTGAGTCCAAATACTGTCAAAAGTAAAATCAGCCCAATCAAGGCATTACTTGCTGCAAATGAGATTGACATATCCTGGAAACTAATCAACAAAATGTTTCCACGCGAGGTTAGAAGCAATGATCGTGCCTACACAAAAGTAGAGATTCAAAAAATACTGGAACATTGCACAAATGTAATTGACAAGCTAATCATACTGATGTTCTCTTCAGCTGGATTCCGATTGGAATCTTGGGATTATTTTTGTTGGAGTGATGTTGTATTTTTCCCAGATGAAGATAATGAATCAATTCTTTGACCAAACCAATTACATTAGACAAGATGACGATGGTAGAGATAAAATGATATTACATAATTTCTTTGCAAGAGCTGTTTGGACTCCTGAAGCAAGGACTACTCTGAAAAATATTATGAATCGTATGAGAAAAGACAAATTTCAAGAAATTAAAGAAGTATTTGAACTTTGAAGATTACTAGAAATATTACAGTAACATAGAAAAATTATGAAAACATCACAGAATATTGAAGATTCTAAAAAAATTATCCTAGATAGCCTGACTTTTAATATTTTTCACAATAAAAATGCCTTTAGAGAAGAAACTGATGGAAAACATATTTCTGTTACTTTATTTGAAGATCCAAAACATTTGAAAGAAATTACTCTAAAACTACTTCAAACTTACATCAAACAATCTAACGCTAAATCTGTAATTGGTTTTACCGAAAATGATCCATCTTTAACTATTTTTGCAACTCAAGCTAATTTTATCGAAGAGATTCCATATTATAATTATGATTTAGAAAATGATGCAGGTGCATTCAGTCAATTCATCAAACCTGAAATTGTTCCATGTTCTCTGATAATTCCTTACTCAATTAATAAAAATTATGTTTTAGAGATAGTTGAAAGATTTTCTCAACAAAAAGTTCCAATTTCTCAGATAATCTCAATGATTGATGAAAATTTCTCAAAAACTACCTTTTCTAACAAAGATTTTGATTTTGTTTCAATTTGTGATTGGATTTCGTTAAAAAATCAAATTAGCGAGTTCAAAAACATTACAAATGAGAAAATGAATGAATTATTATCTAACTTTACTCAAAATTAGATTTGATAGTGACCACCCTTTTGAGTCAATTTGATTGACTTTTACTATTTAACCAAGGTAGGATCCTAGGGTTCATGAAAATGGGTCTGCTTTTGCCAAAAAGTGATAATTTAGGGCGATTTTCAAAAAAGATAATTATTATCAGTTTATTTAACCAATGGGGTACCAATTAATTCATGATGCTACAATCTTCTGATATTGCAACAGATATGGCAAGATTAGAAAAATTGATTTTAGACATTGGCGCATTTCAATATTCTCCAGAAAAACCATTTCGATTAGCATCAGGCATAAAAAGCGATTACTATTTTGATCTAAAAAAACTTCATGGAGATGCTGAAGGCATAAACATTGTAGCCAAAATACTCTATGAAAAAATTAAGAAAATGAAAGGTGTTGAATCTGTTGGAGGCTTGGTAGCTGGATCTATTTCTATGGCATCTGCTATTTCTCAATTAAGTTATCTTGAACATAAAAATAATCCAGAAAGCCCTATAATCAGTTCATTTTTTGTACGAAAAGCAGCAAAAGAACATGGTTCTGGAAATCAAATTGAAGGAAACATACACTCCCCAGTTGTAGTAGTTGACGATGTAATAACTAGCGGAGATTCTGCAATACAAGCAGCAAAAGCAATACAAGAAAAAAATCATGAATGTAGATGTTTACTCTCTATTGTTTTCCGTGGAACTCCAGAACAAAAAGAAAAAATCAACGAAGTAAGCAAATTTGAGTATCTTTTCACTGAAAAAGAACTTGTTGATAAATTTACTTAAGATCTGAAAATAAATCAGATCGTATAGTTCGTCTGTTCATTCAAAATTAGCGATCTATATGTGACTATAACACTTATTTTTTTATAAAATTATACTTTATTTGTGATCAATAAAGGCGATCTACAAATTTGGAAACGTGACTTTGATGGATTTCTTAAACATTCATCTGGTGGATATGCTGTCATAGACAAACCATTCATAATAAAATTTACAAAATCTACTCTTTACATTGAGCCTAAAGAAGGTAATTTGGTACAAGGTGTATTCAAATTTGGCTATATCACAAATGAAAATTCTACGAATATAGCTCATGAGAAATTTGATGAAGAATTTGAATCTGTGACTCATATTTTATCATTAAAGAATTTACAAACTAGATTTACATGGAAATCACTTACTCCTCTAGTTCCAAGTCATGGTAGGTTTAAAGTTTCAACTACATCAGCATCAGCATATGACAAAATAACAAAAAATATTTCCAAATTCCCAAAAGAAGATTTATCCACATTTAATAGAATCTCAGAAAAAATTGATTCTAATCAACACACCAAGATTTTCAAGCATATATTAAAAATCTCAAATTTATCTACTTCACGAATTGAAGAGGAATTCTTCTACAAATGGACTGCATTTAACATCCTTTATGGAATAATCAATGAACATGATGGCGAAAAAGCTGGTATTGAAAATTTTGCATTATTACATCCCAACGTAGATGAATTAAAAAAAATCCTCTTAACCAACTCCATTTTGATCCAAAATCTAATTCAAGCAAATCTAACAAATCTCAAAGGTAATAATGTATCATTAGAGTTATCCAATGCGATTATAGAAAATGATGATAGAAAAACATGGAGATTGATATTATTGTGCATATACCAAATCCGAAACAATCTATTTCATTCAGGAATGATATTTGATGATTTCCAATCAATCAACAAATTATTAAAAAATTGCCTAAATTTGTCGTTAATTGAAATTATTTAGGCTCAAAATATTAAAAAAACTAAAATCCAATTTGCTTATTGCTGTATCCTGATCTTTTAAACTCCAGTAAATTTATACAATGAACTCATCCCAATACTCTCCAATACATCACAATTGATGCCAGGTATACAAACCCAAGATAGTTCTCACAGTTCTTTTCATATCTGATTCTAGTCCTGTGAAATCCATTCTTGAACCACACAAAGAATCTCTCCACAACATAACGAACTGAATTGTATTTGTTGTATGATTTGTTTTCTGATGATTTACCATTTTTTCTAAATGGAATGCATGAAATGATGTTTCTGTTCTTCAGGTATTCTCCAATGGCTGTACTGTCATAACCCTTGTCTGCAAAACACGAGATAATTTGTTTGATGGAACCATCGCCTACAAAATCTGAAATGGATTCCATCACATCGATGAATCTTGTACTGTCATGAACATTTGCAGGGCCTGTTACAATTGATACTGGCAGGCCGTTTGATTCCACTGCAACGTGTAGTTTTGTGCCTGTTATTCTCTTGAATCCGTCATATCCTATTTTATCCCCTCCCTTTTTTGGATGGAATTGATGAGGAGTCAACTGATATGTATCGCAGATTGATCTTGTCTTGTTTTTGTGCTGATTTGATTATAGATTTTAGAATCTTCTTCCAAATCCCTTCTTGTTGCAGATATTGGAATCTTCTATGTGCAGATGATTTGGAACCATACTTGGCAGGCAGGTCAATCCACCTGCATCCGGTGATTGGCACAAAAATTACTGCATTGATTGTCGTACGGTCGTCACATCTTGGTCTTCCAGTTGCAGCTGGTTTTGGAATGTGTGCTTTGAGGGCATTTCATTGTGAATCAGTTAATTCTTTGAACATGAAAACAACACAATGTTGTTTCAAATAGATCTGATTGATCATCAGAATTTGTCTAAATGGTTTGTTTTGGGATCAGTTGAATGTATGTTGATAAACCATTACGTGATCATAACTTAATTCAAGCAATTTCTAGAGTAAATCGTATTTGGAAAGATAAACCTCAAGGATTAATTGTTGATTATATTGGAATAGGTGATGATCTAAGAAAATCTTTCAAGGCATTTGCAGAACAAGACATCGATGAAGCAGTGAAGCCAACAAAAGAAATTATCCTATACATGCAAAACAAGCATCAAGAACTCATCAGCTTTTTTGAAACTCCAATTAGTGACTATCCAACATTAACAGAAGACAAACAAGTAGAATTAATCTATAATGCAATTGATGAAATTGTAGATGATGATGATGTCAAACGTAAATTTGTAAAAAATGTGACTGAATTAACAAAGGCATATGTAATTTGTACACCTAATCCTGTCTGTCAAGAAGTCGAAGATGACCTAAGAACATTTCAGAAATTACGAAAGATTCTCTCAAAAAGTACCTCAAATCCACCCCAAATTTCTGATGAAAAAGAATCAACCATTCAAGATCTTATTGAGAAAGGAATTGGAACAAACAAGATCATAAAGCAATTCAGTATTGAATATGATCCCGAAAAAATTAATCTAAACAAAGAACTAGACAAACTACGCAAATATAGACAAAAAAATCTCAAAGTTGAGCTTGCATACAAGTTACTTGATGATACAATTACTGCCAAATTCAGAAGAAACGCTATTGCAAGAAAAACATTCCTAGAAAGAATTGAAAATGCATTATCAAAGTATCATGGAAGATTTGAGAACTTTGAAACAACAATGACTAGAATTATAGAGATTGGAAATGATGTAACAAACCAAAAGAAAAAAGAAGAAGAATTAGGATTATCCGAAGAAGAATACATCTTTTATGAAGCAGTATCTCAAGGCAAAGAATATGCAAAATCAGATGATACACTCAAAGCAGTTTCTATACAGTTAACTGATTTTCTTAAACAAAATACTACAATTGATTGGATGAATCAAGAAAGTATAAAGGTAAAGATTCATGTAGGCATAAAACGAATTTTACTTGAATCAGACTATTCTCCTGAAAGCTTTGAGAAATTAATTCCTGTAATTATGATTCAAGCTGAGAATAATTATGCAGAGGTATATTTTTGAAACTACATGAGTTTAGCTGGTTATCTAACGGCAAGGATAGTTGTTGGCTTAAGTTGATCTCTTAATCTTTTTGTATGTGTAGTATTAACCTAGAACATGAAAACATTTTGTAAATGTGGATGTCAGACTCCATTAACTGATTATGAATATCGTAAATTTTCAGGATACAAAAGAGGACATGAACCACTTCCTTAATTTTCATTTCAATGAATAGTTATGTTTGGTATAGAAGTATCAGATCAAGAAATAGTCAGAAGGTTAAAGGAAACTATAGAATTTCTCAAAGTAGAATCTATTGGTGGTGTGTGGAATACACCTCAACTAATTGATATGCTTGAGGACTTGCTTAAGGAAGATTCCAAGATTTACAAAAACGAAAAACAATAATATTTAGATGTTTTTTCAGACTGGAAACCTACTGCTCTAAACTGAATGCCAAAAGACCATTCCATTTCTAACTATCTTTGATTCTGAAAAATAAAGACTAGGATTTCCAACACTATCAAAAATATCTTCTAACCAAAAAATTTTAAATTAATATAAATCCTTCAAATTCTATGGTCTTCTTAGAGGCCAACCATCTTCCCTAAGAGTAATTTTTCCTGTACATGGTTTAACAATTTTCTTAAATTCATTGGAATTGGTTATTGTTCGCATAAATGCAAACCCACGAATTCTAGCATTAGGAAATGTATCTACAAGTCTGTTTACTGCACCAAGAAGAGTAGAACCACGAGTTACAATATCATCAATTACAAGAATCTCCTTTGACTCATCTAGTATTTTTTGAACTACCATGGAATTGTAATGATCAATTACTTTTGGTCTGTTTTCTGAACTTACTTTGGAAGATTTTGCAACAGCCTCAGCACGTTGCAGACATGATTTTACATCTTTTCCAAGACCTGCCTTAACTAAGACATTTGCAAGACGTTCTGGAACCCAAAGAGAATTAGGTTGTAATAAAGAACTACTAGGAGCAGGAATAAGAACAGAGTTTTCGTTAAAAAAACTTGCAAATGGTAATGTATCTAATTTTTTCTTAATCAGATCAGCAAGATAATCTGACATTAGAGGTTGTTCGGATCCAATATTGATATGTTCATCACGTTTGAGATTAGTTCTTGCAGTTCTAGAACGTTTTTCAATATCAGTTCTCCCATACGGTGAGTATGTCAGAAAAGAACCAAAGTCAATTTGTGATATTTTCATTTTAATAATTATTGCACTAATTCAACCATCTTGATGTTTGTTGGTAGGTTTTCTAGAATATCTAATGGTTCATCAAACGTCATTGCACCATATTTTAGCATCTTTTTTGACCATTCTAATTTCTCATTTTCTACTACATCTTTACAAATAAACAAAGGTCTACCTATTCTGAGTGTCTCCCAACCTTGATGTAATGATCCACTTGATTCTCCAGCTTCTACAATTACAGTTGCATCAGAGATTAATGCCATAGTTCGATTTCGAAATACAAAATCTTTAGGTGTAGTTGAATGACCAACTGGATATTGTGAAATAACTAAATGATTCTTCATAATTTCTTCTTGTAGTTCTGTATTTTCTTTTGGATATACTTTGTTTAATGGAGTTCCAATAACTGCAATAGTTTTACCTCCATTTTCAATAGCGGTTTTATGTCCTGCTGTATCAATTCCCTTTGCAAGTCCACTTATGATTAGCACTTCATTTTCAATCAAGCTCTTTGTAATTTTTTTAGCTTCTAGGAGTCCTTTTTCTGATGCTCTTCTAGAACCAATAATAGAAACTCTTGGACATGGCAATGGAATTTCAATAGAGCCTTTGTAGAAAATTATCTTTGGAGCAAATTTTGATTCAATATTATTTAGCGGACGTCCAAGCAGACTTTCCAAATCAATGGTTTGATATTTCTCCTCAACCATTTATCATCACTTACTGTAATTGTATTTTATACTTTCTTTTAGATCTTTGCTGATAATATTATGACCAAGTGGATCATTTTGACTATCAATATTATATTTGATCAAGTTGTAGTGTTCTATGCACTGATTAGGATGGTTAGCAACTGGATTAATTGCTTGTCTTGCCTTATGACAAATTACCTTCAGAGACTAAACAAAAATGGGAAAATGTAATCAAATCTCATCATGGTGAATGGGGATTAGTTGGTGTTGCAGGTGGTTTAGCCAACAGGCAATCTTGGTCTAACTGCATTTAGTGCAGATTTAACACTTTATGATTGGCCTGACAAAAACAAATGGTTTACTGGTGATAAGAAAAACAACATTTCACTCTAATCACCTAATTTGGTACCAAAATAATCACCAAAAACATTCAAATCCTGTAGGTCCCATTATAATTTTAGAATTTTCAATAGTTTATCAAAATTTTCTTGTGTTTTTTCTTGTTTGTATTGTTTCAAGGCTTGAATAATCTTCCCTTTAGATGGATTTTTGTAAATTTTTTGAGTCTTTTTTGCAATTCCTGATCCAATAAAAATTGCTTGAGTAACTGATGTAACATTTGATGGCCTTCTCTTTGTGCTAGAACTTTCAAAATCAATTAAGGTAGATTTTGTTTTTCCCACAATCACATGTTTAGTGATATTACTTAATTCACCATGATCAAAACTAATCTGATCTAACTTGTAACAATCTTCTAAAACAGTTCTGATAGTAGATTTTAATTTCTTTGCACTGCCTGTTCCTTTCAACGTATCTACCCATTCTCTAATTGGTGTTCCTTCAAGGTATTCCATAACCAAGAAATTTTTACTTGCAACAATCATTTTTGGTCCAACATTTACTGAGTTCACTAATTTTAGCAGGACTGCCTCGTTTTTCATTTCTTTTCTTTGCGAATCTGTCCTTCTAATTTTTAGTGCAACTTGCTTGTTACCTTTTTTTGCTAGAACTACAACTCCCACGTATCCTTTTCCTAAAATTGCTAATTTTCCAAGTGTTGTAGGACCTGTAAATGAAATTGATTTAATTTTTAATTTTTCTAATTCATTAATTCTTGATCTTATTTGACGACTAGTAGCTTTAGGGTATCCTAGAATTTTTGAGTATGGCTCATCTGCAAACTTCTTAATTGAAATGAAGGAATGTACCATCTGTTGAAATCAACTCATCTACAGCCTCTTTAATTGATTTGCTTAAATTTTTGTTTCCTACTGATACTTTGAAACCTCGTTTGAAATCACTTTGTAGACCTTTTGGTATGCCTGTTCCTAAATTCTTTTTTAAAAATTCTGTCATAAATTTAGCGGCTATGGTATGTTTTCTTTTTTCTAATGAAATTATTTTTCTATTATTTCCGATCCACATTAACTCTGTACTTGTATAATTTTTAGAAATGAAACTCTTGGAACTACCTTCTCTGAAAAATTCAGGTCCATTTTTTGTATATATTTCTGAAATTTTTGGAAATTCCAACAAGAAAAAGAGATAGGCTTCTTTGTGTTGATCTGTATAGGATTTGCTTCTTAACACACTGAATCCGCCTAATTCTAACTGTGTAGATAAAGACGAAGTGGCTCTCTTAATTTGCCCCCATATTATATCGGGACTTCTAATTTTAAAATCAAATTTTACCACTAACAGGTTTTCCCAATGTTTCTTTGAAATTATTGATTTTTTATTCTTGAAAAATCCTGCAGTAGGTTTTTCTTTAAAAGCTCTAGAAACAAGAACAAATTTTCCTAGATTCTCATCAGAGATTGCTGCAGCTAAATTTCTATTTTTATCGATTGGGTCTACAATTACTATTGATGTATCAAATCTTTTTGAAGTTTTTCCAATAACCTGATTTTCTTTAATTCCTGATATCGATTTAATTACATTTTCAAAACTTCCAAAATTTAAGACTAGCACCTCTGAAACATATCCACTAAATCCTTGTTTTGCAATTTCTGCACCGTAAATTCTATTTGATTGAAGAAATGTTTTTAGAATTCTAACCTCATTTCTCATTTTTGATGTTAATGATTTTTCCATGAATTTAGTATGAAATGGAGATCTATCTGCAGAACTTTTCCATTCTCCAATTTTTACATCATAAAATGGAACAACATTGATCTTAGTGTTCTTAATTTTAGCCTCAACATAAGGATGCTCAGAATATCTAACATAGGGAGAATATTTTTTCATTGATTCAAAACCAATTTTTTTTGAAATCTTTTCAAAATTTTCTTCTGATGTTGATTTCTTAAATCTGATAAAAATATCCACATCTGCATCTTTTGATAACCAAGTACCTTTTGCATATGAACCTCCAAATTCTAATCCTGTTACTTCTGGAAATTTTTTAATTTCTTTTTCAACTAGATTAAATGCTGATTCAGCAATTTGTTTTTTTGATTTTTCTATCATCTTTGATGGAATGACACTTTTACTAACTTTGGAAATAATGTTTTTCATTGTATTGCTTTGATCTCCTCTAAATCAGAATAAATTGGTCCATTTGATGTAAGGTTACTTTTTTTCAATTTAATACTAGTTACTTCTTGTGTTCCAAAATCTATCATCCCCTGACTATCCAATTCTTTTGTTATATCTCCTACCTTCTTTTTAATTCTAAATACTGTGATATGAGGCTTGAATGGTTTATCTAAAAAGAATCCCAATGGCTCTAACGCTTTTTCGACTTTTTTTGATAATTGAATTAGCATATTTCCTCCATCATTATCTGTTCCAATCCAAATCACTCTTGGAAATTTGGGTTTAGGAAATGCACCAACCCCTCTCAAGTTTACACTAAAACTTGAAAATTCAATTTTACGAAGAGATTGGATGATTTTCTGTGAAATATCCTCTGAAACTTCACCTAAAAACTGCAATGTAAAATGAAAATTTCTTGATTCTACGGGTTTAGCATCGATGTTAATTTTAGTTTGAAATTTTTTAATGGAATTAATGATATCATTATTTGATATTTCCACTGCAACAAACATTCGCATTATAACATTTTTTGAAGTATCTTTATAATAATTTCCGGTAGCTTCATAGACGAGTATTTTTTTTGATATGTGTTGACAAAACTAATTGTATGCCTAACAGGTATGCCTGGTGCAGGTAAATCCACTATTGCTGAAGGATTGAAACCAAAAGGATATGATATTATCAATATGGGAAATGCAGTTAGAGAAGAAGCAACAAAAAGAAACTTAGAACCAACCAGTTCAAATCTTGGAAAACTAATGCTTGAGCTCAGAGAGAAAAATGGTCTTGGTGCAATAGCAGAATTAGTTAAATCACAAATTGAATCTTCCACTGCAAATGTGATCCTAATGGATGGAGTAAGATCTAGTGATGAAATACAAGTACTAAGAAAATTTGGTAACGTAAAATTATTAGCAATTCATGCATCAACAGATACTAGATTTGATTTTTTACAAAAAAGGGGAAGATCAGATGATCCTCAAACAAAAGATAACTTTGAAGAAAGAGATAATCGTGAATTAGGTGTTGGGATTAGTAATCCAATTGCATTATCTGATTATGCTATATCAAATATTGATTTAACAAAAGATGAATTAATAGAAGCTGCATTTGAAATAATTCAAAGCTGGATAGAATGAAAATTCCAAGTATTTCTTGCAAAATAGAGATGTTTTGTACAATAAATCCTTCAGAAGATCCAAAAAAAATTAAAAAAGCAATTTCAAATATTTTCACATATTCAACTATAAACACTGAAAATTCCTCAACCAATGCACAATCCAAAAATCTCAAATCTTTAGAAAAAATCTACGAAACAATTCATACAAAACAATCTCAAAAAATCTACAGACGCAATCTTGAACAAAATTTAGAAAATGATAGTACTTGGTTTTATCTAAATAAACAAGCAGCTTTTGTTGAACAAATAGTAATTTGTGAAAAAGCAGATGAATCCCCCTTAGGGCCCATTAAAGTAATTCTTACTTCATCAAATATTGATGGAATAATTGATTGGATTATCTCTAGAGATTATAATTAAGCTAAGAAAATTCACTTACTTTTGAATATTTTTTTAAGTTAGAATCTAAAATTCATTTTTTAGAATTATTATCAAATGTTCATAAAATTAGGCATAATCGTTGGTATTGTGGTCTTGGGAGGTATGATATTCTCCAATGAAATTGATACATTGTTTTCATCTACTTCTGCAACTGTATTTGATTCTCTAAAGGGTGATGTAGCCAACTTTGGTTCTAAAGCTTCAGATTCTGTAGAACAAAGAATTGATGAATCAATTGATAAAATAACTGATAAAACTGGTGATGCTATAACTAATGAAATTAATGAAGCCGGAGATAAAATCGCTGGTGAAATTTCTGAAGCAAAAGAAGCATCTCAAAAAACAATCAGTGAAGAGATATCTAATTTCAATCCTATTGAAGCAATAACAAATGTTTTCACAGGTGGTACAAGTTCACCAATAATATTTGATACACTTTCTCTATCTACTAAACAACAATCAGATGACAATATTCTTCTTCAATATTCTGATTCAAGTGGAAAAACTCAAAGTGTTAATGTTGTAATTAGAACTGAACATAAAGAACTTTTTTCAGGTATGTTTTTCTCTTCAATGTTTGAAGCTACTGTAAATGATGCTACAGGCACTCCTTATTTTATAGACATGGTCGTTGAACATGAAGATCATGGTACAATCACTTCTTCAGTGTTTAATCCTGGAGATACTTCTGACACAAACATTAATGGTATATTTTTACAATCATAATCTAATTTTCTCTAAATATTGAAATAAATTCTGGTAATGTAGCTGCACTAGTATTTCTTATAACTAAATCCATCTCTGATGACATCTCAGTGTTATCTGGATTTACTTCAATCAAAGTTGCATTATTTTGTTTTGCATAAATTGGTAGTGTGTTTGCAGGTGATACAACAAGCGACGATATCTTTCTGGTATTACTGCATGCCTTTACAATATTATTACATCCGGAATATACTACAGATACTCCCTTCTTGGTCTCTTCTTTGCTATTATTTTTTTCCTGGGGACAGTAGAATGCATTACAAGCTCTCCTTTCTCATATGTATAGACAGAGTCAAAATCTTCATCCATCTGTATTGTTATGGTTGTCCTGTTTCCATCTGTCTCAATCATCACCAAAATACTCCTATATGCTTTATCAAGTTTTGCAAACGACTCGGGATTTTCGGTATAAAATGACTTTGCACCCTGTCTCATTACCATATATTCCGAATGTGTCTCGTTTGCAAATACACTCCCTACATTATCATAAAACACATCAATTGTAGCTAATTTCATTACATCATGATTTCTTCATAATCCATCTTTTCATCTAAATGTAGGAATTCCACTTTCTTGTGAAATCCCAACACCTGTTACAAATACAATTTTTTTAATATCTTTAATCTGGTCTTTTATTGATTCAAACATTTTCATTTAATTTCTATTTCTAAAAGATCTCTTGCCGTTATTACCGAATCATGAATTTCTTGTGCTTCATTCAAATGTCCAACTTCATCCTTGTATCTAGCTGAAAAATGAGTTAGAACTAAATTTTTTACTTTAGCATTTTTTCCTAAAGTTGCGGCTTGTTTTGCAGTGGAATGACATGTATCTTGAGCTCTTTGGTTTTCTTCATCAAGAAATGTTGAATCAAATACAAGATAGTCGCATTCCTCAAAAAATTTCTCTAATTCTTTAGTAGGCATTGTATCTCCTGAAATTCCTATTTTTTTACCCGGACGTTTTTTTCCTAATACCTGTTCTGGTTTTATTGTCTTTTCATTAATAATAATTTCATTTCCATTTTGTAGTTTGTTCCATAATTCTCCTTCAGGTATGTCTAATTCTTCAGCTTTTTCAATATTGAATCTTCCAGGTTTGTCTTTTTCTTCAAATAGATATGAAAATGCAGTAACTGAATGATTTGCTTTACATGCATGCATTAAAAATTTCCCATCCTCAAAAATTTTGCCTTCTTTTATAATAGTAATTAAAATTGGAAATGATAATCCAAAATTTAATACTTTGATATTTGCCGCAATGAATTCATCAATCCCACTTGGACCAAAAATTTCCAAAGTTTCAGTTCTGTTTTGCATAGACATTGTTTGTAATAGTCCTAAAATTCCTACACAATGATCTCCATGAAGATGTGTAACAAATAATTTCATTTTCTTATTCCATCCCAAACCTGATTTCATGTAGGAAATTTGTGCAGCTTCTCCTGCATCAAACATTAAGATCTCTCCTTCCCTTTCTAAACAAATACAAGACAACCCTCTATTTTCAGTGGGTTGGGATGCTGATGTTCCCAAGAATACAAGTTTCATTTAATCAAAATTGTCCTTGTCAAGCTTTTATGCCTATAGATTTGATATTTTTTTAATCCCTTTAACTTCAAATTATAATCTAATTCTTTTTTGTACATGATTGCTATTTTCTTACGTTTAGGTAGAATTGAGAAAAATTTCTTCAATATTTCTTCAGGTTTTACTGATGCTTTAGATGCTCTTCCATATGGCAAATCAGTAACAATCCCATCAAATTTTTCAGAGATTTTTGATAATTCTTGAAAATCTGATTTGAAAACTTTTGATTTGTACCCGTTTGCCTTGAGATTATCTTTTGAAATCTCACACATTTTTTCATCAAAATCTGACCCAATTGCGTGGATGCCCATAGATTCAGCCTCTAAAAGAGTTGTTCCAGTACCACAAAATGGATCACACACAGTTTCTCCTTTTTTTAGTCCGGTCAAGTTTATCATGGCTCTTGTTAGTTTCCAGTCTAATTCATGAGGATAGTTTTTGATCTTTTTTGGTCTACTTTTTTCTTTAATTCGTTTTGAGAATCCAAAAAAATTCTCTTCATTAGTAAAAATTAGATATATCGTAATATCAGGATTTTCTAATTTTACTTTTGCATGAGAGAACTTTGATATCATATCTCCCATAGATCTTTCTAATTCTGGAATGTTGAACTGATTTGATGATAAATTAATTATTCTACAAACAAAGGTTTTTGCATTCTTTAATATTCCAAGATTTTCTTCATCCAAAAATAATACTGACATCTTCCGTAATATCTGCCCAGAAACTTTAACAAATGTCGCACGTTTTGCAATTTCATTCCAATTTGTTTTTGATTGAATTATTACTAAATTAGAAATTGTTTTAGCTTTAGTAAACCTATCATATGTTTTTGATATTGCAATTATCTCATCAGTTGCAAGTTCTAGATAATCTTTAGATAAAATAAAAAAGCTTTCTGGCATTATACTATTGCCTTTGCAATTGTATTAGAAACATCAACAATTGATGTTTTACTAGGAATTGTATTTGTACTAACAATTCTTGTAACTCCAGCTTTTTTTATTTTCTTTTCAGCATCATCCATTAAAAGAGCATGTGTACATGCAACATACACTCTTCTACATTTTTGTTTTTTAAGAAACTGTGTTGCTTTGACTATGCTTCCACCAGTGCTTATCATGTCATCAACTAAAATAAGATCTCTACCAACAACATCTGTATTTTTTGTTTTAATTTGTACTTTACCTGTTTTTCTATCTCTCTTTTTTTCTAGAGCAATATACTCTGTTCCAAATTCTGTTCCAAATTCTTTTGCTCTATCTTTTCCACCTTGATCAGGTGATACGACTAAAGGATTTTTTAGGCTCAATTTTTTGAAATATTTTACTAGATCTGGAATTGCAGTCACATTTTTTGTTTTGATTGTAAAGTGCTTGAGCCCAATTGTACTATGAATATCAACTGCAATTATTTTTGATGCGCCAGCACCTCTAAACAATTTGCCAAGAACTTTCATTGTAACAATTTCCCCTGGTAGAAATTCTCTATCTTGTCTTGCATATCCCATATATGGAATCACAGCAGTTACTTCAGGTGATTTTTCTTTAGCTTTTGAAATTAATGATAATGCTTGAATTAGATTAGTATCAACAGGAGGATAAATTGATTGTACAACAATGGTTTTTCTTTTGGATAGTTTCCCACTAAGTGTAATCTTGCTTTCTCCATCAGCAAAAACTCTAACTTGTGATTTTACAAGATTTGCCTTTATTTTTCTAGCCAGCTTTCTTGCCAAATCTTCTGAGGCTTTTCCTGAAATAACTGATATTTTACTCAACAAGAAAATGTGATTTAATGGGATTCTTAAGTTTTGAGAAGATCACTCATCTTCGCCACTACCACGACCAAGATCACCAACGCCATATTTATCAACAACCCCTTTTCTTTTATCATTAAGCTTATCGATCTCTTCTTGTTCACGTTTTTCATCTCCTTGGTATACTGTTCTAATTGGCCATGGAATTCTGATATCATATTTCTTGAATTCCTTATACATGATCATTCTCATGTCTGTTTTAGTTTTGAATTGTGCACCATAATATCTAACATAAACCCATAATGAAAAATCTAATGAAGAATCATTGAATTGATCAAATCTCACAACTGGCTGATTTACATCAACAAGCAATTCTTTATCACAACCACAACTTGGTTGGTTCTTTTCTAAGTATGGGCAACGTATTTGTCTAACAAGATGTCTGCCTTTAGCATCAATCACTTCTTTCATTGCACGTTTTCCAACTTTTACAAGAATTGCTGCAACTTGTTTAGGATCATTAAGATACGAAACACCTACTTTTACCATAGCAGGCACCATTTTTACTCCTTGTGTATAATTAATTACCTGAGCAGTTACTAAACTTCTTGTTGGAATTGTTGCTATTGACTCATTTAATGCATCTCGAATATAGGTCACTCTAGGCGTAATTTTGTGTACATATCCATTATACCCCGTATCAAGTCTTACACGCTCACCTTCGACAAAAATTTTGTCCTTTCTAATGAAGATGTATGCAAAATAATTCTGCATAGTTTCTTGTAATGCAAAACCTACTCCAATTGCCAATCCTCCTGTAGCTGTAGCAAGTACAACCAAGTCTACTCCCCACCAAGCAACAACTCCTAAAACAGTTACAAGAAAAATTCCTAATGGAAGAATTTGTTTTGCAGATTTTGGAATTCCCTCCATTTTCTTTTTTGCATATCCTGGAGGACGAGAACTTGGAATTAATGGTTCATATGCATTTGTTCTCTTTTCTTCTCTCCAAACATCAATCGGATATATCTCATCAGGTTTTGCACCTGGTTTTAATTTTCTTCCAGATTGATTGCTGCCAGTAATACAATTTTGATAATATTTCTCATATTTTGTACGTTCTGATTTTTTCCATTCTCCAAATGGATCATCAACTAACTTTTCATGTCCTCCAATTGGATTACCTTTTGTTGTATGAAATTGTTCTAATTGATGCCTTCCTTCTTCTGTTTTAAGTAATTCCTGAAACTCTTCTTCGTCAAAGTCTTCTGGAATAATCTTTGGTGGAATCCACTTGTACAATTTATGAAAGAAATCATCTTTATCATCAACAAATCCTCGCATTTCAAACCAAGCATCAAAATCCTCTTTTTCCAAGCCCGATTTTTCACGTTTAGTAAGAGCAATTGGAATAAGATGGGCAATTGTATAACCAATTACCAAAATGTTGAAAGTGTTGAGAATCTTTGCAAATACTTCTTGAGGAGATATCTCTTCATCTCCAACTATCGTCAAGTCTTCTCCTAACAAAATACCATTTTGTATGTAGAGATTAATTACCGTGATAAACACAATCGCAAAAACTGGAAGAACTGCTCTTCGTAGAAATCTTGAAAAATGTGGTCTTTGATAATAGAATTTCTTTGAACCTACCCAAGATGAAAATTTCTTATAAACAACAGCTATTCCAATCATACCTGCAATCATTATGAAAAATGCAATTTGGAGTGATTCAGATGAAGCTAAAAGATGTGAAACAGTTTCAAACTCACCAACAGAAATTTGTGATACCTCTTCTTCAGCTATGTTTAATCACCATTCTAATCAAATTCATGTCCTAGAATACAAAGGTTGAGCCATATTATCATTAAATTCAAAAAATACTATGCGTGACTGGTCTGCAACCTTTAACAATGGTTAATGCACTATTTACAAAATGACCTATCAAGAATCTGTTTGGGATGATTCACCATCACTAAAATCATATACATTAGCAAATTTTCGTACTCTTCCACAAATTCAGAAGATGTCTGAAGAAACTAGATTTGAGATGGAAGTTGTGGGAAACGTTCTACCGTTTAAAGCAAACAACTACGTTGTTGAACAATTAATTGATTGGAATAATATCCCAAACGATCCAATGTATGTTTTAACTTTTCCTCAAAAAGGAATGTTAAAACCAGAACATTATAAAAAAATGGAAACTGTTTTAAAAAATAATTCTGATAAAAAAGAAATTGCATCTACTGCAAATGAAATTCGTTTACAATTAAATCCACATCCAGCAGGACAAATGGAACTTAATGTTCCAACACTAAAGGATGGAACCAAGTTGTATGGCATGCAACACAAATACAAAGAAACTTGTCTATTCTTCCCTAGTCAAAGTCAAACTTGTCATGCATATTGTAGCTTTTGTTTTAGATGGCCACAATTTGTTGGAATGGATGAAATGAAATTTGCAATGAGAGAGGGTGAACAACTTGTACAATATGTTTCAGAACATCCAGAGATTAGTGATGTACTCTTTACAGGTGGTGATCCAATGATTATGAATGCAAAAATGTTTTCAAAATACATTGATGCTCTTGTTGAATCTAAACTCCCAAATCTCAAAACAATTAGAATTGGAACAAAAGCCCTTTCTTACTGGCCTTACAAATTTTTGACAGATTCTGACTCACAAGAAATGTTAGATATTTTTACAAAGATTACTGATAACGGATTACATTTGGCATTTATGGGTCACTTTAATCACTTGAATGAATTATCAACAGATGCCGTAAAGTCTGCAATCAAAGAAGTTAGAAAAACTGGTGCTCAAATTAGAACACAATCTCCACTTTTAGCACACATCAATGATGATGCAGAAATGTGGGCAAAAATGTGGACAAAACAAGTTCAATTGGGATGTATTCCATACTACATGTTTGTAGTTAGAGATACTGGCGCTCAGCATTATTTTGGAATCTCACTAGTGAAGGCATATGAAATTTTCAATAAGGCCTATTCTTCTGTAAGTGGATTAGCAAGAACCGTGCGTGGACCTAGTATGTCTGCAACTCCAGGAAAAGTGCAGGTTATTGGAACTACTAAATTCAATGACCAAAAATTAATTGCTTTGAGATTTTTACAAGGTAGAAATCCTAATTGGGTACATGAACCATTCTTTGCAAAATATGATGAAAATGCAATTTGGTTAGATGACTTGAAACCTGCATTTGGTGAGAAATTCTTCTTTGAAGATGAGCTCAACAGTATCAAAGCATCAAAAATGAATTAGTTTCAATTTAAAAAAACAAGTAGAACTAGAATTTATCATGATGTGATAACCTACAAGTATAGTAATTATGAAAAACTAACCTAGTTGATATAAAGTATGGTAGAAAGTAATTATGATATTCTAGGAATTGTGGAAGGAACAACTGAAAAAGAAATCAGAGATGCATTTAGGCGATTAGCTCTTCAATATCACTCAGATCGTGGTGGAGACACTGAACAATTTATCAAAATTAAACAAGCTTATGAAGATCTCAAAATTAGTAAAAAATATCCTGATACAGACATTGAAAAACTAAAAAATTCTAGAGTATTTTCTGGTGATACTGAGGCTGATGTTAGAAGAAAGAATCAGATTCTAGGTCAAGAATTATCTAAAGAAATGAAAACAGCTGAAGAATGGGCTGCTACATTGAACAGATCAAACTCAACTGCATCAAGATTATTCGGCTCAAAAACTCTTGGTGAAATCGAGCTAGAACGAAAAGCAAATGGTGGTTTATCAATTAAAGGAAATTTTATGGCAGGAAGTCTAATTTATGATGGTCCAATAGTTATGCAGGGAAGTGTAACTAGTCCATCTTGGACACAGGAATTTAAAACAGATATACATCTCACTAAAGGAGATTTTAAATTTATTAATCCTTTAGAAACCAAATACAAAGTTGAGAATGGCGCTAGAATTACTGCAGATAATGGAAATATCATAATAGGAAATGTTTTTGGTAGAAAATACAAAGTTGCAGACAAGATAAAAGTTGGTGTCTTTCAAATTCAAGAACATAGAACACACATTTCAGCTCCAAACGGAAAAATTATTGCCGAAAATGTAGTAAATACTGTTTTACTTGATGCTGATACGATTATTGTTCTTAATGCAGAAGATGATGTAATAATATCTGCACGTGAAATTTTATTTTATGGAGGAAAATTTACCCATGATTCTGTAATTGAATTAAAACAAGGTGGTATCATACGATTTTTTGAAAACTTTTCAATTCAAGGATTAAGCGGTGATGCTATAATCAAACTCGAAAATGGCAAAAAAATTAGGTTGTTTGATCTAAAAACTAAAAAAATCAAAGATCTAGCTGATGAATTTGTACCTAACAAAGAAAATTATCAAAAAGATGCTACTATGGTTGGGGATGGGTTTACAATTACATATGATATGCTAGATAACCTTTCATTGAAACCATCTAAAAAACAAAAAAGTGGTTGGGCATCAAAATTTGGTTTTACTAAAAATTGATCAACTCTATTAAAATCTAAAATAATAAAAAGAAATTAAAAATGATTGAACTAATCTAATCGATTAATTCGGTCCAACCTTTGACGAAGACTGAGTCCTTATGGAGTGGAACTGGTTGTCCAACAGTAAAGTCCATTGGTCGCATCCAAAAGATTGCTTTTGTTGGGCATACACCAATGCATGCACCGTCAGAAATACATCTTTCTGGATAAAATACGAATGCTTTACCTCTCTTCCAGCCTTCAACAGGTTTTACTCTAAGGACATCTGGACCTAATGTTGTACAGATTTCTACACATAGTGCGCATCCGATACACATTTGTTCGCTGATGTCTGGAATAATTCCTACTGGCATAACGAAATTTTTTATGATTTTGGTCTTAATATAACTTGCCTAAAAATATTGAGTTATAACGGCGTTTCAAATTTTATAACGGCGTTTCAAATTTTGATCGCATAAAGATCCAAGCTAACTGCTTATTCTATTCTGAATATCTTTGAATTTGCATCAACATCTTCCAAATTACTGATTACTAAACTATTTTCAGTTTTTTTAAGAAAATAAACACCAGTTTTTTCTGATTTTATGATTTGTTTTCCTCCTGGTGATAATATCCATTTATTATTTTCTTTCTTTCTTGCCATTGCAGTTATAACAACAGATGAACTTGTTTGTCTGCCGATAGATGAGAGTAACATAATACATGAATTGATGAATCTAGCAGATTCAAGATCATCAAACATATTGTAAACTCCATTAAATGAATCAATTACAACTAGAAATTTCTCTTTTGATACTTTACTTATGATTTCTGAAAATTTCTCTTTCCAACTTGTCTTATCAGGATGAAAAATTATTACATTATCTTTTTTCTGAATCATTCCAGATTCGACATATCCAGTGTAAAGTAAATCTATATCTACAAAAATAATTGTATTTTCTACAGAATTGATTAATCTATTAAGAAACTCTACTTTATGGAAAGGTTCTGAGCATAACACTATACTTGGTGAGTTTTGTTCAAATTCATTTTGAATATATGTTAAATTATTATCTAAAATCTGCTCATGACTTTTATCCAACACCACTTTAGCATTTTACAGATATAATAATGAATTTAGCATCAAAAGATATTTCAGATGATTTTCCTAATTCAGATAAAATCTATCTAAATAGTGCATCAGTTTCTCTAATGCCTTCTCAAAGTATTGAAGCCATGAAAGAATTTTTAATCTCATACAATTCTATTGGCCCTGATTCTAAGGATTCAGAGTCATTTGTTACTGAAAAACTACAAAATGTAAGAAAAATAATTGCAAAAATCATCTCCTGTCAACCTGATGAAATTGTACTTACTCAAAGCACAACTGATGGAATCAATATTGTAGCAAACGGTCTTTCTTTTGGTGCTAATTCCAATATGATAATTCGTGGAATGGGGCATGAGCATCATGCAAATTTTTATCCATGGATTAAACTAAAAGAAAAAATTTCAATA
Organism: Candidatus Nitrosopumilus sp.; assembly: GCA_965248045.1. GTDB lineage: Archaea > Thermoproteota > Nitrososphaeria > Nitrososphaerales > Nitrosopumilaceae > Nitrosopumilus. The sequence goes on from CBDFIG010000002.1 coordinate 1,279,060, forward strand.
AAAAATCTCCCTATAGACAAAAATGGTTTTTTCAAATTAGATAATCTAGAATCCTATATTGATGATAACACAAAACTAGTATCTCTGAGTCATGCTTTGTATAATACAGGCTCTATATTGCCCGTAGAAAAAATTGGGAATATTCTTCAAGACAGAGTTCCATTTTTTATTGATAGTGCACAAACTGTAGGATGTATAGGCGACATTGATGTATCTAAAATTAAATGTAATTTCATGTCATTTAACGGATCCAAATGGCTTTGTGGTCCAATGGGTACTGGTTTGTTTTATTGTAATAGAAAATCAAGTGAATTATTAGAACCAACTACAGTTGGTGGTGAGTCTGCAATTATTTATGATGATACAAATCTTGCTTTCAAAGAACTACCAGACAAATTTCAAACTGGTTTTAGAAATTATGTTGGAATTGTTGGATTAGAATCATCTGTAAGATATTTACTAAATTTTGGTATGAAAAATATTCGTGAGAAAAATCAATCCTTGTCAAACCTTTTCAGAGAAGAGTTATCAAAAATCCCAAATATTATTTTATATGGCCCAGAAGATCCAAATGACAGAACCAGCATTGTATCTTTTAATATTGATGGGTTTGATTCACAAGAAATAGTAGATAAACTTGAAAAGCAAAATATTATTTTAGCAGTAAGAGAAATTATGGAAAAAAAGATTATTCGAGTATCTCCACACTTTTTTAATACTGAATCTGAAATGCTACAGGTAATTGATGCAATAAAACAACTATAGATTTTCTTGTTCTTCTATTACCATCATAGTTAGTGTTGATTGAACTTTGCTGATTTTCCTAATTTTATCAGTAATAATTGCACGTAATTTTTCAGCGTCATCAGATGACAACTTTAGGACAATGTCGTATACCCCATAGACTCCTTGAACCTCGGATGTAACATCTTCTTCAGCAAGAATCTGCTTTACTTCACTAATGATTGATTCATCTGATCCTAAATCTGAATTTAATAGAACATATGCAGTAGGCACATGAAATTTTTCATCAAACAGTATTTAACCTTTCATAATTCAAAAACTGATTAATCACTACCGATGATCTATCGGTGTGAAACTAATAGATCTAACACTGACAATATCAAAATCTATTCCAAGTTTTCCTGGCTCTCCAAAACCTCAATTCATTCTTTGGTCTAATCTTAAAGATGATGGGTATAATCTTGAATTATTATTCCTAAGTTCGCACACTGGAACTCATCTTGATGCACCCTATCATTTTGTTAAAAATGGTCTTAAAATTCACCAAATTTCCCTTGATAGACTCATAGGAAAAGCTACCATAATCAAACTACAAAAAACTAAGAATAATGCCATAACCAAATTAGACATTACTTTATTTGAAAAAAAGAATGGAAAAATTTCCAATTCCTCCTCTGTTTTCTTCTTTACTGGATGGCAAAAAAATTTGAAAAAAGATAATTATTTTACCGAAAATCCCGGATTGAATGCATCAGCTGCTAAATATCTTGCATCAAAAAAGATCAATCTAGTTGGAATAGATTCTCCAAGTGTAGATCTTGGAAAAGATGAGTCATTTAATGTTCATCATATTTTGTCAAAAAATAATATTTTAATTGTAGAGAATTTAGCAAACTTGAACAAAATTCCATCAAAGGAATTCAATTTCACAATTCTTCCTTTAAAGCTTAAAGATGCTACAGGCTCCCCTGTAAGAGCAGTAGCATCATAATTTACTCATACATAATTCCGTAATGCTAAAAATATGGAAAATATTAACACCTAACATGAGCAAGCCTGGAAATATTTGGAGAAAGGTTCATGGGAAAATTACAAAAAAACCAACTAACTTCTCTTGGCTAATTGAAGAAAAACTAGCGGGTTCTGGAATTCCCACAAGTTCTGATGAATTTAATTGGCTTCTAACTCAAGGAGTAAAATCAATTGTAACTATGACTGAGAATGCTTTACCTGATAACTGGACAAAAAATATTGATTATCTACATGTGCCAACTCCTGATCTTACTGCTCCTGATATGGATAAAATAGATTCAGCAGTAGATTTTATCCATGAACAAATCAAAAACGATCAAGCAGTAATGGTTCATTGTGCTGCTGGAATGGGAAGAGCAGGAACAATTCTTGCATGCTATTTTATAAAATACAAAAAATTTTCAAAAGATGAAGCAATTAAAAAAATTAGAGATGAAAGACCTGGTTCTATTCAATCTGAAGTGCAGGAACTAGCTATTGGATTTTATGAAAAACATGTAAAAAATTAGTTTAGACAAATTCTGATACTAGGTTTCCATCAACAATTTTGATCTTCAAAGTTTTGTTTTCTTGAAAAATCAACGTTAATCCATCTTCTGAATCAGGATCTTCTACCTTTACAAGTTCTAGCATTTTGATTGGATCAAATTTTCCCATTCATATTCACCTATTCTGGAATCGATACGGTCTCAATCTTTCCGTCAACTGCTTTTATGAACATAAACCTGTTGTCTTTAAAGATGAAGGTAATTCCATCTTCCTTATCAGGTTCTTCTACCTCAAGTATTGGTTGTCCTAACAGACCATCGTATTTTGCCATGTTAATTCAACTAAAAAGTTCCTTATATCCCTAATTGACCATAGTATTTTTTTATAATAACCGTTTTTTTGGGCGTGTTTAGCTTCAAAATTTGACTGTACAACGTTGGATTTACAGTTACTTGAGACTTGGGCATAATGATTTACAAAAATAAAATCATTTAACAGCAAAGCATTCTTCTTACAACTCTTGGATTCTCATTGCCAATTACACAGTTGTATAGCGAAGAGACAAAGTTCGTGAACTAAAAATCATCAATAAATTAGAGCATAGATAATTTTACCTAAGTAAATACGAATAACCAGAATAAAATATCTTGAAAATAACTCACGAACTTATGCTTGTCGCTATAGTACACTGCCAACTGATACACCAGCACACAAATCAACACAAATGATTTGACATTATCAAATCCTTTTACTGGCAATATGCCAATTCTAAACGTACTTTTTAGTATCTCAAAGAGTGGTTCAATTGAGATTTTTCTATCTCTGTACAACTCTTGACCAATCAAAGAATTGTAAAACCCTACAAGATTAATTCTTTCTGGCAGAGTATGTGGGTATTGCTTTATTGGAGTAATCAATCTGAGATGTTTTTTGCTGCTAAAACGATATAATTTGGAATCATCATATGCAGGATCACATAGAATATTCTTGACTAATCCTGAAAGTGATTCAACTAGTGTGCAATACATTGACTGTCATGAACATTTGCAGTGCTGACATTAGCTGACAATGGAACAATTAGTTTACCAGTACACAACTATGTGTAATTTGTATCCAAATACCCAAACCCTTTGATTTGGAAGCCCCATTTGGCATCTGTATCAATTCCTGAAATTGGTAAACGATTATTCTTCATGTTTGATTTGTGCCATCTGGACCTGCAGCCTTTAGCATGGAACTGCCAACTGATGCGGATTTGTTCTCTACTGGTTTTTCTGAAACAAACAGGTTTCCCATTTGCTGATCATCTGTGTAATTGGAAGATTCTGAAATCTTCTGTCAATGGTACGTCTGTCTGGGATTTGTTGTATTTTACAAATCTTGAGTAATTTGTCATTATTTGGTTTTATGGATAGAAAATAATGAAACGTGTTGTTGCTTGGAATTCTCATCCATGATTTTATGATGAATAATTGAACCATTAGAATCGTTGAATAGACGTACGGTCTGCCAGGTCTGAGTACCTCCTCATACAAAGATAATGCTCCAACCAGATACAAAACACCAATAAGAAATGATTCTGATAGAATCTTGCTGGGGATTTTTACATTCATGTTGCAATGAAACAATATTGTAGAGATCCTTGGCTTTTTTCATTTGAATAATTTGAGAAATTGATTAAAAATTAGAATTAGTTATGCCCAAGTCTCAATTATGATATCTAATTATCATCATCATAATTTGTTCAATTTTTGCAAAATTTGATAGTATTTTTCCTCGAAATAGATCTTCTTTTTCTATCTGTTCAGACACTTTGAATGCATCAACAAAAAGTTCATCTATCTCAACCATTCCATCTTATGCTCTGACAACTTAATTAAATTCTCACTTAACTCATATTTTTTATTTTTAATATGTCATTCATAGGCTCATATTTTACGTCATATGACGATCATCAAAAATTTTACATATAGCCTAAAAATCATAATATCATGAATCCTGTATTAGAAATTGTTAGACAACGGATCTTTATGGATCATACTGCAACATCCAAAACATTCATCAATGAAGAATTTACTATTCGAGCATTAATTGATGACGTTGACAATATTATGATTGAAAAAGATACCTTTCTACCAAATCTTCATATCTTTGATTCTGATGGGGGAGAATTACCAATAATAAGAACTGAACTTACTGTTGCTCTTCAAAGAGGACAGTTAGCTAATGAAACTGGAGAAAATGTTGAACGCCTTCAAAATTTTATTCATAGACTTGAAAATAGAGAAACTCACTTAATTTGGATTAAACTTCCTAAGAAAATGAAAAGAAATGATCTACATGTTATTAATTTAGAATATGATGCAATGAATGAACCAAAACCACGTGGAACAATTACTATAGAATATAACAAAAAGTTATCACACTCTGTCGTTTACATAATTAAAAAACCAGAAGATTATGATATTAAAAACAGTCCTCAAATTTCTTATCAAGACAATAATAATGATCATAAAGTTACTAATAGCTGGGACACTGACCAAGATACTCCATTTGAAGTCTATCAGACATTTTATTCTACTTCACTCATAATTAGACCTAAAAAAATACGTTCTATGCTACTTAGCTATTCTTTTACTGCTAACAAAAACGTAATTAGTTTTCCTTTGTTAGCAGCGTCTCTACTTTCCATATCTGCATTTTTTATATTACTGGTTAATCACTGTGATTCTAATTGTTTAGTATCAGATTCTACTGTACTTGGTATCAAAAATTCTTACATTCAAATATCATTTGGAATTGTTGTAGCCTCATTGATCATACCTGGTCTAATCAGAAATGATTTCATTAGAAATTCTTACAAATTTGTATTTCTTATCCCTCTGGCTTTGGGCATTATTTCAATTCTCTTTTGACCATATTACTTTCATAAATTACACCTACTTTGCTACTTAAAGAAACAAAATGGTTAAATTATATCACTGGAGTCTGTATTGTTATTATGGGAAAAACAGTAGTTCCGGACTCAGGTCTGAAACTAGAAAATGATGCTGCTGCATTATTTGACTGTCCAGACAATAAACCAGAACAATACATTCTGAGACCTGATGCTAAGGTCAAGCTGGGCTAGTCATCCTGTTTTCTTTATCTTAATTCACTTTTAGTATATTCTGAATAAATTAAGAATTTAATCATAAAATCTAACTACGTAATACAATTCCTTTTTTCTTATCTCTATCTCTTGGGGATTTGTATTTTGGATAATATTTTTGATATTCCTCCCATCTTTTTGATGTTGGAATTCTTTGTGTTCTTTTAGGAATTCCAAATCCAAATGCACCAAAAATTCCAAAATGAATTGCTTTCATTGTTCTAAACAAAAAATTGAATTCATATGATTTATCCTCAAATTCTTCAAAATAATCTATATTTTCAGAATTTTTGTATAAATTCTCTTTCATGAATTCTTCAAGATTTGTTGTTGAATTTTCTTCATAGAATGTACACTTTCTTAGAAATTCAATACGTTTTCCCATACGGTTTTCATAAAAATTCTGATTGTGATCAATGTATTTGAAAACTCTTTCAATGATCTTGTGTACAGCATTACTGTGTGACTCTACAAAATTGCTAAAGTAAAATGATATATCATCATTTAGTGATAGACGATCTTTCTTAATCATATTATGAATTGGCATAAAGAAGATCTCATGTACGAATGCATGTGATGTATTTTTTGCAATTTTATTGATATATGAAAAATACAGATGATTTCTTGCTGCATTTTCTAAAAATTGAAGTGTTTCTTTGTTGTTAAATGTAAATCCTAGTGCAAAAAAACATCCCTTCAATGTCAAAAAATATGTCTGTACATCGTTATTTTTCTGATTTCTAATGATTTCTGTTTTCAGTACATATTTTTCTTCAATAAGCCATGGATATCTTTCATCAAATTTTCTTCTTCCAGTCTTTTTTCTTTCAGTGCCTGTAAGAAGTCTATTGTACATCTTTTCAAGATTGGAAGATTCTTTACTTCTTACATACTTGTATTTGTAATTTGGTAAATTCTCGAGTGTAAATTTTGCCATCTGACGTGTAGTACTTGGCCCATTCAATGCCAGTGCAGCCATTATCTCTACAAGATGTCTAGATTTCTTTCCCTGTAAGATTACGGAGTTTTCTTTTTGATACATGTTATTCCATGGAATTTCTCCCATATACTGATAGTCTAATAGCATGCTGTGTTTCCTAACATGACTGGTTTATCCAATTAATCTCACCACTCAAGCTTTAGATCAGAGATATTTCTGACATTTTATGAAACGTAATTGAAAAAATTACAATAAATCACTAGTCAGATGTGGAGAAATCATGTTCTCTTTTGATGCAATGGAACAATGGGGCACATAACTCAAAGAGATGAATCATAACAAAGAAGGACACAGGTACGTTTATCCTGAATCATTCATGGAAGCACTAGGATATTGCCATCTCTATTTGCATCTGCCATTCAGACAAACAGAAGGCCTGATAAAATCACATCTAAAAGAAAAATCAAAAACTCCAACGTATTTTGCCATTTGGAAAAGAGTCAACAAGTTACACATCAAGATGAATCCCAAACTGGGAAAGGACATTGTAATTGCAATTGATAGTACCGGAGTCAAGGTTGCAGACAGAGTCAATGGATGAGACAGAAATGGCAGAAACGACGAGGATTCTTGAAAATTCATGTGGCAGTATATGTAAAATCAAAACAGATAACAGGTTTGGAAATTACAGATGACAAGTCACATGACTCAAAACATTTTGTATCTCAGGTACAGCAATCAAAAAAGTTTGGAAACGTAATCAAAGCATTAGCTGATGATGCATTGACACCAAAGATGATTTCTCATATTTGTATCATGATAACATAACTCCAAGAATCAAGACAAGAAAGAATTCATCTGTAAACACTGACTGTTATCCCAGACGAAAATCTGTCCTAGCTCAAATTTTCAACTATGAATTGTGGAAAGCTAGCGTTAGCTATGGAGATAGATGGATTGTAGAATCTGTATTTTCAGCATTCAAGCGAATGTTTGGAGAACACGTAACATCGCACAAGAGAGAAAACATGATTCATGAATTAAAAATGAAAGTTTGTTTGTACAATAAAATGATTGTAATGCAATAGAATCTAAGATGATTTATTTGATTAGATGGTGTTGATAATTATTTTGGGTTGGGAAACAAAGCATTCTAATACACAACTCGATTTCATCACAATCATGTCTTTCTTTGAGAAATTTCCTAAACCCATTTGTTTTTCCAGTTATTGCATTTCTGTAACCGTTAACAGTTGCTGAACTGTGAGAAACTGTATAACAAGAGTCAAGAAATTCTCCTAATGCTTGTTCTGCATCTTTGTAATTGATACGATTTGTCATCAAGACATGTAAATCATATTACTGTTAAAAAGCCCTAGTCGTTACTTTAAGTAAATCTTTTCGCTAACCCTAATTGATTGTGATCTCAATTTCACTAGAATTATTTTTAACATTTCCTACTTCTATGTAGTCATGCTTTTGCCATGATGCAAATGCTTCAGCCCCAATCTTGCGTGTACCATTTCCTAAATCAGATGCTTTGAATACAAATTTTTCATTAAAGTCAAACAGTTCTTCTCTTACTTCTTCTTCAGTAAGTCTGATAAATGGCTCAAAGTTTTTGGCTACTTGAACCCAAATTCTTCTATCCTTCATTGGATTGACCAATTTTGGATTTCTTGTCCAAAATATTGATGCTTTTCTGTATGTGTCAATAGTTCTGCCTAGTTCTTTCTTCCTTAATCCACCTGTTGTCAATTTTACCCCGTATTTCAATTTGAATGAAATATCATTATTGTTGTATGCTTTTGTCCAGTTTGCTTCATTGAACGCATCTCTCATATCTCCTTCAACTGAAAACTGGACGTTAATCTCAACATTATCCTCAGATGAGTACGCATCCTTGGATTTTACTAACTGAATTCCTGAAATTCTACTTTCTCCCATTCTAATCGTTCATAATGATTTATATCTACAATAAGTTCTTTTTCCGATTACATGAATGCTCAAGTGATCAGTTCAGAACCTAAGGAAATCAGCCTTTCAATCACAGAGACTGATATAGGAATTTTATACATTATTCAACATGAGCTTCTAAAGGAATCAAATATCGATTTTGCAGGTGTTATTGTAAAACATCCACTTACCAATGAATGTTGGATGAGAATCAGTTCTAGCACAAAACCGCTAGGAGCAATTAAGAAATCCACAGATTCAGCAATAAAAATAGCAGAAGAGTTCAAACAACTATTTAATTCCAAACTTAAGGTAAATTAGATTGAAATTTTGCCCCAAATGTGAGGTCAAATTAAAAAAGAGTATTTCTGGCCTTGAATGTTCAAAATGTGGTTATACTGAAGGAGATAAAGTAAAACAAACAAAAAAAATTCCTAATGAACAAGAACCAGATAATTCCCTTCTTGCTTTTGAAGGAAATGAAGGAGAAGAATCATACTCAACAATCAAAATGGAATGTGACAAATGTGGACATGATCAAGCAGTTTGGTGGATGTTTCAAACTAGAAGTGCAGATGAACCTACTACCCGTTTTTATCGTTGTCAAAAATGTAAATACACTTGGCGTGATTACACATAACGTTTAACTGGTACTTAAAATCAACAAAGTTGATTTGACTTTTGGAGCAAAAACAAGTGGTTCAGACGATCTAAAAGCAATAATCTCTGCAATATCAACATTAGTTGAAGAAGCTACATTTGTTGCAACAGCAGAAGGAATTACTTTTAGAGGAATGGATCCATCACATGTTGCTCTTATTGATATATCCTGGCCTAATTCTGCATTTGAAAAATATGAGTGTGATAGTGACATTAAGTTTGGAGTAAGAATAGATGAATTTTCAAAACTTATCAAAAGAGCAGATAAAAAAGATAGTATAGAAATTAGCATCTCTGAACAAAACATGCTACTTGTAACAGTTGGAAAAAATAAAAAATATAAAATGCGTTTAATTGAAAGTTCTGCAACAGATACTCCCCTACCAAAAATCCCTTATGATGCAAAAATTACTTTGTCTTCTTCAAAGTTTGACAAAGTTCTTGGTGATGTACAAGTTGTATCTGATTATCTAACAATTCAAACATTAGATTCAAAAGCAGACTTTTCAGGCAAAGGTGATTCTGGAGAAGTAGTAATTGATCTTGATAAAGATGACGAAAACATTGAAGAGATTTCTTCAAAAGCAGATAGTATTGGTACTTACAGCCTTGAATATCTTAATCCAGTAATTAAAGCTGTAGGAAGTACTGCGGGCTTGGTTACATGTGAGTTTTCAAGCGCAAAACCTCTCAGAATTGAATTCAAAGTAGCAAATATTGGCAGAATTCACTTTTACTTGGCTCCACGCGTAGAAAGTTAAAGCATTTAAAGATTAACTAATTCAAGTATTTTGAAATGAGACTTGTTATCAAATATGGTGGAACATCAATTTCTACTGCAAAAGACATTCAAGCTGTAACTAAACACATTAACTCATTATCAAAGAAACATCAAATTCTAGTTGTTTGTTCTGCAATAAGTGGAACTACTGATGATCTCATAGAAATATCTGAGTCTATAAAAAAAGAGAATAAAACAAAAGCTGAACAACTTGCATCAAAAATTGCTAATAGACATAAACAACTAGCAAAACAAACAATCAAAAAATCTGATGTACGAAAAAAATTACTCACAGAACTAGATCGTAACTTTACAGAGCTTCTTGCATTGATTGATGGAATGGTGCTACTAGGTGAAGTTACGCCAAGAACAATGGATTATCTATTTTCATTTGGTGAAAGATTATCAATAAAACTAGTTGCATCGGCAATTACTGATTTAGGCAAAAAATCAGTTCCTCTTACTGGAAAAGAAGTAGGAATTGTAACTGATTCTAATTTTGGTGAATCTAAACCCCTTATGGATACAACTAGATTGAGAGTGTTAAAAACAGTGAATACTATGTTCTCAAAGAAAACAATCCCTGTTGTAGGAGGATTTACAGGTGCAGATCAACATGGACATGTAACTACATTTGGTAGAGGCGGCTCTGATTATTCTGCAACTATTATTGGTTCTTGTATTAAAGCAGATGAAATTTGGTTGATGAGTGATGTAGATGGACTTATGACAGCAGATCCAAAAATTGTTAAAAATGCAAAATTACTCAAAGAAGTATCATACATAGAAGCAATTGAAATGGCTCTATTTGGTGCAAAGCAGATACATCCACGTACATTTGAGCCTCTATTAACAAAGAAAATTCCAATGAAGATTAGAAATTCTTTCAATGTAAAAAATGAAGGAACTCTAGTATCTGCATCTACTTCTTCATCTGTAAAAAATACCGTAAAATGTGTAAGTAATGTTAAGAATAATGGATTAATTGATATTCGAGGTGGTAGTATGGTTGGAACGCCTGGAACTGCAACCAAAATATTTGCAACATTGGCAAAAGCTAGTATCAATGTAATGATGATCTCTCAGAATCCTTCAGAGTCAAGTATTACAATTGTAGTAAAGAATACAGATCTTGATAAAGCAGTTAGTGCATTAGAAATGGAACTATTAGGAAAAATTATCAAAAAATTAGAAGTTACTACAAATGTAGCTATTATTGCATTAATTGGTTCAGGAATGAGAGGAACTGTTGGAGTAGCTTCAAAAGTTTTTGGGGCAATTGAGAAAAACAAAGTTAATGTATCTATGATTACTCAAGGTTCATCTGAGCTCAATCTTGCATTTGTTGTAAAAAACTCCGATACAAATGCAGCAGTACGAGCTATACATAACGCATTTGCACTTGATAAAATTAACTAAGACAAAATCATTTAAGGGAATAAATCTAACCGAATTCATTGAACAAACTAATTGCTGTTTTAGTTATTGGAATTTTTATCACTAGTATCATTTCTATTTCTTCAATATCTGACCAATTTGTTGATGCAACTCCAAGAAAAAAAGTTCACTTTACTCAAACTATCACATCCTCTCAAGATCCAGGACAAGGACATGGAAATCATCAATTAGCATTTGTTCTGTCACCCAATGAAGGAAGTATCTATGATGGCTCTATGACATTTGCCTCAAGTAGTCCTGTTCAGATGGTTGTTTTACACGAAATTAGCTCTCAGGAGGCTAAAGGCCAACCTACCTGGACTGTTGATGGGAATACGGTTTATGGTTTATCTTTGATTGATTTAGAGGAAAAATCTGGATCTTTTGAATTCACAGGAGCTGCACTTGCATTGCATTCATCTAATTCAAAAGAATTTACTACAACTGTAAGTGTTGATGCTTGGATACGAGGACAACCCACAGAAGTAATAATGCAAAAAATTGAATTGGAAAAAGACGATCCTTCATTATTACTTTCAAGAACAAATGTTCCAGCTACAATTCCTATGCATAAAGGCATCTATGAAGGAAATCAAGTTCTCTACATCATCACTGATGGTAGTGATAAGGATTATGCAAAAACTCTTTCAGAAAAACAAGGATGGAATGTTGAACTTGCTCCAGCTATTGCAACTGTACCCGAAGATGCTCTTCAGAAATTATTTATTTTCAAAAATGGAATTAAAGGTGATGGAATTTATGGATTTCAAGATGAAGTATTTTCTACTACTCCATCACAAGAATCAGAATATAGCGCATTGAGTTCTGTAATTGAAGTTACATGGAAAGTAGGTCAAAAAGAAATAATTTTTGAATCTGCTGTTGATGTAATTGCAGCTGAAGAGAGCGGTCGAGTTGAATTTAATGAAACAAGAACTATTCTTAACACTCCTCAAATTATTTGGCCTGATGGACAAATGACAGTACGTTCTGATAAAGAAATTACAGATGCAACTCCATATGGTGGAGGTCAGATAATTGAAATTAATGAGGAAGAATTGACTGTAACTTTTGTAGCTCATAGAGGTTGGGGACCCGATGGAAGAACCATTTACTATATTGTTACTGATGCTACACCATCAGGACCTGCAGAAACAATGGGTGTTGTTTCATCTCCTACTTCTGCAAATCTAATAGCTCATTCTGGAGCAGTTGATCTTTTCCAATTCAAAAATGGAATTAAAGGCTCTGGCCCATTAGGATTCCAAGCAGGAATTGCTGGTGCTGCTCTAGGTGATACAAATTACAGCCCAATGTGGAGAATTTATCTAGTTGAATGGAATGATGCAAAATCAGCAAAAATTCTAGAGACAAAATCTGATATTGACTCATTTCGTGCAGATGATTTGTTATCTGTAAGTATTGCACGACCAACTAATAGTGATCATATAGTTAATTGCCCATTCATAGATCCATTCCAATAGAAATTTCACTAAACGGATAAATTACTTAACAAAAGATTTGTTTTCAAATTGACTGGTAAACTCTACATTGTTGGTGTTGGTCCTGGACACCATGATCATATGACATTTAGAGCAAAAGAAGCAATTGTTGAAAGTGACACAATTGTTGGATATGAAACTTATGTAAATTTAGTTCAAGATCTAATTGAAGGTAAAACAGTTTATCGTTATGCAATGACACAAGAAGTTGAAAGAGCTCATCAATGTATTGATCTTGCAAAATCAGGAAAAATTGTTTCACTTGTGTCAAGTGGTGATCCTGGAATTTATGGAATGGCAGGATTAATTTACGAAACACTTGCTGAATCTGGTTGGAATCCTAAAGACGATCTACAAGTTGAGATCATTCCAGGTGTATCAGCATTAAATTCTTGTGCATCAATAGTTGGTTCACCACTAATGACTGATTTTGCAGTTGTTAGTATGAGTGATTTGTTAGTTCCATGGGAAATTATTCAAAAAAGAGTTGAAGCTGCAGCACAAGGTGATTTTGTAATTGTCATTTACAATCCAGCTAGTAAGAAAAGAATTCATCAATTACAAGACACTAGAAAAATTCTTCTAAAACATAGAAAGCCTACAACTCCTGTAGCAATTATCAAAGGGGCATTTAGGGAATCTGAAACAATTGTTATGACTGATTTAGAAAATCTGCCAAATCATTCAGACAAATTGGGCATGATAAGTACTGTAATTATTGGAAATTCATCAACATATACCTACGAAGATTTGATGATAAATCCGAGAGGTTACAAATCAAAATACAATTTAGAAGAACAAACTAATCCCGATCTTAAAGTCTAAAAGCTCTTCCTTATTGTTTCCTTAAGTTCTTCACTAAGATTTAGTTTATCTCTAATTGGGAAAATTATTTTTACCAAATAATTCCCAACAGTTTGTTTCAAATCTCCTGGATGCAATTTCTTTTCAACCAAATCTGTTTCTAGCTGATTGTAATCAGTATATGATACATTACCTCCAAATTTCTCTAGTCTTTCAACATTCATTTCATTAAATTCATGAAAGATCACTGTTTTTGCAATTTCTAATAATGGATTGTTCTGAGTGTTTGCTTCTTCACACCAAGCTTTGCTAATCTTTTTCTTTATTTCATCATCTGTATTATGGATAAATATACCTGAATTTGGATCTGATTTACTCATTTTTCCTACCATTTTTGAATCACTAGAATCTGCTGGTTTTGAAAGTCCTGGTAATAATTTGTGATGAACAGCAACAGGAACTTTCCATTTCATTTTAGGAAAAATTTCCCTTACTAACATGTGGATCTTTCTTTGATCCATTCCTGCATGAGCAATATCTACATCTAATGAATGAATATCAACTGCTTGCATTGCAGGATAAAGTAATTTTGCCACATCAATTTTTTCATCACCTTCTGATCGTCCCATTATAGTTAGAGTCCTCATTGTTCTAGCAATCGACATATGTTTTGTAAATTTTACAAGCTCTGACCAATATTCAGTTTTTTCTTCATACAGTTTTGATCCTAAGACAATATTAGCTTCAGGACAAACTAATTTGAAAGCATCTTGATAATATTTTGAAACTTTTGAGATTGTTTCCCAATCTCCACCTAGTTTATCATTAATTAGAGTGTGCCAATCTGCAAGAAAAACTGTACATTTGACTCCTGCTTTTACAAAATCATTAATTTTGAAACCAGTGCTGATTAAACTTCCAAGATGTAAGAAACCTGAAATTTCCAAACCAATGTAATGTTTTGGTGAAGAATTTGTCTTGAATAATTCAGTTAGTTCATCACGTGTTACTACTTCCTCTGTTGGCGTTCTTTCAATCAGATCTACTTTTTCTAAAATATCCAAATCAAAACAACTTTTGAGATCTAAGCCTATAAAGTTATTCTAAATATTTACTTACACTTTTTCTTATGTTTTCTTAAAATATCTTCATTCATAAATTCAGTTCCACAATTTCGACATTTCACTTTTTTCTTACCATGTGCTTTTTCTTGATGCCTCTCTAATCTTTCAGAATCTGATAGAACTGTCCCACATTTTTTACATTTTAATTCATTTTTACTGGATCCAAATAATCCCATATTGAAAGTATCTCTACATACTAGAAATAGTTTTTACAGATATTAATACAAAATATTTGATCGCACTATATCTCTGATTCGTCCAAGCTTTTTCTAGGTTTTATGCTGAGATAAAATGCATGAGTGCTAATGATAAAGCCTGCAAGAAATACTTTGGTTGCAAAAACCAAATTCCATGGCCTATCTGGATCTGGATAAGCAACTGATAATTTATCAATGTCTGGAACTATACCATCAACAATTCCTGCAGTAATCTGTGCATTTAGTACAGTAAAATTGTATAGCACTTCATAAAGTGCAATAATTGAAAATCCTAGTAACATTAACTGAAGTAATGCCATTTTTGTACCAATAATTTTGTCCCCAGCAGTTCTTCTCCAACCAATTCTGGTAACACAATACCATCCAATTATTGTAGAAAAAAATATCCAAGTTGATCCTCTTGCAAAATTTTCAAAAGGAATAGTAGTATTGTGAATTGCTTCTCCCATTACATAAGTACCACTTTCTATCCACTCCAACATTGTGATATACACACCAGAAACTAGAGATGTTACCATGATGAATCCACAAACGTAGAAAATGTACAAATAAACCTTGTAACCTGCATCAGTTTTTTTAAGATGACGGGGTTTCATTATGCCGTTAGCAAAATTTTGAAATATAAAAATTCATGTATCATCAACGAGATTTATAGACTAGTTATAAACAGAATTATTATTGAAAATTGCAATTAACATTCCTTTAGTGGGTAAAGAAGAGATTTCCGCAGTCACTTCCATACTTAGAACTGGCGCTTTGACCTCAGCTGCTAACCATGGAGGTAAACATGTTCAAGCTTTTGAAAAATCTGTAGCATCCTTTGTAAAATCCAAATATACTATTGCAGTAAATTCAGGTACTGCTGCTTTACAGGCAGCACTTTATGCATTAGATATCAAAAAAGGTGATGAAGTTCTAGTTCCATCATTTACTTTTGTTGCCACAACAAATGCTATTGTTTCAACTGGTGCAAAACCTGTCTTTGTTGATATCTTAAAAGAAAACTATACCATAGATACAGATGATCTACAAAAAAAGATAACAAAAAAAACTCGTGCTATCATCCCTGTTCATCTTTATGGAAATGTAGCAAATGTAAAAAGACTCTCTGAAATATCTAAAAAATACAATCTTCCAATCATTGAAGATGCTGCACAATCTTTAGGTTCTACCTATAAAAGAAAACACACTGGTACTTTCTTTGAAATGGGGTGTTTTAGTATGTATCCTGCAAAGGTAATGACTTCTGGTGAAGGTGGATTTATTGTAACTAACAATAAAAAACTTCGAGACAAATTATTGATGATTAGAAATCATGGAATGGTTCATGGATGTGATACAAGAACATTTGGTCTAAACTTGCGATTGCCTGAAATTAATGCTGCAATTGCAACAGTTCAAATGAAAAAACTTCCAAACTTTCTAAAGTCCAGAAGAAAGAATGCAGAACTTTTGTCAAAATTAATTTCTGATCTTAAAATTACCCTTCCCCATCAACAAAAAAATGAAAGTGTTAATTGGTATCTCTATACTATTGCAACTGAAAAACGTGATAGACTTTTGAAAAAGCTCAATGAAAAAGGAATTGGTGCTGCATCTTACTATCCTACACCAGTTCATAAAACTCCATATTACAAATTAAAAACAAAACTTCCTGTTACTGATTGGGCTGCATCACATGTTGTTTCTTTACCAATTCATCCAAAAGTAACTCAAAAAAATATTGAATTTATTGCTAAAACTCTGCGTGACATATTGTGAATGCTCTAGGTGAGACAATTGGAGAATTATGTAAGATCGTCCTGCCTATTCCTGAAGAGGCATATGAAGGAAATCTTAATTCATCAATTGCAGTTTGTACACTTTCAAGCATAGACTTACTCAAAGACTTTGCAAATTCTGAGATTCTAAATCATATATCAATAGTAGGAAGACTGCTTTCTGAAAATAAAGGAATTGATTCTATAATAAAATACATATACAAAAATCAAAAAATTACAACTATCATAGTTTGTGGGAACGAAGTTTGGGGTCACAAAGCAGGTCACTCATTGTTTCAATTACATAAACATGGAGTTGATAAAAAAAATAGAATAATTAATTCAACCAGTCCGGATCCATATCTTACAACTTCTAAATCTCAGATACAATATTTTCAAAATAATATAACTCTAGTAAATTTAATCAATGAAACTGATCTTAAACCAATTTTCGATAAAATTAGAATTTCCTAGTATCCTGTTCGTTGCCTTTCTCGATTAATTTCGTTTTTCTTTTTGTACTCTTCTACAATATCATCTGGTGTAAGATTTAGCTCAAGTGATGCCTGAACCACAAAATGCCATATGTCAATTAATTCTTCTCTAGCTTCAGCTTCATCAAATTTAGTTGGTGTTTTCCACCATTTCCAATTTGTTGTCATTTGTAGCTCTACTGCTTCATGCATTATTGCTGTACTTAGAGCAGAAACCCTTCCTTCAGAATCTTTTGGATATCTATTCAAATTCATCATTTCTGATAGACCTTTTTGAAGTTTGAATATTGTATCTAGTCGATCTTTTTCAGATATTTCTTGTGTCAATGATAAATAAATTTGAGAAATTATTTAACTTAAGTCTTTTTAGAATCGGATCATTTTTTCATATGTCTTGATTCTTTTTGTAATATCTCCCTTTTTGATCTTTAGTAATCCATCTAAACCATATCTTTCTACTGCAAATGAACCTAATACATTTCCGTAAACTACTGCTTTTTTAATTTCAGATATACTGGTAGATTTTTTGCTTGCAAGATACCCAATCATTGCTCCTGCAAAAGAGTCACCTGCACCTGTAGGATCTATAACATCTTCTAATGAAAATCCTGCTGTTGGGAAAATCACATCATCATAAAACATCAAGGATCCGTGCTCACCCTTCTTGATAATTACATATTTTGTGCCCCACTGCATCATTTTTTTTGCACATTTAATCAAGTTGAATTCTTTTGTAAGGAGTTTAGCCTCCTCCTCATTTATTACAACTGCATCTACTGCTTTTATCATCTTAATTACTGCCTCTCGTTTAGTAGAAATCCAAAAATCTATAGTATCACACATAGAAAATTTTACCTTATCAAATTCTTTGATTAGTGAAGTATTCTGTTCAGGATCATTGTTTGCAAGATATACAAATTGAGACTTTCTATAAGCCTCAGGTACAGTTGCTTTAAAATCTGCAAGTACATTTAATTCAGTTTTTAAAGTTGATCTAGTACTTAGTGTATTATCATATTTTCCATCATAACGAAACGTTTTACCATTTTTGATAGTTAATCCTTGTAAATCAAGATATTTGGATAAAATATTATGATGTTTTTTTGGAAAATCTTTTCCAACTACCGCAATTAATCCAGTATCTACAAAATTACTTGCAGAAATTGCTGCAAAAGTTGCTGCGCCTCCTAGTACATTCTTTAATGTTTTTTTTGGAGTTCTAATTGTATCTAATGCAGTAGAACCAAAAACTGTAAGCATTTGAGAAGAAATTAATTTTGATGTATAAATTCTCTTGCTTGTTCTTCTGTTGGATAGTAAACAAATGGAACATCAATAGATGTAAAGAATACATCATACTTTGTTACTCCTGAAATTTTTATAGATTGAGATTCTTTATCAACGTTAGAATCTGTGTGAAAAGTACCTTTGACATTACTACTATCTAATGGATGTAATGTGAATGGTTCTAACTGTCCTTTACCTTTCATTTCATCATTAGCAATTATGAAGAATTCAGTCTCGCCTGCAGTTAGTATTAACAATGAAGGATTTTCAAATAGTAATTCTATGTTATAGTTTGAGCCTTTTTCATTTTCATTTAATAATTCACTCTGAGTAATACTCACTCCTATCTGTGATGTGGATGCATACTGTGAATATCCAAAAATGCTCATGCCTAGCACAAACAGAACAATTAGGCCTCTTTTTTTGGATGATTCCATGATTAATCCTTATAAAATTATATTTTAACTCAAAAGGAAAAAAATCCCAATAAATTGTGTAAAAGTTTTGATCTAATCTTAAAGCTCCTTAGAGCTAACACAATAAATCAAAATTTGATTATTGTTTACTATTGGCTAGAATTAAACTCAAGGTTGGAGAAAACGAGATCGAGGTTGACTCTAGAGATTTCTATGTTGATAATCAATCCTTAGGTGAAGTTATAGACAATATTTCACACCATTTACCAGAAAATCAGGCAAAAATCCTGTATGAATCTAAATCTATCCCAAAATCATCTGAAGCAGAGAATTCTACTCAATATGGTTTAGAATATCTAGATGATGCTGAAGTATATGAACCAGAATTTAATGAATCAAAATACATTACTTCTCATGAAATTAAATCAAAACTACGAATTTTAGAAACTAGTAGATTCTTTGATTCCCCAAGAACAGTTACTGAAACTGTTCAACAACTCAGAGAATATGGTTGGGCTTCAAGTTCATTAGATGTATCAAAGGCTTTAGCAAAAATGGCATCAAACAAAGAAATTATGAAAAACTCTGATGAGAATAGAACTCATTACTTTGTTGAAGAAGCACTAGTAGCTAACTAGTAGAATAATTACACTTTTCACAATTAGAAAACGTTTCTCCTGCTAAATGATCAAAATGTGTATTACACTGGTTGCATGTGTGATGCATATCAAAATATCCATCTTTTTCAACTTCTCCAATTCTATTTGATTCAAGATCTGTACTTTTGCACTTTATACAATGACAACCACATTCAATTTTCATGATTTTCTGATAATGTATGTATAGTTTACATGCTTATACAAATCATTGAAAAAGAAAAGGGAGATACCATTAGAAATTGATGATCACTTCAAGCTTTATGGAAAGGAACCATGGGAAGTGGAATATGGTGAAAAATGCCCAATTTGTAATGTTAGAATTGATGAATATGGTTTCTGTTCGTGTGGTTCTAGTGGAGATTGACTTTTCTTATTAACGGAACAACAAGAATCATCAAAAATCCTATTGCCAATGGAGCAATTATTGGAAATTCAGGAATTACGGTAATCCCTACAATGTTAATTTCTCCTATAGTTTCAGGTTTCATGTTCAGCCAAACATGAGTTCCATTATTGGTGTATTCATAAGATGGAATTTTTTCATTATTGAGGAATACTGAATATGGTTTCCATAACAATTCTAATGGAATTATTGTAGTAACAAATCTGTTCTCTTCAAGAACATTAAAACTAATACTCTTTGTTGGTTGATCAAAAATAAATTCATCAATATTAGAATGACTATTAATTTCTACAACAAATATTTTATCCTCCCATTCTACGTCTTTGAAAATTTTTGGTTCATTAATAGAATATTCTAAAACTGTTTGACATCCATGACACGCTATTCCTCCACTTTCATCCAAATAAACAGGATTGTTTTTCAAAAAGATCAGATCAACTTCTTCGGGAAAAATAAATGCAACTTTATCCAGATATAAGAAATCCCATGTCCACACATTGTCTTTTTTAGAAAGTGCATCTTCAAGATCGTATTCTACAATGGAATCTTCTCTAGATGGTAAAAACAACAGTCCATCATTATCTCCAATAACAGAGAATTGTTTTTCTTCTCCTTGTTCATTTGTTACTGAAAGATTTGAAACTGTTCCGGGAATTAATTCAATTTGTCTTGGAGTATTTGATAAAGCAACAATGTGTTTAACATGAACATCACCATCTGAATTTATAACAACTTCTATGGATTTTTGTAGAGCCTTTTCACCAATTGAAATTTGCGCATCAGCTACAGGAATAATAAATATTATCAATAAAATTACTAAAAATCCAAAAATCTTTGTGTTCATTTATTCCACAGTTACGCGAGTCATCTGTGCTTTCTCTAAAGGACAATCATTGCCATCTCTTTCAAGATTTACGATTTTGTCTGCAATATCCATGCCTTCTGTTACTTCCCCAAATACAGTATATTGTCTATCAAGAAATGTGCTATCAGCTGTTACTATGAAAAATTGTGAACCTGCACTATCTGGATCTTGTGATCTAGCCATGGAAACTATGCCTCGCAGATGAGATCTTGAACTAAACTCGGCTTTGATGTTATATCCTGGCCCTCCTGTTCCCCATGACCCTTTGTTATCAGTTTTTGTGTTTGGGTCGCCTCCCTGAATCATAAATCCAGGAATAACTCTGTGGAAAAGAGTTCCATCATAAAATCCATCTTTAGCTAATTTTTCAAAGTTTCTTACTGTTTCTGGTGCTAATTCAGGTATGAGTTTAAATGAAATCTTTCCAAGATTAGTTTCAATATTTACTGTAGTCATAAATGTCGATCTAACATCTTATCATATGAGTCTTTTGTGAAACCTTAGTAAAAATTTTTATAGATACTTTAAGGATATTGAAAAATCCATAACTATCAATACGTTTTTCGTTGATAAATTTACCATTGAAGACCTTGAGAGTTTTTGTTTTTTCTTAATAAGTAAAAATCTGAATTTATTATATGTGACATTTTAGAAATTCAAAAAGTTATAGTCTTATATAGAACAAATAAAATTTAGAATTCGTTGAATCGTACAAATCAAAGCACGATAATTAAAAAAGCAATTAATTCTTATCTTGACAAAGGGGTAACTGACAAACAAGATATCTATACCAAAGTAGTTGATGAACTTGGCGTTCCAAGACCAACTGTGAGGAGAGTTGCAAGAGATTTGAGAACTGAATTACTACAAAAAATCCAAATCTTACAATCAGATATGCCTAAAGTAACTACAACCTCTGAGAAAGACGAATAAATTCGGCTCTTTTTTCTTTTTAATTATATTATTTTTTGATTTTCAACATTACTCTTATAAACAATAATTTTTTCAAAGAATT
Organism: Candidatus Nitrosopumilus sp.; assembly: GCA_965248045.1. Taxonomy (GTDB): domain Archaea; phylum Thermoproteota; class Nitrososphaeria; order Nitrososphaerales; family Nitrosopumilaceae; genus Nitrosopumilus. The sequence continues at coordinate 1,300,797 of CBDFIG010000002.1, forward strand.
AATGGGATATTTGGGAAATCATTTAGCAACAGTTTCTACTGGAATTTTTGCAGCAGTACTAACTGGACTTTGGGTAGTTTGGGATTTATCACCAATATTACATCTCATATTTATGATGGCAGTTCCTATTACATGGTTTCTGACATTTACTTGTTGGATATCTCAAAAAAGTAATGATTACATGCACAAACACGCACCAGCACACACTGTCAGTGAAAAAAAAAGCTTGAGTAATACACAAACCATTGTTACTACAACTACAAGTAATATTTCAGAAATAAAGCAAATTCAAACTGAATTATCCTCTGAACTAAACAACATAAAAGAATCTGTGAAACTAAAAGATAGTGAAATTGAAAGATTAAATCAAGAAATTTCTAACTTACAAACTCTTGTTCAGATCGAATCATTAAAAACTGAATTAGCTAATTTGAAAATGTTAGCTTCTAAAAGAAAATAACAAGTGATTATATCTAATCATTACAATGGCAACATTCTACACCATGATTGTTCTTACAACCAGGACAACTTACAGCACCACCATAATGGCATTTACATGAACATAATTCAGTTGGATCTTCTTTCAAACTCAATAGTATAATCTCTATGTTATGTAAATATTTGACTTTTGAAGTTTAACTACAAATGAATTGAAATAAATTTTTTATTCCATATATGGAGTCATTCTATAATATCTAAAAATTTGATATTTGCAAGTATTATTGTAGATAGTTTGTTAACATCTAATTTTCTAATACAAATTCATTTACATACCTAATAGATTATCAAACCAAAATATTCTAATTAGTAATTTTATAGAAATTGAAAAGTATATTCCTCACACGAATATCTCTTTAGACAATAAACTTCTATGAGATTTGTTGAAGATTATTTAATTAATGTTAATCCTGAAATTTCTGTGATATAGCGAAGAGACAAAGTTCGTGAACTAAAAATCATCAATAAATTAGAAAATAGATAATTTTACCTAAGTAAATACGAATAACCAGAATAAAATATCTTGAAAATAACTCACGAACTTATGCTTGTCGCTATACGTCATCAAGGATAATCCAAATAACAGAAATGCCCTGATTATAATTTTATAATAACTCGATTTATTTATCCACGAATTACATTTAACCTTGACGCAATTTAGAAGCGATTTCCAAAGTTTCATCTACCATATCTTTTAGTCTATTTTGTACATCTGTGTCTGAAATAGAATTATCTGTAATAGATTCTGTGGTTAGAAATACAGCCTTTGGATTTGTTATTACTCTAAAGTATGATAACAACTGTGTGATTAATGTCTGTACATCAATAAAACCAATATTTCCAGCAGCTAAAATTGCCATTCCAGCTACTTTTCCAGCAGTTTTCTTATAATCGACATATTCAAACAAATTTTTTAATGCAGAACTAAAAAATGAATTATAGATCGGTGATCCTATTAACCAAACATCTGCATCCATAATGTCTTTTGTTGCAGTTTTTGTAGCATCATTGTATTCTACATCGTATCCCTTATAGCATTCAATATCATCTTCTGATAGATTAATCAATTTTGTATCTTGATTTTTTGATTTAGTATATTCATAAACATACTTCATTATAATTTGTGTATTGGCAGTTTTTCTTGGACTGCCAGAAATAACTACAACTTTCATATCTCCAACCATTTGTCTTTGTATTTAAATTTCCATGATCTAAAACTTAACGGGCTTGGAGGGCTTCGATCCCTCGACCTGTACCTTAGGAGAGTACCACGCTATCCATATTTCGCGTCAAATGACTCTGCGCCACAAGCCCAGCAAAAAAAAACATTCTTAATTATTTAAGCGTAATCAAGATTATCTTTGATTAATTCTTGAATACTATTCCAATCTTTGTTTTCTATATCATTCCATTTTTCAAAATATACAACATCTTTTAGCTCAAGTCTTGGTAGCCAACCAGCAGTTTCAAGATCTGGTTTTTCTGCAAATTTATCAACATATCCTAAACATAGATATGCAATAGGCACAACATGTTCTGGTAGTTCTAGAGTTTCTTTTAGAATTTCATTTGATAGAATACTTACCCATCCTAGACCAACTCCTTCCGTTCTTGCTGATAACCATAAATTTTGAATTGCACAACATACACTGTATAATCCTGCTTCAGGAACACTTGATCTTCCAATTACAAATGGACCAAATTTTGTAGGATCATATGTTACACACAAATTTACTGGAGATTCTAAAATCCCCTCTAGCTTAAATGAAAGATATTTTGATCTCTTTGGCTCTTCAACTAATTGTGATGAACAATCTTTTTCTTTCTCAAAAGACTTTTTGATCTTCTTTTTTGTTTCAATATCTTTGATTAAAATAAAATTCCATGGTTGAGAAAACCCTACTGATGGGGCATGATGTGCAGCATGAAGAATTTTTGATAAAACATTATCTTCTATGGGTTTTGAGGTGAAATGAGATCTTACGTCTCTTCTTGAATAGATTGCCTTATAGAAACCCCTTTTTTCTTCTTCAGTAAAATTCTCTGTCAACTATTTCATGCCTTCTTTCTTTTTATTCTTTCTTTCTTTTGTTAAACGTTAATAATGTCTTCACTTTGTTTTGTATTTCAATGGGCCGGTAGTCTAGCTGGTTAGGATACCGCCTCGACACGGCGGTGATCGTGAGTTCGAATCTCTCTCGGCCCATTTTTTTAATTAAAATTCAGTTTTGAATTCTTTTTCACCAATACTCCACGTGGATTCAGTGGTGATAATTCCTTCTGCTGAAAAACTATTGATTCCATTTTCTATGGCAGACTGATAAATTTCTGAACCGACATCAGATTTGCTTAAAACAAATATGTTTTTCAAAGGAATCTCTGTATCTGCATAAAATGCCGCTCTTCCAGGCATTGAAATATCTACTGTAGAATATTGTCCTGAACCTAATAATGTTCCAGCCCCATAAAGCTGATAATTAATCAGAGAAACTGTAAATGTTTTCTCACTTGGATTCTTTACAAGAAATGTAACATTAAATCTTGCTTGATCATTTATTGTGTTAACGTCTATTAGCTCAACGTTTGTTAATTTAATTTCAACTTGTGCAAGATGTACATTATCTAGACTGGCATAGTAAACAATTCCTCCCATCATAGCTAAAACACCTATAATTGCTGCATAAACTGTAATCTTACTTTGAAGCGCCATTTCATTGGTATCAGATTATGTACAACTAAAAAAGGTTGGCAAGATCCAAATACATAATATTTGATTTAAAATATCTTAATCTATGGCTGCACTAGAACAAGCACTTCTCACTTGGATCCATCTTATTTCAGCTGCAATATGGGTTGGTGGTTCACTTTTCATTGGAATTGTCTTTTCTCCACTTCTAAAAACAATGACTGATTCTCTTGAAGAAAGAATGCAAATAATGATTCGTGTTGGAAGACGATTTAACAAAATTGCCGTTCCCTCATTAATTATTCTAATGGCAACCGGACTATACAGCTCGCACATGTTGCTAGGTAATCCTGAGCTTCTTGTTGCAACAAGTTATGGGACGTTTCTAACTGTTAAAATCATTCTAGTCATTGCACTAATTATTACATATACAGTGCATGTTAGAGTAATTCGTAAGGATGTTGAAGAAAAAATTATGTCAAAACAAATGTCAGAACATGAAATTCAAAAATTAAGAAAAAAAATAATTATTCTTGGAGAAATTACAGTAGTATTATCAATAGCAATTCTATTTTTTGCATCATTACTTGATGCTGGAGTTTGAGATTCCCTCAACAATTATCTCAAATCCACCATTTATTCTTCCAATTCCATACTTACAACCTGTGATTTTTGATGTCACAAACAAATTTGTCTCTAAATGTTTTGTAATCTCTCTAACTTGAAACGTTGTTTTTTTCTGACCCAAACTTGCAGGAACTATTATCATATCTGCTAAATTCTCATCTACTCCTAGTGGGTTTTTAATAAATTTGTCAACATCTACATCAAACCTTTGTGTTTTTTTATCAAATAAAACATCAATTCCTATAACTGAATGTTCATCAATACTGTAAATTAACAAAGATGCCCCTGAATCTATTGCTTCTTGATTTTTAATTTCTGTCTCAACAATTAAATTTTCTTTAGTTAATTTCTTTTCAATTTCTTTAATTTGATTTTTAATTATTTCAACTGGAAGTTTTGAAAATGTACAAATTAATTTTACATTATTAGTTTTTCTTTTTAAAAATGACATTGATTTTACATAAGATGGATATACTTGTAAATTAATTTCTCCACCACCTTTTGGATAGTAACCACGTTTACTTAATTCAACAGAAAATTCTATTCCCATTTTGGAATATGCATCTTTTAGCACATGTTGAGTATAATCAATTGAAGGACTCCAAAGTACATCTGTACCTCCTTTAATTGTCAAATTCAGTTTTTTTTGAGAAATAGCAACTACTGGAATTAAGACTTGTAAAATTAAAGAAATACTTCCAGCTGTTCCTACATCTTCAACTAGATCTAAACTTTCAATATTACCTGGAATGAATTTTAATTCAGTGGAGCCTATCTCTGCTCCAATTACTTTAGCGTTTGCAACTTTTTGAATAATTTTTATCGCTGTAAGATGTTGTGGTCTTAATCCTGGAATTTTTCTATTTTTTCTTATGTTTTCTAAATGAATTGGCTGTTTTGTAATGCAAGAAAGCGTAACTGCAGAACGTATTATTTGACCTCCTCCTTCACCATACCCTCCATTAATTTTCAGAAAATCCACATTTTTTTCTAATTACAACTCTTTATGATAGTTTTTTTAAAAAGAAATTCCTATATTTCTGTATGAATGGTTTGATGATTGGAAGATTCCAACCTTTTCACTTGGGTCATCTTGAAGCTTTACAGTTTGCACTATCAAAAGTTGATAAATTATGGGTAGGCTTGGGCAGTTCTAACAAACCAGCAGAAAAAATCAATCCTTTCTCTGCTGAGGAACGAAAAGAGATGATTCTATCTTCAATTGATGATTCTATAAAAGAGAAAATTTCAATTTATTTTATCCCAGATCTGGATAATCATATCAAATGGATTGAGAAAATAGATACTATTGTTCCAAAATTTGATATGATTTTTTCAAATGACGAATTGACAAAACATCTGTATTCAAAAAGGTCTGTTCAGGTAACTACTATTCCATTTTTAAAAAGAGATGAGTTATCTGGAACCAATATACGTAATCTAATAATTAGCGATCAAAAATGGGATGATCTAGTACCTAAAGGAACAAAAAATTTTTTAGAAAAAATTAATGCCAAAGAATATCTGAAAAATCTTTAATTATAAATAAACCCCATATTACATCGACAGATAGATAACAAATGGAATATCTTTCAATGCTTCCTGGTCCAACAAATGTACCTAATAGAGTCATGAGGGCTATGCTTGCACCAATTGTTAATCACAGAAGTGATGATTTTGTTGAATTATACACTGACGTTGTTGATAAAACCCAACAAGTATTTCAAACACAAAATGATATTGTAGCTTTGTCTGCATCTGGAACCGGTGCAGTTGAAGCAGGAGTAATCAACGTAGTAAAAAAGGGTGATAAAGTAATAATTCCAGTTAATGGAGAATTTAGCACTAGATTATCTCAACTTATTGAAGGTCAAGGTGCAAATGTAATTAAACTTCAAACTCCGCCAGGAGAAAATGCAACTTTTGATCAAATAAAAGAAGCATTTGATAACAATAAAGACGTTAAAGCATTCTATGTTGTTCACAACGAAACTTCTACTGGAACAATGGTAAATTATCTTGATAAAGTATCTGATTTAACATCTAGAAATGATGCATTCTATGTTGTAGATTCTGTTTCTTTACTTGGTGGTGCTGATCTTCAAGTAGATAAATGGAATATCGATGTATGTCTAACTGGTTCACAAAAAGCAATTGCAGCACCTCCAGGAATATCTCCACTTTCTATTAGTGCTAAAGCCAAAAAATACATGATTGAAAATCCTCCACCAACACATTATTTCAATTTAGCAAGATACTTCCATTATTATGAAGAATCAAAACATACCCCATTTACTCCTGCATTGCCATTACTTTATGCATATAGAGAAGCATTAACAATAATGCTAGAAGAAGGATTACAAAATGTCTTTAAACGTCACAAGGTTTGTTCTGATGCATTATACTCTGGATTAAGTGCAATTGGATTAACACCATTTGCAAAAGAAGAAGATCGTTCAATTTCAATTGTAGCATTAAATTATTTAGATGGACTTGAAGACAAAACTTTTAGAGGTACATTAGCTGATAAATTCAAAGTCTTAGTAGCAGGTGGATTTGGAGATCTCAAAGGAAAAGTATTCAGAGTAGGATGTATGGGTGAAGTAAGTCCATATCATGTAATGAGAACTATTTCTGCAATTTCATCTACTTTAGCAATGATGGATTATGATGTAGATACTAAAGCAGGACTCAGTACTGCAGAAGAAAAATTAAAAGCTCTTTAAACTCTGTTAACTTAATATCATGAAGTGATTCTTTCGTGTTAACATATTCTTGAATCATTGTCTTCTTTCCACTTGTTTTCTTAATAATTACAGATTCTTTTGTAAATGAAATAACAAACTCTGAAACAACTAAAAGATATGATTCTGATGATACACTACTTCCACACTTTCTTTATGAACCAAAGTTTAGAAAAGATAAAAATGGAAAGTGTGTTATGAAGTTAGAAGAAACTGTGATTAACGTTAGTAATACTGCATACTCTAAACTTTCAGAATACTATGATGATAAACAAAAGCCTTACACCTACTTAACAATGAAAGACGCTTCACCAATCTCATTACCATAATGAACTTCTACATTATAAAGAAAACCAATCTTATATCTCTCACTTATTTTGAGATTAAAAATTCCAGAACCATATTCTTCTGAAACTACAACTTGATCTATGGATATTATGTTTCCAGAAATTGACTCCACAATGGTATAACCTAATGAATGACCATTAATCACATCTGAAACAATTGCCTCAATCTCTACAACACTATTCATATTAACAAAATCAAAACTCTCAGAAGCATTTATCAAAATAATAATTTCATCATCTAAATTTTCCCTGGTTGGTGTTGGTTCCCTGGTTGATCTATCTGCATGTCCATCTTGATAGCCATCATCATAAGCACTTTGAATATCCTGTATAGTTTGTCTTTTTAGATTGGATAATTGATTCTCTAATTCTTGAACTCTTTGAGAATCATCTTGATTACCTGGAACCGTGATAATTTCTCTCTCAATTAGAAATTCAATTAAATTAAAGAACTCATGGTCCTCCACTTCATCAGCAGCCCACCAACTAGCAGTATTCTTAATCCAACTTGGTAATGGTTCACTTTGAGCATACACACTAGAAATTATTGTAATACTTCCAATTAGCACAAGTGCAATTATCAAATATCTGTGATTCATGTTTGTGGATATTTCTAGTTGGTTTTGTATGTTTTGTGTAACTAAAAATCTGGGTTTTAAATGGAAGGGGTGTCAAAATGGCACTAAAATATAGGGCTAGCTGGTGATGGGTTTTGGGTGAAAAGTCTACAGAATTATTCCATTCATCAAAAATGTACAAAATATCTAAAGTGTGACTAGATGTTAAACCCGTCTATTTTTATGAACATCTTATCTATTGTTAGTGCCTGCAGTCACAAGATGATTTTTTCAAAATGACCTGATTTGGGTGCGGGTTTAACATTCGTGACTAGATAGAACAAACAAAAGTCAAACTAGCCTGATAGCTGGGTAAAATGTTTGAAACTATGGGTGATCTTAATGAGTTTCTAAATTGAATTAATCTCTGATCAGATATTATCAGTTTGTGACTAAAAGCTAAACCCATCAATTATCTTATGAATCTCATAATTTATTGAAAAATTAGTAATTTTCATCAAGACTTGATGGAATTTCTGGGGTATTTTGGGTGTGTGGTTTTTTGGTATTTGTCGATTTACCTTGAACTTTGTCCTTGAACTTTTTTTTGAGATGTCCTTCAATTTTTTTCTAAATATTTTTTGGTGATTGTAAACCTATTACCACCAACTAATTTTGTATAATTATTGAGTAAACCAATCAACTTAATCGAATTATCCAAAATAATTTACAACAAATCAACTACATTGGAATTTCTCTGCAAACAATTCCAAAAGAAAAATACAATTTATTGCACATCATGTGATTCAAAGAAATATTACATCATCTCAAGAGGAAAGTTAAGATGTAAAGATTGCAAGACAGATTACAGACCATTTAATGGAACATGGTTTGATATCATCAACATTGATTTTACAAAATGGTTGGTTCTAATCAAACTCTTTGATCTTGGGATTAGTGCAAGACATGCAGCTAAAGAAGCAGGTGTTAGTTATCCTACTGCACTAAATGCTTTTGATTGTATTAGATATTCCATACTATATCATCTTGCAAAATCAGATAAGAAACTAAAGGGAAAAATTGAGGCTGATGAGGCGTATTTTGGAGGTAAAAGGAAGGGAAATAGAGGCAGAGGTGCCAAAAACAAAACAATTGTATTTGGCATACTGGAAAGAAAAGGCAAGGTTCACGTTGAGATTGTCAATAACGTAAAGGCCAAGACATTACTTGCTGGAACCATCAAAAAAGTAAAGAAAGGAAGCATCGTGTATACTGACAAGTGGAAAGGATACGATTCATTGATGTTTCATGGTTATCGTCATCTCTCAGTTGATCATAGTAAGATGTTTGGAAAAGGTGATGTGTACATCAACGGCATTGAAGGCTTTTGGAGTTTTGCAAAAGAAAGAATGGCCAAACATCATGGAGTAAGTTCTGAAAAGTTTCTGTTGTACATTAAAGAGATGGAATGGAGATACAACAATAGGGATGAAGATACTTTCTCATTATTGCTTGATTATGTGTTGGTGGTGAATAATTGATAATCACCTATTTTTTATATTTTTACAAGTATTCTGTGGGGATAATTGCAATTTTATCTGAAGGATGCCTTGATTTGCAATTGCATACCCCCCCACCCATGACGGATGAGAGGTAAATGTTTGGGTTGCTTACAAAATGCAGTACATTAATGATTAATTCTCTGGTTTTGGATATGGCATTAAAACAAAGTTCCCCTCCTTTATTTTGGTTTCAAACTCTTCTGCTAATTTGTCGATTTGTGAATCAAAAATTTGGATTTTTTCAAAGTATTTGGTTTTATCTGAAGGAATAATATCTATTTCGGATTCAAAAAATTCTGTTAAATCGAGTTGTGGGTTAAATTTTTTAACTTTTTCATCGAGTTTGTCTTTAGATAATTCATCCATACCCCAAACACCCATACGATCACAACGAAATCCTTCTACAACCCATTTCACAAAACTGATATTACTGCACCTGTGGGAGGGTTCTTGTTTACTCTTGTCCTGATTGACAAAACTTTTAGAAAATTCCGTTAAAATGATTTTTTTATTATTTATATTGGGACCTAGCCATTCTGCTGATTCGTTAATTTGTGATTGGGGGTTTTCTAGACCAAAAACTAAAATTATTTTATAAAGTTTGACTTCAAATGATTCGTCAACCTTCAAATCATCTATACCCATATTATGATAAAGAAATCCATTTACAACCCATTCCACAAAACTTGTATTTTTTGCATCATTCGTCATATCGTACAATTCTTTGTAAATGGATAAAGGTTACTGCTTTGTGGGGGGGTTGTGAGGGTGATTTTGGGGTGTTTTGCGATCCAAAGCTAACAAAATCTCTAATTCTAGTCAAGCTAACGATTTCTTGAAAACCTTTTAGTAGAAAAAAAAATGATTCTTGTTTTAAAAAAAATATCTGTAAAAGGTTGTTGAGATTTTATTAGCTTATACCTAAATAAGTTATTTTTATTAGCTGGTTAGGCGTGAGTCTTTCTTCACACACACACCAAGGAAAACTTCCACCGAATTACCATTAACTCTAGTAATTGCTCTAGTCTTTGATCGTTCACCATCACTTTTCAAGAAATCATCCATCTTTTTGACAAAAATTCTTCTCTCCAGGCCAATAAACCCGTTATCCTTACACCAATTCAAAAACTTTTCAAATATCTCATTTACACTAATTTGCTCACTCGATACTAAATCTAGCTGTGATGTAGAGAAATTATAGAAAGAGTTCTCCAACATAGTCCATTCTTTCTTAGTCTCATCAACAGAATATGGATTAGTCAATTTTCTAGTCTTGATTATTTTCTGGCAAATTGGGATTAATTCATTTAGAATCCCTGACAGTTCTTCTGGGTCTTTTTCCATCAAATCTAAAGAGTCGTTAGCGTCTTTGCCATAGAACGATCGTTTCCAATGCACCAATTGCAGTTTACGATTTAGTCCATCAGAGGAATCTAATATTTCTGGAAGTTCGTTAAAGGTGAAAATCATTGTAGCGAATGGATAAAATGGAAAGCTGTTTTTATATTTCTCCTCACATCTAAGAATATCCCCCCCAAGTATTGACTTTATCTTACCTGTCTTTTCAATTTTTTCAGTACCGCCATCGCCTGCAATTGATGCAGTTTTTCCATAAAGATCATAGCCGATAAATCTGTCATCTTCCAAAGTTGAAAGATAAGATGATGTTGTGTTATTCTTGCCAAGTAAATTAGTCAATGTACGAAGCAGAGTTCCCTTCCCATTAGCTCCTCTTCCATGAAGAACATAACCACGTTGAAAAATATTTCTCTTGATTAAACAAGACGCCATCATTTCTTTTATCCAAATTATTTTTCGTTCGTCATTATCCAAACTTGATTTTAAAAATTCATTAAACTTTTCACACTTTGCATCAGGATTATAGTTGACTGGTAGAGAAATTGTATTCCTATGTTCTGGAGAAAATTCCAAAACCTCACCAGTCTTCAAATCAATCACCTTATTTTTGGTGTTAATCTTGGCCCAATCCCTATCAAAAATCGACTCATCACCATCTTCTTCAACTACTTCATCAGGGCGAATTTTGGTTCTGTGATGAATTATCTTTATTATGGTTTCAATATCACTTGTACTTCTTTGCTGTTTGTCCAACTCGGTACCAAGTAAATCATCACCATTTTTTACATAGATGCCTTTAGAGTGCTTGTAAAAATATAATTCACCTGGAACAGTGGCTATGAATTTGAATTTCTCAATCATTTCATCAGCTAAATTAGCGTTCTCAATGTCATTCATCTCGGATTTGGTCAACTTTACATTTTTACCCATATCTGGTAAAACTACTTCTGTAAAATATTTCTCAGCAGAAGCGATATTAATTCTAACTTCTTCTGATTCAAGGGGGGGTATGCATGTCTGATTTAGTTTATGATAGCGATTTGCAGCTTCTTGCTTGGAGTCTTCTTCTGAAATTAAATTTTTAAAATCATACATTCTTAGCTTGATGTAGAATCCACGTAATTTCCTTCTTCGTTCACCTCTCTTGAATCCACCAACAATTAATTCATTGTAATCATATCCTGTAGTTGCGTGTAATAGATTCTTAGCTTCGGATGATTTGGCAAACCCCAAGTCATTCAATGTTTTTGAAGCCTCACTCCATCCAAGAACTGGTATCTCGAAATTTTCATTTAGGAACTCGTATTTTTTTCCTGTGTCTACATGGATACTGGGTGGGCAGATCGTATATCCTCGGATGCGTATATCAATCTCATTGAGTGGGATCCCTGCAGCACTGTACAGTTTTTTATCATTCGGATCTTCATTATGTTTTTTTCAGTTACTTTTTTGTCTTCAATTCCATCAAATAATTTTATGTCTCCAGGTGGCACATCACCAGTTTTAATTTTAAAAATAACGTGATGGCCTCTGCTTGTTTTTACGATCATCATCTTGTTTCTATTCTGTTTTTCTGTAATCAATTGCTCCAGCAATCCGAATGAGTCCAAATCCAAGGCCCAAAAACCGCTAAACTCCCCATACTGAATCCCAATATTTTGATGCGGTTCAATTTTTTTGTCACAGAAGGATTTTTTCCATCTTTCAATTTCATCAGGGGTTCCAGCCTGGATTTTGGATCCGCCATGGACTGGAATAATGTTTAAGCCCTTTTTTCTCAAAGAAGCTGCAGATGCAACAATGTCACTGGAAGCAGTCATCTAGCCCTCTTACTTGTACTTGGTTTCTTTCTTTCTTTTTTTCATATCTTGTTCTTGCTAGAAAACTTCTCCTTGCTCTCTTTTCTGGAGTCATCAGACACTCCTTACATCGATGCATCAGGTGAGGAGCCTTAGATCGATTATCCATATAGAACATCTTCATTGGTTGAATCTTCCTGCATGTTCTACATTCTTTTTGATCGCTAAGTTTCTCTATTTTCACCTGAAAACATTTAAGATCGATTACTTTACAGAAAGCAGGAATTCTCAACGAGATCCTCCGCCTCCTTTACCTTGGAGTCTTTGCTCAATGGCCAGGTCGTCAAAACTTGAGGCCATTGAGTGCTTTAAATTGATTTTATTATCTACTATTTGCTTTTTTTTTAATTTTACATCCACTCCTGTGAATCTTACTGTTCCATCATCAAACGTCTCTGTGATAAGGTACGAGTTTGCAAGCTTTTCAAGCAGTTCATATTCCTGTCTTGGCAGTTTATCGTTTTTCTTCAAGAGAACACTTACCGCTACACCAAGCTGTAAGGACATTAGAACTATGATGGATTTTCCAAGCCCTGTTTTCTTACATTGATTGAGTAAATATGCTGTCATTGGCTCGGATAGTGAATAACTGGTATCAATCACATTTTTTTCATTATACTTGCAAATTTGCATCTTGATGTCATTGATCATCTGTGATGTATTGGTATATGACGCCTGACAACTGCCAATCATAGCTTCTTTGTTTTCCTCAACCTCTAATGTCACCTTGTTATGCTTTACATAATTGCACAGATTAATTCCCATTTGGAATTTCTCCTCTTCAAAATCTAATTCTTTAAACAGCAACACCAATCCAGATTCTATAGCATCCTCCATTTGATAACTCATTGATGTATTATTCACCCCTGCACAGTAGTTTAGCCAGCCATACCATTGTTTGGGAATTCTAATTTTTACTGGGATTGGCTGATCTAACATATAGGGGTTACAACCCCCTTCTTAATATGTAGTATGTGTAATAAAACATACATTATTAGTCTTAATGAGACAAAAAACTTGGGGTAGTTTTGAATAATTGCCTAGACAGTCATTTTTTGTCTCGATCCACTGGAGAACCAGATCCCCTTTTTCTGCACCAACAAAAATTGGTGCATCTGTTAGTCAATTTAAATTTGACATGATCGAATAATTCTTTTCCTCTCTAGACTAGATATATTTTTCATCATTTTGACTTGTTCTTTTTTTGCATACGCAAATTCAATTGTTGTTCTATTTCTTACTGGAATTCTCCCTATCCTATATCCAGATTTTACAACCTTTGAGATTATCATTTTTTCATTCTCGCCTTTGTTTTTCCAGATTTGCTTAAAAAATTTTCTCCTTGATCAAGCTGGAGATACAAACTCTCTCTTGAAACAAATACCACATCTTGGGTAATTATAAAAGCTCCAAAATTCCCTCTTACAAGTTTTACAGTTAAACTTTTTTGGAGAATCATTTCTCTCTTGCAATTTCTTAGAATTCGGCATCACTAGGTTTATTCCTGAATCTGGTAATAAACTTACTGTTTCAAAACAGTAAGGTATATTTACTGCTTAGTTGTAGTAAATATAATGAGTAAAGTAAACAGATATTGTATCGATTGCGGATCCAGATTGGTATATTATTCCCAACTCTCCAATCCAAAGGCTGCCAACGAATACCGCACCCTAGTCTATGCATGTGAGGGATGCACCAAGTCTTTTGAAAAACCCAAACTTCTAGCAGTCTCCAGATCAGGGGTTGATGATCCTTTGACTGCGATAAATGTCCAAATCATTCAAGAGAGAAAAAAACATTAACCTTACACCATTTTTTTTATTACGAAATTTTTCGTTAACTCTGTTAACGTTAACATCGTTATCACTATTCTAGTTAGTTGTAACCCCAAAATACACCCCCAATACCTAGGGTAATTGATTGAGATACCTAATCAGAAAAAACAATTCCTGAAAAATTAGGCATGAGATAATTAATTCTAATTAGATTCTAATGATTTAAAATAGAGTTATTTTTGATTTGTTACATGGTTACAAAAACGGGAGTTTTTGAAAGAAGGCAAAATAAGTGGAGCGACGATTCACCTACAACGGATACTAGGATCATTGATGGTTTTATTGCATCTAATCCCAATAATAAAATAATTACAGTGTTTCATTCTGGTGTAAAGCATCTAGTAATTGTTTATGAACAAACCAATACAGATTATTCCAAACCAAAAGAAGAAGGTAACACATTATCACCGTTATGAAATCAAGGTTTAAAATCAAAATCTATAGAACTAACTGAACTTGGAATTTTTATTTCAATTGCAATTGAAAATTATTAGTATCTTCTGCATGGTTTTTTGTTTGGAAATAAAAAGAAAGAAGAGCCGATAACACCGTTAACGACTAATCAGCTGTTTCATGGGTTTGTTTGCGTGGTTTTCAATTGCTTGTAGTGGCTGATGCATCTGCCTTAGTGAGACTCGAACAAACTCGGATTTTGATAAATGAGCTTTGAACGCCAGGTTAGAGAGTACAGTATCTTCTTGTAACGAGATACCGATTGAAAGTCTTTTTGTTTTTGGAACTTTAATTTTTGTGATCTTTTCTAGCTGCTGCAATCGTTGAAGCACTTCCTGGTGTTGTGCTTCAAGTACGCCATAATTCTTTTCCCTATCCAATCGTTGTTGGAGAATATCTGTGACAGATTTTTTCTGTAACTTGGCTTCGTGGGTTAACTCAGCTATAGTCTCTGCATCAGCTCGAAAACCGATCATCTGTTTTGGCATGAGATTTCTTGTTATCAGCGTTAACGTTACTGATGGTGAAGAAATTTTGAGAAAGTTGTTAACAACGTTAACGCCTACAATTACTATATTTTATATAGAATGGAAATTTCAATATTTTCAATGATTAGTAAAACATCAGTGATTTTGATGTTTGTTGTTATCTCTATGATAGCTACTGTTCCTGCATTTGCAGATCAGGAGAGAATAGAAAAACTACAAACACAAATCCAAAAACATGAAGACAGAATCCTGGTACTAGAGGACAAGAAGAATTCTCCAAACCCAGCCGCTAATTTGGATGAAAGAATCCAAAGACTGGTAGATAAGATAGCAGACAAGCAGGCAATCATAGAAAGATTGACTGATGCTATTGCTAACACACCTGTTCTCGACACAGGACCAACACCTACCCCCTTTGACGTATCTACTGCATCCTTTGTCGACTCTTTCTCAGTGAAATCACAAGACACACATCTATCCGGCCTGGCCTTCTCCACTGATGGAGACAAGATGTTTGTTGTAGGTGTTATTGATCAGGACGTAAACGAGTACACACTAACTACCCCCTTTGACGTATCCACTGCATCCTTTGTCGACTCTTTCTCAGTGGCATCACAAGACGGACTTCCACGAGGTCTGGCCTTCTCTGCTGATGGAACAAAGATGTTTGTTACAGTTCATACTGACGTAAACGAGTACACACTAACTACCCCCTTTGACGTATCCACTGCATCCTTTGTCGACTCTTTCTCAGTAGCAACACATTATCGCCCATCTCTAACTGGTCTGGCCTTCTCCACTAATGGAGACAAGATGTTTGTTGTAAATACTGCTGGTAGGGATGTACACGAGTACACACTGTCTGCCCCCTTTGACATATCCACTGCAGTCTTTGTCGACTCTTTCTCAGTGGCATCACAAGACACACGTCCATCCGGCCTGGCCTTCTCCACTAATGGAGCCAAGATGTTTGTTACAGGTTTTACTGACGATGTCGTAAACGAGTACACACTAACTACCCCCTTTGACGTATCCACTGCATCCTTTGTCGACTCTTTCTCAGTGAGATCACAAGAAATGCGTGCATTCGGCCTGGCCTTCTCTGCTGATGGAACAAAGATGTTTGTTACAGGTAATAAAAACGAGATACACGAGTACGTACTAACTTCCGACAGACCCGATTCAACAGACTTGGAAATGATTCAAAAAATCCAGGACATGGAGAGAGTTATTCGTGATATGGTTTCTCAAATGAATGAGATGATCTCACACATCACAGAGATGCGTAATGAATTGATGGCAACGATACCAACAGAACACCCATAACCCCACACTCTTTTTTTATTTTTTTTGTTATCGATAACAGCGTTATCATATTCTTAGTTAAGCTTGTACCCGAAAACCCCTAGGGTATCTGGTGTAACTGTATCAAAAAAAAGGAGGAATTGAGATTTTTATTTCTCAACGCAGATAACATCAAAGGTTGCTGCAGTGAAATTATAAGTTCCTGATCCGCCACCTAATCGAAAGTTGGTACCGTCACAATTGCCAGTTATGTGAGACTTGGGCATAACTAATTCACAAAAATAAAATCTAAAATCATTTAACAGCAAAGCATTCTTCTTACAACTCTTGGATTCTCATTGCCAATTACACAGTTGTAGTACACTGCCAACTGATACACCAACACGCAAATCAACACAAATGATTTCACGCTATCAAATCCTTTTACTGGCAATATACCAATTCTAAACGTACTTTTTAGTATCTCAAAGAGTGGTTCAATTGAGATTTTTCTATCCCTGTACAACTCTTGACCAATCACAGAATTGTAAAACTCTGCAAGATTAATTCTTTCTGGCGGAGTATGCGGGTATTGCCTTATTGGAGCAATCAATCTGAGATGTTTTTTGTTGCTAAAACGATATAATTTGGAATCATCATATGCAGGATCACATAGAATATTCTTGACTAATCCTGAAAGTGGTTCAACTAGTGTGCAATACATTTGACTGTCATGAACATTTGCAGTGCTGAGATTAGCTGACAATGGAACAATTAGTTTGCCAGTGCTACAACTCATGTGTAATTTGTATCCAAATATCCAACCCTTTGATTTGGAATAGCCCCATTTGGCATCCGTATCAATTCCTGAAATTGGTAAACGATTATTCTTCATGTTTGATTTGTGCCATACTGGACCTGCAGCCTTTAGCATGGAACCATCAACTGATGCGGATTTGTTCTCTACTATTTTTTCTGAAACAAACAGGTTTCCCATACTGCTGATCATCTGTGTAATTGGAAGATTCTGAAATCTTCTGTCAATGGTACGTCTGTCTGGGATTTGTGTTAATCTGCAAACCTTGAGCAGTTTGTCATTGTTACATTTGATTGAAAGAAAATAATGAAACGTATTGTTGCTTGGAATTCTCATCCATGATTTTATGATGTACAGTTGTACCATTAATACAGTTGGGTAGACATATGGTCTGCCACGTTTTAGAATGTCTTCATACAAAGATAATGTTCCAACCAGATACAAAACACCAATAAGAAATGATTCTGATGTAATATTGCTGGGGATTTTTACATTCATGATATGATGAAATAATATTGTAGAGATCCTTGGCTTTTTTCATTTGAATAATTTGAGAAATTGATTAAAAAATTGAATTAGTTATGCCCAAGTCTCAGTTATGTCAATCTCAAAAACATTGTCTGACTCGGCGCAAAGCGAAACATCACCATGTAGAATACCCTTTCCAGAAAACGAATCTCCTTCTAACTCCATCTCATAGATGAAGAATGGTAGAGTGTGTCTTGATTCCTTGTATTTGATTCCGCCATACTGAATCTCTCCAGTCCAGCTAAAAAAATCATCATCGTTGTTATTGTGTTTTTGGTTGTGGTGATAAAGACGCACATCCTTGCTTGTATTCTCACATTCGATCACTGCATCATTTACACTATACAGTAAAAAGAACTCTGGACTCTTTACAAGATTCTCCAAATGTCCAAGTTTTGCGTCAATGGATTTCAGTAATCTAACCTCTTCTGAGGGGATTGCTGTTTGAGTTACGGTTCCTTGATCTGCTGGAATTGTTGGTATTTCTTGGTGTGTCGCAAACGCTACGCTGGTTGAAATTGTTGCAATTACTGTTTTTCCACTGTTTGGTGGACCTAAGAAAGCAACAATATTTTCATCATACAAACCCTCTTTTACTCTTGTAAGTAGAGGATTTTGATCACCTACATTGTCTATATTATTTTCTTCGCTCATTTTCTCACCATTTTAATTGGATGTTCAGGAATAAACTTACCTCTTGCTATGTTATTATATTTATCAAATGTACTTATGAAATACTTTGATGAGCGTTTTTGTCCAAGATCTGGATATTGTAGTCCAATACAAATTCTTACAGCACCAACTCCATCAAAATGACGCTTTGAAAATTGTTCATTTTCATATTGTTTCAATACTTCAGTAGAATTTCTAATTATCTCATCTATTTCTCCAATTGATTGAAAACCTAATTCCTTTATTTCTTCCACTAATTCTTGGATATTTTGATCTGATTGTTTTTGTCTAATATAGAAACGCCAATCAAGATATGTCTTAAAACGATGTATGGTTATTTCTAACTCTTTTTCGGAATACTCGTTATTTTTTATTAGTTTTGCATACGTTGTTCTTCCTATAGAATATTTCTCAATTGTTTCAGATTTCTCTAATGCATCAATTCTATTTCGAATCATTGGTTCTGTAATGTCTCCTCCATTCAACAATTCTACTATTTTTTTTATTGACATACTACCACCACGTAGCATTCTTTTGATCATTCTGTCTACGACGTGCCTTCTTAATTTATCAAGAAATGGAGCTACAATACCTGTTTGCTCTGCAAGATATGATATTTGATCAAAAATAGTCGTTGTGAAATCTTTTGTATGGTTGATATGTTCCTGTCTTAATATTTCGTCCCATACTAATTCCCAATCAAAAGATCCATGTTGTAATTCATGAGGTGTATTAGGGCTACCTGTTACTAGTGAAGCCATATCCTGTATGTCTCCTTCTCTATTTGCTATTGCTTTAAGCAAAAACACATCTTCATTTCTTAGCAATCCTATCTTTAATTTCCCATAATCTCTAATGTCTGCTCTTTCTCTCATGGTAGAGGATAGTGATAGATCTTGCATTATTGTAGATGTGAACAGATCTATCCTGCTCTTTTGGTCATACTCAAAAATATCATCTGGTTTTATCCTTCTGTCTTCATCTGAGTAATTTGTTTTGAGTCTTCTGTCATATTCCATATTGGTAAGAATTTTTGTTAAATTATCAAAATCATTCTTATTTTCTACTACTATGTCACAATCTTTTGTACTATCTTTTAATGATTTTATTCTCATATTTTCACCACCAAATAGGTATATCGTTTTTGATTCTTGTAGCTCATCACTAATTTCTCGAAATAATAAATTACTAGGTTTTGGTAATGTGTATTTCTCAATTGGTATATCATATAATTTTGCTTTAGATTGAAATTCATTCCATGGTAAAAATAGATCTGTATTTCTCAATTGTTTTCTACGTATGTATGCTTCAATATCTAACCAAACTTCAGATATTCCTAGATCTGATGCTCTTTTTCTTAATTGAAGAATATCCATCTTGTCTTTATATTTTGCATAAAAAATAATTGCTATCAATAATTCCATTTTATTTTTTGAATAATTTGCAGCAAAAACTGCATGTAACAATACATCTTGTATTTCTAAATCTTCTTTTTGTTCACAAAAATAATCATGTGTAGTTTGATATTTTATGTCATATTCAGAAAATAATGTAAACCCTGTTGTTGCACCTTTGGCAATTTTTCCATTTGGAGTTTTTCGTAATATTACTGAATTATTATTATTATAAATGATTTCAGTATTACCATCTTCATATTTTTGTTCTCTCTCAGTTTTTAATAATTTTGTAAATAAAACTAGTTGCTCTTTTGATTCATCAATCTTTATTACATCTTCTTCTTTTATGATGGCCCCTATGGATTGTAAATCTGATATTGATCTGTATGTTGTTGCTTTAGATAATCCTGATTTTTTAATCAATTCATCTATTGTAATATTCTCATCAATACTGGAAAGTATTATTTCATTAGATTCACGAAGTAATTTTTCAACATCTACAGTCTGTGTAATATCTCTGAACAGCGTTGCCTTTGATGTTTCTTTTAATCTGATTATTGCATCTTCTTTCTCTATGTAATCCTCTTCTGTGAGATTTTTTATTATGTATGCTAATCGTCTATCCTTTATTCCTAACAAATCAAGCAATTCGTTTGTTTCTTTTTGTCCCTCGACCAGTGATTTTAGTAATTTTATTGAAGTAACATCCATTTAGTATTATTATACTGCTTTAGTTTATATAGTTTTGCACTAATTTGAGACTAAATATTTACATACATTACAAATATTTTTCTTGGAAATTTTAACAACTGTTTAATGTCTTGAGGATTAGATTTGACGCCTAAATAATACAGAAATGATCTAATTATACTGAATCTGGTCTTGATTGTACAAGCTCCTGTTTTCTTTGATACATTCCAGTCTATCCATTCTTGAAGGAAATTATACAGTACATCTTCATATTCTTCATCTCCTTTTGTTTTTTTAATTTCAATTAACTCCACGCAGATCTGATCTAGAGTGCTTTGATGTTGTTCAAGTACAAATTTTTTAAAATTATTGATTGCAGCTTGAACATTCTCCCGAGTATTTGTAGCCAAATTGGCTAATTTTTCTTCATAATCCTTTGTTGTTCTCTTTTTTGTAAGGGTACTCATTTTTTCTCAATTCCTCTTGTAAATTTTAATAAAATAGGGCTTTGCGAATTTACGGGTTTTACGGGATCCAAATTGAAAGCACTAACAAAGTTTAACTTAATATAAGGAAATTCGAGACCGATCACATTGACTTTCAATAAAGGTTCACTAGTTCTAGTAGATTACACTGCAAAGGTAAAAGATAGTGAAGAAGTATTTGATACAACTTTAGAAGAAGATGCAAAAAAACATTCTATTCATGAGCAAAATGTCAAGTATCAACCAAAACTAGTTTCTATTGGTGAAGTGTCATACCCTGTTCTCAAAGGATTAGATGAAGCACTTGCGAAAACATCTGTTGGTGATAAACTTACAGTTGAAGTAACACCTGACAAAGGTTTTGGTGAAAGAGACACTAAAAAAGTTAGAATGATTCCTATTAGAAAACTAGGTGAAGATGCAGAGAAAGTTTCAGTAGGTGATACAATTGAAGTTGATAATAAAAGAGGAACTATTCGTTTTATTGGCTCTGGTAGAGTTCAAATAGATTACAACCATAGATACGCAGGAAAAACAATTCTATTTGATGTAAATGTAATCAAATCGCTTGATTCCCCAAATGACAAATTAGATGGAATTCTTAAAAACAGATTACCTGTGGAGGATACAAAAATTGCATTTGAGTTAAAAGATAAAGAAGCAAGTATTACAATTCCTGAAGAAATTTTACGTGCAGATGGTCTACAAATTATGAAACACTTTATTCAATTAGATATTTTCAAGTTTGTCCCAACTTTGAGTAAAGTAAGTTTTGTAGAAACACATGTCAATAAACAAGCTCAGGAAAAGAAACCTGCAACACAAGAAAAAACACCTGAACAAAAAGCTGCTTAAATTAAATTACTTTAGTACTCTTTGCAAGACTTAGTGCCATTTTTTCAGTCATTTTAACTTCTTTTAAAATAGTATATCTTTCTGGTCTAAGTTCTTGTGCCATAGTTAGAGCTTCTATTATCACATCTGGTTTAAGACCAATTTGTTTTGCAGTTGTTGGTGCTCCAACATCTTTCAATGTCTTTACAATTTTTTTCCAATCTTGTCCTTGTAACTTTGCAATCATTATAGAACCAATTCCACACTTCTCTCCGTGAAGTCCAATACCTGGAGCAATTTTATCAAGTGCATGTGAAAAAAGATGTTCTGCACCAGAACATGGTCTACTACTTCCTGCAATACATGATGCTACTCCTGCGCTGATCAAACCTTCTACAATCACTCTTGCATCCAATCCTTTCTTTGCAAATTCAGAAGAGTTTTCCATAACTATCTTAGCACTCATCATGGCTAGATCTGCTGCATACCTCCCATAGTATTCCTTCTTCTTTTTATGACCTAATTGCCAATCTTTTACTGCTATAATATTTGCAATAAGATCTCCACAACCACTGGCTAACAATCTAGTTGGGGCTTTGCTAATTACATCAATATCTACAAAAACACCCATAGGTGCAGATGCTACAATTGAATGTGGTTTGTCACTTTTTACTGAAACAAATGGACTTGCCATGCCATCATGAGAAGCTGCAGTTGGTAGACTAACAAATGGCTTACCTAAATTATATGAAATTAATTTTGCCGTATCTACAGAACGACCTCCACCAATACCAACAATCAAATCAGAATTATCTTTTTTAACATTTTTTTGAATCTGATTTAATGATTTAATTTGATTATCTTTTGATGTATGCCAAACAAATTGAATTTTTTTTGATTTAAGTGATTTTTCAATTTTTTTCCTTAACACCTTTTGAACATTTGTTCCGGATATTAAAGAAACTTTTTTTGGATTGTTTAGTGAATGTAGAAATTTTCCAAAATCCCCAATATTCTTCTCACCAATTTCGATGAGCCTAGGTAATTCCATTGTATGTGATTGCATGCGATCTTGATTTTTTGTCATTATTTATGGTTTCAAGGGATCAAAAAGTTATTTAAAAGGGGAACATGCCATTTACTTTATCTTAATAGGTGTATATTTTGTCAAACAATGTTGAAGAAAAAATTCTGCATGGGACTACCACTGTAGGTATCAAGGCTAGCGACGGTGTTGTATTATGTGCTGATATGAGAGCCAGTGCAGGTTATTTTATTGCAAATAATAACACAATGAAAATTCAACAAATTGATCTACACGCAGGATTAACTTTGGCTGGTGGTGTAGCAGACGCACAAAATATTGTTGATATCTTACGTTATCATTCTAGTTTACATAGAGTTGAAAAACATGGTCCAATCTCAATTCATTCACTTGCAAGACTTTGCTCATTGATATTTCATCAAAATAGAGGATATCCCTTCATGGCTGATATCTTGCTTGGTGGTTATGATGCAAATGGTCCTGCATTGTTTAATGTTGATATGTTTGGTTCAGTTGAAGAGAAATCATATGTTACAACTGGTAGCGGTTCACCAGTAGCTTATGGTTTACTTGAAGAGGAATACAAAGAAAACCTCACAGTAGAAGAAGCAAAAAAAATAGCTCTACGAGCTGTTAAAGCCGCAATAGTTAGAAATATTGGTACTGGTGATGGAATTAACATCACAGTAATGGATAAAGATGGATTCCGTCTTTTAACCGATGAACAAAAGAAAGCAGTCATCGAACTTTAGTGATTTAATGCAACGAAAACAACAACAAAAAGAATTACCTTCTAGCCAAAATATAATGGCCACCATACTGCAAAGTATTCCCAAAGAAGCAAATGTTACAAAAATTGAATATGAAGGACCACGAATTGCTCTTTATACAACTACTCCTCGCTTTCTAATTGAAAATAACGAAACAATATCAAATCTGGTAAATGTCATTAAAAAAAGAATTGTTGTCAGGACTGATGAATCAATTAGAAAACCTGAAGATGAAGCTAGAAAAATTCTTGCAGAATGTGTTCCAAAAGAAGCAAATCTACAAGGAACTATTTTTGATGCAGCTACTGGTGAAGTTTCAGTTGAAGCAAAAAGACCTTGGTTACTACAAAGAGATGCAAAGGAATTCAATCATGCTGAAGTTACTGAGAAAACAGGATGGAAATTACGTATCAGAAAATCTACAACTATACCTTCACGTACAATTCAAACAATTAATTCAACTCTCAAACAGTACTCTTCTGAGAGAACTAAACAACTAAAACAAGTAGGTGATGAAATTTTCAGACCTAGACTATCTCAAAGAACTGAAGTTTCTCTTCACACTCTGGGTGGGTTTGGTCAAGTTGGAAGGTCTTCAATGTTATTATCTACTCCTGAAAGTAAAATCCTAATTGATTGTGGAATTAACCCTGGTGCACGCTCACCAATGGATGCATTTCCAAGACTAGACTCTCTCGATCTAACATTAGATGAACTTGATGCCATAGTAATCGGACATGCTCACTTGGATCATACTGGATTCTTACCAGCATTGTGCAAATATGGTTACAAAGGTCCAATTTATTGTACAGAACCAACTCTTCCTATGATGAATCTAATTCAATTAGATGCAATCAAAGTAGCTGCTGCACAAGGTAGAACTCCAATTTACTCCGAACGAGATGTTAAACAAGTCATGAGACAAGCAATTACTTTACCATATGGAACTGTTACTGATATTTCTCCTGACATAAAATTAGTTCTTGCAAATGCAGGCCACATTCTAGGTTCTGCTTTATGCCATTTTCATATTGGAAATGGTAATCATAACTTTGTTTATTCAGGTGATATAAAATTTGGAAAAAGTATTTTGTTTGAAGCTGCTAGTTGGAATTTTCCAAGAGTGGAGACATTGTTGATCGAAAGCACCTATGGTCTTAAAGAAGACATACAACCAAGTAGACAAGAAGTAGAATCTGCTTTCATTAATGCAGTAAACAATACTTTGGCAGATGGAGGCAAAGTTTTGATACCTATTCCAGCAGTTGGTCGTGCACAAGAAATCATGATGGTAATTGATCACTATATGAAATCCGGAGAAATGGTTGAAGCACCAGTCTTTACAGAAGGAATGATTTCTGAGGCATCTGCTATTCATGAGTCTTATCCCGAGTATCTGGCAAGAGAATTAAAACAAAAGATCTTAGAGACTGATGATAATCCATTTGATTCTGAATATTTCACCAATATTGAGCACGCAGATGCTAGAGAAGAACCAATGAGAGAAGATTCCCCATGTATTATCTTGGCAACATCAGGAATGTTAGAAGGTGGTCCTGTTTTAGAATACTTCAAAAATATTGCACCTGATAAAAAGAACAAAGTATTGTTTGTTTCTTACCAAGTTAATGGAACTTTGGGAAGAAGAGTTCTTGATGGCTCTAAACAAGTATCCATGTTAGGAAGAGAAGGTAAAGTTGAAGTTGTTACTATCAACTGTGGGGTTGAAAAACTAGATGGATTCAGTGGTCATAGTGATTATAATCAACTAATGTCATTCGTACAAAGACTAAGACCAAAACTTAGAAGAGTTTTAGTTAATCACGGAGAACGTAAAAAATCAGAAAATCTTGCTATGAATATTAGACGAATGTATAGAGTACCTGCTCATTATCCTCAAATTCAAGAAGCAATAAAATTATTTTAGATCGTATTCTGGTTTCCAGATCTTTACGCCAGATGGAGCAATTATAATTCTCTCTTCTCCCAATCTTGCAATTTCAGCATCTTCTGCTTTTGCAATAGAATACAATTCTTCAACTACTTTACGAAGTTGTTCTACATCCTTTTGTGCTAATGGCGTAACTCTTAGAATCAAAATCATATTTTTTTTGATATCTTCTTTGATAGAATGAACATCACTGATGTCTCTAATTGTTATAGCCTTTAGATATGTGGAATTCTCTTGTTTTTGCATCCTTGCTAAAAATCCGATCTACTCCTTCAAAAACTCTTCCTTAGTTTTAACTAATTTTTAAAAAATTTCACGCCTACATTCTAAATTTAAGATAAGATTGCTCTTCTGCATATTCTGAACTAACTTCATCAGCTGAATCTCTATTTTTAACAGAAACAATACTACGTTCAGTTTTTGGTGCATCTGAATATCTTAATGTTACAGCTGATGCAAATTCTACATGTAACTTTGCATTCTTACCACGTAAAATTGAAACTGGTCCTACGTAATCTTTAGCCTCAAGTAAAATGTCATCAGGTAATGCTAATGCTTTAATCATTTCATTTTCATCTTTGTTTCTTCCTACAACAAATTTTGTTTCTTCATCTAATCTAAAATGTCTTCCAATTTTTAACAAATCAATTTCATTAATTGTTGGAGTTTCCATATGATCAAACAAATCTTTAGCTTTAATTCCAAATTGTGGTTCTGTTAATAAACAACCACCACCTGCATTTGGTGGGTTTTCAATTCCATATTCTTTAGCCATTTGTATTTGAATTTTTCTTTGTCTTCCTTTAATCATTCCAAGATCTTCTCTTTTGATCAAACCATCTTTTTCAGCATCTGTTGGTGGTAATAATCCAGCAGATAACGGCCTAACAATTTTTCCAGTTAAATTTGATTCTTTTTCAATAATATGTAATGATGGTGCATGTTGACTCATTGGACGTTGACCTAATACTTCCCCTGAAATAATAAATTCTGCACCAATTTCTTCCATGTGTTTTTTTGCAGCATCAAACATCATTGTTCTACAATCAACACATGGATTAAATCCTGCACCAATTCCATGCTTTGGATGTTTTAACATCTCAATGTATTCATCCCCAAGATAAACTGTTTTCAAATTTATATCAAGATCATCTGCTCTTTCTCTAATTTCAAATCCACATCCCCTTCCACAATCAAAATCACAAAATGGAGTTTTAATAGCAACAGCTGATACTTCAAAATCTTGTTCTTGCATCATTCTAACTGCAAGTTGACTATCTAATCCTCCAGATAGTAATGCGACTACTTTTTTCTTCTCTTTTTCTTCTGTCACAACGATCTGGTCTAAATTTCCATATACAAACTTTACATCATACATAAATTGAGAAACAGCAATTTTTTTGTGTGAAACAGCGAAGAAAAAATCTTCTAAAACATGCCCAAAAGATCGGCTGTGACACACTGGTTACATTTGAGCCTGAAAATTTGTTTTACATGACTGGATTTTGGGGTGAGGCAATAGGATTACTTGAAAAAAATGGGAAAACTACTATCATTGCCCCCGAACTTGAAGTAGGAAGAGCAAGAGAAGAATCTGTAGATTGTGATGTAATTACAGCAGAACGTGGATCTGGATTGATTTCTTCTCTTATAAAAAAAATTAAGAAAAATCATGTTTGTACTGACTGCCAAAATTACTCTGTTATGATATCTCTGAAAAAGTCTATTCCAAAAATAAAATCATCTACAGAACCATTTTACAATTCTCGTATAATCAAGGACGAAAAAGAAGTTCAGATACTCAAAAAAGCTTCTAAAATTATTGATGAAATGTTCAATATTTGCTTAAAAAAGATGAAAGTAGGTCAAAAAGAATCAGAATTACAAACAATTTTGATGGTATATGCAATGGAGCAGCAAATGTTTGATACTGGATACAAATCTACACTTAATCCTCTTATTATTGCTGGAGGTCCTAATGGTGCTCTTCCTCATGCTCAAGTTACTCAAAGAAAATTCAAAGATGGTGATCTTGTGGTAACTGATCTAACATTAAGATACAAGGGATACGTTTCTGATGCAACTAGAACATTTGCACTTGGAAAAATTTCACCTCAAGCAAATGAAGCTTATGAAATTGTTAAAGAATCCCAAAGACTTGGTTTGAAAGCTGTTAAACCAAATGCAAATTGTAAAGATGTAGATTTTGCTTGTAGAAAATACATTGATGAAAAAAATTATGGGCAATACTTTATTCACTCTACTGGTCATGGAATTGGATTAGAAGTACATGAGCTTCCAACTGTTTCATACAAAAGTGAAACAAAATTAAAAGAAAATATGGCAATCACTGTAGAACCAGGAATCTATATTGAAAACAAATTTGGAATTAGAATAGAAGACTCACTAATTGTAAGAGATAGACCTATTGTAATGCACAAGTTTACTAAAGATTTAGTCACAATCTGAGCCTAATCATAAAAGTCAACTACATCAATGATATGTTTTGATTCTTGATTGTTTGATATAATTTCTCCATTCCTTGTATCTATACTCCAATCATAATTCATTTCTCCTTTATGTGACTCAAAATTCAAAACAACTTGATATTTTTCTGAATCTATACTTGATACAGTTAATCCTACTATGGTTTTTTTGTTATCAAATATTCTTTCATCAGGGTATTCTTCACTAATTTTATTTGAGATTGCATCCATTACAGTTAATCCAGATTCATTTGGTCCATTATACCCCATTAAGATATCAATTACTTGTTGTTTTTCAGATGTAAGTTCTGGGAAACTACTCTCTAGATCTCCTTTTGTGAATTCAGGAACTGCAAAAACTACAAACATTGCTATCAAACCGAGATAAATTGGTGCTCTTTTTTTAAGAAATGCTTTAAAATCAGATTTTTTTGGTTTTTCCTCTTTCTTCTTTTTATCTTTGGCCATTTCTATTTCTCCGAATTTCTAGTATTTTGCAGTTAAAATTAAAACTTGCCATGGAAATAGAATCTCACCATTTTTCTTTGTGTACTGAGTTGTTTTCTCTTTTACTAGCTGTTTCAACTCTTTTCTTTCCGAATATTCTAATTTATTTAGCTTTTCTTTGAGTGGTTTTGCAATGTATTTGATATAATTTGTCCAATAATCTTCAAATTTTCCAGGACTATATTGAAAAATAAATTCTTTTACAGATATTTTTGAGAACCCTGCTTTGCTAATCTCTTTTTTTAATGAAGATTTTGTTCCAAATCTATCAAGATTTGGTGAACCAAGAGGAACATAATCTGGGATAAATTTAGTAACTGAATCTAAAATGTTGCTGAAAAAAGGAACCTTATCTTTACTTCCATGAACTGAAATTCCTATTTTACCTGACTTTTTGAGGCTATTTCTCATGTTTTTTAGTGCTTTTTGGGCGTTTGGAAAAAAGAATAGTGCATACTGACAAGTAACAATATCAAATTTTTTAGAAAAACTAAACTTTTCTGCATCTATATTTACAAAATCTAGATTTGATTTTTTTTCATTCCATTTTTTTGCTATTTTAATTGCAGTAGTAGAAGTATCACCACCTACTACATATCCTGAATTAGTAACTTTATTTCTAATTTCTTTTGTTACTACACCTGTACCACATGCAATATCTAATACTGTATTGCCTTTGTTGATCTTTACTAATTCTATTAATTTTATAGTACTTTGGAATGGTCCTTTACTTACACTAGCCCACCTTTTATGATAACGAGGAGCAACTTCATTCCAAATTGTCATGTTTCTTTGTTTGTATTCAGAATGGTTGAATTTCATTTGTAAAATCACTTAATTTATGATGTATTTTATGTAATCCCTTTAAGATCAGATTTTAGTATTCTACCAGTTTCATGATAGTATCTATGTTCAATCTGACCTAATTTATCTTGTAATTTACTATCTTTTAATTTTTTTAATTTGATTTTTTTATACTCTGCAACTAGTTTTTGAAGCTCTGATTTTTTCATTTTATTTTTAGTTCAATTTGTTTTCGGATTAACTTTGCAATTTTTTGTTTCTTCATCCATCTAGACACTACAACTTTCTTAGAATCTACAATAATTACCTGATTATTCTGCGGATTTTTCTTATATTTTGATGAACCAATATCGTTTGCTACTATAATATCTGATGATGATTCTTTTAATTTTCTTTGAGCTGATTTAATTAATTGATTTTTTGAAAGATTTGTTTCTGCCTTAAAACCCACAAGTAGCACATTTTTTTGATATTTTTTTATTTGATCTATGATTTTTGGTGCTTTTTTGAGGCTAATTTTTAACTCATTTTTTGAACTTTTGATTTTACTCTTACTTGGGTTTGTTGGGATATAATCTGCAATAGCTGCTGCCATTATCACAATATCAAATTTTTTCTTTAACTCTGTTTTAACAGCATTGAGCATTTCTTTGCTAGATGAAACATTGATAATCTTTGCACCCTTTGGTGGGTTTTCTTCTCCAGGACCATACACAAAAGTAACTTTAGCTCCTGCAGAAACTAATTCAGATGCTAAACTGACTCCTGTTTTTCCTGAACTTTGGTTTGTTATTACTCGTACTGGATCTATATGTTCAATTGTTGGACCTGCAGTTATTAACACTTTTTTATTTTTTAATATTGATGAGAATCCAAATTTTTTTAAAACATATTCTAAAACATCTTCTGGTTCTGGAGCTTTTGCTTTTTCTTCGATCATTTGAGGAGAAATAAATTCAATTTTATTTTTTAGAAATTGTATGTTCTTTTTTACTGCTGAATTTTCATGCATTGATTCATGCATAGCCAAGCACATCAAAATTGGAATCTTTGATCCAAATCCTACAGTAAGCACAGTAGAAATTGGTGTATCATCAATACCATTTGCTAATTTTCCTAGTGTATTTGCAGTAGCAGGATATACTATTACTAGATCTGATTGATTATAATCTGCTAATCTGATATGTTCTAATTCACCTGTAAGCTTTGTAATTACTTCATTTCCAGTAGCCCATTTGAAATAATCTGGCTGTATTAATTTTGTAACAGCATTACTTGTGACACATGTTACATCTGCTCCATGTCTCATAAGTAATCTTGCAAGCTCAATTGCTTTGTATGCTGCAACACTTCCTGCAACACAAAGCACAATTCTTTTTCCAGATAATTCTACACCATGCGAACTAACAATATCTAAAGATGGGTGATCTTTTTTCTTTAATTTCTTTTTAGCTACCAATTTGTTCCCGTAATTTTTTTAATTCTTCATCATTCATTGAGAACCAATTTTCTTCTGCAGGAAACGTACCTAATTCTAGATCTTTTTTATAATTTTCAAGTGATTTTACAATATCTTCAGATAGATTCATGTATCTTTTTGCAAATTTTGGTTTTATCTTGTCGTACATTCCTAACAAATCTTGAACAACTAGTACTTGTCCATCACAACTTACTCCTGAACCAATTCCTATTGTAGGAATATTGATAGTTTCAGAGATTATCTCTGCTACTTCGTGACTTACCATCTCTAATGCAATACTAAATACACCTGCGTCTTCTAGCTCCTTTGCATCTTCAATTAACTTTATTGCCGTGTCTTTTGTTTTTCCTTGTACTTTGTATCCTTGTGAAAGTGTTGTTGTTTGAGGTTGAAATCCAATATGTCCCATTACTGGAATTCCTACATCTACAATTGCACTAATTGTCTCAGCCATTATAGAACCACCTTCAAGTTTTACAGCATCAGCTCCTGCTTTGATTAGTTTACCTGAATTATTGATGGCATCCTCTATACTTGCTTGATATGACATAAATGGCAAATCTGCTACTAGTAATGAATTCACTCTTGCTCTACTAACTGCTTCTGTAAACATACACATTTGATCCATCGTAACAGGAATTGTATTTTCATAACCCAGCATTACCATTCCTGCACTATCTCCAACTAATAATACATCAATTCCTGCTTTATCGCATAGAGAGGCTAGAGTGTAATCATAACTTGTAATTACTGAAACTTTTTTCTTTTCTTTTTTCATATTGATAATATCTTGTACTGTTTTATGCAATTCTAGCTCTCCTTGTAAGATTATTTTTTATTTGAATGACATTTTCTGTGAGATTTTTCTTGTTATCAAAATCATTAATAATTTTTTTAAGAATTTTTTGATTCTTTTTAGATAGTTTTTTAGATTCATCAATTAACAAATCAATTGCTCTAGTAACGTTATCAACAATTGTAATGTTGGCAGTCTGTGAAGTTCGAGAAAGTGGGTTTAGATCAAATGTAATTACAATTTTTCCTGCCTTTCTAAGTGCCATTGTTCTATCTCCATCTTCTAGAGGTACAACTACCACATCTGCTGCAAAAATTCCATTTTTATCCACAATTCTTCTAGCTGAATCAATGCCTGATAGTTTTGTAGATGAAGCAAGACTTGTACCTAAAATCTCTCTTGCCCCATGCTTTTTGAGTGTCTTAACTATTGCCTGCTTCCTCTTTTTGTTAGTGTAAAACAGATTTACCTCTAGTTTTGCCTTGATCTGTTTTGATAGTTTTACAATTTGTTTGGGACATAATGCTGCTATATTCCCGTTAACTGATATTACAGGTTTATCTGCCAAAAGAAGTTGTGCTGCTGCAGCCTTGATTGATTGCTTTGCAGCCTTACCGGTTTTCTCTCCCAGTAAATAATCAAAAGCTTCTCCTCTTCCTTGAGCCAAGAGTCCTTCTTTTGCAACTAATCCATTATCAAAACCATCTACTAGTTTTTCTCGAATTAAAAGTGATTTAGCTCTTGGATGTGATTTAGGAATTAAAGACATGTAATTTCAATTAATTAGAAAGAACTCTTGCCCCACTATCATCTAATTCTGATTTTATTACTATTCCATCAGAATATTTCTCTAAAATCTTTAAAACTTTATCCTCATTTTCTTTTGGAATCATTGAAAAAACTGTTTCTCCAAAAAATGCAATACCACATTTGATGTTATTATCTGATAATTCATTAACTAATTTCTGCATTCTAGGAGTCATAACATCAACATATTTTGCAAATTCTAATGACATGTCTTGAAAATGTTCATAGTTTTTTGATTCTAATAATCTATTTACCATCTTTCCACCAAGACCATTAATTTGAGATAAACGTTCTTTGAGAAATTTATTTGTAGAAATTGGAGAAAAACATATCATTATAATAGAAATTTTATCAGTAACAATTTTCTCAACATTGCCAATGCCAGGAGCACCAGGTTTAACACGAATCTCAAAACCTCCATGAAATGATGCTAATACATCACCTAATCCAGTTTTACAATTTACTTCTGCATTATGTGCAATTTGTCCAATAGTAGTTTTGTCTAATTTTGTTTTAAGAACTTGATCTAATGCAAATGATAGTGATAAAGCAACTGCACTACTAGAACCTAAGCCATATCCAACTGGAATTGATATTTCATGTTCAATATCAAAAAACTTGGTTGAAAATTCTCCATGTTTTAAAAATTCATTTAAAACAAATTCTGAAACATCTGTCTTATCTGACTGGTATCCTTTTGTTGTAATTCTAAAGTTTGATTCTTGATTGTCTTTTGTGTTAATTTTTACTCTAGTTGTTACTCCTTGTTTTATTGAGAATCCCGCCCCCATAGATCCTAAATTTTCTAAATTATCTTGATTATCATCTAAATGGGCTTTGAAAAAACCTGTAATGTGAGCAGGACAAAATGCTGTAGCCTCCATGATCTGAGTTTAAATTTTACACAAAATATAAGAATATGGCTTAAATTAATTAAATTAGTATAAATTGACTAAATTTATTCGACGCCTACAAAGAATCGGAAGTAGTATCCTAGTATCTCTACCAAAAGAGTGGGTAGATGCAAATAATCTAGACAAAAGCAGTCAAGTCGAAATTGAAACTGGGCAGGATACCATCTCAATTTCTGCTAACAAAGAGACACGTCCAACAAAAGAACTTGTGATTTCTTATCCATTACCAAAAGAAGAAAATATTGTAGCTGATATTACAGGAGCTTATCTTTTAGGATATGATATTATTGAAATTAATTCAAAATCAATTATTCCAGGAGAAGATAGAGAAAAAATTCGTAATTCTACGAGAAGATTAGTTGGAATGGAAATCATTGAAGAAGATGCATCTCATATTAATATGCAATTCCTTTTAGATGCTACAACATTAAATCCAGAAAAAATTCTCAAACGAATGAGTTCAATTGCACTTGGTATGTATGATGATACATCAAATGGATTAATTTCTGATGATAAATCTAATTTACAAACAATATCAAATAGAGATGTTGAAGTAAACAGACAATATTTCTTACTTGTTCGTTTAATTCGTAGTACACTTGTTGATCGACGATTAGCTAATGTATTTAATTTAGAAAATATTGATGTTCTTGATTATCGTGTTGCATCAAATCTTCTTGAAACTGCTGGTGATTCTATTGTTGAACTTGCAAATTTTATTTATAATTCTTCCTTATCAAAAGAAAATTCAAAAAAAATCTTTGATGTAGTTAAAGATTTTAGTAAACTTGCAGAAAAATCTATTGATGCATTTACAAGACCTGATAGGCTCTTAGCTATTGAAGCAATATCATTACATAAAAAATTTGAAGAAAATCTTGGTAAATTAAGAATTACAATTGGTAACAAAAAACAAATACCAATAGATTTTTTAGATTTGGTCTATATGTTTGAAAGAATAACACACTCTTGGGCAGATGTTGCAGATCTTGTAAAACCTATTTACAATGATTAGTTAGTATAGTTTCTTTTTAGCGGCATATATTAAAACAGCACAAATTGTTTTTGAATCTTGAATTTTACCTGACTTGATCATTCCAAGCAATTTTTTGAGATCCATTTTAACTACTGATAGTATCTCATCATCATCTAATTTCAAATCTGCAATTTTCTTTAATCCTGATGCTACAAAACAATGAATTGCCTCAGTATTATAGCCAATTGATGGGTAGTAAGTAATTAGTGGAGTCATCTTTTTTGCTCTATATCCAGTCTCTTCTTCTAATTCCCTGAATGCGCACTTTACTGGTTTTTCTCTTTTTTCTAACGTACCTGCAGGAATTTCTAGAACATATCCATGAGAAAATCTATGTTGCTTAACTAGGATGATTTTTTTATTTTCATCAAAAGCAAGTATTGCAGCTGCACCTCGATGTTCTATCATTTCACGTTTAACTTTTCTTCCCTCTATCTTTCCATCATAAACACTTAGACCTAAAATTTTTCCTTCATAGATTTTCTTTTTCTTCATGAAAAATCTTAGTAGTTGTTATTATTTAATTTGTTTGATATGTTAAATGTAATTTAGATGACTTTTTTGCATCATCAATAGCATTTTTAATCCATTTCATGTAAAATGAAATCTTTTTTGGTATGAATAAATCAGCTGATTTTATATTTTTAACAGATCTTACTTTTTGTGTTATTTCATCCATATCAAAAACACTATTACTATACATAAACAAAACAATTTGATTTTTTGCAATAAATGGGATTTGTAAATATGATTCTGAAAATGTATTATTCAGAGTTTCTAGTGTTTCTTTTAAATTCCCCTCAATCCATGTTAATATTGCATGAGGAATAAAATCTTCAATTTTTCTTGGATCATAAGTTGAAGTGAATTGAATTCCTTTATTTTTATGAAATTTTTCCAAACATCTTGTTATTGTTTTTGTTGATAAGTTTGTGCTCTTTGCAATTTTCTCAATTTTTTGTCTAGGGTCTTTAATTAATTCTTGTAGAATTTCTAAATCTGTTTTTGTAAGATTTGTATCATATCCTGGATTTTCTGCTTCAAAAATTGATAGAACTCTAACATCTTTCATTAACTTGCTTGCAAGCTCAATTTTTTGTTCGAAATTGTCTTTTACAACAATACTACAAACCGTAATTCCACCTACACAGGGCACTACAATAAATGGTTCACCTATGAGACTAAGCTGTTTCAAAATCTCTTTGATGTTTTCACCTGATACAACAAACCACAAAACACCATACCCTAAAACAGGTGGCTCAACTTTAATGGAAAATTCTTCAATAATTTTTTTTCTTTCCATTTTTCGGATTCTTGCTCGCACTGCTCCACCAGATATTTCTAATTCCATACCTATTTTCCTGTCAGATTCTCTGCAATTATTCAATAATCTACTTAGAATTTGCATGTCTAAATTGTCCATTTTATGACTTTCCATGCCTTTATAGCATATAGAAATTACTATTCTCTTATAAAATTGTCTATATTGTTAGTATTATAAATCATATACATTATATATCAGACTATTTTATTAGTTCAATGGATTATCGGTTACGATTAGCAAAAAGAATGCTATTCAACAAAAAAGGTAGTTTGATTGGGGCAGTTTTAGCTGTAACTATTGGGATTTTGGTAATTCATGTAAATTTTGTAATATTTCAAGGATTGTATGATGCTTTTCTTAGAGATATCCGTGATTACACTACTGGAGATATTATTGTAACTCACGAATTTGATTATATCGATAAGTCAGATCAATCACTTGTTAGATGGTTTGAACGAATTCCATATGTTGAAGCGGCAACACCACGGCTTTCATCGACGGCTGAAATGAATATGACAAAAAATGGAAAACTAATTGAAGAAACTAGAATTGCATTAGTAGGAGTTGATCCATTCAATGATGTTAGAACATCTACAGCTCATGAAACCATTTCAGATGGAAGTTATGTTTTTTCCAGAAATTCTTTAGTATTAGGATCTAATGTGGCACGAGATCTTGGAGGAGCTCAAGTTGGTGATAGTGTTAAAGTTCTTGTTGTTGATAGATGGGGACAAGATCAAATTAGAAGATTTACAGTTGTCGGTATTGCTAGCTCACCTGGAGGATCAGGATTTGATTATTCTGGTGTTATACATATTGATACTTTACGTGATATGATGAGCAGACATGGAGATACTAGTTCATTTATGGTGAAACTAAATGATAATTCCAAAGATCTAGAAGTTAAAGAATTCTTTTTACGATCATTTCCTAATGATGATTTTGTTGCTGAAACCCTAGAAGAAGCATCTGAAGAAGCACTTCAAGGTTTTAGATCTGGTATTGCAATGATTACCATGATAGGATATTTTGGAATGATGTCTTCAGCATTTGCTATTGTTACAATTCAAATGATGTTAGTTAATGGAAAAACTAAAGAAATTGGTGTCATGAGAGCAATAGGAGCTAAAAGAAAAGATATTCTGATAGTTTTTATTTTCCAAGGAATTATTATTGGAGCAATTGGAGCATGTGTTGGAACTGCAACAGGCTTAGGTTATACAGTATATGCAGATATTACAAAAATGTCATTCAATGATAGTATCCCTCTAGAAGTAAGCTACAACTGGGAAAAAATCATTCAAACGGCCTTGACTTCATTTATTTTGGCAATTATTGCATCACTGTATCCGTCCTATAGGGCAACTAAGCTGTTACCAGTGGAGGCGATGAGAACTGTCTAAAGTACTTGAAATTAATAATCTAAGTAAGATTTACGGAGAAGGAGAAAATAAAGTAAAAGCTCTTGACAACGTATCTCTTTCCATTGAACAAGGAGAAGTTGTCTTAATTATTGGAAGTTCTGGATCTGGAAAATCTACATTACTTAACATGATTGGATTATTAGATCGTCCAACAACTGGAAATATTTTCATTGATGAAACTAATACTACAACACTGAACGATAATAAAATTTCATCATTTAGAAATAAAAAATTAGGATTTATCTTTCAATTTTCTAATTTACTTAGTGATCTTTCAGTATTGGAAAATGTTTTGTTGCCAGCACAAATTGGAGGAGTTAATAATATTGTTGAAAAAGATGCTATAGATTTACTAAAGACAGTTGGACTTGAAAGTCAAATGCATAAACGTGCAAACAAGATTTCAGGTGGACAAGCTCAAAGAGTGGCAATTGCAAGAGGACTAATCAATAAACCTTCAATTGTTTTAGCTGATGAGCCTACTGGCAATCTTGATTCTGTAACTTCAGAAACAATAGTTCAATTAATGAAATCCATGGCAAAAAAACTTAATCAAACATTCATTATAGTTACACACGAAAGAGAAACTTTTGGTAATGTTGATAGAGTAATAACAATAAAAGATGGTAGAGCATTTGAGAGTGATCAACCACCAGAAATTGAGGTTGTTGCATAATGAGTCTCAAAGTATTGTTAGTATTATTTGTCATAGCACTTGCACCATTTGTTTTTGATAATTCTTATGCACAAATAACATCTGGTGGATTTGGACAATCTCCATTTGAAAGAGACTTTGGAGATGTCAAATTCTTAGATGCGTATTTTGGAACGCTAGATCAAAAAATTGAAGTTGAAGCAGGAGATGGTAATGTCCCATTTACTGTCGTACTTGCAAATGTAGGTACACAGGATATTACAGGAATTAAAGGTCAATTATCATTACCATTTGGTTTCTCTGCATCTGATGGTCCAGGCTCAATAATTCATGCTGATAGTAATTCTAATTCTTTAGCAGGAGAAAATTTTCATCTCACTTTTTTTGTAAATCTGGATCAAAATGTGAATATTCAACAATATCCTGGAACTGTAAAAGTTGATTATTCTAGATTAAGAGAATCGGGTGTTCGAACAGCCTTTGCTGATTTTGATTTTAAAGTAACAGGTGATAGTGTGATAAATGTAAAAGCATTAGAACCATTTCTTACATCTCTAAAATCTAACAATGTAATAATTGAAATTGCAAATGATGGCACTGCTCCAATTTCTGGTGTAGATATTGTTGCAACTAACACACAAACAGAACTTGCATCAACATCATCATCAACTACTAATGTAGAAAATGTTGTTATTTTAGAATCAAACTGGGATGTTGGAACTATTGCTCCAAAGTCAACTAGAGAGCTCACTGCAACAATATATGTTCCTGAATCACTTAAGGGAGATACTCTACGAATACCATTGTCTATTTCATACTTTAATGCACATGGTGATTCACATGTAATTAACAAAATTGTTGATTTTTACATTAAAGGATTAATTGATCTCGCTGTTTTCAATGTAGATGTAATTGAATTATCTGGTACACAAATGGTAATTGGAGAAATAATTAATGAAGGAAATGAAGATGGATTGTTTGGTTTTGTAACTGTTGATCCTAGTGGAGATTCCAATATCAAATCAACTACTCAATTTATTGATGAAATTGAGGTTGATGCACCTGTACCATTTAACGCTCCAATTGAATTTGATGGTGAACCAAGATATGGAGAACATGACATTACTATTACTATAAGATACAAAGATAGCACTCGAGATGAAATATTTCTAAATTACGATACAACAATCCTTGTCAAAGAGCCATCAAACGGTGATGATAGTAGTTCTGATCCAACAATGATAATAATACCAATTATTTTGGCAGTAGGAGCTGGCATTTACATAATACGTAGGCGTAAAAAAGCAGCTATTGAGGCAAGTTAGAATTAAATTTTAAATCTAAAGCAGGAAAATAAGGTCAATTCAAAATGAGATTAAGTATTATCGTTCTAATTTTAGCTTTAACTGTTGGAAGTATTGTGATTTCTCTAGGAATTCTAACAAATCAAGAAATTGTTGATGTTCCTGAAATTACTACTCAATATGAAAAATTAGAGCAATACAAGAATGAATTAGAAAAAATTAATCTCTACAATCAGCAAGTCTTAGAAGATCTAGAAGATCAGATCAATATTTCTGATGATATTCCTATAGATCAGATAAATGAAGAGATTGAAGTAATCAAGCGAGTCATCAATGATAATAAGGTAGAACTTGAACAAGTAATCCAAAAATTGTCCCAAATAGAATCTAAACCCTAATAATACTAATTTCCAGTTTTGGGAAATTTAGATCATAATTATATCATATCTTAAGGAAGTATTATTGGGTATGGCAAAGGGTGTATTTCTCTTTCTGGTAGGTAGTATAGTCGGATTTATCACAACACCATTTCTCTGAATACTTTCAAGATATTTTTCTAAATTCATATAGTTAACAGTAAAGTCATGTTTGTTGGAGATACATAGAAAACTAACAATTATTGGAGTTATTTTGTTAGCTGCAACATTTCTAATCAATAACTATCATCAAGAGACTCATCCTGGAATTGGGTTTAACTATGCATATATCCCAGGAGTTGCAATGTTGGCAGCCTTTTCTATTAGTTTTCTAATGTTTACAAAAGATCGATTAAAAACATCTTAGTCATATATTCAATAGATAGTGTGAGATCTCTTTTTGGAAAAAAGCCTCTATTCTATCTATTTGATTCATGTGTATGTAATTTGAATAAAAGAGACACGTAGAAATTCTCAGTGAGATCTAAATACTAAGATACAACATTCTATCTAGCCGTCACCAAAATACAATACGTTTTTGGTCTTAGGCTGAAGCACTTTCTTGGCTGTAAGATTATAAGCAATCACTGGATCTTGCGATTATGCCCGGAATTGAAATTGAAGTTCCAAAAGAATTACGAGAATTCATGTTAGAAAAAGCAGAAGAAACAATCCTTGGACAAAAAAATGGATCATACAAACAATATCGTTATGGTAATTTACACATTAGAGAATATGATGACAAATTTCTAGTTCATACTGATAAAATAGATCCTAGAAAAGATCCAATTGGACATTTAGTCCATGATGCACCTGAAATCTTAATTGGTTTAGCATGTGCAGTTTTTGGTGGTTCACAAATTGCAAAAAAGTTTCTCAATAAAAAATCAAAAAAATTAACCTTAACTTCTAGTTTAATCTCATCAATTATTTCTGGATATGTAGGATATACTGCAACAAAAAAAATTAAAAATTATTTGGAGTAAATTTTATGTCTACTATTAGAACAATCAAAGTACTCATCAAACTTTTACCATCAATTTTTGCATTACGTAAAGATAGAAAAAAATGGATTAATCATGAGGGAAATCAAATTGATTTAGAACAATTTAGAAAAAATGCTCGTAAAGTACTTGATACGTTCATTTCGTTGGGACCCGTCTACATAAAATTAGGTCAGTGGCTTTCTTCTAGAGCCGATATTTTACCTCAACCATATTTAGAAGAGCTTGCAAAACTACAAGATAGCGTACCTGCTGCCCCCTTTGATCAAGTTAAACCAATAATTGAAAAAGATCTTGGGCCAATTAATGAAAAATTTGATGAAATAGATCCTAATTGTATTTCTGGTGCATCACTAGGACAAGTTTATCGTGGTTCAATTTCTGGTCAGCAAATTGTTATCAAAGTAAAAAGACCTGGCATTGAAAAAGTTGTAGAAGAAGATCTCAAAGTTTTGAAAAAAATTCTTCCATTAGCACTAAGATTTGTTGATCCAAACTTACATTATTCAGCAAAGGCTATGCTCTCTCAATTTATTGAAACCATTCACGAAGAAATGAATTATCTCATTGAATCTGAAAATCTTAAAAAAATCAAAAAGGACATGAAAGAAGTCAACAAAGTAATTGTACCCTCAGTTTTTGATGATTTTTCTTCAAAAAATGTTCTAACAATGGAATATCTTCCAGGAATCAAAGTTACAAACGTGCAGGCACTAGATGAGAAGGGAATTGATAGAGAACAACTAGTAATTGATGTCCATAAGGTCTTTTTTACTATGCTTCTCAAACACTCACTTTTTCATGCAGATCCTCATCCTGGAAACATATCAGTTACTGATGATGGAAAACTCATTTTGTATGACTATGGAATGGTTGGACGGATAAATAATGAAACACGATTCAAGCTAATTCGATTATACCTTGCACTAGTTGAAAAAAATCCTCCACGAGTTGTTAATGCTATGGATAATCTTGGAATGCTGACTCCTGGATATAATCGAACAGTAATTGAAAAGGGAATTGAGCTTTCAATTCGTGCTATGCATGGAAATAAGCCTGATGAAATGGAAGTGCAAAGTTTGATGGAGCTTGCAAATCAAACTATGAGTAAATTTCCATTTATGCTGCCAAAAAATTTGGCTTTGTATATGAGAATGGCATCAATAATTGAGGGAATTTACAAAACACATGATGTTGATTTCAAATTCGTTAAAGTCCTAAAAAATATACTTGAAGAAGAAAATATGATTCCAAGGGCATATGTTGAAGAATTAAAGATCTCTTTTGAAAATTTTTCAAAATCAATTGATGCTGCAATACGATTAGGACCTGAGATGTTAAAATTAAAAGAAGAAACTGAAATCTTTATGAGAAAAAGAAAGCCTATGGTTTTGCTCAGTGGAAGTATCTTTGCTTCTGCAATTTTCATTGGTTCGGTATTTTTGTTTCAATCAAATGAATCACTTGGTCTACTTGGAATGATTACCTCTGGTTTGATAATGACTACTTCAGGATTCTTTAGAAAATATTAGATTATTCAATTGAGATATTCTTTCCTTTTTTTGTCACAGGAATAATTAGTGTAAGAATACCACTTTCGTATTTTGCAGATTTAATTTTTTCTTCTCCTTGTTTATCATCAATTGGAAGTCTAATTTTTTTATCAATCAGATTTGGTCTCTGATTTGAAATTAGTGACTCTGATTCCTTTTCATTGATTGTTTTTTGGGCTTTGATAGAAAGTATATCGCCGCATAAACTTAATTCAATATCTTTTTTTGCAAATCCTGGAATATCAATTATCACTTTAAGATTGTCTTCATTTAGATACATGTCAACTGGTGGTAAAACAAATTCATAGAACTCTCTAGATTTGTTTCCAATCTCTTTGATTACCTCATTAACAAGTCCCATTTTGTGTTATATGCTCAATTTTTGGTTATAAACCTTGATAGATTTTAGCAAAATTTGTTATACATAATCAGATTTCATATGGAGATTTTTTTAAAAAAATTAAAAGAGTTTAGCGTTTACCTTCGAGAACACCAGAATCACCATGTATTCTGTCTATGTGTTTTGAAAGTTCTTCTTTGTCCTCAAAAATTGATTCACAATAAGCACATGAATACGTTTCAGCCATAATGACAAATAGGTAAAGCGTCTATTAAACAATTTGTAAATTATCAAACATGATAGATTTTTAATCAATTAATTTCTTTGATTTGTTACTTATGATAATTGTAATTGAAGGCGGAGATCAAGCAGGCAAGTTAACACAATCAACATTATTGGAAAAAGCACTAAAAAAAAGAAAGATCAAGACAAAACTATTTCATTTCCCTGACTACAAAACTCCAATAGGAAAAGAAATCCGAAAATATTTGGATGGAAAAAGAAAATTTCCTCCACAAGTAGTTCATTGTATCTTAGCTGCAAATAGATGGGAAAAACTAAATGAGATTTTAACTGCTCAAGAAAAAAATTCAGTTTTAATTATGAATCGGTATTACCATTCTAATCTAGTATATGGAATAGCAAATGGCATGAAAAAAAAATGGCTTGAGAATCTTGATACTGGCCTTCCAAAAGCTGATCTTGTAGTTTTACTTGATGTTACACAAAAAGAATCATTTCGAAGACAAAAAACTCATCGAGATAAATTTGAAAAAAATGAAGAATTTTTAAGAAAAATATCTAAAATCTACTTAACTACTGCTAAGAAAAAACATTGGAAAATAATTGATGCATCAAAGTCTAAACAAGAAATACATGAAGAAATTTTGAAAACATTCTCAAAGAAAATAGGAATATGAAGAAAAACTACCTAGACATAATTGATCCAATTCATGATTTTATCCGTGTCTACAATCATGAACTATCCATAATTGATGATCCTCTTTTTCAAAGATTAAGACGAATTCGACAACTTTCTGGTGCTCATTTGACCTATCCTGCAGCTCAGCATACAAGATTTGAGCATTCATTGGGAGTTATGCACATTGCTAGTCAAGCAGGTCATGCATTAAATGAAAAAGGAATTCTCAAATCAGATGATATTAAAATGCTTAGATTAGCTGGTCTCTTACATGATATAGGACACGGACCATTTTCTCATCTCTTTGAGGAAATAATTCAAGAAAAAAAAATTTCACATGAAGACTTTGGTAAAGAAATTATTCTAAAATCAGAAATAGGTGATAGTTTATCAAAAAATGGGTTTGATAAGAAACTCATTACAAAAATTGCGTTTGGTGATTCTAAATTTCAATACATGAATGAAATTGTTTCAGGTGCACTTAGTGCAGATATGATGGACTATTTACTCCGAGATGGTTATTTTACAGGAGCAGAACACGCAAAAATTGATCATAAAAGAATCACTCAATCACTTGATGTACATCAGAAAAAACTAGCCTTAGAGCGTTCTGCATTGTATTCTTTTGAATCAATGATGCACTCTAGATATCAAATGTTCAAGGCAGTCTATTTTCATAAAACTGTAAGAGCAGCAGAAGTTATGTTAATTGAAGCATTAAGATTGTCTGATGATGAATTTGGTTTTACCACTTTTAATCTAAATGAGTATGTTAAACTCACAGATGAATACGTTTTATCAAGTCTAATCTCATCAAAATCTTCAAAATTAAAACGTGCTAGACAATTTGCAGAAGACTATCAAAACAGGAAATTGCTAAAATGTGTATTTGAGAGAATCTTGACTAGCAGAAATAACTTGAAAAAAACACGAACTGATGAACTTAGAACTGCCATTTCTAAAAAATCCAAAGTTGATGAAAATGAAATTTTTGTTGATAGTTCTGTTACTCC
This sequence comes from Candidatus Nitrosopumilus sp., assembly GCA_965248045.1. Taxonomy (GTDB): domain Archaea; phylum Thermoproteota; class Nitrososphaeria; order Nitrososphaerales; family Nitrosopumilaceae; genus Nitrosopumilus. The sequence goes on from CBDFIG010000002.1 coordinate 1,345,070, forward strand.
ATCCATTCCTCTTGCACCATCCAAAAACGAATCAAAATCCATAATTTTGATTACAAATGAGAATGGAAAATCTTCTGCAAAGGAGATGCCAATTTCAAAAATCCCCGTAGTCTCAGCAATTTCTGGGTTCATGAATATTCTTAGAATTTATACCCATCAAAAGAACAGAAAAAAAGTTGAAATTGCTGCAAAATCAATCCTTGGTGATCTAAAGTGAAAAAGAGAATTGTTATCAAATTATCTGGAAAAGTTTTTGGTACTGACAATGTCAAAGCACTAAAAGACTATGCTCAATTTCTAGTGAAAATCAGCAAGATTTGTCAACCAATTGTTGTTGCTGGAGGTGGAAACATTGCACGACATTATATCTCTCATGCAAGATCTTCTGGTGCAGATGAATCAACTCTTGATGAACTTGGAATTGAAATTTCAAAACTTAATGCAAAACTATTGATTTATGCTCTAAAAAATAGGGCATATTCACATCCACCAACTACTTTACAAGAAGTCAGACATGCAGTAGATGATGGATTAATAGTTGTAACAGGTGGTTTACACCCTGGTCAAAGCACTAATGGCACTGCTGCATTAATTGCTGAAAAAGTTCATGCTGAACAATTTCTTAATGCCACTGATGTTGATGGAGTTTATGATATGGATCCAAACAAATTCAAGAAAGCAAAAAAATTCAAACGGATTGAACTAAAAAATTTGAAAAATATGTTGGTTCATGAAGATTCTGTTGCAGGAGGTTATGACTTGATGGACATTGTTGCTCTAAAAATCATCGAACGCTCCAAAATCAAAACAAGAATTCTAAAAGCAAGCCCAAAAAATATTGAAAAGGCCATCAAGGGTGGCAATGTAGGCACCGAAGTTATTCTTCCTTCAAAATAATTATTCAGAAATTTCGTTTTGAATTGTGGGTCTTGTTTCAGACCAAATTTGAATCTCTTTTCCTGGATATTCAGGAATCTCTGATTCTCGAAGTTTTTTGAAAATTGATATTGCTTCTTCTTTTTCTACCGTCTTTGATTGAGCTTTTGTAAACCCATCTTTGTCTACAATTATTGCTACATGTCCTTCTGGAGAATTAATCACAGCAGTAAATTCTTCCTTCCCAACTGGTTGAAATACCCCATCAACTTTTTTGGTTGTTAAAGTTAACATCCCAAATCCAGCTGCTTCAAACATCTTCATTTGTGACTTGCTTGCTCTTTGTTTTCCTTGTTGTACTGCTTGAAAGTACTGCATGATTTTTTCTGTCTCCAATGGTATAATAACTGTCTTAACATTTAAGATATCTAGGGAGTTTGCAAAAATAATGAATCCTAAAATCTTTGTTGGTGTTGCAATTGCAGCACTTGCTGCTATATTGGGTGGAATTCTTTTGTTGGGACCTACTATGGTTGTAGAATCTCAAGATGAAACTCCTTCTGAAACTCAAAATATTATACAAGTAGATCCTCTTAAAATTGAACTAGAAGATATTTCTGTTACAAAAATTTCAGAACGATCAGCCACAATTAATGTCGCATTCAAAATTTCTAATCCTAATCCAGCTGCTGTGATCGTCCAAACTATGGATTATCAATTATTTGAAACAGGTTATTCTGAATCTGAACAAATTGCAGGTGGTGAAATAGGAAGTAGACCTACAGGAATGGTTGAATTTGGTTCAAACTATTATGTTCTTCTTGGTGAAAATCACATCATACTCAAAGAAAGTGTTACGTTGAAAAATTCTGGAAACACTCCTGAGTTATGGACTGATCTTGAAGATAATACTGCATCTTGGCGAGTTACTGGTGATGTCTTTTACAATCTAAGCTCTATGACAAGTGGTCAAGAAAATGAACTTCACTTTGAATTTACTAAATAGCATCAATAGTATCATAAAATTTTAAAATTGTGATAATATGTTTTTAGAAGAAAAATATTCGCAAAGTTATAAAAGCCCCTAAAGTGAGTTTTTATCAAATGGCAGAAGCAGGTATGGCCGCATTTGGCTCAGCAATAGGAGTCGCAATTGCACTAGCAGTAGTGTGTTTCGCTCTCCGTGGTAAAGGACACCCTGAACCACTAGATTAAACAAAGGAATTATTCCTTTTTCATATTTTTCATTTTTCTAGTTAATCTTTCTTGCCAATTCCCAACATATCTCCTAGAGACAGTTGTTTGGTATTCTTCTTTTTCATGAAACATCTTTCGTAATATTGACAATCTGAACACTCAGATGATGGTTCTAAAATAGGTGTTTTTTGTTCTTTAAGAAGATCATTTAGTACTCTGACTCTCCTGATAATTTCCTCAAACATCTTTTTGTTACGTGATAATGAAAATGTTGTTTCTTTTCTATCTCCTGAAATGTAAACAATTGCTCCTTCCTCTTTATCATATATCCACATACATGCATTAAGATATAGAATGTCATTTGCTAGAGGGCTTTCTAATTCACCTAATGCTGGTCTGAATAAAAGAATAAAATCATCTAATATCATATCGGCTTGCCCCTTTAGATTGATGTCATCTATCGCAAACTCTTTTGGTTCACTTCCGTACTGTAATTTTCTTAATAATCCTGCTAGAAGCTCATTAAATCCTCTTCTTTCAATCTCGCTTGGATCTATTCTGTCAAAATATGAGCGTCTTAAACATTGGACCACTTCTTGAAGATGAATAGTTTGAATATCCTTAGCATCTATCTCAATTTGTAATTCTCTTCCTATAGACCCTAATGCATTTTGAATGATACTTTGAAAATCTCTATCACCCATCATAGTATATCGTCTTGAAATTAGATCAATATAGGTTAATTCATAATCTTGTCTAGATATTTTGAAATTCTTCCTGAAAATGCAAGCGTGACAATATGAACACTAAACCCTAAAACTGCCCCCACAATCAGATTTCCAGTCCCATAGTAGATTCCCAGAAATATCCCTAATGATGGTAGTGCAAAAATCAATGCCATAGAGATACTAACCCAGTTTGTAAGAATATCTATAGATGTTTCATTTTTTTTCGTTGGAAATTTACTCATTTTTTATACCAGACTATTCTGTCTCTAAAATTAATTTTGACATGGTAGTTTCAGTTGGTATTTTTTGTTCCACTGCATAGGCAATTGCTGCGAGATTTCTTACCTCATATGCAGTTAATTTTGTAATTCCTACTGTTGTTGCTAAACTGAACATTTTTGTGAAAGAGTTTAACGACGCCTGATAAATTGCTAATTCAAAAGCTCTTTCAAATTCAGATATTGCATCTAATTCATTTTCAACTTGAGGAACCAAATCCTTGTACTTTGTATTAGAGAGTTCATTAAACGCATCTCTTATTGATCCTGCTGACATCATTCTTCCTAGCAATTCTTTTGCAGCTGGGGATTGAATTATGATTAAATCCTGAATTTGCTGTTCATCTAATCCCCAAAATTTTCCTCTAATTACACTTAGAATATTGTAAAAATCAACATCCATCCCAATTAATCTACTTGCATCTATGTCACCAGACTTTAGTGCCTTTACAAGACGTGTATACAGAATTTTATCAAAATATATATCAAAAATTTGGATGTTCTTTTTGTCTGCATACAACGCTGCTGCCTTTGCAATCTCTTCACCAAATTCTACCTGGTTTAAACTTGCAACTGTTTCTTCCAGATCTTTTGCTACAAGTGCTTTGATTACAATATCTCTTTGTTTGATTAATTCTTCAGCACGAAGATTGATGTGACTTTCAATTTCTTCCTGAGATTTTCCCAAAACTTTTCCTTTTAGAATTTGTTTTAAATTAGAAATAATGAATTTCAAATAATAAGCATCTAAAATTCGTGATTCACCAGCCGTTTTTGCTATGCTGTGATGAACACCAGCCAGATGACCTCTTAAGGCAGATTCAATACCATGAGATGTGTAGGGCTTTTCTACTTCAGAGACTGCTTCTGCATAAACTGTATTTTTAATTCTCGTCACTAATTCATCAAGATCTCTTGATTCTGCTAATGTTTGAAAATCAGCTTTTTTTAGTAATTTTCCTCTTTTACTATAGGATTTGACGGATGCAAAGACATTCTTAGAACCACCCATTTTGACTGTTCTCAACAAATAACTGATTTTAATGTTTGGCGTTGTCTTGATTCTGGTTGGGGCACTTAGGTAATTGAGACTTGGGCATAACTAATTCTAATTTTTAATCAGTTTCTCAAATTATTCAAATGAAAAAAGCCAAGGATCTTTACAATATTGTTTCATTGCAACATGAATGTAAAAATCCCCAGCAACATTCTATCTGAATCATTTCTTATTGGTGTTTTGTATCTGGTTGGAGCATTATCTTTGTATGAGGAGGTACTCAGACCTGGCAGACCGTACGTCTATTCAACGATTCTAATGGTTCAATTATTCATCATAAAATCATGGATGAGAATTCCAAGCAACAACACGTTTCATTATTTTCTATCCATAAAACCAAATAATGACAAATTACTCAAGATTTGTAAAATACAACAAATCCCAGACAGACGTACCATTGACAGAAGATTTCAGAATCTTCCAATTACACAGATGATCAGCAAATGGGAAACCTGTTTGTTTCAGAAAAACCAGTAGAGAACAAATCCGCATCAGTTGGCAGTTCCATGCTAAAAGCTGCAGGTCCAGATGGCACAAATCAAACATGAAGAATAATCGTTTATCAATTTCAGGAATTGATACGGATGCCAAATGGGGCTTCCAAATCAAAGGGTTGGGTATTTGGATACAAATTACACATAGTTGTGTACTAGCAAACTAATTGTTCCATTGTCAGCTAATGTCAGCACTGCAAATGTTCATGACAGTCAATGTATTGCACACTAGTTGAATCACTTTCAGGATTAGTCAAGAATATTCCATGTGATCCTGCATATGATGATTTCAAATTATATCGTTTTAGCAACAAAAAACATCTCAGATTGATTACTCCAATAAAGCAATACCCACATACTCTGCCAGAAAGAATTAATCTTGTAGAGTTTTACAATTCTTTGATTGGTCAAGAGTTGTACAGAGATAGAAAAATCTCAATTGAACCACTCTTTGAGATACTAAAAAGTACGTTTAGAATTGGCATATTGCCAGTAAAAGGATTTGATAATGTCAAATCATTTGTGTTGATTTGTGTGCTGGTGTATCAGTTGGCAGTGTACTATAGCGAGAAGTATAAATTCGTGAGTTATTTTCAAGGAATTCTAGTTTGGTTGTTCGTATTTACCTAGGTAAAATAATTTATCCTCTACTTTTTTGATGATTTTTAGTTCACGAACTTTGTCTCTTCGCTATACTACAACTGTGTAATTGGCAATGAGAATCCAAGAGTTGTAAGAAGAATGCTTTGCTGTTGAATGATTTTATTTTTGTAAATCATTATGCCCAAGTCTCAGGTAATTTCATTGAGGAATTTGATGGCATCTTCTTTTTCTTGTTTGGATAGTTTCAAAAACGCCTCTAAAATCTCCTTTTGTATACCTAAAGACTCATCTGAAATTTCTCTGAGTTTTGATAGATCAAAAGGAAGCAAATCTTTAATTTTTTTATCACAAAAAGCCTTGACGTATTTTTGAAAAATTGAATATGTAAAATTAGGACTACTCTTTACAAGATTAGAGAGAATTTTCTCAAATTCTTTTTCAGTAGATTCAGACTTTGAAAAAAATTCTTTTAGTAAATTTTCTCTGTTTTTATTTCCACTTATTGATAGTGCTATCAAAACACCCTTTCTGGTTAAATGATAATATGGAATTCCTTTTTCTTGAAGAGCCTTTGGTCCTCTTTTTGGAGGTAATCTTCCATCCTCCTCTGCAACTTCCATAGGAAGTAGAATCTCATTCATATCACGAAATATTCCTGAGTAGATATTCTTCCAAGCTACTCCTTGCTTTTTTGCTATTCTTTGAGAAATCCCTGTTCTTGTTCTTTCTGCAGGATTGGCATTACTAGCAAGTATTGTAATGATCGCCCTCTGTCTACTTGCTTCTCCTGTTAACTCGTCACCTTTTGTCTTGAATGTATCAAAAATTGCTAATTTTATGTCTGATTTTTCCTTCATTCATTCACACTTGACTTTATTTTCATATTCTATGTTACTATCAGAATATACTAAAATATAATAATTTACTATTTTACAAATTTTGATGTAGCTACTCCTTAAATCCTCTCCAATTTCGATAAATTTAATGAATTCTAGGAACTACAAGTATGCTCTATTACTTGTAGCCGCAGTATCTATCACAGCAGCAGGTGCTATGTCACAGGCATATGCACAAAGTGTTGATGATGGTATGGACGGATATGTAGCAGGAACCAGTGGAATTTACACTGGTAATCCTAACGAATGTTGGTATGATGATGGCGAAGGCGGCATGCTACCTTGTCTTATAGACACAGGTGATACAGCATGGATGCTAACAGCAACATCAATGGTACTCCTCATGTCCCCAGGTGTCGGCTTCTTTTATGGCGGATTAGCCAGATCAAAGAATGTCGTCAATGTACTTGGTATGACCTTTATCGTAATGGGTCTAATGTCAGTACAATGGGTTCTATGGGGTTACTCACTAGCATTTGGTGGAATTGATTCAGAAGCAAACATGTTCATGGGAAATCTGGATTATGCTGGATTCAACATGGTATCAGCGTGGGCACCACTCGGTGAAGTAGGTCCATGTGCAGATACATGGTCAGCAGCATACCAGATGAATGAAATGAAGGATGGCGACTATTGTAGTCAAGGTTGGCCAGGTACAGTACCTCACCAACTATTTGCAATGTTCCAAGCAACATTCGCAGTCATCACACCAGTTCTTATCATTGGTGGTTTGATTGACAGAATCAAATTCAGCGCAATAATCATATTCGTACTCTTATGGGGAACCTTCGTTTATGATCCAATAGCACATTGGGTCTGGGGAGGCGGATACATAGGAGGAGGTGCAATAGACCTCGATCCAGACTTATCGCCATCATATGCATTAGACTTTGCTGGTGGTACTGTAGTACACATTTCTTCAGGATTTGCTGCGTTGGCAGGAGCCTTAGTCCTTGGCAGAAGACTTGGATATGGCAAAGTGCCAATGGAGCCACACAACATCCCATTAGTAGTCCTGGGAGCAGGAATACTCTGGTTTGGATGGTTTGGTTTCAACGCAGGAAGTGAAGTAATGGTAGACGGCATTACCGTCAGTGCATGGACTGTAACTAATACCTCAACTGGTATGGCTGTAGTTACTTGGGTGCTCATGTCATGGGCACATACAGGAAAACCAAGTATCGTTGGAGCCGCGTCAGGTGCAGTAGCAGGATTGGTAGCAATCACCCCGGCCTCAGGTTGGGTAGGTCCAATGGCATCGATTATCATAGGTATTGCAGCTGGTACAGTTTGTTATGCAGCAATAGCATTCAAGAGTGCACGCAAATGGGACGACGCATTAGATGTATGGGGAGTACATGGAATCGGCGGTCTTACAGGTGCAATTTTGACTGGTACATTAGCTAGTCCACACGTTTGGGATACCGGAGACGGTATTGGCGCATGGACTGGTACTGCAGAAGGAATGGAACAGCAAGCAATCAGTATAATCGGAGCTGCAATATCAGTAGGCTATGCCTTTGGTGTTACACTGATTATCCTCAAAGTGATGGATGCGGTATGGCCTGGCGGAATCAGAGTCACTCCTAAAGAAGAGGAGATTGGCATTGATTTGGCACAGCACGGCGAAAGAGCATACGTTAACGAATAAAGAAAAAACCCTTTTCTTTTTATTTTTTTAATCCAAATCAATTTAGATTTGATCAATTTACCAAAGCTATGTTAATTTCTACAACTGAACTTAATTCAATTCTAAATGACTCAAATATTTTGATCATTGACACTCGTTCTTTTGCAGAATACTCAGAGGGTCACATTCCAGGTTCTGTCAATTTAGATCTTTTTGCATTTCATTGGATAGATACTACCCCCGAAGGAATACAAAATTTTAACAAACAAACTGAGATGATTTTTTCATTTGTAGGTGTAAGCTCTGAAAAGAGAGTTGTCTTTTATGATAATGTCTCTGGTATGCTATCTGCAAGAGGTGTTTGGATGTTGGAATATTTTTCACATCCAGATGTATCCATGTTAGATGGTGGTATGAAAAAATGGAAAAAAGAAAATCTGCCAATTGAGATTAAACCAAACCCATTTCAACCCTCAAAATTTTCTGGAAAAATCAACCCTGAAATTATTACCGGTTATGAGCATATTCTAGAAAATATTGATAATCTAAAAATCATTGATGCCAGATCTGAGGAGGAATATGATGGAACTGTTGTCAGGGCGGCTCAAATTGGGCATATTCCAAAATCTGTCAATATTGATTGGAATCTCAATATTGGTGAGGATGGAACTTTCAAATCAGATGATGAATTATCCAAACTTTATCAAATTCCAAAAGATTCTGAGATTGTGACTTATTGTCATGGAGCATATCGTGCTGCCAACGCATTTTTGGCATTAAAGAAACTTGGGTTTGAAAACGTCCGTGTATATCTTGGGTCTTGGGGAGAATGGGGAAATAAACTAGAGTTGCCTGTGGAAAAATAATTTAAAATTTGATATTCTTATTTTACAAGAGACTAGGGACTAACTATTGTTATTCCAAAAATAGCAAATCCGAGCATAATGACTGCAGGAATCGTGGTAATTATGGCTTCTTTTGACATGTTCTTTCTATCTCCTTCTTTTATTTTTTCTTATTCTTCCAAGAATACTTGTTGTAAACCATCTCTGGAACTAGTTGTTTGAATGGTTGAGAACCACCGTCATACCACTTTGTAAAGAACTCGTAGAGGTGAAGCCTTAGAGACTGTATGTAAACAATCAAACCTTCAATCATCATGATTCCAATTTGTCCTCCAATAATTAGTACCATTGCCATTGGGGAACTAAGTCCACCTAAAGATTCGAAAGCCTGATTTACTGTAAGCAATAATGCGGCATGCACTAGTAGCATAATTCCTATTCGTGCATAACTAATCGAGTGCGCCAGACATTCAATTGTTTTTCCAAGTAAAACTTCCATAATTACACTTACCATGTCTCCACCATCTTCTGGATGTTTCTTGTTGTGTTTTATTCCACCAATAATCATCAATACAACACATGCAAGTATGATAATAATTGAAACTCTAACAACTAACCAAACCACTGCCCATTCTCCAACAAGTACAGAAACCCAAGGAACAGCTTCTGTGTGAATCTTGGAATACATATTCATTACATCATATCCAGAACCTATTGCTCCCATCATTACTCCAAAAACTCCTAACCACATGAACAAATTTGGAATAGCTTCAAAGATCAATGCATCCTTGTCTTTCTTTTTTGCATAGTTACGAATACGTAAAAGAAAAGCCCATCCTAGATGAATAACTCCTAAGAATAATGATACTTTGAGAATCATGATTACTTGATCAAATGTTAATTCTGCAACACTGATAGCTCCTATCAACCATTCAATCGAATGAAGTGGTCCACCTTCATGTAGCAATGCTTCAAAGCCTGCAAAGTGTTCTAAATGAAAACCAAATATCTCTCCCTGGAAAATTCCTGCAAGTGCACCTGCTCCACCTGACATTGCAAGTAACATTCCCCATCTTGATAGTGTGCCTTGTCCTTTGAATTTGAATAATAATCCTAATCCCATTAACAATAGTCCGTGACCCAAGTCTGCAAACATTAATCCATAAAATATAGGCCACATGAGTGCAATCATCCATGTAGGATCAAACTCTCCTCGTTTAGGAATTCCTTGACTCTGAGTAATTACTTCGTATGTTCTAACCCAGTTTGGATTATCTAAATAAACAGGAAGATCTGAAAGTGTCTCTACATTCGTTACTTTTTCAGTTATTGATGTCCATTGACTTGTTGCTTCTTTGAATTTTTTTTCCATCTTCTTTGGAATATACCCTTGAATAACTGCAAAATTTTTGGTACCCCCTGGTTTACGTAATGTTTCAAGAACTTCTTTTGCTACAAATGCATTTTCATGCATTGTTAGAATTTCAGCACGAATTTTTTTTGTAATAGAAGCTAATTCTTTTGAAATTTTCTTTTGTTTTTCTGTTAGTTCTTTTATCTTTGATTCTGCTAAAGCATATGCTTCACTTGGAATCTGAGGAAAATCTTTAGGTATGCTAAATGGATTTGAATTAAGGGCTCGCATAACTTTGAGAACTTTATCAGAATCATCAATATCAGAAATTATTATGACAGCTGATTTTTCTTTAGATTCTAAATCATATTTGAAAATTGGTATGCCTTCTAATGATCGTTCAATCTCACCAAAATCAGCAGAATTAATGACAAATAGATTTGTGTAAAAATGATTCATAGAACCAAAACCAGTTAAATCAACTTTCAGTTTGTTTGCAACTTGTGATGTTTCTTTTAATGACTTGTATTCTTCTAGATAATGATTAATCTTTGAACTTTCTGCTAATACTTTGGCTGCATTGGTTATACTATCTGGAGTTTTCTCCAAATCTTCAATCAAACCTTCAATTTCATCAATGTTGTAATTTTTCTTTTTAATTACAGTACCTTTGAAAAGAATCTCCATGATACCTACTCGTAGCGGAATATTCAATCCCTTGATTACATCTTCAACAAATTGATGTGATTTTTGTGCCCGTAAAAGAAGATCATCAATTTCAGGGGTAACTGTTTCATTCTCCATCTCCATTTTATGAAACCATTCAAACTCAGTTAGACGTGATATTGCTTTTGGAGATTCATTTCTTGGAAGTATAACACTACCCATCAGTAGTTCTGCAACAGTCACACTTCCAACGCCGATTAATACATTATAATATCTTTCTAAGTCCGAATTAAAAATATGAATTTTTTAGAATTATTCCAATTTCTCCCAAACATTAAAATCTATTATTAAATTCTCACCTCATATTGACATCTAATTCATCATTAGGACAAGCTATTGACAAAATTATTAACAAAACAGAAAATGAAATTCTATCCGATCTAGAAAATTCAGGTTTAGAATCTAAACAAACACTAGATAATTCACTTCCTAAACTAGAACAGGAATATGATAAAATTATTTCAGATGGAAACAAAGAAGCCGACAAAATTGAAAAACAGATTGTTGGTGGTGCAGACATAGAGGCTAGAAATAAAGAACTAATGGTATTAGAAGAAGCAGTTGATAAGGTCTTTTCAAAAGCACTAGATCAAATTGTAAATGAAGATCACTCAAAATTAATTAAGACTTTGTTAGATGAAGCAACTAAAATTTTAAAAACTTCTGAAGTTATAGTTTTTACAAATACTAAAGATAAAGATGCAGTACAATCTGCGTTGTCTCAATTCTCAGGAGCTGAATTATCCCCTGACACAATTGATTGTCTTGGCGGAGTTAAAGTAAAATCAAAAGATGGTGCAATGACATTTGACAATACGATCGATGCAAGAATTGAACGCTTGAAGCCTTTAATAAGGAAAGAAATTGCATCCACATTCGGAGTGGGAAATTAGAAAATGGCAGCTCAAGGTAGAATAGTTTGGGTAAGTGGCCCTGCAGTTAGAGCAGATGGTATGTCTGAAGCAAAAATGTATGAGACTGTAACTGTTGGTAATTCAAAATTAGTAGGTGAAGTAATTAGATTAACTGGCGATGTAGCATTTATCCAAGTTTATGAATCAACTAGTGGACTTAAACCAGGTGAGCCTGTGATTGGAACTGGAAATCCACTTAGTGTTTTGTTAGGCCCAGGAATTATTGGACAACTCTATGATGGAATTCAAAGACCATTAAGAGAATTATCTAAAGCATCTGGTTCATTTATTGGAAGAGGTATTACTACTACTCCAGTTGATATGACAAAAAAATATCACTTTGTTCCAACTGTTAGTGTTGGTGACGAAGTTGCTGGAGGAAGTGTACTTGGAACTGTACAAGAAACTGCTCTTATTGATCACTCTATTATGGTTCCGCCAGATCATCAGGGTGGAAAAATTACAAATATCGTTTCAGAGGGAGATTATGATTTAGAAACTGAAGTAGCTACAACTGAGAAAGATGGTCAAACTATTTCTCTTAAGATGTATCATAAATGGCCTGTAAGAAAACCACGTCCATACAAAACCAGATATGATCCTACAGTTCCATTACTTACAGGACAACGTGTTATAGACACATTTTTCCCAATTGCAAAAGGTGGTACTGGTTCAATTCCTGGAGCATTTGGAACAGGAAAGACTGTTACATTACACCAAATTGCAAAATGGGCTGATTCCCAAGTTGTTGTTTACATTGGTTGTGGTGAGAGAGGAAACGAGATGACTGAAGTTCTAGTTGAATTTCCACACCTCAAAGATCCACGTAGTGGAAAACCACTTATGGACAGAACTGTTCTTGTTGCAAATACTAGTAACATGCCAGTAGCAGCAAGAGAAGCAAGTATCTACACTGGTGTAACAATTGCAGAATATTACAGAGATATGGGTAAAGACGTTGTACTTGTAGCAGATTCTACAAGTAGATGGGCTGAAGCGCTCAGAGAAATGAGTGGTAGATTAGAAGAGATGCCAGCAGAAGAAGGTTATCCATCATATCTTGCATCAAGATTAGCAGAATTTTATGAAAGAGCAGGTAGAGTTAGAGCAGTTGGTAGTCCAGACCGTGACGGTTCAGTTACTTTGATTGGTGCTGTATCTCCATCAGGTGGTGACTTTACAGAACCAGTTACAACTCACACAATGAGATTCATCAAAACTTTCTGGGCTTTGGATGCAAAACTTGCATACTCTAGACATTATCCATCAATCAACTGGATGAACAGCTACTCTGGTTATCTTGCTGACATTGCAAAATGGTGGGGCGAAAACATCAGTGAAGATTGGTTAAGTCTAAGAAGTGAAACATATGGAATTTTACAAAGAGAGGACACACTAAAAGAAATTGTTAGACTCTTAGGTCCTGAAGCATTACCTGATGAAGAAAAATTAATTCTTGAAGTTGCAAGAATGATTAAAATTGGTCTTTTACAGCAAAACTCATTTGATGATGTTGATACTTTTTGCAGTCCAGAAAAACAGTTCAAACTAATGAAATTATTAGTTGACTTTTACACAAGAGGTCAACAAGCACTGAAAGGAGGCGCAGCATTATCTGATATCCGTGCAATGTCAATTATTGGTTCGATACTCAAAGCAAGAATGAATGTCAAAGATGATGAGATGCCAAAACTTGATCAACTTGATACAGATATGCAAGAACAATTCAAAAAAATTACAGGAGTGAAAGTTACAAATTGACAGTAGAAGGCGGAGTTCAATACAGTAAGATTGCAGAAATTAAAGGCCCTCTAGTAATTGTAGATGATGTTGAGAATGCAGCATTTGATGAACTTGTTGAAATTGAAACTAATGAAGGCGAAAGAAGATTAGGTAAAGTTCTCGAAGTAGGAAACGGTAAAGCAATCGTTCAAGTTTTTGAGGGAACAACTGGATTATCTATTGCTGGAACTAATGCAAAATTTGTAGGTAAAGTTATGGAAATGCCAGTATCAAAAGAAGTACTTGGTAGAGTTTTTGATGGACTAGGTAGACCAAAAGATGGACTCCCAGATCCAATTGCTGATAAATTTGTTGACATTAATGGCGAACCAATGAATCCAGAACAACGTGAATATCCAAAGGACTTCATTCAAACTGGTGTATCTGTAATTGATGGATTGATGACTCTAGTTAGAGGACAAAAACTTCCAATCTTTTCAGGTTCTGGTATGTCTCACAATCTTTTGGCAGCACAAATTGCAAGACAAGCAAGTGTAGTTGGAACACAAGATGACTTTGCTGTCGTCTTTGCAGCAATCGGTGTGCAATACAGTGAAGCAGAATATTTCAGACGAAGTCTTGAAGACTCTGGTGCACTAAAGAGAAGTGTTCTATTTCTAAATACGGCAGATGATCCTGCAATTGAAAGAATCATCACTCCACGTGTGGCTTTAACTGTCGCTGAATATTTGGCATTTGAGTTAGGAATGCATGTTCTAGTTGTAATTACTGATATGACAAACTATGCAGAGGCATTAAGAGAGATTAGTGCAGCAAGAGAAGAAGTTCCTGGAAGAAAAGGTTATCCTGGTTATCTTTACACTGACCTTTCAACACTTTATGAAAGAGCCGGTAAACTACAGGGAAAGAAAGGTAGTGTTACCCAAGTTCCAATTTTGTCAATGCCATCTGATGATATCACTCATCCAATCCCTGACCTTACTGGATACATTACAGAAGGACAAGTAGTAGTTGGTAGAGATTTGTTCAGACAAGGAATTTATCCCCCAATCAATATTTTGATGAGTCTTAGTAGATTGATGAAAGACGGAATTGGTGAAGGAAGTACTAGAGAAGATCATAGTGAAGTTGCTAACCAAGTTTATGATGCATATTCTAGAGCACAAGAAGTAAGAGCATTAGCAGGTATTGTAGGTAAAGCAGGACTGACTGAAATTGATTTGAAATACATGGATGTTGGTGATATTTTTGAAAAAGAATTCCTTACACAAGCAACTGATGAGAACAGAACTATTGAAGAAACACTTGGAATTTTATGGAAGATTGTTTCTAAATTACCAAAGAATGAGATTACTAAAATCAAAGATAAATTCGTAGCCAAGTATTACAAGGAAGAATAACAAAATGTCATTTGGACAAAATGTTTCTGCTACAAAAATTGAACTTTTAAAATTTAAAAAATCTAGCCAAGTTGCAACAATGGTTCAGGGAATTTTAGATGATAAACGTAAAGTCCTCTTAAAAAATATTGAAGAAATGATTGAAGAAGCCTCAAAAGCAAGAGGTGGAATTTGGGATCCACTACAAGATATTTACAAATCTGTTAATGAAGCATACCTATCATTAGGAACAGATACTGTTGATTCTGTCGCTGAATCTACACCACCTGTAATGCAAGTAGATGTTCATGTAAGAAGAGTAGTGGATGTAAAGATTCCAGCACTTACTGTAACTGAAGAAGACACAAAATCAATGCCTTATGGATTTGCAGATACAAATTCTTCAATTGATAGAGCAGCAAAACAAATCAAGGAACTACTTCCGCAAATTTGTAAAGCAGCAGAATATGAAAATTCAATTTTTAGCCTCGCAAAAGCATTAGAAAAGACACAAAAATTGCTAAATGCTCTTGAAAATGTCATTATTCCACAATATCAACAAAAAATTCGATTCATACTTGCAACTCTTGAAGAAAGAGAAAGAGAAGAATTCGCAAAGTTAAAAAAAGTCAAAGCTAAGATGGAAAGTAGGAAATAATGGCAAAAGAAGAAATTAAAAAACTACTTGAAAATTCTAAAAAGACGCTAGATAACGATCATGAGAATTTTGTAAATTCAATTAAAAGTGATCTAACATCATTCAAAAAGAAAACACTTGATCAAATTTAACGCTCTAACGTTATCATGATTTAAATATGGAATTATGAGGAATTCAGACAGATGAAACCTATTGTTTTATTGTTATCAGTAGCAGCAATTGCATTAGTTGTTGCAGGTCTAACAGATGTAGCATATGCTGCTGAAGAAGAAGGTGCTGGTGGCATGAGTGATGGCTCCAAACTAATTGGTGCCGGTATAGCATTTGGTGTTGCAGCAGGCGGTGCCGGTGTTGGTTTAGGTCAAGTTGGTGCAGCAGGTCTTGCAGTAATTAGTGAGAACCCAGCATTACAGTCTAAAGTATTCATCTTTGTAGGTATGGTAGAATCAATTGCTATCTATGGTATCGTCATGATGTTTATCATCTTAGGACAATAAACCACAACAAAATCTTTTCAAATTTAATTATATTTTAGCTGATTTACATCTAATACTCTAGCACAATATCTACACTTGAGTACTCTTCCTTCTTTATCAATAACATCCATTATTGATTCTATACGTTCTGTACTGTTTGTAATACAATCTGGATTTGAACAACGAAAGATTCTATCAATTTCATTTGGAAGAGCAACCCTTCTCTTTTCAACTAGCTTGTAGTTTTTGATGATGTTAATTGTTGCCGTTGGCACAATAACTGCAAGTTTGTTTGTATCATCATCTTTTAGGAACTTGTTTTCTACCTTAATGATGTCTTTTTTCTTGAATTTACCACTTGGAACATTCAGGGCTATAGTAATCAAACTTCCATCTTTGCCGTCAATTCTTAATGCGTTAAGAACCTGAAGGCCCTTACCTTCATCTATGTGGTCAATTACAGTACCTTCCTTGATTCGTCGAACCATAAGTTCGGACTGTTCCATCAGAATACTTTGTATAGTCTCTTGTATATATCATTGAAAGAATGAACGAGTTTTATCAAAAAGATATTATCTCAATTAAGGAATTTGATAAAGAAAAATTCGAGAAAATCTTTGCCGCCACAGATAAGATGATAAAATTAAACCCTGCAGAACGAAGGGAGATCTGTAAAGGAAAAACTCTAGCTCACTTATTTTATGAACCAAGTACTAGAACTCGTCTTAGTTTTGATTCTGCTATGGCATCAATTGGTGGTAATTCATTAGGAATTTCTGATATCACTTCATCTTCTACACAAAAAGGTGAGAGTCTTGCTGACACTGTACGAATGTTATCAATTTACTCTGATATTCTTGTATTACGACATACTTTGGATGGTTCAAGTAGATTTGCCGCTGAGATTTCTTCAAAACCTGTAATCAATGCAGGTAGTGGTACAGAAGAACATCCTACACAAGCAATTCAAGATTTGTTTACAATCAAAAAAGAAAAGAAAAAGATTGATGGTCTAAAGATTGGAATTGTTGGTGATCTAAAGTATGGACGAACTGTTTATTCTCTGTTACATGGACTCGGAAACTATGATGTTGATGTACGCTTAATTTCTCCAGAATCTCTTAGAATACGATCTGATTCAACTTATGAAATCAAAAAGAGGTTGTCCTTTACTGAATCTACTGATATTGAAGAACACATTGATGAACTTGATGTTCTATATGTAACAAGAATACAAAAAGAGAGATTCCCTGATGAGGAAGAATATCTCAAAGTCAAAGGAAGCTATGTAGTGGGATTAGATTTGCTAAAACAAATGAAAGATGATTCTATAATTTTACATCCTCTTCCTAGAATAGATGAAATTTCCACTGATGTTGATAATACAAAATATGCCAAATACTTTGAACAAGCTGAATATGGAAAATATACCCGTGCAGCTATATTGGGTCTAACACTCAATGAAAATGGATTTTAATTTATTTTAGAATCCGCATTCATATATCTAAAGACATTTCAATATGATTAGTTGACAGAAACAAAAACAATTCCAATATTTCCTTTAGATTTAGTTTTATTTCCTAGACAAGAACTTCCACTTCGAATCTTTGAGCCTCGATACAAGCAACTAGTTGATGATTGCATGTTAGGTGATGGTCAGTTTGGTGTATGCTTAATTGATGAAAAAAATTCTGTAAATGGTTGGAATTCGCCAAAATTAGTTGGAACAATTGCTAAAATTACCAAGTGTGAAGATGTTGAGCTTGATGGACTACAATTGCACATTGAGACTATAGGTAGAAACTCATTTAAAATTAAAAAAATTATTTCACCACCAATTTCTCAACCAGCAAACTATGATCCGCTTTCAGTAGAAGGACATCAAGAAATATCTGAAATGCATGAAAAAATTGGAACTAAAGAGAAAATGTACATTCAAGCTGAAGTTGAGATGGTTCTCGAAATTGATGAGAATATTTCAATAGATCAATGGGAAAGACTTGTTGAATTATGGAAAAAGAAAATTATTACACAAGCGTTACCTCAGGTTGTTGAACCACATTCATTAGAACACGTTTTAGAACAATACTATCTTACTACTGACACGCCTACAATTGATTACATCTATTCATTGTCTGCACTTGGTGCTCATGATCCAAATGATCTACAACCCATTTTGGAAGCAACAACAATGCCTGATTTGATTCAAAAAGTAGAAGAATTACTGACAGTAAAATAACCCTGATAGAATGAAAATAATGTTGTCATTAACAAAATTTGGGATACTTGCAATGGTTGCATGTTTGTTGTTTCCAGCAAGTAGTGTATATGGACATGGATTGGGAATTGACACTATTTCTTCAATAGACATTCAGGGAAAAGAAATCTCAATTTCAGTTGAGATGCCAATGTATTTTGAAAATAATCAAGACCAAATAACAATTACTGCAATTGAAGATGAAACAAAAGAAAATGCAAAAAATGTTACATTTCTAATTGGTTTGTTTCATAATAATGAAATAATTTTTAGAAATTATTTTTTTACAGATAATGGAGTATTGCCAATTAAGATATCTCCAAAATCAGGATTTGATAATTTTGTGATTCATGGAGAGCAAGATTCTATACTCGGTGCTTGGCATGGAACAGAATCTAATCCTATTGAAATTACTGGTCCACTTTTTACTTCGGGTGGACTGTATACTTTTGAAATTGAAGTGAGGACTATTGACGAACCAACTAACATCATAGAGAACTCTGGAATCTATAATGCAGATTTGAGTGTAATTGAAACTACTTCCTATACACAAAATGATGCAGAAAATAACAATGTGGAATTTCGTGTGAAATCATATTTTGATCAAATTTCTAATTTTCAGTATAATTCTGAGACTAAACAGATAACATTTGAAATGCCATTTGATTGGAGCGAAAAACAAATGTCTCATGTATCTGTAGTTCATGTAGAATCCCATTTTCCAAAAGATTTTTCTGAATTTTTGTCTCCTAGCTATTCAGGCTATGCAAATGGAATTGAATTATTCAAATCCTCAGTATCCGTTGATGATTATACAGAAGATAATGAAAGAATAGTTCATTTTGTTTTATTGCAAGATCATCTAAGATTTTTAAAAAATGAAATGAAAAAATTAGATGAACCATTACCTGATAATATTTTATTTACATTATCTACAAGTGAAGATACATCCTTTCCATTAGAAGCGTATACCAAAAGTGAAGACTTCAAAGTAAATCTTTCATGGGATCCTTTAAATGTAGAACCTGGAATTGATACAAATTTTGTTTTTACTATTAGAGATGGAAGAACTAATGAACCTCTAAGAAATTCTGATTACACATTTGTAATAATTCAAAATGGAAATGAGATTTATCGTACAACAGGAAATGCACAAGTTGGAGGAGAATTTGAAAAATTTACCTTCACAGAAGATCAAACAGGCCCTACAATTATAAAATTTGAGAATATTAGAAATACTGGACAAGAAACTGAGTTTGGAATTGTTGTAGCTCCAGAATTTGGAACAATCGTACCTTTCATTTTAGTAATTTCAGTAATTGCAATAATTTTTGTTACTAGGAAAAACTCATTTAGATTCAATATCTAAAGTGCAACAAGCTTTACAGTATCCATATTTTTATTTGTCTGAAAATTTTTTGTCATTGTAGATATTTTTGTTGAGTCGCCATCAATTACAAAAAGTTCCATACATTTTTCCTTGTCGATTTTACTATGAAGATGTGTTGTAATTAGATCCTCAAAATTATGAGTAATTCCTGAAACAACATGATCAAACTCATCATTATGTACAACCAAAAGAATAGCATGAATATTTCCAGACAAATCTGATTTTTGTTTTTCTTCAGAAACAAATGTTCTGATTCCTGCTCTGATGGCTTCAGACCTACCTGAAAATCCCATAGTTGATTGTAATTTGTCTAGTTCTGAAAGAATCTCATCATTTAATGAGATTGAAACTATTGGCATATGCCTAATGTTATTAATTATCTTATAAGTTTAGCAATTAATCTTATTAAGATTTTATAGATTTATTAATAATATGAATTGAACTGGTTCGTGAATATACAAACTAAACTTGCAATAATTGCAATAGTTATAGTAGTTCCATTAAGCTCTGTTGCTGTTTATGGTACTGATTCAAAACAACAATTTGAAAAAATTGATAGCTCTAAACTGCAAATCATTTCATCATTTAATCCTCTTCATGAATTTTCCCAAAATGTAGGACAAGAAAAAGTTGATGCTGTCTTGCTTGTTCCAGTTGGAGTAGAACCTCATGATTGGGAGCCAACTGTTAAAGATGTACAAAGAATGCAAAAATCTGATCTAATTATTATTAATGGAATAGGTTTTGAAAACTGGGTTAGTAATTTAGAAGAGACTGGTTATTCTGGTGAGATAGTTGATACAAGTAATAAGATTTCAGTTAAAAATTCTGGAGATCCACATATCTGGTTAAATCCTGTTTATGCAAAAATCCAAGTACAAAATATTGCACTAGCATTTTCTAATGTAGATCCTGAAAATGGAGAATTTTATCATACAAATGCAGCAAAATATAATGAAAAATTAGATTTACTTGATTCAAAAATTAGAAATGAATTATCTGATTGCAGTAATGATTTTGTGGCTTTTCATGATGCATTTTCATATTTTGCAGATGAATACAATCTAAATCAACATACAATAGTTTCATCAAATCTACATGGAGAAGCTACTGCAAAAACATTAGAAAATGTAATTTCCACAGCTAAAGAATTAAACATTAAAGTAATTTTTAGTGAAGAGAATGTTAATACTAGAACATCTGAAATAATTGCAAATGAAATAAGTGGTAAGGTTTTAGTTTTATCTCCATTAGAAATTCGTTCTGATGAAACTTATATTTCTAAAATGACTGACAATCTTAACAATCTAAAAGAGGCATTATGTTGAATGTAGTTGAAATTAGTAATCTAACGGTTCAGTACCCAGATGTTAAAGCCCTTGATGATGTGAGTTTTGTGGTTAATCAGGGAGATTTTCTAGGCATAATTGGTCCTAACGGTGCTGGAAAATCTACTCTTTTTGATGCAATGTTAAGCCTTAACACAAAGTACAAAGGAACTATCAAATTTTTTGGGGAGGATATTAGAAAATCAAAAAATTATCTTAAGGAAATTGGCTATGTTCCACAAAAACCAATTTTTGAAAAAAATTTTCCAGTTACAGTTAATGATGTTGTAAGAATGGGTTTGAGAAAAGAATCTGATGAAAATAAAATTGATGAAATTTTACAACAATTATGGATACATGAACTAGGTAAAAGAAGAATTGGTGAATTATCTGGAGGACAACAACAGCGAGTCTTTATTGCGAAAGCTTTAGTAAATGATCCAAAAATTCTGATTCTTGATGAACCTGTAACCGGAATTGATCAACAAAGTATTGAGTTGTTCTACAGTATACTTCGTGAATTAAATTCTAAACAAAAAATTACTATTATTTGGTCTTCTCATGATTTGGATGCAGTTAATCAACTAGCAAACCATGTGGCGTGCCTAAATAGAACATTGTTTTTCCATGGTGAGTCTGAAAAATTCTTTTCTGATGATGAGCTAGTCAAACAATATTCTGAAGCTTCGATGCAGGAACACATGCATCATCATTAATCATGTCTCTAGAAATTTTAACTTATAGTTTTATGCATAGAGCATTAATTTCTGGAGTTGCAATTGCAATTCTTTGTTCAGTTGTTGGATTGTTCTTAGTTTTGAGGCGCTATTCATTATTTGGTGATGCAATAGCGCATTCATCATTTGGTGGAATTGCATTAGGTTTGTTAGCAGGTGTCTATCCATTGTGGACTGCTTATGGTGTTTCAATAGTTAGTGCACTAATCATTACAAAAATTAAAGATAGATACAATATCTCTGGCGATGCATCAATTGCAGTACTTTTATCATCAGGAATAGCAGTTGGGCTCGTAATTATTGGATTCTCAGGAGGTTTTACAATTGATATCTTTAGTTTTCTTTTTGGAAGTATTCTTCTTGTTAGTGTAGATGATACTGTTCTAATCTTATCACTAACTGGAGTAATTCTAATTGTAATTTTAACACTATATCGACAAATTCTCTATTCTACATTTAACGAAGAACAAGCCAAAGTTAGTGGCATTTCTGTAGAAAAAATAAATTACTTGATTGTATTTATGGCAGGAATAACTGTAGTTACATCAATCCAACTTGTAGGTGTTTTATTGATTTCAGCTTTGTTTGTAATTCCTAATGTAACTGCAATTATGTATGGCAAAGGTTTCAAATCCACTGCAATAATTTCAATCAGCTTTTCTATCTTCTCTGTAGTGGCAGGAATTTTAATCTCTTACATCTTTGATATTACTCCTGCAGGAACTATTGTTTTGTTATCAATTGGTTTACTTGCAGGAACTTTAATGATAAAGTCAGCTGGATTATTATCTAAGAATTAATCAGAGAATTTAATCTTCTTTTATCCTGTATGCTTTTTACATAAAATAATGATGTTGCAATAATTCCCAATGCAATTAGAGGTGATGCTAATTCTGTGTATTTTATTTCATAATTACTTGTTGTTTGTATTTGTGATGCAATAACAGGAATTTCTGTCATCTTTACTGTTCCAATTTTATTTGATTGCCATTCAACAAACCATACATTGTCATTTCCATCTGATGTCATAAATTGAATAAATGATGAATTCGTTGGGACTGGAACTTCTATCAAATTATTATTATCTGGATCATACACTCCAAGATTATCTATTGTATGCTGTGCAAACCAAATATTTCCATATCTATCAAATGTCATTCCAAATGGTAATGCATCTTCATCTGGAACAGAAATTTTCTCAAATGTCTCTAAAACTGGGTTGAATTTGGTAATTCCTGAGCCTGTATGTTCTGCAATCCAGAGATTTCCATCATTATCAAAAAGCAATGCTTCTGGTCCTTGTAGAACTGTTTCAGTTGAAATTTGAGTTAATTCATTACTCTTAGGATCTATGAATCCTATCTTCCCTGTATTAGTTGCAGTATACCAAATATTTCCATCTTCATCAACTGCTAAAGCAAATGGTAATGATTCTGTTTCTAGTCTAATCTCTTCAAATGTATCAAGTTCTGGTACATATTTTACAATTCTATCTTTGTTAATTATAGTAATCCAAATATTTCCATCAAAGTCTGCTTGAATACCAAGTGGAGAATTTTGTGAAATTACTGGATCTAATTCAGGAATTATTTTTAATGTAATTTCTTTGCTTTCAAGATCAATGAACCCAATCTGATTTCTTGGAGTATCAGTAAACCAAATCCTTTCTTTGTTGTCTTGTGTTAGAAATGTTGTAGTGAGTCCATCAAATGAATATGGGTAAAATTCTTGTGTATCAAGTGAAAATTGCCATAATCGTGGAGCTGATGCATCACTTATCCAAATAGAATTTTTTCCATCATATAATGGGAAAAGAGGTTTTGCATCTTCTGGTAATTCATACTCAATGATTTGGGTTTGAATGTTTGTTAGCTTTGGTTTTACGAGTAAATTCAGCAATTTTGACTCATTTGCATTTTCAGTTCTTTGAGCTTCAATCTCTACTAACCATTCTCCAGAAAATCCAAATGTTAATTCTCCTTGAAACTCAGTTGGTCTATTTTCTTCTTGTTTGATCATTTCCATAGGAACTTCAATTGGTGAAATATTTTTTGATGGATTTAATATCTTTACTTTAACTTGATTTGAATCATAGAGAGGGTTTCCCTCAAAGTCACTTATTCTAACTAGAATTGTATTTGCTCCACTTGAAAATGGAGAAATATCAATATCGAATTTTGTATTTTCTGTAAACTCTAGAGTCTTAAAACCATAAACAATCTCTTGAGCATCAACTTTCTGAATTTCACCTGCTGGTAGTGTCCCATTTGTTAGTAATGCAACTACTCCAAGAATAATAATTCCTAGTACAGCATCAACTTTGAGTGATCTCGTTAGTTTTTTATGAACAGAAATTTTTCCTGATGAAAAATCCTTTTCAGCATTTTTTTGAACTTTAAACTGGAAAAATCCCCCTAAACCAATCATTATTGCAGCAATTGAAATTTTTAAAATAATTAATTGACCATAAATTGATTCAGTAATTAATTCTACATCGCTTTCTAAGAACCACATGAGAGTTGGTCCTGTAATTATTACAACTCCTACTGAAATGATAAATGCTATTGAGAATCTTGGAATTAATACTAGACTCATCTTTTCTCGATTTGTTTCTTTTAGCTGAGAAAATGTTGGAAGTAACGTGAAAACAAAATAGAAAATACCTCCTATCCAAACTGCTGCAACTAAATTATGTATATAATCTAAAACAAGTGCTGGTGTTTCTCCACTGGCTGCACCGTGTCCAATCAGACTTGTAGTTGCAATTAATACTAATGATGCAACAAGCATCGGAATCTGATTCTTCTTTGATAGTACTTTTTGTCTATCCATTCCAAACCATATGCCAAGCAAAATTACCGTAATAATCATTCTTGCAAGCCAAACCATTCCAAAATCTGTTTGGATGACATCAAGGGGTGAAGTTTCTAATCTAATTGTTTGAATTGCAATCATCAGAATATCTGATATGAAGACAAGCATCAATCCTATTCCTGTAATTGACATAAATTTTCCATGATGGAATGATTCTATCTTGTCTAATTCTTCTCTGATTAGTTGTTTGTTTTGAGTTCCCCAAATTATCAGAGATGCAATTACTGCTCCTAAAACAATTGTTTGACCTACAAGCCCCGGAAATCTAGCTCCTGCTTCAGGTAAAAATGGAAGTCCTGATGGTCTTTCTAATTCTAACATAGAAGGATCAATTACAACATCTCCTACTGCAAACAGAAATGCATCTGGAACAAGATGTCCATCAACTTTAGAGAGGACTTTAGTTGATACAGTGTAAACTCCATCTTCTAGTGGAGGAGTTGTAACAATAAGAGAAAATTCTCCTTCATAGTAATTTGTATCTTTATTATCAATTTGGTTTCCATTGGAATCAAATACTTTAATTTCGCTAAAGTTTATGTCAATTGGTTCTGAAAAAAATACAATTACTTCACTAGTACCAGTAAGTGCATTAGATGTTAAGCTGGGAATGGTTTCTTCAGTAAATGGATGTGCAGATGCAAATGGAATAGACATTGATGATAAAATTAGTAAAATTATCAGAAACTTTCTCATTTACTCTTAAGATCATTCTTGATAATTTAAACAGTTTTCATATGTTCGAAATTTGTACCAATTCACGTAAAGATAATAATGTGTAATTATCATATGATAGTCGTGAAGATAGCAGTCTTTGGCTTTATTGCATTATTGTTTTCAATTGGAATGATTGCACCATCTTTTGCACATACTACCGTAGAAGTTGGAGAGTACAAAATTGAAGTAGGTTGGGGAATTGAACCTCCTGTTGTAGGAATTAGAAACGATATTGTCTTTAAAATAACTGAACCTGGAGAAAATGAAGGTACATACAAAGGAATTACTAGTGCCTTCAAAAATTTGGAGGCTACAGCTATGTATGGCGGTGCTGCCAAAAAAATTGACATAAATTCTGATCCAAGACCAGGTTACTATTTCTCACCCGTAATTCCAACCAAAACTGGTAGTTACATTATTGATATGAAGGGAGAAATCAGTGGAACTCTTGTTGATGTACAGATTTCAGTTGAAGATGTAGAATCTACTGCCGTCTTAGATTTTCCTCCTAAAAGTAGTGGAGAAACTGCTGATATAACAGCTCTAAAGAATACCATTTCATCATTACAACAAGATGTTTCTAAACTAAAGTCTGGTGAAACTTCTGTTCCCTCAAATGGTGGAACATCCTATGACTTTGCTATTTTGTCCATATCATTATCTGTTGCAGCTATTATAATTTCAATTATTTTCGCATCAACTCATAATGCTAAGAAACAACAGATGGCTATGATAAAAATGGCGGAGAAATTGAAACTTTCTGAACAGCAGCTTGATGATTTAAGACGAATTCTTGAAAAAGAAAATAGAGAGAGAGATTCCTAAAATCTTGGAACAACTCTAGATTTTGCAGTTACTGCTACGATGCTTATGATTGCAACAGCTAGTATCATCATTGCAATTGTACCAAATTCTGGAACTACTTGCGTAGTTGCTACTGAACCTGTTGGTCCAATCCAATCTTGATTAGCATCTGGTGGACCAATACCCAAAGAAACTATTTCTACATCTATTGGATTTTCATCAGATCCAACAGCATCAATTTGGTGACTTGCAGTCAATTCCATTGAGTGTGCAGCTTCTTTGAAGATTTCTTCACCGTTTTGTGTTGCAATAATTTCATAGTTGACGTGTAGTTCACTGAATTCAAGATCAACTTGAGTTCCATCTAATACTTGTGAGTCGGTAATTGTTACCATTAACTCTACGTCTTCCATGACTTCTTCTTCTTCTTCCATGTGTTCTTCTACAGCTTCTGCTTCTTGTACTATGATCGTACCTATCATCCAAGTATGTAGGAAACAATAGTAAGGAACTTCGCCTGCAGCTTCTGGAATCCATTCACCTGATTCACCTGAAGCTAGTATACCAGTATCAAATTCACCAGTTGCAGTAGGAGTAAATCCATCTACGGTTCCTGCTGTGAATGTATGTGGTCCAGTAGTATCGGTGTTTGTCATTGTTACAACACCTCCAACATCAACTGTTGCTTCCATTGGAGTATAACATCCGTCTGCTACACAATCTTGGCCAAAGCCAGATTCTTCTACTGCTCCGATTGTTACTTCTGCATGATCTGCAAAAGCAGCTGGGGTTGATGAAACCATTACAGCTGCAATAGCAAATAGTACGAAGAAAGAGCAAATTGCTTTAGTCTTCATAGACAGAATACTTGTATGGATATATAAAAACCTCACTGGAATTTCCAGAAATCGAATTCTAATTTTTTCTAAACTGGTACAACTTTAGAATTCCAAATGCAGGAATTCCAACATACATTCCAAGATTTAGTATAATCAAACTAATTCCATATCCTAGCATCTCTTCTTCTGAATCAATATTCACATGATTCAGTAACGATAATGATGATAACATTGGAGTTAGCGTTAGTTTCATAACTTCTTTGAATATTGGTGATTCTCTTTCTAAATCAGCTACTGCTGGTGAAAATGAATAATAGAATTGATTAAATCCAGTCATAAATAATGTTCCAGATTCTGTTGATAGAATAGTATTATCTCTAAGTTCTCTTAATTGTTGTACTTGTGGTGCTAACTCTGAACCAAATGTTGCAGTAGCAATTAGACATCCGCCATCTTCACTATCTTCTTCCATAGTTTCTTCCATTACCTCCTCTTCCATAGTTTCTTCCATTACCTCTTCCTCAGGAGTCTCTTCAGCTTCTTGCACTATGAGTAAACCATCCATCCAAGGATGAACCATGCAGAAATAAGGATACTCACCTACTTCGAGTTCTTTATCCAATGTCCAAGACTCACCTACTTTTATCAAGTTTGAATTAAACACATCTAGTGTAGCAGCAGATGCAGATCCTGATGTCATTGTATGTGATTTAACATCTGTATTTGAGAAAATTACTATTCCTCCAACACCCACTGTTGCAGTTCCTGGGGTGTAGCATCCATATTCAATACCTATACAGTCATCATCATCCATCCAAGAATCCGTGTCTGGAGTGATTGTAACTTCTGTATGATCTGCAAAAGCAGCCGGGGTTGATAAAACCATTACAGCTGCGATAGCAAATAATACGAAAAAAGAATAAGCCGATTTAGCCTTCATAGAAAAATTACTAATATGCATACATAAAAACTTCACTAGCATTCTCACGGAATAGAACTAGTTTCTTTTAAACTGGTACAACTTTAGAATTCCAAATGCAGGAATTCCAACATACATTCCAATGTTTAGTATAATCAAACTAATTCCATATGTCAAAACTTCTTCTTCAGAATTCATACTTACGTAATTTAGTAAAGATAAACTTGTAATCAATGGAGTTATCACAGTTTTTACTACTTCTTTGAATACAGGATTTTCGTGTTCCCATCCAGCAACAGTTGGTGCAAATGAATAATAAAATGTGTTAAACCCACCCATAAATGCAGAACCAGATTCAGTTTGTAATAGTTGATTATCTCTAATTTCTCGTAACATCTGAACTTCATTTGCCATAGGTGAACCAAATGAGGCAGTAGCTATGATACATTCATCTTCATCATTCGGTGGTGTAATGGGTTTGATACTAGCCTCCCCAACTAAAATATCAAAAGAGACTGTCTCTGGTGGGATTGGATTAAATAAAATTCCCTCTACTTCGATGTCCAGTGAATATACTCCTTCACCAAGCTTGAATTCAATTGGAATTTTTACAGAACCTTCAGATGTGTGAATGAGGTTAGTTGGTCCAAAAACAGTTTCACCATCTTTTGAAACTGCAACTGAATAGTCAATGTGTATTTGTATTTTCTGTGTTTGAGGATTAATAAAATCAATATTCATTTTAGTTAGCATATCTGGTTCAATTGGATCATATGTTAATTTTACATCTAGTGTACCTTGTTCAGTTGGTAGGGTTTGAGTTTCAGCATATGCTGGAATTATTAAAAATGGAACAAGTAATAACGCAAATAGAAACTTCATAATCCATGTTTTAGTATGGTGAATAAAAGTTGTACTTTGTTTCCCTAAAAAAATTATCACGCATAGAAATTCTGTGCCAGCTTTAAATATGGAATTAACGTAATTTCATTGTTGTACCAAAAGTTTGCATTATTCATTACAATTATTGGTGTTTTTACAATTTCTGCTGTTCTTCCAGATGCATTTGGACATGGATTTGGTAGTGATCAAGCTGAACCTCTTACCTTTGGTGACATGGAAGTAACTGTACGAACACAATTGAACCCATCTGATATTACAGTTGGAGAAATTGATTCTGCAAATATGCAAATACGTTTCTTTGATACATTAACTGATGAGAACCTTGACAAAGTAACATACAGAATAGAAGTTTGGCAAAGTGGTGAACTTTTAGCTAGAAATTTGTTTTATGATGATGATGGAAGATTAGATGTTAAACTTAAACCAAAATCTGGATGTGATGAAATTTACCTCAAAGACTGTACAACTTATTTTGGTTCTGAGCATGTTAGTGCTCCTGGTGCCCTATACGCTCAAGGAGCAGCATGTACAGATGATAATTTAGATATTTGTGGAAGAACAACAATTCAGGGTCCAATATTTGTAAAAGGTGGATTATATCAAATTACAATTGACATTGAGGCTGCTACTAGTCCAAGAATTGTACTTGCTGAAAGGTTAAGTTATGATACTTTTGTTAGTGTTGCACAGGAACAAGACTTCTTTTTCCAGACTGCAAATGCCGAAGTTCCAGTTGTTATAAAAACATACTATGACGATGTTGATAACTTCAAATTTGATCAATCAAACAATGCAATTTCATTTGATATGCCATTTGATTGGAGTCCAGATTACGTTGATTTGGTGCAAGTGGTACATGAAGAAGTTAGAGTTCCAAAAACATTTGCTCCTTATGCCGAAGGAAAACAATTCAAAGGATATGTTAACGGTGTAGAAATTGATCAGAGAGCATTACTTAATGACCCTTATTCGTATGACGATACAAACATTGTTCATTTTCTAATTTCAAAAAGTGAATTACAAAGAATCAATCAAGCATTAGGACCAGGTAATTATGACAACAAAAAGATGGACTTGAAATTAGTTCCACTTGATGAAGTATCAAAAAGCTCAACTGAATTTTATCTTGTTGATACTACAAACTACCAACAAGTTCC
The DNA here is from genome assembly GCA_965248045.1 of Candidatus Nitrosopumilus sp. Taxonomy (GTDB): domain Archaea; phylum Thermoproteota; class Nitrososphaeria; order Nitrososphaerales; family Nitrosopumilaceae; genus Nitrosopumilus. Next base: position 1,374,849 of record CBDFIG010000002.1, read on the forward strand.
AACAACTGTAAACATTTCATGGGATGGAAATTATGGTGCAGGCGATGAAGTGCCTTTTGAAATAACATTCTTTGATGAAAGCCGAGATCTCATTAGAGACATGAGATATGCAATTTCGTTTATTGATGAAAATGACCAAGAATTAGAAAGATTCTCAGGAGATGATCCTCAAAATCCTGGTATTGTTGCTACAGAAGGAATTGATATTCAAATAATTCGTATTCCATCACAAGGACAATATAGAATTGACATTCTTGCTTATGGAACTGGATTAGAATATGATCCAACGTATGCAGGAATTGGTACAGGAATTGTTGAGATTGGTCCAAGTCTTACACAAACTACAACACCTACACCAGAAGTACAACCATCTACTGCAGTTCCATCATGGATTAAAAATAATGCAGGCTGGTGGGCAGAAGGAACAATTGATGATGATTCCTTTGTTCAAGCTATTCAATTCTTAATCAAAGAAGATGTTCTAAAGATTCCTCCAACCACACATGGCTCTAGTTCTGGTTCAAATGAAATCCCATCATGGATTAAAAATAATGCAGGCTGGTGGGCAGAAGGAACAATTGATGATGATTCCTTTGTTCAAGCTATTCAATTCTTAATCAAAGAAGGAATTATGAAGATTCAATCATAGGTTTTTAAATCAATTCTGTAAAGTGATAGTATAATGAAAGACATCAATGATATCATGCCAAAAGTTCCTAACATGAGGTGGGGAGCTTTGATGAACAAATCTCCAACTAGTGATAAAGTTGAAGAAATGAATAAGATTTTTCCTAGTAATGGAAAATGGCATACTGTTTTTGAAGAAAAAGATCAAATTACTATTGATGGAAAAGAAATTCGTAAAAAAGATCCAACAAAGTGGACGTAGATTGAAAAATTTATCAATAATTGTAATTCTAGTATTCTCTTCCTTGTTTGCATTTGATAATGTATATGGTCATGGATTAGGAAGTGAAACTTTTCCTCCTGTAGAATTAGGTGAAAAGTCTGTAACCTTGGAAGTTTCATCTTCACAAAGTGATCCTAATGCTAGTGATGATCACCAAATCTCCATTTCTATGATTGACTTTGATTCAAAAATTACTCTAAGAGATGTTACTTTTTTGATAAAATCTGAACATGGTAACACATTTCTTTTTGAACAAGAGTTTAAGGCAGACAATGGATTCATAGTTTTTAATTTTGTATCAGAAGAAACTGATTCAATTATACTTGAAGAAAAAAGTGAAAATAATCTCTTTGGTTCATTATTGGGACTTGAAAGCAGAATGGTTCACGTTAAAGGGCCTAGTCTCAGTGAGGGCGGTTTGTACACATTTGATATCAGTATACTAACAGCTGATGATTATTCTAACAAATTAGAAGAACCACTTGTGTTTAATTCAGGAATTTCTATTGCTCAAACTACAAGACATGATTTTGTTGATCCAAACTTTGGAGAACAAAACATTCATGTAATTACATATTATGATAAAATTTCAGATTTTCAATATGATTCCAGTTCAAAAGAGATCAGTTATTCTATGCCTTTTGAATGGAGTGAAGATAACATAGAACAACTCTCTGTTGTTCATGAAGAAATTGTAATTCCAAAAACATTTGGTGATTTGTTAGTATCTGGATTTTCAATGTATGTAAATGGAATTAAAATATCTGATGACGTTGTTACAATTGATGATTTTTTTGCTGATGATCGTATAGTTCATTTTATAATATATCAAAAAGAATTATTCAATGTACTTCACAACACTTCTAATCAAAATGAAATGAATTTTGTAATCAAACCAGATCGTGATTATACTCATTTAAGCTCAGTTACTGAAAATGGACAATTTAGAATTCTTGTATCTTGGGAACCAGAGAATCTAAAATCTAATTCAAATGCAAAAATAATTTTTGATGTTACTGATACTTTCTTAAAGAATAGTCCTGTTGCTACAAACTATGAATTTTCTATGACTCAAAATGATAAAGTTATCTTTGAACAAAGTGGAACTAGTACTGATTCTAGAGATGAACATAATGTTGTAGAATTTATGATTCCTAAAGATATTACAGGAATTGTACATCTAAATTTTAATAATTTAGATGATAACGATCTTGCAAAGACAAGTATTCCTATTGTAATTAATCCGGTTACAAGTCAAAATGAAATTTCAATACCTAATTGGATTAGAAATAATGCACTATCCTGGTCTGAAGAACAAATTGATGATGAAACATTCATTGAAGGAATTGAATATTTAATCCAAAATAAAATTATTGTAATTCCTCAAGCTCAGCAAGGAATTTCAGAATCTCAAGAGATACCATCATGGATTAAAAATAATGCTGTTTGGTGGGCAGATGGACAAATAGATGATACCACATTTGTTGATGGAATTGAATATTTAATAAAAGAAGGAATTATGCAAATTTCGAACTGAATAATCTTATTATACAAATTTCAATCAAGATAAACATCTTATGATACCATTAAAAGATGAGAATCCACATCCGCCAGGATTCAAACCAAGAATGACAATTGCATTAATTGCAGCAAATGCAATTATATTTTTCATTCAAGTTGCAATTACTGGACAATTTTTTGAATTTTCAATGGTAGATGAAAGTGGAATTCATCCTAATACAATTAACATGTATTACAATTGGGGTACTGTTCCAACTTGTGTTACTGGTGGAGATACATTAAACATTAATTTTGGTGGTGGGCCTGTTTTGCTTTCTTGCCCTACTATATCCTACATTTCTTTACTGAGTTCTATTTTCATGCATGGCGGTTTACTTCATTTTGGTTTTAACATGTTGTTCTTGTGGGTTTTTGGTGACAATATCGAACAAAAATTTGGAAAAATAAAGTATCTTGGAATTTATTTAATTTGGGGTATTGCAGCAGGACTTATTCATGTAGCTGGTGATCCTACTAGTCCAATTCCAGCTGTTGGTGCATCAGGTGCAATATCTGGAGTCATGGGCGCATATCTTGTAATTTTTCCTAAAGCTAGAATTCTAACTTTGATGGGTTACTTCATGATTCATGTTCAAGCTAGATGGTTCTTGCCGTTTTGGTTAATAGTTCAAAATTTACTTCCATTTTTTGTAGATGGATTTGGCGCGTCAGGTGGGGGTGTTGCATTTCTTGCTCACATTGGAGGATTTGCAGTTGGTGTAGTAACTGGATATCTATACAAAAAAACACACAGCTCTGATTTTACGTATGGTACAAGATACGGTTACAGATCAGACTATTGAAAGAATAAATCACTGAGTCTGTTTGAGACTCTCATGCCACTGATTACAGTATCAATGTATCCTGGTCGAACACAGGAACAAAAAGATGAATACGCAAAAGCAATCACAAAATCAGCAGTAGAAATTCTAAAAACAAAAGAAAATCATGTAATTGTTGTTTTTGAGGACAATCCTAAAGAAAATTGGTTTTTGGCAGGAAACCAACTTTAATTATTTTTAATAATAATCGTACCAATAGTTTATCCTTTTATTGTCATTTGATTAATCAATCCCATGAAAGCTGCAGTAGTTCAATTCAAAGCATCAACTAACAAAGAAAATAATCTAAAAAAAAATATTTCATATATTTCAAAAGCTGCTTCAAAAAATGCAACATTGTGTGCATTTCCAGAATTTATGATGTTTTACACAAGTTCTTCTCAAACTCCAAAACAACTTGCAAGCTTGGCTGAAACAATTAATGGAAATTTTGTCACAGAAATTGCAAAAGCTGCTAAAGACAATCATATTCAAGTTATAGGCTCATTTTATGAAAAGAGTAGAAAAAAAGATCGTGTATATGATACTTCATTTGTAATTAATCAGTCAGGCAAAGTAATCTCTACTTATAGAAAAATTCACCTCTATAATGCATTAGGATTTAGAGAATCAGATAAAATGACTTCAGGCTCTAAAATTACAAAGCCTGTAAAGACGTCATTAGGAAAAGTTGGTATGATGATCTGTTATGACTTACGATTCCCAGAGATGTCACGTTCACTTGCAGCTGCAGGCTCTGAGGTTTTAGTTGCACCATCTGCTTGGGTAAAAGGTAACATGAAAGAAGAACATTGGATTACTATTAACAAAACACGAGCTATAGAGAATGGATGTTATGTAATTGCACCTGATCAAGTTGGAAACATTTACTGTGGAAGAAGTTTGGTAGTTGATCCATATGGAAAAGTTTTGCTTGATATGAAAAAGAAGCAAGGAATAGGTTTTGTTAACATAGACTTGAACAAAATAAAACAAACACGAAAAGTTTTACCTTTACTTAAGAACAGAAGAACAGATATCTATCCTACTTTGAAGGCTTAGGTTTTTGGCTTTTACAATTATAGTTTGAACATTGATGAGTCCATTTTTGATTTCGAGAGTAACGAAAAATTATCATTGGCCATTTGCAGACATCACAAGGCTTCTTTGTTGCTCTAAGTCTAGCTTTTTGTAATAATGGTGATGAAGCTTTGCATCCACCATAAAAATTCGAACAACCCATGAATCGTTTTCTTGTTGTTCGTGATCTAATCACTATCAGTTCTCCAAGTTTACACTGAGGGCACTGCACTAGTCCATTTTTTGGAGAATTTGTACCAAGAATCATATATTTTCTCTCTTTTGATGACCAAGACAGGTACCCATTACTATCCAAGTATTGAATAATCTCTTTTTTGAAGACGTTTGTTTTTGACTTTGTAGTTTTTACAATATGTCTTGTTGTTATCTTTTTGATCTGAACAGTTTGAAGACTTGTTTTCATTGGAGACATATTCTATGATGAACTTACTAAAACAATTTTTATAGGGAATTGGGTCAGTGACATTAGTGGAAAAGGTTTGTGTTCTTGGTGCTGGTAGTACCAAATATGGAAAATTAGCAGAAAGTCTTGCAGACATTACTACTCAGGCATCAGTTTCAGCCATAGAAAGCGCAGGAATTGAACCAAAAGATATCAAAGCATCTTACATTTCAAATGTTTTTGGAGTTGCAGATAAGCAGGTGCATATCGGACCTGTCTTAATGAGCAGATTGGGAATTCCAGATAGACCATCATTGACAATAGAGTCTGCATGTGGAAGTGGATCTGTATCTTTTAGAGAAGCCTATGCAAATATCGCAGCAGGATTTTATGATTGTCTTATTGCAACTGGTGTTGAAAAAGTAACTCATACAGGAACTGAATGGACAACAACTTACTTTGCATACTGTTCAGACTTTTTTTATGAAGGTCAAGCAGGTGCATCATTTCCAGGATTGTTTGCATCAATGGCTCGAGCTTACTTGACAGAGTTTGATGCAACTGAAGAAGACTTTGCAAAAGTTGCAGTAAAGAACCATAATAATGGTGTATTAAATCCAAAAGCTCACATGCAGAAAAAAATTACAGTTGATGATGTAATGAATTCTGCAGTAGTTGCAAGTCCACTAAAACTTTATGACTGCTGTCCATTCTCTGATGGTGCAAGTTCTGTTATTCTTTGTTCTGAAAAGTTTGCAAAAGAACATGGTGGTGACTATATTGAAGTAATTGGTTCAGGTAGAGGTGGTTCACCTGCTGCATTACAAGGACGTGAACATTTGACAACAATTCCAAGTACAAAGATTGCATCTGAACAAGCATATAAAATGGCAGATGTTACTACAAAAGACATAGACTTTGCTGAAGTACATGACTGCTTTACAATTGCAGAAGTAGTTGACACTGAAGACTTGGGATTCTTTGAAAAAGGAAAAGGTGTACAAGCTGTTCGTGAAGATAGAACAAAATTAAATTCTGATATCTCAATTAATCCATCAGGTGGTCTTAAATCAAAAGGACATCCAATTGGAGCTACTGGTATTGGACAAGTAGTAGAAGTATATGATCAACTTACTGGAAATGCTGGTGAAAGAACTGTTAAAGATGCAAAAATTGGCTTAACTCATAACTTTGGTGCAACTGGTGCAAGTTGTGCTGTTCATGTTTTCCAGAGTGTGTAAAATGACTATTGAAGAACAAGTTATTGAAAATGCTAAACAAGGCAAACTCTTAACTCACAAATGTACTAGCTGTGGGTTTCTTCATTTGTCTACAGCATATTATTGCCTAAAATGCGGCAGCAAGGGATTTGAGGATGTTCTTTTAGAAGGTACAGGTACAGTTGCCACTTATACCATAATTACAGTCGCTCCTGCAGGCTTTGAGAAATATACTCCATATGCCTTTGTAGTACTTAATTTAGATAATTCAGATTTGAGAATTTCAGGATTTATGGCAGGAATTGCTACCCCTACAGATCTACCAGTTGGAATCCAAGCCAAAATTACAGGTTTTGATGAACGCGGAATCATCATCGAAAAGCAGTAAAATAATTTGCTTGAATTATTAAAAAAAATCAAAATCGATTCTTAATAATTTTGTACAGGTGATCATCTTCATGTCAGTAGAAATTACATGTGGTAAATGTGGAGAAAAGATCACAAACATGAAGATGCTAAAATCATTGAAAGATGTAATGAATCCATACAGTGGCAAGTGCCCATCATGTGGCCAGAAACTCTCTACATCAGAGTTTTCACTTGATGTTCAAGAAAAATGATCCAAAAAGATCTCTAGAACAGATCATTTTTGCAAAAATTAGATCGTTGATATTAGAAATTTTTATCTATCTATAACAGATTTGATCCAAAATTGTCTCAAATAATATAGTCATAAGTCTTAATTACTCCTTAATTTTAGAAACACTCATGGAATTAGAAAAAGAGGAATTAGACTTAGAATCTGATTTAGACTCTGATTTTAACTCCGATTCAGATGACGAACCAGAACTGCAAAGAAGTGGAATTTTACAATCTACATCAAAACGTGTCAGAATGATCTTCTCTGTTATGGCAAGTCCAAATAGAATTGATATTCTCAGAATCCTCAATTCTAAGGGCCCTTTGACTTATTCTGAATTAAAGTCTCTAGCTGGATTCAAGTCAAAAAAAGAAAGCGGCAAATTTGCATACCATTTAAGAAAATTATTAAGACAATCTCTTGTTGCACTTAACAAATCTGAAAGACGCTATACAATTACAAATCTTGGAAAACTAGTTTTGAGCTTGGCAAGACAAATTGAAGAAAGATCAATTATTGAAAGTGGAAAAATGTATGTTAGAACATCACATGAATCCATTGAGGAATTTAATTCTCATAAAATTATTCAATCACTAGTTAGTGAAGGAAGTCTTCCATTAGAACTTGCACAAAAAATTACTGAGGAGGTTGAAAATAGAATTTACAAATATCAAACTACATATCTTACAGGCTCACTTATCAGAGAACTAGTAAATTCTGTTCTCTTAGAGCATGGCCATGAAGAATATAGGAACAAACTAGCACGCCTAGGTTTACCTGTTCATGATGTTCAGGAAATGGTTTCCAATCTAGATGATGTGAATAATGGTGCTGAAGGCCTTTTGTTTAACACTGGTCAGAGAGTATTTGCTGAACATCTGCTTACTAACATCTTACCAAAAGACGTTGCGGATTCTCATCTTTCTGGAGACTTGCACATTACCAATCCTGGAATCTGGTCTATGATTCCTGACACAATATTTGTTAATGTTAAAGAATTGATTGAAGATGGAATTAATCTTGGTGGAAAATATCTTGACGTATCAAGAATTCCTGTATCAAAACAACTTGATGAGATTACAAGCTCATTATCTATTATAATTTCTCTTCTTTCAAAAGAAGCTTCACAAGAAATTGTAATTGATGGATTAGTTCCGTTGTTTTCAAAACATTCAAAATCCCTTCCAGAACTTGAACAAAAACTAACTAATGCATTTGCAACTGCATCTACAACTTCTCAATACAACAAAAAAAGTACTAATTTCTCAATTCGATTACAATTAGGTACTGATCCAAAAATAATTAAATCGGTCATTAATGCATACAAAAATTATACAAAGATAACACCAATGCCAAAAATTGGTTTGATAATTGATCATGAGAAAGGAAAAATAACTGATGTATCACAAGATGCATCTGAAATAATCTCACTTGGTGGAAAAGTAATGTTTGCTCACGGTCAAACATCTAGTTTTGGTATAACAAATGGATCTACTAAGAGTACAGGTCCACTTTCAATAGCACTACAATCTGTTTCCATAAACCTTCCAAGACTTGCATTTGAATCAAATAAAGATGAAACTTACTTTAGAGCAAGACTTGCATTACTAATGAAACCTGCACTAGCTTCAATGGCACTAAGAAAAAAAGATATTTCAGATCTTACTAGAAGAGGACTAAATCCAATTCTTGCAAAGAATACACAATATATGCAAAAAAGTTCTGTTTCTCTTGTAATTAATTTAGTAGGACTTGAAGAATCAATCTTTAACATACTAGGATTACCTGACAACAAAGCAGGACGTGTTATCCTTCACAAAGTCGTTGAAACTGCAGTTGATGTTGCAGCCAAAAAAGGCAAAGAATTAGGTGATTCTGTGACTATTTCTATGACTGACACTGAAGGCTCATCTCGTTTTGTTAGGTTAGATGGTGAAAAATACGGCAAGAATTCTGCGCTCAATTCAATGGAGGGTGATTCCTATTCCCAAGGAGTGGTGATTAATGCCTCTGAGATTGCTGATTATACAGCCAAAAGTGAGTCAATTATTGAGTATAACAAACTCTCAAAATTGTTTAACGGTGGATTACTTGTAACACTGCAAATTGACAAAGACGTAAAGGTTAATGAAATTAAAAAATCAATTGAAAAAGCAGCCGCACTCACACCTTCTTTCAAACCTGTCAAGAAAATTGCAATATGTGGTGAGTGTGGTTTTAAAGATGAGTCATTTGAAGACAAGTGTCCAAAGTGTAAGTCACCATACATTGTCTGAAATTCGTAAATGAAAAACTAGTTACGATCATTTTTCAAAACTTTTTGATCAGTTTCAGATGTAGCGATCATCGTAGTCTATTGTAAAAATTATGCCATTATGAACTTCATAGTAGCGGTGTCAATATTTTTGAACCGAGCTTGAAGAAAAAATTGCAGAATCATTTATACCCATATCAGTTCTAACCCTTGCGGGGAGATTATAATTGGATAATTCACAAGTAGAAAATACTATCAATGAGATCCGTAAGCGTAGTGGCGTAGTAGCGGCTTTCAATAAAGATAAAATTTCAAATGCCATTTTTAAGGCATTAGCAGCCACCTCTAAAGCCGATCGCGGCGTTGCCGATAAACTAGCAGAAGATGTAGTTAACAAGTTAATAGAGCAAGGATTTACAAGCTCTAGATCACCTACAGTTGAAGATATTCAGGATATTGTAGAATCAACTTTAATCGATAGTGGTAATAGTGATATTGCAAAGGCATACATCGTTTATCGACACGAGAGAAGGAAATTAAGAGACGAAAAAAAGAAGGTCTTGAATCTAAAATCCCTTGATCCAGTTTCCAAAAAGTTTGACTTGAACTGTCTTAGAGTACTGGCCTCAAGATATCTATTCAGAAATTCCAAAAGTGAGATTATTGAATCACCTACTCAAATGTTTGAGCGAGTTGCAATTCTAGTCGGAATTGGTGATATGCTATATGATTCACAAATTTTCGACAAATCAGGCAACAACAAACAGGATATAGAAGAAGCAAAATCTTATCTTGAAAAACTAGATGCCTTTGATTATAAATTCAAAGTAGGAGATTATTTCTTTAACAAATGGCATTTTAGATCTTTAATCAACCACTATGTGACTCTAGCAAACAAAGATCAAATGAAAATAAGTTTCAAAGATCTTTTGACATTACTAGCAGGAAAGAAACTTGATAGTTATGCAGACAAAATAACTGAATACTTTGAGATGATGACTGCCCAAAACTTCTTACCAAATTCACCAACTATGATGAATGCAGGTGGAAGACTAGGACAACTCTCAGCATGCTTTGTACTTGGTATGGAAGATGGTATGGAGCAAATCATGAAATCAACTTCTGATGCAGCATTAATCTTCAAATCAGGCGGTGGTGTAGGCATTAATTATTCTGATCTTCGTGAAGAAGGTGATATTGTAGCATCAACATCTGGTGTTGCATCTGGCCCTGTATCTTTCATGAATATCATCAACACCGTAACTGAAGTTGTCAAACAAGGAGGAAAAAGACGTGGTGCAAACATGGGAATTATTGAAGCATGGCATCCTGATGTTGAAAAGTTCATCACAAATAAGACAGAACCAGGTGTTTTAGAAAACTTTAACGTAAGTGTTGGTATCTGGGAAGACTTTTGGAACGCACTTGTAAACACAACTGATGGAAATTATGTCTTACGTAGTCCACGTGATAAAAAACCTGTAAAAGAAATCAATGCACATCAACTAATTGATATAATTGCATTATCGGCATGGAAGAGCGCAGAACCTGGTTTGATCTTCTTTGATCAAATTAACAAATACAATGTATTTGCTAAGGCAAGACAAGCACCACTAAGAGCAACAAATCCGTGTGGTGAACAAAGTCTTTATCCTTACGAATCATGTAACTTAGGTTCTATCAACTTGGTAAATCTTGCAAAAAGACAAGCAGATGGATCTTTTGAATTTGATTGGCAAGGATATGAAGAGATTATCCGAAAGACAACAAGATTCTTGGATAACATCATTGATGTAAACAATTATCCAGTACCGGAAATCAATGTAGCTTCAAAAGAGTCTAGAAGAATTGGACTTGGAGTAATGGGAGTAGCTGATCTGCTATACAGACTAAATATTCCATATAATTCTAAGGAAGGATACGAACTACAATCAAAATTATCTGAAGCTCTAACATACTATTCAATGGAAGAAAGTGTCGCACTTGCTAATACTCGTGGTGAGTTCCCACTTTGTTCAAAGACTGAATATCCTGAAGGAAAGATCCCAATATCTGGATACTATGAGAAGCCACGAGACTCTCACTCCTATGAATGGGATCCGTTAATTGAGAAAATCCAGAAATATGGAATTAGAAATGTCTTGAACACTACAGTAGCCCCAACTGGAACACTTTCTATGATTGCAGACTGTTCAAATGGAATGGAACCTGCATTTGCTCTAGTATTTGAAAAGAGAGTTACTGTTGGAAGATTCTTCTATACAAACAAGATTCTTGAAGAAGTCCTAAAAGAACGAGGTCTTTACACAGATGAAATTCTTGAAAAGATTGCAGACAACTATGGATCATTGAAAGGAATTGAAGAGATTCCTAAAGATATGCAAGATGTCTTTATTACGGCAATGGATATCCATTGGGCTGATCATTTAATGGCTCAAGGTGTATGGCAAGATTGGATTGGCAATGCAATTGCAAAAACAATCAACATGCCATATGATGTAACAGTAGATGATGTAAAAGCTGCATACTTACTAGCCCATGAAATCGGTCTAAAAGGAATGACTGTTTATCGTGATGGTTCTAGACATAAACAAGTTCTTCACATGACAAGTGAGAATGCAACAAAGACATTTGAGGTAACACCAAGTGATTACATGACTGCATATGTAACCAAAAACATCACAAACACATACATCAAATCTCAAGTCAATGCTGCACTAGCATTAAAGGTCCATGATGAAGAAATTACACTAGAGCCTCCAAAAGTTGAAGAAGTTTCTGAGGATAAGTTATGTCCAACGTGTAAAAACAGCCTAGTCTTTGTAGAAGGTTGCAGTATCTGCATTGAATGTGGATACAGTGGTTGTACTTCTGGATAAATAACAAAATCACAACTTTTTTACTTTCTATTCTTTCTCAATTCGTATGGACAAAAAGATTCTAGGCGTACTTGTAGGCATAGTGGTAATCATTGTTATAGGATCTGCAGTTTTGACCTTATCTGGTTCAGAAATTATCACTACTCAAAAAACTAATGAAAAAATTGGTCTTGTAATTAATTCACCAAATCAATCAGTATCACTACAACAAGTTGATGAAATCTTTTCAGATGCATCAGCAACTGGCATAGGTAGAAGCAATGTTTATCTATTTTGGAATATTGTAGAACCTGTACGTGGAGAATACGATTGGACTCAATCAGATGTAATGATGGGATTAAATGAAAAAAATGATCTCAAAGTAACATTATTCTTTTCAGTAATAAATGGAGAAACACTAGGTCCATTCCCTGATTGGATTGGAAAACCATCTCTTAACTCTCTTGGAGAAGAAAAACTAGTAAATGTTCTTGATGCAATTCTTTCACGATATCATATCATAGATACTGTAATTATTGGCGGTGAAACGGAATCACAATTTCGTTACTATGAACAAAATATCTCTGCATACAAAGAGCTATTTTCTGGAGTTTATGAGAAAATAAAAGAAAAATATCCTGATGTTAAATTTGGAAATTCATTTGCATTACATCATGTGTTAAATAAAGACTTGACACATATTGTTAATGATCTGACAATTGGAGATTTTGTTGCATTCTCATACTCTCCAGTTGATAATGTGGGAGATATTGTAAAAACTCCACAAGAAGCCAAAGACGATTTGAAGAAAGTATTTAAAATTGTACCAAATAAAAAAGTTGGATTTTTTGAGATTAGCTGGAGTACCTCTGACTTCATAGATGGAAATACTGATTCTCAGAAAGATTTCTTGGAAAAACTATTTGAGTTTTATTCAGAAAATGAATCTGAAATTGAATTTTTAACATGGTATAGGCAGTATGATCGGCCAGAGGGAGCCTGTGTTACAACTCAAGACATCGGAGATGAAAAAATTAGTGTTGGAGGAGGTTCTGGCTTGAGTAGTAGTGAGTACGTTATTGAAAGACTAAACCATTATGTTTGCAATGCTGGTCTAGTTGATGTTAATGGTAATCCAAAATCTGCATGGAATGAATTTAAAAATCAAATAGAAATGATCAATTAAGATGATTTCTCTAATTTTGTCTGAATCAGCATTAGAACTTGTTCCATCTGAATTAAAACATCATCCATCAATAGTTTCGCATGCAAGAAAACTTGGAAAACCCACATCAGAAATTTTACTAGATAATTCTTGGCATTTTGCAGCTATGAAAGGAATTACAGATGAAATAAAAAGAGGTAGACCAGATCTAGTACACTTTTCAATACTTGAGGCAACTACAATTCCATTATATCTTAAAAACAAAATGAATCTTTTTGTTCATACAATTGATGATAAAGTAATTTACTTTAGTCCAAATGTTCATGTTCCTAAGTCATATCATAGATTTGAAGGTTTAATTGAAAAACTGTATCAAGAAAAAAAAATTACAACAAATAATGATGTATTACTTGAGATAAAAGAAAAAACATTTCCAGATCTACTTGATGAAATTAATCCATCAAAAGTAATTGGATTTTCAACTGAAGGTACGCCAAGTTCATATGAAAAAATTGCAGCAAACATTTCAGATGATACCTGTATTGTACTTGGAGGATTTCAAAAAGGACACTTTTCTGATTTAATTACAAACAAGATAAGTGATCTTTATTCTGTTGGAGATGAATCATTTGAAGGTCATGTTGTGGTTTCTAGGATCCTCTACGAGTATGAAAAAACCATTTTTATGTAGGAAATAAAATTTGCATTTTGTTGCAGTCATAGTATAGCCTGGTTAGTATTCGGGGTTTCCAACCCTGTGACGCGGGTTCGAATCCCGCTGACTGCATTTTCTTATAATAATGAGAACCAATTTTTAGGTGTACTTTTAGAAATAATCGTGAAACCTGCAGTTAGGAAAATTGCAATGGAAAGAATGCAAATTCTAATTGAAAATGCAATCACTAATGCAAAAACAAATCCTGAACTTTCTCAGCGTCAAGCTTTTCTTGCTCGCAGAATAAGTACCAGACATAAAATTAGAATGCCTTATGATCTTAGAATGGTTTTTTGCAAAAAATGCAAGTCCTTTATTGCACCTGGGATTAATTCTAGAATTCGTCTAGGAAGAGCATCTGTCAAGTCGATCAGAATTTCTTGTAACTTGTGTGGGCATACTTATCGCAAAATAATACCTCAATAGTCTTGACCAGTCTATTATAAACATAAAATAATATACCCTAAAACAGATTGAAGCAAGTTACTAGCACTTCCTAAAAGGAAAACATTCACAGACGTTCACAGTGGATTGAAAGATTCCTTGACAAACAGAAACTAAAGCATTCTCTAGAAAATTTAGAGATTTTACAAAATTACAATAATGATATGATTATCTGTAGTATGGCAGATAACACACGTTACAAGAATCTGTGTCATTTTGATTTGCTCACTGACATGCTCCAAAAAGATTGGGTGGATATTACAGAAGCTGACATTAGAGCATTAGTAGCCAAAATAATGATTAAACACGGGGAAAACGGGAAGGAGACAAACTATACTTTTGTTCTTAAAATGTCACTGAGGGCAATAGTTAGATTCGTTAAATTAGGTTCTAGAGGAAAGCCAGAAAATGGTGAACTAGATATCGTAAAATTCATCAAATCAAAAAAGCCCAAAGACAAACTAACTAGAGAAGATCTACCAACAAATGAAGAAATAAAAAAAATTCTAGCAACATGTGCAGATTCTACAAGGGATAAGGCAATGATTGCAATTCATGCAGAGGCAGGAACTAGAATAGGTGAACTATTGGGTATGACAATCAAAGATTTTACTCTTGATAACTACGGCGGAATCATCAAAGTAGATGGAAAGACTGGTGTAAGACCAATTCGAATTGTAAAATCTGTTCCAGCTCTAACAAAATGGCTCAATGATCATCCTGACAAAGATAATCATGAAAGTCCAATGTGGGTGTACATTCATGCAAGCGATACTTTTGGTAAACCAATCAATTATGCTGGATTCAATCAAATTCTGCAAAAACGAGTAAGACAAGCAGGAATTACAAAGAGAATATCTTCACATCTCTTTAGACACAAAGAAATCACTGATTTGGCTAACAAACTTACTGAATCTGAAAGTAGGATGAGACATGGATGGGAAAAAACCTCACTAATGCCTGCAAAATACACTCATCTCAATCAAGATGATTTGGATGAAAAATTGCTTGGATTAATGGGTGTAAAGAAACCTGTAGAGGAACAAAATCCATTGCGAGAATGTGTTTACTGCAAAATACACTATCCACTTGATACAAGGTTCTGTGATACATGTTCAAGACCACTGGATATCACTGACGCAATCCAAATGGAAGAAGAACAAAAAGAACGAACAAAATCACTAATCCTAGAAACATTACGACAAGAACATTCAAACAAATCAAAGAATTTGGAAAATAAATCACTAGAAGAACAAAACCAATCACAACAAAAAGAAATTGAACAGCTCAGAAATCTTCTACAACAATCAACTCCAACATCCTAATTTTTTATTATTTTTGAAATCATTTTTAACAAGGAAACTTGATTGTAGTATACTGATCAAAAATGCCCTTACAAAATCAAGATATACCAAAAAAGTTTTTTGCACTATCTAATTTTCTGATAAACCCTACTCCAAAAACTGCAGAAGAACTAGGAAATTATGGATTCAAAACTATCGCTGTTAAAGAGAAAGACCAAATTTACGAGCCTACAAAAAACCCGTTAATCATTATTGAAGGTGAAGAATACAAAACATATCATGAATTAGAATATTTAATTTCAAAAGAGCCTAATGCAGAACATCTATCGAAGAGAGAGATTGATGATATTCTTTCAAATTTTGTTTCAGATATTTTAAAAGATACAGAAAATTTCAAAGATCAAGGAAATTTATCTAAAAAAATTGATGAGACAATTTCAGAGATTCTACAACCATTTTCAGATTGGAGTGTAATTTCTCCAATTTCAGGTTTAACACTACCTACTGATTCGTTTTCCATTGGAACGTCAATTATTAAAAAATTTGAAGAATCTGACAAGCAACAATATTTTGCAGAGACCAATGAACCTTTTGATAAACTATTCACTGAAAAATTTGTTGAAGAAACTTGTGTTGTTGTTACAGTGAAATCCAATAATAAAAATAGTGCAATAGAAAAAGGACGAAAGAAAATCCAATTAGTTCTAAATTCTATTAGAACTGGGATGGGCTCTCGTTTTTTTGTAAAATTAAAGATCCATTACTTGCTGTATCAAGTGAAAACGAGACAAAAAAAGGCATGTTAAATGCACAATATGAAAAAGATCCTTATTGTAAATTGCATGAAAGCGATCTAGAACTGTTATCCCCACTTACGGATTGTGTTTCAAAGTATATTGATGAAGAAAAACCTTCAAAATTACAACAACGAATTTTACGTTCTCTACAATGGATAGGTAGCTCTATTCAAGATGATATTCCAGAAGATAAAATTTCCAAATTATGTACTGCCTTGGAAACATTACTCATTCCTGAAAATGAGGGTCGTAAAGGTGAAAAACTTGCTTATAGAATTGCCTTGCTTCAATCACGCATTAATAGCAGATTTTCATGGCCAGAAAGAGCATTTTTGCTATATGAGAAAAGAAGTGAAATCGTGCATGGAAGTGATTATGATAAAGAGCCTCCAAATAAGCAAGATGTCAAAAGTTTAGAATTTCTTACAAGACAAGTGTTTGAACTTGTTTGTAAATTAACAAATACAGAAGGTTTTACAAAAATTACTCAATTAATTTCATGGTTAGAGGCAGATGACGACAACAAACAAGGTCTAGATAAATGGATTAAAGAAAATTGTAGTGAAGAATTTGTAAAATCTTTATTCCCTACTTAATATTCTTTATTTTTTTGTATGTTTTTTTACGTAGCTTTGATAATTTTTCTAATTCATTTTTTGTAACACTTTCAGGATCATCTTCATATTTTGATAATATTCTCAATTCTTCTTTTGACATATGATTTACATATTCTAATGATTTTTGTTTAATTGATTTTATAATTTCATTATAATCAATTCTAAATCCTAATACTCCCTTCCCATTTTTAATTTCTATATTTTCTTTTTTAATATTATTTTTAATTTTTTTATAAATAAGCTCTTCAATTTCAATTACATCTTTAGATTTTAAGAGATGTAAACCATCAATATCTTTATCTACAGTTAAATCTGATTCTATGCCCCATTCAAATCCCAAAGAAATAATTGAATCATGTAACGTTGAAAAATCTCTATAATGTTTACCTTCCCTTGATTTTATCAAATCTACATCATATGAAAGATACAAATGTTTTTCAAACCATCTTTCACCATTCTTTGTTAATCGATATTTTCTTTTCTTACCATCAAGTATTATTCTAATGATGTCCTCTTTCATTAACATCTTTAAAGTTCCATTCAAACCAGCAGGTGACAACTCTGTTTCCTTTTGTAAATCAGTAAATCTTTTGTCTTCTTTTTTTAATGCAATTAGAATTTTGTTTTTACTCCTTTCTCTTTTCATATTATCTGTCTTGGTCATGGTATAGTTTACTATACTATGTTTAGTATAGCGATTTTATTAGTGTGCCGATATGGAGTCTCATGAGAGAAATCAACTTAAAGACACTCAATTATGAGCCTAAACAGTGCTGTTCTAACAGAACTATCTATGAGATAACATACACTTTGGGCACAAAATGGCTAGTTTGCAACGAATGTTTGGAGGTTGAATGTTTCAATTCAGACATCAAAGAAAAGGTGAGGATTGTAACATGAGATCTTGTAATGGTTTTACATGTAATCGTCTTGATAGAGTTTCTTTTGGATTTGGTGGAAAAATATATCAAAACGGAATAAAGTATTGCACTACTTGTAATACATTTATGAAAATTGATGGCTACAGATGTCCATGTTGTAAATCAAACGTTCGAAGTAAATCTCATACTAAAAAATGGAGAAACATACATCGTGAAAAGGGACTTGCAATTTGAAATCTAGTAAAAAATCTACACAGAAAATTTTTGTTGATTACTATCATCTGTTATCTTTACTCTATTATGGAAGTAGTAGTCCTAAATTTTTAGCAACAGAACTAGGAATTCCTAAACAAAATCTGAATTACATGCTTAAGAAATTGCAAAAAGAAGGAGTGATTAAACGACGTTCAAAGGGAAGTTACTACCTTACTTATTCTGGTAAAAGAATTTTCGATAGGTACGAGCGCTATAAAAACAAGCAATTAATCCGCATTGAAAACATGAAAGTAACATTTGTTGTAAAAGAAGGTGGCAAGAAACTAGTAGAACGACTTGTGTCTCAAAAACAAGAGTTGAAAAATGGGGTAAGGATATACCATGCAAATCTTAATCTTCATTCAACACGCTTGATAGTAGGAAAATCAGAATACAAATTTGAAGTAACTATTACCAATGTTTTGGATATTAATCTCACTGAAGCATTTCATTATGGAATGCTAGAAGCATATGGTGTTGTAAATTATCTAACACATCGATTTGATGTTGAACTTTCAGAAGGATATTGTAATGGAAAACCTGAAATTGCAATTCCAAGTCCTTACACATCTGCATTTTTACTAACTACTGGTGCTAGTCAGATTAGAACTGACAAAGCAATAATGAATCGCTCAAAGGGACGTGGGGCTGATTATGAAGTCTATACACTTCAAGATGCTCAAAAATTTGTGGATATGCCTAATTCTATGGCTAGAATGGAGGCAAAATCTGATAAAAATGATGAGAAATTAGATAGGCTTCTGAGTTTACTTGCTCCAAATTCTTATTCTGATTTAGCAGGTAGTTCTACATTGGGGTTCATTTAGGATTAGTTGAAAAATTCATTCATGGAAATAATTTCTATTTGGGAATTATAATAGGAATTCGTGGCTAGTTATGGGAATTATTATAGAAATTAAAATCTAAGTAGTTTGTATGGTCCACCATTGATTAAATTAGTTGGATCATTAGTTCTGAGTTTTCTTATTATCCAAACAATCACACCACCCAATACCGTTAATGTAGGGATTATGCCCGCAAATACTGTCATTATACTATACAATTGAATTGTAACTATTGATACAGCATTAACAAAATTATGAAAACCATTAGCCATTAGGTATTGAGGTGTCCAAGCCATATGCACCCAACTGTTTGGCAATTTAATTTCATTTCCCAAATTTGTAATTCCAACAAGTTCGTATGAAACTGGTGCACCATAATTGTAAACTCCAATCCCAATTGGAATAGAAATAGCGATCATACTGAGAATAAACAAAACTTTTTTGAATATTTTTTTCATTTTATACTATAATCTATATGCATTCTAAACTATAAGATTTTCATTAACTGATTACTTGGATAGTTTTTAGAGATTACGTTTTCTAGGCACAGTTCCATGTTTATCATTATGACATGCTCTACAATAGATCACAATATTTCTCCAATTATCATTTGATGAAACACCATCTTTGTGATGAAGATCTAATTGTGTTTGTCGTGCACTTCTACCACATTTTTTACAAACAGGTTTTACATCCAAAAGTCTTTTCAAAAGATCAGTTTGATTGAAACGCTTTCTTTTGACCATAATCCTACTTGGTAAACTTAGAATTAACAATTTTGGTGGATTTTCATGAAAGAAACTATCGTAACTTCATAAGCCAGTAAAAAAATGATATTTTATGGCTCAAGAATATAATAATGAGCAAATTATTCCCGAACAATTTAACATGATTTTATTAGAATTTCTAGTCAATAACCCTCTAGATTTTTGGAATATTAATGAAATTTCAGGAAAAGCCTCTCCTAAAACACTAAACAATACCAGAGTTAAAAAATCAATTATTTATTTTGCAAACAAAAATTTTGTATCAAAATTTCTAGATTTATCATCAGATCAACAAAAAAAACACAAAAGAGATAGTTCAAAAGACATTATTTCTGAATCATATCAAATTACTGAACGTGGAAAAGAAATTTATGAAAAGATTTCAGAGTCATGTTTGGATCCTGTAGGTCAGCGTCTACTTAGTTTTAAAAAAATTGAATAAATCTAATCAATCCAAATTGTTGAATACCCATATCCATCTTCTTGAATAATGTCCACGTGGATTTTTCTTTTTAATAAAGACATTTCTTCAGTAAGTTTCTCTTTTTCAAATGATGAATCAAACTCTTTACCCATAATGATTACTCTTTGAATTTCACCACCCATGGCCTTCTCTAATGAGAATTTCTTTACAATCTTCTTTACATCTTCAAATTTCACTAAATTTTCATAAAATTGAACTACATACCACCCTGTTGATGCTTTAATCCCTAAATCATAATTTCGTAGAAAATGCATTTTTCTTTTGAATTTACTTGCATATTTTTCAACACTTTTCATTTTCTTTATTCTTTTTTTGTTGATTCTATCAATATCGGGAAAAACAAAACTTAGGTGATTCATTATTTTTTCTAATTTTGGATTCCCTTCTTCTATAATTATTTCAGGTTCTACTAATTCAAAATTCATTAAATAAGATCTACGCATTAAATGACTTTGAATTGCAAGCAATTCTCTTTGTTGCTTTCTTCCTTTAGTGATTATTTTTAGAAATAGTCTTCCATTAGAAAATGGTAACCATAAACTTAATGTAAAAATTGTAGCAAATCCTAATAAAATTAATCCAGAAATTTTTGGTTCAGGAGAGATACTTACAATTTGCATCACCATATCAAATAGACCGATAATTATCAACAAAATAGCAATACTAGCTATCATGGTGGTAGCTACAGCCCACTTTACTTGTTTGAACATGATGAAATAATCTAAAATTGTAGATTTTGTCTCCTCAAAACTATCATCATTATCAGACATTAAACCAAAAATCGACGCTCACTATATTTAAGAAAGTTGGACACTGCTGTCCAATTTTGATTTTATACAGTATGTGATAATTTTATCATGTTAAAAACACAAACAAACAGCAAACAGAATACAACAAAAAATTGTGCATTTTTAAATACTAACTTAGGAGTTGGATCGTGTGCCACGTAGAAAATCAATTAGAGAGAAAAAAGATAATGTTAAAGCTAAGGGACCATACAATAAGAAAGATAATACAATTCTAAAAGTTGCATCATATCTTGTTTCAAAAGGTGAAGAAGGAGCAACTATTTACAATATCATTAGTGCAAAATCAAAAATTGGTTTGAGTACACAAGATCAAACTAGATTTACAAAAAAAATAATGATTCCAATGGAAAATGATGGATGGGTTACAAAACGAGAGTATAGTGCAAAAGTCCAAGTGTATGTAATAACAGGTAAAGGCCAATCTGCAGTTGCAGATGCTCTTAATCTTAGAAAAGATGATAGTCTATTATCCACACTAGAAGCTTTTAGAGATTTAGTTCAATAATTATTTTATAATTTTCTTAAATCTATTATTAACATTTAATGCATCAAAAATTAATGATTCTTTTAATTCAATTTTAATTTCTGGTTCTAATGAACAAGCAACAAGTAATGCATCTAAAATCTCATCCTCGTCTTTTCCTAAAATCATCATACACTGTGCTTTCATACGCCATGCTTCTCCATCTGTTCTGTCAATCTCAATGCTCTTTTCTATACAATCCAGAGCTTTTTTGTATTCTCCAAGATTCAGTAATGCCTCACCTTTGTTATACCAAGCATCTTCATTTTTTGAATCAATCTTAATTGCTTCTTCAGAATATTTTAGAGAATCCTTGAACTCGTTCATATCAATCAAAGAACTTGACATGTTAACTAAAGCATCATCTGCCTTAGAGTCAACCTCCAACATTTTTTTGTAACACGTTAAAGCTTCTTTGTGGCGATTTAGTGCGTCTAAAACATATCCTTTCCCTAACAAATAATCTGTATCATTTGGATCAGATCCTAAAAGTATGTCAATAAGCTCTAATGCCTCTTCATTCTTACCTAACTCTGATAATATGTCAAATTCATGATATAATGCATCTTCCCACCAATCTACAAAATCCTCTGCACCATCAGGCGATATTTCAAAATCTACTATTTTTTCAAATTCTTCAAAAGCCTCCTCATATTTTTCATCATCCATTAACTCAAGGGCTTTATCGTGAGTTTTCTCTAGAAAATCTTCATCCAGCGTTTTACTTCCTGATTTCATATTTGGAAATTTTTCAAATGAATCTATGCCCATAAAAATAACTCAAAATGATTCTATAATAATTGACCCTCAACACTGTTGAGAATGTTCTCAACACTGTTGAATGGTTTTCAAATTGTTTTTGATCAAGTTTAGTTTTTGTTTAATGTATTTTGAAAACTGTTGATTTTATTTTCAAATGAATTGCTCTGCCGTATAAGTGCAAAAGACTACCTAGATAGTCTATGAAACATACCCAAACCCTCCTTGGAGGCGAGACACCTGCTCTCGAAAAAATCCCAGTTGAAAGTTTTCTGGTAACAGCAGGTGAAAAATTTTCATCAGTAGCCCGAACAGATTCTGCATTATGCCCACATTGTTCCAAAACTGCAGAAGGATTTGATTCTGTCATCAAAGAATTTGGTCTAAGAAACATGGATGATGGTGTAACAAGAGTGCAATCTTGGTGTAAAGATTGTAGAAACAAATCTCAAAAGGTGAATGGGAGATGGTAACCTCAAAAATGACCATTAAAATCTTTGAGGGAAAACTAGATCACAAAAATCCCTCTTGTGAGAAATGTGGAAGCCATACATACACTCTGTATCAAGGAGGAAGAAAAGAAAAACTAGATGATGCATTTGTTTGCAAAATATGCAGTATTATCTACAAACTACCACATCCAAAGAAGTGTGAATTCTCGGAGGTGATTGCATAATGACAACAGTCATCAAAACAGAATTAAGAAAAACAAAATGTCCATGCTGTGGAACAAATGTCAACTCTAATGATTTAGGAAGAGCTGGAATAACTCCAGAAATTCTTGAAAAACTTGGAAGATACATCCATGACGGAATTCTAGAAGAAATGTTAGCCATTGCAGAATCTGTAAAAAGACAGATGAATCCATCTGCTACAAGTACAGAGTTAGCAGTATCTGAGAAAATCGATCAACTCAGAGCAGAACTAACAGAAAAACAACACAAAATGAATAACACCTTGGCGCAAATTGTTGGAGGAACAGGCAAAGGTGAAGTAGCAGAAATGCTAACATCTGAAATTCTTAGACAACTCTTCCCACAAGATGAGTTTGATACAACAACTGCATCAAAAGGTGGTTCTGACCTAATGGCCAAAGTCTTTGATAGAAAAACTGAGGTAGGAAAAATTACCATCAGTATCAAAAACACAAAGACTTGGAAAAGTGAGTATCAGGAACAAATTGAGAGAAATATGGAACAAGATTCCACAAAAGTTGGAATTCTAGTTTCGAACAAACTTCCAAAAAAGGCCAATCCAACAGGAGAAGTGATTCATAACAATGGAGTGCTTTACTATCTAGTACATCCTGACAATGTAAAGTCACTCTATGTTGGTCTTAGACAAGTAGTCATCCACATACATGAGACAAACCAGTACATCACAAACAAAGAACAAGAACTAATGAGAATGGGTCAAATCTCAAAGGCATTAGTTCAGTGGACAAGAGGCGATGAATTCAAGGAAATTCAGCAAACCCTTGAAGAAATCAATGAAGACAGTAACGAGACTACGCAGATACTACAAAAAACACAGAATTCAATGATTCGTGACATCAAAAAAGCCAATGACAGGCAAAGTAGAATACAACAACATGTGCTGAATCAGCAAAGTCTTCTAAACGGACTGAGAAACTTGCTGAAAAATACTGGAGATGATGTACAATGACTTCTCCCATGAGGAATAATTTCCTCTTCTTTTTATTTTTGAGGTGTATGAGTTTGACTAAACTCTGTTCATTTAGAGGATGTGAAAATAAACACAACTGTCATGGATTTTGTTATGCTCATTGTCTAAAACAACGTGAAAAAAAATCATTGCAGAGAAATTTCTGTTCGTGCTTTGTTTCCCAACCCAAAATAATTATCAACACCATCTAATCAAATAAATCATCTTAGATTCTATTGCATTACAATCATTTTATTGTACAAACAAACTTTCATTTTTAATTCATGAATCATGTTTTCTCTCTTGTGCGATGTTACGTGTTCTCCAAACATTCGCTTGAATGCTGAAAATACAGATTCTACAATCCATCTATCTCCATAGCTAACGCTAGCTTTCCACAATTCATAGTTGAAAATTTGAGCTAGGACAGATTTTCGTCTGGGATAACAGTCAGTGTTTACAGATGAATTCTTTCCTGTCTTGATTCCTGGAGTTATGTTATCATGATACAAATATGAGAAATCATCTTTGGTATCGTATGCGCCATCAGCTAGTGCTTTGATTACGTTTCCAAACTTTTTTGATTGCTGTACCCGAGATACAAAATGTTTTGAGTCATGTGACTTGTCATCTGTAATTTCCAAACCTGTTATCTGTTTTGATTTTACATCTACTGCCACATGAATTTTCAAGAATCCTCGTCGTTTCTGCCATTTCTGTCTCATCCATTCGCCTCTGTCTGCAACCTTGACTCCGGTACTATCAGTTGCAATTACAATGTCCTTTCCTAGTTTGGGATTCATCTTGATGTGTAACTTGTTGACACGTTTCCAAATGGCAGAATACGTTGGAGTTTTTGATTTTTCTTTTAGATGTGATTTTATCAAACCTTCTGTTTGTCTGAATGGCAGATGCAAATAGAGATGGCAATATCCTAATGCTTCCATGAATGATTCAGGATAAACGTACCTGTGTCCTTCTTTGTTATGATTCATCTCTCTGAGTTCTGTACCCCATTGTTCCATTGCATCAAAAGACAACATGATTTCTCCACGTCTGACTAGTGATTTGTTGTATTTTTTCCAATTACGTTTCATAAAATGTTAGAAATATCTCTGATCTAAAGCTTGAGTGGTGAGATTAATTGGATAAACTAGTCATGTTAGGAAACACAGTATCTGTTCGATCAACCTGAAGTTAATTAGGATCTATTACCCTAATGGAGGAGAGGATATACATGAGTTTTGTTGAACATAAAGTAGGAAACACATTATGGCACGAGATCGCCCACAAAATGTATCCTGATAAAAAATCTAGTTTCAGGGAGGCTATATCAAACTCACTTGATGAGGGTTCTGATAAAATAATTTTGGAAATAAAACCCGATAAAATCACAATTGAAGATTTTGGTGCAGGTATTGATGATATGGATAAATTCATCATGGTAGGGCATGATGGAAAACTCCAGAGAGAAAACAAACGTTCTACTATTGGTCAAAAAGGTATGGGAAAACTTTCATTGTTGATACTGGGTGATGAAGTAACATTTCTATCAAATAATGGAAAAGTGGGTTATAAATTTAAAATGGTAGAAGGTGGGCAACACAGAGAAACTCCAAGCAGTGCGGATAATTATTTATCACATAAAGGAACATTCATTGAGATTCCTCAGCCAAAAAAGATATGGAATGTGGAAAAAGTTAGAGCATTTCTAAAAAAAGCATTTTCATTACAAGTTGCAATGGGAAAAGAAATAATCATTAACGGCGAACCACTGAAAGCTCCAAAGACAATTTCATCTGAAGAGAAATTCATCTTGGCACTTAAAGGAGGTAAAAAAGTTACTGGAAATTTGCAGATAGCAGAAAAAAATTATGGTTCAGTTAATGTCTATGTTCAACATGTCTTTATTACTAATATGATGATTGATCCTGAACGTAAATTTAGTGGATGGGTCAATTGCAACAGTTTAGAACCAACTGCATCACGTTCTGATATTTATGAAGATGATGATGGCATCAAAGAAGAATTTATTAAAAAAATGTTAAAACATGTTCAGAGATTTCCAAGAGCAAGTGAGAAGAAACAATCATCCCATATCTTGACTGAACAAGAAAATATTATGGATAAGGTTCTCAAGGAACTCAAACTAGAATTTAGAGGTGAGGTTCTAACTGCAATTGGTAATGCAAAAAAAATTGATGCACAATCAATCAACTTTGTAAAAGGAGAAGGGGATCAGAAAATACAACAACCAAAAAATCCTCAAAGTAATACAAACAAACCAATACAAAGACAAAAGAAAACAAACTCTGGAGTTATCTGGAGAAATGCTCAACTAGGAAACGAGAAACCTCCTTACTTGTTTAGCTGGCCTAATATCATTATCCGCAATACAACTAATGACGTCTACAGTTATTCCACTAAAACTAACAGCTCTTTAGGTCCTGCAAAGGTTAGATACTTGCAATTTTATGCCAGAATCATTGCTAACATGCATCCAGATAAAAAATACTGGTCCACACAAGAATTCTTAGACAAAGCAGACGAATACTACAGAATATGCCTTAAGTCAGTAGGTTACTTAGATAATTAGAGGGAAATATCATGATGGAAGAACCAAATCAGATTTGTTACGTGTGTGATCAAGAAGCTCGAGAAGAACTTGTAAAAGAATCAGATGGTCGAGTACACGTATTTTTTGTCCACAAAAGAATAGGGAAAGCAGGAAGACCAAAAAAATGTGATGGAGGATACAATGAAACAGAATCAGAATTTATGAATGCCTTAGATGGGGATCAAGTAATTAACACCAGAAAAAATGCAACTAAAATTGAAAAAAAACATTCTGAAATTGTACCGGAGGCTACTACTGAAGTTTTTGTTAAGATGTTTATGCATACTTGTCAGAAATGCAGTCATACTTGGGTTACCAAAAAACAATTTCCTTTGGTATGCAGTAAATGTACTTCCCGTACGTGGAATATGACAAAATAATTACTCCAATAACCCGATCTCCTCATTTTGTGCTAAAGTATGTTTAACAAACTAGACACAATACCTCAATGATTTATAAGACGATTCTTGATTTTTTCACTTTATGGCAAAGGTATACGATGTACCATCAGATGTATTGATAGGAAGACTTGCAGCTATTCTAAAGAATGAAGATATTCCTGCACCTTCTTGGATTCCGTTTGTCAAAACTGGGGCTCATGCTGATAAACCCCCACAAGATAGAGATTGGTGGTATACTAGGTGTGCATCATTGATGAGAAAAATTTACCTTAATGGCCCTATTGGAATTAATGAATTACGAAATGAATATGGTGGTGGTAAACCATCTGGATATGGAGCTGCACATCACAGAGATGCTAGTGGCGCAATTATCCGTAATGCAATTCATGGACTAGAAAAACTTGACTACATAGAAAAAGTTGAGAAGAAAGGTCGTATTGTTTCCAAACAAGGAATGCAAAAACTTGATAGACTTGCAACCGAAATTCTTAAGGAATTAGTTGTTGAAAATCCTCAATTGAAAGTATACACTTAGATTCAAAATGAGTTATCCAAATTCTAACGATCATCATGGACATTCCCATAATGATGGAACTGAACCTCATTCACATGATGGTTCAGAACCTCATGAACATTCACATGGAGAAGCAGATATTTCCGCACAAAAAGAACAAATTCTAAAACAGATTCTTACATCCGAAGCTAGATCAAGATTAACTAATATCAAAATGGTAAAACCAGAATTATCTGATCTTGTAGAACAATATCTTATTGGAATGGCAACTCAAGGAAAAATTCCAGGACAAATAACTGATGATCAATTAAAGCAAATACTACTATCTATACAGCAACCAAAACGCGATTTTAAGATAAATCGTGTCTGATCCAGATAAAATATAATTATGGGTAACGAATCGATTTAGTCATGAAAGCCGTTGTATACACTGAATATGCACCAGATGATAATTATGCTAAAATCCTCAAAGTCCAGGATATAGATGATCCAAAACCAAAAGCAGATGAAGTAGTTTTCAAAGTTAAATCTTCTGCACTAAATTTTAATGATATTTGGGGAATGAGAGGAAATCCAGTTCCAGTTCCATTACCACACGTATCAGGTTCTGATGCAGCAGGAGATGTAATCGCAGTAGGTGATGATGTAAAAAATATCAAAGTTGGAGACAAAGTAGTTTCTCATTCTAACATGTCATGCAGAGTTTGTAAAGCATGTACTGATGGTAGAGAATTTGATTGTGTTAAAAGAACTATTTGGGGATT
Source organism: Candidatus Nitrosopumilus sp. (assembly GCA_965248045.1). Lineage (GTDB taxonomy): Archaea > Thermoproteota > Nitrososphaeria > Nitrososphaerales > Nitrosopumilaceae > Nitrosopumilus. The sequence goes on from CBDFIG010000002.1 coordinate 1,402,921, forward strand.
CCAAACAGGTCCAAACTGGGGAGCATTTTCTGAAATAACTCATTTACCAGAAGTTAATGTTTCAAAAATTCCAGAAGGAGTATCATATGATGAAGCAGCTGCTGCATCAATGACTCTATTGACATCATGGCATATGCTTGTTGGTAGAGCCAAAATTGTACCAGGACAAACTGTCTTGATTATGGGTGGTGGTTCTGGAGTAGGTAGCTTTGGTATTCAAATTGCAAAACTATACAATTGTGATGTTATTGCAACAGCAAGTCCAGATAAACTAGACAAATGTCTAGAACTTGGAGCAGATTTTGCAGTAGATCATAGAAAAGAAGATTGGCATAAAGAAGTAAGAGCAATCACAAAAGAACTTGCTAAAAAGAAAGGTGAAGTACCAGGAATTGATGTTTCATTTGATCACATTGGTGAGACACACTGGAACAAACAACTAACTTTACTCAAATATGGTGCAACTCTTGTTTCATGTGGTGCAACAACAGGATATGATGCAAAAACTGATCTAAGACATGTCTTCTTTAAAGGAACTAACATCTTAGGTTCAACACAAGGAACAAAAGCTGAACTAGAACAAGGTCTCTATTGGATGGGACAAGGTAAAATCAAAGCAGCAATTGATTCAACATATACCTTTGAGCAAGCAGCAGAAGCACACTCAAAGATGTTATCTGGAAAAGGTCTTTTTGGCAAAATCTTAATGAAGCCAGATGGCGCATAGTCATTTAATGACACAGCTTTTCCGTAGTCTTATTTTTGTTCCTGGAAATAATTCAAGATTTCTTGAAAAAGCAAAAAAGCTACAGGCTGACATTGTTTGTTTTGATTTAGAAGATTCTGTTCCAGACAATGAAAAGATAATTGCCAGAAAACTAATCAAATCTGCATTAAAATCTCGTAAATCTTATGAATCTTCGATTTTTGTTCGTACTAATTCCCCATCATCTGGGAAAATTCCTGCTGATCTCAAAGAAGTAATTCAAAAAGGAATTGATGGAATAGTCATTCCTAAAGTGAACAATGTTAATGATATGAAAAAAATTGAAAAAATTCTGTCTGGATTAGAAAAAACAAGGAAACTAAAACCAATTCAAATAATTCCTTCTATTGAATCTGCGGAGGGAGTTGTTAACACGTATACCATTTCATCCTTTGGAAAAAGAGTATCTGTAGTAGTCTTTGGTGTTTTTGATCTTTTAAATGATCTAGGAGTAGAGTATACAAAAGAACCTAGGGGAGCCAAGTATTCCAGAGCAAAAATTCCTGTTGATGCACATGCAGCTGGAGTTGCAGCAATAGATGCAATTTGGCAGGATCTTAAAGACTCTAAAGGATTGAATAAAGATTGCAAAATTGGTAAAAGTCTTGGGTATTCTGGAAAAAGTATCATACATCCAGATCAAATTTCTGTAGTACACAAATTATTTCATCCAAACAAAAGCGAAATTTTATGGGCCCAAAAAGTTTGTAAAATTTATCTTGAATCAACAAAGAAAGGTAAGGGTGCTACAACAGTTGATGGAAAAATGATAGATGAAGTACATTTCAAGCAAGCAAAAGCACTTCTTGAACTTGTAAAATAATAATTTGTATCTAATCTTATTCCTGTTCTATTGTTTCAAGAATTGATTTCATACTAGTACTTTTCTCAAACATCTTTTTAGACAAGATCCCATTAACTATGATTTTTTTCTTTTTTGATATCCAACTTAATTTCTTGAAAAACACATTGGAGCTTGGAGATTTTTTTACGTTCACTAAGCACTTTACCTGATTCTATAATTAACCCATTAATTATTAGATTTTCAATTTTTCTATATCCTGAAGTTTTAGCAACTTTAGATTCTTTAAGAATTTGAGGAATTGTGTACTCATTTTCTAAAAGTGATGAAATAATTTTTCTTGTCTCTGATTCACTAAATAACTCTAAAATTAAATCTACTAGGTTTGAATTAACTATAGTTACATTGTACTTGTCACCTCTTTTTTTTATTTTAACAATTTTGTTAATACAGCCCTTTTCAAATTTTTTGAAATCAATATTAGAATTTTTTTTGAGTGCACTTGTAAATTTTTGAAAATGTTCTATTGAAAGTTTTATTGACATTCCATGGTCTAAAAATAACTCACGTTCAACTTTCTTTAGCAGGTCTATATCTATTTTTTTCTTAATTTCAATTGATAGTGTTTCTGAAATTAATCTGTCAATACCGCCATATCACAGTTCTAAATAATGGAAAATATTAAAGCACTGCTTTTTTTACTATAACTAGAAATGTCTAAATCTGTAATCGTAATAGATGATGATGAAGATACAGTCCGGCTCTTCAGTAAATTTCTGGAAGAAAATGACATTAATGTAATTGGCAATGGTTTTGATGGAGTTACTGTAGTCAAATTATTTAAACAAACCAAACCAGATGTTGTCTTAATTGATCTGAATATGCCCCCTAATGGTAGTGGATTTTATGCCATTAAAAAAATTCAAGAAATTGATCCCAAAGCAAAAATTATTGCAGTTACAGCAGATGGTAGTTATTCTGTTGAGGAAAAATTAGAAAAGCTATGCATACCTCTAATTCACAAACCATTCAAAATGGATCAAGTAATTTCTATTATTCGTGAGTAAATTCATTCCCATTTCTGGAACATTTCATACAATCTTATATTAGAAAGTTCATACTAAATTAGTGATAGATATGAGTAAACGTGTAACCATCATGATCGATGAAGACCTTGATAAGAAACTTCGACTTCGTCAAGCAAAATTAATTCAACAAGAACAATCTTCATACAGTTATTCCAAAGTACTAAACGAAACACTTCGTAAATCTTTAAAATAACTAGAATTATCTTGTTGAAGACCTATTTTTCATATTAGAATACATTATAGATAATGAATTTTTATTAAATTATAATAAAATGATTGATCTTCTTGATCCTACAAATGTAATCACTAGAATGTTTAATTCTGGTAAATATGACGAAATGTACAATTATTGTAAAAATTTACTTGAAAAAATTCCTAATGATATGATTGCCCTTCAGAATATTTCATTATCTTTGATTTATTTAAAAAAATATGATGAAGCGATTATTTATTGTGATAAAGTCTTAGAAATAAAAAATTCAGATACTTATGCATTAAAAAATAAGATCTATGCTCTTGAAAATTTAAAACAATATGAACAAGTTCTAAAACTATGTCAACAAATCCTCTCTAAGAATTCTAAGGATATTTGGGCTCTAAACAGTATGGGATTATCTTTAAATGAATTAAATCACCATCAAGATGCCCTTGAGTGTTATAATAAATCTCTTGAAATAGATGTAGATGACGTTACTGCATTAATGAACAAGGCTATTTCTCTAAGTCATTTAGGCAACTACAAAGACGCAATAGACTATTATGATAAAGCTCAAACAATTGATCCAAACTTAAAAGAATTACCTCTTGCAAAATCACGATTATTTAAAAAATTAGGCATGGAAGATGATTCATTTTTAGCTGCCCAAGGAGTACTTAACAAAGAAATGGAAATAATCAAGATAAATGCTAAAAAAAATAAATGTTCTGTTTTTCATCAATTTTGTGAAGATGAATTCGAAACGTATGATTCCAAATAATTTTATACAAAGAATCCATAGCAGTTTTTGATGTTTACCGGAATTATTGAAGGAGTTGGTAAAGTAGAAAAGATTTCTAAAAATACAAAAAATAGAAGTGCTATTCAAATGACTGTAAATCTAGGAAAACATGTTAAGGGATTAAAGATTGGACAAAGTGTTGCTCTTAATGGTGTTTGTCTTACTGCAACAAAATTATATAAATCCAATTGTATTTTTGAAATGATTGAAGAAACTACAAAAAAAACAGATCTTGGAAATCTAAAGATTGGTGGTATTGTAAATATTGAAAGAAGCCTAAAGGCAGGTGATAGACTAGAAGGCCATTTTGTTTTAGGACACGTAGATGGTGTAGGAATTATTAAAAAAATCTTGAAAAAGCCTAAAGAAGTTCAAATTTGGTTTGAAGTTCCTAAAAAACTATCAAAATATGTGGTAAAAAAAGGCTCTATTACTGTAGATGGAATCAGTTTAACTGTTGTTGACATCAAGAATGTTCTTGCATCAGTATCATTAATTCCTCATACTATTGAGGTTACAAATTTTCAAACCAAAAAAGTAGGCGATAAAGTTAATATTGAAACTGATATTCTTGGAAAATATATTTTAAAATAAAGCCAATTACCTACAATTTTAGTGGTAATTACCAATTTTTTAGTAAACTTTATAATTAGAACATTAACAATTTTTGTATATGTCTCTTGAATCTGCATTAGAATCCCTAAAACGTGGAGAGTTTGTCTTATTATTTGATTCAGCTGGACGAGAAAATGAAATTGATATGGTTGTAGCTGCAGAATTTATTACTCCTGAACATGTTGCACGAATGCGTCAACATGCTGGTGGATTATTATGTATTGCAATTGATCATAATTTTGCAACATCTCTTGAATTAAGATATATGCATGAAATTCTTGCTGATTCTCCAATTTCAAATAAAGAGATGATCATGGGTTTAGCACCTTATGGTGATCATCCAACTTTTTCCTTATCTGTAAATCATTATCAAACCTACACTGGAATAACAGATACCGATAGAGCACTAACAATTAAAGAGATGGCAAATATCTTTAATGTTGAGAATAAACAGAAAAAATTTGCATCTTCTTTTAAAACTCCAGGCCATGTTCCTTTGTTGATAGCATCTAAAGGATTGTTAGCTGCACGTCAAGGACATACTGAAATGTCTGTTTATTTAGCTCAAGTTGCAGGGTTAACTCCAGTTACTGCAATTTGTGAAATGATGGATGCAGAAACATATGCTGCATTATCTGTGGATAAAGCAGAAAAATTTGCAAAACAAAATGGAGTTCCATTAATTGATGGAAAAGAACTTTTAGAATACGCCAAGGTGCATTAGTTTTGAATATTGCTGTAGTGGTTTCGGAATTCAATAAAGAAGTGACATCTAGGATGCTTTCTGTAGCTCAAGAAAAAGCAAATTCAATGAAATTAAAAATAGCCTATACATGTAATGTTCCTGGTGCCTTTGACATGCCTATTATCGTAGATGCATTATTGAAGAAAAAGGATGTTGATGGTGTAGTTACCTTGGGTGCAATAATTAAGGGTCAAACCAAACATGATGAGGTAATTTCTCATGCTGCTGCCAAATCCCTTACTGATTTGTCCATAAAATACCAAAAACCTGTTTCTTTAGGAATATCAGGTCCTGGAATGCAAGAAAGACATGCTTATGCGAGAATAAGACCTGTTGCCGAACGTGCAGTTGAAACTGTTGTAAAAATCTCTAAGGAATTACAGAGGATCCAAAAATGATTCAACTTAGTATCTTGAAAATTAGTGGATATGGTTCTTGGACATTAACATTAGGAAGTGATAGAGAACATGAACTCCAAATGCTTCAAGCATCACTTTACAAGGAAGTACAGAAATTATTTTCTGAAAAAAATTGTATAGCTTTTCTTAATAGAGCAGATGAATTTTTTGTAGTTTCAAATGGACTTGAATTAGAAGATCATATTCAAATTCAAAAAATGCTTGAAAAATTATTTGATATACGTTTAACTATTTCAATAGGCTTTGGTAAATCCCCATTTGAAGCAAACTTACAGGCATATGAAGGAAAGAAAAATGAAATTATATTAAATAAAGAATACAATATTTTTGGGTTTGTTAATGGTAAATCTGATTCAAAAGTTTCAATTATGCATTTAGATGTAGATGATCTTACTTCAAAAGGACAAACTAGTTCTCCATATGAAATCTCATCAATAATTTTTGCATTGTATTCAAAAATGTCAAAATTTTTCCTAGAAAAAAACTCTCTTACTTTTTTTATGGGTGGTGATAATTTTATGGTAATTGCAAATGATGATGCAAAAAATTCTGTACAGAGTTTTATTGATATGATTAAGAATGATGATAAAATTTCTTTGAATTGTGGAATTGGTAATGGACACACTGCTAGAGAAGCTGTAAAACTAGCCACAAAATCTCTTGATACTATACGAGAAATTCGAGATTCAGGAAAAGAAAAGCCTGAAGTTTATGAATTATCATGTTAATTAAAAATATTAGTACATTATTAGGTCCAGAATTAGATTTTGTTTCAAATACTAATATCCAAATTCAAAATACAACATTCAAAAATATTCAATCAAAAATTAGACCAAGTATTAAAGAAGAATCTATAGATTGTGAAGGTCTTTTATTAATTCCTGGATTTATTAATGCTCATACGCACATAGGAGATTCTATTGGAAAAGATGTTACTCTAAATAGCTCAGTTGATAAAAAAATCCATCCTGTATTTGGAGCCAAATCTAAAATTCTAAAAAATACTTCTGAAGAAAATCTAGCTAATTTTATGAAAAACACATGTCATTCAATGATTCAAAAAGGAATCACAACATTTGTTGATTTTCGGGAAGGTGGATTCAATGGCGTTGCTTTACTCAAAAAAGTATTATCAGATGTTCCTTTACGCTCAATTATTCTAGGCAGAATGGAATTCTATCAAACATCCACCGAAATTAAAAAAAACCTGTCTTTTCCCAGAGAAAAAATTAGAGATCTTACTACTCTCATCAAAACATGTGATGGAATCGGTATAAGCGGTGCAAATGAGAATAGCACATCAGTCCTAAATCATTATTCAAAAACGACCAAACTTCGAGCTATACATTCTTCTGAAACTAAACAAAGTGTTTCTAAATCAAAAAAAGTTACTGGAAAATCTGAAACAATTAGGGCTTTATTACTACAACCACATTTTTTAGTTCATATGACTTATGCTTCAAAAAGTGATCTTTCTGCAGTAGCAAAGAAAACTAGAGGAATTGTAATTTGTCCAAGGGCTAACTCCTCTCTAGCTGAGGGTATACCCGACATTGAATTGATGCAAAAAGCAGGATGTACAATAGCTTTAGGTACAGATAATGTAATGATTAACTCTCCTGACATGTTTAGAGAAATGGATTTTATTTGGAAAGCAACTATGGGACTTCATAAAAAAAGAATTGATCCTAAGGAAATTCTTAAAATGGCTACAGTAAATGGAGGAAAAATTTTGAAAAAAGATATTGGAGTAATTGAAAATGGAAAAATTGCTGATTGTATTTTTCTTGACAAACATGCATTAGATTTAGAACCTATGCACAATCCACATGCATCAATTGTTCATAGAGCATCAGAATCTGCAATTAAAGCAGTAATGATTGGAGGTAAAATAGTACATGGAAAAATCTAAACCTTATGTGATTCTAAGTGCAGCAACATCAGTTGATGGAAAGATTGCTACTAGAACAGGTGATTCAAAACTATCTTCCAAACAAGATAGTGTAAGACTTCATAAATTGAGATCTAAAGTAGATGCAATTCTTGTTGGAAAAAATACCGTTTCACAAGATAATCCTTTGTTGACTGTAAGATATACTAAAGGAAAGAATCCAATTAGAATAATTTTAGATTCTAAAGGTATGATATCTAAAAAATCAAGAATTCTACAAACAAGTAATAAGATTCCAACAATTATAGTTGTATCAAAAAAAATCAGTAAAGCAAACTATGATAAATTACACAAATTTCCTGTGGAAATAATTACTTCTGGTATAAATTCTGTAAATATCAAATTATTATTAAAAAAACTATCAGATAGAAAAATCAAAACAATTCTTGTTGAAGGTGGCGGAACTGTTAATTGGGAATTTATTAACCATAATCTTTTTGATGAATTGATTATTACTATATCTCCATTTTTAATTGGAGGAAATGATGCTATTTCTTTTGTTAGAGGACGAGGTTTTGAAAAAATTTCAAATTCACCCAATCTTCATCTCAAGTCAATCAAGAGGCTCAAAAATCACCTTGTTTTGCATTATGTTAAGGTGTAAGTTATATACCTAATTTGAAATAAAATTACAAGAAATTGGCAGTAAAAAAGAAAGCAACAAAAAGAAAAACTACAAAAAAGAAGGCTGCACCAAAAAGAAAGGCTTCTAAATCAAAAACAAAAAAGAAACCATTTGGTGGATATGCAATTAATTTTGCAGGTCGTCAAGAAACTGTAGAACAAGTCTTTGGAAATAAACCAATTGCACCAAGTGAAATGACTAAAAAGATTTGGGCATTTGTAAAATCAAAAAGCCTTTCTAACCGTTAAACACAATTGTTAACGAAAAACCGTTAACTAATTTCTATCTTTCAATTATTTTTCTTAACATGAATAAGGTATAGATATTGGGTTTTTTCTAAAATTATTATGTCAACTGCGTCATTAAAACGAGATCATGACTTAATCGAAAAAGTAATCAAAGCAATGGAATTTACTATTCAGTTACTAAATGATGATGAACAGATTCCTGAATCAATTTTACTTCCAGTGATCGATTTTTCAAAAAACTTTACAGATGTTTGTCATTATACTAAAGAAGAGAAATCATTATTTCCTGCGCTGGAACAAGCTGGAATGCCAAGTAATATGGGTCCTATAGCAATGATGTTAATTGATCATCAACATACAAGGGAAATTGCAACTCAAATGGAAGAGTCTGCTAAAGAATATCTTTCATCAGGAGATTCTACAAAATTAATTACTGATATGCAACTATGCCATAAGTAGATGAGCTTATGACATTTCTTTTCTGTCCTTTCTCTGTTTCTAATAATATATTTAATGCGTCTTTAGGATCCAAAAAAATCTTTGTCTTGATTGTATTCTAAGAGAAGTATAGTGTGATTCCCTTCGATAATATTTTTGTAAATTATATAATATGGGGTTGTAAGTGATTTCATTTCATTCATTATTGTTGCAATTTTTCCAACTTTGTAAAAATGTAAACCACATTCTCCTATCACTGCAGTAAGTGATGATGAGGCATGAATGGAATGTGTCTTTATTTTTTCTTCAATTGCTCTTGTTCGTAATTCAATGTGTGTTGTTGCAATGTATGGATCTCCATATGAAAGTTAAACTACTTTTTTCTTTTTTGCATTTTCTAAAATTTCATTCCCATCTTCTACTAACCATCTTTTAGCAGGTTTGGATTCTCCTTTTGTTGCATTTTTGATTTTAGTTAAATCAGATTTTCCAATTGGGATGGTTATTATGTTGGTGATGAGGAAAGATTTGCTTTAGATACACTGTATAGGGGTGGTGGTGATTGTGAAGATTTGGCTATACTAATTGCAGATATGTTAGTATCAACAAAACATACTGAAAATTGGACTATAAATTATGTTTACATGGATATTGATAATCCTATTGATTCAAGTACGGTTAATCATGTTATTTTGTATGTAAATGATGGAACTTATGATTACTATATTGAAGCAACAGGTACACCGTCTTGGGATTATTATCCCAATGGTGTTACTGGTTGGTTTTTTGATGTTTAGTTCAATTTTTCAATCCTTAGAAGATCATGATTACCACTCGAGAACTTTACAAAACCCTTGATCGAGAGTTTTTTATACTCTAAAAAGTAAGAATTAGTCAGTTATCAGGTGAAATGCTAGAATTACACTAGCTTTTTTTATTTTTAGTGGACTAGACGGGAATCTAACCCGTGCTTTTCAGTTATCAGGTGAACGTGCTGACACTACACCACTAGCCCACTAATCATGAAATAGATTTTTTGTTTAATATTCTAATCGAAATCATTTTGTTAAAATGTAGATAATTCCAAATTTACTTTATTGTGTAGTATATCTGTTGATTGCCATGTTAGATTAGTATCATTTTCAGTTAAAATGCAATGAATGTCTATCTGTTGAAACCATGACCGATAAAGAAGCCAAATTTTTTAATGTTAGTTAATTAATTTTTTATTTGCTAAAATTTCAATACCTGATTTGAAATAATTAATGGTTCATCATTAATTGGTTTATAATTTGGATTTTTTACGTAAAAAACTCTTCTATAGCGAAGAGACAAAGTTCGTGAATCAAATAATTCCAAAACAAAAGACTTTTTGATCAGTTAGCATAATGAGATACATGAACAATCTAGAATCCCTTGAAGCAGCATACAAGAAAGAAAACTCCAGGGTTGCAGTAAGATGCTTGGCAGTGCTGATGATTCTAAAGGATGGCAAGGAATTGGAACACACTGCACAAACATTGCACCGCTGTACAAACTGGGTACGAAAATGGGTTGATCGTTTTGAGGAGTATGGCCTTGATGGCCTCCTCTACGATCTCCCAAAGAGTGGAAGACCAGGAATTATCTCAAAGAAAAGAATGGATTCCATAATGTCCAAAGCCATACTAACTTTGTTTACTCCTGTAATGCTACGGCAAACAATTCTTTACTCTACTGGAATAAAATTTCACATAACTCATGTTAGAAAGATAATGCATCAGTATGCATGTCTGCAAAAACTGCACAAAAATATCACATCAATCATCAACTGTATCTGCTGTGAAAAGCTGGCAGCAACGCATCAAAAAGAGAATTTCACGCCTAAAAAAGAATGGATTCATCATTGCAATGGCTGATGAGGCATTCTTTGTAAGGGATACAAAAATAGGAAAAAAGTATTGGTCACCTGTTGCCAAAAGAATATTCCTTCCATATACTGGACGACATGAGAGTTTGGCAGTTTATGGTACAATCACAGAAAATGGCAGTCAACTGTTTAGAGTTTATCAGAAATTCAATGCTGCGACCTTTATAGAATATCTCAAGGAGTTGCACTGGAAATATGGCAGGGTTGCTCTAATGTTGGACAGGGCATCAGTTCACAAATCAAGGAAAGTCAAGGAATATCTTGCAAGCAATCCTGATGTCAAACTAATCTGGTTGCCAAAGGGTTCACCATATCTAAACATGATAGAGCAGTGCTGGAAGACAAGCAAGCATGCGTTGCTGGTATCAGAATATTATGCAATGTTTGCAATAATGAACAAGGCAGTCTCTGAATATTTTAGAGTGACAAAGTTCAAGCTTGATGTTGCAAATTATATTTTTAGAAATCCAGCAAAAATGTTCACGAACTTTTGATCGTCGCTATAATAACGAAATATAATGTTTTTTTAGTTGAGAATCTAATTTCTGTATTTTATTAGCGATATTTTTGGCACGAACAATATTTGGCATGGCTAGATATAGTTTAGTAATATCCTCCCTTGAAATTATTTTTGGAACTAAATCTCTTAGAGAATCAGGAACAGAATTAAATCCAAGATACTTGTACAACGTTGCACGAGTAACGCCAAGATATTGTACAGCTTTTGATTTACCCATTTTTTCAGTCAAATAATTAGCAGCGATTACAATATCTTTATGACTCATATCATTTCTATGAATATTTTCCACAACTGAAGATGCCTTTGCCTCTTCTAATGATAGTTGAGATTTTTTTAGTATAACATGAACTGGTATTGTTTTAGATCGTAATCGTTTCATTGCAGCTAGTCTTCGTTGGCCAGACATTAACCAGTATTCATTTTTTCCTGCTTTTTGTACTAGAGGTAGATTAAGTAATCTATCATAACAAGGATTGAAACCTTGTCGTGCTCTACCTCGTCATATCTGGTTGTAATTACTAATCCATCATAACAAGGATTGAAATCTATATGTCTGTCATCTCTGATATGTGGAACCAGTTGTAATTACTAATCCATCATAACAAGGATTGAAACTAAACGTGAATTCAGACTATCAGAGGTAGTACTTTTCCAAAGGAATTAGCAGAAACTTTGGCATCAACTTCAGCTACCGATATCTGTATTGAGATTTACTTTGGTGAAGATGGAAATCCAACACATGTTGAGCTAGAAGAATGTGATGATGAATCAGAAGATGATGAAGAATTTGACGAGGACGCTGTCTCAGAGGAATCATGAACTTCAAATGTATTTCAAAGCTCAAGGCGTTCCCAAGATCTCATTGATCTTCACTCAACTCATGTCATCAAGTGTCCTCGTCACAATATAGTACGTGAAAATAATACTTAAGGAATACTCATAATTCTTACTTGTGAGAATTTACTCTACGTAGTGATGATGTGTAAGATTATCATAAAATCTGACTGATTTTAAATTTACAAATTCTAACATTCCATATCTTGATAATTCTCTTCCAAAACCACTATGTTTTATTCCTCCAAATGGAATTCTAGGATCTGAAATTACTACATTGTTAACACTGACAATTCCTGATTCAATTCGTCTAGACATTTTGTCTGCTTTTGCAAGATCTTTTGTCCAAATGCTTGCTCCTAAACCAAATTCACTTTCATTAGCTAATTTGATCGCCTCACTTTCATTTTCTACTATTGTAATTGGTGCTACTGGTCCAAATGTTTCTTCTTTTGCAATTCTCATATCTGGTTTAACATTTGTGAGAATTGTTGGATTGTAAAAGAATCCATTACCCTCAATCTTAGAACCTCCTAAAAGAATTTCAGCACCTTTTTCTTTTGCATCTTCTACAATTCCAGAAATCGTTTCTAGACCTTCTTTATTTGAAACTGGTCCGATATCTGTCTCCATAGACATTGGATCTCCAACTTTGAGCTGTGATGCTTTTTTGATAAATAATTCAATGAAGTCTTCTGCAATATTTTTTCCAACAAAAAATCTTTTTGAGGCTACACAACTTTGACCACAATTGATGAATCTACCTTTTACTGCTCCTTCTGCTGCTTTTTCAATAATTGCATCATCTAATACTATGAAAGGATCACTTCCACCCAATTCTAAAACACATTTTTTTAAATGACGAGCAGCTCTTTCACCTACTTTTGCCCCTGCACTTGTACTTCCAGTAAAGGTTACAGCATTAACGTTAGAATCAATTAGGTGATTTGCTGAATCTACGCTTCCTATCACTGTTTGAAAAATTCCATCTGGTATGCCTGATTCAGTAAATGCTTTTTCAATTTCAATTCCTGATTGCATGGTCACTCTAGATGGTTTCATCACAATTACATTTCCCGTCATTAAACATGGAGCTGCAAATCTTAATGCTTGCCAATAAGGAAAATTCCAAGGCATGATAGAACCAATCACTCCTAATGGCTCAAAAGATAAAAAACTCTTTCTTGCATCTGTGTTTAGTACTTCATCAGAAATGAAACTATCACCATGATCAGCATAAAATTCTAGTGCCCAAGCACATTTCTCAACTTCTCCAATTGATTCTTTGAGTGGTTTACCCATTTCAGATGTTGCAACTTTCGCAAGTGTTGTTTTGTTTTTCTTTAGGTATTCTACTAAATTGTAAATGTAACTTCTACGTTTTTCATAATCTTTTTTCCATTCTGGATATGCTCTTTTTGCTTTTCCTACTAAATCAAACACTTGATTTTTATCCATTGCTTGAAATGTTGTAATTTCTTCACCAGTTACTGGATTTATCGTAGTGATTTGATTCAAGGATATTTCCAAGAATTTCCCATATTTAATTTAGTAACTTATTTTCAGGTTTGATTAGAATATTTGTTGCATATCTTTTTTTATTTCATCAACTTTCTTTGAATATGCTTTTTTAGATTTATCATTCTTTTTCAGATTTAAAACCTCTTGACATGATGGACATTTGAACATACCATCAAGTGCACTCTCAAATGTCACTCTTGGACAATCTTCATTACCACAATGATAAAAGTCAGAAGCATTTTCATAATCTAATCTCTGTTGTAATCTTTCTGTAATTTTCTTTTTTTGATTTTCAATAAAATGCTCAACTTCTTCTCTTCTGGTTCTCCATCTATAGACAAACCACCCTTTTCTTTCATCTTTTACTCTAATTCCCGTAATGAGTGATTTTCCAAATAGATCATACAATACTTTTCTTACCATATTGATTCTGAGGCCTGTAGAACTTGCTATTTCTTCGTCAGTTGCATCTTCAGCTTTTAACAAGGATCTTGCTACTTTGAGGTATTCATCGCCTCCAATCATTGAAGCAATTCTTACAAAAGGATCCTCGTATTTGTCTGTCAACTCCAATCCCTCCTAATTTTCTATTATTAATCCCTTGTCTCTTTTACTTGCACGTTTTTGCCATTTTTGGTAGGTATGATATTTCTTTTTGCATTGGGAAATTCTTTCTCAAATTGTTTACCTTTTTGAATACGATCTAAAAGAACTGCTAATGCACTAATCTCTGAGTGAGGTTGACTTCCAACTCCTACATTATAATCTGCTAATTCATAAATTTCTCTTGGAACTTTTTGAGCACCTACAAAAATTAAGAGATTTTCTTCTTTTCGAAGATTCTCTTGTGCATCATTAATGCTTTCACCATACATTGAGAGATGCACAATTTTGAATCCTTCTTCTTTTTTCTTTTTTACTATAGTTTTCCATTTATCAATAAATTCAATCTCAAAATTTCCTCCCCAAGTTTTGTTGATCTTTTCTAGCGTATCTTTAATTTCAGGATTAATTTCAGTCATGTAAATTCTTTCTGCACAAAAGGCTCTTGAAACTAGAGCAACATGTGTTGTAACTCTGTCATCTCTTACAAGTCGTTGCCCAATTCTAACTACTTCAATTACCAAATGTTTCTTCAACTCCTCCCCAAGTATTTTTTTTGGGTTTATGGAAACCCTGACTTTCGATAATCTCTTTGATCAATTCTTTTAATTCTTTAATATTTTCCCCTGTTTTTGCAGAAACTGAAATCAATTTTTTATTTTCAGTTAAATTCAGGTAGTTAGTTTTTCGTTCAATCTCTTTTTTTTGTAATAAATCTGATTTGTTTAATACGTATACTATCTTCTCTTTTTCAACACCTAATTCACTTAATGTTCTCATGCAACTTGAAAACTTCTTTTTTAATTCCGATACTGAATCATTAATATCAATTACCAGAATGATGATGTCTGTATGCTTTAATTCCTCTAATGTTGATTTGAATGCATCAATCATGTATGCAGGTAATTTACTGATAAAACCAACTGTGTCTGCAATTAAAAATGGCTCTTGATTAATTGTTAATCTTCGTGTAGTTGTAGTGAGAGTTGTAAAGAGTTCTTTACTTTGAGTTCTTGTTTCACCTGTTGTTTTGTTAAATAATGTTGTTTTTCCTGCAGAAGTATAGCCTGCAAGTGATATGGTCTTAAAGCCCATTCTCTTTCTTCCCTGTCTATGAAGTTCTCTTTGTTTTCCGGCTTTTTCCAGTTTAGATCTTACTGTTTGCATTCTATGTTTGATATCATTATAGTATACATCCACCTCAAATTTTCCTATCCCCATAAATCCTGGTTGTTCACCCATATTTGCAAGACGAACTTTTTCTTTTGCTCGTACCATTTCATATCTTAATTGTGCTAATTTTACTTGCAATTTGGATTCTGAACTTGATGCTCTGCTTTCAAAAATTTCAAGAATTAACCCCTCTCTATCTAAAACCTCTCTATGTAATTCAGTTGCAAGATTATAGTTCTGACTTGGTTTCAAAACTTCATCAAATATGATTACATCTGGTCTAAGTTTCTCTGATATTTCTTCTAGTTTTTCTAAAACTCCGCCACTAATTCCATATTTTGCCCTTTGTAGATAATCTTGTGTAATTGTATGAACTATCTCATAACCTGCAGCATTGCATAATCCTTTTGCCTCATTAATTGCATCCTCTCTATCATATGTGATTAAAATTGCTGAATTCATTTTGATTCAATATTTTTTGTATAATTCACGTTAAAGATTCTACCTGTTTTTGATAAATTATGCAGTTTTTTTCAGTGTTTTTTCTATATTCATATTCAATACAATTTCTGCTATGTCACTAGCATACTCAGAAACCCTTCTAATGTTTTCACTCATTCTTCTAACCCTGTAAATTTCCTCGTCATCTTTTAGTGATTTTGAAGCGTCTCTAACTTTTTTCTCATACTTGGCAATTTCATCTGTTTTTTTAATGATTTTTTCTGCCTGTGCGTAATCTTCTTTGAATAATGCCAAACATGAATCATCTAAAACCGATAGGCAAAACTCATTCATATCTTGCAGTTTTTCTAAAATCTCTTTTTTGACTGATTTTTTAAACTCTAGAAGATCTTTTGCAATAAATGCTGCATGATCTCCTGCTCTCTCTATATTTTTTACAACTAGTCTATATCCAAGGCAATTTCTAGCATTTCTAAAACCCATTTCTTTTAGCATATGTTCATTTTGTATTGCTATCTTTAATTGGCGAATAATATAAAATCCAAATCTGTCTACTTCATCATCAGTATTGATTACTTCTTGAGCTAGTTCTAAATTATTTTCCTTTACTGCTAAAATTGCATCACTAGACATTGATTTAGCTAAGTGAATCATTCTTTTGAATGCTCCATCAACTGATAATTCTAATAAATTGACAAGAACTTGTACTGTAATTCCTCCACTTGAATCAGAAATAATTTCAGAACCCATCAACATTCGCTTAACTGCACCTTTCACAGTGTTTCTTTGACTGGGACTTAATCTGCCATTTTTTGGTTTAACATTAATCATTTTGAATCCCAAAAAATACAAAGAAATTAATTTTCTAACAATCGAGGATGCTTCTTCTTCAACATCGATTTCTATTGTCGCATCTTCTTTTTTTTGGATACGCGATTCAAATTTTGGTGGATATAGTTCTAATGTTGATGATCCTTTTCTGATCATTCTAATTTGGTCTCCTTGTTTTAGACCTAGTTCTATTATCCATTGTTTTGGTAATGAAACTATATACGATGATTTTCCAGTAAATTGAATTTTTCTTGTTTCTCCTATTTCTTCCATAATCTAAAGAGAAAAGACCAGTCTATATAGTTTGAGATCTATAATATGGTTTTACATTGAACTAATATTTCCAAAAATCAGCCTACGAGTATGGACCCAATTCTAAAACTTCAACATTCACTTGATGCATTATTTGGAAATGGTGTTTCCAAACATTTGCCAAAAGATGTTGACCTAGTCTTTTCACGAAAAACAGGAAGAATAAGGACTATTTCACATAAAGGAAAATTATTGTGTACTTTGAGAATTGATGGCAGTTTAGCAATTAGTGTTCATTTTGCTCAAATTTTATTGAAAAGTAAAATCTTTCGTGAAAACTGTGTTGAAATAAATAAAGATGCAGCTCCATTTGTCAAGGAAGGTAGATCTGTATTTTGCAAACATGTAGTATGGTGTGGAAAAAATGTACGTATTTCTGCTGATACTCCAGTATTATTCAAAAACAAAGTCATTGCAGTTGGGAAAGCTGTTCTTTCATGTGAGATGATTTCAGATTTTAATCGAGGTGTAGCAATTAAGGTCAGAGATAGTTTAAAAAGTCGTAAAGAGGAAATAGAATTATGAGTCGAGGAGGAAATCGCGAAATGCGAAGAATGATGGACAAGATGGGTCTTGAGATGAGCGAACTCCCAAATGTTCAAGAGGTAATAATTAAGACTGATAAAAAAGAGATTATTATCACAAAACCCTCCGTCACTGAAATGAAGGCAAAAGATAATTCTATTTTTACAGTAACTGCAGATAATTATGAAGAAATGGAATTAGAGGTTCCAATTTTCTCAGAAGAGGATATTCAACTAGTCAGCCAGCAAGCTGGAGTAGATGAAGAAAAAGCTAAAAATGCTTTAGAGGAAGCTAAAGGCGATCTTGCAAGAGCAATATTGCTTCTAACTACCGGATAATCAACTAATCCCAAAACTAACCATTTAGACAAATTTACATGATCAATCAGATCTATTTGAAACAACATTGTGTTGTTTTCATGTTCAAGGAATTGACTGATTCACAATGGAATGCCCTCAAAGCACACCTTCCAAAACCAGCTGCAACTGGAAGACCAAATGTGATGACCGTACGACAATCAATGCAATAATTTTTGTGCCAATCACCGGATGCAGGTGGATTGACCTGCCTGCCAAGTATGCTTCCAAATCATCTGCACATAGAAGATTCCAATATCTGCAACAAGAAGGAATTTGGAAGAAGATTCTAAAATCTACAATCAAATCTGCACGCAAACAAGACAAGATTAATTTGCGATACATATCAGTTGACTCATCCTCAATTCCATCCAAAAGGGGGGGGGGGATGAAATAGGGTATGACGGATTCAAGAGGATTACACTGCATTAAGTAATCTATCTACTGGATCAGCCATACTCGATGAAATAGGGTATGACGGATTCAAGAGGATTACAGGCACAAAGATACATGTTGCAGTAGAGCAAAACGGCCTGCCAGTATCAATCGTATGCAGTCCTGCAAATCAACATGACAGTACCAAATTCATTGACACAGTAGAATCAATTTCTGATTTTGTAGATGATGATATGATGAACCAAACTGCTTCAGTTTATGCAGACAAGGGATATGATGCAAATCTCATTAGGGAATATCTGAAAAACAGAGACATCATTTCATGCATTCCATTTAGAAAAAACAGTAAGCTATCAGAAAACAAATCATACAACAAATACAATGCAGTTCGTTATGTTGTGGAGAGATTCTTTGCGTGGCTGAAAAATGGTTTTCACAGGACTAGAATCAGATATGAAAAGAACTGTGAGAACTATCTTGGGTTTGCATACCTGGCATCAATTGTGATATATTGGAGAGTATTGGGATGAGTTGATTATAAAACAATGACAGTATGAGAAAACTGAATGATTTAAGTAATGGAATTGTTGAATTTTGGATATAATGAGCAACATGGCTGAATCTAAAGTTACTGGAATAATCAAGTCTTTGAGTAGCTTAGAAAACGATCTTGATTCTCTTAATGGCAAAGTTGCTGATATGAAAAAACAACTCAATGTAAAGGCACTAGGTGAAATTGATGCCTTGTTAGAAAAAACTCGAGAAATGGCTACAAAAGAATCTGAAGTTATTATTAATGCATCAAAAGAAAAAGCAACTGCAGAATCTGCAAAAATTACTCAAGAAGGTGAGACTAAATTATCTGAAATCCAGTCAAATATTGATGCTAATTTTGATGAAGCAGTAAAACATGTCGTGTCAACTGTTTTGAAAGCATAAATCTAAATCACATATTTCATTTTATCAAACATCGATCCCTTACTGAATGCACGTATTGGAATTGCTACTACATATGGTAAACCGTACTATAGATTTTCAACTTATCTTAAGGTCCTAAATTTATCCTTTGATTCTATCCTTCCTGAAGAAATTCTTGATTACCCTGGGCATCTGATTCTTACTACTAGAAAAGAGTCTCCAAAAAAATGTGAAAAACCCTTACTTTATGAGGATATTTTTGAACATCATCCTACTGTAATTAGAGGTATGATGATGCAAAAACTCAATCTCAATTTTGAAGAAGATGACTTAATCTTAGGAGTTGATCCGGGAGAAAGAATTGGTTTGTCGACATTTTTTTATGGAAAAGAAATTGCAAGCTCATATCATTCTTCAGTTGAAGAATTAGTTTTTCATATTATTCAAATTTTAGGCGGTCTTAGAGCAAAAAGAAAAATTGTAAAAATTGGAAATGGGAATATGAAAATTGCAAAGCAAATTGTGACCATGCTTAATCTAAATTTTTGTTCATCTTTTGAATTAGAATTTGTTGATGAACGAAAAACTAGTCTAAAAATTAAAAATTTCAATCAAAGGGGAAAACGAGACATGCTTTCTGCAAAATATATCTCACAACGAGATGGACATAGACACTCCATTTTGCCCCTATCGATGGTAGGTTAAAAAATCCGAAATTTTATTGTAAAAATTTTAAAAATTGTTGAAAATATTATAAATTTGCTATTTTTCCCTTTATTTCGTTGATACAATGATGAAAGTATGATGATATCGTGGATTTTCTTTATGTTTTTGAAAAAAAAGATGAAATTTTTTGTCAAACAACTATATTGATATGTGTTATTTTTTCAAAAAATTCGATTTGGAAATAAGCTATACATATTTATTGAAGATTTGGTCGTTTTTTTTCAAAAAATTAATTTTGATCGCAATATAATCTAAAATATTTTCATGTTTTTCTAGTTTTTCCTATAGATTTTATCGATCTAGTCTTATATAGTTATGAATTCTATAATAAATTACCAAGATGACTTGTAAAGGAATTTGTGTAAGATACAAGGCTCAAAAGCCTGTAGGAACCGGAAGATATGCTTCTGGACAACGTCGATGCCAAATTTGTGAAATATTTATCAAATGGGAGGGACTTTGGTGTCCATGTTGTGGATATAGATTAAGAACAAAACCACGTAATTTGAAATACAAAGCAAAATTACGTGCTAGAGTTGAAGCTGATTCTATTGAAGCTAAGGCAGTTGCAGATACTCAATCTGAAGAAATTGAAGTATCAGTAAAAGCAAAAAAACCTAAAACTGCAAAAGCTAAAACAATAAAATCCAAAGCAACAACAAAGGAAAAGACTCCTTGCAAATACTGTGAAAAACTGTTTGTTTATGCAGATAAACATGAAAAGAATTGCAAGAAAAATCCAGAAATCAAAACCTCTTCAGAAAATGAATCAATAGCAATAAAAGCATAAGATTTGTTCATATAGCTTATTGGACTCTCCAGATGGATTTTTCCAGAAAATGGTAAATTTGGGGGGACGTGGTTTTTTTTTACAAATTCAAAAATTTGATAATGGATATTTTGTTTCTGTCACAGAAGGAGCAAAGAAAATAGGTTCTATGGTTGTTTCTTTATCAACTGGATCTACTCCAATCACAACAACTGTTATTCCATCTAGAACTGAATCTCTTCTTCTAAAACTAATTGCTGAACAAATTAGCACTCGAATGAGAGGTATTGCTTTAGTTTCAGCCTTTGTTCAAAAAGAATTAGAACCAAACACTGCAAAAGCCTTAATGTCTGAGATAATGGAGATGATAGATAATGACTGATCTAAGAAATTATATTTCTCAAATAAAAAAGAGTAAAGATCTCAAAACTGTAAAAACAAAAGTTTCTACAAAATTTGAAATTGCTGGGGTTACTGCAAAAGTTGACGGTTCACATGCAGTCTTATTTGAAAATATCAAAGAAAGTAATTTTAGTTTAATTGCTAATTTAGTGGGAACTCGAAAAAGGTTTGCTCTGGCAGTTGGAGGTACAGAAAATAATATCCATGAAAAAGTTATTTCAGCAATTAAAAAAGCTAAAAGACCAAAAATTGTCTCTTCAGGAAAATTCATGGAAAATAAGTCAAAAAATCTATTTTCTATGCCTATTGTAACTCATTTTGAAAAGGAATCCGGTCCATTTATCACATCTTCTGTTGCTTATGCTAAGAACCCTGACACTGGAAAACAAAATTCTTCCTTTCATAGATTAATGCCAATTGATAAAACTCATTTTTCTATTAGAATGGTAGAAGAACGTCATCTTCACAGGTGCTTTGTTGATGCAAAAGAACATGGTGAAGATCTAAAAATTGCAATTACTGTAGGCGTTCACCCGGCAATTTCTATTGCAGGTGCATATCAGGCTGAATGGGGAAAAGACGAAATTGATATTGCAAATTCTCTTTTGGGTGGGAAATTAACTTTAGCAAAACTTCCTTCTACAGGATTGAATGTACCATCAGGTGCTGAAATTGTAATGGAAGGAAAAATTCTTCGTGATAAAACTCATCCTGAATGGATGGTTGAAATGCTTCAAACATATGATCATAAAAGATCTCAACCCGTTTTTGAACTTGAAAACCTCTATTTTAGAAACAATCCAATTTTCCATGATGTTTTATCTGGTTATTCAGAGCACAGATTACTAATGGGAATGCCAATTGAATCTAAATTAAATGGAGAATTAAAGAAAATTTATCCTCAAACACAACAAGTCTCAATGACTAACGGTGGATGTAATTGGTTACATGCTGTTGTCCAAATTAAAAAGAAAAGTGAATCTGATCCTAAAAAAATAATTAAAAAAACATTTGAATCTCATCGATCTCTAAAACAAGTAACTGTAGTTGATGAAGATATTGATCCTAATAGTGCAGAGTCTGTAGAATATGCAATGGCTACAAGATTTCAAGCAGATAAAGATCTAATTATTCTCAAAAATGTTCGTGGTTCTAGTCTTGATCCTTCTAGTAATCAACAGAAATTACAAACTGCAAAAATGGGTATTGATGCAACTAGATCCCTTTCAAAACGTCCAGAAGGATTTGAATTAGCAAAAATCCCAAAAATTGATAAAATCAAACTAGAGAAATATTTCAAATAATCAAAACCAACTGATTAAATTAAATTAGATGAATTAAAAATTATTGAGAGACTAAAATGTCATCAGAAAATTCCAATGTTTGTGAAAAAAGTCCTTCTGAATCACATGCAGAAGTAATTGTTAGAATGTTTCCTACAGATGCAAATTCTGCAGGAAATGTATTTGGTAGTGAAATTTTAAAACATATTGATATGGTTGCAGGAATTGTAGCTCAACGACATTCTCAATCAAATGCAGTAACTCAACTAATCCCAAAACTAATCATTTAGACAAATTTACATGATCAATCAGATCTATTTGAAACAACATTGTGTTGTTTTCATGTTCAAGGAATTGACTGATTCACAATGGAATGCCCTCAAAGCACACCTTCCAAAACCAGCTGCAACTGGAAGACCAAATGTGACGACCGTACAACAATCAATGCAGTAATTTTTGTGCCAATCACCGGATGCAGGTGGATTGACCTGCCTGCCAAGTATGCTTCCAAATCATCTGCACATAGAAGATTCCAATATCTGCAACAAAAAGGAATTTGGAAAAAGATTCTAAAATCTACAATCAAATCTGCACGCAAACAAGACAAGATTAATTTGCGATACATATCAGTTGACTCATCCTCAATTCCTTCCAAAAGGGGGGGGGGGGATAAAATAGGATATGACGGATTCAAGAAGATTACAGGCACAAAGATACATGTTGCAGTAGAGCAAAACGGCCTGCCAGTATCAATCGTATGCAGTCCTGCAAATCAACATGACAGTACCAAATTCATTGACACAGTAGAATCAATTTCTGATTTTGTAGATGATGATATGATGAACCAAACTGCTTCAGTTTATGCAGACAAGGGATATGATGCAAATCTCATTAGGGAATATCTGAAAAACAGAGACATCATTTCATGCATTCCATTTAGAAAAAACAGTAAGCTATCAGAAAACAAATCATACAACAAATACAATGCAGTTCGTTACGTTGTGGAGAGATTCTTTGCGTGGCTGAAAAATGGTTTTCACAGGACTAGAATCAGATATGAAAAGAACTGTGAGAACTATCTTGGGTTTGCATACCTGGCATCAATTGTGATGTATTGGAGAGTATTGGGATGAGTTGACTGTATGTATGGATAGTGTTAATTTCTTAAAACCTGTTTTTGTTGGAAATGTTCTAGAACTAAGTGCTCGAATAAACTATGTACATAATTCCTCAATGGAAATTGAAGTAAAAGCTGAAGCTGAAAACATCGTAACTGGAATTAGAACCATTACTGGAACTGCTTTTGTTACATTTGTAGCTCTTGATGAAAATGGAAAACCAATACATGTTCTTAGACTATCTCTTAAGACATATGAGGATAGAACCAAATTTGAAGAAGGTAAAATTAGAATGGAAAGACGACTAAAAAATCGTCAAAAATAATCCTTCTTTGATTTTCATGGATCCACTTAAGAATAATGAAAATAGTCTCTAACTAATGTCTGAACAAGAAAAAAATAATGAATGGGATTCATTATGGGGCGAATATACAAAATCTCTTGAAAGTTGGAAATCTCTTTTTGAGCAAATTCAAAATGCAAGTAATGACATGCAAGCTAAATTCAATGAAGTCTGGGAAAAAGCAATTGTTGAATCTAGTGCTGAAACCATGAAATTATTTGGTGAGAATTGGCAAAAATCTCTCAATGAAGTAGGAATGAACTCTTTCAAAGACTTTGGTGAGAATTGGCAAAAAGCTCTCAATGATTCTAATGCATCTGTTTTCAAACAATTTGCAGAAAATTGGCAGAAGAGTTTGAGTTCATCTGGATTAGAACAAATGAATGCTTATGGCGAAATGATGAAAAAATTTGCTGATACTTGGACCTCAATGTGGCCACAATCCAAATAATCTTCGAAAGAATAAAAACCTGATTTATTCATTATTTTTTGATGACAATAACTCAGAATGAATGCTTTATTGAATTATCCAGTTTTGATGATTTAGCAAGATATGCTTGCGGAATTAGAGAGTATCCAAGACGAGTGTATTCTCAAGGATTTGATGGTTCAAGAATTATTTCAAGTAGTTTGACTCTTGCAAACACTTTGATGATTTTTTATGCTCCCATGCCAAAATCTGGTAGATATGTTTCATACCAAGTTACAGCAGGAAAAGAGATTTGCGATATTGTAGAATCTACAAAAAATATCTCATATTATGCACCTATTGTACATATGAAATCAAAAATTTCTTCACTATCTACAAAATCTAAAAAAATTACTGATCAATTTCATCCAATTCAAATTAATGATTTGGGAAGTTTAGCACGATTAACATATGATCCTGAGTTTCCAGATGAATCCAATCTTACTCTATATGCATTACCTCACAACAATTCTTGGGTAATTGGATACATTACATCATTAGAAATGGATGAAGTATACTATAATTTCAATTATGTTAAATTAGATTCTGAACCTACCAAACATTTTCTAAAATATCAGGGAAATCAAGGACGAGATCCTGAATTTTCAAATAATTTTGATCATGGATATTCATATTTGCCAGTCATAAAAATTAAAAAAGAACATTCTATTTTTGGATTTTCAGATTAAATTATTTCTAATTAGTTAATTCTTTAATTTTCTTTCTTGATTCTTCTACTAATCGTATCATAACCAGGATGTAAATTTCAGCGGCATGTACAATTTCAATATCTTTGTGTTCTTCAATATCTAGAAATGTAGATGCAATTACTTGATTTTCTCTTACTTTAGGCTCATTATTTTTGCTTCTTTTATGATTAATAATTTCTAAAAATATCGGTAATTGTCTTTTGATTTCAATTTCTAGTTCTTCTTTTGAACGCAATTTTTCGTTACTTAAATTAACTTTAATTTGTTGATAAATATCGTCTTTGTATCTGTCTGATGCTCTAATCATCATTTTAGTTTTAGGTGGTTTTTCAAATTTATTTTTGAATTGTAAGATTTTTTTCATAAAATTTGGATATGGATTTTTGTGTTCTTGATCATATTTGATTGAATACCATTCTGAAAATTTTATTGCGTTTTGATCATTTTTCTTTCTTGCTTTTTCATCAAATTTTTCTCGTGATGTATTTTCTGAAATAAATAATCCAAAATCCCTATTTCCTTCCTCAAAAATTCCAGTAAAAACATCGTGTACCGAATTTATGTATTTGTTAAAAAAATAATTTACATAGTAAGGATCAGGCTCATATTGTTTAATCTGTTTTAGATGTATTTCACAATTTTTTATTGCTTCTTCAATATTCATTAGTCTTTGCCAGATTCAGAAATTGCATATTTTGATTGTGCTTTCAAACTTGTTGCTAATTCTTTGAAAATTTCATTTACACTGACATCGACTAGATTAATTGTTGCATTTTCCTTTACAATTTGTTTTTCAAATTTTTCTTTAATTGCAAAAGATACTGATGACCAATGTAGTGTTCCTTTCAATTGCTCTTCAACTGTAACATTTGTTGTTGGAAAATTTGCCGGTGAGAAAACAACTCCATTTGTCCATTGCATTGTGGGAATTGCTCCACCTGAGGATCTTGTACTAAATGCTATTTGTTTTACCCAATCATCAAACTTGTATTCAATTACTTCATGAATAATCAATTTTTTCCACGGTTCAACAGAAATTTCCATTAATCATCGATGTCATTAAACCAATTATAATCTTATTTTTTGAGCCTAATTTATTAGAGTAGGAGAAGATATTTCTGAATAATTGACACAATTCAATGATTTACAACAACAAATTGATGAATTAGATGATGATGTACTATCTGTCAAATTAATTCATTCAATGAATTTATTTTAGAACAATTTTCTGAATAGAAAAAAAAAAATAAAAAATTCTTTTTTTAAATTTACAGAATTACATCTGTCCTGATTGCCATGTTTGATTAAAGTTTTTGATGGCTTCTTGGTATGCTTTTATCGAATCATCACCTGATGTTTTAAGAAATTTTTCCCATTGATCATTGAATTTTTTCATTGATACAACGTTGGTTTCTTTAAAAATATTTTCAAACATCATTGTTTGTTGTTTGATGTATTCAGGACCAATTTCTTTCCATGTACTCTCCCAACTTGAACTTACTTTTTTCAATAATTCTGCATCTGATTCCATTGCTTTTTGACATGCATCATGATATGTCATTAGAGTTTCATTTGTTGCTTTTTGCCATTGTGCAAGTGATTCTTTCCAACCACTTAATGCAGCATTGTATTCGGTCCATGCTTTTTCAAATTCTGGTTTTTTTGTAGAAGATTTTGCCTGCTTTTTTGATTTGGTCGTTGTTCTTTTGACTGACTTCTTTTTGCGAGTTGTTTTTTTCTTTGCAACCATATGATTATTTAAAAATAGTAGATGTTAAATCTTTCAGTAATTTCAAAGTTTGAAAAAACCTAACAAATTTTTATTCAAATTCTGAAGCTTTGGTAAATTTTGTGAGATAATTTTTGTCCTTGTTTTTGAATAATTTGTAGTGTTCTTTACATAAATTCCTGGTCTCTCTAAAACTAATTTTTACAGTCTCTATTGATTTTAACTTACATTCTGAGATACTGCATTGCAATATGGAAAATAATCGCTATTTGCTAATAAAACTTTGAAATTATATTATTACCTACTGCTAACTTTTTTATCATTGCTTGATATCGAAAAATTATGAATGATGATGAGAAAGGCAAGCGATTTTTAGAGTTAATTGATGAGCAAAATAATATCCAATGGAGTATTGTTGCAAAACTGTCTTCTCTAATTAACTCAAAATGGAATTCTGTTGAATTACAAAATGAACTTGAAACATTAGTAGAAAAACATTCTACAATTACAAAAGAGCTTAACAGTCTTGATGATAATGGTAGTGTGTTATAGTGCTGAGTCTACCATTAATGCAATAAACAATACTGCCAAATAAGGACTAGAAAACTTAAACAAAGTCCATGCAGCTTTTTCCATGGGTTTAGCTATTACCCATATTGATAGTGCCATCATTAATGCACCTGATGCAATTGCAGTCCATAGATACACTCCACCTACCATTTGCTCACCACTTTCAGTTGTAATGAAAAATGGAGCAATTGAAAACAACACCATCACAACAGTCGAGCCTGCAATTGCCCTTGCTGATGTTTTTTCAGATTGTACTGCAGTTAACATTGGAACATTTACTTTGTTATAATCCTCTTTGAAATGTAAAGTCAAAGCCCAAATGTGCATTGGAATCCAAATAAACACTAGTCCTGCCATTGCAAGACCCATTGTCCACAAATCTGACATACTTACAGCTACCCATCCAATCATTGGAGGCGAACCTCCACATAAACCTCCTAAAATTATGTTGGTCCTTGAATTTCGTTTTAATACATATGAGTAAATAATAATATTATTTACCAATCCAAATGCAATAAAGCCTGCTGCCCATGCACCTTGTTCTAATGTCGTGGTAAATGAAATTCCAAATGCTAAAACTAAAGATATTCCAGCTAATACTAATCCAAAATTTCGTGCTTTGACTGCAGGATAAATTCTCTTTGATGGAAGGGGTCTATTTTTTGTTCTTTCCATTATTGCATCAATATCTCTGTCATGATAGTTTGTCAAAGTGTTAGCAGCAGCTGAACCAGCTGCAACTGAAAACAACATTAATGTCCATGTGGCTGGGGAAATTTCAATACCATAAATATTGGATGCTGTTAATGCTGCACCAAATGCAGTAAACACCAGTAAATACCAGATCTTTGGTTTTGTTAATTCATAATATACCGCAACACGAGATTGTGCTGTTTGTTTTTGCAATGTTAGTCAGTATCCTTTGATGACATATATGGCATTACTTTAGCTCGTGACTTCATCTCAATAAATGACTCTGAAGACTGTATTCCTTCAATTCTGCCAATTCGCTCAGAGACCATTTTGTGCATCTGATCTAATGATTTTGAATACATAGTTATCAATATGTCAAATCTACCCGTGACTTCTGCAACCTCCCGGACTCCATCGATCTTGAATAGCTCTGCAGTTATGTGATCGCGTTTTTTCGAGTCCATTTTAATTCCAGTTAACGCCTTGACATTGTAACCAAGTTCAGCGTCATTAACAATAATTGTAAAACGTTCGATTAGTTTTCTTTTGACTAGTCTTTTGATTCTTGAGTAAATTACTGATGAATTAACATCTATTTTTTTTGATAAGTTTGGAACAGATATTGATGCATCATTAGATAATTCTGATAAAATTTGTAAATCTAAATCATCTACATTTACCGTTCAAAACACCTGAGTCGATCTAGATTTCTGGTTCTTATAAAGTTATTATTGTAAAAATTGCAAAAAATAATCTAAATCTTGTCTTTTTTGTATAACATTTCTGCTAACAATACTGCTCCTTTTGCTGAACCCATTTTCTTGTTATGTGAAAACAATACGTATTTGAGTCCATTATCAAACAATTCTTCTTTCTCTACTCTTCCAATTGTTGTAGTCATTCCACCTCCAACAGTTCTTTCCATTCTTGGTTGAGGCCTTGTAGGATCTTCATGGAATGCATAATATTTTTCTGGAGCTGAAGGTAATCCTACTACTGAACTATTTTGATTGTAAGCATTGTAAAGTTCTTTTGCTTTAGCAGGATCAATATCCTCTGAGGTCTCTACAAAGACAGATTCAGTATGTCCATCAATTACAGGTACTCTAGTACAGGTACAGCTTACCTTGATGTCTGCATCCTCAATTTTACCATTTTTTAATTTTCCTAAGATTTTTCTTGTCTCGGTTCTAACTTTTCCTTCTTCTTTTGGAATGTATGGTATGATATTATCAGTAATTCTCATTGCAGATACTCCAGATTTTCCACCGCCAGAGATTGCTTGCATTGAAGTCATCAAAACTTTTTTTGCACCATATTTGTCTAGTAATGGTTTTAGTGTAATTGCCAAACCAGTTGTGGTACAATTTGGTAGTGGTGCTACCCAACCTTTCCAATTACGGTTTTTCTTTTGAATTTCAAGTAATTTGGATTGCTCATCATTAATTCCTGGAATGAGAATTGGTACATCATCTTCATATCTGTATGCAGAACTAGTCGAAATTACTGGCAAGTCTGCTGCCATTTTAGTTTCAATGTCTCTTGCAGCTACAGATTCAACTGCTGAAAATACTAGATCTAATTTTGATACGTCAAGATCATCAACTTTTTTGACAGTCATTGACTTGATATATTCAGGTATTTCTCCCCCAACATCCCATGCAACAATTCCACTTGCATCCTTGATTGCATCTAGATAATTCTTGTCTGCTGAACGCTCAGAAGCTGCAATTTGAGTTACCTCAAACCATGGGTGATTCTCTAAAGACTGGACGAATTCTTGTCCTACAGCACCTGTTACTCCAATAATTGCTACTCTTTTCTTCTCCACGATCTACAACTTGATCGACTTCAATTAATAATCGTTTTTCAGACTACCAAAAGATACTATATCGCCTATTCCTACTTGGTACTGTGAAAATAACTACAAAGCACACTATTTCGACACACAATCCTGTAGCCCACGGAGGAAGATATTCTGTAGTTAACCAAGATTCTAGTATTATAGATTTTAGCTCAAACATTAGCCCTGCTGGGATGCCTATATCTGTCAAATCAATCCTGAAAAAAAGACTGGACCAAATGACATGCTATCCAGATTTACATTCTAGTGATTTGATATCTGGTCTCAAAAAATATACTGGATTGCCAGAATCAAACCTAATTGTTGGAAATGGTGCAATCGAAATAATCTATAATTTTTGTAGTGCATTTTTATCAAAAAAACGTATCTTGATTCCTATACCTACATTTGGAGAATATGAAGCTGCAACAAAACTTGCTGATTGTAAAATCATTTATTTTAAAACAATGAACCTTGCTGAACAACTAGATTCATTTATTTCCCAAATTCCTACAAATGGCTGTATTTTTATTTGCAATCCAAATAATCCCACTGGAACAATTTTATCAAAAAAACAATTAATCAAAATTATATTATCTGCTAAACAAAAATCTTGTTTTGTATTTATTGATGAATGCTTTATTGAATTAGTTCCACAATCAAATCAATCTGTATTGAATTTAATAAAAAAATATGATAATCTATTTGTATTGAGATCACTCACCAAATCATTTGGTCTTGCTGGTATTCGAGTTGGATATGCAGCAGCTTCTAAACAAATTATAGATATTCTTCAAAAGATGAAAATTCCTTGGAGTGTTAATACTTTAGCTCAAGAAGCAGGTATAATTGCAATCAAAAATAAATCACATCTTACAAAATCAAAGCATATTATCAAAAAAGAATCTAGTTTTCTTAAAAAAAAGATTGCTAATATTGAAGGTTTTGAATGTCATGATACTTCAACTAATTTTATTTTAATCAAAACAAAACAAGACTCTACAAAACTCCAAAATAAATTACTAAAACATAAAGTCTTGATTCGAGATTGTAAAAATTTCCGTGGTCTAAACAATCATTACATTAGAATTGCAGTAAAGTCTCATAGCGATAATCTAAAACTAATACGAGCACTGGAGACAGTAGCATGAAATCTTTAATGATTCAAGGAACTAGTTCTGGTGCTGGAAAAACTACGTTAGTTGCAGCATTATGTAGAATATTTACAGAAAAGGGTTACAGTGTAGCACCATTCAAATCTCAAAATATGTCAAATTTTGGCTATGCCACGCCTGATTTTGAGATATCACGTGCCCAAGCAATTCAGGCAATAGGAGCTAGATGCCAAATCACGGCAGATCTCAATCCTATAATGCTCAAACCATTGGGAAATTACTATAGTGCAGTCTATCTCAATGGTAAGTACTACAAGAAAATGCATGCTAAAGATTACTATACAAAATTTGTAAAATCAAAAGGAATCAAAGCAGCTACTGATTCTTTATTTAGACTCAAGAAAAAATATGATTTAGTAATTTTAGAAGGTGCAGGTTCTCCGGCTGAAATTAATTTACAAAAATATGATATTGCAAATATGCAAATTGCACAGAAAGCAAATGCATCTGTTTTGTTAGTATCAGATATTGACAAAGGAGGATCTTTTGCAAGTTTAGCTGGAACTATGGCATTAATTGAGAAAAAATATCAAAAACTAGTCAAAGGATTTGTATTCAATAAATTTCGTGGAGATATTGATGTATTAAAACCAGGATTTAGAAAAATAAAACAAATTACAAAGATTCCAGTTTTAGGAATCATTCCAATGATAAAGATGAATATACCTGAAGAAGACTCACTTCATGCAAAACCAAAAGAGATTGCTTGGACTAAAAGTAATATTGCTAAAATCGATAAAGAACTAGATAAGCTAGCAAAAACTGTAAAAGATAATCTGGATATAAAAACAATTGAAAGGATGATAAAATGATTATAGAATCCATAGTAATTATTGCATTTGCATTAGGATTAGATTTTGTATTTGGAGATCCTAAGAGTAAATATCATCCAACTGCATGGATTGGAACATTAATTGCAAGGCTAACACCATTAGCTAAAAATCAAAACGAATATGTTGAAAAACTTGGAGGATTATTTGTAGTTTCAATAACTGTGGGAGTTGTAGTTACATTGCTTTTAATTTTAGATATTGGAATTTCATTACTTACAACTGATTGGCTAACCTTAGTTGTATCAATTATAGTTGGAGTAATACTGCTCAAATCTACTATTGCTATTAGAGGCATGGAACGTTATGCTCAGGCTGTGGTAGATTCTCTAGAGCAAGACAATTTGGATTCTGCACGAGAAAAATTATCCATGATAGTTAAGAGAAATACCAAGAATTTGGATAAAAATCACGTTATTTCAGGTGTACTTGAAAGCATAAGTGAAAATACTGTAGATGGTATTACTGGACCACTATTTTATTATGCTCTTTTTGGTTTACCCGGAGCATTTGTGTATAGAATAGTCAATACTGTAGATTCTATGATTGGATACAAAACTGATATTTTCAAAAATGTAGGATGGTTTGGAGCAACTTGTGACACAATTTTAAATTATATTCCATCTAGACTCACAGGATTAGTAATGATCATCTCTGCTGTCCTTTTACAGAATAATTGGAAGGAATCATACAAAATAATGATTAGAGATGGTAAAAAAACTGAAAGTCCTAACGCTGGATATCCTATGGCTGCACTTGCAGGTGCTCTTGATACAAAATTTGAAAAAATAAATCATTACAAGTTAGGGGATGGTGAAATCACTCTAACAAAAGAACATGTAAACTCTGCACTTACAATGATGAAACTTACTTCAGTTCTTTTCTTTGGAATAGTAACTATTCCAATAATTACTATTTTATCACTGGTTGGATGGTGGATTCATGCTTAAAGAAATTGGTTCTGTTTTTTCATTTCTAACAATCTTTCCATCATCAAATGCAACTTTAGAAAATATTGCAAAATATATGTATCTTTTTCCTATTGTTGGAATAGCAATTGGACTTTTAGTTGGTTCTTTTGGTTTTGGATTATCTTTCTTTTTAGATCCTTTACTAGTTAGCTTGTTGGTAGTTGCTTCTATTGTGATTGTTACTGGAATCCATCATGCAGATGGATTAGCTGATTTTGCCGATGGACTTGTGGTAAAAGGAAGTAAAGATAAAAAACTTAAAGCTATGAAAGATCTTTCTACAGGATCTGCAGGAATTGTTGCAATTGTTTTGTATCTTGTTGGGTTGATAATGGCAATTTCTCTTACAAATGGGTTTGATTTGTTTAAAGCAATTCTGATTAGTGAAATTTTAGCAAAATTCTCAATGGTATTAATGGCTAGTATGGGAAATTCAGCCTCATTAGGCTCAAATTCTCCTTTTGTAAAGATTATGAAAGATAAGAAAAAACTTGCAGCTGCATTCATCATTATGCTAATTCCGGTAGTTGGTATAGGAGAAACTACTGGATTATTAATGCTTGGTGTGACAGTAGCCTTGACCATATTTCTTTTAGCTATATCTACTCGAAGTTTTGGTGGAATTACTGGAGATGTTCTTGGTAGTACAAACGAACTTACAAGATTAGCTTCCTTGATGGTGTTTGTATCGATATGATTGGTCTTGTAATGGCAGGTGGTAAAGGTACTCGTATGAATTTAGATAGTGAAAAACTATTACTACAATACAAAAAACCTGTAATCCTTCATGTAGTAGATTCATTAAAAAATTCAAATTGTTTTTCAAAAATCTTAGCAATTACTAGTTCTAATTCTCCTAAAACAAAAAAATTATTGCAAGAAAATAATATTAAAACTTTTGATACTCTTGGAATTGGTTATGTGAAAGATCTGAATTCAGTACTTAAAACTATCAATGATATAGTTTTAGTTACTTCTGGTGATTTACCATTATTGGATAAAGAGGTTATACAAAAAATTGTAAATCAATATGATTCTCAAAATATCTGGACTAGCATTATTGTCACAAACAAATTTTTAACTACTCTTGGAATTACATCTGATTATTCTGTGACTTTTGATAATCAAACATGTCATTATACCGGAATTTCTTTAGTGAATTCAGAAAAAGTTTCTTCGCTTGAAAATTTAGAAGAAAATTATGTTATAATTGATGATAAGAGAATTGCATTTAATCTAAATACAAAACAAGATTATGATTTACTCAGCACTGCCTGAGATTTTACCATTTATCTTGGCTTTTGATCCTGTTGGTTCTGCAATGGCATTACCACATGAATTACATGCAATTGCTGTTGATGCATGAGAATAAACTACTTGAAGTTCACCACATTCATCGCAGTTAACTTTTTGAAACTTGCTTGATGGTTTTGGAATTTCAATATGATCTTTTTTCATGCTGCCACCAACTCAAACTTTTTAATTCTAATGCCTGGTTTATTGTATTTCTTTTTACATACAGTACATGTCATAATAGGAGTAACTTTCTTTGTAACTTTAGCTGGCTTTGCTAGTTTTGGGAATTTTTGTCCACCATATCCTCGTTTACGTTCAGCATGTCGACGTTCTCCTCTAGCGGAACCACGTCTTTTTCCAGCTTTGTAAATGGAGACCTTTTGCTCAGTATGTGTCTTACATTTAGCACAATACTTTCTGATCACCTTTGGAATGTTCATATCAACAAAACCTCTTCAACCGTAATTTAAGCATTGAATCTATATTGTGTCCCAGATCTATGCTATTTTTATTAGACGGTGAGTATATCATTTTGAATGCTACTACCAAAATGGCTCAAATATGCTGAAGATTTATCTCAAAAATACCGATCTTATAGAAAATTCTATCACGCAATGAATTCTGATTTCACAATTTCAACTTATTCATACTCCCTTAAAAGACTCATGGATTATCTGGTATCCATATTAAAGAAATTACACATAATGAAAAATATGATAAATTAATTGAGTGTAATTCTGAAAAAATCACTGATTTATTAGAAGATTATGTAATTATGTTGGGGGAAAATCTAAAACCAAATGGAATAATACTCATCTTTCATCAATTGAATTATTTTTTGAAATGAGCAGAAAAATTTGGCATAAAAAACTAGTACGCAGATTAATTAAAAAAGATGATGCAGAACCACCAGGAAAAACATCAGCTACAAATGAAGATGTTCAAAGAATGTTAGATAGTATAAAACATCCTAGAGAAAAAGCATTAATTCATTTCTTGGCTTCTACTGGTTCTAGGCCTGCTGGAATAACTGATCCGATACTTGGAATGAAACATTTAGCATACATGCCTAATCCTAATAATCCAACTCATGAGCATAATTGGTGTTATGCGATTAGAATTTATGATGAATCAAAGGAAGGATATTGGAGTTTTCTAACTCCTGAAGCTACTATTGTACTTGATAGATATTTTGGATAGCGTAAACAAATCAGACATGAAGAGTTTAATGATGAAACTCCAATATTTGTAAATCTTACAATTAAATCTAAACGACAATATCTAGATGGATCAGGTATACGTAGAATAGTTGAAAAAGCAATAACAAATTCTGGTATTAAACGAATTAAGAAAGGTTCTAGATATGATAAGGCAATGAACTATATGTTTAGAAAAAGATTCAACACAATTCTAAAGCTAAATAATGATATAAACTCTAACATTGCAGAGAAATTAATGACACACAAACGAGGACTTGATGGAACTTATCTGCAGCCAACAAGAGAGGAATGCTTTAGGGAATTTGTAAAAGCTATTCCACAATTGACAGTTAATCCAATTGATAGACTAAAACTTGAAAATGAAAAGAAGCAAGAAAAGATTGATCAGTTGGAGGCCAAAACTTTAGAAGTACTAGAGAAAACAAAAACCAATGAAGATTTAGAAAATCGTATCAAAAGAATGGAAGATATAATGATGAAGACAAATTTTGTTGAAAATAATTAATCATTTTTTAGATTTATGACTCTGGTTTTTACCAAACTTCTTATCATAAACAATAACCACTGATCCCTATGATACCATAACAAACATCAGATTAGAAAATTGACTGTTATCATCATCGCTTGTGCTATTTGTGAAGGGGAGGCTCCCCTGCACTTTAATTAATTTAAGATTAATTCATTCCATTTTAATTCATTCCATTTGAGGGCTGGAACGAGTCATTCTGATGAATAGTGTTGTTGAGCAACTATGTTGAGCAGAACCTTGCAACAATAGGTTTTTCTAGGCGTATGCAAAAATAGATGCGATGAAGATTAGCTGGGATGAAAATGTTTGTATTCACTCAGGCAAATGCATAAAGAGCCTTCCCTCCGTGTTTGCAAAGCAGGACGGCAAATTCGTCATAATCCAAGACGGTGCCACCATGGAGGAGATAAGAAGAACAGTCAAAGGGTGTCCATCAGGTGCATTAAAGATAAAAGAATAGCATTTGAGAATCTAACCTTAAAACTCTGCAATACATCAGAAATGATGCAATGTTGAACATTCCAAGCCTTGCTGTGTATGCGATGTCAGTCAACAAATGTTGTTCCAGAGAAATTATCCCTGTCCTGTGAGATTTTATGACCTTGCCTTCTGTATCGTACTTGATTGGGATACATGATGAGAAGACCAACAAAAGTTGAAATTATCAAATAGAAAGATTCGATACAAACTTTGAATGGTTCTGGTAACTATATGTGAATAACAAGGTAAAGAAATCAGATAGCATAAAAAATGATTCTAATTCTAGGACTCGTAGTACATCCTTTCCAAAGAAAATTACAAAGAAACAGATTAGGATCAAATCCAACAATAGCATGTTTATGGGCATTGACCTGCACAAGAAATTCCTTCAAGTTGCAATAATGGATGATACAGGCAGTGTCACACAATGACAAAGTGGATAACACTCACCAATCAATCAAGAAACATTTTGCAAAAATCCCAATCTCTGTAAACATTGTCATGGAATCCTCATCAGTATGGTATGACACATATCGATTTCTGACAGACGAATTAAAATACAAAAATGTCACACTATCAAACCCATATCTGACAAAGGCAATTGTAACATCAAAGAAAAAACAGACAAAATTGATGCCAAGATACTAGCAGATCTTTTGCGTGGATACATTGCCAAATGTTATGTTCCAAACAAAAAGACAGTGGAGCAACGTCAGTTGGTAAGAGACAGAAAGAAACCAGTTCAATGGAGAACTGCAGTAAAGAATTCCATTCATGGAATTTTACTACAAGAGGGAATAAAGATTCCCGGAGTTACATCTACTGAAATTTATAACAAAAGGCTCAAGGCACTTGAAGACTACAGAATAGACGGATTTCTGCGACAGGTTAATCATCTCAATCTGCAAATTGCAGAGATTAATTCAAAAGTGTATGCTGCAGTAAAGACCGGTCCTGATGCAATACTGATAAAATCAATTCCAGGAATTGGCAATTATTCTGCACTAGTGATATCATCAGAAATTGCAGATATTGGAAGATTCAATGACTCTCACAAGTTGTGTGCATATGCAGGAGTTGTTTCATCCGTGAGAAATTCAGCTGATGCCATACATCACGGTAATATTACAAAAAGAGGAAGGCATGACAAAGATGAATCCTTACAGAATGCATTCACACACATGTAATATATGCCAAAGATAGCGACATTACAAAATTTTACAATCGTATCAAAAAGAAGAGAGGTTCATCCAAAGCTGCAGTAGCTGGTGCATCAAAGATACTTCGAGTCATATACTGGATACTAAAGGAGAGAAGAGAGTTTGTGGAACATTACAGTTAGGACTGCAAGTCGCGTTAGAATTTATGAGGGACAAGGCCTCGTCTGGTAACTGCGAATAATCCTAATGAAGAGATGAAGATAGCATTGAGATTATAGTCTCGTATGGCAGATTATCTCAAGTGTCTGTCTGTCTTGCAGCAACTGCTGCTACCTTTGCCTTTTGTTTTCTCCTTCTCTTTGCAATTCGCAAATAAAATGACTCCTTTATCCTC
Organism: Candidatus Nitrosopumilus sp.; assembly: GCA_965248045.1. Taxonomy (GTDB): domain Archaea; phylum Thermoproteota; class Nitrososphaeria; order Nitrososphaerales; family Nitrosopumilaceae; genus Nitrosopumilus. Next base: position 1,440,686 of record CBDFIG010000002.1, read on the forward strand.
GGATCAAATCGTATTGTAGTGTTTGTAGCCTCTTTTTTATTTTTTCAAATATGAAAAATGATTCATTTGATTTTTGAATTTGTACAGAAATTAGTAATGTGCTTTTATACTTATTTTGTGATAGCAAGTATTGAAAACTCAACATGATGTTAATTATCCCGAATGTATAAAAAATGAACCTGTAAAGATAACAAGTCATTCAGATGGTAGAATATTCTACAAATGTAAAAATTGTAATTATGTTCAAACGTTAGATGGGTTTACAAGTCATTCTCGTATTTCCGAAATACTACAAGAGCCTTCACAGTAATATCCTGTGCTTCTTTTAGATATTCATTTATCTCATCTAAATCTTTAAGTTTTTGTTCCTTTGAGATTATCTTTTCTGTGTTAATGTAATCTAAGGCATCTTGTAAATCCGAGATACTATCTAATGTCTTATCAAATGCTTTTTTCATACATATTTTTCATGGCAAATATGTAATAACTGTAAACTTGTAGAAATAATGACAAGTAATTAAAACTATGAATATTTGGTTGTGTTAACATTCGGTAGCTGGACACACATTGGCCGTGTTGCGGACATATTTTACGTTACAAACCACGTTACCCCTCGACACGCAACACTATTCATTACCACTCATGAACGTAGCAACAACAGAACCTAAAATAACATCCGACAGTTAACACGAATAAAATCTGGACACTGAAAAGTTAACGAGGGTTTTGCACAAATCAAAATGACTGTGCTGTGTTTCCTAACATGACTGGTTCATCCAATTAATCTCACCACTCAAGCTTTAGATCAGAGATATTTCTGACATTTTATGAAACGTAATTGGAAAAAATACAATAAATCACTAGTTAGACGTGGAGAAATCATGTTCTCTTTTGATGCAATGGAACAATGGGCACAGGACTCAAAGAGATGAATCATAACAAAGAAGGAACACAGGTACGTTTATCCTGAATCATTCATGGAAGCATCAGGTACTGCCATCTCTATCCACATCTGCCATTCAGACAAACAGAAGGCCTGATAAAATCACATCTAAAAGAAAAATCAAAAACTCCAACGTATTCTGCCATTTGGAAAAGAGTCAACAAGTTACAATCAAGATGAATCCCAAACTGGGAAAGGACATTGTAATTGCAACTGATAGTACCGGAGTCAAGGTTCAGACAGAGTCAATGGATGAGACAAAAATGGCAGAAACGACGAGGATTCTTGAAAATTCATGTGGCAGCAGGTGTAAGATCAAAACAGATAACAGGTTTGGAAATTACAGATGACAAGTCACATGACTCAAAATCTTTTGTATCTCAGGTACAGCAATCAAAAAAGTTTGGAAACGTAATCAAAGCACTAGCTGATGGCGCATACGATACCAAAGATGATTTCTCATATTTGTATCATGATAACATAACTCCAGGAATCAAGACAGGAAAGAATTCATCTGTAAACACTGACTGTTATCCCAGACGAAAATCTGTCCTAGCTCAAATTTTCAATTATGAATTGTGGAAGGCCAGCGTCAGCTATGGGGATAGATGGTGAATTGTAGAATCTGTATTTTCAGCATTCAAGCGAATGTTTGGAGAACATGCAACCTCGCACAAGAGAGAAAACATGGTTCATGAATTAAAAATGAAAGTTTGTTTGTACAATAAAATGATTGTAATGCAATAGAATCTGAGATGATTTATTTGATTAGATGGTGTTGATAATTATTTTGGGTTGGGAAACAAAGCATTATTTTTGAAAAATAAAAAAAGGCTAGTTCAGCGTAGAACTAACTCACTCGTCAAGTATCATACGTTACGCATATAACTAATTAAAAGTTGTGGACGGAATGGGATTTGAACCCATGACCCTTCACTTGACGAGTGAACGATCTACCGCTGATCTATCCGCCCACATCTAATGTGTGTATATACATAATATAAAGATTACTAAAGTATATACATAAATAATACAACATTAAACAAAAGATATGACAAAATGGAAAAAAGATGCAAACGAGTTTGTTGTTTCTGTAATGCACAGTCAACATCGAAATTTGATAACCGTCCCAAAACCATTAATGGATTTGTTAGATGATCCTAAATCAATAACTTTCAAAGTAAAAAAAGGCAAAATCACCATATACAAAACAATTTGATTGCAAGTGTGCTAATGCATCAATGTAGTGTAATTTCCTTTGGTCAAAACTAGATTGTATTTTCAATAATTGGTTTTTTAATAAATTTCACCTCAAAGAATATTGGGAGTAGCGTTGAATCAATCAAAATCAGCCTTTTACACTTAATTCACATTTGAAACTGTGAAAATATGCCTCTTGTTGTTCTTACTAGTCTTAATTCCAATTGTTGCTACTACAACTGCATATGGCACACATCAAGCCTTTGAAACACAATGTAACATCAGCATAGATGCAAAACTCATTCCAATTACACATCAAGGAGAATCAAGAAACAATCCTGGTGGAACCGTTTATCCTGGAGATGGCTTTCATTATTTATTCAAATTCAAGGGAAGCGATACATGTGGTGGATTTGGGCCAGAGAAGATAAGATCTGAAGGGGCATACAACATACTATCTCATGATATTTCTCATGATATTTCGGTTCTGTAACGTTATCGGTACATAGGAATGAAATACGGATCTTCTAAAGATTGAAAAATAAAAAATTACTACTGGTTGATCTTACTTAGTGAGGCGTTTTGTATGATAGTCTTCCATTTGTTATTTCCGTCTACCAAAATACCAGCTAATTCAGCAGGCGTTTTCTTGCCAATTCCGCCATGCTTTTTTGAGAAATTATAGAATGTCTGAAAGCCATCAAATAATGGACTATTCATTTTCTTTATTCCCCTGTATGCTACTTCTCTATCCCTGATGGTTCCATTCAATCTTTCCATTCTATTGTTGTTCTTGTCACCCTTCATGTGAATGTGTCTGATATGTTCTGTTTCTTTCCACAAGAAATTCTTTGCCTTGTAATTCTCTTTCCAAGCCTCGTGAAAGTTAGCTGCACCGTCTGAGATTAACGTGGTTGGTATCTTGTCTGCAATCATCATTGCCTCTCTAAACATTGGAGTAACGTTTTCAGTACCTTTTGTGTTTGCGACATATTGAGTTATCATAAATCTGGTTTCATGGTCAAGCATGGAATACTGCAATTTCATATTGCCTTTGATTTTCATAAAGATTTCATCTGTTCTCCATGTTTCAGATACCCTTGGTACTATTCCCTTGACATAATTACTGGTCATTTTGGAATATTTTTTTATCCATCTGTATATCGTCATGTGGGATACCTTGATGTCTTCCTGTTCAAAAGCATCTGCAACATCCCTGACTGACATTCCTGAATAGTACAACTGCAAGGCTCTGGTGATAAGAACATCTTTTGACCTCATCTTCTCAAAGCCAAGATTCAAGACAAATCTCTTTTTACAATCCTGGCATAGGTATCTTTGTGAGTTTCCTTTCTTGTTTTTTCTGATTCCACATTTTACTAAATTGCCTGAATCACAGAACTTGCACAGTCTGAAATTTGACCTGTCCATCATTCTGAACTCCTGAGTATCACCTTGATTTTTTCTGATTAGTTCCAAGACAACTTTGATGTGTTTGCAGTCTGATTGTCTCTTGATGTGATCTGGACAGTCACAGATTAATCCATTCCCAGTCTTTGATATGATATAGTGAATTTGTGGTATGCTTTGTGATTTTACACTAAATTTATCAGGGCTAAACTGTACTGCACAGTCTGGCAGTTCCATCATCTGTTTGGCTCTTTGTGTACGTGGGTTCATGCAGATACCTCAAAAATTATAAAGTGGGAGAATAAAGAACGCTCAGTATAACAGGCTACAATCATTGGCACTCCCATGCCTCTGATCTTTTTTCTCATCATTGCACTCATTATAATATAATGTAGGTATAACCATAATATATAGTTATAGTGGTGTAATAGTATAACTTTTTATTATGTAAATTGAGATGTATCTTATGGGATCAACTTCAACAAAATTCGTCAAGGGTAATGAGTACCTCTATTACGTGTACTATAAGAACAGAAAGAAAAGAGAGGTTTATTGTGGTCTAGCTTCTGATGTACAATCTGAAAAGAAAGCATTGCAGTTTGAACTTGAACAGTTAAAGAATCAGAAAAAGAATTTGTCTCAAAAAGTAATCGAGATAGAATCTAAGATAAAGTTACTTTAACATTTTTCAAGTTGTTAGAGTATGGCAGAGATTTTATGTAATTTTCCATAAATTGCCAATCTGGATTATCGTTATAATCAACAGGCAACATGATTATTGTTTCATTCATTCTATATCTCCCTAACTTTGACAGAGCCAACTGATCGTAAAGGTTATACATTCAAGTTTGATATGAGATTTTATGATTTGTTCAAAGTGTAAAAAATCAATTATCAAATATCCATGTCCTCATTGTGGAAAAAAAGGCGAAACATTTCAGGCAACAGAGGGCACAACTGGTGGCGGAGATTAACCAACATCATTTTTTATTTTTATAAATAAATTACTGAGATTAACATAAACAAATTGTGTGTTACCTTGTCTTTCTGAGTTAAATACATCCATTACCTGCTTGTTTTTGTATAACATGTTTAGAGTTCCACCATGCTGATGCAACACATGAGAATAATCTAAAATTCCATCTTTTTCAAAGTATGCCAAATATTCATAATGATTTAAAACTCTTCTAATGTCTGAATATTCTGTTTTTTTATTTTCTTTTATTTTAGATATGGTATCTCTAAATTCTGTCCTTCTTACAGTTTCAATTAATCTTAAACTGATATCAGCAGATGTTGTTTTTGACTGTTTTTTGTATGACATGTAAAGAAAAAACCCTGTTAAAAATACTCCAAGTAAGCTAATAATAGTCAGTACCTCAACCAAGTGAATCAACGTTAATCCAAATATGGGACTAATTTGGGTTTCTAACATTGTTTAAGGGTGGACTGGTCCTTTTATTAGAAATAATCAGTCAGTTTCAATCCTTAGAAGATCCATATTTCAGGTCACGATAACGTTACAGAATCAAAGTAAACGCATCAAAAAGTTCCGATACTTAACATGAAGAATTATCACTTTCAATCTTTAGAAGATTTGTATTTCATGTACCTATAACGTTACAGAACCTTTGCTTTACGTCAGGCTGAATGGGGGTTTGGGTGTCACGTGCTTGACCTTGAATCTCGCTTCCTTTTCACCATCCAACATCGGCAAAGTGTCCCCGCCGCAGGCCGTGCACTTTGAAGTGTTGATCACTGGTCAATTCATCGGCGATGGAGATATAACTGATCATCTTGTGTCTTTAGAAAGATTTTTTGTGCCTACGACGGCAGATCCCGACAACCCGACAGAACCGGGATAGATATCAATTTAGACGAAGATGAGTTGGATGAGTTCAATGAAAAACCACTGAAACTGATCGGTTGATCATTGTATGTTCACACACGACAACCTGTCTTCCAAATCTTGGATTTTTTGAACCAAATCATTATGCACGGCCGTGTTGGCGTCCAACGAATCTCCAGCGTCCTTCAACTCTTGGCGTTGTAAGGAGACATGATCCAGCTCCGCGTTGAGCGCAACTATTTCATCTTGAATCTCCAATCCTGCGACGGTCGCTATGTCTGGTCTTTCCAGATGAGGTATTCCCAAGTTCAGGTCATCGTACACCCGTGCAGCGTCCACGTTGAATAATTCTCCAGAGTACATCAAATGATTCTTGTCGTCTATGTGCCTCAGCCCCAGATAATGGCCGATCTCGTGCGCTACGACATATTGGAGCGTTCCGTGCGCGAACGGCCTGTACTCGGAATGGCAGTCATCTATCCCAAGCCTCACCGTTATGGAGTGGCTCTCCCTGGTGCCGTCGTCGGTGACTGCGGCTTGGTGCAGTCCCAAGCCAGATCCCGGCAGGTAGCGGGCCCAGCTGATGTTCACGTCGGCGCTCGACTCCGTCATCGTGAAGTCCACGTCTGGGTTTGCCATGTCCCATTCCCGCACCGCGTCAATCACGGCCCGTTCCACGATAGACCCGTCAACGTATTCTGGAATGTCAGAGTATGACACGACGTGGTCCGTGTCGGGTTGGGTTGCCATTGGCGTGCCTTGCGGTTCTGGATCCACGTGTGATTTTCCAAGCGGGTGTCTTTCAATAATGACGGCATCCACTTCGGGTATGGATACTTTTTGCCCAAACACCGTGTCATACTCTGTAACCCCCCTTGAAATGCCCCAAAACGTCACGGTCTCCAAGTTGTCTATCTGACCTGGCTTGAGTTCATTTTCTGCCTTGTCAAGCCACTCTTTCTCTTCGTCAGATGCCGGTGTGTACGTAAGCAGAATCACGTCAGACGCAGAAAACCTTTCAGGCGTGACCCCGACGCGCAGTATGTATTCATCAAGGAATTGGTTTTTGACTTGTATCAAGGTGCCCTCGTATCGCACCATCTCGCCATCGTGAATCTCAGGGCTGTCCATGAGGGATTGATACGGAATGGTCACGGCCTGCCTTTTTATCTCTTCATCGGTGTATTTTGGAATTGGCTCTGAATCGAGCAGATCCATAACGTCCCCGTCTTCTGCAATCATCGCGCCCAAGACTAGCGCGGGCAGAATCATCGTGATTCCGATGCCAACACCGAGATTCTTGTACGCCATGCCCCGACTGCGCTTCCTCAGCGCTGCAAAGGCAATAAGTCCACCCAAGATGCCCAAGAATACTGGCATGACGTACCACGCCTTGCTTGGCTTGTCCTTGGCAATCGGTCGGGGTTCTGGAACGGGTTCTGGAACGGGTTCTGGAACGGGTTCTGGAACGGGTTCTGGAACGGGTTCTGGAACGGGTTCTGGAACGGGTTCTGGAGTCGCTTCGGCGCTCTCAGGCTCGTCGAACAAGTCCTTGCGCAACTGCCTGAACTTTTCCTGCACGTATTTCTCGTCGCTGTTGTAGATTGGGCGGCCATTTTCGATGCGTTCCATAATGTATGTCAGCCTCCTTGAATCACCTATCTTGGCGTCTTGGAGATCCCGCACCATATCGGATAGAGAAACATCGTCATCCAAATTGAAACACTAATGGTATAACTTTGCAGTACCATATTTTAGTACTACTGCCATACCTCGATAGACGTCATGGCATGCGTGTTTTTCAGCCTAAAGAGGATACACGCCCATCCCACCGTAGCGTTAGAGAATCGTACGCACAACTTTACAACTGTAAAGGTTGTATACTTATCGATATAAGCCCCACATAAAACACTATTTCTTTTATATTGGCCAAAACTCAGAATATTTTATATGAGATTCAACTTGGGATATGAGAATCCAAATAGAATAATAGTTGATTAAACTACACTGTTAGATATAACCATATGTTCCAAAATCAATCATCGAAATTTTCCAGTCTGGGATCATCATCAGGCACATTTTTCCTTATCGCTTTAAAATATTCTTGATGTGATTTTTTTGCAGTATCAAGCAAAGTATCCCAAGTTTTTATGTATATTCCATCCCGTTGTGCTCTCTCCATTTCACCTTGTGCATCCTCAGAATAATTAGAACCTATGAGATATCCGAAGAAAGTTTTCTTACTTTTTAATTCTGAAATTTTATTATTTTCTTGTCTCAGAAAATCAACGTAATTTGTAAGTTGTTGTATCTCTGTACGTCCAATTTTATCTTTAGGACGTTTAACTTCAATAACAAAAGCCCTTCCTAATTCACCTAGACAAAAGAAATCAATTCTTTTGTTTTTATTCTTTCTCTTTGTTTTTGTATGAAATTTTTCTTTTAGGATTGTCTCTAGTACATCTCACCTATGAGCTTCTGGATGTCAGAGGTTTGCAGAACTCCCACTGTCTGTGAACTGTTTATAGTGGATTCACTTACACTGTCTGAATTTGTATGATTCATTGTTTTCCTTCTATTAGGATCTATTCCCACACCGTCCGGCTGAGTCCAGCAGAATTATGCGCTTTGCGCATGTTCTGCTGTTGACGGTTTGGAGCAGACAGACTCAGTCAAGAAAAAATTATGTCTAGTCAGTCCTTGTTGTAGACTGACTTGTGGTCGCAGACTCTGAGGAATTCAATCATGTTGTCACTCCAGTTGACATTGTAGATTATCCTATATCTTCTGCCTATATTGTATGCAAACACTCTCTTTCTTTGCTTGTATTTTCCAAGACGTGCGGGCGGGGTTTTCAGCAGTAAGCAGTTCCAATACTGCACCTTCTACTCTTTTTTGTGTTTTAGAATCTAGTCTGCCAAACTGTTTGGAAAATACAGGACGTCTATCTGGAATCCATTGTGTCAAGAGTTACGCAACTCCTCAAGAAATTCTTCAATTGATGATGTTTTTCTGTCTTTTGATTTATAGAATTCATCAATGTCTGCAATCTCCTCAGGAGTCAGGTCATCTACCTGCTTTGTATCTGACATGTATCTCATGTATGCTGCACTCTTAAAAAAGGGTTAGGAATCAAGAATCCTGTTCAGATCCTGCCTGATCTTTTTGAGCGTCTTCTTGTGTTTTCTGTTCCTTATGGAATCCTGCGCTATTCCGAGACTCTTTCTTGCATCAGATATTATCCTTACCGGGTGCCTTGGCATGATTCCAAGATCTTCCTTGTCTTTGGGCCAAGGGATTTGTATGCAGTTTGTGACAGGGTAGAATGCTCAAAGAGATTGCACAGTTCTGCATGATGGCTGTTTTCTGCCAAGGCATCCACTGCTGTGTTTCCCAACTTCCAATAGATAATACTCTTTGATTATTTGAAATCATTTCTAATTCTATTGCAGTCATCTTATTGTACAAACAAACTTTCAATTTCAGCTCTGCAATCATATTTTCTCTTGTGTGAGATGTGACATGCTCACCAAATATTCCCTTGAATGCAGAAGACACGGATTCCACAATCCATCTATCCCCATGGCTTACGCTATTTCCCCATAACTCATAATTAAAAATCTGAGCCAACACAGATTTTCTTCTTGGATAACAGTCAGTATTCACAGAAGAGTTCTTTCTTGTCTTGATTCCTGGAGTTATGTTGCTATAGTACAGATATGAGAAATCATCTTTGGCATCATATGCACCATCAGCTAAAACTTTAACATTTCCAAATTTCTTTGACTGCCCAACTAGAGATATGAAATGTTTTGAATCATCTGATTTGTCATCTGTGATATCAATTCCTGTAATCTGTCTTGATTTCACATCTACTGCACACATGAATTCCCAGAAAACCTCTCCTTTTTTGCCATTTCTGTCCTCATCCATTCACCTCTGTCTGCGACCTTGACTCCAGTACCATCAATTGCAATGATGTCTCGTCCTAATTTTGGATTCATCTTGATATGTAACTTGTTTACTCTTTTCCAGATTGCTAAATATGTTGGTGTTTTTCTTTTAGATGTGATTTTATCAGGCCTTCTGTTTGTCTGAATGGCAGATGCAAATAGAGATGGCAGTACCTGATGCTTCCATGAATGATTCAGGATAAACGTACCTGTGTCCTTCTTTGTTATGATTCATCTCTTTGAGTTCTGTACTTTATTGTTCCATTGCATCAAAAGAGAACATGATTTCTCTACGTCTGACTAGTGATTTATTGTATTTTTTCCAATTACGTTTCATAAATGTCAGAAATATCTCTGATCTAAAGCTTGAGTGGTGAGATTAATTGGATAAACTAGTCATGTTAGGAAACACAGCATTGCCTAATACTTTATGCATAAACCCAGTATATTGAATCTATAATAGGTGCAAAATCCAATTAATAACCGTGAATTTGAGTCTAGCAAATTCGATCTCTTCCTTGAATTCTGTAGCAATGGGTGACAAAAAAGCTGATCTTATTTTAAAAAATTGTACTTTGTTGTCAGTCTATACCAGAGAAATTATTCCAAAAATACAGATTGCAATAATTAATGATAGAATTGCATATGTTGGTCTAGATGCGACACATACACTTGGTCCAAACACTACCGTCATTGATGTAAAAAACAAATATGTTGGTCCTGGTTTTGCAGATCCTCATTTACATATTGACCAATTTGTTCTTCCATCTGAATTTGCAAAAAAGGCACTTCTTTGTGGTGTTACTTCTCTTTTTTCGGATCCAATCGATGTTGTTAGCACTACTGGTTACAAGGGTTTTCAAGAATTTCTTAAACTTGGAGAAGATTTACCGATAAGAATTTTTCAAGTGATGCCTGGAGGTCTTCCTGTTGATGCGAAATTTAGTAACAGCAAAAATCTTTCATTATCACAAGAAAAATCTGCAATAAAACATCCTCATGTACTTGGTTTAGGAGAAGTTTTTTCATGGACTAAAGTTACTTTACGTGACCCTAAAACAATGAAATCACTTTCAACAATGTTAGAGTGTGACTGCATAATTAATGGACATACTGCAGGTATAAGTGAAAAAAAACTTAACGCATATGTTTCATCAGGTATATTGTCTTGTCACGAGCCAATTAACTTTGATCAAGTCTTAGAAAGATTACGTCTTGGAATGTGGGTAATGATTAGAGAAGGTTCTATAAGACGTGATTTGAAGGAAATAATTCCTCATGTTTTGTATCATGGGACATATCTTAATCGCTTAATGTTTTGCTCTGATGGCCTTGATCCACTAGATATTACAAAATTTGGTCACATTGATCATTGTATTAGAGAATCAATCAAACTTGGTTTGACACCACTAGATGCAATTACTATGGCATCTAAGAATAATTTTGACTATTATAATATGAGAAAAGATCTTGGTGGAATTGCACCTGGAAAATTAGCAGATATTCTTATTTTCAATGACTTGAAATCATTTAAACCAAACAAAGTCTTTGTGGGTGGAAAGCTTGTAGTCTCAAATGGAAATATTGTGACTTCGATTAAGAAAAAAACAATATCACCTTGGATTAAAAAAACAGTCAAATTAAAAAAATTATCTGAAAACGATTTTCTTATAAAATCAAAAAAGAAAGATGTTATTGCAAACACTATCTTTATGCAAAGTGAAATCATTACAAAGATTGGTTCTGCTGAACTTCATTCAAAGAATGGTCATGTTTCTGCATCTTTAGACTCTGATATATGGAAAGTTGCAGCCTTTGATAGAATTCATGGAACAAATAGACATGCCATTGGGTTTCTTGAAAACTTTGGAGCAGATATTGGTGCTTTTGCTTCAACGTGGAGTTTTCATGAAAATAATATGATAGTAATAGGCTCCAACGATTCTGATATGGCAATTGCTTCTAACCATCTTATCAAGAATCAAGGTGGGCTTGCTGTAGTTAAATCTGGTAAAATTCTTGCATCTCTACCTTTACAATTTGCAGGAATTGTTTCAACTGATTCATTTGAAAAGGTTTCATCAAATTTTCAAAAAATCAATAACTCTATTGTAGATTCAGGATGTAAATTTACTAGACCACACCTTATTCCTTTATTCCTACCTTTCTTGGCTTTACCTTCTGTTAGAATTCTTTCAGGTGGAATTGTTGATGTGAAAAAACGAAGTTACATTCAGCCGATCACCTAAGTAATGTTAAAAAGGGGGATTTAGGGGATTGAAGCTGAATCTAAATGGCATCAATTCAACAAGGACCAAATGGACCTGTTTTAGTTCTCAAAGAGAGTGCATTACAACAGAAAGGTAAAGACGCTCAACAAAACAACATTGCTGCAGCAAAACTAGTTGCAGAATTAGTCAAAAGCAGCCTTGGACCACGGGGTCTTGATAAAATGCTTGTTGATTCCTTAGGTGATGTTACTATTACAAACGATGGTGCTACTATTCTAAAAGAAATTGATGTTCAGCATCCAGCAGCCAAAATGATAGTTGAAATCTCTAAAACAGTAGATAATGAAGTAGGTGATGGTACAACTTCTTCAGTTGTTTTTGGAGGTGCATTATTGGCCAGAGCAGAAGATCTTCTCAAAAAAGAGGTCCATTCTTCAACTATTGTTGATGGTTATCAGGCAGCGGCTGAAAAAACTCTTGAAATTTACTCACAATTATCTAAAAAAATACAACCCGATGATAGAGAATCTCTTATCAAAATTGCAACTACTAGTATGCAATCAAAATTAGTTTCTGAAGATAGTGGAATTTTGTCAAAAATTGTAGTTGATGCAATTCTTAGCATTGTAACTAAGAAAGCTGATACTTATTCTGTTGATCTTGAAAATATTAAAGTTGAAAAGAAAGCAGGTGGTTCAATTCAAGATACACAAAATGTGAAGGGTATTGTTTTAGATAAAGAAATTGTTCATAGTGGAATGCCTACAAAAATTGAAAAAGCAAAAATTGCATTAATAAATTCAGCATTAGAAATTGAAAAAACTGAAATGAGTGCTGAAATTAGAATTACTGATCCAACCCAAATGCAGATGTTCTTAGAAGAAGAAAATCGAATGCTAAAGACTATGGTTGACAAGTTGCATGACGTTGGAGTTAATGTTTTGATTTGTCAAAAAGGAATTGATGATATTGCGCAACACTATCTTGCAAAACATGGTATCATGGCAGTTCGTCGTGTCAAGGAAAGTGATATGCTTAAACTCTCTAAAGCTACAGGTGGTCGTGTAATTAGTAACCTAGATGATCTTTCAGAAAAAGATCTTGGTTTTGCCAATTTGGTTCATCAAAAGAAAGTTGAATCTGACAAATGGGTATTCATTGAAGGATGTAAGCATCCACAATCTGTTACCATGTTAATTCGTGGTGGTTCTCAAAGAGTAATTGATGAAGTTGATCGTTCAATTCATGACGCTTTAATGGTAGTAAAAGATGTAATTGAAAAGCCTGAAATTGTTGCAGGTGGAGGTGCACCTGAAGCATTTGCAGCCTCACAACTCAAGGACTGGGCTGATAATTTTGATGGAAGAGAGCAACTTGCAATCAAAAAATATGCTGAAGCATTAGAAACAATTCCACTAACTATTGCTGAAAATGCAGGAATGGATCCAATTGATACAATGGCTACCCTCAGAGCAAAACAAAACCAGGGTCAAAAATGGACTGGTATTGATGCTAGAAATACGAAGATTGCTGATATGTTAGCAATTGATGTTGTAGAACCTATTGTAGTTAAAGAACAGATTATCAAATCTGCAACAGAAGCAGCATGTATGATTCTTAGAATCGATGATGTAATTGCTATCTCTGGTGGTCCAGGTGGTGGCGGTATGCCTCCAATGGGATAAGATTAGTTAAAACTTAAGCCTTTTAATTTTCATAAATTATTGTTGTACAAAATTGGTGTTGATTTAGGTGGTACTAAAACAGAAGCTATTCTACTTGATGAAAATCTAAATGTTGTAGAAAGAAAAAGAGTTTCAACTCCACAAAATGATTATCAAGAAATTATCAATACTATTTCATCTTTAGTCTTAGATGTTTCTGTAAATATTTCAAATTTTTCTTTAGGCATTTGTACACCTGGTGCAATTTCTAAACAAACTGGGTTGATTAAAAATAGTAACACACAATGCTTGATTGGAAAACCACTAAAAGAAGATCTAGAAAATAAACTAGAAAAAAAAATATCTATAGAAAATGATGCTAACTGTTTTGCAATGGCCGAAACTAAAATGGGTGCTGCTAATGGTTTTGATGTAGTCTTTGGAGTGATAATGGGTACTGGTGTAGGTGGAGGAATTGTGATTGATGGAAAGCTTCACAATGGTAGAACTAACATTGGAGGAGAATGGGGACATCACACATTACATCGTAATGGAAATCCCTGTTATTGTGGTAACACTGGATGTGTAGAGACTTACATTAGTGGTCCTTCATTGGAAAAACAATGGACCAAATTAACTGGAAAATCACAAACTCTATCTGAAATTCTTTTAAACATTGATAATGAGATTGGACAAAAATGGAAAAATGAATTTTTAGAAAATTTTGGGTATGGTCTTGCTAACATTATTGATATCCTAGATCCAGATGTAATTATTTTAGGTGGTGGTTTGTCAAACATTGATTTTTTGTATACTGAAGGAAAAGAATCCGTTTACAACAAAGTCTTTTCAGATTTAGTTGATACTCCAATCTTGAAAAATAAATTAGGTGATTCTGCTGGGGTTTTTGGTGCGTGTTTGCTCTGACTGATAATTTCCATTTTGGAATCTGTTTGTCAACAAAAATGTGGATTATAGATATAACTATCAGCCTCTAAAGGCACCTGGGGAAAATTGATCTCAAAGATGGTTCTTAGTTTATTTTCTGTAATTCTCTTATTACAAGTATCCTAAGTTTATGGTAATGAAGAGATATTATAGCGAAGAGACAAAGTTCGTGAACTAAAAATCATCAAAAAAGTAGAGGATAAATTATTTTACCTAGGTAAATACGAACAACCAAACTAGAATTCCTTGAAAATAACTCACGAATTTATACTTCTCGCTATATATCCTTAGAATTTATTCTGAATATGGCTCTGCTGAAAACGCTTCAACATTTTCAATTATTAAATCAAGTATGCCCGTAACTGTTACTCAAAATGAAGTTGATGAATTAATAACATCTGATGAATACTATGATGATCTTGAAGACCAGCTAGAAACTTTTTGTGATATGACTGATGAGGAACAACTTGACTTCTTTTCTGAGAATCCATATGTAGATGAATTTAATGAAGAAATTGTCTCCATTTGTGAAATGGAAGATGAATCTAATCGTGAGGATGCTCTTGATGATTCTATTGATACAATAATTTCAGAGCTGAGAGATAACAGTGAAGATCTTGTTGAAGACAACGCTGAAGATACTGTAGAATCAGACAAAATCCCTTCTTGGGTACATGATATTTTTGTTTGGTATGCAGATGAAACTATTTCAGAAGATGAACTACTAGGTGCAATAGAATATCTAATTTCTGAAGGATCTATCACTATAAATTCTAATTAATTTATTGACATCAAGAATATCTATTTTTAATTTCTAAAACCTTATCCACAATTTCAATTACGTTTGCATCTAATTCTGTACTAATCAAAATTAATCCTGCCCCTGTACTGGGAATGGTTATTCGATAAATTTTCTCATATTTTGCTAATGCAAAAATAGGCTTTCCAATTTTTTCTGCAGTTTTTTTACGTGTAGACCATCTGTAAACTGCCTGTGATAAGGATAGTTCAGTCTCTTCTCTTGATAAGTGATTTTTTACCCCAGTTCGCATTTTGTCATAAAGTTCACCATAATCATATACTCCTACATATCTGATTTTTTCATCACATTCTAAAATTTCATTACAAATTTTTTTGTATTCCATCTTTTTCACTACTGAGGTTCAATTGTTGCAGGTGGCTTACTTGAAATGGTATATGTCACCCATATAACATCTTCAATTTCATTTGTAATTCTATTACTGATTTTTTCTAAAAGGCCGTGTGGGAGTCTTGTCCAATCTGCAGTCATAGCATCAATAGAATCTACAACTCGTATCATGACAATATTTCCATATCTTCTTTCATCACCAACAACACCTACTGCCTTATCGTCTCCTACTGCAGCATAAGCTTGCCAAACTTTATCATACAAACCTGCCTCAATTAATTCATCTTCAACAATCTTACTTGCTATTTTGGAAATCTGCAGTTTTGTTGATGTCACTTCTCCTATGATTCTGACAGCTAGACCTGGACCAGGAAATGGATGTCTCATGAAAAGTTTTTCTGGGACTTCAAGAATTTTTGCTATTTTTCTTACTTCATCTTTGTATAATTCTCTTAATGGTTCTAAAATTTCTAAATTAAGCCAATCTGGTAACCCTCCTACATTATGATGAGATTTGATTACAGCTGCTGGTCCCTTTGAAACTCCACTTTCAATCACATCTGGATAAAGTGTTCCTTGAGCTAACCATTTGAAAGGACCATTTTTTTCAGCAAATTCAGTAAAAACTTGAACAAACTCTTCTCCTACTATCTTTCTTTTTCTCTCAGGATCTTCTACTCCTTTGAGCTTTCCAAGAAATTCATTAGATGCATTAATTACTGTAAAATTTACATTAAAATTATCTTTGAACATTTCTTCAACTTCCATTTCTTCGTTTAATCGTAACAAACCATTATTTACAAAAACACATTTGAGCCTATCTCCAATTGCTTTGTGAATTATTAATGCAACTACAGTTGAATCTATACCTCCACTAACTCCACAAAGTACATTTCCTTCTATTTTTGAAATTTTTCCTACTGCTGTATCTATAAAACCCTCCATGGTCCAATCTTGTTTTGCTCCACATATTTTTAAAACAAAATTTTTAAGAATTTCAGTACCTTGTTCTGTATGTATCACTTCTGGATGAAATTGAATTCCATAGATTGATTTTTCTTCAGATGCAATTGCAGCAGCCTTAGCACTTTCTGTGTGTCCTATTACTTGAAATCCTGATGGAATCTCTTCTGCTTCATCTCCATGACTCATCCATGCTCTCACTGATTCTCCTACACCACTTAGGAGATCTTTATCATTATCAATTGTAAGTAAAGATGAACCGTATTCTTTGTTTGCTCTTTTTATTTTGCCACCATATTTGTTTACAATTAACTGATGACCATAACAAATTCCAAGTAAAGGTAAATTCATTTCAAAAATTTTATTTTCTGGAATTGGTGCATCTGAATTATAAACACTTGATGGACCTCCTGAAAAAATTATTCCCTTTGGATTATGTTTTTGTAACTCTTCATAACTAATATCAAAAGGAACAAGTTCTGCATAAACAGAAAACTCTCTAATTCTTCTACAAATCAAATGACTGTATTGTGACCCAAAATCTAAAACTACAATTTTATCCATATTATCACTTTTTGATATTTTCAAGCATTCTTGTTAATGACCATCCTGCCGTATTGATTAGTTCATTTACTCTTTCTTTTTGCCTATAGTTTTTTACAATAATTTCTCTTATGTCCGTTCCATCTTTGTTTATAATATAATCAATAATTGATTCTTTTTGGATTTTTCCATTTTCCACTTCTATGAAATCCTTCTTTTTCATTTCTCCAATAATTCTGTCTAAAAAGAATGATTTGAAAGGTGGAGTATCATCACTAATCTCAATTTCATCATCTAAAATTATGGAAACTTGTTCTGGTGTGACATATGCATTGGCAATTAATTTGTCATCTCCTGCTCTTTTAATTGGGATGAAATCTTCTTCAAGTTTTTTTGTATTCTCTATTGTGTTTTGACTTTCTACTTTTCTTGTTGTTCCTAATTGTGAAGCTTTTGTAAAACTAGAATCTTTTAAGAATGAATCCAAAATTATGATATTTTTTTCTAATGTCTCTATGGATTCTTGATGTTTATCGATTTGCTCGATCAAACTTTCCTTCAAAGCAACAATATCTTTTACCTGTTCCTCTGAGAACTTCATAATTTGATTAGTGAGGGATGGGTATTAAATGCATTCTAGGTAATTATGATATCTACATCTTTGTATGATATTTTTTTAAACCCACTAATTGGCTTTGACGTGGTAAATAATTCAGATTTTGTAATAGTTGATAGCCATTCTAAAAGTGATTTTCCTCTATGTAATTTCATTAATTTTGTTTTTCTTTCTGATTTTTTTGTATTTGAAAATTTTCCAATCCGATCTCCAAAATCCATTCCAAATAAAATAATTTTTTTTGCACCATAATGATTAGCTAGAAAAACCCCTCTATCGCCATCAGTGAATCCTCCAAAATTTTGTATCTTACCAAAAGATTTTGATTGAGTTGTTCCAATACAATTTTTAAATTTTTTTGAAAATTCAAGTTTTTTTATATTGTCTCCATGTGCATGTACAACAAATATTGATTTTGTTTTAGCAATTTTTTTTAGTGCATCTTCATCTCCATCTAAATCTGTAATTATAATATCTGGAACAATCCCATTTTCTACAAGGTGTTTAATTGAACTATCTGCAGCAATTTTTATTGATTTTTTAAAATATTTCAATTTTGGGATGGCAGTTGATAATGAAGGCCCAGAACCTATCACAAAAACTGTTTTTCCTCTTATCAAACTGATAATTTTTTCATTAACATTTGATTTTTTTAGAATTGAATTTAAAAATATGGCTGATTCTTTGTCCTTTTTTTCACTATAATTGAATTCCTTTAAAATATCTGAATATCTTTTCTTCCATCCAGAAATCATCATATGACTCAAATTGCATTAGGTTTTGATAAATGATGTGACCATAATTGGAAATGTAGGTGTAGGTGGAAAAAACCCTGTACGTATAATGGGTATTCTTAACACTAGTCTTGAATCATTTTACAAAAAATCTGTCAGTACAACAAAAACTGACATAAAAAATTATGTAAAACAGATGGAAGGTGAAGGTGCAGATTTTATAGATGTTGGAGGTATGTCTACTGCACCATATCTATCTACAACAGTATCTGAAAAAGTTGAATCAAAAAGAATTCTTGATGCAATTAAAATAATTCAAAATGTATCAAATCTTCCAATTTCTATTGATACATGTAGAGCCAAAGTTGCCAGAGATGCTTTAGAACACGGAGCTGATATAATCAATGATATTTCTGGATTAAAGTATGATGAAAAAATGCCAGAGGTTATTTCAAAATTTATGCCTTCTCTAATTTTGTGTGCATATGGTTCCAAAATTGTTTCTGGTAACGCTGTATCTACAACCAAAAAACTACTTCAGGAAAGCTTGAAAATTGCAAAAAAATCTCACATCTCATCTAAAAAAATTGTATTGGATCCTGCTATTGGATTTTTTAGAAAATCTGGTAAAGGACAATTTTTTACAAAAATTAAATCTGATTGGGTAGAACGAGATCTATCAGTAATCAAAAATCTGAATTCTATAAAACAAAATTTTCCAATTTTAATCTCTGTTTCAAACAAATCCTTCTTAGGAAATATTTTAGGAAAAAAAAATCCTCATGATCGGTTATTTGGATCGATTGCTGCAGAAGCTATATCTGTCATAAATGGTGCTAACATCATTCGTACTCATAATGTTGAGGCTACCAAAGATGCAATTACAATAGCTTTGAAACTCTCAAAATGATACAAAGGCTTATAATCAATATTTTACTTTCTTAACAAGGTTTCATTGGAATTCAAAGAAGGATTAACTTTTGACGACGTTCTTCTCGTACCCAAATATTCAGATATTACAAGTAGAAGCCAGACAGATCTGACTACAAAATTATCTCGGAATATCTCAATTAACATTCCTTTTGTTAGTGCAAATATGGATACTGTTACTGAATCCTCTATGGCCGGAGCTATGGCTCGTGCTGGAGGTATAGGAATCATTCATAGATTTTTAACAATTCAGGAACAAGCAAGCGAAGTTCTCAAAGTAAAAAGATCAGGCAGTGTAATGATAGAAAACCCTTATTCTATCTCCCACGATAAATCTATCCAAGATGCTATAGACTATGCAGAAGATAAAGAAATTTCTGGTCTCTTAGTTGTTGATTCTAATTCTAAATTGATAGGAATTGTAACTGAGAGAGATTTACTGTTTGCTGATCGAAATAACAAAATACAAGATGTTATGACTAAAGATGTTGTAACTGCAAAATTTGGTGTTACTTTAGATGAATCAAAAGAAATCTTACACAAACATAGAATTGAAAAATTACCTATCGTAGATGATTCAGGAATTATCAAAGGGTTAATCACAAGTAAGGATATTACAAATAATGCTGATTTTCCAAATGCATCAAAAGATAAGAAAGGTAGACCATTAGTTGGAGCAGCAGTTGGAGTTAAAGGTGACTTTTTAGAAAGAAGTGAATCTCTTTTAGAAGCAGGTGTTGATGTGCTTGTTGTTGACATAGCTCATGGACATAGTGAAAATGCAATAAGTACTGTTCGTAATATTAAAAAAGCATTTCCTGATTGTGAATTAATTGCAGGAAATATTGCAACTGCTCAAGGTGCTGAAGATTTGATTAAAGCAGGAGTTGATGCAGTAAAAGTTGGTGTAGGCTCTGGGTCAATTTGTATTACTAGAGTAATTACTGGTTCTGGTGTACCGCAACTAACTGCAGTAATGGATTGTGCAAAAATTGGCAATGATCATGGCATTCCAATAATTTCTGATGGTGGAACTAGAACTTCTGGTGATGCAACAAAGGCATTGGCTTCTGGTGCTTCATCAGTCATGGTAGGCAGTATGCTTGGAGGAACTGATGAATCTCCAGGTACAGTCTTGACTAAAAATGGAAAACGATTCAAAGTTTATCGTGGAATGGCTTCACTTGCAGCTTCAATTGGCAGAAAATCTAAGGAAACTGGTTCAATTTCACTTGATGATGATCTTAATGATTATGTTGCAGAAGGAGTTGAGGCTATGGTTCCCTACAAAGGAACAGTAACTGATATTCTAAAACAACTTACAGGTGGTGTACGCTCTGGTTTGAGCTATTGTGGTGCACACACAATTCTTCAAATGCAAGAAAATGCTGAATTTATCAAAATGTCAAGAGCTGGATTTGCAGAAAGTCAGCCTCATGATGTTTCTTTGATGTAGTTAATTTTTTAAACAGTGTATAGAATCAATGAATCATGCTAGCAAAAAGAACTATCATTGGGTTTATAGTTGGAAGTGTAATTATTGCAATTGGAGGCTATTCTTTAATTTTACATATTGGAACAATTACTATTAATGAAAATTATATTGTAGAAATTGGTGATTCAACATCTTACACAATTCCTGCTCCAAATCATACACCACAACAAATGTTCATAAAAGGTTCTGCATTTGATCTCAAATTTGAAAGTCCAAGTAATGGATTACAGATTCCATCTGCTGACTCAGAAGAAACAAAAGAATCATTCAAAGATCGAATTGATGAACCATTGCAAATTGATTGGGTTCATGCAGCAGACGGTGAAACAAAAATTCAGATCCAAAACACTGGAGATACTGAACTAGAAATAACTGGGACCTTAACTAGAAGCTCTGATCCAATCTGGTTTACCTATGATTTTATGGTGATTATATCTGGGATGGTGATTCTAGGATTTAGTACAGGCTTTACTTTGAGAAAACCTAAAGGATTTTAGCTTAGTTTTGCAGAAGGATACGAACCTAAAACTTTCATGAAGAGAGTTTCTTGTTTTATTTTTTCTAGCATTTCTGAAATCTGGTTATTTTTTTTATGCCCCTCAAAATCTACGTAGAAATTGTATTCCCATGTATTTGCTTTAGTTGGTCTGGATTCTATCTTTGTAAGATTTACACTATTCTTGTGAAAATTCTCTATAATTCTGTGTAAAGATCCTGGTTCGTGTTTAATAGAAAAAATAATTGAGGTTTTATCGTTTCCTGTCTCAGAAGATTCTTTTTTTGATAATATCAAAAATCTAGTATAGTTATTCAGATTGTTTGCAATATTTTCTGCAATTATAGGCATATTGTATATGGTTGATGCTGCTTTACTAGCTATACATGCACAATTATTTTTGTTTAGTTCTTTAATGATTCTTACACTTCCAGCTGTATCATATGCAGGAATTGTTTTCATGTTGTGCTGCTCAATAAATTTTCTACATTGACCTAGAGCTTGTGGGTGTGAATATACAGTATCTACTTTTTCTAATTTACCAATTCCAATTAAACAGTGCTCAATTCTATGATATATTTCACCTGTTGCATTTAGGGGTGTTGAATACAGTAAATCATAACTTTCACCAACACTTCCTTCCAGTGAATTCTCTACAGGTAAAATTGCATATTCTGTTTTATCTGAAGATGCATTTTCTAAAACTTCTGCAAATGTTGTAAGAGGAGTAGATTCAATTTCTTCATTAAAAAATAATCTTGCTGCAGATTCACTATATGCACCTCGTTCACCTTGGAACGAAACGTGTATCATTTCTTAATCTCTCAAATTTACGAAATCAAGTTTACCAAAGTCTGTAGAAAGTTTTCTTTCATCAATCCATGCACATTCTGTACATTTTATTGCATCACGCATTGAAACAACTTTTCCTCCACACTTTCGACATTTAGTAAATAAAATTCCTAAACCTGGTTCATTTATTGCTGCATGAATTGTACCATTAAGATGATTAAGAATTTTTAATGTTACAATATCGTTAACTAATGCTACATTTCTTATTCTTAAATTTCGTGTTCCACAAATGCATTCCACTTTTGATGTAGTGGGTTTACCATTAATGTAATCAATTGATACTGCAATCATAGATGACATTACTGCTGCAACTGTTCCTATGATGATATCTCCTACTTTTGGAATCGATAGAAGTTTTGGATGTTTGATGTTGGCAACTCGTACTGTCTTATCAAGATCTTTTTGTCCTACAGTTGCTGCTCGAATCATATCTCCATCATCAAAAGTGTTGTGTCCTGCCTCATATTCTTCAATAGATGCTATTTTGTCACCTGGAAATACTGCATTTTCAGACATGCTGTGATTTTTGCTGTTATGATTATAATTGTTTGTGGTCTGAAAGATCTTGGCAAATCATATATCCCTAAAAACTTGAAAAAAATCATGAAAGCTCTAGTATATGATCAATATACTACTGATGATGATTTTTCTAAAATCTTAAAAATCAAAGATATTCCTTCTCCTAAACCAAAATCAAATGAAGTTATTTTCAAGGTGAATGCAGCGGCACTAAACTATGATGATATTTGGGGAATGAGGGGTAAGCCGTTAGCAATTCCATTGCCACACATTTCTGGAACTGATGCTGCAGGAAAAGTTATTGCAATTGGTAGTGATGTAAAAAATATCAAAGTAGGTGATAGAGTAGTTTCTCATGGAAACATGTCATGTAGAGTTTGCAAAGCATGTACTGATGGACGAGAATATGATTGTAGGAAACGATCTATTTGGGGTTTTGAAACAGGTCCACTTTGGGGTGGATACTGTGAAGAAACACATCTTCCTGAAGTTAATGTTATAAAAATTCCTGAAGGAGTCTCGTATGATGATGCAGCTGCTGCATCAATGACTTTACTAACATCATGGCACATGTTAGTTGGAAGAGCAAAAATTACACCAGGACAAGTAGTTTTGATTATGGGTGGAAGTTCTGGTGTTGGAAATTATGGAATTCAAATTGCAAAACTCTTTGGATGCACTGTAATTGCAACAGCAAGTACAGATAAGCTAGACAAATGTATAGAACTTGGAGCAGATTTTGCAGTAGATCATAGAAAAGAAGATTGGCATAAAGAAGTTAGATCAATTGCAAAAAAAATTCCAAAACAGTATGGAGATGTACCTGGAGTTGATATAATTTTTGAACATATTGGTGGTTCTCACTGGAATAAAGAACTGACATTACTAAATTATGGTGGAACAATTGTAACTACTGGAGCCACAACAGGTTATGATGCTGATACTGACTTGCGTCATATTTTCTTTAAGGGAATCAACATTTTAGGCTCGACCCAAGGTACTAGATCTGAATTAGAACAAGGTCTCTATTGGATGTCTCAAGGTAAAATAAAATCTATAATTGATTCAATATATCCACTTGAACAGGCAGCAGAGGCTCACACAAAAATGCTGAAAGGTAAAGGACTTTTTGGAAAAATCTTAATGAAACCAAATTTATGATTGATATGGTAGATCCCAAAATAAATTCAATTTTAGATGAAGGAAACAGACTATTTCTTCAAGGAAAACTTAAAGAAGCAATTACATATTATGACAAAATTCTAAATGATAATCCAGAGCATCTTAGTTCACTTAACAATAAAGGATATGCTCTAAGCAAACTCAAAGATTTTGATAATGCTATGAGATGCTATGACAATGCATTACAGATACATCCAGACGATCTTTCTGTGTTGGTGAATAAAATCTCGGCTCTTCGAAAAAAAGGAAATCTTGATGAAGCATTATCATTATGTGACAAAATTTTGAAGAACAATCCAAAATACAATATTGCATTATATCATAAAGAGCGAATATTGTTTTCTATGGAAAATTTTGATGAATCTGTTTTATGTTGTAATAGTATATTGAATGATTATCCAGATAATGGTGATGTTTTATTTGATAAATCATGCAGTCTTGTAATGCTCTCAAAAATTGATGAGGCACTTGATCTACTTGAACATGCAATTTCTCAAGGAATTCAATTTAAAGTTAAAGCAAAAAAATCTAAATCATTTGAAAAATTATTAGATCATTCTAAATTCAAAAAGTTAGTGTCGTGATTATAACCAATGTGGGATTTCTAAATATCCTTCAATACTCTCATTTCGCAGAATTTTAAGAAGTGCATTTGCTTGAGGTGTCGATAATACTGGTTTGTCAAACTGATTATCGGTAGAAATTCTTGGACATGCTACTTGAATAAAAGCATCAATTCCTTTAAGATTCCTTAATCTCTCATTTGTAATGTCAGTTAGTGCGAACAGCTGAACTTCTTTTCCTTCTTTTTCTAATTCTTTTTTAATTTTCAAAGCAAATACCTTGGATAGTTGTCCTTCTTTTAGTCCTATAATTACTCCAAATGATTTTGCTTCTGCTGCTTTGTATATTGCAAGAGTAGCTTTCTTTTTTAATTTTTGTGCAAACTCTGTAACTTCTCTTACTTCATTGAAATAAGGATCTAAAACATAGGTTGGTAAATTTGTTGATAATGCAATTCCTGCCGCATGAAAATTACTTTGTCCTAAAAATACATAGGCTTCTACGTCTTTTTTTAGATCTGAAGCAGGATAAAATTCACAACCAAACACTTGACCATCATTTAACTGTCCTTTCCCTTTTCCAATTTTAACTTCAATTCCATTTTCTATTAAAATTTTTTCAACTTTGTCTATTTGATGTAAGTGTTGGCTATCTGTAACTAATGAAATTACTTTCTCTTTTAATGCCTCTGCGCATTTTTTTGCGACACTGTCAAATTCTACATCATCAAAAGCATCAATTAAAACTAGATTTTTTTCTAGTGATTCAGTGTTAATAGTATGTCCTATGTTAAATTGAATTTCTGCTCCAAGTACTTTTGAACCATTTGAATTCAAGTCGCAAGTCCCCCATGTAGTATCTGCTAACACATAAGCTGGTATTCTAAATTTTTTTGTAATTTTCATAGCAGTTTCTTGAACTTTAGGTAAAATTCCATCAGGACCATTTAACGAAACAGATGCTGGATCTTTATCTTTAATTTCTTTGAAAATTCTTCCTTCGTCTATTACTATCAATTCAGCTTGGAATCAAACTTTATTAATTTAAATCAACTGTACTCTCCAACAACTAAAAATGTTTGAACTATTCAACTAATTCATGGCTGAAAAAACTGTTCTAAACATTGGTTTTGATGACACTGATTCTCCTAAAGGAATGTGTACCACATTTCTCGCATACAAAATTGTTGATTTACTTCAAAAGCAGAAGACTGAATTTCTTGATTTTCCAAGATTAATTCGATTCAATCCCAATATTCCATGGAAAACTCGTGGTAATGGAGCAGTTTCAATTAGAATAAAGACTAAAAATTCTTCTAAAGTAAAAAATCAAATTAAAAATCTTGTTTCAAAATATTCTGATACTAAAAATGGTGCTAATCCTGGGTTAGTATTTTTTGAAAGTGATTCAATTCCTATTGAATTTACAAATTTTAGCAACTTAGCTTTATGGCAATTAATTAATAGAAACAATGCAAAAAAATTTGCTAAAAACAATAATCTTGAATTTTTCTATCAAGGAAATGGTCAAGGATTAGTTGGTGCAATTGGTGCAATAGGATATGATTTTCAAGATCATACATTAGAGCTTTTGAGCTATCGTAAAAAAATAAAATTTGGAAAAGAAAGAAAACTTTCTAATGAAAGCGTAAAAATCATGCAAGAAAAAACTTCTCCAAATACGTTTAACAGTTATGATACAAAAAAAGGGCGAATTTTAATCACTCCTCATGGTCCTGATCCAGTATTTTATGGAGTTAGAGGAGAAAATGTAAATTCATTATTATATGCTACAAAAATTCTGAAAAGCGATGAAAAATTAGATGGGTACATGATCTTCAAATCTAATCAGGGCACTGGGGATCATCTAAAAAATGAATTAAATTTTGAAAACATGAAACCGTATGCTTCTGGTAAAATTACTGGAATTGTTTCAAATACGCCAAAAATTGTAAAAGGTGGTCATGTCTTTTTCAAAATTCTTTCTAAAAGCCATCACTTTTGGTGTGCTGTTTACAAACCAACAGGAATCTCATCTATTGCTTCAAATTTGATACAAGGAGATAAGATATGTGTAGGGGGAGGGGTTCGAAAAGCCTCAAAAAATTTCCCAAGAATAATTAATCTTGAATTTATTGAAATTCTTCACCTTGAAAAAAATATTACAGAATCAAATCCACTTTGTAAAAAATGTAACAAAAAAATGAAATCTAAAGGCCAAAATCAAGGATTTCAGTGTGTTCGTTGTGGTAAAAAGGCATCAAAAAAGAAAACTGTTGAAGTCTCAAGAAAAATTCAAAAACATCTGTATATCCCAACACTTTCTGCTCACAGACACCTTACAAGACCACTACAACGTATTGGAATGATTAACAAAACTACAAAATTCAATAAATCACTTGCATGGTTTTGTGTTTATAGAAACTAAGTAGCGGGGAGTAGATTTGAACTACTGATTTGCGGGTTATGAGCCCGCCGGGATGACCTGACTTCCCCACCCCGCTGACCAGAAATGAAGTTGAGCGGTATATACGCTTTATCAAATTCTTGAAAGTAATTAATAGGATTTGAAAAGATTATCTTTTCGTGGATAAAAAAATTCAAATCATTGCGATTGTTGGTGCTATGGCATTTTCTGCTTTTGTTTTAACTTCGCCATCAGATCCTATTCCATTACCAAAACCTACTTCAAATTCTGAAAGTGATTCTGTAAGTATTTTAGCTGAAAATCTTGACAATCCTCGTGCAATTGCTGTTTCAGATGACAGAATTTTTGTTACAGAAAAAGATGGATTCATTAGAGTTATTCAAGATGAAAATCTATTAGAATCTCCATTGGCTACATTTCGTCCTGCTAATGTATTTGATGGTGGATTATTAGGTATTGCACTTCATCCGAATTTTTCAGATAATCATTACATCTATGTATTTTTGACATATGAGGAGAATGGAAATTTGTGGAATAAGATTCTACAAATAACTGAATCTGAAAATAAATTACAAGATGCTGAAACTATATTTGATAAAATTCCAGGTTCTTCTTTTACAAATGGAGGTTTTATAAAATTTGGACCTGATGAAAAATTGTATGTAGGTACTGGTACAGTTTCTGACGCATCTCATCTTCCGCAAGATCTTGATTCTTTATCTGGAAAAATTTTAAGATTAAATGATGATGGAACTATTCCAAATGATAACCCATTTACTGATTCTGCAGTGTATTCCTTAGGACATAGAAATCCTCAAGGAATGACTTGGGATGACAATGGAAACTTGTTTGTAGCAGAATTTGGACCTGAAAAAAATGATGAAATTAATTTAATTCAAGCAGGAAAAAATTATGGCTGGCCTCAACAACAATGTTCTGGTGATGAAAATTTTGAAGGCGCAATTCTTTGTTATGATCCAAGCATAGAACCCGGAGGAATTTTGTTTTATTCTGGAGATAAACTAGATTTTGAATTTCCATTCATAATGGCTTCTATGAGGGCAGCTAATCTCTACCAGTTAGATTTTGAAGAGGGGCTCAGTTCTCAAAAATCAATTCTTAGTGGAATTGGCCGTGTTCGTGATGTAGTGCAAGGCCCTGATGGAAGTCTTTATGTAATTACTTCAAATACTGATGGAAAAGGTTTTCCAGATAGTATGGATGATAAACTATTGAGGATATTGAAATAAAATGCCTGGCTCGTCAATTTCAAAGTTTTTTGAAAAATCAAGAAAAGAAAGATTAGATATTGTTGCAAATTTTGCAAATCTCTCTAATGAAGAATTAGATATTTTGCAAGGTGATAATGGGGGAATTTCTTTTGATAAAGCTGATAAAATGGTGGAAAATGCTATTGGTACGTTTTCACTTCCTTTAGGACTTGCAACAAATTTCAAGATTAATGGTAAAGACTACATTATTCCAATGGTTATTGAAGAACCATCTGTGATTGCAGCAGCATCCAAAGGAGCTAAGGTTGCACGAATTAAAGGTGGATTTGAAGTTACAGCAGACGAATCTTACAGCATTGGTCAAATCCAGGTTTTAGATGTTGACATTCCTTCTGCAATCCAACAAATCAAAAATTCTTCAATTGAAATTTTACAATTAGCAAATTCTAAAAGTAATACTTTGTCTAAAATGAATAAAGGTGCAAAAGAAATTTCTTATAAAGAAATTGATACACCATCTGGCAAAATGCTTATTGTTGAATTGTTAATTGATGTTGGTGATGCTATGGGTGCAAATGTTACTAACACAATGTGTGAAGCAGTTTCTCCACTGATTGAAAAAATTTCAGGTGGAAGAACTTTACTTCGTATACTATCAAACTATTCTACTCGAAGAATTGCCAAAGCAAAAGCAGTGTTTGAAAAAGAAGCAGTTGGAGGAGAAAAAGTTGTTGATAATATTATTTCAGCATTTGAGTTTGCTGATAACGATGTCTATCGAGCAGTAACTCACAACAAAGGTATCATGAATGGAACTATATCTGTAGCAAATGCAACTGGTCAGGATAGCAGAGCCATTGAAGCTGCAGCCAATGCATATGCTGCAAAATCTGGCAATTATCGCTCTCTTAGTAAATGGAGTAAAGATAATGATGGTAATTTAGTTGGAATTTTGGAAATTCCTTTGTCAGTTGGAATTGTAGGAGGAATTGCAAATGTTCATCCTGTGGCAAAAATTTGTACAAAAATTCTTGGAGTTTCATCAGCACAAGAACTTGCATGTGTAATGACTGCTACTGGTTTGGCTCAAAATTATAGTGCTATTCGAGCTCTTGCAACTGAAGGAATTCAAAAGGGGCACATGCGTCTACATGCAAGAAATCTTGCTGCAGCAGCAGGAGCTACACCTGAGCAGATAGATAAAATTGTTCAAAAAATGATTGAAGAAAAGAAAATTTCACTTGATAGAGCTAAAGAGTTACTTGAGCAAATTTAAACATGCGATTATATACCTAAAAAGTGAAAATAATTAGAAATGTCTGAAGTAAAATTTGCTATCCCTAAAGGAAGTCTTGAAGAGGCTACTTTCAAACTATTAGAAAAATCTTGGACTAAAGTTAACCGAAAGAGTAGAACTTATCGAGTTTACTTAGATGATCCTAATATTGTAACTAAAATGCTTCGTCCTCAAGAAATCCCAACTTTAGTAGCAGAAGGGTTGTATGATGTAGGTATTACTGGTAAAGATTGGGTAGGGGAAACAAATTCTGATGTTGAACCTATTTTAGATTTAGAATATGGAAAAATTAGACTTGTAATAGCTTTTCCAGACAAATATCGTTACAAAAATCTTGATGAAATGATTGCAGATTATGGTAAAAAGAAAAAAACACTTCGTATATCATCTGAGTATCTTACTACTGCTTCTAAATTTATTAAACAATCAAAGTCTTACAAAAAATATTATGGTTCTAAGGATCCATTAATTGTAACTCCATGGGTTAGATTAGGAACTAACAAAAGTGTACAAATTCATCTATCATTTGGTGCAACTGAGGCAAAACCTCCTGAAGATGTTGATGCAATAATGGATGTTACTGAAACTGGCACAACTTTAAAACAAAACAAACTAAAAATTGTTGATGAAGTACTTACCTCTACTGCACATTTGATTGTAAACAAGAAATCGTTAAAGGATCCAAAAAAACGTGAAAAAATATTTGATATTGTAACTCTAATGAGAGGTGCTGTTAATGGTAGTAAATATTTGCACATTTACCTAAATGTTGAAGAGAAAAATCTCAAAAAACTTCTCACACAGATGCCTTCTCTGAAAAAACCTACCACAAGTCCGCTAAGCGAACAAGGATGGTTTGGAGTAAATACAGTCATAAAAAAAGAAGAATTTCACAAACTTATTCCCAAACTAAGGAAGATTGCCCAAGGTCTTGTAGTTCATGAACCTCGACAAATACTAGAGCTCGAGGAGATTAAACGTGACGAAGAAAATTGATGAAAATAATCAAAGTAACTAATATCCAAAAGTTTGCAGCCACAGCCATCTCAAAACAGCCTCAAAAAAACAAAACAATAGTCGAATCTATTCTAAAAAATGTCAAAAAAGATGGTGATAAAGCAATTCGAAAGTATGAAAAAAAATTCAGCGGTGCAAATATTTCTTCATTACGTCTATCTCAAACGGAAATAAAAAATGCATACTCTAAAGTTTCTAAAACTGAACTTAGTGCATTACGTCTAGCGAAAGCCAGACTTGAAAAAACAGAATCTGTAATTAAATCTCTCTTAAAAAATAAAACTATTAACAACAATGGAATTAAAATTACTAAAAAATTTATTCCAATTGAAAACGTTGGTTGTTACATTCCTGGTGGATTGGCACGATATCCAAGCTCTGTAATAATGTCTGTCGTTCCAGCTAAAGTTGCAGGAGTTAAAAGAATTGTTGTAGTATCTCCTCCAAATTCAGATGGAAAAATTGATCCATTAACAATTGTTGCTGCAAATATTTGTGGTGCTAATGAAATTTACAAAACTGGCGGTGCACAATCAATTGCAGCGTTATCATATGGTACTAAAACTATTTTCAAGGTCGACAAAATTATTGGCCCTGGAGGTTCATTTGTTACTACTGCAAAATCTTTGATAAGTGATCAAACTGGAATAGATATGCTTGCAGGTCCTACTGAATTAGGAATTGTTGCAGATAATTCAGCTAATCCAAAACTTGTTGCATTAGATCTTATTTCTCAAGCAGAACACAGCAGTGATACTTTTTGTTATTTGATTACAAATTCTGAAAAACTTGCAAAATCTGTAAGTAAAATTATTTCTGAATTAATGCCAAAAATTCAACGAGGTAATTTTGTAAAATCTAGTCTAAAAAATAATGGATTTATTGCAATTTGCCAAACTAAATCTGATATGATAAAACTTGCAAATACTTTGGCTCCTGAGCACTTGCAAATAATGACAAAAAATCCTGAATCCTTTTCATCCAAAATCACCTCATCTGGACTAATTTTGCTTGGAAACAATACTCCATCATCTGCTAGTGACTATGTTTTAGGCTCAAATCACATTCTTCCTACTAGTGGATTTGGAAAAATTCGTGGCTCACTTTCAGTTTTGGACTTTATCAAGATAAACACTCAGATTACTTCGTCTAAATCATCACTGTCTATAATCTCAAAATATCTTGAAATTTTAACGAAAGCCGAAGGACTTCCAAATCACTATGAAGCAGTTAGAGGTAGATTAAAATGAAAAAAAACTGGGTTGAAGAAAAGATAAAGAAATTTTCTACCATTGGTGGTTATAAAAAACCTGAACTTAACCCGAATGCATTAAAGCTTGACTCAAATGAAAACTATGTAATTTCAAAACAATTTCAAAATTACATTCTGTCATCAGCAAGAAAAAATTCTGATATAAGAGAATATCCACTTGGTGGAGTAGAATGTTTGATACAGAAGATATCTAAATTTGTTAAAATACCTTCTTCAATGATTGGTGTTGGTAATGGATCTGATCAAATTTTAGATTTGATACTTTCTAATTTTGCATCAAAACAAACTAAAGTTCTTACTTCTAATCCTACTTTTGGATTTTTTGAAGAACGATGCAAATTATATTCAATCCCTTTAATTGCAATTCCATTTTCAAATGATATGAAATTAAATATTAAAGATTTTATCAAACAATCTAAAAATGCAGATATACTATATCTTGATTCACCAAATAATCCTACTGGGTTTCAATTTTCAAAAAATGAATTACAAAAATTAATCAAATCTTTTAATGGTCTTGTGATAATTGATGAGGCCTATGGGGAATTTGGTGATTATTCTCTCTCAAGTATGGTGAAAACACAAGAAAATTTGATTGTTGTTCAAACTCTTTCAAAATCATTTGGATTAGCTGGACTTAGACTAGGATATTTTATTGCAAATAAGAAATTTACAAGTGCATTTATGAATGTCCTACAATACCCATATCCTCTAAGTACTATTACTATTGAATCTGGAACTTTAGCTTTAGAAAAATCAAATCTTATGAAAAGTGCAGTGTCTGACATCAAAACTGAAAGAAAAAGAATTATTGATACTTTACGGAAATATGATGCCTTTGAAGTTTTTGATTCCAAGGCTAATTTTGTGTTATTTGATGCCCAAGGAATCCACAAACGAGTTTATTCAGCACTTGCTGAACAAGGAATTTCAATTCGAAAATTAGGGAAAATAGGAAATCATGAAGGATGTCTTCGAGTAACAATTGGAACAAAAGAAATGAATTCAAAGTTTTTACTGGCTATTCGTGATTTATTGGAATGACTTTAACAAAAAAATCTGAAGGAATCTACATTGATGATTCTAATATTGATATCTTAAGTGAAATTGATACAATAATTTTTGATTGTGATGGTGTTTTAATTGATATTACAAGATCATATGATCAAGCAATCATTAAAACAACTCAATATGTTTTAGAAAATTTTGCAAAAATAAATGATTCAATAGGTGTAGATTTTAAAATAATTGATGGATTCAAATCAACGGGTGGATTTAATGATGAAGTTGATCTAACATATGCTGCAATAATTTCTATAGTTGCTGCAAAAAAATTAGAAAAAGATCAAACAGATTTTATCTTTGATGTGATAAAAAATTCCAATTCTAGTGGTATTAGTTCTGTAGAAAAATATATTGAAGATCAAGTTGATATTTCTGATATTAAAAAACAATTATCTTACCCTGGCGTACATGATGAAAATCCTCTATATCAAATATTTGATCAACTTTTTTATGGACCTGAATTATATGGAAAATTATTTAAAAATACTTCAAAATTTTCTGAACCTGGTTTAATTGAACAAGATGATGTAATTTTAAATAATTTGTTGATTGAAAAATTGCAAAAAAAATTTAATTCAAAAATTGCAATGATAACTGGTAGAGGAAAAGAATCTGTGAATTATTCTTTAAAGACATTATTAGAAAAATTTGATCTAAAAAATTCTATGTTTCTAGAAGATGAATCAAGAGATCTTGCAAAACCCAATCCTCAATCACTTCTTGGTGCAATTAAAGGAATGAACAGTAACTCAACTCTGTTTGTTGGTGATTCTATGGAAGATTTTATTATGGCAAAAAAGACTACTGATTTGGGAAGTAAAACCACTTTTTGCGGAATTATTGGTACTAGCAAGAATCCACAAGAAAAACTTGAATTATTTCAGCGTAATGATGCTATTCTAGTGTTAGACTCAATCAATTTACTTCCAAAGGTATTAAATTTAGAATAAAGACTATTCCATAACCTGTGATAAACATGAAACCACGAAAGGCATCAATTAAACGGAGTACCAAAGAAACCAGTGTCCAAGTATCTGTCAACATAGATGGAACTGGAAAAACAAGCATCAAAACTGGTATTAATTTTCTTGATCACTTGATTGTATCTTTTGGAACACATGGAATGATGGATCTGAAAGTTAATGCAAAATCAAATGATGGAATTGAACACCACCTTATTGAAGATACTGCAATTACCGTAGGACAAGCAATAGATAAAGCAATGAGCTCTAGAAATGGAATTACGAGATTTAGTTATGCATCTGTTCCAATGGATGAATCTCTTGCTGAGGCTTCAATTGATTTAGTAAAACGACCATTCTGGAAATTGACTTTGTCAATTAAACGAAGTAAGATTGAAGACATATCCAAAGAAGATCTGGAACACTTTTTCCAATCATTACTACAAAACCTGAATTGTTGTGTACACCTTACTGTAAAGTATGGCGATAATGATCATCACAAAGTAGAATCTGCAATCAAGTCACTTGCTGTTGCATTTAGGAATGCATCTACACTAGATAAAAAACAAAAAGGAATTCCAAGTACAAAAGGTTCAATGTAATGGTTAGTGTAGCAATTTTTGATTATGGTGCTGGAAATATTTTCAGCCTTAAAAATTCCCTTGAAAAAGCAGGAGCTTCAGTTGATGTAATAACTAATTTTGATAAACCTAATGAATACTCTGGGTTGTTACTTCCTGGTGTAGGAAATTTCGATCCTGCTATTCATAGCATTAGAGATTTCTCTAAAATTCAATTTAGAGATTATGTTGATAGTACACCTATTCTTGGAATTTGTCTTGGAATGGAGATGTTTTTTGAAAAAAGTGAAGAAGGAAAAGAGAAAGGATTGGGAATAATAGACGGTGAGGTAATTGTTCTTCCACCATCCATGAAAGTACCTCATATGGGATGGAATGATTTAGAGATAAAAAAACCTGGAAAAATTCTTGAAGGTGTCGATGACGGTTCTTGGGTTTACTTTGTTCACTCGTATAGAGCTAAACCAAATTCTAATGATGTAATTACTGCAGAATCCAATTATGGTATTAAAGTTCCAGCAGTAGTTGAGCAAGACAACTTTTTTGGAACTCAATTTCATCCAGAAAAGTCTGGCTCTGTCGGACAAATCATGATAAACAACTTTCTTGATGTGTGTAAAAAATGAAAATCATTCCTGCAATTGATCTCATGAATGGACAAGTGGTTCGCCTTTACAAAGGTGATCCAACTCAGAAAACAGTGTATAGTGATAATCCTGTTGAGGTTGCAAAAAAATGGGAAACAAATGGTGCTGACATGTTGCATATAGTGGATTTAGATGCAACGTTAGGAATTGGTTCAAACATTTCAATAATAAAGAAAATTCTAAAAGAAATCTCAATTCCAGTTGAAGTTGCTGGGGGTCTAAGAGATGAGTCACTAATTTTAGATGTCGCTAAAATTTCAAGCAGAGTTGTAATTGGAACTCTAGCCTTTAAAGACAAAGAGATACTAAAAAAATTACTCTTATCTTTAGGTCCTGAAAAAATTGTAATTTCAGTTGATCACATAGATGGTGAAATAGTCATCCATGGTTGGCAAGATAAAACTGGAATCAAACTAATTGATGCCATAAAAGAATTTCTTGATATGGGATTTACTGAATTTTTACTAACAAATGTAAGTCGTGATGGTACTTTGGAAGGTCCTGACTTGAAATTTTTAGAACAGACTTGTAATTTGGATCTAGCTAGTGTCATTGCTAGTGGTGGTATTTCAAATATTGCTGATGTCAAAGATGTAAAAGAAAAAAATCCATTTGGAGTAATTCTTGGAAAAGCACTATATGAAAATAAAATTTCAATAGAGGAGGCAAAGAAAATATCATGACTCTAACAAAACGAATTATTCCTTGTCTTGATGTAAAAAATGGTAGAGTTGTAAAAGGTCTTCATTTTGAATCAATTAAAGATGCAGGTGATCCTGTTGAGCTTGCCAAAAAATATAGCAATGAAGGAGCTGATGAATTAGTATTTTTAGACATTACTGCATCTAATGAACAAAGAGAAATCATCAAAGATTTGGTAAGAAAAGTTGCATCAGTAATTGACATTCCATTTACTGTTGGTGGTGGTGTCAAATCATTAGAAGATGCAAGAAATATTCTTCTAAATGGTGCAGATAAAGTTGGAATCAATACAGGAGCTATAAAAAATCCAGGAGTAATTACCGAATTAATGGAGCTGTTTGGACGTCAATGTATTGTAGTTGCAATTGATGCCAAAAGAAATTATGATGTTAAAGATGGTGTGACTGTTTTTTCAGAAAACGAAAAAAATTTCTGGTTTGAAGTTTTTATTTATGGAGGAAAAGAAGGAACTGGAATCGATGTCATTCAATGGGCAAAGAAAGCTGAACATCTTGGAGCTGGAGAAATTCTTCTAACTAGTATTGATAAAGACGGTACAAAAGATGGCTATGATATTTTACTTACAACGTCAGCTGTTGATTCCTTATCTATTCCAGTAATTGCTTCTGGTGGTTGTGGAAAGCCTGGTGACATGGTTAATGTGTTTAAAGCATCTAATGTTGATGCTGCTTTAGCTGCGTCTATTTTTCACTATGAAACTCATGGTGTAAAGGGAGTTAAAACATACCTTAAAGAAAAAGAAATTCCTGTAAGGTTATAAGACCTAATTCCAATTTTCAATTATGCAAAAAACAATTGATGATATAGATTTTGAGAAAAGTGGAGGATTGGTTCCTGTAATTGTTCAAGATGCAAACACAAAAGATGTTTTGACCCTAGCTTATACAAATAAAGAGTCTCTAGAACTTGCAAAAAAAACTGGTAACTCTTGGTTTTGGAGTCGCTCTAGAAACAAGCTTTGGATGAAAGGAGAAGAGTCAGGAAATACTCAAAAGATTAAAGAAATTTTAGTTGATTGTGATTCTGATGCAATTATTTATCTTGTTGAACCTTCAGGCCCTGCTTGTCATCTAGGTGAACAAGTTTGTTTTCATAATAATTTAGAAAAATAAGTTAACATACAGGTTCATACTTATCTGCAGCTCCTGGAAGAATATCTTTAGTTATTTTAAATTCTAAGTTTGCATAGTCGGTTCCTTGAAATACAACTCTCCAATCTCCAATCAAATCATCTACTGTACAAAGTTCTTTAAATTTTGCAAGTGCTGGTTCAAAATAATAATTGAATGCTGGTTTGTTAGCACCATCGAATGGAATGGTGAGATAAACTGAATAATGTGTACTATTTAGTGGTCTAAGAAAAGCAATTTGTCCTTTTTCTTCAAAACCCAATCCTCCAATCCTCACAAAAACTTTTTCTCCTAAAATGTATTCACTACGATCAACTTGAAACGGTCCTGAAGTTATCCATTCTGCTGGTTTTGGTGTATATTTATTTTCTAGCTTTCCTTTTTCAATCTCATCATACTTTTTTTGAATTCCTGTTGCTATGTCTTTATTTTGAATTTTTGCTGTAATCTCATCATCTAGTATCAATTCTGTATCTGGTGTATCTACAACTTCTATTACGTTAGATTCTTGATTACTTGTTGCAATAATTCCTGCAACTACAATGATTATTCCAACTATGATGGGAATTATGACTTTGTTATTTTTCACAATATTGTTTTTTCAAAAATTCACTAAAAACCTTCCTGATGATAAAAACTCTATCAAAATCTGATTTTTTGTTAGTTTTTCTTCAAATCTTCTTTTTTTACCCTATTTCTATGCCATTCATGGGTATTTTTCATTATATTTTTTACACACTAAAATTAAGTATTACTTAACTTGATATTAGGATTTTTTATGTATATTATCAAAGGAGAAACTAATCTTGGCTAGAACATCATTACAATGTAGAGAATGTAAAAAAGAATACGAATCTACTTTCAAGTATATCTGCGATGACTGTTTTGGCCCACTTGATGTAAAATATGATTTCCCATCACTCTCAAAAGACACATTTTCTAGTCGTGAACAGACGTACTGGCGATATTTTGAACTATTGCCAATAGAAAATAAATCAAATATTGTCAGCATTGATGCAGGAATGACTCCATTAACAAAAGCCGACAAGTTAGGAGAAAAACTAGGCCTGAAAAATCTTTACATCAAAAATGATTCTGTGAATCCAACTTTTTCATTTAAGGATAGACCAGCAGGTGTTGCAGTATCTAAAGCAAAAGAATTTGGATTATCAGCTGTTGGTTGTGCATCTACAGGTAATTTGGCATCAGCTACTGCAGCACATGCAGCAAAGGGAGGATTTCCATGTCATGTCTTTGCTCCAAGTAATATTGAGATGGCAAAGATTGCACAAGCATTGTCTTATGGTGCAAATTACATTGCAGTAGATGGTACATATGATGATGCAAATAGAATTGCTGCACAAATTGGTGATAGTAAAGGAATAGGAATTGTAAACATTAACATGCGTTCTCATTATGTAGAAGGTTCAAAAACTTTAGCATTTGAAGTTGCAGAACAACTTGATTGGCAAGTACCTGATCAATTAATAGTTCCTGTTGGAAGTGGTGCAATGCTTAATGCAATTTGTAAAGGTTTTGAAGAATTACAAAATGTTTCATTACTTGGTAATGTTTCTAACATGCATATGATTGCAGCACAACCACATGGTTGTGCACCAATAGTTGATGCGTTTAAGAAAAATAGTAAAGAAGTAATTCCAGTTGAGCATCCTGACACTGTTGCAAAAAGTTTAGCAATTGGTGATCCTGGTGATGGTCGATATGTTTTGAAACGTTTACAACAGTACGATGGATTTGCTGAAGAATCAAACAACAAAGAAATTCTTGATGCAATTTTATTGCTTGCAAAGACTGAAGGAATATTTACAGAACCTGCCGGTGGAGTTTCAGTAGCTGTTCTTCAAAAAATGGTAGAACAAGGAAAGATTGATGCAAATGACAAAGTGGTGTGTTATGTAACAGGAAATGGTCTAAAGACAACTGAGTCTATAATGGATGTTTTGCAAAAACCAACAGTAATGAAAGCAGACGTGAATCAAATCTCGGCGGTAGTAAACTAATGGCAAATATCACATTTACAATTCCTTCTGTTCTAAATCAGAGTGGAGGAGAAAAAAAGACTGAGATCTTAGCTGATTCATTAGCTGATGCATTTGCAAAAATATCTGAAACACTGGGTGATGATTTTAAGCGTAGAGTCTTAGAAAATGATGGAACCCCACGTTCACTAATTAATATCTACATTAATGGAAAAAATGCAAAATTCTCTGATGGCATGGAAACTGTTCTTAAAGATGGAGATGAAGTTTACATCTTACCTGCAGTAGCTGGTGGTTCAGAGGAATTATCATCTAAAGAACTTGATAGATTTTCACGTCAAGTAATGCTTGAAGAGATTGGTTATAATGGACAACTAAAATTAAAAAATGCTAAAGTATGTGTTGTTGGAACCGGTGGTTTAGGAAATCCAATTACATCAAGACTTGCTGCAATGGGTATTGGAACTTTGAGAATTGTTGATAGAGATGTAATTGAATTATCTAATTTACATAGACAAACAATGTTTAATGAAGATGATGTAGGTCAAGTTAAAGTTGAAGTTGCTGCAAAAAAATTACAAAAACTAAATCCTGATTGTAACATTGAAGCATTGGCAATTTCTGTAAATGATTACACTGCACTTGAAGTTATTGAAGGATGTGATGTTGTAATTGATGCACTTGATAGTGTCAATGCAAGATATGCATTAAACAAAGCTTGTGTAGAGTTTGGAATTCCATTTGTAACAGGAGCTGCAGTTGGAGTATCTGGACAAGTGTTTACAGTTTTACCAAAACAAAGTGCATGTTATTTTTGTATGTTCCCTGAATTAAATGAAGATACAATGCCAACATGTAGTATTGAAGGAGTACATCCATCAATACTTTCAATTGTTGGTGGAATAGAAGTTGCAGAAGCTGTAAAGATAATAATTGGAAAAAAACCAAGCTTGTCTGAAAAAATATTACATATTGATTTAGAAAATCTCGACTTTAACAGTACAAGAACATTCAGAGCTGAAGAGTGTCCAATTTGTGGAACAGGTAAACTTGAAGTTGTCCAAAAAGAAGAATTAATTTTAGAAGAGTTGTGTGGACGTAACAAAGGAAAGCGCACATACTCTATTACTCCAACTGAAATTTTTGATCTTGATGTTAATAGTGTCACTACAATTGCAAAACAAAAAGGATTCACAGTAGAGAATCAAGGTAATTTGGGATTATCCATGAGAACAAATGATCTCTCTGTTAGTTTCATGAAAAAAGGATCAGCTGTTGTTGTAGGCTCAAAAGATGAGGCTGATGCAATAGTATTGTACAAAACTTTACTTGGTAAAGAGATCAAGGCGTAAAATAGGCTATAAAAATTTCATAAATTATGCTTAAAATATGAAAAATATAGGGATCATATATGAAATTAAGGGGTAAAACATGATTTATATGACCAAATCTTATAAGAATTTTATTAAATTTCAGAATTTGATAAAAAATTACAATAAATTGCGTAATTGTGGACAAATTGTCCATTAGTGTTAAATACTAACTTTAAGGAAACAACTCAATAACATGAATAACGAAATAGGACGAAAAATAACTAGTCTTACATTAATGACAATTATGGTCGCCGGTGGTATGACATTTGCAATTGATGGTGTAATACCATCTGCATATGCAGCCAACGCTGACCTATTTGTTTCCGCAGAAAACTCAGTCAGATCAAATTACATGTCAGGACCTCAAGTAATTGAGGTTATTGTCAGTGATCCAGCTCTGGTCGACACAGATCAAAGAAAAGGTGAACCAACTGTTACCGTTGGTGGTGATGAACTTAGAATGGTTCAAGGTACCGATGGTAAATGGTATGGTTACTTTGCAGACGCAACTCAAGCATTTATTGCAGATGCCACAACAGAAGACGGAGTCATACCTGCAGAAGCAGTTGGTCTCAACTTTGGTGAATTTTGTGGCAAGGACTCCAAAATCTTTTCAGCATCTGGTTCACCACTATTCTCTGAAACTGAAGGAGTAGCAGTTGCATATAACGTAGCAGAAGGTCTAAATGGTACAAAAGCTCAAAGTGATGGTCTTAACGACTGTACTACCCAACCAGTTTGGGAATCAGGACCAGCTTCCTTACACGAGAATGTTATCCGTGAAGCAGAAGATGTTAACACATTCTTCCCAGATAACATCGGTCAAATTGGTCTTGTAAACGATTATTTCTGGCCTTTCATTCAACTGTATGACCTAAATCCAACTGGTAGTTTTGATATACTCTATGACAAAGGTGGTAATCCTCAATTAGTTGAGCTAACCTTTGATACAGTAGATCAATTTGCAACAACCGAGAAAGATAGAACAATCTATCCTCGAGGTGCGCAAGTACACATTACCATTGATGATTTATGGCTAAACATTGACCCAACTGACAACGACTCTTGGACGTTTGGTACAAACGGAACTGACGGCTCAACCACTAACTATCAAGTATTTGATTCTAGTGGTGATGCAGCAGGTTCAGCCTTTGAAGGCGGTATTATCGATATCCAACCAGTATTACCAAATATGATGATACGGGATAACGGTATACTACTTGTTAACGTTAATAAGCAAGCCGTAGATACTGATGTTTTGACAATTCAGGACAACAATGATTCTATTGTTGTTTGTGATAATGATCAAGACGCATCTAGCTGTTTTGTAGTTGGTGTAGCTGAAGGTTTGGGTAAAAACACCCAACCAGTTACACTTACTGAAAACTTACCAAACTCTGGTGTCTTTGAAACCTTTGATGACGGTGATACTTCCATACTAGTGATTACAGATGGTGCCCTACAAGGTACATCTGGAACTGTAGATTATAACGCAAGCCCAGTTTCTATTCAAACAGATTTCGCACTTGGATCAATTGACATTCAACCAGTCGATGATACATGGAATTCTGGTGAAGAGATTCCGGTTGTTGTAATAGACGGTGATCAAAACAAGAACAGCTTAGTCGATGAAGATCTATTAGTAAGCGATCCAAACATAACGATTGTCCCAGCATTAACTACTGGTGATCCGTTTACACTTGGTGAAGGTACTGATCCACAAGCAGTCTATATTGCATGGCCAGGATTTGCCGCAAGCGGCACTACTGGTTCAGGTGATATGGGCGTGGGTACTGCACAGAACACTGTTACAGGGCATTATAATGCAACTGCAACAATATCTGTAGATTCCTTTAGTGATAGAGGAATTATTGCTAATACCACTATCACTGATTATGATAATGGTACATTAACTACTGCTTTGATCATTGATCTTAACGCTACATTCGCAGATTTGACATCTACAATCACTGATGAAACAGACGAAAGATTTACTGGATATAACTTCTTTAACTTAGATGTTAGAAGTTTGTCAACTACCAATACTTATGATGTATATCTACTTAACACTACAAACGGCGCCGGTGTAATTACTGACGAAACTGGTTTGGTAGATAACACAGTAAACATAGGTGTAACTGGAATTGCTGATAATGTCGGCGCACAAAGCCTTTCAAGCTTAGACGGCACAATCAATACAGCAATATTTGACTCATTAGCAGCAAATACTCCAGATACAAATGTAGTTGGACTCGCTATCGTAACAAGTGGTAATACCACTATCAACGGTAACAATGTTGCAGATAATCCAATTGTAGCAGACTTCTTCTCATTTGGCTTTAGTGATGATGGTGTGCAAGCATCCGAAAGGACTGCAAACCAAATAATCAGAATTGAAGTTGAAGAGACACTTGATAATTCCGGTGAGTTCATGGGATCTCTCGAATATATCATGATCAACCAGTTAAACATCCTCGATAGGGATACCTTCTTAGGTATCACTCCAATCGCTGATGATCCTTCATTCATTGTAATTGAGGATCTCACTGATGAAGATGCACCTAGAGTATCATATTATGATATAGATACTGAAGGTGAACTCACAACTGTAACTGATCAAGAAGCTGCACCAAGCCACTCTGGTATTGTATCACTCAATCAAGATTCATACAAAATAGCTGATACTGTAATCATTACTCTCGAAGACCAAGATCTAAACGTAGACTCTGACCTTATCGATATTTACACTGTTGTAGACCTTCCGGCCTCACCAGATCTAGATAACGATCAAGTAGGAACTAACGTAGGTATGGCAGTAAGTGGAACTAACTTGGAATCCTTATCATTTGGTTCTCAAGGAAGACTACTTGATGTTACATTTGACGACGCTAAATGGACAGATGAAGACGCTTGTGCTCCAGGCGGCTTGGATAAAGATGGCAATTCCAAATTCTTTGATGGACTTGGCGCTACCGGATTCACACTAAGTGAAACTGGTCCAGCAACAGGTACATTTGAAGGAAGCTTCTTAATCCAAGCCGAATGGTGTAGACCAGACGGTGACCCAGAAAAAACAGCAACTCCAGAAACTACCACCGGACTCGACATCGA
This sequence comes from Candidatus Nitrosopumilus sp., assembly GCA_965248045.1. Lineage (GTDB taxonomy): Archaea > Thermoproteota > Nitrososphaeria > Nitrososphaerales > Nitrosopumilaceae > Nitrosopumilus. Next base: position 1,483,766 of record CBDFIG010000002.1, read on the forward strand.
AGTCAACTATGTTGACTATAGAGATGCATCTGGTGAAATTATTGAAGTTGGTGACTCTGCAGGCGTACGTGCAAACACAGGCTCAGTAAGTCTTGACAGGACAGTTTATCCAGTACCATTTGGTGTATTTGGAGACTTCCCTGATTCAAACACTTCTGGATCTCCTTCCGGTAGATCACTATTCCCAATACACCAAACTGGTGTAGACGGTAGGGATGGACTCCAAACAGGAGAAGCCCTTGTTAGCGGTGATCTTACTATTCACGTGAGAATCAATGATCCTGACTTTGACATTAACCCAGCTGGTGAAGATTTCATTGCAGCAAATACCACAGGAACTGATGTAGGCCCTGTCAAGATCTCTGTTATCCGAGGTTCTGATACAGTCGTACTCGGTTACGCAGGCGGTCCTGCAGCATTAGACGGCTTAATTGACGTCGATGATAATGCAGCTGGTTCTGCCCAACAGTTTGGTCCAATTAAAGAAATTGCACCAGATGCAGGTATTTACGAACTTGATCTCGGCATCAGATATTCTGACGGTCCAGCATCTGCAACATGTCCATCTGGTAGTGCTTATACACCACTAGACGGTACTGATGCAGCTGTAGGTAACGCAATTAGTAGATTCGACGCTGGAGTGCCAGAAAGCGGTGATTACTGTATCTTACAAGGAGATATTCTCCAAGTAGAATACACTGATCCAGCTGATGCTTCCGGTGACGAAAACACTGTTACTGATTCTGCTACCTTTGACCTTAGAAACGGGGTATTGCAATCCGACAAATCCGTTTACATTATCGGTTCCGACATGATCTTAACCCTCATTGAGCCAGACCTTGATCTGGACAACGATGGTGCTGAGACCTTTGACTTGGACTTGATTGAATGGGACTCTGATGCAGCAACTACTACCATGGGCGACCGTGGTGCAGGTGCAGTAGCATTTGACCCAGAACCAGCAAATTTCAGAGAAACAGGTGACAGTACTGGTATCTTCCAGATTGTTATCGAGATTCCTGAATCTCTAGATGATGATTCCCTTGAAAGAGGTGAAAAAATCATCTTAGAATATACTGATTGGGGTCCATCAGGATCTGACTATGTAGGTGATGAAGATGAAGATGTAAACATTACATTGTTCACTTCAAACTTCGGTGCAACTGTCGAACTTGACCAAAAAGTTTACACATGGACTGACAAAGTCTATGTCACTATAGTCGCTCCAGATCACAACTTTGACGGTGATCTAGTTGACGAAATCGGAAACGGTGCTGATGATCCAATAAAGATCTCAACACGTAGTTCTGATCTTGACAACTATAAACTCGTTGAAACTGGACCAGACACAGGCATCTTCACAGGTGAAGTAATCCTCACTGGATTTGCTCCTCATGATGCAGATGGTGATGGTGATACAGATGATGCAACAGGCGCTATATCCGCTGATGGCGGTGGTCCAACAGATGGACTATTACCATCAAACGATGAGGATGGACTTACAGTATCCTTTGAATTCTCAGAGGATGAAACTGTAGTTGGTTCATCACTTATCAGATGGAATATAGGTGAAACTCAATGGTTAGAAGGAAGTTACCCAGCTAGCGGAACAGGTGTTGTAAGAGTAATTGATCCAGATATGAACTTAAGCCCAGAAGCAGTCGACAACTTCAATGTCGACGTGTGGTCTGACTCCGATGCCGGAGGTATTGGCCTTACTGTAACTGAGACTAATGAGGCAACCGGAATTTTCGAGGGTACTGTGTTCTTCACAGTTTCTGATGAATCTTCAGGTCACAGACTCAGAGTCGCAGAAGGTGACACTGTCACCGCAGAATATGAGGACCATACACTTCCAAAACCGGACTCAACTGCAGATGAACTCGATATTACTGCCACTTCAATAATTGGCACTGTAGTACCACCTCTTGAGAGAGCACCAGCTGCTAACTTGAGAATCGTTGATGCCTTCAAAAACAGTTTAGATACTGTTTCTGTTGACCAACAGGTACAAATCAGCGCTGACTTAGCAAATGGTCAGGATATAGAGCAAGAATTTGCATACTTGGTACAGATCCAGGATGAAAATGGTGTCACAGTCTCACTAGCATGGATTACAGGTACACTTTCAAGTGGTCAATCATTCAGCCCAGCATTATCATGGATTCCAACTGAAGCAGGAGCATACACTGCAGCTGCATTTGTTTGGGAGTCTATTGGTAATCCAACGGCATTGTCACCACCAGTTAGTACAACTGTCAACGTAAGTTAGAAACTAGTTCAAATTTTCCTTTTTTTCTTTTTTTTGAATCCTACTTAACGAAAGTTATAGACAATTTTTCCAGAAGTCATATCTAGTAGAACATTGACAATTAATTAAAATGAAGTTTCAAATTTTATTTTCTGTCTTGATTGTTCTGCTATTTGTAAATACTCCCAATTCATTTTCAGAACTTGAATTATCTACTAACAGCAAGATTTACTCTCCTGAACATAATCTTCAAGTTTATGGGATGGGACTACCTGAAGAAAATTTGATTATACGACTTTTTGCTCCTGATGAAACAATTGCAAAATTTGATCAAATTGCTACCAAGTCTGATGGTTCTTTTAATTATGGTTTGTTAATTTGGCCTGAACCTTCAACAGATTTTCCTTATGGGACATATACTGTTGAGGTAATTAGTACTGAACAAAACGGAATATCTCAAAAAATTGATATAAAATTCTCATCTACAACTGAACTACTTGATGTAACTGTGGAGAGATTTGTAAATACTTTGGTCTTTGCTCCTGAAACTGCTGCAATAAATCAATCATTTCGAGTTTTTGTTCAAACAACTAGTGATGGTCTTTTAATTGGAACTAATCCTGATGAATTATTGAGCTCTTCTCATGTTCATTTACCCTCTGGTCTTTCTGTTTCTCTAAATAATTCCTTTGAAACCTTACATCAAGGATTGTATTTTGTTGATTACATTCCAAAAGAAGAAGGAACTCATGTTTTTCATGTTGTTGCTTTTAGTCAAGGAACCACATCTCATGGATCATCTGCAACAAATGTTCTAAGTCAAGATCTTGGTGGAATCTCTGAGCAAATAATTATACTAAATTCAATTTTAGATGAAACATCCGGTGAGCTTGATAATCTAAAATCCGAAATTAAAGGATTTGATACTACCTTAGAACGTGCAAGTAGTCAAATAGATGAAAATATTGGAACCTTTGCACTTTCTGCAAAATCTATTAGTGAATCTTCTGCTCAACTCAATGCATTGATGTTACCAATTATTGCGTCTATTGGACTTATTGTAGCCTTACAAATTACAATTCTTGCACGAAGAAGATAGTTATAATAATGCTACAAAAGAAAATTAACTAATGATGCCCAAAGTGGCGATTTTCTTTTCAATCATGCTTCTTTCAACTGTAGCAACAAATTCACATGCATTTACTTCTGGAGATACCTCTTTTGAAGAAAGCATACCAAAACATATAGAATTCAATTCTGATATTATTCAAATTGATTCTGATTTTTTTGCTGAAAACAATTTTAAACGGTATTTAATTTTTGGAACAAACTCACAAAACTCTGATTTTTTAAAAAATAATTCTTTGTATGGAATTAATTCTGATAGCGGATTTTTCTATGTAACCGTACTCTCAGAGACTGGAGCATCAAGTTTAATCTCTCAAGGCTATAATGTAATTGAAGATTTTCAATTAGATTTTCATTCTACTGATGATCTAACTGATGCATCTCGAATTGCCCAAATATCTCACTCTGATATTGCAGAAAAAAATTACGGTGTTACAGGAAATGGAATAACCATTGCAATTGTAGATACAGGTGTTGATTTTTCTAATCTAGATATTCAGCATTCACTTGCTAGAGATGAAAAAAATCATCCTATAATGCTTGATCCTGACGGTCAAGGAATTATTTTTACAAATGCAACATTCTTTGCATTTATAGATGAAAATGAAATTATCCGAAATTACAGTAAACCTATTCCATCTCATATGACATCTTCAGTATATGTAACAAAACAAGGAGTTTTTCTTGACGTATCTCAAGATGGAAAGGGAAGTCAAATTCCAATCTATAATTCATTTTTTCCACAATTAGGTTCTTCAATAATTTTTAATGGAACTTTGAGTACTGATATGAAAATTGGAGATGATAACAGAAATTACATCAAATCAAAAAGTGGAGTATATCATCTTGGTGTAATTTATCAAGGTGCTACACAAGGACCTCTAGCAAGAATACAAGTTGTACCTGTATTGGTAGTTGACTCGTTTGTTTCTGGAGTTTATGATACTATCATTCCTGATTTGAGTACTTCGTGGAATGATTATACTCGATTTGATCTGGAACCAGGTCAAAAACCAGAATATGATTTTGATTTTACTGATGAAAAACCAATTGTGTTAGGTAGTGGAAAAGAGTTTCTTGTATTTGATTCAGATAATGACGGAAAAAATGATTATAGTGCAGGAACAGTTGGAGCACAAGTCTTAGATGTTTATGGAGTAATGCAAAACAAAACTGCAGAAATTGATGACACTCTAAATGCAATTAATGGAACATTACTTCCATCATTAGATCCTGATGGTACATTTTTTGGTTTAATGACTGATTTTATGGGACATGGTACATCTAGTGCAGCATCTATTACTTCAAGAGGACACGAAACTTATGACATCTATAACAATACTGAGAAATTTACTATTACTGGTGTGGCCCCTGGTGCAAAGATTATTCCTGTAAAGGCATTATGGTTTGGTGACACTGTTTATGGATGGTTGTGGTCTGCAGGCTTTGATAATGCAAAACATGATTGGAAATTTACAGGAAAGACTAGAGTTGACATCATTTCAAATAGTTGGGGCGTGTCTACGTTTCCATCTTATAACGCAGCTCCGGGGATGGATATGCTTTCTTTGATTCTTAGTGTACTTGTAACACCGCATTCTCTAGATGATGATTATCCGGGAGTTACAATAGTTTCTAGTGCTGGAAATTCTGGACATGGGTATGGAACAATAGGATTACCAAATGCATCTCCTTTTGGAATTTCAGTTGGTGCAACTACTAACAATGTCTTTGTAGGTTATGGTCCATTCAAAGATCAACCCCGATTTGGAAATGGAACAACACATTACAATCACGTAGTTGATTTTTCTAGTAGAGGTCCTAGTTATATTGGCGACCCAAAACCTGACCTGATGAGTATAGGTGCACATGGATTTACCCCATCAAGTGTATTAAAAATCCACAAAGATTCAAAGGATGAATCATTTTCTATGTTTGGTGGAACTAGTATGGCAGCACCTATTGTATCTGGAAGTGCAGCAATTTTGATGGAGGGTATGAAAAATCAGTTGCAAACCATTGATCCATTTACAATCAAAAATATTCTAATGTCTACTGCAATTGATCTCAAAAATGATCCATTTACTCAAGGATCTGGATTGGTTAATGTATCTGCAGCCTTAGATTATGTCCATGGCAAAGATGGATTGTTTATTGTACATAATGATGCATCGTATCAGAACATTAAGAAAATTTTAGATCCTGCAATAGATAACATAAATTCAACTGCAATTGGATTTGAAAAATTTCAACTATCATCTAATTCTGTTCCTATGACTAGTTGGTTTGCAGGACAATTATTACCCGGAGAAAGAAGCTATACTACTTTCACTATAGTTAATCCTTCTGAAAATGAATTAACAATTGATGTTATACCAAAAAAATTGTCTTTAATTGCAAAAAGTGAATTTGATGGAACAACAACTGTACGCCAACAAGACTCAATACTTAACAAATCTGAAACTTATATTCCAAACTATGTCAAACTTTCAGATATAAAACAACATTCTACTTTAAATGAATTTTTTGATGAGACATCTCCTATTCCTAATGATTCTTCATTGATGATACTAAATGTGAATTTTCCATTTGATACATTCATGAATGAAACTTCAGATGTTTATGCTGCTGACCTCCAAATTTCTTCTTTGTATATTTACGATTGGCTTGATAACAACAATGATGCAAAAATTACAAGTGAGGAATTGTCTTTGATAAATAGAGGCGGCTCTTGGGGAACTGTTCAAGAACTTAGAGTCACTGATCCAAATGAAAAATTTAAGGGAACTCCGTTAGTTGGAGTATATCCTGTTCCATCAAAATTTTCTTATTGGTTAGGCGACACAAAAGTAAATTCTACTTCTATGGATTATACATTATCGGCAAGTTATTATCAAAAAGAAAAATGGACTGCACTTTGGCCTGAATCCCAAACAATAACTGTGCCTCCAAAAGATACTGCCACAGTTGATGTGACATTAGTTGCACCAACTGATTTGCAAACAGGAGTATATCAGGGATTTCTGACTTTTGAGGGTGAAAAACATTTGGTAAATTCACCTGTATCTTTTGTAATAAAACAATTAGTTGATCAAAATGATTCTACTATAATTATTGAAGGTAGACAAAGCGACGATGTTCTTTATGGTAACGGATACACCAAAGGTGCATTTGATATGGTTAATCGCTATATGGCAGGAGATTGGAGACAATATTATTTTGATATCCAAGACGAATCAATTAATTCAGCAGCAATTGAACTCTCATGGATTACTGATGATACTAATCTGGCTGTCTTTGTAATGGATCCATCAGGACAAATCGTTCAAACAAATGTTCCATCTGGCGTGTTTGGTCATTTTCTAGGATGGCCGTCTCTTGATTGGTTAGGTAACTCTATTTTTAGTCAAGGTGGTGGGTTCTTTCCCGTAAAAAATAAAGATGACACATCTACTGTTTTGTATGTTCCAATTAATCAAACTGGTACTTACACTCTTTTAACACATTCAACGTTGTTTGGAGGAAATTCTACTACAGAACCAATTACACTTGCAGCTAAATTTACGAATATTTCATCACAAAATAATCCAGTAGAAACAGAATTTGAATCAAATGATTCTGTTTCAAAAGATAATCAAGATACAACATCTAAAACAAAAACTCTACTTGATGATTCTGTTCAAACAAACGATTCTGACATCTCTAATTCATCTCTTGGTCTTGGAATTATTTTTGGAATAATCATTGGAGTTACGATCGGAGTTGTTTTCATATTGATCATTAGACAAAAACATGACTAAAAATTGAACAAGGTTTATAACCAATTTGGCGAGTAATTCAGCTTGAATGTCAGAGCTGGGGACAAAAAAGTCTGGCGGATTATCCCGAAGAGACTTTCTAAAGTTAATGGGTGCTGCAGGCACAGGATTAGCATTTGCTCCATTTGTCCCATTTGGCAAATTCATGCCAAATCCAAACCAGGCGTCTCTCGAAAGAGTTCCAGTGATCTTACCTGCTGGAACTCAGGCTAACATTAACACTTATCCAATTAATTTTTCTGAAGTAATTACATATCCTGCCACTGGTGATCCTGCACTTGATGCAGAAGCATTCCGTAAGTGGCAGTTTATTAGATTGCCTGAAGAATTAGGTGGTGCAAAAAATGATCCATCTGCTCTCCGAGCATACAGTATGATTTGTCTTCATCTTTGGTGTTTGTGGAAATATTGGCCAGAGGAAGGAAGAAAGAGAGGTGAATGTCCTTGTCATGGTAGTATGTATGATCCATCAACTGGAACAGCTTTTGTAGGCCCTGCATCAGTACAAGCTCCACCATCAAACACGTTAGCTCAATTAACTTTAGATATTGATTCAGATGGATTTGTATTTGTCATGCCACCCAAGTTTGACGTAAATGAAAATGGAGTAATTGGATATGGCCGTTTCGCTTGAAAGAAGAACTGGCTTAGTTGCCTTCTTTTATTGGCTTTGGGATGGGGTAGATAGAACAATCTTTACTGCAATCAAGTTTTCATTCCCTGCTAGATTTGTAAGTCCGTTTGGATTTTTAGGAATGCTTACTTTTATTGTCTTTATCATTCTTGGAGTTTCAGGAGCTCTGCTCATGTTTTATTATCAACCAATATTGGATAGAGCATGGGATAGTGTTCAATTCATTAATGATGACGTTCCATTTGGTTTTCATATAAGAAATATTCACTATCATGGTTCCAATGCAATGGTACTACTAGCTGTTCTTCACATGTATTATCAATTCTTTAGTGGAAGATACAAAATTAGAAATGAAGTTTTATGGATGACTGGTGTTATTCTTGGTACTGTTACTATACTTGAAGCATTTACTGGATATGATGTTATATTTAGTGAAAGAGCAGAACTTGCAATTAGTATTGCTGCATCTCTGACTACATCAATTCCAGTAGTTGGGCCGACTATTCGTGATGCGGCGTTGGGTAGTGGATTCTCGGACTTTGTGTTAAGATTCTATGCACAACATGTGTTCTTGTTACCTATTGTAATGCTAGGATTAATGGCAGTTCACTTCCCAAGATTCTTGGTATTTGATGTACCTATGGTCATGGCTATTTCTGGTGCTATTCTCATCACCGGTGGTGTGTTCCCAATTGATATGGGATTCAAGTTTGAACCTACAGTGCCGCCAGGTGTAACGGTTCCTGAATGGTATCTTACAGGAATTTACGCATTCATGCGGACTCAGTATGATAAATTTGTAACAGGATTGCTGTGGCCTTTGGTCTTTATTATCACACTTGTATTGATCCCGTTCATTGATAGATACAAGAAATTCTCATGGAGAGACAGACCAATAATTACTGCATTTGGTATAACTAGCCTTGCCCAAATTATGGTAACCACATATTGGGGATTCTACATTTCACCTGATGTCTCACTTCCATTGGTAGAGCGTTTGGTAATTGATCCAATATTCTTCTACTCTACGATGATATTGATGGTGCCACTTGGATTTGGATTTACATACATGATGATTAAACTTGCAAATGAAGCTGAAAGAAAATCAAAACTTGCAAAAAATACAGGTCCACAGAAAGTTGCTACCATCAATCTTTCTGAAAAATGGATTAATTGGTTATTAATTGCACTGTTGGCATTCCAAGTGTTCCTAAATATTGCAGCGTATAATGCCGCCTTGATAGGAATGAAGAACATATCATTATTCTTTGTTGGAATAATCTTGTTAGTATTTGCGGCATTCTTCCATGTTTACAGATATGCTTTGAGTGAGGTAAAGAATGCACCACCACCTCCACCAGTTCCAGTGGTAGAAGAAAAACCAAAGCTTGCTGAACCTGAAACATCTGCTGAACCAAGTAAACTTCCAGAAGGTGATGCTGTGCCAGAAGAAAAACCAAAAGAACTAGCTCAAGAAGTTCTTGCACCAAAGACTCAAGCAGATTTGGGAGTTGGTGCAGATACCAATCCAAATCTTGGCTCTGATGATCTTACGGGGTTGAAAAAATGAGTACACCTACATCTAGTCACGCATATGGAGTGGGACTTGTTGCATTGATAGTTGGCATGTCTGTCGTAGTAGTATTTTATACTTCATTTTATCTTCCTGAATCTTTAGCAAAACCATCTGTAGCTGAACATATCTTACATCCTGAAAAAGAATTAATCATTGAAATTGTTCCAGGTGCAGTACTTGAAGGAAATGAAAACTATGTTCCCAATTCAGCAAAAGCGTTATTGAATATTGACAACAAAGTCATATGGCAAAATAATGATGATACTGCTCACACTGTAACTCCTGATCATCGTCATACTGATAGTTATAGTGGAGACTTTGGTTCATCTGGTGTCTTAAAACCTGGAGATACCTATGAATTCTTATTTACAGAACCTCAAGAGGTTTATTATCACTGTGAACCACATCCATGGATGAAAGGTTCCATCACCGTAGAAAAGAGTAGATTCTAGATAGAATATTTTGCAAAAATTATCTGACTTTCAATTTCTTTATGTTGCTCAATAATTGATGCTCTAAATTTTATTTCATGTTCCTGTTTTGGTTCAAATTCAATTAGTGCAGTAAACTCTGCCTTGTTTTCTGGCATTACATCTTTGTTGATAAATAATCTTGAAACATTTTGTGATATGTTCTTTCCATTGTACGACTTGTAGATTATATGTTCGTTTGAATCTAAAATCTGTGTATTTATCACAACTCCGTCATATCTTCCTGGATATGAAACAGAAATTATACCCTTAATTTCAGAATTTGGATGAATATCAATTGAATTTAATTTGAATTCTATATCTTTCACAAAAACATCTCCTCTAGATCTGAATAAATAATTTTGTTAAGCGGGCCCAAAGGGCTCCGAGCCTTTCTATTCGTTTATTTAGTCCCAAAACTAGTGGTATGTATGATTAAAACCAAAGAATTTGTCTTTTCTAAAGAAGGTAATTATTTATGTGACGTAGAACATCAAGAAAAATTTTTTTGTAGACGTTATAAATGAGTTTATTAATAATAAAAAATACATCGTATAAATTATTCTACATCTGATTTTCTAATTAGTTTCGAAGAAGGTACTTTTTGTCATGTATCGTCTGTGTTGATTTGTTATGAATATGAGGAAAAATAATGGAAATCACGATTGAAAGTGTTGAAGGTGATGCTTTGTTTCCCAACCCAAAATAATTATCAACATTATCTAATCAAATAAATCATCTCAGATTCTATTGCATTACAATCATCTTATTGTACAAACAAACTTTCATTTTTAATTCATGAACCATGTTTTCTCTCTTGTGCGAGGTTGCATGTTCGCCAAACATTTGCTTGAATGCTGAAAATACAGATTCTACAATCCACCATCTATCCCCATAGCTGACGCTGGCTTTCCACAATTCATAATTGAAAATTTGAGCTAGGACAGATTTTCGTCTGGGATAACAGCCAATGTTTACAGATGAATTCTTTCCTGTCTTGATTCCTGGAGTTATGTTATCATGATACAAATATGAGAAATCATCTTTGGTGTCAATGCGCCATCAGCTAGTGCTTTGATTACGTTTCCAAACTTTTTTGATTGCTGTACCTGAGATACAAAATGTTTTGAGTCATGTGACTTGTCATCTGTAATTTCCAAACCTGTTATCTGTTTTGATTTTACACCTGCTGCCACATGAATTTTCAGGAATCCTCGTCGTTTCTGCCATTTCTGTCTCATCCATTGACTCTGTCTGAACCTTGACTCCGGTACTATCAATTGCAATTACAATGTCCTTTCCCAGTTTGGGATTCATCTTGATTGTAACTTGTTGACTCTTTTCCAAATGGCAGAATACGTTGGAGTTTTTGATTTGGATGATAAATGTGATTTTATCAGGCCTTCTGTTTGTCTGAATGGCAGATGTGGATAGAGATGGCAATACCTGATGCTTCCATGAATGATTCAGGATAAACGTACCTGTGTTCCTTCTTTGTTATGATTCATCTCTTTGAGTTCTGTACTACCCCCTTGTTTCATTGCATCAAAAGACAGCATGATTTCTCCATGTCTGACTAGTGATTTGTTATATTTTTTCCAATTACGTTTCATAAAATGTTAGAAATATCTCTGATCTAAAGCTTGAGTGGTGAGATTAATTGGATAAACTAGTCATGTTAGGAAACACAGCATTATGATTCATCTCTTTGAGTTCTGTACTTTATTGTTCCATTGCATCAAAAGAGAACATGATTTCTCCACGTCTGACTAGTGATTTATTGTATTTTTTTCAATTACGTTTCATAAAATGTCAGAAATATCTCTGATCTAAAGCTTGAGTGGTGAGATTAATTGGATAAACCAGTCATGTTAGGAAACACAGCATAATCCTAAACAAATCTATATGGAGTCATATAGTTTTATTCTTTACATCTATTGTAAATTTTTTCAAAATACGGTAATGCAATCCTCATTAGTGATGCGTAACGCATAGATGTTAATTCATCATACTTGTTTTTTTTCTCTAATGTGATTTTTCCTAAACTGGAATGTTGAAAATAAAGATAACCGTGCGACGTAGTAGGAAGTAGCTTATATCCTAAAATTCTTAAAATTTTAGAATATGTATTCCAATTATGGTTCATTGAATACTATTTTAAAATCTGTACCGTTACCTGGTAATTGTGATTTCATTTCTGGAAATGCTTCAATATAACCATTCATAATTTCATGAATATTTTTACCAATTTCAGTTTTGTTTTTTCCAGTAACAATAATTTCAGGATTATCTGGACATTGAGCTAAAAACCCTTCTTTTGTTTTAGTCAATTTTACTTGCAGATTAGTCATTGTAAATCACCTATAATTACCTCATTTATACTAAGATAGGGTCGTTAAAAAGATTTGATGGTTTTGCCAAGTGGTTCTGTAACATCTTCGAGACCTAGATTGAATTTTCCTTGTAGAGTGAGGCGTTTTGTATAATGGTTTTCCAGCGATTCTTACCGTCAATCTCAATTAATGAGGCTTGAGCTGGTGTTCTACCTTTCAAGGCTCCGTGTTTTTTAGTGAAATTATAATATACTCTCATACCGTCAATTACTGGCGTATCCATTCTTTTGAGACCTCTGAATACTTTCTCACGATCTTATCTCACCATTTAGTCTCTCCATCTTGTTGTTGTTCATGTCACCTTTGAGATGAATATGTCTTACATGGTTTATCTTTTTACCAAATACTTTCTTTGATGATTTCATGTATGCAGGTAGTCCATCTGTTATGAAGTTTCTAGGAGATTTACCAGCTTGTTTCTTGGTCATGGATAATAAATTATCTGCATTGTGCTGAAACTTTGTTGTAGCCATGTCAGAAGCTAGCCAGTATCTAGTATCATCATCCATACTTGCAAACAGATAATTCTGTTTGCCATTAATCTTAATCCATACCTCATCTGCCCTGAACCAGTCGCCTACTCTTGGAACTATACCATTAAGATAGACAGAAGTCATTTGAGAATAATCACAAATCCATCTGTAGATAGTCATGTGTGATACATCAATTCCCATCATCTCATAGTGATTTGAAATATCCCTTACACTCATTCCTGAATAATACATTTGTAATGCTGCAGTTATGATAGTATAATCAAACTGTTTTTTCTCAAAGCCAAAGTTTGCAGAAAATCTTTTCTTGCAGTCCTTACATTTCCAAATTTGAACTATGCATGACTTGTTTTTTCTAGTTCCTTTTTGAATTATTTTTCCCGAATCACAATACTTGCAGAGTTTGAGTAGTGATCTTTCCATTATTCTGAATGGTTGGTTAGAGTAGCATCTTTTTTTCTTGATTTTCTGTAGAATTATTTTGATGTGCTTGCAGTCAGCTTTTCTTGTGGTGTGATCCTTGCAAGTACAAACTAGACCATTCCCTGTAACAGATACAGTATAGAATTTTGTAGGATCAGTTTGGGAACGAACCTCAAACTTGCCATGATCTACCTGTGAGGCAAAGTTTGGTTTTTCCATCATGTATTGAGCTCTTAGGTTTCTTTGATTCATGTGTGATATTATATCCGTACTAATATAAAGTATTCTATTATTAGTACGGATAGATTTTTATAACAAATAACATAATTGAAGACATGCCAAAATGGAAAAAAGATGAGACGGAATTTTCGGTAAGTGTTAGTAATGATGGAAATGGCAGTAATGTTTGCAGAATTCCAAAACCGGTAATTGAAAAGTTAGGGAATCCTGATAGAATAAAATTTGTACTTTCAGGCAAGAAAATAGTCATAGATATAGGATGATCGTTTAAAATCTGTACTTGATAAAAAAAATCCTGTTTATCAAATCTGGTCATAGTAATCTATTTAACACACTTTTAATTTCACTAATTAAATGACAACTGAGCAATTAGCCCAAGCAAAAGACAATTTGCTAAATGGGTTAGCAGATGGCAGTATCAAAACTGTAGAATTTTCAACCTATAAAGAATATTTGGAAAAAATATACAGTTAGCAGGAAAAACTCATAATGGTTGACAGATTTACGGAAAGATACAATGATCTCTTTTCTCCTTTACATCCAGTTATACAAGGCAACATAAACAATATGATTGCTCATTTTAGACAAATCAATTTAGAAGTACAAGAATTAGGGGGTGGTTTTCTAACAGACAATGTAATGCAAATAGCTGTAGATGTTAACATTGTGTTTCAAGCTGTTTTAGGAACTAAAGATATTACATTTGATCTTTATGATGTAAGGCAAATCTAAAAATTTCAATCCTTAGAAGATCCATATTTCAGGTCTAGACTAGGTCTCGAAGATGTTACAGAACCGAAAAACACATTATTTAAAATGGATCATGTTTTGGGCCCGTATAGTTTTGTTAAAGAACTAAATCCCAAAATTAGAAATAATCATCCATAGTGTTAATATCATCTGAAAGTTTTCCAACATTTCTTGTCAGATCATCATTTGATATTTGATTTAGTTTGTCTCTTAGATATTTTAGAATTTTCCAACCTGCATTACTTCCACTAATTGCAAAAATATAGTAATAGTGATTTTGTACCGTGTTAATTTTTAATGGTAATACTCCTTTACCTGTTTTATCTTTGATTTTACTTGCATATTTGTATAATTCATCATCAATTTCTCCAAATTTGTAATCATCATCAACTCCAAAAAAACCACGTAAAGCAGAATCATCCTGTTTATTGTTGAGATTACGATGCATTCCATGTGCCGTTATAGTAAGTAATACATCAACTGTAGGAAACTTTAGAAGTTTCAAGACAGATTCCCAAGGAGTTGGAGAATAACCTGCAGGATCAACTACTGCCAAAACAGCGTCTTTAGAATCAATTATGTCTAGATATGAAAGCGATTCTACAAATGTTTTATTTTCAAAAATTTTATTTAGATTAGTACATACGTCAGTTCTTTCTTTCAGTATATCTACTGATTTTTTATCTTTGTCAGAAAAATAATAACTATCAAATTTGTTAGTGTTGGGTAATGCAATTAGTGGAGAACCTGGAAATTTGATTTTTTTCCCATATGCATCAATTTCAAACATACCAGTACCACAGAAAGGATCAAAAAAATGTAATTTTTCTCTTCTAGGTCTCAAGATAGAACAAAACGGCTGTATGTATTCACTAATCAAAAGTTCCTTTTTAATTGACCATATTTCTCCAGGAGAGAATTTGTAAGAATCTTTTTTGATTTTTTTGGCTGTCTCTAAATGTGGTTTAATTTTACCTGATAGATATTCATCAATCTCTTCTGATTTTTTTGGCTGTCTCTAAATGTGGTTTAATTTTACCTGATAGATATTCATCAATCTCTTCTGGCATAAAAAATAACACATATTTGTATATTATTAAATTTTAGGAAAGTCGTTGTAGATTCTGTTGTTTATTGTTCTACCACCAGATTTCGGTGTTTTACCCCCCCACTGCTTGAAGAAGATAGGAATTTTTTGATGCTCAGCTTGATTTATAATTTCATTTATCCAATCAGCTTGCACAGATCTGTAATCAGGACCACTCTCACCACCAATAATTACCCAATCAATACCAGTAAGATTAATCTTTCCTACAGAACCTATGAGTGGCTCAAAACTAATGAATTTTACAGGAGCTTGAATTTTTTGTAACTCCTTAATTCTAAAAACTGTCTTTTTATTCTCCACACTTGTTCCTAACCAAATATGATTGCGTATTTTTTTATCTAGTAATTTTTCATATGATTTTACAAAAGTATTCATGGTTTTAGGTCTCTTTGTGAGTATCTGATAGTTATGTTGACATGCCTTATCCATAACTTCAAAACATTGTGCTACAAATCCAAGATCTGTTTTTTCATGAAATAAATCAGACATACTGTTGACAAAAATATTTCTTGGTTTTTTCCAGTGTAATGGAATCTCTAGGTCATTTTTATGAATTCTAAATTTAAAAGCTTGAGAATATTTTTTTACTTTAAATTTTTGCAGTTTTTTTGAAAACTTTTCTGCATAACAATTTTTACATCCTTCTGAGATTTTGGTACATCCAGTAGTAGGATTCCATGTTGCATCTGTCCATTCTATAGCAGATTTTGATGCCATCTATTTTTACAATCAGGTAGTTATATTTAGCTTTTTTGGTTCAAAAATTGTTTATTAATAGATCTATTATTATACCATAAAAAACGGAATTAGTTTTTGAGGGTTTAACAACATATTGCTTTGTTTCCCAACCCAAAATAATTATCAACATTATCTAATCAAATAAATCATCTCAGATTCTATTGCATTACAATCATCTTATTGTACAAACAAACTTTCATTTTTAATTCATGAACCATGTTTTCTCTCTTGTGCGAGGTTGCATGTTCTCCAAACATTTGCTTGAATGCTGAAAATACAGATTCTACAATTCACCATCTATCCCCATAGCTGACGCTGGCCTTCCACAATTCATAGTTGAAAATTTGAGCTAGGACAGATTTTCGTCTGGGATAACAGTCAGTGTTTACAGATGAATTCTTTCCTGTCTTGATTCCTGGAGTTATGTTATCATGATACAAATATGAGAAATCATCTTTGGTGTCAATGCGCCATCAGCTAGTGCTTTGATTATGTTTCCAAACTTTTTTGATTGCTGTACCTGAGATACAAAAGATTTTGAGTCATGTGACTTGTCATCTGTAATTTCCAAACCTGTTATCTGTTTTGATTTTACACCTGCTGCCACATGAATTTTCAAGAATCCTCGTCGTTTCTGCCATTTCTGTCTCATCCATTGACTCTGTCTGCAACCTTGACTCCGGTACTATAGCGAGAAGTATAAATTCGTGAGTTATTTTCAAGGAATTCTAGTTTGGTTGTTCGTATTTACCTAGGTAAAATAATTTATCCTCTACTTTTTTGATGATTTTTAGTTCACGAACTTTGTCTCTTCGCTATATCAGTTGCAATTACAATGTCCTTTCCCAGTTTGGGATTCATCTTGATGTGTAACTTGTTGACTCTTTTCCAAATGGCAGAATACGTTGGAGTTTTTGATTTTTCTTTTAGATGTGATTTTATCAGGCCTTCTGTTTGTCTGAATGGCAGATGTGGATAGAGATGGCAGTACCTGATGCTTCCATGAATGATTCAGGATAAACGTACCTGTGTTCCTTCTTTGTTATGATTCATCTCTTTGAGTTCTGTGCCCCATTGTTCCATTGCATCAAAAGAGAACATGATTTCTCCACATCTAACTAGTGATTTATTGTATTTTTTCCAATTACGTTTCATAAAATGTCAGAAATATCTCTGATCTAAAGCTTGAGTGGTGAGATTAATTGGATGAACCAGTCATGTTAGGAAACACAGCATTTCATGCTATCCCTCGATAACTTCACAGAACCGTATTGTGTTTTATTCTATTTCAATTACTATCATAAATCATAACAATTACTGCATCAATATCTAAAACAAACTGTAAAATTTTATTATTTTTGATTGGAAACTGAATAAAAGAGTATTCGTGTTCAACATCTAACAAAGAAAGAGTAACTGCTAAACTTTGCATGGTGGATAATGCATCTGTTATTAGATCTCTATCTCCGTTATTTGCATCAAATGTTTTGAATTGTTCCCAAAAACCATTAACTAGAATTAGTTGCATGCTCTCTTAATCCTGCATAGAATTCCTCTTTTGTACTATATGTACAAGATTTAATCTCACCACTTTTTATTTTTTCAACTAGTTCTTTTGCAGTGATTTTTGTCATATCTACACTCATACGAACACGATTTTTATACACAATATAACTATTTAGGCTTTGAGATCATTTTCACTGAGGCGACAATCAAAGTTTTGTGATATTTGCAAAAACGTGCCTAACCACACCAATTTTAGGATTAATATTTCACAAAAATTGTTGGTCTAATGCGTATTGTCATTGCCTCTACTAATTTACCTCTGTTTGTTTCCAGTCTTTTTTGTGTAAAAACTTCAGATGTTGCACATAGATTATCTTTTCCATCAGAATCACGTAACTGAATATTTTTAGACATTATGTTTAGTATGTCATTTACAAGTAAGTATAATGAGACTTGGGCATAACTAATTCTAATTTTTGAGTCAATTCTCAAATTATTCAAATGGAAAAAGCTAAGGATCAGCACATCATGATATCATTACAACATGAAAGATGTACAAATCCCTAGCAACATAAGATGTGAATCATTTCTTATTGGTGTTTTGTATCTGATGGGGACACTTTCTCTGTATGAAGATATTCTAAGAGTTGGCAGACCATATGTCTATCCAACTGTGTTGATGATACAATTATTTATCATAAAATCATGGATGAGAATTCCAAGCAACAACACATTGCATTATTTTTTATCAATCAAATGTACTAATGACAAATTGTTCAAGGTTTGTAAATTGACTCAAATCCCAGACAGAAGAACAATTGACAGACGATTCCAAGTTCTATCAATTGATCATATCATCGGCAACATGGGAAATTTGTTTGCATCTGAGAAACTAATTGATGACACATCTGCATCAGTTGACAGTTCAATGTTGAAAGCTGCAGGTCCAGTCTGGCACAAATCAGATATGAAAAATAATCGTTTACCAATTGTAGGAATTGATACTGATGCAAAATGGGGATTCTCAAAATCAAAAGGCCGGGTATTTGGGTATAAACTTCATATGAGCTGTAGTACAGGTAAATTATCAGTACCATTATCTGCAGATGTCAGTACAGCAAATGTTCATGATGGTAAAATGTATTGTACACTAGTAGAACATCTTGCAGGATTAGTCCAAAATATTTTATGTGATCCTGCATATGATGATGGTTCACTGTATCATTTTAGCAACAAGAGGGATTTGAGATTGATTACTCCGATAAAACATTATCCACGTACGCCACCAGAGAGAATCAAACTCGTAGAATTTTACAATTCTGTAACTGGTCAAGAGTTGTACAGATATAGGAAAACCTCAATTGAACCTCTCTTTGAATATATCAAAGACATGTTTGATATTAGAACAGTTCCTGTAAAAGGATTGCACAATGTGAAATCATTTGTGTTGATTTGTGTACTGGTGTATCAGCTGACAGTTTACTACAATTGTATAACTGGAGTTAAGAATCCTAGAATTGTGAAAAGAATGCTTTGTTGTTAGAGAATAGTTTTGGTTTTATTTTTGTAAATCATTATGCCCAAGTCTCAAGTATAATGTCTCTTGTGTCTGCTGCGGTTCTCCACTATCTGTGACAATAATAATCCAAAACTCTAACACTATCTTTTGTCCTGCAAGAAGATTAACGTTACCTTGTGGATATATTATTTCTCTTGATACCTCTGGACTTGTAGCTGTTGTAACGTAACATAATGGATAAGAATCTGCGTTGAGAATTTTATCCTTATTATCTCCCATATCACCGAATCTAAATTCTGATATTTTATCAGAAAAGTCTTTATTATTTTGTAGTGTTTTTAATATTCTTTGTATGAAAATAGAATAATCCATTATTAGATATCATCCAAAATGCTTTGTTTCTCAACCCAAAATAATTATCAACACCATCTAATCAAATAAATCATCTCAGATTCTATTGCATTACAATCATCTTATTGTACAAACAAACTTTCATTTTTAATTCATGAACCATGTTTTCTCTCTTGTGCGAGGTTGCATGTTCTCCAAACATTCGCTTGAATGCTGAAAATACAGATTCTACAATCCACCATCTATCCCCATAGCTGACGCTGGCCTTCCATAATTCATAGTTGAAAATTTGAGCTAGGACAGATTTTCGTCTGGGATAACAGTCAGTGTTTACAGATGAATTCTTTCCTGTCTTGATTCCTGGAGTTATGTTATCATGATACAAATATGAGAAATCATCTTTGGTGTCAATGCGCCATCAGCTAGTGCTTTGATTACGTTTCCAAACTTTTTTGATTGCTGTACCTGAGATACAAAAGATTTTGAGTCATGTGACTTGTCATCTGTAATTTCCAAACCTGTTATCTGTTTTGATTTTACACCTGCTGCCACATGAATTTTCAGAAATCCTCGTCGTTTCTGCCATTTCTGTCTCATCCATTGACTCTGTCTGAACCTTGACTCCGGTACTATCAGTTGCAATTACAATGTCCTTTCCCAGTTTGGGACTCATCTTGATTGTAACTTGTTGACTCTTTTCCAAATGGCAGAATGCGTTGGAGTTTTTGATTTGGATGATAAATGTGATTTTATCAGGCCTTCTGTTTGTCTGAATGGCAGATGTGGATAGAGATGGCAATACCTGATGCTTTCATGAATGATTCAGGATAAACGTACCTGTGTGTCCTTTTTTGTTATGATTCATCTCTTTGAGTTCTGTACTACCCCATTGTTCCATGGCATCAAAAGAGAACATGATTTCTCCACGTCTGACTAGTGATTTATTGTATTTTTTCCAATTACGTTTCATAAAATGTCAGAAATATCTCTGATCTAAAGCTTGAGTGGTGAGATTAATTGGATAAACCAGTCATGTTAGGAAACACAGCAATGTGTACTGACGGTAAAAAGCTCTTATAAAATTGAACGTCCATAATTAGAAAAAATTGGTAGTCTAATCGACTAACGGACTCAGAACCCATTATATGAATAATTTATAGATATAAAAATTTTATGTGGACTGGGAGGGACTCGAACCCTCGATCGACGGGTTCTGAGGCCATCGTTTTACCGACTAAACTACCAGCCCACACTGAAATTAACTATACACAATATTTAGCAGTTCCCACAATTTCTAGATTTCCCATCAAGATGTGATGACTCTCCAATCTTCTTGCCACACTTTACACAATGTATTGGAAAACTCATCTTAACTTATCACTTTTGGTTTTTTTAATCTCAAGTGAGCCACCGTCTCCATCACCCATTTGATTTTCTTACCACCGCCACCTGGAGTAACTTCACTATTTTTATCTACCTTGTTTGGATAGTTATCAATTCCAATTAGCTCACCATATGCATCATCAGATAGTGGATGTCTGGCATCTAATTCGTTTACTGCTTCAATCTTATCAAACCGCTCTTCGATATGCAAGTCATTCCAGACCATCTTAATTCTAAACTTCTTGAATAGTTCAGACTTTTCTTTGTCGATTAACTCAAACCATCTCTGATGCCACTGTGCACATATCTGTCGTCCAAACTGTTCACGTAGTGGATTAATTACAGTAGAAATAGCCAGTTGAATCTTACCTATAGCGACGATCAAAAGTTCGTGAACATTTTTGCTGGATTTCTAAAAATATAATTTGCAACATCAAGCTTGAACTTTGTCACTCTAAAATATTCAGAGACTGCCTTGTTCATTATTGCAAACATTGCATAATATTCTGATACCAGCAACGAATGCTTGCTTGTCTTCCAGCATTGTTCTATCATGTTAAGATATGGTGAACCCTTTGGCAACCAGATTAGTTTGACATCAGGATTGCTTGCAAGATATTCCTTGACTTTCCTTGATTTGTGAACTGATGCCCTGTCCAACATTAGAGCAACCCTGCCATATTTCCAGTGCAACTCCTTGAGATATTCTACAAAGGTCGCAGCATTGAATTTCTGATAAACTCTAAACAGTTGACTGCCATTTTCTGTGATTGTACCATAAACTGCCAAACTCTCATGTCGTCCAGTATATGGAAGGAATATTCTTTTGGCAACAGGTGACCAGTATTTTTTTCCTATTTTTGTATCCCTTACAAAGAATGCCTCATCAGCCATTGCAATGATGAATCCATTCTTTTTTAGGCGTGAAATTCTCTTTTTGATGCGTTGCTGCCAGCTTTTCACAGCAGATACAGTTGCATGATTGATGTGATATTTTTGTGTAGTTTTTGCAGACATGCCTACTGATGCATTATCTTTCTAGCATGAGTTATGTGAAATTTTATTCCAGTAGAGTAAAGAATTGTTTGCCGTAGCATTACAGGAGTAAACAAAGTTAGTATGGCTTTGGACATTATTGAATCCATTCTTTTCTTTGAGATAATTCTTGGTCTTCCACTCTTTGGGAGATCGTAGAGGCCATCAAGGCCATACTCCTCAAAACGATCAGCCCATTTTCGTACCCAGTTTGTACAGCGGTGCAATGTTTGTGCAGTGTGTTCCAATTCCTTGCCATCCTTTAGAATCATCAGCACTGCAAGCATCTTACTGCAACCCTGGAGTTTTCTTTCTTGTATGCTGCTTCAAGGGATTCTAGATTGTTCATGTATCTCATTATGCTAACTGATCAAAAAGTCTTTTGTTTTGGAATTATTTGATTCACGAACTTTGTCTCTTCGCTATACCATTGTAGCGCGATTACTAGTTGACTCATCAAAAAACATTGTTTGCGGCAACCCCAACGTTGCAACACAATACCTAATCAAAAAGTCAGTTAGATCCTTGAATTCATTTACTCTAGGTGCAAAGTCAACAGAGTTAAAGGAAACATCATCAGGATTCTCCATTAGTATATTAGGTCCACCTATAGCGAAGAGACAAAGTTCGTGGACTAAAAATCATCAAAAAAGTAGAGGATAAATTATTTTACCTAGGTAAATACGAACAACCAAACTAGAATTCCTTGAAAATAACTCACGAATTTATACTTCTCGCTATACTTTGACTGGCTTGTCATATGTAAACATCAAAGTAGAGCGATTAAAGCTATTTGCAGTATCAATTAGTGCAGATATCTTTTCTATAAAGGAAATGTCTTGCTGACCTGAAATGTTAGTATCAAGTTGTCTGTCTATCTCCATTAAATTATTAATGATTTCTTGATTAGAGTTTATCTCTGTAATATTTTTCTCATCATTTTCCTTATCTGGATTTATTAACTCTAATTCAGGTCTAAAGCCAGTACCTACAATAAATTTTGTAAATGCATTCATCAATGCACCGACAAATGTATTTTTGAGCATTGCCTCAATTACGATATAATCCAAGTCCTGCATTGGATTTACAAAGTAATGAGGTGACCAGTTTTTGATATTGTCATGTTTTGATGTAACTTGTGCTGCAGTAAGTGCGTAACCAGTATTATCATCTGCAATTGAAAGGTTCATGTGTGGAATCCAGTTCTGTACTATGTTTTCATCATATCTTGGATTGTAACCTAGTATTGATTGTTTAAGCAGACGCATAGAGCCAGTTATAGGCCCTGCTGCATGGAATATAGATACCTCTTTTTGTTTTGTTTTCTTGTCTTTTTTTCCTCTATTTTATACCCATCAAATCCTTCGTTGGTAAGAGGGGTTTTTTGATTGGACTGTATTTTTTTGTTAAATTTTTTAGTTTTCTTTTTAAGATTGGTTTTAGTTTTCTTTTTTAAATTATTTTTCAATAATTAAAAACTATTTGTTATTTATTTAGGAACATTAAACAGTATAACTGGAATTCTGACTGAATTATACATGCAATATGTATGGATTGGATCATCTATAAAATGATACATGATTTACACTTTATTTTTAAAGGCTGTTTGCATGTCTGACAGTACTCCAATACTACAAGTTTCACCCCACAATTTCTACAACAATCAACTCTCATACAAACAATCAATATGCCTTAGATAAATATCATCACCATTTTCTACTAAAATATTCTACTATATCAGAATCGGTTCTATAATCAGGTGTTGACCCCATATGTATATTAAAATATGACTTGTATGGTATTCCACCACCACCATGATCAATCAGATCTATTTGAAACAACATTGTGTTGTTTTCATGTTCAAAGAATTAACTGATTCACAATGGAATGCCCTCAAAGCACACCTTCCAAAACCAGCTACAACTGGAAGACCAAATGTGATGACCGTACAACAATCAATGCAGTAATTTTTGTGCCAATCACCGGATGCAGGTGGATTGACCTGCCTGCCAAATATGTTCCAAATCATCTGCACATAGAAGATTCCAATATCTGCAACAAAAAGGAATTTGGAAAAAGATTCTAAAATCTACAATCAAATCTGCACGCAAACAAAACAGATTAATCTGCGATACATATCAGTTGACTCCTCATCAATTCCTTCCAAAAAAAAGGGGGGGGGATGAAATAGGATATGACGGATTCAAGAGGATTACAGGCACAAAGATACACGTTGCAGTGGAATCAAACGGCCTGCCAGTATCAATTGTAACAGGCCCTGCAAATGTTCATGACAGCACCAAATTCATTGACACAGTAGAATCAATTTCTGATTTTGTAGATGATGATATGATGAACCAAACTGCTTCAGTTTATGCAGACAAGGGATATGATGCAAATCTCATTAGGGAATATCTGAAAAACAGAGACATCATTTCATGCATTCCATTTAGAAAAAACAGTAAGCTATCAGAAAACAAATCATACAACAAATACAATTCAGTTCGTTATGTTGTGGAGAGATTCTTTGCGTGGCTGAAAAATGGTTTTCACAGGACTAGAATCAGATATGAAAAGAACTGTGATAACTATCTTGGGTTTGTATACCTGGCATCAATTGTGATGTATTGGAGAGTATTGGGATGAGTTCCATGTGAAAATTTTTGTGAAAAATACAAGAAACAAAAGAGACAGTATGATACACCAGATTCCAAATACTGTTCTAATTGTGATGTTTTCTTAGAATGAAAAGGTGGAATGTGTCCCTGTTGTGAGGCCCATTTGAAAAACAAGCCTAGACATTCCAAAAACCGTAGGAAGCATGAATTAAAGTTTGAGGACAAATATTCCAAACTACTTTGAATTCAGAGAAGATCCACATCTAACACACGATAACGTTACAGAATCGCTGACAAGTAAAACAATTATGGGATTATACAGTTATTATTATGTAAAAAGTCAAAAGCTTCAAGATACGCTCCGCCTTGACTTTTTATATTTCTATCAGTAACACATGTTACCTCAAAGGTAGAAAAATATGTTATGGGATTAAAGATTATTTGTAGAATTATTGTATCGTTTCCTTTAGTATATGATGATCTTAATGTATATGTATCACCAAAATTTTCTCTGTCTACTGAATTTGGATATTTTACTTTAAATTCTTTGTATATTTCAAAATCATAGAATGCATTAAACACATGATCATCTTGTACTAGGTTATTTTTTGGTAAATTGAATATGAGTAATAGTGCCAAAAGTATAGCTATAATACTTAGGTAAACAAATGTTGTTTTTTTCAAAATAAAAAAAGGATTATGGTTGCCAGGAATTAGTTATCCCGTTGACATACCAAACATACCAAGGATTAGGTCTATCACTTGCCTCTATAGTTGTATCTATGACAGCACATCCCCAACCAAAGTTGTAAGAATTATGTTCAACAGACGAGCCAATAGTTACAATTGCATGGACTACATTGTAGGCATCTTGATTAGAACATGTAGATACACGGAAATCCATATAATTACTTGTTCCATGTCCAATACCTTCAGATGAGCTAGTATCTGGTGGTCGGGCTGTAGAATCATGTTCTCCTATACTCCAAGGTACATCTGCACTTTGTTTACAATTACCATACGTACAGGTCCAAGGTTCACCATAGATTATAGAATAATGATAAGCTTGGCTCCAAGCATATGCGTTTGGCAAAAATAAACTTAACCAGTTTGAAGCAATTTCAGGTGTTTCACTAGCATCTCGTTCATAAGATCTATTTTCTAGTATATCTTTTAACGAATCTAGATCACAATTCTTACTATATTGACACATGGAAATATTAACAATAATATTCCAATACTTAGAATCTTGTTCAAATAAAGATTCAGGAACATTTCCATGTTCTGCAAGAGTGTTAAAGTGTAAGAGTACCTCGTCTGAGAATCTTAGAAAATTATTATGTCCAATAATTTCAAGTAATCTAGAATCTATTTCTTCTACTGTTTCAGGAGTAGTATATTTAGAAATAACCCATTCATGAAATTTCTCTACTGGTTCTGTAGGACTGTATTGATTTTGTAGTTTTTGTTTTGCAACAACTAGCGATACGATTTCATGACCAAAGCCATCTTTTTCAATAATAGTATCAAAGTTGTATATTGCATTGTGTGTTTTTACCATCTTTTCATTCCAACCATTTTGTTGGTGTTGATACTGTGAATATTGTTTTATTGCATCAAAATTTTCAGTGAATTTTGAAGCACTTGTGTATTGCGATTCCCATTTTTCACCGTACCTATCAGTTAATTCTGAATCAGGTATTTTGTTGTTTTGTAGAGCTTTCTGTCTTAGTTTTTCCAAGTCTTGTATGTATTTTGCTATTTTTTGTTTTTCTTCAATTGTTTTTTGATCTTCTGCAAAAACATTACTACTTGATAAAGGAAGAATTATCGTAGCAATCAATGAAGCAAACAAAATTGTTTTTGTTTTGTTATTCATGTTATTGATATTCTACTATTCAATATGAATAAAAATATGGCGATCAGAGGTTCTGTATAATCTTCGGGTGGTAGGTATGAATCTTCTAAGGATTGAGATATTAAAATATCTGGTAACAATTATAGTTTAGTTTGTTGGGCATAAACTGATTTGATGTATGATAATTGGGTATTGCCAAGTTATCGTGTGTTTTGGATTTTGGTCAGAGGACAATTTTCTTCACCTAGATAAATAATTGAGACTTGGGCATAACTAATTCACAAAAATAAAATCTAAAACTATTTAACAGCAAAGCATTCTTCTTACAACTCTTGGATTCTCATTGCCAATTACACAGTTGTAGTAACTGCCAACTGATACACCAACACACAAATCAACACAAATGATTTCACGTTATCAAATCCTTTTACTGGCAATACACCAATTCTAAACGTACTTTTTAGTATCTCAAAGGGTAGTTCAATTGAGATTCTTCTATCTCTGTACAACTCTTGACCAATCACAGAATTGTAAAACCCTACAAGATTAATTCTTTCTGGCAGAGTATGCGGGTATTGCCTTATTGGAGCAATCAATCTGAGATGTTTTTTGCTGCTAAAACAATATAATTTGGAATCATCATATGCAGGATCACATAGAATATTCTTGACTAATCCTGAAAGTGGTTCAACTAGTGTGCAATACATTTGACTGTCATAACATTTGCAGTGCTGAGATTAGCTGACAATGGAACAATTAGTTTACCAGTACACAACTCATGTGTAATTTGTATCCAAATACCCAACCCTTTGATTTGGAATAGCCCCATTTGGCATCCGTATCAATTCCTGAAATTGGCAAACGATTATTCTTCATGTCTGATTTGTGCCATACTGGACCTGCAGCTTTTAGCATGGAACTATCAACTGATGCGGATTTGTTCTCTACTGGTTTTTCTGAAACAAACAGGTTTCCCATATTGCTGATCATCTGTGTAATTGGAAGATTCTGAAATCTTCTGTCAATGGTACGTCTGTCCGGGATTTGTGTCAATCTGCAAACCTTGAGCAGTTTGTCATTGTTACATTTGATTGAAAGGAAATAATGAAACGTATTGTTGCTTGGAATTCTCATCCATGATTTTATAATGTACAATTGCACCATTAATACAGTTGGGTAGACATATGGTCTGCCACGTTTTAGAATGTCTTCATACAAAGATAATGTTTCCACCAGATACAAAACACCAATAAGAAATGATTCTGATAGAATGTTGCTGGGGATTTTTACATTCATGATATGATGAAATAATATTGTAGAGATCCTTGGCTTTTTTCATTTGAATAATTTGAGAAATTGATTAAAAAATTGAATTAGTTATGCCCAAGTCTCATCTATATGTAGATTCATTCATTTTTTGGTTTAGTTCATCCAAATCAAATTCATATTTTTCTTTAAATTGTTCTAGTTTCTCTAGTGCTATCTTTGTTTGTTTTTCTGATTTTGCTAACAAGTCTTTAGGTGGATTTTTTCCATGCATCAATCTGGCATTAAACAAAGAAAAAATAAAATTACAATGAGGGCATTCAGCATAAATATTTCTTGATTCCTTTAATCCACCAATAAAATCCATTTCTATTCTCATTATATTTTTTATTTAAAGACTATTAGAGTGACGGTCGGTGAAAATTTCGCCTCAGATGCAGCGGTACAGGAACCTGTAAATGTCTAGCTTGATCGAGCACGTCCTGAAATATTCTGACACCGCGTGAGTCAGATCCTCCAGCGTCTCGTAGTACTCTGAAGTAACAAGTCTGTACTTTGCATCCCTCCATACCGACTCGACAGCATTGAGCTTCGGCGTCGCGGTACCACACGCCACAACAAAATGGACATGTTGAATCATTTCATAAGACACTCAAAAAAGAATACTTGTGGCCACATGAGTTTGAAAACTTTCAATCAGCACAATTAATCATTGCAAAAGCATTTGAGGATTACAACGGTTCCAGGATTCATTCATCTTTGGGATATCTGACACCTGATGAATTTCTTGAAAATTGGGAGATGAGACATAAATGATACCAACTGTATGTAAAACCATGTTGATAATTATTTTGGGTTGGGAAACAAAGCATTCTCATTTAATGGGGTCCACTCCATTAGTTTTGAGATAAGTTGTATAGAACCCATTTTATGATGTATAAAGTATTTATAAAAGTGTAAAATTATGGTTGTATGAACAAGTTATTTATTGCCTTGATGGTTGTTGCTATTGCTTTAGGAACAGCTTCTCTCCAAGAAGCATCATATGCACAAACCACTCCTACGATAACTATTACATCACCAGGCGATCAACACCTTACAAACAGTAATACCTTGCTTGTAGAAGGTACCATAACTGATGATAATATTCAATCAGTATCTATAACCATTAATGGTGGTGATGTTATTACTGCAACCAGAGATAACGGAGATTGGCAACGGACACTTACCTTAGAAGAAGGAGAGAATCAAATCAGAGTATTTACATCTGAGACTAATTCTGTATCTATCACAGTTACTTTGGATACTATAGCACCTGTAATTACATTAAGTCTTGACAGATTCATTTATGTTGAATGGAAAAGTGATTATTCTAAAATTGGAGGAGCAACAACTGATGATGATTCTGAGATTATTACTACTTCTGATGCTCTTTCAGATTCATCTCCGCCTGGACGTTATTTTATAACTTATACTGCTGTGGATTTGGCTGGTAATGCTGCTACTCCAGTGGATAGACTTATTATTGTACGCGATACTACTGCCCCTATCATAACTTTAATTGGTGCTGCACAACTTGATGTTCAACGTACTACTACCTACAGTGACCCCGGTGCCGAGGTAATTGATAATGATGATCCTTCACATGATTATACCGTCAGTAATAATCTTGATTTTTTACCAATAGACACTAGTAGGTTGGGCACTCATACTATTACATATACTTCCAATAGTGATGTCAGTGGTAACTCACCTGATCCTGTCACAAGAACTGTAAATATTATACCTCACACCGATGATATTCCTGTTATTTTATCACCTTCGGATGGTGAGGTGTTTGAGTATAATGTTTTACCTATCAGCGGTACATACAGACCTGATTCTTCTGTGTTGTTAATACTTGGTGAAAATACAAGACATATGATAGACACTGATGCCCAAGGTGATTGGAGTACTTCACTAGTACCTACATCTACAACTGTCCCAATTACTGTATATCCGTATTTTAATGGTGAATATCAAACTGATGATGATGATGGTTTATCTGCATCTGTTACAGTTACTGTAGGTCGTGATGCTCCACCGCTACCAACAATAACTATTACATCACCAGCAGATGGACACATTACAACCGATAGTGTCTTGGCTGTAGAAGGTACCGTAACTGATGCAACATCAGTATCAATCACCATTGATGATGGCACTCCTATTTCTGTAGCCGCATCAAATGAAGCATGGTCACATACAGTCAACTTAGATGAAGGATCAAATACAATCAGAGTATCTGCATCTAATACTTTCTCTGATGAGATTGTCTCTGAATCTATCACAGTCACTTTGGATACTACACCACCTGTAATTACACTAAATGGAGCAGATTCTATTACACTTGGATTGGGTAATGACTATACTGAACTTGGAGCATTAACTAATGATGGATCCCCAGTTACAATCGATTCTTCTGCTGTCACCACTAGTGTCCGTGGAACATATCAGGTATATTATAACTCTGTGGATTCAGCGGGCAATGCTGCTGATCAAATTTCTAGAACTGTTGTAATTATTGATCCAACAATAACTATTACATCACCAGCAGATGGACACATTACAACCGATAGTGTCTTGGCTGTAGAAGGTACCGTAACTGATGCAACATCAGTATCAATCACCATTGATGGTGGCCCTGCTATTTCTGTAGCCGCATCAAATGGAGCATGGTCACATACAGTCAACTTAGCTGAAGGATCAAATACAATCAGAGTACTTACATCTGAGACTAATTCTGTATCTATCACAGTTACTTTGGATACTACACCACCTGTAATCACACTAACTGGAGCAAATCCACAGACTATTGGATTGGGTGATGATGCCTATGCTGAACTTGGAGCAACAACTGATGACGGTTCTGATGTTACAATTGATTCTTCTAATGTCAACACTAGTGCCATTGGAACATATCAGGTATTGTACAACTCTGTGGATTCAGCAGATAATGCTGCTGCGCAAGTTATTAGAACTGTTACGGTTGTTGATACAACACCAGTAATAACTATCACATCACCAGCAGATCAATCCTATACAAACAGTAACACCTTGGGTGTAGAAGGTACAGTAACTCATGTGACATCAGTAACTATAACCGTTAATGGTGCTAATCCTATTACTGCATCCACAGCAAATGGAGTATGGTCACAGGCAGTTAACTTGGTTGACGAACTAAATACAATCAGAGTATTTACATCTGAGACTAATTCTGAATCTATCACAGTTACTTTGGATACTGTAGTACCTGTAATCACACTAAATGGAGCAGATTCTGTTGAACTTGAATTTGGTGATGCCTATACTGAACTTGGAGCAACAACTGATGATGGATCTCCAGTTGCAATCAATTCTTCTGAGGTCGACACTAGTGCCGTTGGAACATATCAGGTATTTTATGACTCTGTAGATTCAGCGGATAATGCTGCTGTGCGAGTTATTAGAACTGTTACTATATCAGATACTATTCCTCCTATCATAACTTTAAATGGTGATGCAGAAGTTAATGTTCAACGTACTACTACCTACAGTGATCCTGGTGCCACTGTAACTGATGATGATGATCCTACCAGAACGTATTTGGTCACTGCTAATCCTCAGACACTAGATACTAGTGTGCTGGGATCTTATACTATCGAATATACCTCCACTGCTGATAGATCTGGTAACGCACCTGCCCTTGTCACAAGAACTGTAAATATTATACCTCACACTCTTGATACTCCTGTTATTACATCACCTGTGTCTGGTGATGTGGTTGGTGCCGGTCAGATAACTGTTAGCGGTACATACAGACCTAATTCTTCTGTGCAATTAACTGATGGAAGAACTATCGTTGAATCAGATACTGATGCCCAAGGTGCCTGGAGTGCTCAACTACCAGCTACTAATATTGCAGAAGATAATACCCTCACAATTACTGTTTATCCGCATTTTAATAATGAATATCAAATTTTAAATGATATATCTGCATCTGTTACAGTTGGTATAGAGACTACTATTCCGCCACCAGTAATAACTATTACATCACCAAGCGATCAATACATTACAAGCAATAATGTCTTGGTTGTAACAGGTACCGTAGATGGTGCTGACTCATTAACTGTAAGCCATAATGGTTTTGCTCATCATGTAATCCCAGCAAATGGAGAATGGTCACAGTCACTTACATTAGTTGAAGGACCAAATACAATCAGAGTACCTACATCTGATACTAACTCTGAATCTATCACAGTTACTTTGGATACCACACCGCCAACAGTTCTATCCATTGGAACTGCCAGCCCAACTACCATTGATCTCGTGCTATCTGAGGAGATTACAGACAACTCTGCAGCTCCCGGAGACTTTGAGTTGACCGGTGACATCACCACAACCCCGACTGTAACTACAATTACAGCCAATGGAGACACAGTTACACTCACCCTTAGTGACTCACTTGATAGTGATGATGTCATTAGTCTGGCATACACCAAAAGTACCGGCAGCATAGATGATATTGCATCCCCGCAGCCAAACTCCCTTGCCAGCTTTGCAGCAACTCCAGTTGTTGATGGTACACCGCCAACTGTTCTATCCATTGGAACTGCCAGCCCAACAACAATTGATCTAGTACTGTCTGAGGAGATTACAGTAAACTCTGCTGACCCCGGAGACTTTGTGCTGTCCGGTGATATCACCACAACCCCGACTGTTAATGCAGTTACAGCCAATGATAATATAGTTACACTCACCCTTAGTGGCACACTTGATGATGATGATGTCATTAGTCTGGCATACACCAAAACTACCGGCAGCATAGATGATGCTGCATCCCCGCAGCCAAACTCCCTTGCCAGCTTTGCAGCAATTTCAGTCACAAACAACATTGCTCCACCAGATGTTACTCCACCAGATGTTACTCCACCAGATGTTACTCCACCAGATGTTACTCCACCAGATGTTACTCCACCAGATGTTACTCCACCAGAAGTTGATAATACACCGCCAACAGTTGTATCCATTGGAACTGCCAGCCCAACAACAATTGATCTAGTACTGTCTGAGGAGATTACAGTAAACTCTGCAGCTCCCGGAGACTTTGAGTTGTCCGGTGACATCACTACAACCCCGACTGTTAATGCAGTTACAGCCAATGGAGCCACAGTTACCCTCACCCTTAGTGGCTCACTTGATGATGATGATGTCATTAGTCTGGCATACGCCAAAACTACCGGCAGCATAGATGATGCTGCATCAAACTCCCTTGCCAGCTTTGTAGCAACTCCAGTCACAAACAACATTGCTCCAACTGACACTCCAGCACCTCCAGTTGTTGATAATACACCGCCAACAGTTGTATCCATTGGAACTGCCAGCCCAACTACCATTGATCTAGTACTGTCTGAGGAGATTACACTCAACTCTCCAGCTCCCGGAGACTTTGTGTTGACCGGTGATATCACTACAAGCCCGACTGTTAATGCAGTTACAGCCAATGGAGCCACAGTTACACTCACCCTTAGTGGCTCACTTGATGATGATGATGTAATTAGTCTGGCATACGCCAAAACTACCGGCAGCATAGATGATGCTGCATCAAACTCCCTTGCCAGCTTTGTAGCAGTTACAGTTACAAACAACATTGCTCCGCCACCAACACCAGGACTATTGCCATTACCTGATTGCTCAGGTAGCCTTGATGAGTGCATAAGTATCGGCCTTTCAGCCAGTCATTCCTCAGCCACTTCTGGCGATGTTGTGGAATATACTATGATATTTCGTAATGGCATTGATATAGATGCCTATAATATAGAATCTTATGATATACGATGGGTGGTAACTAATATCCGTGGGGAAGATAATCCACTTCGATCTTCAAGCATAATACCTTCTGAAGATGGCAGATCTGCCACTTTAACAATCCCAACATCAGAAACCTTTGCTAGCACTACAGTTAGAATCACAGCTTTCATCGATGGTCCGGGTGGACATCCTGTTACGACTAATCCAGACGAACTCCTTGATATAATATTTCTTAATTCAGAAGGTCAGCAACCCCTAGTCAATCCAACTGTTAGATTGTCTTTGTTCTCTCCAATTGCCGCTGAATTGGCCTTTACGATAAATGATCTGACATCGCCTGAATCATCCATATCTGATAGTGTTAGTCATCTAGGTGTTGATGCTGATGGTATTGGAACCCAATTCAGCGATGAAATACAGTTGGTAGCTGGCCATCAATATTCTGTTGATGTTTCATACTCTGATGCTGCCAAACCTCTAAGTGTGGCTACTTTCAATTGCGTTATTGACGGTATACAAGCTGCCATGCCTGTTACATTAGAATCAGGTAATGATTTGAAATGTGCATACACACTTGTTATTGAGGATCCTCCTAGAAAATCTGGTGGAGGTAGTAGTAATGACTGGAAGACAAAACCAACCTTTGGAAAATCCTATGAGAATGCCAATGCCCAAATTGTAGAGGGCGGATTCTCATTTAATGGAATAACTTTGGACATTACTGATAACTGGCACACAGACTTTAACAAGACCAGTAGTATAATCGGTGAGACTAACCATGTTGAATTAAAAGTGTACACTGCTAAAAATCTCAGATCTGCTACTTTACAATTAGGCATTCCTGAGATTGGAGAATCACGTAATGCTGAGACTGGAATCCACGTTTTATTCCAAAGAAACTATACAAATCCAAATAACTATGAAATTACAGAAATAATTCATGAACAAAATGAACCATTAATTAATGAAAATAACACTAGCGTATCTATAATTCCATCAAAGTGTACCAGTGATAGTACAAATGAGGTATGTCATACCATATCATTTGACTTTACAATAATGGCTCCTCTAAAACATGAGGTTGTAGCCATTAAAGCATCAGACTATGACAGACGTTCTACTACTACATTTATCAATGAAGGTGTAGAGTTTACTGGAGACTCTTTACTTGCTCCCCAAGTCCATACGTTAATGCAAAAGACATCAGCTCAAGAAAGACACACAGTTTTAGAGTTAACGCAAATAGATAGAAGATATGCCGTATATGAGGATCAGTTTGGATACACTTGGACTAAGAACAGTTATGGTTCATGGTCATATGTTACAGGACCAGTAACTGACAATACTAGCGCATGCAGTGACATAAACAATAGGGTGTGTGATGCATTTGGTGATAAACTCGACGGGCACACTGGCAATATGGAGAATCTACGAGACTCCCTGTATGGCGATATCTACACTGTAGAGGCATTTGATGATTTACAAGAAGCTATATCATTATATGACATGGATGGCGACTCTAGAGAAAAATTCTTGTCTGAGAATGGCATGATGTGGATTAGAGATTAATCTCTTATTATCCACTCAAATCCTAGATCTATTCATTAGCAATACTTTAATTGTAAAATCTCTAATTTTATATAATTTTGGTTTCTTGGTATAGAATATTAAAAATAATAGAGAATTCAAGATATCATTTGATATCATATATTGCAAATAATGAAAACTTTGATTTTGGAGGGGTGTATCTCATATACGATCCAAAAAAACAACTTCAATACATAGGACGTACAAACTCGTTACACAAAAGATGTCAAGAACACTTGCATGGTATAGCTACAGGTAATCTATCTAGTAAGATAAAGAGACGTCCAAAACTATCACAAAAAATTGAATGGTATCGTGTAAAGTATATTGCTGTAAATGATTATAGAGAAAGATGTTTTACAGAATGTAATTTGTTATCAGTGTACAAGCCACCGTTAAACTTTACCAGATGAATACATTGTCATCTGCCTGTAGATTATAATCATTGTTTTATTCTAGTTACCGGTATACGATCGGTGATAATGTTAATATTAGATTTTAATTGACATGAAACAAAAACAATTAGAACGTATTCATTGTAGTACTGTATGTATAGCGAAGAGACAAAGTTCGTGAATCAAATAATTCCAAAACAAAAGACTTTTTGATCAGTTAACACAATGACATACATGAACAATCTAGAATCCCTTGAAGCAGCATACAAGAAAGAAAACTCCAGGGTTGCAGTAAGGATGCTTGGCAGTGCTGATGATTCTAAAGGATGGCAAGGAATTGGAACACACTGCACAAACATTGCACCGCTGTACAAACTGGGTACGAAAATGGGTTGATCGTTTTGAGGAGTATGGCCTTGATGGCCTCCTCTACGATCTCCCAAAGAGTGGAAGACCAAGAATTATCTCAAAGAAAAGAATGGATTCAATAATGTCCAAAGCCATACCAACTTTGTTTACTCCTGTAATGCTACGGCAAACAATTCTTCACTCTACTGGAATAAAATTTCACATAACTCATGTTAGAAAGATAATGCATCAGTATGCATGTCTGCAAAAACTGCACAAAAATATCACATCAATCATGCAACTGTATCTGCTGTGAAAAGCTGGCAGCAACGCACCAAAAAGAGAATTTCACGCCTAAAAAAGAATGGATTCATCATTGCAATGGCTGATGAGGCATTCTTTGTAAGGGATACAAAAATAGGAAAAAAATACTGGTCACCTGTTGCCAAAAGAATATTCCTTCCATATACTGGACGACATGAGAGTTTGGCAGTTTATGGTACAATCACAGAAAATGGCAGTCAACTGTTTAGAGTTTATCAGAAATTCAATGCTGCGACCTTTATAGAATATCTCAAGGAGTTGCACTAGAACTCATGAGTAATCCCCCTCATCTTGCCGGTTTGGGCCATAAAATCGGAAAAATACGGTTAAATGCCCACCATGCCAAGTGCGTGGCGAATTAATTCATTACAAAATCCAAGACGACGTGCGCAGTCCTGCAGCACCTTGATGTGCCCTGAATCCTACTTGACAGGCTCCCGGGAGCAGGCCCTGTCCCAGTCTACCTGCATCTTCCACCGGCCCGGTGGCGGCGGGCCCTTTTGCACGTAATCCCACAAAAGATCCAGGTTCACCAGCCCGGTGATCACGTTGAACTCCCGGTTGAACTGTGCCGCGTTGCCGTCGTACGGGTCGGCAAGACGCGCGTAGCGCTTGAGCCTGCCTATGGTGTGCTCGACTAGCACGCGCTCGGAGTGGATCCTGTGATTGTGCTCCCTTTGCTCCGGCGTCAGGGGCGCCTTCTTGCTCTTCTTGTGCGGGATCTCCGGGGTTATGCCGGGCAGGTGTTTTTCGATCCCTTGGTAGCCGCGGTCGACAAAGACGTGGCATCGTTCTGCCTCGGGCAGATCCGGGTCGTGCATCGCCTCCTCCCATCTTCCAAACGGCATGGGGCGTTCCTTGAGAAGCGTGATGTCGCCGACTGACCCGACGGTGCTCTTTGATATGCCGATTATCACCCCGTTTTCGTTGGCGTACACGTTGGTGTTGTTGGTGAACTTTTTTTTCTTGCCAGAGTACTTCATGCGCCTGACCGTCCTTTCGGACGGGCGCTGCACGGGGCAGTGCGTGCCGTCTGCGAATATCTTGCCCCCGTCGGGCCCGGGCACGATCTTCTTGAATTCCTCTTTGGTGGGGGCAGCTGCTATCTCTTTGGATATCTTGTCTGCCGTGGGAAGAACCCCTTCCAGCATCGCGTCGATCACCTTGAGGTACCGCGACACGGCGGCCTGGTCTATCCCGAAGACTGCGCCAAGCACGCCCTGGGTAATGTTGTCCTTTTTATGCATCAGCGCCATGAGCAGGGCGTGCCTCAGGTGCAGCTTGCAGCGGTTTCCGGGATCGGACCTTCTGGAGTCGTCGTCGCGAAACAGCGGCATCTGGCCAGAATCCTTCATGAATTCCTTGGCATACGCCAGCATGAACTGGAACTTTTCTTTGTCTTTTAGCGTGGCCCGGTAAAGCTTGGTCTTGCTGCAGATTATTTCGTCAAAAACCTCGATCCGGTGCAGCATCGCACTCTTGTCGGCATCCTTGCTCAACGCGCCGTCCCTGCGCTTCCACAGGCTGCGTTCAAGGCTCAGCTCCTCGTCTTTCTGCTCCAGCTTTTTGTCTTTCTGATTTAGAATCTTTTTCAGGTTTTTGTTTTCCTGTTCCAATCTGTATATGATCTGATCAGGCGAGTCTGGCATTTGATGTGAGACGCGATCCTGCCTGATCTAAATTTATCGATGTGAGGTGAGGGAATTACTCATGAGTTCTACTGGAAATATGGCAGGGTTGCTCTAATGTTGGACAGGGCACCAGTTCACAAATCAAAGAAAGTCAAGGAATATCTTGCAAGCAATCCTGATGTCAAACTAATCTGGTTGCCAAAGGGTTCACCATATCTAAACATGATAGAGCAGTGCTGGAAGACAAGCAAGCATTCGTTGCTGGTTTCAGAATATTATGCAATGTTTGCAATAATGAACAAAGCAGTCTCTGAATATTTTAGAGTGACAAAGTTCAAGCTTGATGTTGCAAATTATATTTTTAGAAATCCAGCAAAAATGTTCACGAACTTTTGATCGTCGCTATAGTAAGAGTATTTGTAAAGTTTATCAGTTCTGGAGTAAATGTAGTATCAACCAACGTTGATACAATACCTATTTCTGGATCACAGATAATGGCATTAATTGTTTGCATAATTGATAAATGCCTGAACTATCATTTTGGTCAATTATGCAAACAAGTTATTTATAAACTGGATCATCGATTTATCAAAATCTTTTATATATATTATTTATCTATAAAATATAAACCCGTTGGCAGTGGGAGTTGAACCCACGAAATCGAGGCACTCGATCAAGAGATTTTCAATCTCTCGTTATTACCACTAAACGATGCCAACAGGTTTTCTATATTATTTCAAGAATAAAAGTTTGTGATAATTTGTTTTTAGACTTTTGATATTGTAGCGTTTGTTGGATCAAATAAAACAATACAATCACAATCCCATGCATTAAAAAAACTATTCATGTGCAAGGTCCATGAATTTTTATAATCAACTAATCCCAAAACTAATCATTTAGACAAATTGATGATCAATCAGATCTATTTGAAACAACATTGTGTTGTTTTCATGTTCAAAGAATTAACTGATTCACAATGGAATGCCCTCAAAGCACACCTTCCAAAATCAGCTACAACTGGAAGACCAAATGTGATGACCGTACAACAATCAATGCAGTAATTTTTGTGCCAATCACCGG
Organism: Candidatus Nitrosopumilus sp.; assembly: GCA_965248045.1. Classification (GTDB taxonomy): domain Archaea; phylum Thermoproteota; class Nitrososphaeria; order Nitrososphaerales; family Nitrosopumilaceae; genus Nitrosopumilus. Next base: position 1,522,516 of record CBDFIG010000002.1, read on the forward strand.
ATGCAGGTGGATTGACCTGCCTGCCAAATATGTTCCAAATCATCTGCACATAGAAGATTCCAATATCTGCAACAAAAAGGAATTTGGAAAAAGATTCTAAAATCTACAATCAAATCTGCACACAAACAAAACAGATTAATCTGCGATACATATCAGTTGACTCCTCATCAATTCCTTCCAAAAAAGGGGGGGGGGATGAAATAGGATATGACGGATTCAAGAGGATTACAGGTACAAAGATACACGTTGCAGTGGAATCAAACGGGGCCTGCCAGTATCAATTGTAACAGGCCCTGCAAATGCTCATGACAGTACCAAATTCATTGACACAGTAGAATCAATTTCTGATTTTGTAGATGATGATATGATGAACCAAACTGCTTCAGTTTATGCAGACAAGGGATATGATGCAAATCTCATTAGGGAATATCTGAAAAACAGAGACATCATTTCATGCATTCCATTTAGAAAAAACAGTAAGCTATCAGAAAACAAATCATACAACAAATACAATTCAGTTCGTTACGTTGTGGAGAGATTCTTTGCGTGGCTGAAAAATGGTTTTCACAGGACTAGAATCAGATATGAAAAGAACTGTGATAATTATCTTGGGTTTGTATACCTGGCATCAATTGTGATATATTGGAGAGTATTGGGATGAGCTGAATATCATTGAGTTATCCAAAAGTTTCAGACAAACCATCCTCGTTAGAATTCTTGTGTAAAAGATTCAACAGTACAAGTTCGGTATGCATGCTGTCTCAAGTGCAATTCTGAAAAATACCATTTGATGAGTAGAGGGAATTTGAGATGCAGCAAATGCAAGACAAATACAAACCGTTCTCAGGTACACAGTTTGATAAAATCAATATCGATTATTCAAAATGGTCGGTTCTAATCAAACTATCTGATCTTGGGATTAGTGCAAGACGTGCAACAAAACAAGTTGGTGTTAGTTATCCCACTGCATTAGATAAGTTGCGTAATTAACCAAGATTTCATCATATTCTCAACAGATGAACTGCGCAATTAATCCAATTTGAGTACAGTCTCAATATTTCTCAACAGTAGGCTCAAAAGCTAAAGTTGAATCACTCCTAATTCATGTTCAATTACACAAAACTAGCAAAGAAACGCAAACAGTTTCTTTCTGTAACTGGCCTTGCAGCGAATCAATTTGATTCTCTATCAAAAGAGATTAAGAAAAATTACAAAATCACAGAACAAAAGAGACTATCCAAGGATACGAGGGAAAGAGAGATTGGTGCAGGACACAGGTTTGATCTATCCGTCCATCAAAGATAGAATTCTGATGTTGTTGATGTATTATCGAATGTATACGACATGCGATATGCCTGGCATGATATATTTGATTTGGACAAATCAAATGTAATGAGAAACATCCAATATTTGGAGCTTGCAGTGAAATGTTCCATTCCGATCCCTGCTAAAAAATATGCAGATTCAAGAAAACTCAAAACTATGTCAGAACTGTTCCGGTTTTTCCCTGAACTGATTGCAATCACTGATGGAACTGAACAACAAATTCCAAGACCAAAAGATAAACGCAAAAGAAAATCACACTATTCAGGCAAAAAGAAAAAACACACACAGTGCAAAATCAGATTACAGTCAATCTAAACGGTGAGATAATCCACAAATCCGTACATTGCCTGACAGCCATGGTCAATCGCTTTCCCTTCTTTTTCTTGTATGGCAAAATGCTAATCTGCTTGGGAAAGTCCTTCCAATCCCCAAATATCCAAGATCATAAAACCACAATAACTCTTCAGGAAACGTCGGATGTTTTGATTTGTATATTTTGTAATCATGATGCCTCAAAAGGAATGAAACAAGCTTATACAGTCAAGAATTAGAATAAAAGTAGAAAACATGTAATTGCACAAATCAAGAAATTCAGGATAAGCCGTGATGTGTTTAGGAACAAATTATCAAGATACGATGTACCCGTAGATTACACAGAACTCTATCAGCAGGTTCTGTTAACTTTGTGGGTGTATCTTCTTCGTGTTAAGTGTCGGGTGTTATTCATGATTTAATATTTGAGATATCAAGACTCGTCAATGCACATTGATATCTATTGATGAGTTGTTTCCACGTGTACTCTTTGTTTTTTTATCAACCATATTCAATCATTTGTTTTGGTTACTTTGTAGTAAATCACATTTCCTTTTCTGCCTGTTATCACTAACCATTTTAAATGAACAAAGATATGAAATGCAGACCTTGAAGGAAGTCGGTTATTGCCACAAGCTTTCTGTTCTATGTTCTCAACCCATTTTCTAATAAATGATTCTTCTTTGCTAGTGTGTTGCATAATTACGCCCAGTTGCAGTGAGTGATGTTGACTGTGTTCTAGACCGAAAAAGCTAAAGATCAGTGGAACCTAGAGTATCGGATTGAAGACGGACAACGAAAAATACATCAGGCGTGGTCAGGCATTAATTATTCACGATGACCTGAAGAGATGCATCGAGGTCAAAAAGGCCAACCGTCACAAGGTCGGGGCTCCTTTCCAGTATGCAGACTCGTTCTTTGCCTCTCTGGCGGTAGTCAAATCCATGATCCACATACCATACCGGAACCTGATGGGCATGATCCTGGAAGTGCTCAATGATGAGAAAGTGCCCCACTATACCATCCATCTACAGGAGAATCCAGTCACTGGATGTCCAGAGGAATGGTGGAATCATCACAGTGACTGGCAGCAAGGGTGTCACAATCAGGTTTGCAGTAGACTCTACCGGTCTCAAACAGCACAACAGGGGAGAATGGATAAGGCAAAAGTGGCAGGTAAGACGTGGATTTGTAAAGATGCACATCCTAGTTGACGTGGATACAAAAAAGATACTGGCAGTCCGTGTCACTGATGATCGGACAGGGGATTCTCCCATGTTCATTCCGCTGCTTGATGACGCTCTGGAGAACTGTGTGGATCCGGCATCAGAATCCAGTCATGCAGACAGTTCCACACGATATTCTGCGTATGGCGATGGCGCTTACGCCTCCAGGGATAATCTAAAGGCATGCAGGGAGCGCAACGTGACCCCACTCATCAAACTCAAGGTAAGCTCCACCCCAAAAGGAAAAGGTGCAGGTGATGTGTGTGTGGGGCATGGCAGTCCGGGACCAGTTTGGCGGCTCTGATCCCAATCGGGTGAAATGGTTGCCTGATGATGATAAGAAAAGTAATCAAAAGGAATGGAAGACCAGAGTCGAATATGGCAAGAGATGGATAGCGGAGATTGTGTTTTCCGCCTTTAAGAGAATGTTTGGAGAGCACCTGTACTCATTGAAATGGAAGAACATGATCCAGGAGGTCAATCTCAAAGTGGCCACCTACAACAAGCTGATAGACATGGGAGTAGGGGGGCAATGTAGAGTTGGATAGGCGAATCCGGTACAAGTCTTGGGTGGCCGGGTTGAATTATGCAACACACTATTCTATAGTGAACATATTTTAAGCTTAGCAATTTTATTATATATCTCTTGCCACTGCTGGCGAACATAAAGAATGAATATGAAGCTTCGATCGCCAATTTTGGCAAAAAATATATAGAAAGATAACATAACTATTTCATGGAATTATTAGAGCAGGACGACACACAATTGCCTCTTACACGACTATTCAGCACTGCAAATGCTAAAGTGTTGGATTTTCTTCTTACCAATGAGGGATTAGAATATACAGAAGATGAAATATCTGAACTTACTGTAATTCCTGATCGCACACTTCAAAGAAGCCTACAATCACTTTTAGTTGAACAGGTTGTAAAACGTCATAAAAAAAATGGGCGTGTGTTCTATTACACTGCAAACCTGTCTTCTCCTCGTGTTAGTGGATTGCTTAGTTACATCAACTCTACTTTAATCTTTAATCTTGATCTTGCTATAAGAAAAAACAATCCTAAAAAATAATTATTTCTGAATTTGTTTTAATTCTGATTCTGCTTTTGAAACTTTATTTTCTAACTCGTCTTTTTGTCTAGTCAAATGTGTAATTTCAAGTTCCAATGCCTTCTTCTTTGATTCAGATTTTGATGCCAAACCACAATAGACTTCTTTTTTCTTACCATTCTCATAATAGGAAAAATAGATGTATCTTTCATCATTGACAGTCTTTGTAGCTATTGGCATAGTTTGTTTTTACAAAACTGTAATTTATACCTTCATAGGGATAGTTTTATATTTGGTTTATACCTGTATAGAGATAAAATGAATTATAGGAAGGAAAGAGGGAAAATAATAGCAGAAAAGCAAGATCAGATTACAAGAATTAATTCAACTCATTACAAAGTAAAATCCCAATCAAGAGACAAATAACATGACATTATTTCCTTGGAATCTGGCTGGTCTTGTTCCTGTGAGGATCATTACTTCAAAAATATATGCTGTAAGCACATTCACGCAGTAGAGATTTCATTATCCATAAGAGAACAAGTAAGAAAGCAAATTATAATTAATGAAGTTACAGTTGATTCATGCCCTGTATGTAATTCTGATAATCTAAGAAAAGATGGAATAAGACATAACAAAAATTATTCAATTCAAAGATACAGGTGTAAAGATTGTAATAAAAAATTCTCAATTAATCTTGGTTTTGAGAACATGAAAGCAAGTCCTGAAATTATCACAAATGCAATGCAGTTGTACTTTACAGGTGAGAGTTTGCGTGGTGTTGAGAAGTTCATCAAACTACAAGGCATTAATTTTTCACATGTGGCAATTTATCAATGGATTAAGAAATACACTAAACTAATAGAACTCATGAGTAATTCCCTCACCTCACATCGATAAATTTAGATCAGGCAGGATCGCGTCTCACATCAAATGCCAGACTCGCCTGATCAGATCATATACAGATTGGAACAGGAAAACAAAAACCTGAAAAAGATTCTAAATCAGAAAGACAAAAAGCTGGAGCAGAAAGACGAGGAGCTGAGCCTTGAACGCAGCCTGTGGAAGCGCAGGGACGGCGCGTTGAGCAAGGATGCCGACAAGAGTGCGATGCTGCACCGGATCGAGGTTTTTGACGAAATAATCTGCAGCAAGACCAAGCTTTACCGGGCCACGCTAAAAGACAAAGAAAAGTTCCAGTTCATGCTGGCGTATGCCAAGGAATTCATGAAGGATTCTGGCCAGATGCCGCTGTTTCGCGACGACGACTCCAGAAGGTCCGATCCCGGAAACCGCTGCAAGCTGCACCTGAGGCACGCCCTGCTCATGGCGCTGATGCATAAAAAGGACAACATTACCCAGGGCGTGCTTGGCGCAGTCTTCGGGATAGACCAGGCCGCCGTGTCGCGGTACCTCAAGGTGATCGACGCGATGCTGGAAGGGGTTCTTCCCACGGCAGACAAGATATCCAAAGAGATAGCAGCTGCCCCCACCAAAGAGGAATTCAAGAAGATCGTGCCCGGGCCCGACGGGGGCAAGATATTCGCAGACGGCACGCACTGCCCCGTGCAGCGCCCGTCCGAAAGGACGGTCAGGCGCATGAAGTACTCTGGCAAGAAAAAAAAGTTCACCAACAACACCAACGTGTACGCCAACGAAAACGGGGTGATAATCGGCATATCAAAGAGCACCGTCGGGTCAGTCGGCGACATCACGCTTCTCAAGGAACGCCCCATGCCGTTTGGAAGATGGGAGGAGGCGATGCACGACCCGGATCTGCCCGAGGCAGAACGATGCCACGTCTTTGTCGACCGCGGCTACCAGGGGATCGAAAAACACCTGCCCGGCATAACCCCGGAGATCCCGCACAAGAAGAGCAAGAAGGCGCCCCTGACGCCGGAGCAAAGGGAGCACAATCACAGGATCCACTCCGAGCGCGTGCTAGTCGAGCACACCATAGGCAGGCTCAAGCGCTACGCGCGTCTTGCCGACCCGTACGACGGCAACGCGGCACAGTTCAACCGGGAGTTCAACGTGATCACCGGGCTGGTGAACCTGGATCTTTTGTGGGATTACGTGCAAAAGGGCCCGCCGCCACCGGGCCGGTGGAAGATGCAGGTAGACTGGGACAGGGCCTGCTCCCGGGAGCCTGTCAAGTAGGATTCAGGGCACATCAAGGTGCTGCAGGACTGCGCACGTCGTCTTGGATTTTGTAATGAATTAATTCGCCACGCACTTGGCATGGTGGGCATTTAACCGTATTTTTCCGATTTTATGGCCCAAACCGGCAAGATGAGGGGGATTACTCATGAGTTCTAATGGATTCTTATCTTGAAACCATAACCCCACAAGTAGGCGAAAAGTGGCATGCAGATGAGGTGTGGCTTAAGGTAAAAGGTGATAGGAAATATCTCTTTGCTATGATGGATAATGAGACTAGATTTTGGATAGCACAAGAAGTGGCAGATAGTAAATTCAAGCATGATGCTCAAAGTCTCTTAAAGATAGGAAAGAAAGTAACCAAAAAGATTCCTAGTGAATTTGTCACTGACGGACTCCCAGCTTACAATGATGCCTTTAAGAAAGAGTTTGCACCAAAGAACTTTCTACACAAACCAAGCAAGCATATTAGGGAAGTTCATTTCAAGAATCAAGTAGCAAATAACAACATACAAGAACGCCTTAATGGTGAATTTAGAGATAGAGAAAAAATCTTTAGAGGATTGAAAAAAGCAGATAGCCCAGCAATTACAGGGATCAAACTATATCATAATTACATAAGACCTCACATGAGCTTGGATAATGACACACCAGCTGATAGATCTGGAATTTCAATCAAAGGGGATAACAAGTGGAAAACTATAATTCAAAATGCCTCAAAACACCCGACACTTAACACGAAGAAGATACACCCACAAAGTTAACAGAACCTATCAGCACAATCTTTTTAATATCGATGTAGAGAAATTTAATTTATGCAAACAATGATAATTTTTACAGTAACCATATTGTTCTCAATTATGGCAGTATCTGTCTATGCCAGTAGCAACGGAATAATAGTTGGAGGAGAGGCATATGCACAAACTGATATCAAAGATTTCACTATAGGATCTCTTGTAACTCAAACCGGTTCCCTTTCAGAATCTGGAAAGCATAGGGGCGCAATAACATCTTTTGCAGTGGAGAAATTCAACGAGTATCTTACAGACAAAGGAACTACTGATTGGCAGTTAAAAGCCATCATTAGAGATACTGCAACTGATGCAGACACTGCCTTGGCTTCAGCCAAGGATCTTCATGAAAATCATAATATTAATTTTATCTCAGGTCCATCAATATCGGCTTCCGTTGAGAAGGTACAGAATTACGCCATTGGTAAGGAACTTTCGTTGATTAGCTGCTGTTCTATTGCACCAAGCATTGCAGAAGATGACAATGTCTTTCGTCTAGCACCAAATGATAGCAAGCATGGTCCAGTTATTGCCAATGTGTTGTACAACAATGACATAGAGGTTCTGATTCCAGTGTGGATAAATGATCCATTTGGAAACGGATTGGCAAAAAGTACTTCTAATATATTTACAGAACTCGGCGGCGTATCGGAGTATACAGAACAAACAGATGCTGATGCATTATACACTTCAGGCAGCGACATAATGGCATATGAAACATGCACTGATCTTAATGGTGATGCAACTGGAAAGGACAACCCCTTATGTGATGGCCAGTTTATCACTCTGATCTCTGATCTTAATGATGTCGTATTAGATCAGATAAAGTCACATGGAAGTGACAAGGTTGCTGTCTTATATGTTGGTTTTGAGTCCCTAGACTTTATCAAAGAAGCAGCAAAGTATCCTGCATTGCGCTATATCCATTGGATAGGCTCTGATGCAGATACCTTAAAACCTGCTCTTGTCAGTGAAGACAATGCAGTTGTCCGTGACTTTCTTGTTGATGTCAACTTTAGAAACTGTATATTTGAAGGCAATCCTGACTCTGCGAGGTACCAGTCTGTAACTGATGAGATATCAAGGCAGTATCCTGGCGAGTCTCCAAGTACATATGTCTACTCTACTTATGATACTATCTGGGCAATAGGCCTTGCAGTCGAGGCAGCCGGCGGTCCTGATACCCCATTTGCGGATATAGTAGCCAAGATTCCAGACGTCGTAGATTCTAACACTGACGGTGCCTTGGGAGATATATTACTAGATGAACAAGGTGATCTTGCCCAAGCTAACTATGCAGTATATGGTATCGAACCAACGGGATGGGAAAGGATAGGCACGTATTATACTGACGACAGATTTGTACAGGTATGGGTTGATCCAATTGCTGCAGTTGATGTAGGCCTACTGCTTGACCTGACTAGCACTGATGCGTTTAATGACCCCGATTATTCTGTCGTATATGCCGTTGCCAGACATGACTTTAATGAAAACAATCCATATGCAGTCAACACACACACAGTAGACATTGGTACAGGTGCTCTGCCTGCCCTAAATGAGCTGTATTTTGGATCCTATGATTACTTTTACCGTGATTCATTGCGTACTGTTATTGATGATACAATATCAGATTATGATTCTAACACAAACTTTGATGCCATAAACGACCAGTATACTACGACTGATTATCCTTTTGTTTACAATAAAGAGGGACACGTTATTGCACATGGGTTTAGCAGTGAACACATCACTCTCTTAGATTCTAACGGAGCTATAACCTCTGGCGTTGATATTAACACTCTGCAAGATTCTGATATACTTCCCGAGGAAATCTATAGATTGTTTGAAGGAGAAAATTCTCCTGAGGAGATATGGTGGCAATACACATTCCTCAATCCTGACACTAATTCTGATGCCATAAAGCGTTCCCTGCTTGTGTACCATTCTGAATCTGGCCTTATTGTGGGAGCTGGCTATTATCCCATCCTAAATAATGATGCTTTGCATATCCCCCCCCTAGAGGCAGTCATTAATGCGGCAAATGCGACTTACAATTTAGATAATGATTGGGGAGTGTTTGCTAGTACCTATGACAAAACGACTGAACTGTTTTATCCCTTTGCAATTCACACAAATGGTACCATCCTCATGAGTGCGGCACATTTGGACTCTGCTGGAGACCATATTGACAACATTGACACTGATAAGACCTGGATTGACATCCTTGCTGAATTTGATACCACTGATACAGTATGGGTGCAATACACCTTTGATAATCCTGCAACTGGAACAGAACAGACAAAGCGCTCTCTGCTAAAAGAGGACGATCGTGGCTTTGTGTTGGGATCTGGTTATTACCCAGCTGAGACTCTGCAGTACTTTGCAGGCTCTACCACCAGCGCACACACTGCAAAGATAAAGGACTTTGTAAATACCAATGACATTATACTTGTCTCTCCAGTCTCCACTGCCGTGGCGCTGGCAGAACCAGACAACATATTCCGCTTGTCACCAAATGACTCTAACCAAGATCCGGTTTTGATAAAGCACATGAAATCTGATGGTATTGAGAATCTAATTATTGTGCACAGAGACGATGTCTGGTCCAATGGCCTTGTAAACAGTATCGTATCTGATGACTCTTTTAGTATTGATCAAGACCATATATTCACGATGAATGCTGACTTTGATTCCCTTGTATCTGATCTGAATGACACCGTGCAGTCTCTGCTGGATACTGCAGATGCAAGTACGGATAATATAGGCATCCTCTATGTCGGATTTGATGACAACATGGTATCTCTGTTTCATGCCATAGACTCTTTGCATAATGCCGACAATGTCCTTTCTGTAAAGTGGTACGGCACTGATGGTGTTGCAGATGAAACTACAATAACTGATGATGAGATAACTGGAAGAATTGCAGCTGATGTAGGATTTGCTGCAACATTATTTTATGTTGAGCCTAATGACATAAACCGATCCCTGTCTTTCCGTCTTGGATCCATTGGAGTATCTCACAATGTATATTCAAATTCTGTGTATGACTCTGTGCATCTTCTGGCAGGAACTATTTCATCTGATGATAACTCCTTTGGGATAGTAAAGTCTGCATTGGCAGACATCAATACAGCATACAATGGTGCTTTGGGGCAATACAAGCTAAATGCTGATGGTGATTTGGCAGAACCTAACAGTTATGCCGTATATGATGTGGTAGAAAGACTCGAGTCTTTTGTATGGAAGATAAGCGGCGGTGATGTTACCCTATGTGGTGTATCTCTGCAAGAGCCTGTCTTGGACTTTGATACCGTAGATTCTAACTCTTTGCTATCTGCAGAACAAACGCAAACCATAACAAATATCGGCACCATACCAATATACAAACTTGATATCTTTGTAGATGATTGGATGTCTCTGCCTGAAGGCGTCACGCTGAATGTTCCTGTAACCCAAGTAAAGGTAGGCGATACAATCCCATGGACCTATGTCTCTGATGGCCTGACAGTATCTAATGAAATACTAGGCAATAATTTGGTTGATATCGGAGATGATATGTCAATTACCTTCAAGATCGACCTTGAGAATACGAATGTGATACTGCCTACCGATCTTACTATGGAACAGGAAATCTTCTATCGTGCAATATGTCGTTAACTGCTGTATGTGGGGGGAGTAATCTGAATAAATGAAAAACATGTCTGGTAACCTGACTTTTGTCGTAATTGTATCTGTAATACTTCTGGGATCTGGCTCACTTTTAGCTTGGAACGAGTCCTTTGCACAAACAGGTGATACTTTGGAGGGTACCATTACTATAGGTATGCTTGCACCCCTGACAGGTGGTGCCGACAGATACGGCAAGGACATATCAGAGGCTGCCAAGCTGGCAGAATCTGACTTTAACTCGTATCTGGAGGAGCGCAACAGTAGCTGGTCATTGGAACTAGATATACGTGATACTCAAACAAACCCGCAGGTTGCACTGCAACAACTGCAATCACTTAACGACAACGGCATCAAAATAATAAACGGCCCTTCAATTGATCTCATAACCGATGATGTGCTAGACTATGCAAATTCACAGAACATGGCACTACTTAGTTGCTGCTCTGCACTGCCGTCGCTTGCAATACCTGATGATGCGCTGTTCCGTATGGTACCTGATCACACCAACCATGCCAAGGCAATCGCATCTCTGATAGACGCATATGATATCGGAGCTGTAGTAGTTACAGGCAGGGATGCACCATGGGTAAACGAATTGTTAGATACAGTCAAGATACAACTCCCTGTTGATTTCTTTATACATGTACATCCTGATACGATAAGCTATTCATCAGCACAACAAGACGACATAAATCAAGCAACAATACAACTTGCCTCAACAGTACAGTCCTACGTTGATACATACAGCAAAAGCCGTGTTGCTGTCTTGTATGTTGGCTTTGAGGAAAATGCCTCGTTTGTAAAATCTGCAGCTGCACATGATATCTTGGGAAAGGTGCAGTGGTTTGGAGCTGATCTAAACACAAAATCGCCTAATATAATAGATGATCCTGATGCACAGGCCTTTGCAGCACAAGTCGGCCTCCTGTCTGTACAGCCTGACATATCTAATAATGCAACTAATGCCAAAATAGCTAAAGCCATAACCAAAGTGACCGGCCTTGCCCCAAGCACATATGCCTACTTTGAGTATGATGCCGTGTGGTTGCTGGGTCTGTCTATTCTGGAGGCTCAGAATACCGATGCATCACAGATCAAAGGCATACTACCATCTGTGGCAGAGGGATACAAAGGTGCACTAGGATCTATCACCCTAAACAAAAATGGAGATAATAATGTAGATTCTGTATTTTATAGTGCATGGGAGGTCTCTGATGAGAATGGCTGGCATCCCATATCGTATTATGATCCAGTCCTAGATTCTGTTCTGTATGCCTCTGCACAAATAGCATCATTTGTATCCCCTGACATTGGATATAGCACACACATTAACAGATTTGCATCTGGTGTGAGTACTCCAACAGTCAATAGTGGTAGCAGTGGTAGCAGTAGTGGTAGCAGTAGTGGTAGCAGTAGTGGTAGCAGTAGTGGTAGCAGTAGTGGTAGCAGTAGTGGTAGCAGTAGTGGTGGCGGCGGACGCACTAGCGTTGATATCTATCAAGAGATACAGAAAGTCTACATAAAGTCGATATCTTGGGACTGTAATGACGGTATGATATCAATAGTTGCAGGTCCTGATTCTACCGAATTTTCCGTATCTGTTCGAACTACAGAATATGGACTAAAGCAGGCATCCAAATCCAATGAAACGGTATCTGGATACGGTGTCTTTACTAGTCAGATGCACTCCGCTGAGGAATATATTGGAGTACAGCTGACACTACTTTCTGGCAGGATTGCATACACAGTCAACGAATCAGTCACTGTCGACTCATGTGTAGGTGAAAAGACATACAAAATTACCTCTACTGATATTTCAAATTCAGAGTCCCAGTCCGCACCCGATCCCGTGGTACGATCAGATGATACACCTGAGATCGACTCTGACATGGACCTAGAACCTGTCTCCTCTGGTGATACAGAAGATATTACAAATGATGTTAAAACAGGTACGGTTGACATGGACCTAGAACCTGTCTCCTCTGGTGATACAGAAGATATTACAAATGATGTTAAAACAGGTACGGTTGACATGGACCTAGAACCTGTCTCCTCTGGTGATGTAGCAACTACAAAGTCAGGTGAGGATGGAGGAGGGTGTCTGATTGCCACTGCGGCCTTTGGAACGGAGCTTGCACCACAAGTACAACAGTTAAGGGAAATGCGAGATGAAACCATACTATCAACAGAGTATGGTGTCGCCTTTATGACATCCTTTAACTCATTTTACTATTCGTTTTCACCTGTCATAGCTGATCTGCAAAGAGAAAATCCGACATTGAGGGAATTTGTCAAGATATCGCTTGTCCCAATGCTCTCATCACTGTCCCTGCTGAACCTTGTTGATATTGATTCAGAATACGAGATATTAGGGTATGGCACTGTCATCATACTGCTCAATATGACAATGTACGTCGTGATCCCAGTACTTGGAATCATCAAGGTGTATCAGTATTCTGTGAGAAGAATATGACATGTCGCCAAATAACAAGGTTCTGTAATCTTAACGGCATAGTTACAAGGTAATTGAGACTTGGACATAATGATTTACAAAAATAACATCTAAAATTATTCAACAGCAAAGCATTCTCTTTACAAATCTTGGATTCTCACGCCAGTTACACAATTGTAGTACACTGCAAGTTGATACACCAACACACAAATCAACATAAATGATTTCATGTTGTTTAATCCTTTGACTGGCACAGTTCTGATGTTAAATGTATCTTTGAGTGTTTGAAATAATGGTTCAATTGAAACTTTTCTTTGTGAGTACCACTCTTGACCTTGTATAGAATTGTAAAAATCTGTAAGTTTAATTCTATCTGGTAGCGTTGAGGGATAAATCTTGATGGGACAAATCAATCTCAAATGTTTCTTATCACTAAACTGATACAATGAACCCTGGTATACTATGGAGGAATCAATCATGAAAGTGACACGAAATAATTTCTGGAAAAGATACCTATCAAAGATTTTTAAGAAAATCTTCTTTTTTGATTTCTGCAAGTGATAAGATACCAAAGATGGTTCCAGTCTTAACCTCTTTATGCATTGGAATAACTGTGACTATTTTTCTGCTGCCAACAAATCTGTGCAAAACAACATGACTTCCTGTCTGTCGAGAAACCTGAAAATCAAAATCATCAACAAGGATTTTTATGATTTTTCTTGCTGTAAGTTTAGGGAATTTCGACACTCAATGCACCAACCATGTCCATGTTTTGGATGGATTCTTTTGTATCTGGCATCTCTTCAAGATAAAGACTTATTGCCTCTTTGATGTTTGCTAGTGCCTCTTCAATGGTGTGACCCTGAGTCGTTACGCCAGTAGCTACCTCTTTTATCACATAAGTATCATCTTCTTTCCAAAATATTGTCTGTAATTTCACATCTTATTTTTGAGTTCAAATCATTTTAATCTTTTTGATATGAGATTTTGACGTAAAATATGGACTCGTATGTCATAACTTATCAAGAAAATGACTACATCCGCACAATTAAGATCGATCTTTAATTACTTATACACCAAGATGCTGTGTTTCCTAACATGACTAGTTTATCCAATTAATCTCACCACTCAAGCTTTAGATCAGAGATATTTCTAACATTTTATGAAACGTAATTGGAAAAAATATAACAAATCACTAGTCAGACGTGGAGAAATCATGTTCTCTTTTGATGCAATGGAACAATGGGGCACAGAACTCAAAGAGATGAATCATAACAAAGAAGGACACAGGTACGTTTATCCTGAATCATTCATGGAAGCACTAGGATATTGCCATCTCTATTTGCATCTGCCATTCAGACAAACAGAAGGCCTGATAAAATCACATCTAAAAGAAAAATCAAAAACTCCAACGTATTCTGCCATTTGGAAAAGAGTCAACAAGTTACACATCAAGATGAGTCCCAAACTGGGAAAGGACATTGTAATTGCAATTGATAGTACCGGAGTCAAGGTTGCAGACAGAGGCGAATGGATGAGACAGAAATGGCAGAAACGACGAGGATTCTTGAAAATTCATGTGGCAGTAGATGTAAAATCAAAACAGATAACAGGTTTGGAAATTACAGATGACAAGTCACATGACTCAAAATCTTTTGTATCACTGGTACAGCAATCAAAAAAGTTTGGAAACGTAATCAAAGCACTAGCTGATGGCGCATACGATACCAAAGATGATTTCTCATATTTGTATCATGATAACATAACTCCAGGAATCAAGACAAGAAAGAATTCATCTGTAAACACTGACTGTTATCCCAGACGAAAATCTGTCCTAGCTCAAATTTTCAACTATGAATTGTGGAAAGCCAGCGTTAGCTATGGAGATAGATGGATTGTAGAATCTGTATTTTCAGCATTCAAGCGAATGTTTGGAGAACACGTAACATCGCACAAGAGAGAAAACATGATTCATGAATTAAAAATGAAAGTTTGTTTGTACAATAAGATGATTGTAATGCAATAGAATCTGAGATGATTTATTTGATTAGATGGTGTTGATAATTATTTTGGGTTGGGAAACAAAGCACACCAAGATGTCAGGGGTTGCAGTAAGTAGTATTGCCTTTGCATCTTGAGCTTGCATGAATTGATAAAGGTTTTCATACTGTCTTGAATCACTGTTTCTGAAATGATGACTCTCATCAATTAGTACCAGATCCCTACTATTATACCTGTAATCCTGATACAATTCAAAATTTTCCTGTGATATTTTGCCTCGTGATAAAATCTTTGCATCTACCTCATAATCCTCACAGAATTTTTCCCACATGGGAATTAGTGGTGGTGGGCAGATAATCAAAGGTCTGTACTCTTGTTGCAGTTGTAAATATTTTAGCAATGCTATTCCAACATAAGTTTTTCCCAATCTTACAACATCGCCAATTATCACGCCTCCATACAACTCAAACATTGTAAGACCATGATCAACAGCATTTCTCTGAAATGGAAATAGTTTTGGAAATTTTTGTCTCCATATAGGATCAATCTCATGTTGTTCTTCCAGTTTGTCTTTATGTTCTAGATATGCAGCTTTTAGAAACAGGTCTCTGGAGGAATAGATTTTTCCTGCCCATGAATTTGTTAATATTAAATTAAAATCTTCTGTGAACTCTAGTCCATCTTTCCATAATTCATTAAACCAATTTAGAAGCTGGTTGACATCTGGAGAATTATATGTTTTGAGATTTAATTCGCTGTTTTGCGAGATGCCTGCAATCGATAGATTGCTAGAACCCACAATGCCCATGCCTTGGGAAAAATCAGTGTCTTTTGGCTGGAAGATGTAGGCCTTTGCATGGAGTTTCTCTTTTGGATATACCCGAACTTCTAGCTGTTTTGTCTTCATCATTTCAATGAGTAATTCTACCGCTGTTTTATCTTCACTAGTTTGACTCATGTGTTCTAAAGACTGCTTTATGTTGTCTTTAGAGTCAGAGATCACATTGGTTTTTCTATCCTCATTTACAAAATTTTTCTTATCAACTTCAGTTTGTACTTCCTTGATACTATGAAATCCTTCAATTAGAGCTTCGGCAGTTGTCTTGTCAGTAGTATTTGAGATTAGCAAACGAACCTTGTCTATGTCCTTTAGGGATTGAATTATTACGGATAGTCCAGAAATGAAAAAATATCCTACTGCAATACTTGCATTTTCAGTCTTTGGTAGAATCTTTAGCAGTTCATCTTTTAGAATTACCTCCTTGTTGTCAATTACATTGTCTTCTCGAAGCATATCTTGGTTGTGTGATGTTTGTAACCCTAAGATAAAGATGACTGAAAATATGTGATTTTTTTTCAAATATTAAAAGACAACATAACTGTAGTTCGAAATAACATAGAATCGATATTTTTCTTACATTTGTTATGATATAGTCATTCTAAAAATCACAAGTGATTATGTATATGTTAGATAATGGCAAACAAAACACTAGAACGTTATCAGTGTATATGTCCATATTGGGCATGAAATCAAAGTCAACTCAAAAATTATTCCAGTGTACAATAAACAACATAGAAGCATTTGGCAAGATAGATATCAAAAATATATCCATGTATAATGAGGATGACATCTATGATATTCTTCAAGAATGGATAATCTGGAACAGAAAACGTGGTATAACTGCTTCAAGTATAATATGCTATTTTAACAACCTCAGATCCTATCTTTGGTATCACAGAATAAAGCTTGATTGGAGAGATATAAAACAGAATCTTAAATTTCCACAAACACTGTATGAATATGAAATTCCAATAACTGCAGGTGCAATAGGGAAAATTCTTCGTGTGTCGGAATTGGAATTTCGATTTCAACTCTTAGCTTTGATATCGAGTGGAATGAGAGTAAGTGAGCTAGGGCAGATAAGACTGGCACATCTCGGTCTTACACGTTCAAATGTAACTGTGTTACTTCCTGCTGAAATAACAAAAACAGGCAGATCACGTCTAACATTTTTTCAAAACAAGTTTCAGATATGATACGTTACAGAATTAAAATTCATAAATCCGATTTTATATTCTGTGGAAATAGAACACGGGAGCAAGCCCTCAATCTTGTTCTAAAACGTTTTGCAGCTGCAAGAAAAAAAGCTGACCTGATGGAAAAATACAGTCACTGTAAACAAAACAGATACAAAATTCATGTTCATAGTATGAGATCATACTTTATAACAAAGGCAAACAACATACAATTTGGACTGGGTCATATTCTTGCAGGGCATAATTTCTACATGAAGGAATATAACAAGTACACTGTTGATGAATTACTTTTCATGTACAAAAAATTTGAAATGGATGTAACATTTCAAAAAATATGGATATGATTGCCAAAATTTCGAAATTATTTTTTACTTTTCTAGTATCTTGTCTTTAAGAAATCAAAATATTGTAATCTAATTTTGTTCACAATATGTTTTCTAAATCTTCTTTTGTTGTTTCACTATCTTCATCTGTTATTTCAACAGAGCCTTTGGGTTCTATCATATATGCTAAAGGATTTTCATCACAATCATACAGGGCTAAAATATCCGAGTCTTTAACACTTGATGTCATATGTTCTGTATGTTCACTCTCTGATAAATTAGTTTTCATATGAGAATCACAATTCCAAGGGCAATTGGCAACAAATACCACAGGGTGTATCTAGCACGTATGGAATAATTGTTAGTCAATTGTGGAAGTAATAACGATCCGCCAATTACAAATAATCCGATTTCTATTTGTTTGGCAAATATTCCAACATCTGGAGGATCGCCCAAAAAAACAATGTATTTGAGTGCAACAATTACAGAAGACAGACCAGCAAGTGCAAAAAGACCTATCTTTGTGGGTGCAGTAGAAGTACGTGTGGGCTTGAAGGAATACGAAATCTCAAAACTATCCTCAATATCTGATACTATTCGAAATAAATTAGAGTTGTAGGTTCTGAATTTTTGTACGTACTCTGGCTGTTGATAACTCTGCTTTATTTTGCCATCTTTGATAAAACCATATCGTGCTTGAGCAAAATCAAATTCATTAGGTGTAAACAAAGTATAATACAAAGGATAGGGTTGTTTTTTAATTTTCATTTTCAAAACAGATCTTGGCGGATCTATATGATATGGAGAATAGTTTAAGGTAAATGTTCTAACCTCATTTTTATACAATGATTTATTTTTTGGAATCTTAATCCATATCATGTGTAATTCCTCCGCATTTATTTTTGAATTAAGATGCTCTAGTTTTTCTTGTATTTCATTGGAACTTTTTTCAATAAAATGGTTAATCAATTTTTTAACATCCCTTGTTGTCATAACAGGTAAAATGGAATCATCCTCATCCCGAACCAATAAGTTTGGCAAGAATTTATCTGACAGAATTATGATGTTTGTCAATTCTTTTCTTTTTGATTTTATTGTATATTCGCTTACTATGCTTCGCTGTTCTTTATGGTCATGTGAAATAAACAATCGCTGTCTTAGAATCTCTATCATAGAAGTAACTTGCATCTAAAAACAACAAGTAAACATGTCATTTTATCTGACAAGGTTTAGAAAAAACATTTTTTACTCAAAAACATTGAACATCAAAAAAGATTGTTAAAATTCAGAAATAATCTCTTGTCTTGCAGATCGCTTGTTCTAATCAGAATACATCAAACAGTCATAAAGCATTTAAAAATTCTTCAAGTATTTTTTTGCAAATTTTTAGAATTGTTTATTGAATCTTCAGACTGGCAGATTTCGTCAGCAAAATCGGCGAGAACAGCCTCGATTTTTATTCAGATGAGAACTGGCAGAAGATCAAAGAAGATGCCTCAGAGCATTCTTTTTTCCATTGGGACTTGGAATTTCCAGATATTTTCTATGACGAGAACGGGAAGAGGAAGAAGAATCCAGGGTTTGATGCCGTGGTTGGGAATCCGCCTTATGGTGCAAAGATAACAAAATCAGAACAGGAATACCACAAGAAAATAAATTCTATAGTTGGTATAGCGAAGAGACAAAGTTCGTGAATCAAATAATTCCAAAACAAAAGACTTTTTGATCAGTTAACACAGTGAGATGCATGAACAATCTAGAATCCCTTGAAGCAGCATACAAGAAAGAAAACTCCAGGGTTGCAGTAAGGATGCTTGCAGTGCTGATGATTCTAAAGGATGGCAAGGAATTGGAACACACTGCACAAACATTGCACCGCTGTACAAACTGGGTACGAAAATGGACTGATCGTTTTGAGGAGTATGACCTTGATGGCCTCTACGATCTCCCAAAGAGTGGAAGACCAAGAATTATCTCAAAGAAAAGAATGGATTCAATAATGTCCAAAGCCATACTAACTTTGTTTACTCCTGTAATGCTACAGCAAACAATTCTTCACTCTACTGGAATAAAATTTCACATAACTGAGACTTGGGCATAATGATTTACAAAAATAAAATCATTTAACAGCAAAGCATTCTTCTTACAACTCTTGGATTCTCATTGCCAATTACACAGTTGTAGTAGTACACTGCCAACTGATACACCAGCACGCAAATCAACACAAATGATTTGACATTATCAAATCCTTTTACTGGCAATATACCAATTCTAAACGTACTTTTTAGTATCTCAAAGAGTGGTTCAATTGAGATTTTTCTATCCCTGTACAACTCTTGACCAATCACAGAATTGTAAAACCCTACAAGATTAATTCTTTCTGGCAGAGTATGTGAGTATTGCCTTATTGGAGTAATCAATCTGAGATGTTTTTTGTTGCTAAAACAATATAATTTGGAATCATCATATGCAGGATCACATATACTCTCTAACATAAATTCATCAACCATCTTCACGTTGCATATATTTGATAATATCCAAATTGAATCTCCTTGTTCTGTAATATTTGGAAATGTTACTTTTTAGATTGCTCAATGATGGCTGATACTGAGATACCAACAAATCATACTTTCCTTGCTTCCATACTTCTTCAACTGCATTAAACTGTGGCGAGCCTTTTGGAAACCAATGCAATATCACATCATCATTTTTCTCAAGGTATCGCTTTATGATATTTGATCTGTGTTGTGGTGCCCTGTCTGCAAAGACTAGTATTTTGCCAAACTTTTTGTTTAACTGCTTTAGATAATCCAAGAAACAATACTGATCAAACTTGTCATACTGTCTGAAGAATTGTTTGCCATCACTACTTAATGCACCAAAAATGATTGTCTTTTGATGTGAGCCGTTAACCAGTATGACTGGGCGTGTACATTTCTTTACCCACATCTTTTTTCTAAATATTGCATCAGCTAAAAATATGGACTCGTCTTGTGCAAGAACTGTAAAACCTTCTGCCATTTTTGAGGCTATTTCTTCTTTAGATTTTTTTTAAACCAGAGTTTTTCTTCAGGTGTGGCAGAATTTACAAATCTTGAGTAATTTGTCATTATTTGGTTTTATGGATAGAAAATAATGAAACGTGTTGTTGCTTGGAATTCTCATCCATGATTTTATGATGAATAATTGAACCATTAGAATCGTTGAATAGACGTACGGTCTGCCAGGTCTGAGTATCTCCTCATACAAAGATAATGCTCCAACCAGATACAAAACACCAATAAGAAATGATTCAGATAGAATGTTGCTGGGGATTTTTACATTCATGTTGCAATGAAACAATATTGTAAAGATCCTTGGCTTTTTTCATTTGAATAATTTGAGAAACTGATTAAAAATTAGAATTAGTTATGCCCAAGTCTCATGTATTTAGCTTGTTCTAAAACTATAATTTATGTTCTAAAATTATGAATTAATGACAAAACAAACGAATTACCTGTCTGAGTCAAATTTTGGCAAGTTTTTGAGTTTTGGAGCAAGTTGATTATTAGTTGGTAGACCTAAATGGCCATCAAATGTTTTTACTAAAATTAGCTTTGATATGACTTTAGCTTATTAAATCGAATATTTACATAACCAGATCACAAAGTTAACAGGGTATCAAATACTGAAAATTTCATCCATGTTCACCAGATCACAAAGTTAACAGCTAGTAAAAATCTTGGAGAAAATTCGCATATCACGAGTTACCACCATTTTAGACAGATCACATAAATTTACCAGTACCGGAAACACAGCATGTTGGGACTTAATTCTAGACTTGAACTATACGGGCCATCTATATGTTAATAAAAACCTTATTTCTTCATACTGTCCCTTAATTTCTCAAGTTCTTGTTTCAGATCCTTAATTTCATTTTTCAGGCTATCATTCTGAGCTATCTGTACTGACAGATCATTTTTCACACGTTTTACTATCTCACTATCATCTCTGGAAACTTTCTTAGATTTCTCCTTTACCAAGTCCTCCTTTAGCTGTTTAATAGTTCCCTCTAGGACTCTCTTCTCTGAGCTGGAAATATCCGAGGATTTCTCAGAGATAGAACTTACTGTTATTGGCATCTTTTTTAGATTGCTAATCTCATCTCTTAGCCTGTCAACTTCATCTTCAAGCTCTTGGGTATTGTCTGGTGTACTTTTTTGAGATTTTAGATTGCTAATCTCCTTTTCTAATATGTCTAACTTATCTAAATAATATGATTTCTGGGATTCTATATTCTTTTTTAGTGAAATATTCTCCACTTTGAAAGGATTGATAGTACTTGTGGTTGTCTCTGTCTGTTGTATTGTGGGTTGATCTAATGCATTATATAATGAATTTCCAAAAAACAAGAATCCAAATCCTGTAATTATTACAACAGTTCCAATTACAAGATATCTTTCTTTAAACCGCAATAATTAAATGTAAATTATCTCATAATAAATATAATCCTAAATTTTAATAATTTCTTTATATACTTGGAACTAATTTCTCGACTAAAACTATACGGGCCCAAAGGGCTTCGATCCCTTGACCACTGGATTAGAAGTCCAGCACTCTATCCATGCTGAGCTATGGGCCCAAAAACCTAGCAATTAATTACCATTTTAAGGGTTTACAATCATCCAAAAAGATGACTTTTTATGTCCTTTTTACGTATGATATGTATGCAAAGATTAGATTTTGATACAAAGAAACCACTCCGTAAAATAAAGAATTGGGAGAATTTTATGAAAAAATGGCAGGGTCTTAGTGAAGCTAGACTAGAAGGTATAGAGATTGCCAATAGACAATTCGATAAATACTGTGTAGATGTGTATGGTAAAAAAAGAGATGAGATTATTGATTATATCAAATCTTTTGATGATGAGGACCAAAAGGATGAACTGATAACAGATCTAGTACAGGAGTGGGTTCATCATTTACATCAAAGTAATGTTGTAAGTGTAATTCGTGTAAAAATCAGTGGTGTTAACAAGTATCTCAAATACAAAAAAATTGGTATAGATTCAAAAGAATTGGTATATCCTCAAGATCTCTATGAGAAACCACATGCAATATCAATTGATGAGATATTAACAATTTTCAAAGTATCAAAATATCACAAAATAGCTTATTATCTAGCTTTAATCTCCACTGGTGCCAGGCCGATTGAAATTACCGGACTTGGGAAAAGAGACATTACTTGGAATACAGAATACAATTGTTATACTGCATTAATTCCTGCACAATTAACAAAAAAGAAGATAGCTAGGACCATAAAATTCTCAAGGGAATGTATACCATATATTACAAATCTACTTGAAAAGGCCCTCACAAAAGACTCTCAGGTGTTTAGTAAAAACACCAATCTCAAATATGCCAGAAGCAACGAGGATAAGGTCTTCAAGACATATTGTGAGAAAGTAGGATTTGATGACAAGTTTGAGACTACAGGTAGAATGAAGATTAATCTGTATTGTTTTAGAGCATATTTTTTTACACGTGCATTAGAATCATTATCTGGTAGTAAGGATATGGCACACGCACTTGTAGGACACGGAGCATATTTGCAACAATATCAAAGACGTACATTAAATGAAAAAATAGAGTTATGGGACCAGATAGAGGCAAACGTAGCTGTGTTTGACTTGACAAAAAAGAACCTGGAGATTAAGAAGCTCAAAGAGGCCAACAAAGAAATTGTAAAACAAAAACAAGAGACAAATGATCTGAAGAAAAGGTTGGAGTTACTAGAGCGAGAGATGAGAGTTAAAGAGAAATATACACTAGATTAATTATCCGATCGCTATTCTTTTATTCTGTAAGTTTGAGAGAATATAATGACTTTTAGAAACGCAAAAACAATACTGTTTGCTTCATTGATTGTTGCGATGGTTTTACCATTTAGTATGATGGATTATGCAGAAGGACAAACAAATGACAAAATAACAAAACTAATACAATACAAAAAAGAACTAAAAACTTAACTAACACAAACAAAGGTTGAATCTGAAAAGAATGAGATTCGAATAGTCTTACAACGTGTTAATATAATACTTGATTTGTTACAAGTCACAGAAGATCTTAGATCTTCTACAATCGAACAAGAATCTGCCAATACTTCTACCAAAAATCTACTAGCAAAATTAGATGCCACATTTGATGATTCAGATTCCCAAACTCTTGGATCCGGTGATTCTAATGAAATGACGGCAAGAACCGGAACCATAAATTACCAAACTTCGACTCAGACAAAATTCAACTGCTATACAGCATCTACCCAAACAGGATATAATTGGGGAACTGTAAGAGGTATAGATTTTATTGAATCATATGTTGTAGGAAATCAAGGCTATCCTAGTTCCATTGCCATAATAGTGAATAGTTACTGTTATGAAAAGGACTTTGATAACGGATATACAAAATACAGAAATGTATCTACGGGACATATGTGTACTTCAAATTTCAACAACGCTAATTCTGTAGACCAAGGTTATTGTGCCAAGTTTGGTTCAGGCAGTCCAGTATTGATTACATCTTTTGCATGGTATGATGGACTTAATCCATTTAATATCACAGAAGGATGGGACTTTATATGGGTCCCTTAACCCTCTTTTTTTATGGTTAAATCGTTTAAAATCATCGCATTAATAATACCGATGCTTGTGTTTTATTTTTTAGATAGACCAATAGCACATTTAGCAAATTTGGTTTTATCACCAACATTTGAAGCTGGATTATTAATTATGATTTTAGATATAATTGTATTTGTTATATTTGGTGGATTGTCTGTTTATTTGGCAATAAGAATTTGGAATAAATATGAAATCTGATCGCCAATATTTTATATTATGTTATTTCAATAATTAATAATGACTTTTAGAAATACAAAAACAACTCTATCTCTATTGACAATGTTTATTGCAGCAACACTGGTTTTTGCAATAACTACACAAGATGCATACGCTGAAACAAGACAAGATAAAATTGACAGACTAGGACAAAAAGGTGTTGAACTTAAAGGAGATATTTACTCCGAAGAGAACAAACAAAAACAGGCAAAGCTAATTGATGAACTTGATGACATAAAACAACAGATGCGTGGACTAGGTATTCCAACTGTTCAAGAATACGAAGATAATAAAGAATTTTGGAGAAATATGGCAATCCAAGCACATCTAAATGAAGAGGACAAGAAACAAGAACAACAAAATGTATCATATCAGGAAATGTCATACATGGAAGTACAATGCAGTAATTACTGTGCGCCTCCAATTGCAAAGTTCCAAGCAGCATATGCCTATGATTGCTGGGCTGGAATCTGGGCATGTCATGCATATGCACCAGTATGGGAATATCTTGAAGAAGGTGAAGATGGTGATCAAATACTACATATTGGTAATCCTCATGATTGGATAGATCCATTTTGGATTGTAAAGGGAAATCAGGCAATGCACCTACAATATGACTGGGAATATGATTTGAAACGATACAATGCCGTAGTTGTAACTGATGATGGTGACGATGATATTTACCTGAGACTTGGGCATAATGATTCACAAAAATAAAATCATTTAACAGCAAAGCATTCTTCTTACAACTCTTGGATTCTCATTGCCAATTACACAGTTGTAGTACACTGCCAACTGATACACCAGCACGCAAATCAACACAAATGATTTGACATTATCAAATCCTTTTACTGGCAATATGCCAATTCTAAACGTACTTTTTAGTATCTCAAAGAGTGGTTCAATTGAGATTTTTCTATCCCTGTACAACTCTTGACCAATCAAAGAATTGTAAAACTCTACAAGATTAATTCTTTCTGGCGGAGTATGCGGGTATTGCTTTATTGGAGTAATCAATCTGAGATGTTTTTTGCTGCTAAAACAATATAATTTGGAATCATCATATGCAGGATCACATAGAATATTCTTGACTAATCCTGAAAGTGATTCAACTAGTGTGCAATACATTTGACTGTCATGAACATTTGCAGTGCTGAGATTAGCTGACAATGGAACAATTAGTTTGCCAGTGCTACAACTCATGTGTAATTTGTATCCAAATACCCAACCCTTTGATTTGGAATATCCCCATTTGGCATCCGTATCAATTCCTGAAATTGGTAAACGATTATTCTTCATGTTTGATTTGTGCCATACTGGACCTGCAGCCTTTAGCATGGAACCATCAGCTGATGCGGATTTGTTCTCTACTATTTTTTCTGAAACAAACAGGTTTCCCATACTGCTGATCATCTGTGTAATTGGAAGATTCTGAAATCTTCTGTCAATGGTTCTTCTGTCTGGGATTTGTGTTAGTCTGCAAACCTTGAGCAGTTTGTCATTGTTACATTTGATTGAAAGAAAATAATGAAACGTATTGTTGCTTGGAATTCTCATCCATGATTTTATAATGTACAATTGCACCATTAATACAGTTGGGTAGACATATGGCCTGCCACGTTTTAGAATGTCTTCATATAGCGAGAAGTATAAATTCGTGAGTTATTTTCAAGGAATTCTAGTTTGGTTGTTCGTATTTATCTAGGTAAAATAATTTATCCTCTACTTTTTTGATGATTTTTAGTTCACGAACTTTGTCTCTTCGCTATACAAAGATAATGTTCCAACCAGATACAAAACACCAATAAGAAATGATTCAGATATAATATTGCTGGGGATTTTTACATTCATGATATGATGAAATAATATTGTAGAGATCCTTGGCTTTTTTCATTTGAATAATTTGAGAAATTGATTAAAAAATTGAATTAGTTATGCCCAAGTCTCAGATATTATGTAATAATTCCATTTTATGCCCTATAGGTATTTTGACTAAGATCTAAAACTTAATTGCTAGTTTGTTGTTTGTTAATTAATGACTGAAAATACAAAAACAGCATACCATCACCGTTATGTGCTATCTCTGGTACCAAGGGGCTGTTAGTACTGGATTGATTGAGCCTAGAAAATAACAATAAATCACGATAAAAGTCATCTTTTCACCACACATTAAGGGTTTACAGCCACGTTTTTTGGTAATTCTCTCTTTCCATTTTGAAGAGAAATTGTTGTGCATACCCTGCATATGAACCAAAATGATTTACAATTTTTTCATGAAGAATATCATATTGTTTTTCTGTAATTGTTTTTGTTTCAATCTGAAATTCATTACAATAATATTTCTCTAAAATTCTAATCATCCATCTATCCAATGGAAATGCTTCTAATTTGTTTAATGAAAACAACATTATGCAATCTGCAACCTTATTTCCAACCCCTGGAATAGAACAAATATTTTTTTTAGCTTCAAAATAATTAGATTTTTTTAAACTTTCAAAATCCATTTTATTAGAAAAAATCATATTTGCAGCATCTCTGATAAATCTTGCACGATAACCCACACCACATTTTAGAATTTCATTTATTGAAGCATTAGCAAGACTTTTGGGTTTTGGAAATAAAAAAAATTCCTGTTTCCCAAATTCAATTCTTCTTCCAAATTTTTTGCATAACTTTTCTAAACTTATTTTAATTTTTTGTATGTTAGAATTTGAAGATATAATAAAGGAAATCAAACATTGAAATGGATCTTGCTCAAGTAGTCTTAATCCCCGATATTTTTTTACAGCATTTCTAGTTGTTTTGTCTCTTGAAATTGATTTTATAATTATCTTTATGTTATCTTTTTTTCTAAAAAAATCTGTCTTACTATTTTGATATGATTTGATATTTCCAGAATTACTTACCTTTAGAACATCTTGGCCATTAACCCCGTACCAATAGTCTTTATTTTTTCTCCAAAGAAATACTTGGCCACTATTGATTGAATTTTCAACATTTATTACAGAATTTTCTTGCATTTTAGACAGTTATTTCTTCATCAACTGCAGGTGCGTGTGCCTCTAAACCAAATTTTTCATGAATTTCCTGAGCAAACATTTCACATGATTCAGAATCTCCATGAACAGTCAATACTTTGGGATTCCCCTTTATTTTTTTGATCATATCAAATAATTCATTCCTATCTGCATGCCCTGAAAATTCAAACTGTTTTACTTCTGCTGTAACGTTAAGATCTTTACCTCTAGCTGAAACCTTTCCTGTTTCTAGCAATTTCTTTCCTGGCGTCCCCTCTCCTTGATATGATACTAGTGCAATTCCATTTTTACTATCAAAAGATAACTCTTGTAAATAATAGACTGCATTTCCTCCTACTAACATTCCAGCTGGTGATATTACAACACAAGGTTCTCCCATCGCACGTTTTCTTTCGGCATGTTCTCTTATTGCAGTTGCACTATTGATTGCATCTGAAAATACTTTAGGATCTCTAAGATATTCTGGATGTCTAAACATTATCTCGTTTACTTTCAATGCCATTCCATCCATTATGATTTTATGTTTGAAATTTGCACTTCTTAAAATACAAGCAATCTCTTGAGAACGTTCTACTGAAAATGATGGAATAAATAATATTCCTTTTCTATCCATTACTTCATTTGCAAATTCTATTAATTCTGCTTCTGATTCTTTTCTTGGTTTTTGTTCTGTCTTTGCATAAGTACTCTCAGTAATCAGTAAATCGATTTCTCCTATATCCAAATCCATTTCTCGAAGCATTCTTGAGCCATTTGTTTTGATATCTCCAGTGTAGAGGAGGCGTTTTTTCTCTGATTCTACTAGAACAGTACCACCACCAATCACATGACCTGATTCTCTTAACTCAAAAGTTGCATTTCCCTTAGTTATCTTTTGTTTAAATCCAATTTCTTTGGCATTTTTCATCATGTTGTTTAGTTCAGGCATATCAAATGGATGTGAATTTTTTTCAATTTTTAACATGTCTGTTATCAATAATTTTGATAGATCAAAGGTTGGGGGTGTGGCATAGACGTCAGTATTTCCACTTACAAAAAGAGATGGAACATTTCCTGAATGATCTAAATGAGCATGAGTTATTATAATTGCATCTACATCTTTTGGTTTTACATGTAGTGGATATCCTGGTGGTGTTCCTCTTCTTCCAAACAATACTCCATAATCCAGTAAAAGATTTGTCCCATTACACTTAACTAAAAAGCCAGATCTGCCAACTTCATTTGCAGCTCCTAAAACTTTAACGTCCAAGAATTAAAATGAAATTTTAACGACGTTAAAACCTTCTTAGAGCCAACTCGATCATTATTCCTATTATAGAATCTACAAAAGCTTTAATTAGTGTAAGCTAAGATCCGATCCTCATGGGAAGAACCTATGATGAGTGGATAAAACAACAAGATCAAGCTGTTGTGGCAAAAACTCGTGCAGGCGACGAAGGAAATAAAGTACTTCTAAACCAAATTAACTGGATCTGGGTTAACAATCTTATGAATAAGAAAGCAGACCTTAATCCATCATCAGCAGAATTACTCGATTGGGTAACTTCTGGTCAAATTGATGCAATGAGAAAATAAACGTGCAAAACACGTTATCTTTTTGTTTTTTAAATTTCTTAATCTGAATTTTGCACATATATTTTTGTTCGATCAATTTCATAACCCTGTTATGAAATTCAATCATGGTTTAAATAGTAACCAAGCAAGATAATTTTTGTAATGCCAATAGCAATACTTCCTGACATTGATGAACAAAGATGTATCGGATGTGCACTATGTGTAGAAATCTGTACAACTCTTGGTCCCGATGTCCTTAGAGTAAAACCTGTCGAAGGCTGGAAGAGAGGTAAAGCATTTGTATTTTATCCAGAAAGATGTATTTCTGATGGTGCATGCATCGGTGTATGCCCAACAAAATCAATCTTTTGGATGAGACCAATGAATTACACTGCTGGACAACCAGTACCTCTTCACAAAAACGGTGTCTTCGTCAACGGTTGGGCAGAAGACGCAGCACTATAAGCTGAATCTTTTCGCACATTCTTTTTTCTTATTTTTAATTAAACAAATAATTTTTTCTTGATTTCTTTTGGTAGTGTTTTTACAAAATGCTTCAAGAATTTGTCGTTTTTGTCATAATGAATTTCTGAAAATTTATTGTTATCAAAGAAATATTTCCATGTCTTTTCAAATGTAGGGAATTCTTTTGGATCAAAATCTATTCTAGAAGTTTCGTGATGTGCAGCTGGAAATATGTCTGAAATCTCAATTGGAATTAATCCTAATTGTGGATTGTATTGGCATATCTGTATTGAATCAAAGTCTTTGAATTTTCTTTTCAAGTCAACGTATTGATGAGACAAATATCCTGGCTTTGTACTTGATTCTTTGGTGACTACTAATTTCTTTTTCTTTGATTTGAATTTTCTAACCATATTATGATATGCTTGAACCTCTGGACGAAATTGATCTTCTTTATCAAATAGGAAAATTGCTTTTTCTTTGAATTTTGGTGTAGTTACACCGAGAAATTCATAATTACCTGTCATAACTTCAATCATTTCAAATAATTTGGGATGGGCTCTTGCCTTTTTCATAACATATTCCCATAACCTTCCTTCATGGATTGATTGTTTTACCTTATCGACTTCAAGTTTTATTGCATAGAGATTATGAATTGCCAACTGATTGATTTTTTCCGTTGTCTCAAGCTGGTGTAACTCATCTGGAGTGTATTTTGAGCATACTTCACATGTACATGGAAATACCGCAATGTCTGACAAATATCGTGTCCCATCATCAGTGATGTATCTCTGATGTTTGGCATAAAGCATGTATGATGCAGAATCAAATGTATCGCATCCTAAAGCCACTGCAAATGGTATTGTTAGAGGATGCCCTGCCCCAAAAAGATGTAAAGGAATAGAATGAGGCATCTGTTTTTTTGCAGCTACGATCATCTGTGCTAATAGTCTATACTCATATGATTCCATAAACTCAACTGGACTTCCTAAAGCTAACATCTGAAAACCAATATCTACCAATTTTTTTGTTGATTTTGCAACAAGTTCAAAATGCTCTCCACCCTGAATTGGGCCAATCCAAATCTGACCATTGTCGTCACTATCGTCAAGTGTTTGTTTTGAAACTTTAAGAGTATGATTAACATATGCTTCTGCTTTTTTTAATGGTAATCCAAATCCTGTTGGCTTGTCAAGTGGAATTGCAAAATCAGTTAGGATCCCTCTTTCAAACTTCGCCATCTCTGGTGGTAAAACTTTAACATCTCCATATTCTAGAACTTGATAACCTCCAGAATCTGTCATGATTGCACCATCAAAATCTATAATTTTATGAATTCCTTTTTTTACAGCTTCATCACCATAACTATTTTTGGTAATGTATGCATTTGTAATTACTAAATCAAAACCAATCTCTCGAATTTTTTTTGATGGGATTGTTTGCTTTACTGAATGAATAACAGGAACATATGCTGGAGTCTCAATCTTTCCATGATTAGTATATAGAGTACCTATCCTTCCTGCTAAATCAGTTTTGGAAATTTCAAACAAGTAACTATCCAAATTTAAAGGCGTTATTTAATCAATCAGCAAAAAATTTTTTCAAATCATTATTTTTTGTAACCAAATCAAGCCAATCCACATCTTCATTACCTTCATTTCTAGAAATTAAGGTCATTACTTTTTCTACCACTTCATGGATGCTTTTCCCACTAGTGTTTATTTGAAACACTTTTTCCTGGAATTTACTTATTGCATCATGTGCAATAATGCCTAGTACTTCACTGCCTGCATTTTCTCTACTTTTTTCATCTGTGTATTCCCTTTCTTTGTAGACTGAGATCAAATCATATGGATTTCTTCTCAAAACAATCATTATCTTTATTTTATTTTTATCTAAAACATAAGGCGCTAAATGACCAACAATCATATTTTTCTTTGAAATTTTTTGTTGGAGGATTTTCTTTAATTTTTCTGTATCTACATCGTTTGTATCCTTATTTTTTTTAAATAATCCTTCATCTTTTGCTATACTGTTGATATCAATAATAGATAGTTCAAGCTTTTCGGCAATTTCCTGTGTGATAGTGTGTTTTCCAACTCCTGGACTTCCAGTAATTACAACTGACATGTTATACAATCACGATAAACTGCATTAAACGATTTCTGTAATACTAATAAGTAGAATTGGATTTTTGATTATATTGCAAATTGGTTTACTAGGTAAAGCAAATGTTGGAAAATCAACATTTTTCTCAGCAGCAACTGAAACTCCTGTAGCAACAGGTAATTTCCCTTTTACAACAATTGAACCAAATATTGGTGTGGCATATGTTAAAGCAGATTGTGCTTGCAAACATTTTGGAATTCAACATGAAAATGAATTATGTGTTAATGGCACTCGTTTTGTTCCAGTTAAACTCATTGATGTTGCTGGATTGGTTCCAGGTGCACATGAAGGAAAAGGATTAGGAAATCAATTCCTTGATGATGCAAGACAAGCTGAAGTTTTAATTCATGTAGTTGACATTGCTGGCAGTACTGATATTCAAGGACAATCGGTTCCAGTTGGAACACATGATCCTCTGGAAGATGTCGTGTTTGTTCAAAATGAATTTGATCAATGGTTTGCAGATATTCTCCAAAGAGAATGGGACAAGATTACTCGTGAAATAGATCAGAAAAGAGTAAAACTTACTGACGGTATTGCAAAACGATTTACTGGATTGGGTATCAAAGAATATCAAGTACATGAAGTGTTACAAAAACTAGGTCTCATTTCTCGAAATCCAAAGGAATGGAAAGATTCTGATATCCAAACTTTTGTTAAAGAATTAAGAAAAAATACTAAACCAATGATTATTGCTGCAAATAAAGCAGATCTTTGTCAAGATCTTGATGTTCTTAAAAAAATTTCAGACTCTGTAATTCCTTGTAGTGCTGAAACTGAATTACTCTTACGAAAA
The DNA here is from genome assembly GCA_965248045.1 of Candidatus Nitrosopumilus sp. Lineage (GTDB taxonomy): Archaea > Thermoproteota > Nitrososphaeria > Nitrososphaerales > Nitrosopumilaceae > Nitrosopumilus. The sequence continues at coordinate 1,554,761 of CBDFIG010000002.1, forward strand.
GCATCAAAAGCTGGAATTGTAAACTATTCTTCTGGAGATGAAGGTTTTAAAATTGTTGAAGGAAAAGAAATTCCACCGCCACAACAAAAAGCACTAGATTTGGTAAAGTCTGTGTTTTCTAAAATACCATCTACAGGAATTCAAAAAATTCTGAACACTGCTGTTTTTGATTCGCTAAAATTTATTGTTGTATATCCCGTAGAAGATGAGACTAAACTAACCAACAAAGATGGTGTAATTTTACCTGACACAAAATTACTTCCACAAGATTCTACTGCAAAAGAATTGGCAGGTTTAATTCATGCAGATATTGCCAAAGGATTCTTACATGCAATTGATTGTAAAACTAAACAACGAATCAGCGGTGATCAGAAACTAAAAAATGGTGATGTGATCAAAATTGTTTCCGCATTAAGTAGGGGATAGTATGCTAGGATTAGGAATTGAAAGTACAGCTCATACATTTTCCTGTGCTATAATTGCAAAAAAAGGGAAAAAAGGAAAAATTCTTTCTGATATTAGAAAAATTTATCGTCCTGCAAAGGGAGAAGGAATTCATCCTAGAGAAGCATCACGCCATCATATTGAGAATAGTTCTTCTGTGTTATCTGAATGTCTCACAGAGGCAAACATTACAATCAAAGATCTGGATATCATTTCTTATGCTGCAGGTCCAGGATTAGGCCCATGTTTACGTGTTGGAGCAGTTGTTGCAAGATCTTTATCTTCTTTTTACAAAATTCCAATTTATCCTGTCAATCATGCAATTGGTCATATTGAATTAGGAAAATTACTCACAGGCGCATCCAATCCTTTGGTACTTTTAGTATCTGGAGGACATACCATGCTTCTTGCATTCCTTAACAAACAATGGAGAGTTTTTGGTGAAACTTTGGATATTACATTGGGTCAACTACTTGATCAATTTGGGAGATCTATTGGATTTGCTTCTCCATGTGGAAAAAACATAGAAGAATTGGCATCTAAATCTTCAAACTATGTCATGTTACCTTATTCAGTAAAAGGAAATGATGTTTCATTTTCAGGTTTATTGTCTGCAACAAAACCTGTTGCAAAGAAAAGTAAAGTTGATGCATGTTATTCACTTCAAGAAACTGCATTTGCAATGATTAGTGAGGTTGTAGAACGCGCCTTATCATTTACCGGTAAAAAAGAATTGATGATAGTAGGTGGTGTTGCAGCTAACAAACGATTGTCTGAAATGCTTCAAGATGTATGTAAACGACATGGATGTAAATTTTTTGTAGTTCCATTACAATATGCAGGAGATTGTGGAAGTCAAATATGTTGGACAGGACTCTTAGAATCACAAGTCAAACAAGGTACTTTACTCAAAGATACTTTAGTTACACAATCTTGGAGATTAGATTCAGTTAAGATAGATTATTGATTTTTGTTATCATTAATTGCTTTATCAATACTTTTGAGCCAACTTTTTGTACTAAATACTCCAAACTTGTAATCCTGTTCATCTTCACTAGTCTTTGCTGTAAAACACACTTTTTTCAGTAGTAATCCTTCCTTCCATGTTTTAATTATATCATCTAATGAAACATCCAGTATTGTATCTCCCATGTGTTTAGAAAAATCCATTATTCTTGCTTTAGTTTTGTCAAATGCTAATCTCCTATTTGTTAATGTTAAAATTCCTGAACCTAAATTATCTTCGCTACAATCTTCTTGTTTTATTTTTCTCTCTCCTTCTTCCATGATTAATTTTTATTGAATCTCTTTGGATATAATGTTAATGAAATTAAGAAAAAAAGGTGCAGAAGCGGACATATATCAAATTAACTGGCAAAATTCTAAAGCAATTCTCAAAACCAGAAAAATAAAAAATTATCGTAATGCGTCGCTTGATTCAAAAATACGTAAACAACGAACAATAAAAGAATCTCAAATGTTATCTCTAGTAAAGTCATTTGGAATTCCAACTCCTCTTGTTTATTTTGTAAACTTAGAACAAGCTTCTATTGTAATGCAAGAAATTCCTGGAAAACCAGTTCATGATTTACCTGAATCAAGAATTATTGAATTATCAAAAGAAATTGGAAAATTAGTTGGAATGTTACACAAAAATGGGATAATGCATGGGGATTTGACAACATCCAATTTTATTTTGTTTCAAAATACTGTTTTTATTATTGATTTTGGATTGTCTCAAAATACAATAAAACCTGAAGATCATGCAGTTGACTTGAGATTAATCAAAGAAATCCTTAACAGTGCTCATGCAAAAATCATGCAGTCTGCTTGGAAAAACTTCTTACTTGGCTACAAATCTATTGTTGGAAATGCAAATTATGTTAAAATTACAAAACTAGTTTCAGATATAGAGAGTCGTGGTAGGTATGCAACAGTCGTTTGATCTATTTTTTGTATCTTCAAATAATCACAAATACCAAGAGGCAAAAAAAATTTTAGATTCTTTTGGAATAAAGATTGGTTTTTTTAAATCCAATTTAGAAGAGATTCAATCAAATTCACTTAAAGACATTGCATCAAAAAAAGCAAAAGATGCATTTTCTAAATGTAAAAAACCTGTAATCATTGAAGATGATGGGCTATTCATTAATTCACTTGATGGATTTCCAGGATCTTATTCATCATATGTTTTTAAAACAATTGGAAACAGAGGAATTCTTAATCTATTAAAAAATAATAGAAATGCAAAGTTTGTTTCTATTATTAGTTATTGTGATAAAAAAATTCTACAATCCTTTGATGCAAAACTTAATGGTATCATATCACATTCACAAAAAGGAAAAGGTTGGGGATATGATCCAATCTTTATTCCAAAAAATACGAGGAAAACATTTGCTGAAATGAATAATAAAAATGAACTATCACATAGATACAAAGCATTGAAAAAATTTTCTAAATGGTATTTGCATAAGTAGGAATAAAACGATCAATAAATCGTTCATTATTTTGTAATATTGAAATTCTTGAAACAATACTTTCATCCATTATTGAAAATATTTTACTTTGTTTTGCAATTTCTTCACTAAAGTTTTTTATTTCTTCCATTTCCAACATATTTTCGTGTTCTAGTCTGTTTGTTGAACGTCCAATGTGCATGTATGATTTAATTTCAATAAAATGTGGGCTTGCTTTTCTAAACATTTCTGCAAAAGCTGGAATTGATTCTTTTTGATCATTATAATCTCTAATCAAAGTGATTCTTAATACTGTTCTTGTATTCAAATTCTTTAACATACAAAGTGTTCTATTCCATCTTTCCCATGAATCATCGTATCTTGGTTTGTTTATTCTCATAAATGATTCATAATCTGCAGCGTTTGTTGACAGATACAATTGTGTTGGTAATGCATCTTCATCTTGCAATTTTTGAATCATATCTGGTTCTTGACCATTTGTCACAAGAAAAATTGATTTTGTTGCTTCAAATGACTTTAGATATTTAATTAATTCTGGAAGTTTGGGATACATTGTAGGTTCTCCAGAAAGTGAAATTGCATAATGAGCAGGCAATAAAGATTCATCTAATCTTTGTTTATCATTTCTTGAATCACCATAAAATCCATTGATCAATTTTTTTCTTTCAGCCATTAGCTTTGTTAAAATTTGTTCTGGTTCTGCAACTTGCTCTGGCTTCATTTGCATTGAATCATAAAATTCCATTGGTCTCCAACAATATACACATCTATTTTCACAATACATGCCAGCAGGAGAAAATTCCATACATCTATGAGTTGAAATTCCATAAAACTTGTGTTTGTAGCAGCTGCCTTCATGCTTGAATGATTTTTTTGTCCAATGACATAGTCCTACAGTTGAGTGATCTGCCACACCATACTTTGCTTTTTTCAACTGTGCAGTGATTGCAGGTCGGATCTGAATTAATTGCTCTTCTTCTTCTTCTTCTACGGTTTCTCCAGAACAACTCATGAGTTCAAATCTTGTTTTGGTTTACTTAAATTGATCGAGTTTTTTGTCCAACATGGAAACTTTTCTCAAACCTATTATAATTCTGAATCGATTTTAGAGTGAGGTTTATTTACTGGATCCCCAAGGTAATTTTAGCATTGAATAAAATACATATTTTACCATTCCTAGTTTTGCTTTTAGCCACATTAACTAGCATGCCTATAAACTCCGCTTTTGCCGTTGATGACTTAGATAATGATGGTGTTGAAGATGCCATGGACGCATGTCCAAATTTACAAGAAGATTATGGTGGTACTATTGATGGTTGCCCATCAAATTTTGTTCCATGGTATGATGAAGACTATGACGGAATAGAAGATCATATTGATCAATGTCCAAATCTTAAAGAAAGTTACAATAAATTCCAAGATGATGATGGTTGTCCTGACACACTTCCAGGAGACGGATCCGGTGGAACCCCTGATACTGATGGTGATGGTTTTATTGACTTGGTAGACTTGTGTCCAAATCAACCAGAAGTATTCAATGGTGTTTTAGATAGAGATGGTTGTCCTGATGATTATGGTGCAGGTGACCGAGACCAAGATGGAGTTCCAGATGCTGCAGATGAATGTCCACTATTTGCAGAAACTTACAATAGATATCAAGATGATGACGGTTGTCCAGATTCTGTTACAAGTTCTTCTTTTGTTGACACTGATAATGATAGTATTCCAGATAACATTGATCTTTGTATAACTGAACCAGAAGTGTACAATGGTTATCTAGATACAGACGGTTGTCCAGATATTCCATTAGATTCATCATTTAGTGATACTGATGGTGATGGAATAGCAGATCAATTTGATATTTGTCCAGATAATCCAGAAACTTTCAATCGCTTTGCTGATTATGACGGTTGTCCAGATTCACTCCCATCATTTACTGGTACATTAAATGATGCAGATGGTGATAGAATTATGGATGCTGATGATGCATGTCCTGTAGATCCTGAAAGATACAACGGCTTTGAAGATGATGACGGTTGTCCAGATATTCCTCCTTATTCTAGTGATATTGATTCAGACCTTGATGGAATTCCAAATAGTATTGATCAATGTCCTGAAGTAAAAGAAACTTACAACATGGTTAAAGATGCAGATGGTTGTCCTGACTTTGTTAGTTCTGATAAAGGAGTACCAGATACTGATGGTGATGGAATCAATGATTATGTAGACTTGTGTCCAACTCAACCAGAAACATTCAACAGTATTTTTGATAGAGACGGTTGTCCTGATACTCAAGCCACAACAGACAGAGATTTGGATGGAGTTCCTGATAATCTAGATCAATGTCCAATTGCTAAAGAAACTTACAATAATTACCAAGACCAAGATGGTTGTCCAGATAGTGTCTCTGGATTATCAGCAATGGACTATGATGGTGACAGAATTACTGATTTGAATGATAAATGCCCTCTAGAACCCGAAGTGTATAATGGCTATCAAGATGCAGATGGTTGTCCTGATGTTGTAGTTTCAGATTCAGATAATGATGGGATTAGAGATTCATTAGATCAGTGTCCTACAACTTTAGAAACTTGGAATAGATATCAAGATGCAGATGGTTGTCCTGATGACCCAACCCAATCTGATTCTGACTTTGATGGAATTGTTGATAATCTAGATGAATGTCCTCTTGATAGAGAACGTTACAACGGCTTTGAAGATGATGACGGTTGTCCAGATTATCCTGATTTTATTACTCAGTTAGATTCTGACTTTGATGGAATTGTTGATAATCTAGATGAATGTCCGTTAGTTCCAGAGACTTACAATAAATTCCAAGATTTGGACGGTTGTCCTGATTCTGTGGCAGACAACAAAGGAACTGCTGATTCTGACGGTGATGGAATAAATGATTACAAAGATCATTGTCCAAATCAACCAGAGACATATAATGGAATTCTTGATTCAGACGGTTGTCCAGATGAGTATATCTCAAAGAATGATCGTGATTTAGATGGTATACCTGATGCTATTGATGCATGTCCTCTTTTCAAAGAAACTTACAATAGATATCAAGATGACGACGGTTGTCCAGATTCTGTGTCCGAATCATTTGTAGTTGATTCTGATAATGACGGAATTAATGATGTTTATGATGATTGCCCTCTAGTTGCTGAAAACTATAATGGATTCCAAGACCAAGACGGTTGCCCAGATGTCGATGACACTCAACCTGATACTGATGGTGATGGTGTTCCAGATGTAATGGATATGTGTCCAGAACAAAACGAAGTTTGGAATAGATATGTTGACTATGACGGTTGCCCCGACGCAGTACCAACTGGAAATGTTACAATTGATAATGATGAAGATGGCATAAATGATGAAATTGATTTGTGTCCAAATGAAAAAGAATCTTGGAACAAGTACAATGATGAAGACGGTTGTCCAGATATTGCCCCAGAACAATCAAGATACAAACATGATGCTGATTTAGACGATATTATCAATGACTATGACTTGTGTCCTCTAGAACCAGAGGATTATGATGGCGATAGTGACGAAGACGGTTGTCCTGACCCTTAATAGTATCGTAAAATGAAAAAACAACATCTTTTAGGATTTTTGCTTTTACTTACCTCTACTATTGGTATGTTGCCAAATGGTGTACATGCAGCTGAGGTAATTGATACTGATGGTGATGGAGTTCCAAATAATCTAGATCGATGTCCTTTCCTTTTAGAGGATTATGATCCACAATATGGTAACAACATTGACGGTTGTCCTGCAGACTTTGTTCCATGGTATGATGCTGATTATGATGGAATACAAGATCATATTGATAATTGCCCAACTGTAAAAGAAACTTACAATCAATTCCAGGATGAGGATGGATGTCCTGACTTATCTCAAGATGATACAAAAGGTATTGCTGATTCTGATGGTGACAATTATCCTGATTATTTAGATAATTGTCCAAATCAACCAGAAACATTCAACGGTGTTGATGATAAAGACGGTTGTCCTGATGATTTTTCTACTTTAAGAGATAGTGATCAAGATGGTGTATCTGATACTTTGGATACATGTCCACTAGAACCTGAAACTTACAATTTGTTTGAAGACACAGACGGTTGCCCTGACTCTGTTGATGGAGTAGACTCTACATACACTTTCCCAGATACTGATGGTGATGGAATTGAAGATAGATGGGATGCATGTCTTGACGAGCCAGAAAATTATAATAATTATCTAGATTGGGACGGTTGCCCAGATATACCTGGAGTTACTTCTCTAGAAGTACCTGATGCTGATTATGATGGAATTCCAGATGAAAATGATTCTTGTCCATTAGAACGTGAGAATTACAACAAGTTCCAAGATGAAGATGGTTGTCCTGATGAAATTCAACTTTCAATTACTGGTGATTCTGATGGTGACGGTATTCCAGATGAAAATGATTCTTGTCCTTTCAGTCCTGAAACTTACAACATGGTTCAAGACGATGATGGATGTCCTGATTATGTAGCAGACAACAAATTATCTGCTGATACTGATGGTGATGGTATCCCAGATAATCTAGATCATTGTCCAAATCAACCAGAGACATATAATGGAATTCTTGATTCAGACGGTTGTCCAGATGAATATGTGTTAAAGTATGATGTTGATATGGATGGTATACCCGATATCTCTGATGCATGTCCACTAGAACCTGAAACTTACAATTTGTTTGAAGATACAGACGGTTGTCCTGATTCTACTGATCCATTTGCGTTGACATACACTTTCCCAGATACTGACGGTGATGGAATTGAAGACAGATGGGACCAATGTCTTGATGAGCCAGAAAATTATAATAATTATCTAGATTGGGACGGTTGCCCAGATGTTGAGGGTACAACTGCAGGTGATATACTTGATACTGATTATGATGGACTCCGAGATTATTTAGACCAATGTCCAACATTAGCTGAAAGATACAATGGCTTCCAAGATGAAGACGGTTGTCCTGATAGCATTATACACCAAACAGTTGGTGATTCTGATGGTGATGGCATCTATGATAATCTGGATCAATGTAAGACTTCTAAAGAAACTTACAACTTTTACTTAGATGAAGATGGCTGTCCTGATTATGTAGCAGACAACAAATTATCTGCTGATACTGATGGTGATGATATCCCAGATATTGTAGACTTGTGTCCAAATCAACCAGAGACACACAACAGTTTCTTAGACGATGACGGTTGTCCAGATAGTTTTGATTCTAAACTTGATACTGATATGGATGGTATTCCAAATGTTTCTGATGCATGTCCACTAGAACTTGAAACTTACAATTTGTTTGAAGATACAGACGGTTGTCCAGATTCCGTTACTACCATAGACTCTACATACACTTTCCCAGATACTGACGGTGATGGAATTGAAGACAGATGGGACCAATGTCTTGATGAGCCAGAAAATTATAATAATTATCTAGATTGGGACGGTTGCCCAGATGTTGAGGGTACAACTGCAGGTGATATGCTTGATGCTGATTATGATGGAATTCCAGATGATAGGGACGCTTGTCCATTAGAACGTGAGAATTACAACAAATTCCAAGATACTGATGGATGTCCTGATGTTGTTAAACATGTGACATTTGGTGATATTGATGGTGATGGCATTTCAGATCCAAACGATTCTTGTCCTTTCAGTCCTGAAACTTACAACATGGTTCAAGACGATGATGGCTGTCCTGATTATGTAGCAGACAACAAATTATCTGCTGATACTGATGGTGATGGTATCCCAGATAATCTAGATCATTGTCCAAATCAACCAGAGACACACAACAGTTTCTTAGACGATGACGGTTGTCCAGATAGTTTTGATTCTAAACTTGATACTGATATGGATGGTATTCCAAATGTTTCTGATGCATGTCCACTAGAACTTGAAACTTACAATTTGTTTGAAGATACAGACGGTTGTCCAGATTCCGTTACTACCATAGACTCTACATACACTTTCCCAGATACTGACGGTGATGGAATTGAAGACAGATGGGACCAATGTCTTGATGAGCCAGAAAATTATAATAATTATCTAGATTGGGATGGTTGCCCAGATGTTGAGGGTACAACTGCAGGTGATATGCTTGATGCTGATTATGATGGACTTGCAAATCACTTAGACCAATGTCCAACATTAGCTGAAAGATACAACGGCTTCCAAGATGACGACGGTTGTCCTGACAGTATTAATTATCAAACAGTTGGTGATTCTGACGGTGATGGTATCTATGATGATATAGATGAATGTCCACTTGCCAAAGAAATTTACAATGCTTTCCAAGATAATGATGGCTGTCCTGATTATATAGCAGACAACAAGTTAATTGCTGATTCTGACGGCGATGGTATCCCAGATATTCTAGACTTGTGTCCAACTCAACTAGAAACATTCAACGGTGTTGATGATAAAGACGGCTGTCCTGATGATGTATCTACTTTAAGAGATAGTGATCAAGATGGTATGTCTGATACTTTGGATGCATGTCCACTAGAACCTGAAACTTACAATATGTTTGAAGATACTGATGGTTGTCCTGACTCTGTTGATACAATATACTCTACATACACTTTCCCAGATTCTGACGGTGATGGAATTGATGATAGATGGGATGCATGTCTTGATGAGCCTGAAAACTATAATGGACACCTAGATTGGGATGGTTGCCCAGATGTGCCTGGCGCAGAATCAACTACACCTGTGTATGCTGATTCTGATGGTGATGGATATCCAGATGCCATTGATAATTGTCCAACAATCTCAGAAACTTGGAATAAATATCTAGACTTGGATGGTTGTCCAGATACTGCTCCAGAACAAAAGAGATTTGTCCATGATGATGATCTAGATGGTATCATTAATGATGAAGATTTGTGCCCTCTTGATCCTGAGGATTATGATGGAAATCAAGATACTGACGGTTGCCCTGATCCATAAACACAATTTTCACAATTTCAAAATTATAGAAGAATCTATTTAACGTGAAACTTAATAAATACTTGATAATAGCGGAGTCAGGGATAATGAAAAAACAGTATATTTTAGGATTTTTACTTTTACTTACCTCTACAATTGGTATGCTACCATCTAGTGTACATGCATCTGAATCAATTGATTCTGATGGTGATGGAGTGCCAAATTCTCTTGATGATTGTCCTCATCTTCTAGAGGATTATGATCCACAATATGGTAATGATATAGACGGTTGTCCTGCAGACTTTGTTCCATGGTATGATGCTGATTATGATGGAATACAAGATCATATTGATAATTGCCCAACTGTAAAAGAAACTTACAATCAATTCCAGGATGAGGATGGATGTCCTGACTTATCTCAATATGATACAAAAGGTATTGCTGATTCTGATGGTGACAATTATCCTGATTATTTAGACTTGTGTCCAAATCAACCAGAAACATTCAACGGTGTTGATGATAAAGATGGATGTCCTGATGATATTTCTATGACAGATAGTGATCAAGATGGTGTCTATGATACTTTGGATTCATGTCCACTAGAACGTGAAACTTACAATATGTTTGAAGATGATGACGGTTGTCCAGATTCTGTTGATGGAGTAGACTCTACATACACTTTCCCAGATGGCGATGGTGATGGAATTGATGATAGATGGGATGCATGTCTTGATGAACCAGAAAATTATAATGGATACTTGGATTGGGACGGTTGCTCAGATGTACTAGGTGCAACCTCTAATGGCTTAATTGATTCTGATTATGATAGCATTCCTGATTTTGTTGATGCTTGTCCATTAGACCGTGAAAATTATAATAAATTCCAAGACGAAGACGGCTGTCCTGATGAAATTCAACTTCCAATTACTGGTGATTCTGATGGTGATGGAATTTTAAATCATTTTGATTCATGTCCTTATTCTAAAGAAACTTACAATATGATCCAAGATGGTGATGGATGTCCTGATTCTGTGGTAGATAACAAATTAACTGCTGATACTGATGGTGATGGCATTCCAGATATTCTAGACTTGTGTCCAAATCAACTAGAAACATTCAACGGTGTTGATGATAAAGACGGTTGTCCAGATAGTTTTAATGCTACACTTGATTCTGATATGGATGGTATACCAGATGTCTCTGATGCATGTATATTAGAACCTGAAACTTACAACTTTTTCAAAGATGGTGACGGTTGTCCAGATGCTGTTGATACCATAGTTACATCACATCCTTTCCCAGATGGCGATGGTGATGGAATTGATGATAGATGGGATGCGTGTCTTGATGAGAAAGAAAACTTTAATGGATATTTAGATGCTGACGGTTGTCCAGACGTTCCAGGATTTTCAAAATCTGCATTACCTGACGCTGATTATGATGGACTCCCAGATCATTTAGATCAATGTCCAACATTAGCTGAAAGATACAACGGTTTTCAAGATGAAGACGGTTGTCCAGATGCACTAGCTTATGATTCATTTGGAGATGCTGACTTTGATGGTGTTACTGATAACATTGATGAATGTCCTTATGCTAAAGAAACTTACAATAGATATCAAGATTCTGATGGTTGCCCAGATTCTATAGCAGACAATAAATTAACTGCTGACACTGATGGTGATGGCATTCCAGATATTCTAGATTCTTGTCCAAATCAACCAGAAGTATTCAACGGCATTGATGATAAAGACGGTTGTCCTGATAGATTTGAATTTACACTTGATTCTGATATGGATGGAATCGTAGATATCTCTGATGCATGTCCACTAGAACCTGAAACTTACAACTTTTATCAAGACGAAGACGGCTGTCCTGATTCAACTGGATCTATTGTCTCATCTTACGCATTCCCAGATACTGACGGTGATGGAATTGATGATAGAAAAGATGCCTGTATTGATAAGCAAGAGAACTTTAATGGATACTTAGATTGGGATGGCTGCCCAGATGTGTTGGCAGCTGAGTCTACAACACCAACAAAACTTGATTCTGACGGAGATGGCTACAATGATTTCATTGATTCTTGTCCAACAAACCCTGAAACATGGAACAAGTATGATGATCATGACGGTTGCCCAGATACTGCTCCAGAACAACAAAGATTTGTCCATGATGATGATCTAGATGATATCATTAATGACGTAGATTTGTGTCCTCTTGATCCTGAAGATTATGATGGCGATAGAGATGATGATGGCTGTCCAGACAATTAATACAAAATTTCTTGCATGAATTTTTGATATGATAAATATATTCCAATTATAGAATTATCTCATGCTTCCAAAATTTACCAGTAAGGCATTTTTGGCTCCAATGGCAGGAGTAAGTGATCCTGCACTTCGTTTACAATGTAAACAAAAGGGGGCTGGCCTTGTTGTTACTGAATTTACTAATATTCATAGTATTATTGCAAAAGAAAAACAACTCAAAGAAGATACTAAAACGATACAAGAATTTATTGAATATTCCGAACAAGAACGACCTCTCTCAGTTCAGTTATTTGGTTCTGATCTTTTTGCATTAGAAAAAGCTGCAAAGATTGTAGAGCCCTATTTTGATATTATTGATTATAACATGGGGTGTCCTGCACCACATATTACTCAACAAATGGCAGGCGGTGCTCTTTTACAAGAAGTTAATCTAACTCAACAAATATTTCACACTCTTGTTAATGCTGTTAAAAAACCTGTAACATTGAAAATTCGTTCAGGTGTAACAGATGCTAGTAAATTTCTATTTAGAGAAATTGCAGAAATTGCAGAAGATGAAGGAATTCAAATGATTACTTTTCATCCAAGAACCGTTAGTCAAGGTTATGCTGGAAATGCAGATTGGAAGATGATTAAAGAACTTAAAGAAATATCTAATATTCCAATTGTTGGAAATGGCGATATTCTAACTCCTGAAGATGCCAAGACCATGATTGATGATACTGGTTGCGATTACGTAATGATTGGTCGTGGTGCAATGGGGAATCCATTTTTGTTTGAACAAGTAAACGACTATCTCAAAACTGGCATTTACAATGAATACTCTTTCAAAGACCGATTAGATTCTTTTTTTGATTATCTGCACCTTACAAATCAATACAAAATCAAATTTGGTAATATCAAGAGTCAAGCAATGAGATTTACAAAAGGTATGAAAGGTAGCTCAAAATTACGTTCAAAAATTACCCTTTCAAAAAATACTGAAGATCTTGAGAAAATTATGAAAGATGCATATACTTTATCTTAGAAATTTATCATATTATTGTAAATTATTTTACATTTGTTTATGATTTAATCCAATTTGATATTGAATTTTAAAGTAAATTAGACTATTCTTATATATTTCAAGATGAGATTTTATGTATGAATATGGGAGTTAAATCATAATGGCGACAGCTTATGTTCTCATAAACTGTGAGCTAGGTTCTGAGGAAGCCGTAATATCAGAACTAAAATCCATTGAAGGAGTTGTTGAAGTACATGGTACATTTGGTGCGTATGATATATTGGCTAAAGTAGAATCAGGCCAAGTAGAAGCACTACGTGAGACTATTACTTGGAAAATTAGAAAAATTCCAAAAATCAGATCAACTCTGACATTAATGGGAATTGAAGGACAACAATAATTCTTCAAAATCCTTTGCTTTTATACTCAAATTGTAATACAATACATCCCTTCAAAGAACACGTCCCCCAAAGGGATACCGCACTGAGAGGAGTAGTTAGCCTCTCAGTAGAATATTTCATATTAAATGACAATATGCAAAGTATTGGTTATTTCATAATCCTCTGACCTTTTTAGTCTTGAAAAAAAAGAAAATTATGAAAAGTGATGAAAAAAGATCTCATAGACTAAACTATCTTTTGAAGTGTTATTTGATTAATCCTCAAGAAAATGATCTATATCAAAGGGCTAAGCAAATGGGGGTAACTGATTCTACTGCAAAGGATTACATCAGAACAGTCATTATACAAGCCCAAAAAATCCATTCAAAATAGATTTTATTGATTTATTCAAAAAACCGAATTAAAATTATTTTTGTTCAAGAAGGAATCATTAGAAATCTTAAACAAGGAATTCATAAATAATCAATAGGAGGACAAAGTACATGACTGATCCACTGCTTGATGATGTAAAGGCACTTTTGGATAAAGACTTTGGTGATGACAGAATTTTAAAGCAAATTTGTAGAGCATGTGAGAATGATGAAGTAATTAGTAATTATGAAAGAAATTATGTTAAAAAATTAGCAGAAAAACATCTAGGAAGAAGACCCGAAATTACTCAAACTACTGCTGTTGAAGAACCCACAATAATTCCAGATGTTGTTATCCCTGAATCTCTACCTGTTCAAACCACTCAAACATTTCAATTTGAACCTCCACGAATATCTTACTCTAATTCAAAAAATTCAAAAATGATATTGGGTATTGGAGGTGTAGCTTTGGTAATAATTATTGCAGTTGCTGTTTCATTTAGTGGAATTTCTGATGGAAATCCAACAAACGTTGGAACCACAACTACTACCATTTCAGGTGGATTCTACATTCAAACTGATTCATCATCATATGACCATAAAGATATAATTTCAATTAGTGGCGAATCTGACACTTCTGGAACTGTAAACCTTTCAATTGAAAATAAAAATGATGAACTTGTTTGGGCAGAACAAGTTTCTATCAAAAGTGATGGAAGATATGCAACATTAGCCATTGCTGCAGGTCCAGGATGGGAAAATTCCGGTACTTATACAATCAAAGTAGATAATGGTGTAGAAACAAAATCAAGTACATTTTCATTCACTACGTAATTCTTTCAAATTCTTTCCAATGAGAGTCTACCATTTCTCTGAGCTTCTCTACACTAATTTCTTCCATATATTCACGATAAACTATGAATTTGTTTTGTCTACCTGAATTCTCACCATAAATATCATTATTATTTTTTGGAATTGCCCCTGATTTCCATTGACTCATTTCAAAAACCCATATTGTTGAATCTGGATTTGAAAAATCAATATCATCACATCCTACAACATAGAGGAAACATTTTGTTGCTTGGTTTAATTTTTCATGTAATTTTTCATATGCTATCATTTGGCCTTTTGCAATATTGATTTTATCATTATGAAATCCCTTGAATTCCAAGATAACAAAACCCCCATTGTGCTCAATAAGCCAATCTATGTCAGTTCCACCTGAGGCTATCATTCCATGCACAATTAGATTGCCTAATACCTCTCTACCCCTAGTAAATTCTGACTCGTCTAAAATCTGATATTTTGCCTTTGGGCTTTTACGAATAATTTGTTTAGAATTATGATCAGAATGAATTACATTTTCCTTTTCGTATAGTGTATCAATCAAGTCATTTGTTTCATTAACCATAATCTTAAAATTTTTAACTTGATGATAAGAGAGGTTGTAAAATTTAGTAAAGTTAAACTACTTTTCTAACTATCTACAGAAAAATTCCTTACCTGTGCCTTTATACAAAATAAAATATTCATTTGGATTTTTCTTATCTTTTTTGGTATTCAAAGCATCTTGATACATTTCAAAATGCTCAACTAAATACAATTGATTTCCTGTATCTGCAAAATAGTCTATTCCAACTAAATTAAACCCTACTTCTGGAGTTAAATTGATCTTTTCTTTTTCAAAAATATCTTCAGTCAATTTTTAA
The DNA here is from genome assembly GCA_965248045.1 of Candidatus Nitrosopumilus sp. GTDB lineage: Archaea > Thermoproteota > Nitrososphaeria > Nitrososphaerales > Nitrosopumilaceae > Nitrosopumilus. The sequence continues at coordinate 1,570,399 of CBDFIG010000002.1, forward strand.
AGTATTAGAATTAAGTAAAATCATTATTCATAAATCATTAGATCTTTTTCTTCTAATAATGAATGTAAATTATGTACAGAACGATATACATCTGATTCTTTTTTAGCACCAGTACATACCAATTTTCCTGATGCAAATAATAATATCACAGTTTTTGGATCGAGCATTCTATGAATAAGTCCGGGAAATTGTTCTGGTTCATACATACTTCTTGGTAATGTTCTTGCTGCTTTTTCTAAGTGAATTTTTCCACCAAGATTAATTGCAGCTACAATATTTTGAACTGTAATCACTGCATCTTTTTTTATTTTTATTTTTCCTTTTCTTAACTTTTGGACAACTGTGTTTACAGCTTTAATTGCCATTTCTTCTGATTTAGCACCAGTACATACCATCTTTCCTGTTCTAAAAATTAAAGTTGCAGTTCTAGGAATTTTTAATCTAAAGACAAGTCCCGGAAATTGCTCAGGATGATATTCAGTATCTGGAAATTTTGCTGTAATGTCATTTAGATCAATTTTTTGGTCTACTGATGCAGATGCAACTACATTTTCAACACTAACAATAGGCTTTGTTTGAGGCATAACGAGGGTCTTTATAAAGCCCCTTTATATATACTAGCCAAATTTTTCCTAAAATTTGGGTTATCTAATGATGTCCAATCCATTGGTAGCGATATTCTTCATCAATGATGTCTGCCACTATTTCCTTGTTTGTGATTTTTGTTTTAGGTAAACTTACCTCAAAAAATCCTAATTGACCCTTCCATGGAATTGGAATTCTAAACAATTTTGTATTTTTTAACATAAATCCATAAGTTCTGTCATGAAAATTTTTTGAAGCCAAGTGAAATTTTTGATCTGCTTTTACTTCTTTGACTGAATTGTATTTTTTTATTTCATAAAGTTCTGCTTTACCAATAATTGCACCTGTAACTAATTTTTTATTTATTTTTAATCTCTTACAATCTTCTTTTCTTATTTTTATTGGAGCATGAATTAAAAATTCTCCACGAAAGTTTGTATTCCATTTTCTTAATTCAATAATTTTTTTACCTGAAACTATTAAATCAGCAAATGGTTGTGAAACTGAAAGACATTTCAAGATTGTTATTCAGTAGCGGCTTTGATAAATTCACCATGATTTTTACCTCTTCCTTCAGGTAAATTAGTTATCCCACCATTCAAACTTTCAGTTACTATGCCTTTGCTTGCAAGTAATTTAGCAGTCATTAATGATGTATTTCCAGCCATACAAATTAGTAATGATTTACCTTTAGAACCATCAAGATCCTTGCTAAGCTCTTCTGGAACTTGCTGTGTTGATAATAATTGATTGATGGTACTTGCTTTTTGAATTACAATTTTTTCTTTGTCCACCCCTAAGGATTTGGCAATAATTTCAATCCCTTCTTCTTTTGGAGTATATGAAGGATGGACCCATACTATTTTATCATAATCTTGAACACTTGATGCTGCATCCTCCAAAGAAACTTGAATACGCTGATTGACTGACATTGCTTCTAGATTTTTTCTATATTTTTCTATACCGTCAGCAACTACAACTACAAATTTTCCTTTATCTCCATCACTTACCATTTCTAACGTTGTGTACAATGCAAGTGCGGTGCTTTCACCAATATTGTGACCTTTATCTACAAAGAATTTTAGCAAATGTTTTGCTTGTCCAAAATCAACCTCATGCTCTGCGGCATATGCATCTGGATTATACAATTTTAGTCCATCTGCTTTAGCCTTTGTTCTGATTCCTGCAACATCTTGACCTGCAGGTGGAAATACCACATGCACAGACTTCTTTCCATATTTTTCATTCATGTATTTACTTAATCCGCCAGATGTACCGCCTGTTCCAAAAGAACAAAGTATTCTATAATCTTCTAATGAATCTCCATTTTCATGTAATTGTTGATCAATTTCTACTGCGGTAATTGTTCTATGAGCTTCAATGTTTAATTCATTATCGTATTGTTCCGGACAGAAACAACCATAAATTTTTGAAATTAGTTTTGCAAGATTAATAATATCTTCTGCAGCCAATAGTTTTTCAATTTCTTCAATAGACTCATCAAATTTAGTAGGATCAAAATCTAATTCAGCTAATTGAGAGCGTATGTTTCCAGCAGTTGCTTTTGCTTTTAACGCATCAGCATCACTATCTTTCATTCCAGGAGCAGGACAAATATCCATATCTAAATCCATTATACGAATATTTTCATTTCTTAATTCCTTAAAGACGCCTTCTTGTAGTTTTCTAGAAACAAGAGAAACAACTGTCAATCCTAATTTTGACATTTGTCCAAGAGCAATTCCAAAATTTCCTGATGTTGCTTCAATTATTGTTTGACCACTCTTCAGCTTTCCTGTTTTAATTGCATCATGCATAATGTGAATAGCCGGTCTTATTTTGATTGAACCTGATACCAAATTAGCATCAAATTTTCCGTATACTTTCAAGTCCAAGTTTGAAATATCTAACTTGTAAAGATTTTTTGCACATTTCTTAAAATCACTAGTAAGATCAATTAGTGGTGTTGCGTTAACTACTTTACCTTCTTCTAAGTGTGGTATTTTATTCCAAATTTCATGTTCAAATCTCTCAAGCAAGTTGTTGTCAATATTATTTTCCAAAAATATTTCTCCTTACAATTCTATTGAATTATCCTTCTAAAATACTAATCACTTTACTTGGAATATCCTTTAGTCTGCTTACTGCCATAGTTTTTTCGTATCCTAAATGTTTGAGATTATTTGCTATGGTAGTAGCTCTTACTGTGTTTGGACCCAAACCCAAAGCTACCATATTGATGTCTAATCTTTTGAAAGATTTTGTCATATTCCTTACTGCATCTGGATCTGATGGTTCACCATCTGTTAATGTCAAAAAAATATCTGGTCTTTTTGATTGTAACACTGGAAACATCTTATCATATACTTCTGCTAGCGGAGTTGAACCATTGGCAACAATCTGTGCTAATCGTTTTGCAGTAATACTATTCCATTTAATGTTGTCTGGTTTTATCGACCAACAAACTACTGATCTGTTTTGAGTACTAAATGCATACACTGCAAATTTTACTTTAAGATAAGATAAGACTTCACAAAGCGCTAGAGTTGCTTTTTTGTATTCTAAAGCATCTGATGAAATACTTGATGAATGATCCAACAAGATCACAATTTTAGTTTTAATGGATTTTTTTATATCTGTAAAAAATGGCTCATTACCCTCAATGTAGTTTTCTTCATCAAACTCATCACCTGATCTCATATGTTGTTCCTTCCACCCTGATTTCCATTCCTTAAATTTCATTTTTAATCCATTAATCAAACTCATATCATAAATTGTACTTTCATTAACATTCTTTGTAGACGGAATTTGAATTCCTATTGCTTCTGGAGTTAACCCTTTGTTTTCCATTTTTTTATTTTCATCAAGTAATACTTTATACTCATCATAGACATTATCTCCTCTTAAAATGGCTGAAGAATCCACTGAACCAAAATCCCCTTCTTTATTTTTAGAAATTATTTTTAGAATTTTTAACAATTCTTCTTCAGACGTTGCCATTCCAGCTTTCATAAAAGGTAAAGATACTGGTATTGTAAGAAGTGAATCAATATCTAAAATTTTAATTATTTCACTTACATTTTTTTCAAGCCAATCTGTATCATAATTTTCATCAATTGCTTTGTTAACAATTTTTTTTGCAAATGCAGATGCTTTCTTTATTTTTTCAAAATGACTAGACTGAATTTCTCCTTTAATTGCACCAAACATGAAATGCTGATAAAATGCCTCTACAATCCTTGCTTTTCCATAAACTGTGTGAAGTTGTGGCCTTGTTACAAGCATATAGGCGTAATTGAAGATAACTTCATTATCCATTCCTTTCCAAATCTTCCTACCTAATTTCTCCACTCTCTGTGTTTCCATTGTATTGAGAATGAATCCAAATGCATGATCATTACTAAGAATTTTTTTACAAAATTTTATTCTCATTGCTTCATACCACAATGATGTTCTAAATTGACGATATTTTTGAAAATCATCCCCAATTCTTTTTTCTAGTGGAGTTAAGATTACCTTGTTCTCATTAAGTCTTGTTCTTGTTTCTAGTTTATCTGAAATTTCTATAACTATCTCCTCTTTTTCAGACCATCTTCTTACAAGAAATGTAGCAATTTCTACTAGAGATTCATTTTGAAGTTGAATTGTTTGCATTTAATTACCAAACATTGAAATAATGATGTCATTTACTTTTTGATATTCTATATTTCCCCATTGAGTGTAAACATTTCCAAAAACAATTGTTGCTGCATCTTTTGCAGACATTCCTTTGTCTAATAATTTTCCAAATGCAATAGTTTCTCTTAAGCTAGGTGAATAAAATAATTCTTCAACTGCAGCAGCTTGCCTTAATGTGTTTGCTAATTTTATTGCTTGAATAATTTCTGATTCATGTTTGTCAGAAACATGTTTTTTTACAATTTCTAATTCTATATTCTCTGGTGGATATTCTAATCTTATTCGTACTGGAAATCTACTTAGTATTTGTGGTGGAAGTTCTTTTGTTCCACTATGTGATAATGGATTAATAGTTGCAACCACAAACCAATCATCTTTTGCTTTAACTACTTCCCCTGTTGATTCCTTTAACACAATTTGTCGTCTATCATCTAATGCTTCATCAAGTCTAAGTAAAACATCTGCTTCAGCTGAATTAATTTCATCTAAATAAAGCATATTTCCTTCTTTCATTGATTTTATCAACAACCCTTCATCAAAACTCACAGTTCCATCTGTCATTGTTTTTGTGCCAACTAAATGGCTCTCTCTAGTTCTGAGACTAAAATTGATAGATTCTAGATTTACATTCTTATTTTTTGCAAAATCTCTAACTAAGGATGTTTTTCCAGTTCCCTTTGGTCCTATAATGAGTACAAAAAGACCTGTTTCGTATGCCTTGTTGAGAATTTGATTTGAATTATTCCAATCCAGATATTGTATTTCTTCCAAAGTATGTTTTCATTGATTTGAACAATATTTAATATTAGATCTAGTTTCCGAATGCTTCTACTTTTGTAAATGCTGCATCCATTCTTTGATGTAGTGTCTTATTCCATTCCTCAAAACCTGAAGGATTTTTTGGATAATTATTGTAATGCTCTACTAACCATTGATTTTCACCTGATGTAAATTTGAGGCCATCTGCTACTGTCTTGTTCATTGCGCCTCTAATGATCATTCCAATCTTTCCTAATCCTGAAAAGTCTGGATGCTCACCTTTGCTAATTGATTCTACATCCATATTTCCCAAAAAGTGTTTCATTCCATAACTTATTTGCTCGTTACTCATTTGTTGCACTAATCTTCTAAAAAGTTCTAGACCTGCTGTTTTGTATCCGTATTCTTTGATATAATCCAGATTGTATTGCCAAAGATTTTCTTCTGAAACATCATTTGCTTCTATTGCTTGAGCAACGTTGTTTCCAATAATTGTTCCTGCAATTAATGCAGGTCCTATTCCTCCTGCATCAATTGGTTTTGGCATCCATGCAGAATCTCCAACTAACATGTATCCGCCAGATACCATGCAATCATTTTGTCTTCTAACTGAAACTTGGAAAATACCGGAATTATTGTTAATGTCTTCAGGATCCTCTGATAGTTTTGCATTTTTGATTGCTTTGTTTCTTTGAAGATATTCATTCATCAATGATTGTACATTGTCTTTTTTACCTAATCTTTTGTTTCTTTTATCTAAAAATGATTTTTCAACTCCTAAACCAATGTTGACTTTGTTATCTCCTTTAGGAAATACCCAACCATATCCACCAGGTGCAATATCTTGATCTAAATGAATTATACAATAATCAGGATCAAAGTCTGTAAGATCTTTTTGTCCTTGATCAAAATACATAATGTATCTACCTGTTGATTCTAAATCTCGTCTATCGATTCTTTTTTCTACTTTGGTCGAGTTTTGAAGTCCATTTCTGAGTACGGATGTAACTCCGGTTGCATCAACTACAATTTTTGCTGTTTTCTTAAATGATTGTTTTGTTTTGTTATCAATCCCTTGAACTCCAACTGCTTGTTGACCTTCATAAATTAGACCTGTAAGATTTATTTCAAATTCAAATTCAATTCCAATTTTTTTGCATCTTTTATTTTGAACTTCAGGGAGCTTTTGACGATTTAACATGTAACCAGATCCATCAAATGGAATTGATGTTTCGGTATCTGGTGAAAACGCCATAACTCCTTTTACATCATGTTCAATTTCTGGTCTAGTCCATTGAACTTTAATTCTGTCTGACATGAAATCTACTGCTTCTTTGGAACATGCATCCCCGCATACCCAACCTGCCAATGATTTTCTACCTGGCAGAAATTCTGTATTTCTATCAACAATCAAAATCTTTAGATTTTGATTTGCATAGTAAGAAATTGCTTGTGCTGTAATTGTACCTGCAAGACCTCCACCAGCAACTATAACATCATAATCTGCCACGATAATGAGGTTTGTCTATCAGTATTTAAAATAATGCCATGATAAGCTGTAGTGAATTCTTGCAATCAAATTTTCCTGTTCGATTCAAAAATGGGGTCGGTTCGTCGCGGCGTCTTCAAGGCTTTCGCTCAGACTGGAGCGGCTGTTATTTCCTCATTCCCAAATTAAATAATTCTTTTATTCCTATTTAATCTAGTTGACAATTTGAAAAATTTCTGTAAATGTTTTGACCGTATCTTTTTTGTTATAGATTGGGGTGTGAATTTTTAATTTTATTGTATCTTTTTCTTGGAATTCAAGATTTCCTTTGATTAATTCCTGTTTGTCTAATCTCATATGAAATCTGGAATCTATTACCCTTTCTTCAATTTCTTCAATTAATTCATTAGTTTGCTCATTGGATAACAATTCCAGAAGTTTTTTCATAAAATTTTGAGCCTCTTTTTTCACAATTTTTGCATTTAACATAATTATTGGATTATCAAAATGTCCAGTAGTCTCATTAATTGTAAAATTTTCTTCTTTTATCTCTAGCAATTCTTCAAAGGCTTGGAATATTTTTGTAATGTCTTCAGTTGTATGAATAATTACATCAATTGTTACTTCTATCTTATCAATCATGATTCTAAAAGAATAATGCTAGTTGTTTATGCTTCAAGCAATACTGTTTCTTTCTCTGCAGTTCTAATGAGTTTTACTTTCTCAAGACCTACATGTCTTACTCTGATTACCTTCTTGAACGCTGCCATGATATCTGAATTAATCTTGCTATAGCAAGTTGCTTGGACAAATTGCTCAACTGTCATATCTGGAACTGTCTTTTCAATTACATCTTTTGCAATTAATCTAAGAGCATGTTTTCTAGATGTATTTAGTTGTCTATGGGTTAGAGCAATAATTTTAATTCTAAAGATATATCCATCTTTTGTTTTAACATCAATCATAAAATTGATTTTTGATGAACCGCGTCTAACTAAACTACGCAAAAATTCTTTTGAATATTCAAATCTCTTGAAAATTGTTGATGCCTTATCTCCATCAACATTGTTAATCTGGAAATAGATTTTGTATTGATGTTGTGAAGGATCTCCTTTTAGAATGTCGTAAAGTGTTACTTCTAAAACTCTGCCTACTGCGCCCTCATCACTTGTAATTGGAACATAAGCAATTGGTACATTGTTAAATGAATCTGGAGCACTAACTGCAACCCAGCGTTTTTCTCTCCACTTATCTTTTACTCGACCTTTTCTACGTGCCAATTATTATCGACCTTTGAACCCAAAATATAAGGGTATGTCACTAGATCTCTTTTTGATTTCCCATGTAACTCTGTAAAACATGAGGAATTCTAATGTGTCCATCTTTTGTTTGAAAATTCTCCATAATAGATACCAAAACTCTAGTTGTAGCAACAAGAGTGCTGTTAAGTGTGTGCAAATATTGTGTATCTTCATTTGTTTTATCTCTAAATCTGATCTTCAATCTCCTTGCCTGATAATCCAAACAGTTTGAGCAAGAAACAATTTCCCTGTAGGCTTTTTGCCCTGCCATCCATGCTTCAATATCATATGTCTTTGCTGAAACCTTTCCCATGTCTCCAGTTGATAGTAACATTACTTTGTGTGGAATTTCTAAATTCTGATAAAATTCTTCTGCAACTGATAGCATTTTTTCATGTTCTTTCCAAGAGTCTTCTGGTCTTGAAAAAACAAACTGCTCAATTTTGTCAAATTGATGTACTCTGAAAATTCCTTTTTGATCTCTTCCATGTGCACCTGCCTCTTTTCTAAAACAAGGGCTAATTCCTGCGTATCTTATAGGCAGATCTTTTCCCTCTATGATTTCTTTTGAATGCATTGCTGCCATGGCATGTTCAGACGTTCCAATCATGTAGAGATCTTCATCCTCAATCTTGTAGATGACTTCTTCAAAGTCATCAGCAATCACTGCTCCCTCCATTGATTCTCGGTTAATCATGTATGGTGGTTGAACAAGAGAATGTTCTTTTTTTGCAAGAAAATCTAATGCATAGTGAATTAGTGATTGATTTAACCTTACTAGATCATTTTTTAGAAAATAAAATCTGGCTCCTGCTACTTTTGCAGCTCTTTCTAGATCTACTAAATCTAAATTTTCAGAAATATCAATATGATCATTTATTTTAAAATCAAAATTTGGAATATCTCCCCATTTTCTTATTTCTTTGTTAGAACCTTCATCTGCTCCAACTGGAACTGATTCATGAACAAGATTTGGAATTGTTAATGATAATGTGGAATATTCAGTTTCAATAGTCTCTTGTTCTGATTCTAATTTCACAAGTTCAGCTGAAACATTTTTCATCTCATCTAAAATGGATGATGCATCCTCACCTGCTTTCTTTTTTTGTGAAATCTCTAAGGCTATTTGGTTTTTCTTTTTTCTTAATTCATCAGTTTTAATAATAAATTCACGTCTTTTTTGATCAGATTCTATTAGTGCATCTAAATCAAAATCTACAGACCTTGCTTTTAGCATGTCTCGAATAATCTGTGGTTTTTCTTTGATTAATTTAGGATCTAACATTATTCAATCACCTTTAATGCAACCTGGACATGCTCTAACACTTCATCAATAGTAGCAATAAGCTGTTTCATATTCTTTTTACTTTCAAAATTAAAAACTAGTTTGTTATCAATATTTTCAACATAAAGACTCAATCCTTCTGGAAAATTTACATTATCAGGTTCCAATGCTTTTTTGACGGTATCGGCCTTTTCTTTTGATATGTTACTAAGAACTACTTGGACTTGACACGTTAATGACATTTACTTCCAAATACTTGAGAAATTCATCCAATTTGTCTTTAGTTATTTTTGCTCCTGCTGCTGCATTATGTCCTCCACCGACACCATCAAATTTCTCAGCACCAGTTCTCATTAATTCACTGAGATTTATATCAGAATTACAGCTAAAGGATTTCCTTGATGAAAACTTTATTGTATTTTCTTCTGCACCAGTTCTTAAAATTACAATTTTTCCGGCATTTTTTGGTGATCCTGCAATTAATGATGAAATAGTTCCAGTCATTGTTTCTGGCACTATATCCACCCCATTTACCATCACACAAGTTTGACTTTCTGAAATTCTCCATCTTTCATTTGTTAAAATATTCATGTATTCTCTAATCTTCTTTCTATACTCCGCCAGAATAGTTTCGCCCTCTCTTAGACTCTTGTTTCTATCTCCCATACATACTGCCATTCCAACACCTGAATGGTTGATTCTTCCACATGAGTTTAGCATAGTTGAAAACTCTCTCCCATCTCGCAAGAAACTTCTCTTATCCTCTCTTGGAAATGTATAGGTGTATCCAATTAATTCTGACATAATTTCAGTAGCGTTTTTTCCAGAAGTAAATTTAGTAATTGCTTCAATTACGAGTCTTTTTTCTTCATCGTTTAGTTCTGCTGGAACTCTCCATCTGCCCTCATCTTTTAATTGAATTCCTGATGAATTTAGGAGAGACAGACATGCGTCTCTATTCCATGTTAAACCTTCGATAAATGGTTGTGAGGTAAATGCTAAGGCATCTGGAAGTGGTCTAGTTTCTCTTCCAACCAATAATAAATCCAAATCGATATCAACTAAACCCTGTTCTTTGGCAGTATTGGCAATCTCAAAATTCTTACCGGTAAATGATTTTCTTTCTCCTTGATCTTGTCTATCCCCTAGTGCCGAAACGACTGCAATTGCTGACAAATCTGAATTTCTCTCATCAAGTGCCATTGATGCAAGATATGCCATTCCACCTGCACAAATCTCAACTCCGCCATCAATTCCGTATTTCCAAGCATTTATGACATTTTGATTATCCAGCTCTTCTTCTAGAATCTGATGATGATCTAAAACAACCCAATTATCTTCTAGGACTTCATTTAGATTCTTTGCAAAACCTCCTCCTAGATCTGTTACTATGTGAAAATCTCGAGAGTCTGTTTTGAAAGATTCTACTATATTTTTGCTAAATTCTTTTGATGTTCGAACGGTGCATTTAGCACCTGCTCTGATTAGAGCTTTGGTAATAATACTCCCAGATGCAAGTCCGTCACAATCAATATGAGTTGTGACAAAAATTGATTTTTTAGATTTTATGCAATCTGAAACTTTATCTTTGAAAAATGAAAGTGACTCATCAAGTGATTTTGTCATTACTCTAGTTGAGCAACCACGGATTTATATTTCCAGGTTTTAGAAATTCTTTCAATTCTTTTGTAGTAAACAGATAGTCTGTGAACTTTGGCTTCAATTAATTCCAAAGATCTTACATTTCTGTTGTCTCCTTTGTTTGCTTTAAGGTGTTTTTGAAGACCTACTGCTTTTTTGACGATATTTTCAAGATCTTCAGGCATTTCTGCTTTCAAATCATTTTCTTCTAAAACCTCACCAATACTTTTTTTGGTAATTGGTTTGATTAACGGAATAGAATGTTGATCTCTTAATTTTATGCCAATTTGACTAGGAGTTAATCCCTCTTTTGTGTATTTTATCACTAATTCTTCAATTTCTTTAGGGCTTAGTGTTATCCAGGAAGGTGCACGCAATGTAGCTGGTCTGATGGAATGTGATTTCCCATGTCTGTGTGTATGCATTCGTCCCATGATTTGGCTGATTTAAGAACAGAATTAAACGTTACTTATACTGATCTCGTACATAATCCCGAAATTTGAAGTTCAGAATAAAAGTTAAATAAGTCACTGGCTTCAAAACGAACAGGTAAATCGATATGAATACAAAAGTACTTTTGACAGCAACAATATTAGCTGTGTTTGTCTTCGGTTCCATCGGTGCAGCATCTGTTGCATTTGCTCAATACATGGGTAACGTTGGTGATCAAGGAGAAACTGGTTCTTATACCTTAGAGGAGGCATTAGCACTTCAACGTAGTAGAATTGCATCTGCTGAAGCAAACCCAGCATCTGGTTCAGGAACTCCATATCTTGATGCAGACGGTGTAGGTGGTGCAGCAGTAATATCAGCTGTAATCTTTGGTGGTATTGCAGGAGCTTTCTTCCTTAAAGGAAGATCTGGCAAATACGCAGCAATGGGTAGAGGATAAAAAACCTCACTTTTCTCTTATTTTATTAGTAATATCTTAGTGAAAACTGATCTCATATTTTCTGATAATAAAGGGAACTGGTAAGTTTACGGTAGATAATTCTCCTTGGAAAGTGTCGGTAGATGATATTCTGTTTTTAACGAATTTGAACATAGAAACTGATTGTTGAATAATGAATGATTGTGATTTTATTATTGAGTAAGAATCCCCAGTAATGTAATTAATATGAGCCATCTTGATATAATATGACCCAGCTACAACACCTTCATTTATAATCAAATTAAATGAGGTTCTGTGAAGTTTGGTGACCTATTGAAAATGATTTTGTTTATTAGGATCGTCTTTTCCTTTTAATGTTTTTAGTATTTCTTGCAGAGTTCGTAAAATTAAATCATTTTGTTGTTCTATGTCTTGTAACGAAAAGTATGAATCCTGTGTATTTGCAAACATGACAAATTTTCTCCAAAATTCAGAATTAATACGAATTGTGTTAAGTATAGTTTCAAGTTGAGATTCTGAAAAATCAGATGATTTACATATTTCAGCGATTCTTTTTTCAGATAAATTTGATCTGATTACCTCGTTCATAAAAGTACGTGTAATATTGGATATTGCTTGTATCTGCGAGATTGAGATGCCTTGTTCGTTACTTAATTCTTTATGAGGTTTTCTTTCAACTCATATTTCTGTGGTATCCCAAAATCAGTTCGTCTTTTACTCTGCATGATACTTTTCTCCTGTCTGCTCATCAATAACTGTACTCCCCTTTTGTGGCATCTTTCTTACAAACGCTTTGGCTGGAGTTTCCAAAGTATCCCAGTCAAGTGACATGTGTGGTTTTGTATAATTATACCAATGAACCAATTCATCTATTGTGCCAAACCATTTTTGTTTTCTCTGAATCTCCCCGTGGAATCTCTCCAGCTTGCCATTTGTTTGTGGATGATTCACTCTAGCTAGAATGTGTTTGATTTCCAATCTCACTAGTTCCTTTTCAAATTCTGTTGCCCCTCTTCTTTTGTATTCTGATTTGTTTGCGTAAAACTGAGAACCATGATCAGTCAATATTGATGCTGGTCTACCATGCTTTACAATTGCTTCACTGAGAACTACAAGTGCATTTACTGTTGTAGCTTCTGCAAACACACCATAATGTACGATGAATCGTGAGGCATCATCTTGGTAACACAAAAACCATCTGCCGTCATCTAATTTCTTCCAGTCAGTATGCCACATAGAATTAGAATATGTTCTCTCAAATCTTATCCATTTTCGTCTTCTTCTCTTCTTTGGTTGTTCTTCTGCCAATCCCTTATTCCTTAGTATTTGGTGAATGGTATTATGAGGTATATGGATTCCATCAGAATCAAGTATTTTCTCAAGAAATACTGCTGAACATCTGAATTTCTCAAATGCTGACTGCACAGTTTGATTCATCTCCTCTGTAATTATTCTTCTTGGCCGTCCTGGTTTTCTTAGAGTGGGAATTACTCCTGCACTGCGATATCGTGAATATAGTTTCTGCACCCAACGTGTTGATATCTTCATAGAGTCAGCAACATCTGCATTTCTCATTCCATTTTCCTTTTGTCTGATTATCCATGATACTTTGACTGGATCTAATTTCTGCATAATTCTATGATTCTTGCCTCTGTTCCATACGTATCGTGATTTTAGTCTAGAAATGATGGGGTGAACCAATTTCAGGATAATAGATTCAACTCATATTTCATTCATACATTTCGGAAATTTCTTCTTAAATTCATCATGGCAACACCAGATCAGATAACAATGGCAATGAATCTATACTTTAATGGTGAATCATCAAGGAAGGTAAAACAATCTTTGATTCTTACTGGTGTTAAGGTATCTCATATTACTGTTCAAAACTGGATAAAGAAATACGTCTTACTAATGGAAAAGTATCTTGACAAGATAACACCACAAGTAGGGGAGAAATGGAGAACAGACGAGTTATATCTGAAAATCAAGGGCGATAAAAAATACCTCTTTGCAATGCTTGATAGTGAAACTAGATTTTGGTTGGCTCAAATGGTATCAGAACGCAAGGGAAATGATGATGTATCTCCAATGTTTGCAGATGCCAAAAAGAAAGCAAAGAAAGTTCCAACTACGTTAATTTCTGATGGAGCTGCAAACTTTCATCATGCTTGGAAAAAACAATACAAGGCCAAGAATTTTCTACATAAAGAAACTGAACATCACAGGCACATACATCTATCAGGAGATATGAACAATAATCAGATGGAATCTTTTAACAGTAATACACTAAGAGTAAGGGAAAAAGTGGTAAGAGGAATCAAAAAAGACGATTCTGCAATAATTACAGGTATGCAAATACATCACAACTACATAAGACCACATCAGGGATTAGATGGAGATACACCAGCAGATAGATCAGGTATTAAGATAGAGGGTGATAACAAATGGAAAATTATCATACAAAATGCCTCTAAATCCCATCTACCGACACTTTCCAAGTAGAATTATCTACCGTAAACTTACCAGTTCCTAATAAAGGAAATGTATATATCGCACAAATAGAGCCAAAATATTATGATTCCTATTGTAGGTACATTCCTAAGCATCCTGTCATCAATTACAGGACAACTAGGACCAAACTATGATCCATTATTCTATGATGTAATGATTTACATCTTCGGAACCATGATGTTTACTGTATTCCTTTTAGCAGTCATCTCATTCTGGTTACGTGTACACGGATGGGCTTACAAAGACAACCGTGAGAGATGGGTTGACGAATTAGACAGACACTTTGAAAGAGAAGGTATCGGTCTTATTCCAGACAACGGTAAATACTGGTAAAATTACCAACTTTCATCTTTTCATTATTTTAAAATCTTTAATCACAACTGCCACAATATCATATTCTTAGAAATTTGATTTTTCACAGAGTCTGCATTTACTAGTTTTCTGGATTAGGGAGGAAATCAGTGTCTTTGGATTCATCATATGCTTTTGTGGTAAATACTGCTTTGTAGTGATATCCGTCTTGTAATGGTTGATTGATGAAATGAGATGATTCTTTATCATTAACGTATATCACTGATTTGTCTTGATCCATATCTCTTAGAGGAAAATCCCACATCCACAAAAAGTGACCTATCTCCCATGGATATTCTTCTTCCCATTCTGCATAAATTGTTCCATCATTAGTTAATGTGTACATTGCTCTTTGACATTCTCCCTCATTTAACCCTGCGTTTATGTTGGCAGGAATTGGTGTTGGTAGACCATCAATTATAATCTCTAATGTTGCCTTAATTTTGAATGGTGTTTCCCTATCATTGATACAAGCTTTGAGAGGGTTATCTTGACCAAAGTATCCTTGAAGCAAAGTACTTCCTACACCTACTGATATTGCAATGATTGCAGTTATTGCTAGAAATTTTAATATTTTTTTCCTTTTGTATGGATCTCCCATTCCAGGATATTTCATAGTGATGACTTTAGTCAGATTCCATAAAGTCCTTTCTCTTATTCAAACATGATTTCAATTGTATCTAATTGATCTTGATGGTCTGCAAGAAAATAGGTAATTTCATCAGAGTCAATTTCGAGCCACTCTGATTCTCCCTTGTATGGAAGATAGTCTTCTACAAACAAGTCTTTAGGACCTGTCATTCTAACAACAACTTTCTCATTTTTTGGCTTTATCCCAAAAGGCAATTTGAGAACTTTACCCCTTCTTTGACTTTGTATGTTGACTTTGAATTTATCAGAACGAAATTCTATTTCACCAAAAAAATAACTCTGAAAAATATCTAATTTGGTTACCTTGAAACTTAACATAATCTCATTATCTTATTCTAGAAGATAAAACTTGATTTGCTAACTTACGTTAATCGTAAAGACTATCTATAAAATGAAAAGGAAAAATGGGTGTTTAAATTACTTGCCAAGGTCGTGTTGCAAACGTAATGACATACCCAACACCAATTATGATTGATTGGTATGCAATGTTTGTATATGGAATTGGTTTGATAATTGGATCTCCTTCAACAACTACTGTTTGACCTGGGCCGAGTCCTGGACCAACTTTTGCTACATTGAGCTGTGTGTGTACGTGATATACACCTGCTTCAAGTGCCTTGGCTGATAGTGAATAATCGACTACCGTGTTTCCTGCAATGTCAAAGACATTACCTGGTGGGTCTCTTGCCAACATTTCCCATCTGTTACCAGCGTTGGTTGACTCTGAGAAAATGGATATCCATCCTCTAAGGTCTCTTTCTACAAGACTGACTAATGTTCCTTGAAGAGTCAAGGTTTCGCCAGTTTGTAGGGATTGTCTGTTGAAGGTTTCATCTTCAATTCTAATGAAACGACTCTGGAGTTGTGCTTGGACACCGTGTGCATCTGCAGTTGGAAGAATGGATTCAACCCAGTTGAAACCTAAAGTTCCTAATGCAAGTACTACAGCAAGTCCAAATACGAAAATCTTTTTTTCGACCATAGTTATCCCTATTTCAAAAAGATAGTACACGTCGTTATATGTTTTACCTTCATTACGAGGATCGATGTTTAATACAATGTTAATCATCGATGTTTAACAATGAAAATGGTAAAAAAATGTTAAAATTATTACATTTTTATCTGTATAAAATTGATTATATTTATAATTCTC
Organism: Candidatus Nitrosopumilus sp.; assembly: GCA_965248045.1. Classification (GTDB taxonomy): domain Archaea; phylum Thermoproteota; class Nitrososphaeria; order Nitrososphaerales; family Nitrosopumilaceae; genus Nitrosopumilus. The sequence goes on from CBDFIG010000002.1 coordinate 1,586,698, forward strand.
AATATATTCTATGAAAAATTTCATAAAATACTGCTAATCCAAAAACTCTTACTTTATATCCTGAACTTACATGATAGGTACTATGGCACAGATGCCCGCATTAATCCCAAAAGAAGTTGAGATCCAGAGACTAAAGAAAATCTGGCTCATCGTTATTGCTATGGGTTCTACTGCAGCATCAGTCGAAGTTGATAACTTCGTTGATGGTTCTTTGCATCAAACCTCTATCAGAGATAGTGCTTTCACACCAGCACACTGGTGGCTATATTCCCACTTTATCACATTACCACTTGGATGGGGAGCAGCAGCAATTTATGATAGAAAAATTCCAGTTCTTAGAGGCCCAAATAATTCAATGAACACTGGATTGAAGATGACCATTCTTGGTTACCTTGCAACCATGTTTACTATTGGTGTCAATGAGATGTGGCATTTCTGGTTTGTAGAAGAAATCTTTGCAGTTCCAAATCACTGGATGTTTAACATGGGAGTCGTAGTGGCTTTCATGGGTGCACTCGCATACGTAGTTAGAGTATATGCTCGACTCGTAGAACTTGGAGCAGAAACTCCAGGAGAGAATCCATACGTTGCAGAGATGTACAAGATGGCCTTAGAAGGCAAATTGTACAGCAGATCAATTCCATAGATAAAAAGTGCAATAGCACATTTTTTCTCTTTTATTATTTTGAGTATTATGTAGATCGTACTAGAACCGGCAGTCTAAGAAAGACTTAAAAGGATTCTGAATGACATTAATTCCATAATGACTCTTCCAAAAGGATTCGGTTCTGGTGGCGGTGGCGGTTCATCAAGCGCTGACATAGAACGAATGATTGGACGACGCGTTGAAAATATGACTGGTATGATTACTATTTCATACTGGGCAGCATTATTGGCAACTTTTGGTGGTACTGCCGCTGGTTACTTCTATTATCCATGGGCATATCCAACAGCAAGTGGTCACTTTGCATTCATCGTACTTGCAATCATTGAGGCAATAGGTTACATCTTCTGTGTTAAAGTCATGGAAGAAGGTTCCAACAAGAATAGTAATGGTATCGTTGGTGGCAGTATTGCTGCTTCAGTAGCATTCGTACTATTCGTATCAATATACGTCGGTTGGTAACCAGAAGGAAAACCCCTTCAGTTACACTTCTTTTTCATTTTAATTTATTCAAAATAACCCTGTTCAGGCACTTTGATTTTGGTTTGAAATAACGATCTCCATCACACTCTAAAATTTTATATACTGACCCATTATTCTACTGGATATGGTCTGGTTAAGACGATGTACCCACTACTTATTCATAGTAGTAGTTGCAGTTAACTCAACACTGTTAACAATTAACGCAGGTGACTACATCTTCTACACTGACTGGGCTTGGACTTCGTTTACGGTATTCTCAATATCTCAAACGTTGATGCTTCTCGTAGGTGCATGTTATTACCTAACATTTACAGGAGTTCCAGGTACAGCGACGTACTACGCTCTAATTATGACAGTATACACATGGATAGCAAAAGGCGCATGGTTTTCGTTAGGATATCCATATGACTTCATTGTAACACCAGTTTGGTTGCCATCAGCAATGCTGTTGGACTTAGTTTACTGGGCAACAAAGAAGAACAAACACTCTTTGATACTGTTTGGAGGAGTACTGGTAGGAATGTCATTACCATTGTTCAACATGGTAAACCTGATAACAGTAGCAGACCCGCTTGAAACGGCATTCAAGTATCCAAGACCAACATTGCCACCATACATGACACCGATAGAACCGCAGGTAGGAAAGTTCTATAACAGTCCAGTTGCGCTCGGTGCAGGTGCAGGTGCAGTATTGGGATGTACATTTGCAGCATTAGGTTGCAAACTCAACACTTGGACATACAGGTGGATGGCCGCTTGGTCAAAGTGGGACTAAAAATCCAACCTTTTCATTTTATTAATTCTACTTAGAGTATTCTAAGCTAAAATTTTCATTTCAAGATGAAAAATCGAATAATACGAAGTTTGTATTTAACCTATTGCATGACTAGGAAAAAGTTAGTTCGGGATCAAATTATTTTATGTTCTTCAGTGATAATGAATTTTGTAATATTCACTATTGAAACAGACCTATAGCCAAATTCGTGGAACTCCAAAACCATTTGTAAAATGGGCAGGAGGCAAGAGACAACTTATTCCGATTCTAAATGAAAATTTACCAAAATCCTTTGGAACCTATTATGAGCCATTTCTAGGGGGGGGAGCATTACTATTTTATCTTCTCACTGAGCGAAGTTCTCAAAAATTCAGCATCTCTGATTTGAACTCTGACTTGGTGTTAGCCTATACTACAATTCGAAATAGAATTGATGAACTAATCAGTTCCCTCAAGGTCCACGAAAAAAATTATCAAAAAGATTCAAAATCTTACTATTACTCAGTTCGAGATAGTAACCCTAGAAGCGAAATTGAAAAGACATCTAGATTGCTATTTTTGAATCGTACTTGCTTTAATGGATTGTACCGTGTTAACAGTAAAGGAAAATTCAATGTACCTCTAGGAAAGTACACAAATCCAAATATTGTAAATGAGGATAATCTTCGTTCTGTTTGTGCTATTTTACAATCAAGTCGTGTCTCAATACAATGTCGTGATTTTGAGGCAGTCCTACGAGATGCCAAAAAAGGTGATCTTGTTTACTTTGATCCTCCATATCAACCAGTTAGCAAAACTGCTAATTTTACAAGTTATACAAACAAGGATTTCACATATGATGATTTGAGTAGACTAGCAGAACTTTGTATGAAATTAGATTCAAAGGGATGTAAGGTTCTATTATCCAATTCAGATTCTAAAGAAGTCTCAAAGATGTTTGCAGCAAAACCTTGGAAAGTAAGCAAAATTCAGGCTAATCGTTCAATTAATTCCAACTCTAAAAAGAGAACTGGACACTTTGAATTATTGATTAAAAATTATTAGAAGCTTCGAACGGGATCTGAACCCGTGACCTTTACATTACCAATGTAACGCTCTACCAGACTGAGCTACCGAAGCATAAATTCACCCTGTGGAAAATCCTTATAATTCTTCATTCTTGCAGAAAACCCTCTAAACTGTTAAATTTCGCACAGATTTTTACCCTTTTGGAGGAGTAATCAAGCCTGGCCAAAGTAAGCACTATGTGCTTTTGGACATGCAGGACTTAAGATCAAATAATGGGTGATCCTGTCTTTCAGGAGTTCGCGGGTTCAAATCCCGCCTCCTCCACTAGATTATTTTGGATGTTTGATTCCTCTAGCGTTTAGGACTTCATAGACATCTGGCAATGAGAACACAAAGCCAACATGTACACAATCTTTTTCATCACAGAGCTGGCAGAACAACTCTCCTTTCTGAACTGCAACTTCTGCAATTCTATTTTTGATATTGTCTTTTAGTATTACACGATCATCATCGACAGAAATCTTTTCAATCTTTGGAGCATATCTTGCAAAGGTCTTGTCCTTTTGCATCATCTCCTCTAACATGTAAGTTACATAACCTGAAAAACTGTTGACACCTCTCATTGCAAGGTCGTCTTTACTCTTTTGGAAAACATCATGGAATTTGTCATAAACTGTTTCTGAAACGGTGATTGATTTGAATCCAGCTTTTGGCAATTTACTTTTCCTTACCGTACATTAAGGTACCCAAGTATATAATGTTTTATTTTAAAAAACAGCCTTCTGTATAAATGAAAATTAGTCTTTATACAATACCTTAATCCAAGAGCACTATGGGTCGTGGCTATTCAACTGAGGAGATTAGGCAAAAACTGATTTCATCATTGAAAGGCTCTGAGACTGGAATGTCAGGAGTTGAGATTTCTGAAAAAGTTGGTGTCAATCGAATAACCATGGCAAAGTATCTCAAAGTTTTTGCAGCTGAAGGATTACTCCGACAAAAAAATATTGGAAACGTTACATTATGGTTTTTAGAACCGGGCCAAGAATCTTTCAACTTTCCTGATGATTATTTCAAAATAGCATCTCAGTATCTTGATTCTTTAATCAAAGGTACTGAAGACCAAGTTTATTCTATAATTCATAACTGCATACATTCTGGAGTAACAGTAAATCGTTTGATTCTAGAGGTAATTGTACCTGCAATCAATTCTGTTCAGAATTTGTATGATGATGGTAAGATTGGAGCAGCTGAACAAAATCTCCTTAAAACCACAATTTCAAAATCACTCCAAATCTTTAATCAACTTCAGATAGTTTCAGATCCCAAAAAGAATGTAGTTGTAATGGCAGCTGATACACAAAGTCTTTTGCTTTCTGAAGCCAGTTCTGCTGCTTATCATTCAGATGGCTGGAAGGTTTCTCATTTAGGGGATATGTCTTCTGTAATCAATGTCTTGTTTGATCTTGATTTTCAAAAATTGATTGGAAAAGTTTGGAAACAAAAACCAGGAATTTTGGTAGTAGTTGTAATTTCACAAACTGATGAAGGTTTGAATTTTTTTGCAGATTCTATTAATCCAATCAGAGAAAAATCTGGCAAAAATATGAAATTAGCACTTTGTGGAAAAATATCCAAAAAAGCTAAAATTGATTCTGATTTGTTATCAGAGAAACTAGATGATATCTTACAGTGGTCTAAAACAGTATTTGAAAATATGAAATAATGGGCCCGATGTGATTCGAACACATGACCTTTCGATTATCAGTCGAACGCTCCAGCCAAGCTGAGCTACGAGCCCACGAACAATTCTCTAGGCGGGAGTCATTTAAGTTTAATTTTCTTTCCACTTGATTGAACAGCCAATTGATGGGTCAAAATCTTTTTCAATTTTTTGACCGGACACTAATTTTTGCATGTTGTTAATCATTGTCTTTTCTGTAACTGTATCATCAGGTTTCATGGCATTGTCAATTCTTCCATGAAAAACTAGCTGTTTTTGGCTATTAAACAAGAATGGGTCTGGAGTACACATGGCGCCATATTTCTTGGCAACCTCTTGTGTTTCATCAACTAAATAATCAAATCCAAATCCTTTTTCTTTTGCTGTTTGTTTCATGGCCTCAAAACTATCCTCAGGATAATCCGTAGAGTCATTACTGTTAATTCCTATGATGGCAATCTCATTTCCAAATTTTTCATATAACTCGTTTAATGCATCCACTTTTGCTTTCACATATGGACAATGATTACACATGAAAATTACTAGAATTCCTTTGTAATTACTAAAATCGTTTAGTGAATGTTTTTTATCATCAATTCCTAATAATTCAAAATCTGGTGCAATATCTCCTGCTTTTAGTTTGACTTGTGATTCTAAGAGTACCATGAAACAATTCTCTTGTTTTCAAATAAAATTCTTGCCAAGAAGACAACAATTAAAATCCACACATTAGTCATTCTTCCTGTGGGCCGGTAGTATAGCCTGGTAGTATACCCGCCTTGCACGCGGGGGGTCACGGATTCAAATTCCGTCCGGTCCACTTAGAATCCCTCGATCTATTCTGAATTTCGAGTTTCTAGATGGTTTTATATAGGATAAGTTTTGGTTTTATCTTATGGCAAGCGCAGCAGATGGATGGCCCGTATTTATTCCTCTTATCGTTGGTTTGGCTCCAGGTTTAATTTACTGGTTAGCAATTACCGCAAAGAGAAAATAAAATCACATCTTTTTAGTCTCTTTTTATTATTTCCAATCATAGTGTAGACTAGGTTAAACGTTGTTACCTTTCTTGTCCACTATATGATATGTTACACGAAATTAAACTACTATTTCAAAGAAATTCATATGCAAAAGTTTGTTTTAAGTGCTTTTTTGATTTTACTCTTAATCCCATTTTCCCAAGCATTCTCTGCAGAAATCACTGATAATCCTTCAACACTTTCTGCATCTCTGATGAATGAAACTCCTTTTGTATATCGAGACTCTGAGGGATATACTGTTGTCGTTGGAGCAGTTGAAAATAATAATTCGCAAACACCAATAACGAATGTTAGAATTCAAGTAAACTTTTTTGATGATTTTGATCCTACTCCATTAGAAGCAATAATTGGTTTTAGTACACTTGACGTAATTTCTCCTAATGGACAATCTCCATTTGCCATACGTTCTGATACTCCAAACCCTAACATCACTCAGGCATCAGTATTTCTTTTAGGATTTGATTCTTCAGTACCAAAGCAAGAAGGATTGACAGTATATTCTACTAACGTCTTTTTAGATTCTACATTACACTTTTCTGGAGTTTTACAAAATGGTGGTGCCCCCAGTGCTGAAACTAAGGTTCATCTTGCTTTCTATGATGGTTTTGAACCTCCAAGAATTCTTAGTGTATCTACAATAGAACTTGGTAATATGGAATTAAACACTGAGACTACTTTTGAGCTTGATGAGAAAATTGATGCAAGATCTGTAGGCTTTTTACTATTTGCAGAATCTAGTGTTTTTAGTTCTGATTTTGTTGACATAGAAATTCCTCCTTCACAAATACATACAAAATTAGTAACAATTTCTGATGTAACTGTAGAAGATACAACTGGAAACAAATTGTCTGAAATTAAGGTTGGTTCGACTGTTAACATAAAAAGTGAAACACTAGTTGAATTTGTAGCAGATCCAGAATCTAATGAAACTGCATATACCTATTATGTACAAATCAAAGAGTCTGGAGAAATTCCATATGTTGAGTACATTGGAAAATTTGATGGACGCTTCATTGGGACGGGAACTGACTCCCAAAGCATAGATTGGATTCCAGATAACAAGGGATTATTTTTCATTGAGACCTTTGTCTGGGATAAAAATAACGTTCCAATAGCAGAACGAGGCCCTTTTGTTCTAGTTGTTGTAAACTAGATCATAAAGACAATGACAATTCTAACAATAATTTAGATAATCTTCAGTTCTTGTGTCGTACTTGCAATTATCTAAAAAATCCAAGAAGACCAATCGACAGTGAGAGTGAGATTGTAGGAGCTCATGCCTTAGCTGAATTGCAACTTAATCGAACAAAAGAACCAAAGTTTAGACAATTTGTATTTCCAACTAATCCCAAAACTAACCATTTAGACAAATTTTGATGATCATTTGGATCTATGAATAACAGCATTGATTATGTTTTCATGTTCAAGGAATTGACTGATTCACAATGGAATGCCCTCAAAGCACACCTTCCAAAACCAGCTGCAACTGGAAGACCAAATGTGATGACCGTACGACAATCAATGCAATAATTTTTGTGCTAATCACCGGATGCAGGTGGATTGACCTGCCTGCCAAGTATGGTTCCAAATCATCTGCACATAGAAGATTCCAATATCTGCAACAAAAAGGAATTTGGAAAAAGATTCTGAAATCTGCAATCAAATCTGCACGCAAACAAGACAAGATCAACCTGCGATACATATCAGTTGACTCATCCTCAATTCCATCCAAAAAAGGGGGGGATGAAATAGGATATGATGGATTCAAGAGGATTACAGGCACAAAACTACATGTTGCAGTGGAATCAAACGGACTGCCAGTATCAATTGTAACAGGCCCTGCAAATGTTCATGACAGTACAAGATTCATCGATGTGATGGAATCCATTTCAGATTTTGTAGGTAATGGTTCCATCAAACAAATTATCTCGTGTTTTGCAGACAAGGGTTATGACAGTACAGCCATTAGAGAATACCTGAAGAACAGAGAAATTGTTTCACGTATTCCGTTTAGAAAAAATGGTAAATCACCAAAAATCAAATCATACAAGAAATACAATGCAGTTCGTTACGTTGTGGAGAGATTCTTTGCGTGGCTGAAAAATGGTTTTCACAGGACTAGAATCAGATATGAAAAGAACTGTGATAACTATCTTGGGTTTGTATACCAGGCATCAATTGTGATGTATTGGAGAGTATTGGGATGAGTTCTGTATGTGACTAAGAAATTCTGGCTCAAGTTTAAATATCGATTATTGTATTTTTTGATACATGTCTTCTGAGAATTCTTCTGAATTTAAAAAACTAGTAAAAGAAGTCGGAATTAGAAAAGCAATTGAAATTATGAAAGAAAAAGGCATTGTTTATTCTAGTGACTTTACAGTTGATCATAGAAATGATTCACATTTCTCATCACCATATGTTCTTGAAAATCAAAAAATGAATACTTAATTTGCATGTGATTATGAATATGTTTATTCTTCTATTTTTCCCGCAGGAAATCTATATCGACAAAATTCATACCCATTAAATAAACCAGCTGAAAAAATTCCTTACCCAAATTCTATTTTTGACTTTACAGACATTACTGTGATTCCAGATAGTAATTTAAAACCACAAGAAACTACATCTGGTATGCTAATAACACCTTATCCAGAGTTTCAATCAGTAAATCAGTAATATGCCTGCTCGACAATTACCACCAGATTTTGAAGTAGTAGATTTTGAACCTATTGAAGAACATTGGAATTCATATGAATTACAAAACGGAACCGTTGTAAGAGGCAGAATAATTGTCACAAGATTTGCCAAAAATCCTAATGATAATGATCCTAACAAAGTATCTCTATCAAGTCAAAATGTCTTTGTTGTTGATGCCCCTCCTGATCAACGTTCTACACCTACTGGCCCACTTTCTCCTGAAGAAATCAGAAATCCACAAGGAACACCAATAGATATTCTTCTTAATAATGAAAAGTGGAATAAATATAGAATTCTAAAATTAGGTGTAGTGATTAAAGTAAAATTAATTGTTGATGATACTCTTAGAATAGATAATAAATTTGATAATGATGGAATGCCTCAATATGTTTTCCGTTCGACTCCTATGATCTTACCAGATAGAAGATCAAATCCTAATGATCGTAACTAACTGCTAAAATAGTAAAAACAGATTGGTAAACCATTCAATTTTTTGCTTGATTTAGACTCAATACGTACAAAGAAACTAGTAGAAACAAAATCAAATTGTATATCTAAATCAGAGCATTTAACATTAAATTTTCATTTAACAATAAACAACTAATCTCAAATTATTCCCAAAAAAGGTTCAAGCCTCTAAGGGCTCGATTCTTAAGCCATGATAATGTTATCTGGTTATGGATAATGTAACAATTAGAAAAGCATCTGACAAAGATATTCCTATACTTCTTGGATTACTATATGATCTTGGACGTCCAAAACCCCAAAAAGACTCTGATGTTGAGATATTTCGTAATTTAGTTACAAAATATGTTAAAGATTCAATTAGAAAAGCATCTGAGACGTCCAAAACCCCAAAAAACAATCCTTGTTGTTGCAGAACTTGATGATATGAAAATTGTCGGTATGGTCAGTGTCATATTTTTACAAAGACTTAATCGTAATTCCTTAGAGATGTATATTCCAGAATTGGTTGTTCTTGAAGAATATCATAATCAAGGAACAGGTAAAAAACTAATCAATTCTTGTATTATTCTTGCAAAAGAGAAAAAATGTCATAGGATTAGACTTGAATCTGGAAATCAACGAAAAGAATCTCATGAATTTTACAAGCATTTGGGATTTGAACAATCGTCACTTTCTTTTACAAAAAATCAAGACGATTCTACTTTTTAGTATAATTTAGATTCATTACGTATGAAAAAACTAGTAGATTTATTTTCATAGAGTTCCATACATTTGCATGTCACAATTCTCTCTTATTGCAACTGGTGGTACATTTGACATAATTCATAGAGGCCACCTAACTTTACTGTCAGATGCATTTGCACTTTCTGATAAAGTAATCATTGGATTAACTAGCGATGAACTTGCTGAAAAAAAGGGAAAAATCCCAATCAACAAATATGAAAAACGACTTGAAAATTTGACAGCAGCTATTTCAAAAGAATTTCCAAACACTTCGTTTCAGATTAGTAAATTAGACAATGATTTTGGGCCTGCTGTTTTGGAGAAAGAAGTTGAAGCTTTAGTAGTAAGCGATGAAACAAGTAATCAAGGAAATATCCTAAATCAACTTAGAGCAGAAAAGAAATTACCTCCTGTTAAAATTATAACAGTTCCAATGTTTTTGGCAAAAGATGGCACAAGAATATCTACTACTAGAATCAAAAACTCTGAAGTCGACACAGAGGGAAACTTGTTATCAATTGACTAATAGCTTGCAGAACTTTGAGTAATTGGAATAAAACAAAATTCTAGAATTTAGCCTCATGGCAATCATCAATCACATGATGAAGAAAATTGATACTGATGTATCAAATTTGAAACAAGGACTACATCCTGAAAACCTCTCATTCTGGTATGATAAAATTATCAAAGAAACAATTGAGATGGCGCCCCCTTGGCTTCAAGATAAAATAAAAGTTAATCAAGATCCTATACTTCCAATGAAATTTAATTTGGATATTTCAAAACGTGCAGTTCGATACTTTATGATTGTAATTGACAATAACATAGATGACATGCCATATTCGACAAAACTCTATTTTCTCAAAGTTCAAGAGATAATGTCCACTGAAATGGATAAATCTCTCGTTTGATGAGATTTTTTATTCTAGGCACAAAACAAAGTCAAAGTATCTATAACCAATAGGTTTGAAATTCTCCAGATATGGAACTTTACAAAAGATATTCTGATAGAAAAAGATCTGGAAGAAATACTAGACGAGATGATGAATCTTCTCGTTCTTTTAGAAATTCCAGAGATGATAGAGGTTCAAGATATTCTAGAGATGATAGACCAAGAGAATCTACAACTGTAACTTGTGCTGATTGTGGTACTGAATGCCAAGTTCCATTTGTTCCAAGAACTGACAAACCTGTTTACTGTAGTGATTGTTTCAGACAAAACAAACCACAAGATTCAGGAAATGATAGATATTCCAGAGATGATAGAGGTTCAAGATATTCCAGAGATGATAGACCAAGAGAATCTACAACTGTAACTTGTGCTGATTGTGGTACTGAATGCCAAGTTCCATTTGTTCCAAGAACTGACAAACCTGTTTACTGTAGTGATTGTTTCAGACAAAACAAACCACAAGATTCAGGAAATGATAGATATTCCAGAGATGATAGAGGTTCAAGATATTCCAGAGATGATAGAGGTTCAAGATATTCCAGAAATGATAGAAGTTCACGTTCAAGTAGAGATGATTCTAGACCTAGAAGATCAAGTAATGATAAATTTTTGAAAAAACAGGAGAGTTTCTTTTCTGATGGTTCAGAAAAATTTTATGCATCTCTAAAAGAAAAATTATTTGAAATTTTGGGAGGAAAAGTTTGTTCTAGCTGCGGATTTAAAGATGAAAAGGCTTTAGGATTTAGTCACAAATTTGACAGTCAAGCTTTTGATGATATTAGACGTGGAGGGGCTGCATCTTCTTGGGGGAAATACATCTCAGAGCCAGAACTTGCTAGAGAAGAACTTGATGTGTTATGCCTAAACTGTAACGAAATTAGACAACCTGTTTCAAAACCAAAGGAATATGGATCAAATTCTAAACCAAAAAAGAGTAGACGTTTTCCTCGATAATCATAAACCATCTTTGAAAATTTATTAACACTTTAATAATAATAATTTTGAAATCGAATCATGAATGGTGACTTTAAGGCATTAGGAATTTCTCTTATTGCTATGGTTGGAATCGTATCCCTTTGGTTTGCATTTGTTCCATAGATTCATTCTTTTACAATCTCTACGCTATATTCTAAAATTTTAGTGGAAACTAACTTGTGTTCTTTGTCAATTACTGATTGAATAAAATCTGCAAATTTTTCGCCATTTACTTTATCCTTTAGTATAATACTGTGAGCGGATTTATCCTTTAATGAAATTACTAGTTCATTTTCAATCACATTGAGAATTGATGTAATGTAGGTTTCTTTTCCATCCTTTATGAAAATTAAGCTGGCAAATTTCTGAGCCTCATATTCGTCGTTACATTCAATATTAATTTTCATTTATTCTCAAAAAGAAATTGGTCTATCTGGTCTTTTGCTTTTTCTCTTTTTTCCTGATGAACTGCAAGGAAATTATTAATTTTTTCAATTAAAATTGCCTTTAGTTCCCCTGTAAGCAATTTTCCAGATTTATAATCTTCATAGATTGTCTTTAACTTGTTATCATCTGGTTCAAAAAATATTCTGAGATATTGATACGATACGTCAATGTCTGGATTTCCCCCAAGCTTTCTATGTTGTTCAACATCTGGTTGTCCACCTGAAAATGCATATTTGTTAATTTTCTTTTTTACTACATCTGGTGTATCAGTTGTGTAAATCGTACCATTCTCATCAGAAGCTGACATTTTTCCACCTGGTCCTTTCAAGCCTGGAATCATTATGTTGTGAATTAATGCTGGTTTTGGTTTTCCAATCTTTGGTGCGATATCTCTTGTTAATCTAAAGTGAGGATCTTGGTCTACGCCTAATGGAATCAAAACTGGTTTATCTTCAATAAAACATGGTGCCGATTGCAATGATGTGTAAAAAATCATACCAAGATTTGTTTCATTTGTAAATCCAAATATTGCTTTTGTATTTGAAAAATTAATTTTCTTTGCTACTTGAGCTGCAATTGGGTAGAGAGTTTGAATATTTCTTGTGTTGATGATAATTTTTGTTTTATCTGGTTTGAAACCTAATGCAATAAAGTCTAATGCATTCTCATATGCATATTTTCCAGTTTCTTCTAAAGTTAGATTGGGTTTTGAGTAAAATTTTTCATCATCTGTTAATTGAAAATACATGTTGACATCAAACTTTTCTTGTAACCATTTTGCAAAAACCCATGGTACCAAGTGTCCAATATGAGTATGACCAGAAGGACCTCTTCCAGTATATAGAAAGAATTTGCTACCTTTTTCATAATCATCAAGAATTCTGTTCATTTCTCTGTGAGAGAAGAAAATGCCTCTTCTAAGCATAAAATGGTCCTCACCCGTAATTTTCCCAATCCTATCTTGTAATTCTGATGTAATCTTTTCAGTACCAAATCTCTTGATTAATTTATCATAATCAATATCCCCTTCGACATGCCAAGGAGTTACGATAAAGTCATCAGCTGACATTCAATTTGACTTAGGTTAAGGTTTAAAAAGTCTTTTTCGAACTTTCTGATGTTGTCACAAGTTTTTCATGATATCGAAAAAAAAATTATTCATTCTTTACAGCATGATCAAATTTTAACAATATCTGAAATAGAAAAGAAAACTGGTTTACAATCTGATCAAGTCCGAAGAGGTATTGAATGGTTAAAATTGAAAAACTTTGCAAATGTGAAAGAATTAACTGAAACTCATCATTATTTTGGAGAGAAAGGTAATGAAGCAATAGAAAACGGGTTACCTGAAAGAAGATTAGTAAATGAAATTGAAAAAGGAAATACGACTTTTGATAAATTAAAACCCATTTTAGGCTCAGATTTTAATGCAGCCATAGCAAATGCAAAAAAGAATAATTGGGTTTCTATTACTAAACATGAAAAATCAATGGAGCTTTCTTTAAATGATGATCATCAAGAATCATTAGAAGAAAAATTTCTCACAACACACAAATCATTACAAAAAAATAAAGACAATGAAATTAAAGTATCTAAGGATTTTCTTTTTGCAATAGCATCTTTAAAAAAACGTCCTGACTTTATTGTTGATTCATCGGTAACCATCAAAAAAATTTCATTAACTACCGAAGGTCAAAAAATCAATTTAGATAATTTATTTCAGTCAAGTGGTGCTATTGATGTTGAAGCAAATGTGCCTGAAGTTTTTGTTGCAAGAACTCATCCATTAAAAGATACTATTGATGAAATTCGAGAAATTTTTGTTACATTGGGATTTTCAGAAATAAATGGAAACATGACTCAATCGAGTTTTTGGAATTTTGATGCATTATTTACTCCTCAAGATCATCCTGCAAGAGAATTACAAGATACATTCTATCTGGATGGTATTTCTGCTAAAAAAATTGCAACTCCAGAACAAATCAAGAAAGTTTCAGAGTCTCACAAAAAGAATTGGAGATATCATTGGGATATTAATGAAGCAAGAAAGATGGTTCTAAGAACCCATACTACTTGTGTTACTATCAAACATTTAGCTGAAAGTAAACCTGATGAATCTAGAATTTTTTCATTAGGTCGTGTGTTTAGAAATGAAAAAGTTAGTTACAAACATCTTGTAGAATTTAATCAAATTGAAGGAGTTGTTGTTGGAGAAGATGCTAATCTCAGAAATTTAATGGGAATTCAACGAGAATTTTATAAACGAATTGGAATTACAAAAATAAAATTCTGGCCAACATTTTTCCCATACACAGAACCATCATTACAAACTATGGTGTATAATGAAAGATTAGGAAAATGGGTTGAACTATTTGGAATGGGAATTTTCAGGCCTGAAGTAACTAAACCTCTTGGAATTACTAAACCTGTTTTGGCATGGGGCGGAGGTATAGAAAGAATTGCAATGCTAAAGTATGGTCTTGATGATGTAAGAGAATTTTACAATAATAATCTGAACTGGTTAAGGAGTGCTACAAAATGCCAGTAGTTGAATTATCATATCCACGCCTTCAAAAATTAGTTGGTAAAGTAACAAAAAAACAAATTTCTGATTCCTTGCCTTTTCTTGGATTAGATATTGAATCTGAAGATAAAGATCTAGTTAGAATTGAATACAGCCCAAATAGGCCTGATTATTCAACTGATTATGGAATTGCACTTGGATTACAAGGACTACTTGGAATCAAAACTGGCGCAATTAAACTAAATGTCAAAAAATCAAACAAATATGCTATATCTGTAAAATCTGGTGTATCTAAAATTCGTCCTTTTGTAACTGGAATTGTTGCAACCAATGGGAAAATTGATGATAAAACAATTAAACAATTTATGACAATGCAAGAAGATCTTCATTTTGGAATAGGAAGAAAGAGAAAGAAATCATCAATTGGCATCCATGATTTGGATGTAATTTCTTTTCCTTTAGTTTACACAACTACAAATAGAAATCATAAATTTACCCCACTAACCTCTGAAAAAGAACTTTCAATTTCTGAAATTCTTGAAAATACTGATGTAGGAAAAGACTATGGTTCTATACTTGGAAATTCATCACAAGTACCTCTAATTTTAGATGCAAATCAACAAACAGTTTCTTTTCCTCCAATAATTAATGCGGCAGTAACTACTGTTACAACTAAAACAAAAAATCTCTTTGTTGAAGTAACTGGAATTAGTAAAGAAGATACTGAAGATATGCTTTCAGTTGTTGCAACTATTTTACAAAGTGCAGGTTTTACTTTAGAATCAATTCAAATATCTGGTGCAAAAAATGCTTCTCCAAAACTTGAACAAAAGAAAATATCTGTTGATTCTTCTTTGATTAATCAAACTCTTGGTTTGAATCTTAATGCTTCAAAGGTTGTTTCATCATTGAAAAAATCTAGACTAGATGCATCAACAAAAGGTAAAAACACCATTTGCACAATTCCTGCCTATAGATTTGATATTTTTGGACCCATGGATTTGGTAGAAGAAGTTGCTTTAGGATATGGAATTCAGAATCTTGAACCTATATTATCCCCTTCTCAAACTCTTGGCCAAACAAATCCTGTTTCACTTCAACTCAAATCCCTAAGTCAGATTATGATTGGCCTTGGATATCTTGAAGTTTTGAATTCAAGTTTAACAAGTAAACGAGTACTTTATGATATGACTAATAGAAATACAACAAAAATGATTTCTGTACTTAATTCAAAAAGTCACGAACACACTATTTTACGTGACTCCATTCTTCCTGGATTGCTAGAAAATCTTTCACGAAATATTCATGAATCATATCCTCAAAAATTATTTGAAACTGGTACTGTGTTTACTACAGAAGATCCTATATCTGAAAAAATTAACCTTTCTAGTATTAGTGCTAATCAAGATTCAAATTTCACTGAAATAAAATCAGCATTACAATCTGCATTAAAAACTGGTTTTGGAATTAAAGTTGAAACAAAAACAGTAACTCATCCTATTTTTGAAGAAGGCCATTGTGCATCAATACTTCTAAATGGTAAATCAATTGGTGTAATTGGAGAAGTTAACTCCAAAATTATTGAGAATTACAAAATTCGCGTTCCTGTTGTTGGCTTTGAAATATCATTGTCTGAATCTATCCTAAAATCTATTTAGTAGGAACCAATCTACCATTAAACGCCCAAGAGCAGGCACGCAGACGGATTAGGATGATGTCGATCGTAATGATACCAATGATTTCTAATTCACCCAGGCGTGCTACATTATGGGCTACCCCGGTTACAGAACGCAAGGAGGGTTTGGCTAAATACCAATGATCTTGTGCGAGTCAGAACCGGGGGACAATTTTATTTTTCAATAATTGAAAAACCATAAAACATCCATTGATGATACAGAAAACTGAAATGACAAATTATTGGTTAGCAAAACAAGAACCTAGTGGGCCACGTGGATATAATTTTGAACAACTAAAAAAAGAAAAAACAACCATTTGGGATGGTGTTCACAATAATCTTGCACTAAAACATATGAGAGAAATGAAACCTAATGATCTTGTTTTGTTTTATCATACTGGTGATGAGAGACAAGCTGTAGGAATAATGCAAATTACTTCAAAACCGTATCCAAATCCAAAAGAAGATAATGAACGCTTTATTGTCGTTGATGTCAAATACAAAAAAGCATTGACACGTCCAGTAACACTAGATGAAATGAAAAAAGAAAAAAAATTCAAAGATTGGGAACTTATCAGAATTTCAAGATTATCTGTAATGCCTGTTCCCAAGCAAATTTGGGATGCAATCTTAAAGATTTCTCAAGACTGAATGTAATCGGTTTATTGATAAAATTATTTTATGGATTTTTACAGTGTCTCTTTTTTAATTGCATTGTGTTTTGTTGTGTTATACATCAGTATAATGTTTTACTTTACAACGAAAACATAATGAAAATAACAAAATCTAATCTTTGTATTGGAAATTATTAGATGGTTGTATAACTTCTAATGTTAGAAAAAATAAAAAATATAATCAAGACTAATTAGATGTAAAGTTACACTCTTGAGAGTTGTAATTTTTTCTAACGTGTTACTTTGAAAAGAATTGTTTTTTGATTTATAGGCACAAAAATTTACAAATTATGTAAAGTTAGAGGTTTTCTATTTCTAGTTAGCTCATCCATGCGTAAGTCTTGAGCTACTGCATGACTAGAACACAGCTCAAGTTTACGTTTCTAGTCAGCTCACATGTGAGCTATGACGTGCTAGACATTGATAGACATCAATTCTATCAAAATTTAGTGCGTAATTCTATCAAAATTTTATGCGTAATTTCTCCAAGTCTTGATAGATTCTATTTCTATCAAAATAGAAAAAATTCTATCAAATAGTGAATACCTTGTAATTTTTTAATTATTTGTATTAGAAAGTATTTTTGGAAGCACTTTTACAAAAAAGGCAATAATTCCAACTATAATTAAAATTTCTAATAGTCCAATTCTGCCTAATTTGATTTTTCCAATTCTGACTAACAATTTTAAAAATGGACTTTGTTTTATCTTATTTTTAGTTGAATTCTGCAATATTTAGATTAGAAATTTGATATAAAAAAAAGCGTGCATCTATTAACAGTCCAAAAAATATTAAGGAACTAATATGCTATGTCACAATATCGAGGATCTTGATAGTCTGAATCTATACTTTTGAAAAAACTAATTGCTAGAAACTTTCATTGAAATTACTACAAAAATAACTAGTAAGGTGCTACACTTTACTACAAGTCAATTCTAGCAAAATTAGTGCGTAACTTTTTACTAACAACACTCGCTATTTTTCCAAGATAGTGCTATTACTAGACTTGTAGAAAACTACAAGTTTCTAGCAATTAGTATATTTCATTCTTTGTTAAGAAATTAAACAATCAAAAATAAGATTGTGTAGAACATGCCATGCTCAATATCATGGAGTTAAATCAAAAACAGACTAGATAAAACTATTTGCTTATTTTTTCTACATGATAATCCAATTTTTTGATTATATTGACGATAAAGTCTAACTGATCAATTATTGGCATGTCTTTTTCTGGATGAAGGTTTTTCTTTATCTCACTGATTCCATATTCCACTAGTATGCCTGCCATGTCTCGATAGTATTTTTTATAATTCTCTTTGTACTGGTCTGAATAGTTATCTGGTGAATTTTGATATATGGTATTTTTTGCAAGTTGTTGAGAAGTTATTCTGATAGGATGAAATACAAAGATTGCATCTAATAACTTTTTCATCAGATCCAAGCTGAAAATATCTTTGGTAATATCTCTTTGAAGATTTTTAAAATGATCTAAAATGAATGGCTCTCCGACCAGATTAAAATTCAGCGTGGATTTAATGGAATTGGTATCAAGATTTGAATATAGTTCTCTGATGTATTTTTTATTTTTTGGATTGTCTGGTGCAGAGACTCTGTCAGGTGTTATGTTGGAAATTCTGATTATCTCAGATAGTAGCATAAAGGATCCATGGAATTGATTATCTTGGTGGCAATGTCGTTTTTTGCCTTTGAGAGTCTTTTGGCTTCTGTGGTTGATTGATGACCATCTACAAGCTGTTGGCTGTAGTGGCCTGTAAGGAAATCAACTATTTTCTTCTCAAAGTTGGTCATTTCTTGATTCATGTATTGATAATATGGTAGAAGTATATTAAAAATCTACCAATATTTAAGAAAAAATTGGATTCAGTATATGGTAATTATTAATTTTTTTAATTTTTAAATCGAGTATTTTTAATACAACTTATCTATTTATGATTATGACAAAGGATGTGAAAAAATGACAGAAATGACAAAAAAAGATGCATCACGCATACAATCTACATCTGATAAAACAAAAACAACCAGTGGATTTAAGGAAAGAGCACAACGTGCAGCAGAAAAACACGCAAAATGAATTACATGTAGTCAATCAAATACTAGATGGTGATTTGTCAAATCTCCTACTTCTCAGACCTCAAGTCTGGGTATGACTTTTTGAAATTCTACAAATAATTCCTCAATGGTAGGAGTTAAGTAAACTCCGTCAAGACCATTCTTATGTCCCATTAGTTTCTCTGCAATGTTATAGTTTACTGAATTGTTAAGCTTTAGTATTGTGTTGAATCTTTTTCTGAATCCATGGTCTGCCTGTACATCATAACGGCTATCCTGTTTACATCTGTCTATGTTACTCTTTGATATTGTTCTGTATATTACAGATCTTGCACCACTCCATCCAAGCTGTTTTAATGTTCCACTTATTGCAAAAATTGGAGTATCTTCATAAAATATCTCTCCACATAGTTTACGTTGTTTATGGTATGCATTCAATATTTTAGATGCCTGTGGAGTAAGAAATACCCAATATTCCTCAACACTTCCAGCATATAGCTTTACTGCATTACATCCATGCGATATCTCCCTGATGTGATTCATTGACAACTCGTGATCAAATATTCCAATTCTTGCACCAGTTGATGCCAAAAAATGAATTAGGGCCTTGTTTCTAAGGCTTGTCGTATTAGATAATATCTCTCTGACCTCTTTTGTAGTGTATGATCTCAGACTTTGAGTTTTTTCTTTTGTGGGAACATCTTGTGTATTATGTTCCAGTTTAGATTGATGTTGTTCATAATGCAAAAATGCTTTATCCCCTGAAACTTTGATGGGATGGTATTTGGATTTGTAGTTTGTTTTAGTTCTATTAGATAATTCTCCAATACATATTGCAGTTCTGAATGTGGAATCAATAATAACTGATCCATAGAATCAATTCTCATAAATTTCATGAATTGATTCAAGTGTGATGTGTAATTCTTTTTGGTATATTTTGATTTGATTGATTCCTCAAATAATGTCATACATCGTTGGTTTGTTATTGGTGTGATCAAGTATTGTCTTCTTACAGGATTACTATTTTTGCATGTGTGTTTGTGAATATGGATTATTTTATTTTTATCTAGAAAATATCAAGATATGACAAATCATAATTTTTAATTCATGCTACTTTACGAGTCCATTATTATAATCTCTAATGAATTCATCTCTATCAATCAACATTTCACCCAACAATCCTAAGAGTGTTCCAATTTTTAGTGTGTTGTTTCCTGCAGGAATAGTTATGAATATACTGTCTTTCCTTAACCTTACATGACTTCCTTTCTGTCTTAATATGATAAACCCTTTTTTAGTCACATATTTTATCATTGTATCGCCTGAGATTTTAGGAATTTTAGTCATTTGTGATTCTGAACAATTAACATGTTAAAATCAGTTACACTATCATCTTCTATTGATACTTCGACTGCTTCTTTCATATTTTCTATAATTTCTCCATATGTCTCGCCTTGTGAATAAGCATGTAACTCATCGCATCTGCCGACAAAACCGCCATCAACTTCATCAGGTGTTATGATGATGGTGTATGTCTTTTTTTGTATTGTAGAGCTCATGATATAATGCTGTTACAAATAGTATTAAACATATTACAAGTTTTATGCGTAGAATAGACAGCATTATCAGGTTTTGGATGTATGCATCAACTCCCGACAGGATTGACGCAATCTTGGTTTGTTCTAATAGGGGTGGAAGTAAAAGTTGAAAGTTTTGGATATCGTTTATACTAATATGAGGAATACCTGAATTTGTTCTAACTGAATTTACATAATTGAGACTTGGGCATAACTAATTGAGACTTGGGCATAACTAATTCTAATTTTTAATCAATTTCTCAAATTATTCAAATAGAAAAAGCCAAGGATCTTTACAATATCATTTCATTGCAACATGAATGTAAAAATCCCCAGCAACATTCTATCTGAATCATTTCTTATTGGTGTTTTGTATCTGGTTGGAGCATTATCTTTGTATGAGGATGTACTCAGACCTGGCAGACCGTACGTCTATTCAACGATTCTAATGGTTCAATTATTCATCATAAAATCATGGATGAGAATTCCAAGCAACAACACGTTTCATTATTTTCTATCCATAAAACCAAATAATGACAAATTACTCAAGATTTGTAAAATACAACAAATCCCAGACAGAAGAACCATTGACAGAAGATTTCAGAATCTTCCAATTACACAGATGATCAGCAAATGGGAAACCTGTTTGTTTCAGAAAAACCAGTAGAGAATAAATCCGCATCAGTTGGCAGTTCCATGCTAAAGGCTGCAGGTCCAGATGGCACAAATCAAACATGAAGAATAATCGTTTATCAATTTCAGGAATTGATACAGATGCCAAATGGGGCTTCCAAATCAAAGGGTTTGGGTATTTGGATACAAATTACACATGAGTTGTAGTACTGGTAAACTAATTGTTCCATTGTCAGCTAATGTCAGCACTGCAAATGTTCATGACAGTCAAATGTATTGCACACTAGTTGAATCACTTTCAGGATTAGTCAAGAATATTCTATGTGATCCTGCATATGATGATTCCAAATTATATCGTTTTAGCAGCAAAAAACATCTCAGATTGATTACTCCAATAAAGCAATACCCACATACTCTGCCAGAAAGAATTAATCTTGTAGGGTTTTACAATTCTGTGATTGGTCAAGAGTTGTACAGAGATAGAAAAATCTCAATTGAACCACTTTTTGAGATACTAAAAAGTACGTTTAGAATTGGCATATTGCCAGTAAAAGGATTTGATAACGTGAAATCATTTGTGTTGATTTGCGTGTTGGTGTATAGCGAAGAGACAAAGTTCGTGAACTAAAAATCATCAAAAAAGTAGAGGATAAATTATTTTACCTAGGTATAGCGAAGAGACAAAGTTCGTGAACTAAAAATCATCAAAAAAGTAGAGGATAAATTATTTTACCTAGGTAAATACGAACAACCAAACTAGAATTCCTTGAAAATAACTCACGAATTTATACTTCTCGCTATAAATACGAACAACCAAACTAGAATTCCTTGAAAATAACTCACGAATTTATACTTCTCGCTATATCCGTTGGCAGTGTACTACAACTGTGTAATTGGCAATGAGAATCCAAGAGTTGTAAGAAGAATGCTTTGCTGTTGAATGATTTTATTTTTGGAAATCATTATGCCCAAGTCTCAGTTAGTTACATTATACATTTGTGATTCCAAAGTTTGTTTTACTTTAGAACCAATAGTTTTTTTGTTAGATACTCAAAATATTATTAAACATATTTTATCTTAATTGAATTTAAAATAATATTCTGTTAAACCTTGACATCTCCAATTTTACTTTAGTTATGTTTAGTGTCACATATCAACAAATCAGATTCAAATTCAATATAATTTTCCAATTTCTCATCTAATGTTAATCTGTCATACATTAACAAATCCCTTGATTGCTCCTGTCCTGCAAAATATTTTGCCAAGTTTGGGTCGTGTCGTGATACCTTTGTTATGAAAAATGCCCTGAAACTGTGAGTTGTTATTTTGTATCTTCCAGCAGAATATTTTTGAGTCAGACCTGTTTTCTTTAGATATCTAATTATTGCCTGTTGATAGGAATCACCTATATTTCTGAGTTTAACATTACTAAAAGAAAATACTTTGTCATCATCATCTAGTTTTCTTAGCTTTGGAATTAACAAGACTTGAACCTCTTTACTAAAGAAAGTAACTCTTGATTTTCTTGTCTTGGTTATTTTAGCTGGAACGTTAACTATAATCCTTTGTCGTGTCATATCAAGATCTTTTTTTTGCAACTGTAGCAGTTCCCCTCTTCTCAACGCACTTGATATCTGTGCCAGTATTCTGAGTTTGTTATTGTAACTACTTACCTCTAGTATTTTTTAATCTCATCTCTTATCAAAGGATATCTCTCTTCTCTGATTTTGTGTGGAAAATCAAGTGATTCGCTGGCATCCTCGTTGGTTATCTTTACTTTGTGATATCTGATGTATTTTTTCAGATATGAAAACCACATGGGAATCGTATTTGCAGAGATTCCTCTTTTACTATTCCAGTTAATCCAGTCTTGCAGAGAGTCATAAATCTGATCTTCTTTGGCTTTGAGATGTTCTGCTATGATTTGATCATCTGTTCTTTGATATTTTTTAACACAAAATACATCAAAATTTTTTATTACCACTGAAAGTTTCTTTGTGTGGCTTCTGCCTTTGTCTGTATTTTTTCCTCAAAACTTACCCGATCACGTGTTTTTCCTAAAATAGTAGACATTTTACTGACATCTACCAAAAATAGTTATAAACATACCTAAAATACTCGGTTTATTGATATAGTCGATTTATCTAATTCAATCATGGCAACAGCTTATGTTTTAATAAACTGTGAACTAGGTTCAGAAGAAGCTATAATTCAGCAACTAAAGGGCTTAGAAGGTGTCAAAGAAGTTCATGGAACTTTTGGTGCATACGATATTTTGGCCAAGATTGAATCAGATACTGTAGAAAAACTTAGAGAAACAATTACTTGGAAGATCCGAAAAATTGAGAAGATTCGTTCAACTCTTACCCTAATGGGTATTGAAGGCCAGACCTAAACACCCCTTTTTCTTATTATGATTTTACATTTTATTTTTGTAATAAAAGAAGAAGATCGTGAAAAACGGCAATTTGAATTTGAATATGTTAAAAAAATGAGTCAATTTTACAAGGTATGGATTAAAGAAAAATTTGGACTAGACTATGAAATTCAATGTGATGAATTGATCACAAAACCTAGAAGTGTTTTACAGAAACTTGATACACCCACTCTTCTTCGTGATCATGAGCAAAGAGGAAAAGACATTTACCATTTCTATTTAACTCATTTCAAACCATTATGGACTGATTGCACTTGTGAAGGTTATCATGCTGAAAATTTTGGAATGATATTTTGGCAACGTCCTAAAGAATCAACTGATACATTATTTCTTGCAGAAAAAAATTGTACCACTGTATCTCATGAATTACTTCATGAATTCTTACGAATATCTGGACACAAAAAATACAAAGAAGAAGTTCATGACATTTGGACAAAACATCTCTTTGAACAATTAGAATTTGATCAATACGGTGAAGATTTTCAAAAAACTGATGGCAAACCTATGTTTCTAGCAATGAACACTTCGCAATTAGATTTATAAAATAATTTTTAAAATTAACACTTTGTAACAGAATAAATATTGTTTTCAAAGTTTGCTGTTTTGAAATTTAACATATTTTCAGGATCATCATTTCTTGATTTACTCATATTTTCAAGTTCTACTAGTGCATCTCCTCTAAAACCTACTGAAGAACCATAAATTGCATCTGTTAGCATTGTTCCATGTTCTCCTTTCTTAATGTCATCTACCATTTCATAAAATCTGGCAGTTTCTTTTTTGTTAACAGGATTTCCAGTTGCTTTGTTGTATGCAACTGAAATATACATTCCATTATTTTTTACAGCAACAGGAATTTTATGATTTTTACCTGTTGCACCAGGAACTGTTTCATTAACTAGAACTTCACATTTATGATACATGCTTGAAACATATGCATAGAATCTGTACTGTGCATATTTTCCTGCATCATCTTCTGCACATCCAACAAAAACCTTGTGTAATAATTCCAAAGCATCATCATTCATACTTTGTAATCTATCATCAATTCTGCCTCTTTCAAGAAGATCTGATTTACATTCTTTAGCAATCAATACTAAAATAAAATCAGGTAAATTGTAATTTTTAAGTGCAGCAACAAATGCTCCTGCTTGTGACATGCCAAATTTTGGAAAACCCTTATTGACCATATTTACACCTCAATTTAGAAAATTTGCAACTCCCCAACACTCAATTATAAAGCTGCTTTTCGTTTATAATTGTTGAGAATTTACATGCCTATTGGAATAATTTTTCTAATTTTTAAATTGTAAATATTAAATTCGGGATAAATTTACTGCATCATGTGGAAATCGACACTACTGCTGAATTTGTTTCACATGTTTATCTGAAATTAAAAGAAAATATTGTAAAATATAGAAACATAGTTGGAAAACCGCTTACTCTTACTGAGAAAATTTTATCTGGTCATTTTAATGAAATTAATGACAAAAATTTTACTGGTGGAAAAGATTATGTTTTTTTAAAACCTGATAGAGTTGCATTACAAGATGTTACGGGACAAATGGTGATGCTTCAATTTATGCAAGCAGGACTTAAACAATCATTTTTACCAACAACAATACATTGTGATCATCTCATTAGAGCTGAAGTTCAAGGTGATGTTGACATGAAAGTTTCTCTTGATGAAAATAGTGAAGTTTTTAAATTTTTACAGTCAGCTGCTGCAAAATTTGGATGTGGTTTTTGGAAACCTGGTGCAGGAATTATTCACCAAGTGGTTCTTGAAAATTATGCATTTCCTGGTGGTTTGATGATTGGTACAGATTCTCATACTCCAAATGCAGGTGGTCTTGGAATGATTGCTATTGGAGTAGGTGGGTTAGATGCTGCTGAAACCATGGCAGGCATGCCTTGGGAATTACTTTATCCTAAACGAATTGGTGTTAAACTAACTGGAGAATTAACTGGATGGACAGCTCCTAAAGATATCATACTCAAAGTTGCTGAGGAATTAACAGTTTCTGGAGGTACTAATGCAATAGTTGAATACTTTGGTCCTGGAACAAAATCTATCAGCTGTACTGGTAAAGCTACAATTACTAATATGGGTGCTGAAATTGGTGCAACCTGTTCAGTTTTTCCGTATGATGAAAGAATGGAAACTTATCTAAAATACACTAACAGAGGCAACATATCTGAATTAGCAAATCAAAATAAAGAGTTACTTGTTGCAGATCCTGAAATTGAATCAAATCCGGAAAATTTCTTTGATAGAGTAATTGAAATTAATCTTTCAACATTAGAGCCACATATTGTTGGACCACATACTCCTGACTTGGCAAGAACCATTTCTGACTTGGCTGATGATGTAAAATCTAATGATTATGTTGATCCAATTTCTGTTGCATTAGTTGGTAGTTGTACAAATTCATCTTATGAGGATATGTCAAGAGCAGCAAGTTTAGCTGAACAAGCAAAAGCCAAAGGAATCAAATCTAAAATTCCATTACTAGTTACTCCTGGTTCTGAACAAATTCGAGGAACCATTGAAAGAGATGGACAAATGAATTCTCTTATAGAAATTGGTGCAACTGTTTTAGCAAATGCTTGTGGTCCTTGTATTGGACAATGGAATAGACCTGAATTAGAAAAAGATCAGCAAAATACTATTGTAACTACATTTAACAGAAATTTTCCTGGTAGAAATGATGGTCGTAGAAGTACTTTGAATTTCATTGGTAGTCCTGAAATGATTATTGCATTAGCATTAGGTGGAAAACTTTCCTTTAATCCATTAAAAGATGAACTAACTGCAGCTGATGGAACAAAATTCAAACTTGAACCTCCAAAACCAGCACCTGAAGTTCCTGAAGAAGGTTTTATGAGGCCTGAAGGAATTTTTGTTGCACCCCCAACAAACTCCGATAATATTGAGGTCGTAATTGATCCTAGCAGTAAAAGATTACAACGTTTAGAACCTTTTCCAAAATGGGATGGAAAAGATTTTGAAGAAATACCAATAATTGTAAAGGCCAAGGGCAAATGTACTACAGACCATATCTCCCCTGCTGGTGCATGGCTATCACTTAGAGGACATTTGGATAACCTAAGTGATAATATGCTTCTAGGTGCAGTTAATGCATTTAATGATGAAGTAGGCCAAGGCAAGAATATTATTAACAATCAGCTTGAACCATTTTCAAAAATTGCAAGACAGTATAAAGAAAAACAAATGAGTTGGATAATAATTGGCGATAAAAATTATGGTGAAGGCAGCAGTAGAGAACATGCTGCAATGACTCCTAGATATTTGGGATGTGTCGCGGTAATTACCAAAAGTTTAGCTAGAATTCATGAAACAAATCTAAAAAAACAAGGAGTTTTGGCATTAACTTTTAGCAATCCAAGCGATTACGAAAAAATCCTTGAAGACGACAAAATTAGTTTAGTAGGTTTGAATGAATTAGAACCGGACAAACAAGTCAAATGCATTGTTTCACATGGTGATGGAAATAAAGAAGAAATTCTGTTAAATCACTCATATAATAAATCTCAGATTGAATGGTTTAAAGCTGGTTCTGCACTAAACGTTTTGAAAAACAATCAATAGAATTTAAGTGGGCTCGGACGGATTTGAACCGACGACCGATGGTTTTGGAGACCATCGTCCTACCTGGCTAGACTACGAACCCACAAGAATCGAAATATTCTGCTTAAATTTTAAGTTATTTTTAATCAAGATTTATTTGAGATCAATGGGAATTTGTATTTGTTCATAAATCATGGTAAAAACAGTTCATCTGGTATTAGGCGCTATTCCAATAATTATAGCATTATTAATTGCAGTTCCATTACTTACAAAAAATGAAATTCCAATTTCTGCGGCAAATTCTTTTGATTATCTGGAAATTGAATATACAAAACATCAATTAAAGAAAATTTCTAACGGTGTCACAGAAAGGATTGGGGCTCAAAAAACTGAAATTCTTTTCATTAAAAACGATGGTGATCTAAAATACTCTATAACCGAACTTGGATATTTACAACCTGATATTCGGTCAAAATTAGATGAAACAAAACTTAACAAAATAAAAGCACTGATAAAAGAAACTGGGTTCATCTCAATTCCATCAGAATCATTTTCAATTATGGAAAACGTAACTGAATATCAGAAATCAAATGTTAAAATAACTCTTAATGGACGAACAAACCAAATCCATTGGCCTGAACAAAATGCTACTGCACAATTTATTCCTCCAATAATTACTATGGTTGAATCTGAGCTGGATCAGATTATGTCTAAAATTAGTGAATAGGTACAAATAGCCTCGAGTAAATTTCAGAACATGCTTCCACTATCCGGTGATCGACATGATGCTAAAGGTATAATTTCTGAAAAAATAAACTCTGTTGATATTTTACGTGGTTCATCTACCCTTAAACGAGGTCTTGCTCATATGTTGAAAAATGGAGTTGTAATGGATGTAACAACAGTAGAGCAAGCTCAAATTGCTGAAGAAGCTGGCGCAGTTTCTGTAATGGTTTTAGATAAACTTCCATCTGAAGTTAGAAAGGCAGGAGGTGTTGCACGAACTGCAAGCATCAGAATTATTGAAGACATTATGAATTCAGTAACAATTCCTGTAATGGCAAAATGTAGAATTGGTCACGTCAATGAAGCATTAGTTCTACAGGAAACTGATGTGGATATGATTGATGAATCTGAAGTTTTAACTCCTGCTGATGAGTCTCATCACATTTGGAAATGGGACTTTACAACACCAGTTGTAAACGGTGCACGATCCTTGGCTGAAGCTTTGAGAAGAATTGAAGAAGGTGCAGCAATGATTAGAACAAAAGGTGAACCTGGAACTGGAAATGTTGCAGAAGCTATTACTCATATTAAAAAAGTTAATGATGAATTAAGAACAATCAAGTCAATTTATGATTCTGGAGATAATCAAGACTTGGTTCGTATTGCAAGAGAATTCAAAGTATCATATGACATTGTTGAACAAACTGCAAAACTTGGAAGATTACCTGTTGTAAATTTTGCTGCTGGTGGAATTGCAACTCCTGCTGATGCGGCATATCTGATGTCACTTGGCTGTGATGGAATCTTTGTCGGTTCTGGAATTTTTAATTCAGATGATGCGAAAGAAAGGGCAAGAGCAATAGTTTTGGCTACTACCTTTTGGGATGAATCTGATAAAGTCAAAGAAGCTCAAAAAATGATTGATGAAAGACAGTCTATGCTGGGATTAGATGTAAATACACTGGAATTACGCATGGCAGAGCGCGGTGGATCTTCATGAGTCTTAATGTTGGAGTCTTATCTATACAAGGTGATGTTCATGAAAATCTATTGTCAACTAGATCTGCACTTGATGAATTGGGAATTGATGGAAAAGTAACTGATGTGAAAACCCCTGAAGAAATTTCTCAATTAGATGGTTTGATAATACCAGGTGGCGAAAGTACTACTATTGGACAACTTTCTTTGGTAAATGGTTCAATGAAAGTATTAAAAGAAAAAATTGAAAGTGGAATGCCTGTACTTGGAATTTGTGCTGGCATGATTATGTTATCAAAAACAGCTGATGATCGTGTTGTTGGAAAAACTGATCAACCTCTTTTAGATATTCTTGATATCAAATTAGAAAGAAATTCCTTTGGACGACAACAAGAATCCTTTGAAGCTGATGTATCTATGGATTCTATCCATATTCCAAAATTTAATGGAGTCTTTATCAGAGCTCCATCTGTTTCAGATGTTGGTTCTGATGTAGAAGTTCTATCAAAATTTAATGATCGAATAGTTGCAGTCAAAAAAGACAATGTAATTGGCACTGCATTTCATCCTGAACTAACTGAGGATGTTTCATTACACAAATATTTTGTTAATCTTGTCAATTCTACAAAAACTTAATCCATAATGATGAATACTGAGCAATTCTTTTTAACGATAATTTAGTCGAGATTGCTTTGTTTCCCAACCCAAAATAATTATCAACATTATCTAATCAAATAAATCATCTCAGATTCTATTGCATTACAATCATCTTATTGTACAAACAAACTTTCATTTTTAATTCATGAACCATGTTTTCTCTCTTGTGCGAGGTTGCATGTTTGCCAAACATTCGCTTGAATGCTGAAAATACAGATTCTACAATCCACCATCTATCCCCATAGCTAACGCTAGCTTTCCATAATTCATAATTGAAAATTTGAGCTAGGACAGATTTTCGTCTGGGATAACAGTCAGTGTTTACAGATGAATTCTTTCCTGTCTTGATTCCTGGAGTTATGTTATCATGATACAAATATGAGAAATCATCTTTGGTGTCAATGCACCATCAGTTAATGCTCTGATTACGTTTCCAAACTTTTTTGATTGCTGTACCAGAGATACAAAATGTTTTGAGTCATGTGACTTGTCATCTGTAATTTCCAAACCTGTTATCTGTTTTGATTTTACACCTGCTGCCACATGAATTTTCAGGAATCCTTGTCGTTTCTGCAATTTCTGTCTCATCCGCTAGCCTCTGTCTGAACCTTGACTCTGGTACTATCAGTTGCAATTACAATGCCCTTTCCCAGTTTGGAATTCATCTTGATGTGTAACTTGTTGACTCTTTTCCAAATGGCAGAATACGTTGGAGTTTTTGATTTTTCTTTTAGATGTGATTTTATCAAACCTCTGTTTGTCTGAATGGCAGATGTGGATAGAGATGGCAGTACCTGATGCTTTCATGAATGATTCAGGATAAACGTACCTGTGTGTGTCCTTCTTTGTTATGATTCATCTCTTTGAGTTCTGTACCCCATTGTTCCATTGCATCAAAAGAGAACATGATTTCTCCACGTCGAACTAGTGATTTATTATATTTTTTCCAATTACGTTTCATAAAATGTCAGAAATATCTCTGATCTAAAGCTTGAGTGGTGAGATTAATTGGATAAACCAGTCATGTTAGGAAACACAGCATTTTATGATATAATGGAAAATAAAAAAAGGCTAGTTCAAAGGCCAAACTAACTTAGCTGTCAACTACATTATATTATAATATGAGACTTGGGCATAATGATTTACAAAAATAAAATCTAAAATCATTCAACAGCAAGGCATTCTTCTTACAACTCTTGGATTCTCATTGCCAATTACACAGTTGTAGTAGTACACTGCCAACTGATACACCAGCACGCAAATCAACACAAATGATTTGACATTATCAAATCCTTTTACTGGCAATATGCCAATTCTAAACGTACTTTTTAGTATCTCAAAGAGTGGTTCAATTGAGATTTTTCTATCTCTGTACAACTCTTGACCAATCACAGAATTGTAAAACTCTGCAAGATTAATTCTTTCTGGCAGAGTATGTGGGTATTGCCTTATTGGAGTAATCAATCTGAGATGTTTTTTGCTGCTAAAACGATATAATTTGGAATCATCATATGCAGGATCACATGGAATATTCTTGACTAATCCTGAAAGTGATTCAACTAGTGTGCAATAATTGACTGTCATGAACATTTGCAGTGCTGAGATTAGCTGACAATGGAACAATTAGTTTACCAGTACACAACTATGTGTAATTTGTATCCAAATACCCAACCCTTTGATTTGGAATAGCTCCATTTGGCATCCGTATCAATTCCTGAAATTGGCAAACGATTATTCTTCATGTCTGATTTGTGCCATCTGGACCTGCAGCTTTTAGCATGGAACTGCCAACTGATGCGGATTTATTCTCTACTATTTTTTCTGAAACAAACAGGTTTCCCATATTGCTGATCATCTGTGTAATTGGAAGATTCTGAAATCTTCTGTCAATGGTACGTCTGTCTGGGATTTGTTGTATTTTACAAATCTTGAGTAATTTGTCATTATTTGGTTTTATGGATAGAAAATAATGAAACGTGTTGTTGCTTGGAATTCTCATCCATGATTTTATGATGAATAATTGAACCATTAGAATCGTTGAATAGACGTACACGGTCTGCCAGGTCTGAGTACCTCCTCATACAAAGATAATGCTCCAACCAGATACAAAACACCAATAAGAAATGATTCTGATAGAATCTTGCTGGGGATTTTTACATTCATGTTGCAATGAAACAATATTGTAAAGATCCTTGGCTTTTTTCATTTGAATAATTTGAGAAACTGATTAAAAATTAGAATTAGTTATGCCCAAGTCTCAATTATGATATATATAATATATATATATAATTAAATATGTTTGTGTATAGGAATTGGATGCGTTAATTAAAAAATCCTCAAAATTATCTGGTGAAGTAACACCCCCTGGCTCCAAGTCTTATACTCACAGAGTAATTGCAGCTGCATCACTTTATGGCAGCAACACACTCATTGAAAATCCATCTAACTCTGAGGCAAATGATGCAATGCTTCGTGCATGCAAACAATTAGGTGCTTCACTTGAATGGGTTGGAAAAAATATTCAGGTTAAAGGTGTAAAAGGACATCCATCTGCAAAAGATCCAATCCATATTGGAAATTCTGGTACCGCATTAAGAATTGTAACTGCATTAGCAAGTCTCGCTAAAGGTGAATTATTGATTACAGGTGATGCTTCTCTTCAAAATAGACCTACAAAATCATTACTTGATGCATTGAGAGCACTTGGTGCTGATGTTAAAGGTATTGAGAAAAATGGAAATGAATTTGCTCCTATAACTGTTAACGCACGTGATGAACTCATTGGTGGTCGTGTAGAAATTTCTGCAGAAGAAAGTTCACAATACCTTACATCTTTGCTTTTAATTAGTAACTTTGCAAAACATGATGTAGAAATAGAAGTTATTGATAGAATTGTGTCTAAACCATACATTGAGATGACGTTACAAGTTTTACGTGATTTTGATATAAAAATTAAAAACTCACCTGATTATCACAAGTATTACATCAAATCTAACCAATCTTACAGTAAACCAGATCATTACAAAATCCCTGGAGATTATTCACAAGCTGCATTCTTTTTAGCTGCTGCATGTCTTGTTAAATCTGACGTACGCATACACGGATTAGTTAGTACTGATAAACAAGGAGACAAAATGATTGTTGATATACTACGAAAGATGGGTGCTACAATTGAAGAAGATGGAAATGATTTGCTTGTGAAAGGGCCATTTGAACTACATGGTATGGATGTTGATTTGATTAATGCTCCTGACTTATTCCCTGTATTATCAATCTTAGGTGTATATGCAAAAGGTAAAACTAGATTATACAATATGCCGCAAATCCGCTCAAAAGAAACTGACAGGATTGAAGTAATTGAACGTGAATTGACAAAATATGGAATTAAAGTAGAATCAAAAATAGATGAAATGACTGTTTATCATGCTGATTTACCTGAACAAGAGTATGTGTTCAGTGCAAAGGGTGCTCAAGGTGTTACTGATCATAGGGTGGCAATGGCATTATCTCTTATTGGTATTAGTAGCGGTTGTGCTGTCATTAAAGAGGCAAACAAAATCAATATCTCATATCCTGATTATCTAGATGATATGGAAAGCATTGGAGTTAATATAGATAGAATGGAATCTGAATCATCATCTATTGATGTTAAACCAAAAAATGAAATCACTCCCAATCTGGCAATGTAGGCAGACTGGCAATTGCTGTAAACGATTCATTTCATCTGGTCCTCAATTAAATTCCCAAGAAAAACAAAAGATCATCGATAATTTAGACCAAAAAGAGATCTCAGATCATATTGCAAATTTGGGATTGAGAAAAGATGAATTTATCAAATATGTAAAAGATAGACAGTCATTACCATTACAAAATTCAGATTCATGTATTTTCCTTAAAAACAATGAATGTCTAATCCATGACATCAAACCAGAAGTATGTCAGACATATCCTCTGCATATTAGCAAAAAATCAGGAAAAACAGAGGTTTTAGTAGATTTGGGTTGTCCCCGAGGAAACGATCTAGTAAATGCCATAAAATCTGGAAATATCCCAGAATCTATGGGTCTTGATGGTGAAATTTCAGTATCTGGACAATATTTCTATGACGAAAAGATTCGAGAAAAATTTGGTGAAGATGCTTAATCTTTTGGAATTCCAAAAATCTTTAACGCTTGCTTGCCTTTTTTAGTAATCTTGACCTGACTCCTACTTCCTCTAGTTTCTGTCTCTACAAATTTCCAGTATTTTTCCATAGGTTGTATGATACTTTGTAATTGGGCAAGTTTGGCATTTTCTGTAAATTCTTTTTTTGGATTTAATGGTTTGATAATACTCTCAGTTTCTAAATATTCTGTTAATTGCCATTTATGTAACATTTCATCTCTATATGATGAGATTTTTTCTAAAACCTTCATTGTTTTGTAATCTGGTTTTTTAATATCAAATGTAGGTAACTTTTCAGCCTCTTCCACTGCAATTTTTGGAATAGTTTTGATATCTTTCTTAGTTGGATTCTTCAATTTTACATAATATGGTGTTTGATCCCACATCATACATGCAAGAATTCCTGCCATTGCAGTAACTTTTGTTCCAGTTGAAACATTGATGTATACATGATTTTCTTTTTTTACCTCGTTTTGAATGATTTTT
Organism: Candidatus Nitrosopumilus sp.; assembly: GCA_965248045.1. Taxonomy (GTDB): domain Archaea; phylum Thermoproteota; class Nitrososphaeria; order Nitrososphaerales; family Nitrosopumilaceae; genus Nitrosopumilus. Next base: position 1,620,849 of record CBDFIG010000002.1, read on the forward strand.
CGAAAAATTTCTACACATTCAAACAGATCCCAAATATCTGTCTCAATTTCATCATATTTGATCCCAATTTCTTTAATTTCTCTTGTTATACTGTTAAAAAATTTAGGATGACCACGAATCGCTCCTTTTTTATGTTTGATAAAGAATATTTTATCTGCACGAGGGTCTCGTAATGGTTCAACAACTCTGGAGTAGTAATCATAACCAACTGGAACAATGTGGATTCTTTTGTCCATATGATCTAGGCGTCAAAACGATTTATTAAGGTTGTTAAGGCTGAACCCCTTAACTAATAAATTTACATTTTATACAGTATGGGAAAAATAATAATCCGAACTGGAGAGAAAGCAGATGTCACTGGAAATTATGCTCATATCGATAATCCCAACGGCACAACTGCGTGCTCTCCAACCCATGAGGAAAAAATAATTCCCCTCGAAAGAGGAGAAACGGCTCCGCCAGTGAAGTCCTGTGCAGAGCTAGCACTATGGAAATTGGTGAAACAAACATGACTGCAAGTAATGAACCGGTATCAGTTTTACTGGAAAAAATTAAACTAGAAAAATCTTACAAACAGAAAAAATAAAATCCTAACCAATAAATTTAGATAAAATGGTCTTTATTTCCAAAAATGTTTTTTTATTTATTTTCCCAATATTCATTTTAATTAGTTTTTTCTCTACGCTAAAAATCCGATTTATTTTTGCTCTGCTATCTACAATCAAGTTTCCTTCTTCCATGCTTTTATTTGTAATAATTAAATCATAATTTGTTTTTGTTGGATTTGATGTTAATGGAATAACAACTACATCTCTTGATTTTTTATTATATTTGTCATTTGACAGGATTATTACAGGCCTAACTTTTGATATTTTTAGATTTGAGAATGGAAAATTTAGTAAAACTATCTGTCTTTGTAATATCATGACAAGTATTTTTCCCACATGTCGTCTTTTTTATTATTCCATAATTTCTCAAGTGATGATTCTGAATATCTTAGGAGATCGTGAAAGTCATCTTCAATATGTTTTTCTATATTTGTTGCCTTTTGAATCAAAATTTTCTTGTCTTTTGCAGTAATTACAAGTCTGTCACCTTTTTTAATTCCTAACAATTCTTGAATTTCTCTTGGTATTGCAATTTGTCCTTTTTCTGATACATTTATGGTCTTTAGCATAACTTACTCATATCAAAGTAAGAAATTTCTTACTTATAATATTTGCATATGTGATTTTGCGTGATTTATGCAGATTGAGATCTCAAATCTCCAGTTTGTACATAATTTTTTTGAACTCTATAAATAATTCATCTAATGTTGGAGTAAAATAGACACCGTCAAGACCATTTTTATGATCCAATAGTTTTTCGGCAATATTGTAATTTACGTTATTGCCCAGCTTCAGGACGGTGTTGAATCTTTTTCTGAATCCATGGTTTATCTGAACATCATAACGAATATCTTGTTTGTATCGATTTACTTTACTTTTCTGTACTGATCTATAAATTATTGATCTAACACTATTCCATTCAATTTGTTTTTGAATTGTTCTATCTACTCCAAATATCGGAGTTTCATCACAAAACTTTTCTCCTTTATGTTTACGTAAATCGTGATATACTGTAAGAATTTTGGTTGCCTGTGGAGTAAGAAATGAATAGTATTCATCAACATCTCCAGCATAAAGCAATATTGCACTACAATCTTTAGACATTTTTTTCATATGTTTCATTGATAACATATGGCGACGATCAAAAGTTCGTGAACATTTTTGCAGGATTTCTAAAAACATAATTTGCAACATCAAGCCTGAACTTTGTCACTCTAAAATATTCAGAGACTGCCTTGTTCATCATTGCAAACATTGCATAATACTCTGATACCAGCAACGAATGCTTGCTTGTCTTCCAGCGCTGCTCTATCATGTTAAGATATGGTGAACCCTTTGGCAACCAGATTAGTTTGACATCAGGATTGCTTGCAAGATATTCCTTGACTTTCTTTGATTTGTGAACTGATGCCCTGTCTAACATTAGAGCAACCCTGCCATATTTCCAGTGCAACTCCTTGAGATATTCTACAAAGGTCGCAGCATTGAACTTTTTATAAACTCTAAACAACTGATCTCCATTAATCGTGATTGTACCATAAACTGCCAAACTCTCATGTCGTCCTGTGTATGGAAGGAATATTCTTTTGGCAACAGGTGACCAGTATTTTTTTCCTATTTTTGTATCCCTTACAAAGAATGCCTCATCAAGCATTGCAATGATGAATCCATCCTCTTTTAGGCGTGGAATTCTCTTTTTGATGCGTTGCTGCCAGCTTTTCACAGCAGATACACTTGCATGATTGATGTGATATTTTTGTGCAGCTTTTGCAGACATGCCTACTGATGCATTATCTTTCTAGCATGAGTTATGTGAAATTTTACTCCAGTGGAATAAAAGATGCTTTGCTGCAGCATTACAGGTGTAAACAAAGTTGGTATGGCTTTGGACATTATGGAATCCATTCTTTTCTTTGAGATAATTCTTGGTCTTTCACTCTTTGGGAGATCGTAGAGGAGGCCATCAAGGCCATACTCCTCAAAACGATCAGCCCATTTTCGTACCCAGTTTGTACAGCGGTGCAATGTTTGTGCAGTGTGTTCCAATTCCTTGCCGTCCTTTAGAATCATCAGCACTGCCAAGCATCCTTACTGACCTTGGAGTTTTCTTTCTTGTATGCTGCTTCAAGGGATTCTATAGCGAGAAGTATAAATTCGTGAGTTATTTTCAAGGAATTCTAGTTTGGTTGTTCGTATTTACCTAGGTAAAATAATTTATCCTCTACTTTTTTGATGATTTTTAGTTCACGAACTTTGTCTCTTTGCTATAGATTGTTCATGTATGTCATTGTGTTAACTGATCAAAAAGTTTTTTGTTTTGGAATAATTTAGTTCACGAACTTTGTCTCTTTGCTATACATGGGGCTTTCCTTTAGGATATAATGGACCTGCACCATTACTGTCTGTAGGATATCTTGCAGGATTTCAAGAAAGAAATTCAACTTCAGGTTCAATAAAACATTTAGTAGTAAATGGAGCATTTAATCCTGGAAATTCTGGAGGCCCTTGTTTTTGTCTGGGAGTAATGAGATGATTGGTGTTGTAGTAAGCAAACATGCTCCTATCAGTCAATTCCATAAAGATGCATTATTAGTACTGGCACAAAATCAATCAGGAGTAGTGTATACTGCAACAGAACCAAATGGAACACAGCGAAATTTTGTTGAATCCCAACTTGTAGCAGATATCTTAGGAGGATTTCGTCAACTAACTCAAGTTATGATTGGAGAAGCAATATCTGTTGAGGTTTTACAAGAGTTTTTGAAAGAAAATTCTATCATATAATACTCAATTTTGCAAATAACAGATTGCTTTTTCTATAAAATTTTGGCCGTTTTCAATCTTTCATTATGTCGATAATTAATTCATGCTTTACTTTTTGATATTTTAGCATGATTAGGATCCAAATCTTCCCAAACCACATTATAGCCCATTTTTGATAGTAAATCAGCATGACATGAATCAGGGATTTTTTGTAATGCCAATATCTTACAGGCCTCAACAAACTTAGAAATTCCCTTCAGATTACTAGACATGGAATTGACTTTCTCTTTTGAAATCAAATATCCTCCTGCTGTAATATAATCATCAGGATAATCAGCAAGAAGAATCTTTAATGTTGCTGCTTCTGGAAGAGAATTTTCAAGAGCAATTTGTTTTATGGAAATTAAATCTAGGTTTTTTTCATCCAGTTTTATTTTGGTATGAATCTTCTCTTCAATGATTTCAGCATCAATTTTTTTTAAATGTTCTAAAATAGGCTTAATTGAAACATCTTTTTTGAAAGTAAAAATTCTATCTTTAGAAATTGTTTCTATTTGTGAACATGACAATTCAGAATTTACTGCTACCAATAAATCAACACTTTTGTTGTTGTCATCAAATAATACTTTCAATTTAGTAGCTTTTCTCTCAAGGTATTCTCTTGTCCAAAAACCTACAATTTCAAAATACACTTTTCGCCCAAATCTTTCAAAAAGAAAATCAGGAATCATAGCTTTACCATCTGCAATTAATGGGTCAGGTTCTCTAGAAATTTTCCATCCAAACTTGTCATTTTGATCAAAGTGTTGATGGAATCTCTTTGCAAATGCTGCTTCTGTAGAGCTGTCATAAACATAATCGTCATCATTTTGATATATGGAATCTATTGTTGAGCGAAGAAATTCATTGGTGCTTTCATTTGATAACTCAAATGAATAGATTTTTTGTCCATCATCTGTTTTTTTCACTATAGAACCATTGATTTTCCAGGTTGGCGTGCCTACAATTGAGGGTAATAATTTGGCCATTGATGTACCATATCTATCAGTCATTTTGAACAGGCTAAGTGGTCCTTCTAGAACACATTTGATGGAATCATCTTCATTTGAGTTATCTTCTGTATGATATTCCAAATTATACATTAACCCATATTTTTTGACGTTACGCAAAACTTGTTTCCAATATAGTCCACCTTTTACATAAAATTCCAATTTAGTACATTTGAAAAGGAGTGTTTGAAACAATGAAAGATTATACCACAAAATTAGATCTTTAGGATTGATAACATCAAATTGTGTCAGTATCAGATTCTCATCTTTATCACTCCACATTATGGTTTCAATATTCTCTGATGAAACATGCATCTGACTTGCAATTTGCTGGATGATATCTCGTCTTTGTGAATCAGACAAGGCCAAACCTTGCTTTGAGGATTCCTCAAATAATTTCTGTCTTATCAGCATTGGAGTTGCATTAGATGATGATGTGTTTAGTTGCCCAAAAATAGACCGTCGCTCTAATAATGCAAAAAATCCACGTACCAACTTGTAATCGTATTTGGATTCAAGTAATCCTATTTTTTGTAGTAAATCCCCTTTACATTGTCTGTCTTTTTGGGCATTTGTGAAAAATACAACAAGTTTGTTGGCAAGTTCATAATCCGTATCATTACCAAAATTTGTAGTACAAAATAATGGTGTTATTTTACCTCGATTAATTCTGGTACGCAAAAGTTCAGATGAAAGCATTAGAACACAACCTCAGTTGTTTTTGTTATTTTGTTAAACATACTATCAATTCCCATATGATGATGAATCATCATTAGTAGCAGAAGAATTTCTTTTCAGTGCAGTTATCCTTTTTGCACTGGTGTTTGTTTCGCGTGTATGTTTTGATACAAGTTCGACCAATCTTGCCTTTCTACCATCTTGTTTTGGTCTTAGAATCCTGCCTAATCTCTGTATCAGTTCTCGTCCACTGCCGGTTCCACTCATAATTATGCCTAATTCTGCATCAGGAACGTCTACTCCTTCATCAAGGACTCTTGAAGTGACAACTGCATTATATCTACCCGATTTGAATCCCTCTAAAACATCTCGTCTTTCTTCTTTTATTGTCTTGTAAGTAATATGTGGAATGAGAAATCTGTTTGAGAGATTATAGACCATTTTGTTATTCTGGGTAAAAATTATTGTCTTTACGTTTTTATTTTGTTGTAATATTTTTTGCAATTCATCTATCTTTGCTTTGCTGTTTAACGCAATCTCATTTGCTTTATTTCTTGCAAGCATTGCTTCTCTTGCAATCTTGTTTTTGTTTGACATCATGATTAATCGTTTGAGATTGTACATTGATGGAACTTTAAATCCTAACTGTCTGAGATCTGTTAAGAATTTTGTATGATTAGTTTCATATTCTTTTTGTTCTTCTGGAGTAAGGTTAACTTGTATTCTATCTATTGTATATTCTGCCAAATGTTTTTGATTTGAGAGTTCTTGTGAACCAAGACGAAACACAACTCCGCCTGTAAGATATGGAATTAATTCGTGTAATTCATCTTCTCGCTCTATTGTTGCAGTAAGACCTAATCTGTATGGTGAAATAAACTGTTCAGCAATTGAACGGTATCCCGATGCAGGTAGGTGATGTACTTCATCAAAGATTATCAATTTAAATTGATTTCCTATGGTTGATGCTCGAAGATATGCAGAATCATATGTTGTCACTGTGATTGCCTGAAGATTGTCTTCACCTCCACCTAATTTTCCAATAGGAATATCTTGTGGATTTGGATTATTAATTGAGAGATACTTGGAAATATTGTTTGCCCATTGTTCCATCAAATCAATTGTTGGAACTACCACTAGTGTTGATGCATTTACTTTTTGAATTGCCTTAATTCCTATGGTAGTTTTTCCAGCGCCTGTAGGCAAAATAACGCATCCTCTCATGAATGATTTTTCCCAATTTTGTATGGCTTGTTGTTGATAATCCCGTAATTCTAAATCTCTCATTTGAAATACAGGTGATGGTATGAAATCAGGCACATTATCAACAAAATCCAAATCACTTTTTTTCAGATATTCAATAATTTCTGAATAATTCAGACCATAAGATCGAAGAGATTTGGTCCTGTCATCATATTTTGTGCCTGGGATTCTGATTAGTTTACTATCTTCAATACGAATAGTGCCTTTGTCAAAGAATAATTTTGGATTTGGTGATGAGGAGTTAGTTGACAAATCTACTTCTTTTTTGTTAATATCACTATAATCCTTTTTTGATCGTTGGTTGTATCGTATTAGTTAACGAAAAATTATTTCCCTCAAACATCTAACAACAAACCTGCAGTCATAGGAATAATAGATTCAATCATGTTTTTGTGTCCTATTGTGCTGTGTTTCCTAACATGACTGGTTTATCCAATTAATCTCACCACTCAAGCTTTAGATCAGAGATATTTCTGACATTTTATGAAACGTAATTGGAAAAAATACAATAAATCACTAGTCAGACGTGGAGAAATCATGTTCTCTTTTGATGCAATGGAACAAAAGTATAGAACTCAAAGAGATGAACCGTGGCAAGGAAGGACACAGGTACGTTTATCCTGAATCATTCATGGAAGCATCAGGTACTGCCATCTCTATCCACATCTGCCATTCAGACAAACAGAAGGCCTGATAAAATCACATTTATCATCCAAATCAAAAACTCCAACGTATTCTGCCATTTGGAAAAGAGTCAACAAGTTACACATCAAGATGAATCCCAAACTAGGAAAGGGCATTGTAATTGCAACTGATAGTACCGGAGTCAAGGTTCAGACAGAGTCAATGGATGAGACAGAAATGGCAGAAACGACGAGGATTCCTGAAAATTCATGTGGCAGCAGGTGTAAAATCAAAACAGATAACAGGTTTGGAAATTACAGATGACAAGTCACATGACTCAAAATCTTTTGTATCTCAGGTACAGCAATCAAAAAAGTTTGGAAACGTAATCAAAGCACTAGCTGATGGCGCATACGATACCAAAGATGATTTCTCATATTTGTATCATGATAACATAACTCCAGGAATCAAGACAGGAAAGAATTCATCTGTAGACACTGACTGTCATCCCAGACGAAAATCTGTCCTAGCTCAAATTTTCAACTATGAATTATGGAAAGCTAGCGCAAGCTATGGGGATAGATGTTGATCGTTTTGAGGAGTATGGCCTTGATGGCCTCCTCTACGATCTCCCAAAGAGTGGAAGACCAGGAATTATCTCAAAGAAAAGAATGGATTCAATAATGTCCAAAGCCATACCAACTTTGTTTACTCCTGTAATGCTGTTGCAGCAAAGCATCTTTTATTCCACTGGAGTAAAATTTCACATAACTCATGCTAGAAAGATAATGCATCAGTATGCATGTCTGCAAAAACTGCACAAAAATATCACATCAATCATGCAACTGTATCTGCTGTGAAAAGCTGGCAGCAACGCATCAAAAAGAGAATTCCACGCCTAAAAGAGGATGGATTCATCATTGCAATGCTTGATGAGGCATTCTTTGTAAGGGATATAAAAATAGGAAAAAAATACTGGTCACCTGTTGCCAAAAGAATATTCCTTCCATACACAGGACGACATGAGAGTTTGGCAGTTTATGGTACAATCACGATTAATGGAGATCAGCTGTTTAGAGTTTATAAAAAGTTCAATGCTGCGACCTTTGTAGAATATCTCAAGGAGTTGCACTGGAAATATGGCAGGGTTGCTCTAATGTTGGACAGGGCATCAGTTCACAAATCAAGGAAAGTCAAGGAATATCTTGCAAGCAATCCTGATGTCAAACTAATCTGGTTGCCAAAGGGTTCACCATATCTAAACATGATAGAGCAGCGCTGGAAGACAAGCAAGCATTCGTTGCTGGTATCAGAATATTATGCAATGTTTGCAATAATGAACAAGGCAGTCTCTGAATATTTTAGAGTGACAAAGTTCAGGCTTGATGTTGCAAATTATGTTTTTAGAAATCCAGCAAAAATGTTCACGAACTTTTGATCGTCGCTATATCAGTTGGCAGTGTACTACAACTGTGTAATTGGCAATGAGAATCCAAGAGTTGTAAGAAGAATGCTTTGCTGTTAAATAATTTTAGATTTTATTTTTGTGAATTAGTTATGCCCAAGTCTCAGATCTTCTGTTTGCCTGAATAGAACTCATGAGTAATTCCCTCACCTCACATCGATAAATTTAGATCAGGCAGGATCGCGTCTCACATCAAATGCCAGACTCGCCTGATCAGATCATACACAGATTGGAACAGGAAAACAAAAACCTGAAAAAGATTCTAAATCAGAAAGACAAAAAGCTGGAGCAGAAAGACGAGGAGCTGAGCCTTGAACGCAGCCTGTGGAAGCGCAGGGACGGCGCGTTGAGCAAGGATGCCGACAAGAGTGCGATGCTGCACCGGATCGAGGTTTTTGACGAAATAATCGGCAGCAAGACCAAGCTTTACCGGGCCACGCTAAAAGACAAAGAAAAGTTCCAGTTCATGCTGGCGTATGCCAAGGAATTCATGAAGGATTCTGGCCAGATGCCGCTGTTTCGCGACGACGACTCCAGAAGGTCCGATCCCGGAAACCGCTGCAAGCTGCACCTGAGGCACGCCCTGCTCATGGCGCTGATGCATAAAAAGGACAACATTACCCAGGGCGTGCTTGGCGCAGTCTTCGGGATAGACCAGGCCGCCGTGTCGCGGTACCTCAAGGTGATCGACGCGATGCTGGAAGGAGTTCTTCCCACGGCAGACAAGATATCCAAAGAGATAGCAGCTGCCCCCACCAAAGAGGAATTCAAGAAGATCGTGCCCGGGCCCGACGGGGGCAAGATATTCGCAGACGGCACGCACTGCCCCGTGCAGCGCCCGTCCGAAAGGACGGTCAGGCGCATGAAGTACTCTGGCAAGAAAAAAAAGTTCACCAACAACACCAACGTGTACGCCAACGAAAACGGGGTGATAATCGGCATATCAAAGAGCACCGTCGGGTCAGTCGGCGACATCACGCTTCTCAAGGAACGCCCCATGCCGTTTGGAAGATGGGAGGAGGCGATGCACGACCCGGATCTGCCCGAGGCAGAACGATGCCACGTCTTTGTCGACCGCGGCTACCAAGGGATCGAAAAACACCTGCCCGGCATAACCCCGGAGATCCCGCACAAGAAGAGCAAGAAGGCGCCCCTGACGCCGGAGCAAAGGGAGCACAATCACAGGATCCACTCCGAGCGCGTGCTAGTCGAGCACACCATAGGCAGGCTCAAGCGCTACGCGCGTCTTGCCGACCCGTACGACGGCAACGCGGCACAGTTCAACCGGGAGTTCAACGTGATCACCGGGCTGGTGAACCTGGATCTTTTGTGGGATTACGTGCAAAAGGGCCCGCCGCCACCGGGCCGGTGGAAGATGCAGGTAGACTGGGACAGGGCCTGCTCCCGGGAGCCTGTCAAGTAGGATTCAGGGCACATCAAGGTGCTGCAGGACTGCGCACGTCGTCTTGGATTTTGTAATGAATTAATTCGCCACGCACTTGGCATGGTGGGCATTTAACCGTATTTTTCCGATTTTATGGCCCAAACCGGCAAGATGAGGGGGATTACTCATGAGTTCTAATGGTAAATGCAGATATACATACTGGTGTCCTTCCTTCTCACGGTTCATATCTTTTAGTTCTGCACCCCATTGTTTCATTGCATCAAAAGACAGCATGATCTCTCCACGCCTAGCTAGTGATTTGTTGTATTTTTTCCAGTTTCTATTCATGCAATGTAGAGGATATCTATGATCTAAAGCTGATTTGATAAAATTAATTGGATCAACTAGGCATGTTAGGAAACACAGCAGGATGAGTTCAATAACTGCCTGCAAATATTTTGCCAAATGAGATGATTTCTGAGGAGCAATAAAAATATAACCTATTAATTATTGTTTTTATGATGTGAAGACACCAATCCATATCATTTTGCTCTCTGCGTTGGTGCTGACTATGTATATTATTCCGGCCCCGGGAGAAGGGGGGGGGGGTGTGGCATATGCAGTAGATATACCGACAATTACTGCAGCCTCTGTGGACTCTGATAGTACCATAACCATTACGTACAGCGAAAATGTAGACGTCAGCACAACTGACGGTCAAGGCTTTAGCCTCTCAGATGGAACCATATCTGCAAACTCTGATCCTGGAGGCTCATCTAGTATCATAACCCTTACAGTGTCAGGCATTACTACCTCTGATACGCCAGATGTGACTTACACTGCAGCACCAGGCACTGTGACAGGTGCTTTATCAAATCCTGCAGAAGACCAGACTGTTGGTACTACTGATAACGCACCGCCAATTGTTGTATCCATTGGAACTGCCAGCACAACTACCATTGATCTCATACTATCTGAGGACATTACACTCAGCTCTCCAGCCCCCGGAGACTTTGTGTTATCTGGTGGCATCACCACAAGCCCAACTGTAGATGAAATTGCATCCAATGATGATATAGTTACCCTCACCCTTAGTGACACACTTGATGGTGATGATGTCATTAGTCTGGAATATTCCAAGAGTACCGGCAGCATAGATGACACTGCACTTCCATCCTTTGTCGACTCTTTCTCAGTGTCATCACAAGACATATTTCCAACCGGTCTTGCCTTCTCTGCTGATGGTGAGAAGATGTTTGTTGTAGGTGATGGTGACGATGACGTAAACGAGTACACGCTATCTGCCCCATTTGACGTATCTGCTGCATCCTTTGTCGACTCTTTCTCAGTGTCATCACAGGAAACATCTCCACAAGGCCTTGCCTTCTCTGCTGATGGTGAGAGGATGTTTGTTGTAGGTAATGATGGCAATGACGTAAACGAGTACACGCTATCTACCCCCTTTGACGTATCTACTGCAACTTTTGTCGACTCTTTCTTAGTATCATCACAAGACGGAACTCCACGAGGCCTTGCCTTCTCTGCTGATGGCGCAAAGATGTTTGTCGTAGGTGATGATGGCAATGACGTAAACGAGTACACCCTAACTGCCCCCTTTGATGTATCTACTGCATCTTATGCAGGCTCTTTCTCAGTGGCATTACAAGACGAATCTCCAACCGGCCTGGCCTTCTCTGCTGATGGAGCCAAGATGTTTGTCGTAGGTTTTGATGACGATGACGTACACCAGTACACACTGGCTACCCCCTTTGATGTATCTACTGCATCTTATGCAGGCTCTTTCTCCGTATCATCAGAAGACTCGGTTCCATTCGGCCTGGCCTTCTCTGCTGATGGTGAGAAGATGTTTGTCGTAGGTTTTGATGGTGCAGACGTAAACGAGTACACACTGGCAAAACCATTTACTTTCCTCCCAAACTCCCTTGCCAGCTTTGCAGCATCTCTAGTTACAAACAACATTGCTCCACCGGATGCTACTCCGCCAAGTATCGCTGCAGCCTCTGTAGACTCTGCTAGTACCATAACCATCACGTATAGCGAAAATGTAGACGTCAGCACAACTGACGGCGCAGGCTTTAGCCTCTCTGATGGAGACGTATCTGCAAACTCTGATCCTGGAGGCTCATCTAGTATCATAACCCTTACAGTGTCAGGTATTACTACCTCTGATACGCCAGATGTGACTTACACTGCATCATCAGGCACTGTGGAAGACGCTTTATCAAATCCTGCAGAAGACCAGACTGTTGGTACTACTGATAACGCACCGCCAACAGTTGTATCCATTGAAACTACCGGCCCAACTACCATTAATCTCACTTTATCTGAGGAGATTACAGTAAACTCTCCAGCCCCCGAAGACTTTGTGTTATCTGGTGACATCACCACAAGCCCGACTGTAGATACCATTACTGCCAATAATGACATAGTTACCCTCATCCTTAGTGACTCACTTGATGGTGATGATGTCATTAGTCTGGAATATTCCAAAAATACCGGCAGTATAGGTGATACTGCATCTCCATCCTTTGTCGACTCTTTCTCAGTAGCACAACAAGACAGTTTTTCACTAGGTCTTGCCTTCTCTGCTAATGGTGAGAAGATGTTTGTTTCAGGTAATGATGGCGATGACGTAAACGAGTACACGCTAACTACCCCCTTTGATGTATCTTCTGCATCCTTTGTCGACTCTTTCTTAGTGGCATCACAAGACACAGATCCACAGGGTCTTGCCTTCTCTGCTAATGGAGCCAAGATGTTTGTTATAGGTAATGCTAACGGTAACGTATACGAGTACACCCTATCTACCCCCTTTGATGTATCCACTGCAGAATATGTAGTCGCTTTCTCAGTGCAATCACAATCCTTCTTTCCAACCAACCTTGCCTTCTCTGCTAATGGAGGCAAGATGTTTGTTGTAGGTAATGGTGACGGTAACGTACACGAGTATACACTATCTACCCCCTTTGACGTATCTACTGCAATCTTTGACAGCTCTTTCTCCATATCATCACAAGATACATTTCCACAAGGTATTGCCTTCTCTGCTAATGGTGAGAAGATGTTTGTTGTAGGTGGTACTGGCCATGACGTAAACGAGTACACCCTAACTACCCCCTTTGATGTATCTTCTGCAACCTTTGCAGGCTCTTTCTCAGTATCATCAGAAGACGCAGGTCCACACGGCCTTGCCTTCTCTGCTGATGGAGCCAAGATGTTTGTTGTAGGTAGTATTGGCGATGACGTAAACGAGTACACACTGACAAAACCATTTACTGTCCTACCAAACTCCCTTGCCAGCTTTGCAGCATCTCCAGTTGCAAACAGCATTGCTCCTCCTCCACGTATCACTGCAGCCTCTGTGGACTCTGATAATATCATAACCCTCACGTATAGCGAAAATGTAGATGTCAGCACAACTGACGGCGCAGGCTTTAGCCTCTCAGATGGAGTCGTATCTGCAAACTCTGATCCTGGAGGCTCATCTGATATCATAACCCTTACAGTGTCAGGTATTACTACCTCTGATACGCCAGATGTGACTTACACTGCAGCACAAGGCAGTGTAACTGATGATTCATCAAATCCTGCAGAAGACCAGACTGTTGGTACTATTGATAACGCACCGCCAACAGTTCTATCCATTGAAACTGCCAGCTTATCTACAATTAGTCTCACTTTATCTGAGGATATCACAGTAAACTCTCCGGCTCTTGGAGACTTTGTGTTATCTGGTGATATCACCACAACCCCGACTGTTAATGCAATTACAGCCAGTGATGATATAGTTACCCTCTCCCTTAGTGACACACTTGATAGTGATGATGTCATTAGTCTGGAATATTCCAAGAGTACCGGCAGCATAGATGATATTATATCTCCATCCTTTGTCGACTCTTTCTCAGTGTCATTACAAGAGACATCTCCATCCGGCCTGGCCTTCTCTGCTAATGGTGAGAAGATGTTTGTTGTAGGTAGTATTAGCGATGATGTAAGCGAGTACACCTTATCTACCCCCTTTGACGTATCTGCTGCATCCTTTGTCGACTCTTTCTCCATATCATCACAAGAGACATCTCCATCCGGCCTGGCCTTCTCCACTAACGGAGACAAGATGTTTGTTGTAGGTTTTACTGGTGAATACGTAAACGAGTACACCTTATCTACCCCCTTTGACGTATCCACTGCATCCTTTGTCGACTCTTTCTCAGTGTCATTACAAGAGACATCTCCATCCGGCCTGGCCTTCTCTGCTAATGGTGAGAAGATGTTTGTTGTAGGTTTTGATGGCCATGACGTAAACGAGTACACCCTAACTACCCCATTTGACGTATCTGCTGCATCCTTTGTCGACTCTTTCTCAGTGTCATTACAAGACACACTTCCATCCGGCCTGGCCTTCTCTGCTAATGGTGAGAAGATGTTTGTTGTAGGTATTAGTGGTCAAGACGTAAACGAGTACACCCTAACTACCCCCTTTGATGTATCTGCTGCAGTCTTTGCAGGCTCTTTCTCAGTGGCATTACAAGACGGAACTCCATCCGGCCTGGCCTTCTCTGCTAATGGTGAGAAGATGTTTGTTTTAGGTAATAGTGGCGATGACGTAAACGAGTACACGCTGGCAAAACCATTTACTGTCCTACCAAACTCCCTTGCCAGCTTTGCAGCATCTCCAGTTGCAAACAACATTGCTCCTCCTCTACGTATCACTGCAGCCTCTGTGGACTCTGCTAGTACCATAACCATTACGTATAGCGAAAATATTGACGTCAGCACAACTAATGGAGCAGGCTTTAGCCTCTCTAATGGAGACGTATCTGCAAACTCTGATCCTGGAGGCTCATCTAATATTATGACCCTTACAGTGTCAGGTATTACTACCTCTGATACTCCAGATGTGACTTATTCTGCATCACTAGGCAGTGTAACTGATGGCTCATCAATTCCTACAAAAGACCAGATTATAGGTACTACTGATAACGCACCGCCAACAGTTCTATCCATTGAAACTGCCAGCTTATCTACAATTAGTCTCACTTTATCTGAGGATATCACAGTAAACTCTCCGGCTCTTGGAGACTTTGTGTTGTCAGGTGATATCACCACAACCCCGACTGTTAATGCAGTTGTATCAGATAATGATATCGTTACCCTCACCCTTAGTGACACACTAGATGATGATGATGATATCAATCTGGAATACTCCAAGAGTACTGGCAGCATAGATGATACTGCATCTCCATCCTTTGATAGCTCTTTCTCCATATCATCACAAGACACACTTCCACAAGGCCTGGCCTTCTCTGCTAATGGTGAGAAGATGTTTGTTGTAGGTGTTATTGGTCAAGACGTAAACGAGTACACCTTATCTACTCCCTTTGACGTATCTGCTGCAGTCTTTGTCGACTCTTTCTCAGTGTCATCACAAGAAACATCTCCATCCGGCCTGGCCTTCTCTGCTAATGGTGAGAAGATGTTTGTTGTAGGTATTATTGACGATGACGTAAACGAGTACACGTTAACTACCCCCTTTGATGTATCCACTGCAGTCTTTGACAGCTCTTTCTCAGTGGCATCACAAGACTCATCTCCATTCGGTCTGGCCTTCTCTGCTAATGGTGAGAAGATGTTTGTTGTAGGTAGTAGTGGCGATGACGTACACGAGTACACACTAACTACCCCCTTTGATGTATCCACTGCAGTCTTTGACAGCTCTTTCTCAGTGGCATCACAAGACCAAGTTCCATTCGGCCTGGCCTTCTCTGTTAATGGATACAAGATGTTTGTTGTAGGTGCTCTTGGTCAAGACGTAAACGAGTACACACTAACTGCCCCCTTTGATGTATCCACTGCATCCTTTGCAGGCTCTTTCTCAGTGAGCTCACAAGACACACTTCCACGAGGCCTTGCCTTCTCTGCTAATGGAGAGAAGATGTTTGTTGTAGGTGATGATGGCAATGACGTAAACGAGTACACGCTGGCAAAACCATTTACTTTCCTCCCAAACTCCCTTGCCAGCTTTGCAGCAGATACAGTTGCAAACAACATTACTCCATCAGATATTAATCCCCCACATATCACTGCAGCCTCTGTAGATTCGGATACTACCATAACCATTACATACAGCGAAGATATTGATGTCACCACAACTAATGGAGCAGGCTTTAGCCTCTCTGATGGAGTAGTATCTGCAAACTCTGATCCTGCAGGCTCATCTAGTACCATGACCCTTACAGTATCAGGCCTTACCTCTGATACTCCAGATGTGACTTATTCTGCAGCACAGGGTACTGTAACTGATTCTTCATCAGATTCTGCAGAAGACCAGACTATTGGCACTACTGATAACGCACCGCCACGTATCATTGCAGCCTCTGTAGACTCTGATACTATCATAACTCTCACATACAGCGAAGATATAGCCATCGCAACAACTAACGGCGCAGGCTTTGCCCTCTCTAATGGAGTCATATCTGCAAACTCTGATCCTGGAGGCTCATCTGATATTATCACCCTTACAGTATCAGGAATTGGCACCTCTGATACTCCAGATGTGACTTATTCTGCATCACTAGGCAGTGTGGAGGATGGTCCATCAAATTCTGCAAAAGACCAGACTATAGGTACTACTGATAACGCACCACCAACAGTTGTATCCATTGAAACTGCCAGCACAACTAGCATTGCTCTCACTTTATCTGAGGATATCACAGTAAACTCTGCAGACCCCGAAGACTTTGTGTTATCAGGTGATATCACCACAACCCCAACTGTTAATGCAATTACAGCAGATAATGATATAGTTACCCTCTCTCTTAGTGGTACGCTTGATGATGATGATGATATCAGTCTGGAGTATTCCAAGAGTACTGGCAGCATAGATGATACTACATCTCCATCCTTTGACAGCTCTTTCTCCGTAGTATCAGAAGACTCAGTTCCATCAGGCCTTGCCTTCTCTGCTGATGGAGGCAAGATGTTTGTTGTAGGTAATATTGACGCGGATGTAAACGAGTACACCTTATCTACCCCCTTTGATGTATCTACTGCAATCTATGTCGACTCTTTCTCAGTAGGCTCACAAGACGTATTACCATACGGCCTGGCCTTCTCTGCTAATGGATACAAGATGTTTGTTGTAGGTGATGATGGCAATGACGTAAACGAGTACACCTTATCTACCCCCTTTGACGTATCTTCTGCAACCTTTGTAGACGCTTTCTCAGTAGAACAACAAGACGAAACTCCAACCGGCCTTGCCTTCTCTGCTAATGGAGATAAGATGTTTGTTGTAGGTACTGATGATGGTAACGTAAACGAGTACACCTTATCTACCCCCTTTGATGTATCTTCTGCAACCTTTGTAGACGCTTTCTTCGTATCATCAGAAGAAACAATTCCAATCGGCCTTGCCTTCTCTACTAATGGATACAAGATGTTTGTTGTAGGTTTTGATGGTATGAGTGTATACGAGTACACACTAACTACCCCCTTTGATGTATCTACTGCATTTTATACAGGCTCTTTCTCCGTACTATCAGAAGACGATACTCCAACCGGTATTGCCTTCTCTGCTAATGGTGAGAAGATGTTTGTTGTAGGCGATACTGGCCAGGCCGTAAACGAGTACACGCTGGCAAAACCATTTACTCTCCTCCCAAACTCCCTTGCCAGCTTTGCAGCAGCTACAGTTGCAAACAACGTTATTACTCCTCCACGTATCACTGCAGCCTCTGTAGACTCTGCTAGTACCATAACCATTACGTACAGCGAAGATATAGACATCACCACAACTGACGGTCAAGGCTTTAGCCTCTCTACTGGAGACGTATCTGCAAACTCTGATCCTGCAGGCTCATCTGATATTATCACCCTTACAGTGTCAGGCATTACTACCTCTGATACGCCAGATGTGACTTACACTGCAGCACCAGGCACTGTGACAGGTGCTTCATCCAATCCTGCAGAAGACCAGACTATTGGTACTACTGATAACGCACCGCCAACTATTCTATCCATTGAAACTGCCGGCCCAACTACCATTAATCTCACTTTATCTGAGGATATCACAGTAAACTCTCCGGCTCTTGGAGACTTTGTGTTATCAGGTGACATCACCACAACCCCGACTGTTAATGCAATTACTGCAGATAATGATATAGTTACCCTCTCCCTTAGTGACACACTTGATGATGATGATGATATCAGTCTGGAGTATTCCAAGAGTACTGGTAGCATAGATGATACTGCACTTGCATCCTTTGACAGCTCTTTCTTAGTGAGATCACAAGACTCATCTCCAACCGGCCTTGCCTTTTCTGCTGATGGAGGCAAGATGTTTGTTTTAGGTAATATTGGCGATGACGTAAACGAGTACACCTTATCTGCCCCCTTTGATGTATCTTCTGCAACCCATGTCGACTCTTTCTCCGTATCATCAGAAGAATCGATTCCAACCGGCCTTGCCTTTTCTGCTGATGGAGGCAAGATGTTTGTTTTAGGTATTAGTGGCGATGACGTAAACGAGTACACCCTGTCTACCCCCTTTGATGTATCTTCTGCAACCCATGTCGACTCTTTCTCTGTATCATCACAAGACGGAACTCCATACGGCCTTGCCTTCTCTGCTGATGGTGGGAAGATGTTTGTTGTAGGTGATGATGGCAATGACGTAAACGAGTACACCCTAACTACCCCCTTTGACGTATCTTCTGCATCTTATACAGGCTCTTTCTCAGTATCATCACAAGACACAGCTCCACGAGGCCTTGCCTTCTCTGCTAATGGATACAAGATGTTTGTTGTAGGTAATACTGATGATGACGTAACCGAGTACACCCTAACTGCCCCCTTTGACGTATCCACCGCATCTTATACAGGCTCTTTCTCAGTGTCATCAGAAGACACAGGTCCAATCGGTCTTGCCTTCTCTGCTAATGGTGAGAAGATGTTTGTTGTAGGTATTAGTGGCGGTAACGTAAACGAGTACACGCTGGCAAAACCATTTACTTTCCTCCCAAACTCCCTTGCCAGCTTTGTAGCATCTCCAGTTACAAACAACATTGTTCCACCGGATGCTACTCCGCCAAGTATCACTGCAGCCTCTGTGGACTCTGATAATATCATAACTATTACGTATAGCGAGGATGTAGATGTCAGCACAACTAACGGCGAAGGCTTTACCCTCTCTAAGGGAGCCGTATCTGCAAACTCTGATCCTGGAGGCTCATCTGATGTTATGACCCTTACAGTGTCAGGCATTACTACCTCTGATACGCCAGATGTGACTTACACTGCAGCACAAGGCAGTGTAACAGGTGTCTCATCCAATCCTGCAGAAGACCAGACCTTCACTGGTACAGTTGATAACGCTCCACCAAGTATCACTGCAGCCTCTGTAGATTCTGCTAGTACCATAACCATTACGTATAGCGAGGATGTAGACGTCAGCACAATTAACGGCGCAGGCTTTAGCCTCTCTGATGGAGCCGTATCTGCAAACTCTGATCCTGGAGGCTCATCTAATGTTATGACCCTTACAGTGTCAGGTATTACTACCTCTGATACTCCAGATGTGACTTATTCTGAATCATCAGGTAGTGTGGAGGATGCTTCATCCAATCCTGCAGAAGACCAGACTATAGGTACTACTGATAACGCACCACCAACCGTTCTATCCATTGGAACTGCCAGCACAACTAGCATTAATCTCACTTTATCTGAGGAGATTACACTCAACTCTACAGCCCCAGGAGACTTTGTGTTATCCGGTGACATCACCACAAGCCCGACTGTAGATGCAATTACAGCCAGTGGAGACACAGTTACCCTAACCCTTAGTGGTATGCTTGATGATGATGATGCCATTAACTTGGCATACACCCAAAGTACTGGCAGCATAGATGACACTGCACTGCCATCTTATGTCGACTCTTTCTCAGTGTCATCACAAGACGTATCGCCAATCGGCTTGGCATTCTCTGCTAATGGAACCAAGATGTTTGTTGTAGGTAGTAGTGGCGATGACGTAAACGAGTACACACTAGCTGCCCCCTTTGACGTATCTTCTGCAGTCTTTGTCGACTCTTTCTCCGTGGCATCACAAGAATCATCTCCAACTGACATGGCCTTCTCTGCTAATGGAGCCAAGATGTTTGTTGTAGGTCTTAATAGCGATAACGTAAATGAGTACACACTAGCTGCCCCCTTTGACGTATCTTCTGCAACATTTGACAGCTCTTTCTCCGTGGCATCACAAGAATCAACTCCAACTGGTTTGGCCTTCTCTGCTGATGGTGCCAAGATGTTTGTTGTAGGTTATGGTAGTGGTGCGGATGCACACCAGTACACACTAGCTGCCCCCTTTGATGTATCTACTGCAGTCTTTGCAGGCTCTTTCTCAGTGGAATTACAAGACACATCTCCATTTGGTTTGGCATTCTCTGCTGATGGAGCCAAGATGTTTGTCGTAGGTAATGGTAACGATGACATACACCAGTACACACTGGCTACCCACTTTGACGTATCTACTGCAGTCTTTGCAGGCTCTTTCTCCGTGGCATCACAAGAATCATCTCCAACTGGTTTGGCCTTCTCTGCTGATGGTGCCAAGATGTTTGTTGTAGGTACTAGTGATGATGCCGTATACGAGTATACACTGGCAAAACCATTTACTGTCCTTCCAAATTCCCTTGCCAGCTTTGCAGCATCTCCAGTTACAAACAACATTATATCCACTCCAAGTATCACTGCAGCCTCTGTAGATTCTGCTGATACCATAACTGTTACGTATAGCGAGGATGTAAATGTCGCAACAACTGACGGTCAAGGCTTTACCCTCTCAGTTGGAACCGTATCTGCAAACTCTGATCCTGGTGGCTCATCTAATACCATAACGCTTACAGTATCAGGTATTAGCACCTCTGATACGCCAGATGTGACTTACACTGCAGCACAAGGCAGTGTGGAAGATACTTTATCAAATTCTGCAGAAGACCAGACCTTCACTGGTACAGTTGATAACGCACCGCCAACAGTTGTATCCATTGGAACTGCCAGCCCAACTACAATTAATCTTATTTTATCTGAGGAGATTACACTCAACGCTACTGCCCCCGGAGACTTTGTGTTATCCGGTGATATCACTGCAACCCCGACTGTAGATACAATTACAGCCAGTGGAGACACAGTTACCCTCTCCCTTAGTGGTATACTTGATTATGATGATCTCATTAACTTGGCATACACCCAAACCACCGGCAGCATAGATGACACTGCACTTCCATCCTTTGTCGACTCTTTCTCAGTGGCATCACAAGAATCATCTCCAGCCGGCCTGGCCTTCTCTGCTGATGGATCAAAGATGTTTGTTGTAGGTACTATTGGCGATGACGTAAACGAGTACACACTAACTGCCCCCTTTGACGTATCTACTGCAACCTTTGTCGACTCTCTCTCAGTGGTATCACAAGACACAACTCCAACTGACATGGCCTTCTCTGCTAATGGAGCCAAGATGTTTGTTGTAGGTAATGATGGCCGTGACGTAAACGAGTACACACTAACTGCCCCCTTTGACGTATCTACTGCAACCTTTGTCGACTCTTTCTCAGTGGCATCACAAGTCACATCTCCAGCCGGCCTTGCCTTCTCTGCTGATGGTGCAAAGATGTTTGTTGTAGATCTTAATAGCAATGACGTAAACGAGTACACACTAACTGCCCCCTTTGATGTATCTACTGCATCTTATGCAGGCTCTTTCTCAGTGGCATCACAAGTCCAATCTCCAGCCGGCTTGGCATTCTCTGCTGATGGAGCAAAGATGTTTGTTGCAGGTTATGGTCGTGGTGCGGGTGTACACCAGTACACACTAGCTGCCCCCTTTGACGTATCTGCTGCAGTCTTTGACAGCTCTTTCTCCGTATCATCACAAGAATCATTTCCACTCGATCTGGCATTCTCTGCTGATGGAGCAAAGATGTTTGTTTTAGGTAATGATGGTAGGAATGTAAACGAGTACACGCTGGCAAAACCATTTACTTTCCTTCCAAACTCCCTTGCCAGCTTTGCAGCATCTCCAGTTACAAACAACATTGTTCCACTACGTATCACTGCAGCCTCTGTAGACTCGGCTAGTACCATAACCATCACGTATAGCGAAAACATAGATGTCAGCACAACTGACGGCGCAGGCTTTAGCCTCTCTGATGGAGTCGTATCTGCAAACTCTGATCCTGGAGGCTCATCTGATACCATAACCCTTACAGTGTCAGGTATTACTACCTCTGATACGCCAGATGTGACTTATTCTGCCACATCAGGTACTGTGGAGGATGCTTCATCAATTCCTGCAGAAGACCAGACTATTGGTACTATTGATAACGCACCGCCAACAGTTGTATCCATTGAAACTGCCAGCACAACTACCATTAATCTCACTTTATCTGAGGAGATTACACTCAACGCTACAGCCCCCGGAGACTTTGTGTTGTCTGGTACCATATCTACAAACCCGACTGTAACTGCAATTGCCGCTGCTGGAGACACAGTCACCCTCTCCCTTAGTGACTCACTTGATGATGATGATGATATCAGTCTGGAGTATTCCAAGAGTACCGGCAGCATAGATGACATTACATCTCCGTCCTTTGTCGACTCTTTTTCAGTGGCATCAGAAGACATACTTCCAACCGGTCTTGCCTTCTCTGCTGATGGTGAGAAGATGTTTGTTTTAGGTACTGCTCGTCAGAATGTAAACGAGTACACGTTATCTGCCCCCTTTGACGTATCTGCTGCATCCTTTGTCGACTCTTTCTCAGTGTCATCACAGGAAACATCTCCACAAGGCCTTGCCTTCTCTGCTGATGGTGAGAGGATGTTTGTTGTAGGTAATGATGGCAATGACGTAAACGAGTACACGCTATCTGCCCCCTTTGACGTATCTTCTGCAGTCTTTGTCGACTCTTTTTCCGTATCATCACAAGAGACAACTCCAACCGGTCTTGCCTTCTCTGCTGATGGTGAGAAGATGTTTGTTGCAGGTTATGATGGCCAGGATGTAAACGAGTACACACTATCTGCCCCCTTTGACGTATCTGCTGCAGTCTTTGTCGACTCTTTCTCAGTGGGATCACAAGAAATATTTCCAGTCGATCTTGCCTTCTCTGCTGATGGAGCCAAGATGTTTGTCGTAGGTACTGATGGCGATGACGTAAACGAGTACATACTGGCTGCCCCATTTGATGTATCTACTGCATCTTTTGCCGGCTCTTTCTCAGTGGCATCAGAAGAAATATTTCCATCCGGCCTGGTCTTCTCTGCTGATGGAGCAAAGATGTTTGTTGCAGGTTCTATTGGTGAAGACGTAAACGAGTACACGCTGGCAAAACCGTTTACTGTCCTTCCAAACTCCCTTGCCAGCTTTGCAGCATCTGCAGTTACAAACAACATTGCTACACCACCACCAGTTGTTACACCACCACCAGTTGTTACTCCACCGCCACCAGATGTTACTCCGCCAAGTATCATTGCAGCCTCTGTGGATTCTGCTAGTACCATAACTGTTACGTATAGCGAGGATATAGATGTCAGCACAACTGACGGTCAGGGCTTTGCACTCTCCACTGGAGTCGTATCTGCAAACTCTGATCCTGGAGGTTCATCTAGTATTATCACCCTTACAGTGTCAGGCATTACCACCACCTCTGATACGCCAGATGTGACTTACACTGCAGCACAGGGCAGTGTAACTGATGTTTCATCCAATCCTGCAGAAGACCAGACCTTCACTGGTACTACTGATAACGCACCGCCACGTATCACTGCAGCCTCTGTAGATTCTGATAGTATCATAACTGTTACGTATAGCGAGGATGTGGATGTCACAACAACTGACGGTCAAGGCTTTACCCTCTCTGATGGAACCATATCTGCAAACTCTGATCCTGGAGGTTCATCTAGTATTATTACGCTTACAGTGTCAGGTATTACTACCTCTGATACGCCAGATGTGATTTACACTGCATCATCAGGCACTGTGGCAGATGTCTCATCAATTCCTGCAGAAGACCAGACTGTTGGTACAGTTGATAACGCACCGCCAACAGTTCTATCCATTGGAACTGCCAGCACAACTACCATTAATCTCACTTTATCTGAGGAGATTGCACTCAACTCTACAGCCCCCGGAGACTTTGTGTTGTCCGGTGACATCACCACAAGCCCGACTGTTAATGCAGTTACAGCCAATAATGATATAGTTACCCTCTCCCTTAGTGACACACTTGATGATGATGATGATATCAGTCTGGAATATTCCAAGAGTACCGGCAGCATAGATGATACTGCATCTCCATCCTTTGACAGCGCTTTCTCCGTAGTATCACAAGAATTCTTTACAACCGGTCTTGCCTTCTCTGCTGATGGTGAGAAGATGTTTGTTTTAGGTACTGCTCGTCAGAATGTAAACGAGTACACCTTATCTACCCCCTTTGACGTATCCACTGCAACCTTTGTAGACGCTTTCTCCGTATCATCAGAAGACACAACTCCACTAGGCCTGGCCTTCTCTGCTAATGGAGCCAAGATGTTTGTTGTAGGTAATAATGGCGATGATGTAAACCAGTACACCCTATCTGCCCCCTTTGATGTATCTACTGCAGACTTTGTCAACTCTTTCTCAGTATCATCACAAGACACAACTCCACGAGGTCTTGCCTTCTCTGCTGATGGTGAGAAGATGTTTGTTGTAGGTGGTAATGGCCAGGATGTAAACGAGTACACCCTATCTACCCCCTTTGATGTAACTTCTGCAATTCATGTCGACTCTTTCTCAGTGAGATCACAAGAATCAGCTCCATACGACCTTACCTTCTCTGCTAATGGATACAAGATGTTTGTTTTAGGTTTTGATGGCGATGAGGTAAACGAGTACACACTAACTGTTCCCTTTGACGTATCTTCTGCAACCTTTGCAGGCTCTTTCTCCATATCATCAGAAGACACAGCTCCACGAAGCCTGGCCTTCTCTGCTGATGGATACAAGATGTTTGTTTTAGGTAATGAAGGCGATGACGTAAACGAGTACACACTGGCAAAACCATTTACTTTACTCCCAAACTCCCTTGCCAGCTTTGCAGCAGCTGCAGTTGCAAACAACATTGCTCCACCAGTTGTTACTCCGCCAAGTATCACTGCAGCCTCTGTAGACTCTGATAATATCATAACTATTACGTATAGCGAAAACATAGACGTCTCAACAACTGGCGGTCAAGGCTTTACCCTCTCCACTGGAGCCGTATCTGCAAACTCTGATCCTGGAGGCTCATCTGATGTTATGACCCTTACAGTGTCAGGCATTACTACCTCTGATACGCCAGATGTGACTTATTCTGCATCATCAGGCAGTGTAACAGGTGTCTCATCAATTCCTGCAGAAGACCAGACTATTGGTACGACTGACAACGCACCGCCAACAGTTCTATCCATTGGAACTGCCAGCACAACTACCATTAATCTCACTTTATCTGAGGATATCACAGTAAACTCTGCTGACTCTGGAGACTTTGTGTTATCTGGTGCCATCACCACAAGCCCGACTGTTAATGCAATTGCCGCTGCTGGAGACACAGTCACCCTCACCCTTAGTGACACACTTGATGATGATGATGATATCAGTCTGGCATATACCAAAAGTACCGGCAGCATAGATGACACTGCACTTGCATCCTTTGTCGACTCTTTCCCAGTAATATTACAAGACACATCTCCAGCCGGTCTTGCCTTCTCTGCTGATGGAGCCAAGATGTTTGTTGTAGGTAATGGTGGCGGGGATGTACACGAGTATGCACTGGTTGCCCCCTTTGATGTATCTACTGCAGTCTTTGACAGCTCTTTCTCAGTGTCATCACAAGAATCATCTCCACGAGGCCTGGCCTTCTCTGCTAATGGATCCAAGATGTTTGTTGCAGGTGATAATGGCGATGACGTAAACGAGTACACACTGGCTACCCCCTTTGATGTATCTACTGCAGTCTTTGACAGCTCTTTCTCAGTGTCATCACAAGAATCATTTCCAATCGGCCTGGCCTTCTCTGCTGATGGATCCAAGATGTTTGTTCTAGGTTTTAGTGGCGAGGATGTAAACGAGTATGCACTGGCTGCCCCCTTTGACGTATCTACTGCAGTCTTTGACAGCTCTTTCTCAGTGTCATCACAAGAATCACTTCCATCCGGCCTGGCCTTCTCTGCTAATGGTGAGAAGATGTTTGTTGCAGGTAATATTGGCGATGACATAAACGAGTATGCACTGGCTGCCCCCTTTGATGTATCTACTGCAACCTTTGCAGACTCTTTCTCAGTGTCATCACAAGACGATTCTCCACGAGGTCTGGCCTTCTCTGCTGATGGAGCCAAGATGTTTGTTGTAGGTAGTAATGACGGTGACGTAAACGAGTACACGCTTGCAAAACCGTTTACTGTTCTCCCAAACTCCCTTGCCAGCTTTGCAGCAGTTATAGTTGAAAACAACATTGCTCCACCACCACCACCAGTTGTTACTCCACCGCCATCAGATGTTACTTCCCCAAGTATCACTGCAGCCTCTGTAGACTCTGATAATATCATAACCATTACGTATAGCGAAAATGTAGACATCAGCACAACTGACGGTCAAGGCTTTAGCCTCTCCACTGGAGTCGTATCTGCAAACTCTGATCCTGGAGGCTCATCTGATATCATAACCCTTACAGTGTCAGGCATTACCACCTCTGATACGCCAGATGTGACTTATTCTGAATCATCAGGCACTGTGGAAGATACTTCAGCAAATCCTGCAGAAGACCAGACTATAGGTACTGTTGATAATGCACCGCCACGTATCACTGCAGCCTCTGTAGACTCGGATAGTATCATAACTATTACATACAGCGAAGATATAGACATCAGCACAACTGACGGCGCAGGCTTTACCCTCTCCACTGGAGTAGTATCTGCAAACTCTGATCCTGCAGGCTCATCTGATACCATAACCCTTACAGTATCAGGCATTACCACCTCTGATACGCCAGATGTGACTTATTCTGAATCACAGAGCACTGTAATAACTGATGCTTCATTAAATTTTGCAGAAAATGAGACCTTTGTTGGTACTACTGATAACGCACCGCCAACAGTTGTATCCATTGGAACTGCCAGCACAACTACCATCAATCTCACTTTATCTGAGGAGATTACACTCAACTCTACAGCCCCCGGAGACTTTGTGTTGTCTGGTGACATCACCACAAACCCGACTATTAATGCAATTGCAGCGGATAATGATATAGTTACCCTCACCCTTAGTGACTCACTTGATGATGATGATGATATCAGTCTGGAATATTCCAAAAGTACCGGCAGCATAGATGATACTGCATCTCCATCCTTTGTCGACTCTTTCTCAGTAGTATCACAAGAATCATCTCCACGAGGCCTGGCCTTCTCTGCTGATGGATACAAGATGTTTGTTGTAGGTAGTAATGACGATGACGTAAACGAGTACACGCTAACTGCCCCCTTTGATGTATCTGATGCAGTCTTTGTCGACTCTTTCTCAGTGGCATCACAGGAAACATCTCCACGAGGTCTTGCCTTCTCTGCTAATGGAGCAAAGATGTTTGTTGTAGGTGTTATTGGCGATAACGTACACCAGTACACACTAGCTACCCCCTTTGACATATCCTCTGCAGTCTTTGACAGCTCTTTCTCAGTGGCATCACAAGACACATCCCCACGAGGCCTTGCCTTCTCTGCTGATGGAGACAAGATGTTTGTTGTAGGTACTACTGGCGATAACGTACACCAGTACACACTAGCTACCCCCTTTGACATATCCTCTGCAGTCTTTGACAGCTCTTTCTCAGTGTCATCACAAATCGCATCTCCAGCCGGCCTGGCCTTCTCTGCTGATGGAGACAAGATGTTTGTTATAGATTTTGATAACAATGACGTAAACGAGTACACACTAGCTACCCCCTTTGACGTATCTACTGCAACTTTTGTCGTCTCTTTCTCAGTGGCATCACAAGAATCATTTCCATCCGGTTTGGCCTTCTCTGCTAATGGTGAGAAGATGTTTGTTGTAGGTAGTGATGGCCAGGATGTAAACGAGTACACACTGGCAAAACCATTTTCTATTCTCCCAAACTCCCTTGCCAGCTTTGCAGCATCTCCAGTTACAAACAACATTATTGCTCCACCGCCAGATGTCATTAATCCACCGCCTAGTATCACTGCAGCCTCTGTTGATTCGGTCAGTACCATAACTATTACGTATAGCGAGGATGTAGATGTCAGCACAGTTAACGGCGCAGGCTTTACCCTCTCTACTGGAACCGTATCTGCAAACTCTGATCCTGGAGGCTTAACTGATATTATTACACTTACAGTATCAGGCATTACCACCACCTCTGATACGCCAGATGTGACTTACACTGCCGCATCAGGCACTGTGATTAATGCTTTATCCATTTCTGCAGAAGACCAGACCTTCACTGGTACATCTGATAACGCACCGCCAACAGTTCTATCCATTGAAACTGCCAGCACAACTACAATTAATCTCACTTTATCTGAGGAGATTACACTCAACTCTGCTGCCCCAGGAGACTTTGTGCTGTCTGGTACCATATCCACAAGCCCGACTGTAGATGCAGTTGCCGCTGCTGGAGACACAGTCACCCTCGCCCTTAGTGACACACTTGATGATGATGATCTCATTAACCTGGCATACACCAAAAGTACCGGCAGCATAGATGACACTGCACATCCATCCTTTGTCGACTCTTTCTCAGTGGCATCACAAGACACATCTCCAGCCGGTCTGGCCTTCTCAGCTGATGGATCCAAGATGTTTGTTGTAGGTTTTGGTGGCGATGACGTACACGAGTACGCACTAGCTACACCATTTGACGTATCTTCTGCAGACTTTACCGTCTCTTTCTCAGTGGCATCACAAGAAACATCTCCATTCGGCCTGGCATTCTCCGCTGATGGAGCCAAGATGTTTGTTGTAGGTTTTGATAGCGATAACGTACACCAGTACGCACTAGCTACCCCCTTTGATGTATCTTCTGCATCCTTTGCCGTCTCTTTCTCAGTGTCATCACAAGACGAAGTTCCAGTCGGCCTGGCCTTCTCCGCTGATGGAGCCAAGATGTTTGTTGTAGGTGTTGATGGTAGGGATGTAAACGAGTATACACTAACTACCCCCTTTGACGTATCTGCTGCAACTTATGTCGACTCTTTCTCAGTGGCATCACAAGAAAAACTTCCACGAGGTCTTGCCTTCTCTGCTGATGGAGCAAAGATGTTTGTTGTAGGTTTTGGTGGTGAGAATGTAAACGAGTACACACTAACTGCCCCCTTTGACGTATCTACTGCAGTCTTTGCCGGTTCCTTCTCAGTGGCATCACAAGACACATCCCCACGAAGCCTGGCCTTCTCTGCTGATGGAGCAAAGATGTTTGTTACAGGTAATAATGACGATGACGTAAACGAGTACACACTGGCAAAACCATTTTCTATTCTCCCAAACTCCCTTGCCAGCTTTGCAGTAGCTACGGTTACAAACAACATTGCTCCACCACCAGATGTTACTACTCCGCCCCGTATCACTGCAGCCTCTGTTGATTCAGCTGATACCATAACTATCACGTATGGCGAGAATGTAGATGTCACAGCAACTGACGGGCAAGGCTTTACCCTCTCTACTGGAACAGTATCTGCAAACTCTGATCCTGCAGGTTTAACTGATATTATTACGCTTACAGTATCAGGTATTACCACCACCTCTGATACGCCAGATGTGACTTACACTAAATCATCAGGCACTGTGATTAATGCTTTATCCATTTCTGCAGAAGACCAGACCTTCACTGGTACATCTGATAACGCACCGCCAACTGTATCCTCATTTGCCACTTTATCTGACACTGAAATCAATCTGACAATGTCCGAGCCGGTATCCAATGAATCTGCAACCCCGTCTGACTTTGTGCTGTCTGGTACCATATCTGCAAACCCGACTGTAACTGCAGTTGCCGCTGCTGGAGACACAGTCACCCTCTCCCTTAGTGGTATACTTGATGATGATGATCTCATTAACCTGGCATACACCCAAAGTACCGGCAGCATAGATGACACTGCACTTCCATCCTTTGCCGGCTCTTTCTCAGTGGCATCACAAGAGACATCTCCACGAGGCCTGGCCTTCTCTGCTGATGGAGCCAAGATGTTTGTTGTAGGTAATAATGGCAGGGATGTAAACGAGTACGCACTGGCTACCCCCTTTGATGTAACCACTGCAACCTTTGCCGGTTCCTTCTCAGTGGCATCACAAGACACATCTCCACGAGGTCTTGCCTTCTCTGCTAATGGAGCAAAGATGTTTGTTGTAGGTGATAGTGACAATGACGTATACCAGTACGCACTAACTACCCACTTTGACGTAACCACTGCAATCTTTGTCGACTCTTTCTCAGTGGAATTACAAGACGAATTTCCATTCGGCCTGGCCTTCTCTGCTGATGGAGCAAAGATGTTTGTTGTAGGTAATGATGACGATGACGTAAACGAGTACACACTAGCTGCCCCCTTTGACGTATCTACTGCAACCTTTGCCGGTTCCTTCTCAGTGAAATCACAAGAATCATCCCCACAAGGCCTGGCCTTCTCTGCTAATGGGGCAAAGATGTTTGTTGCAGGTAGTAGTGATGGGGATGTACACGAGTACACGCTATCTACCCCCTTTGATGTAACCACTGCAGTCTTTGACAGCTCTTTCTCAGTGGCATCACAAGAGACATCCCCACGAGGCCTGGCCTTCTCTGCTGATGGCGCCAAGATGTTTGTTGTAGGTAATGATAGCGATAACGTACACCAGTACACACTGGCAAAACCGTTTACTTTCCTTCCAAACTCCCTTGCCAGCTTTGCAGCATCTCCAGTTACAAACAACATTATTGCTCCACCGCCAGATGTTATTCCGCCAGATGTCACTCCGCCAAGCATCACTGCAGCCTCTGTAGATTCGGCTGATACCATAACTGTTACGTATAGCGAGGATGTAGATGTCAGCACAGTTAACGGTCAAGGCTTTACCCTCTCAGTTGGAACCGTATCTGCAAACTCTGATCCTGAAGGCTCATCTAGTACCATAACGCTTACAGTATCAGGTATTGGCACCACCTCTGCTACGCCAGATGTGACTTACACTGCAGCATCAGGCACTGTGATTAATGCTTTATCCATTTCTGCAGAAGACCAGACCTTCACTGGTACATCTGATAACGCACTGCCAACAGTTGTATCCATTGGAACTGCCAGCCCAACTACCATTAATCTAATACTATCTGAGGAGATTACAGACAACTCTGTTGCCCCCGGAGACTTTGTGCTGTCTGGTACCATATTCACAAACCCGACTGTAAATACAGTTGCAGCCAATGGAGACACAGTCACCCTCACCCTTAGTGACACACTTGATTATGATGATATCATTAGTCTGGCATACACCAAAAATACCGGCAGCATAGATGACACTGCATCCCCGTCGCCAAACTCCCTTGCCAGCTTTGCAGCATCTCCAGTTACAAACAACATTACTCCACCAGATATTACTCCACCCGATGTTATTACTCCGCCCCGTATCACTGCAGCCTCTGTTGATTCAGCTGATACTATAACTATTACGTATGGCGAGGATGTAGATGTCAGCACACTTAACGGTCAAGGCTTTGCACTCTCAGTTGGAACCGTATCTGCAAACTCTGATCCTGGAGGTTTAACTGATACCATAACCCTTACAGTATCAGGCATTACCACCTCTGATACGCCAGATGTGACTTACACTGAATCATCAGGCACTGTGACTGGTGCCTCATCTATTCCTGCAGAAGACCAGACCTTCACTGGTACAGTTGACAACGCACCGCCAAGCATCACTGCAGCCTCTGTGGATTCTGATAATACCATAACTGTTACGTATAGCGAGAATGTAGATGTCACAACAGTTAACGGTCAAGGCTTTGCACTCTCTACTGGAACCGTATCTGCAAACTCTGATCCTGGAGGCTTAACTGATATTATTACGCTTACAGTATCAGGTATTACCGCTACCTCTGATACGCCAGATGTGACTTATACTAAATCATCAGGCACTGTGGCAGATGTCCCATCCATTCCTGCAGAAGACCAGACCTTCACTGGTACAGTTGACAACGCACCGCCAACAGTTGTATCCATTGGAACTGCCAGCCCAACTACCATTAATCTAATACTATCTGAGGAGATTACACTCAACGCTACGGCCCCCGGAGACTTTGTGTTATCCGGTGATATAACTACAAATCCGACTGTAGATACAATTACATCCGATGATAATATCGTTACTCTCTCCCTTAGTAACACACTTGATTATGATGATCTCATTAACCTGGCATACACCCAAAATACCGGCAGCATAGATGACACTGCACTTCCATCCTTTGTCGATGCTTTCTCAGTGTCATCACAAGAATTAACTCCAATCAGTTTGGCCTTCTCTGCTAATGGAGCCAAGATGTTTGTTGTAGGTTTTGATGGCGATGACGTAAACGAGTACGACTTGTCCCAACCATTTGACGTATCTACTGCAGTCTTTGTCGATTCCTTCTCAGTGTCATCACAAGACTCATCTCCAACCGGTCTGGCCTTCTCTGCTGATGGATCCAAGATGTTTGTTGTAGGCGATACTGGCAATGACGTAAACGAGTACACACTAACTACTGCCTTTGACGTATCTACTGCAGTCTTTGTCGATTCCTTCTCAGTGTCATCACAAGACACAGCTCCAGCCGGTCTGGCCTTCTCTACTAATGGAGCAAAGATGTTTGTTGTAGGTTTTGATGGCGATAACGTAAATGAGTACGACTTGTCCCAACCATTTGACGTATCTACTGCAGTCTTTGTCGATTCCTTCTCAGTGTCATCACAAGAAACATCTCCAACCGGTCTGGCCTTCTCTACTAATGGAGCCAAGATGTTTGTTGTAGGTAGTATTGGCGATGACGTAAATGAGTACGACTTGTCCCAACCATTTGACGTATCTACTGCATCTTTTGTCCACTCTTTCTCAGTGGTATCACAAGAATTAACTCCAACCGGTCTGGCCTTCTCTACTAATGGAGCAAAGATGTTTGTTCTAGGTAATAATGACAATGACGTAAACGAGTACACGCTGGCAAAACCGTTTACTTTCCTTCCAAACTCCCTTGCCAGCTTTGCAGCATCTCCAGTTACAAACAACATTACTCCACCAGATATTACTCCACCAGATGTTATTACTCCGCCCCGTATCACTGCAGCCTCTGTTGATTCGGCTGATACCATAACTGTTACGTATAACGAGAATGTAGATGTCACAACAGTTAACGGCGCAGGCTTTACCCTCTCTACTGGAGAAGTATCTGCAAACTCTGATCCTGGAGGTTTAACTGATACCATAACCCTTACAGTATCTGGTATTACCACCTCTGATACGCCAGATGTGACTTATACTGAATCATCAGGAACTGTGACTGGTGCCTCATCTATTCCTGCAGAAGACCAGACCTTCACTGGTACAGTTGATAATGCACCGCCAAGCATCACTGCAGCCTCTGTAGATTCGGCTGGTACCATAACTGTTACGTATAGCGAGGATGTAGTCGTCACAGCAACTGACGGCGCAGGCTTTGCACTCTCAGTTGGAACCGTATCTGCAAACTCTGATCCTGGAGGCTTAACTGATATTATTACGCTTACAGTATCAGGCATTACCACCTCTGATACGCCAGCTGTGACTTACACTGCCGCACAAGGCACTGTGGCAGATATCCCATCCAATCCTGCAGAAGACCAGACCTTCACTGGTACAGTTGACAACGCACCGCCAACAGTTGTATCCATTGGAACTGCCAGCCCAACTACAATTAATCTAGTGCTATCTGAAGACATTACACTCAACTCTACGGCCTCCGGAGACTTTGTGCTGTCCGGTGATATCACTACAAACCCGACTGTAACTGCAGTTGACGCTGCCAATGGAGACACAGTTACCCTCACCCTTAGTGGTATACTTGATGGTGATGATGCCATTAACCTGGCATACACCCAAAGTACCGGCAGCATAGATGACACTGCACATCCATCCTTTGTCGACTCTTTCTCAGTGGGATTACAAGACATATCCCCACTCGGCCTGGCCTTCTCTGCTAATGGAGCAAAGATGTTTGTTGTAGGTTTTAATGACGAGGATGTAAACGAGTACACACTAACTGCCCCCTTTGACGTATCTTCTGCAGTCTTTGACAGCTATTTCTCAGTGGCATCACAAGAATCATCCCCAGCCGGCCTGGCCTTCTCTGCTAATGGAGACAAGATGTTTGTTGTAGGTTATGATAGCGATAACGTAAACGAGTACACACTAACTGCCCCCTTTGACGTATCTACTGCAGTCTTTGCAGGCTCTTTCTCAGTGGAATCACAAGAATCATCCCCATCCGGTCTGGCCTTCTCTGCTGATGGATCCAAGATGTTTGTTGTAGGTTATGATAGCGATAACGTAAACGAGTACACACTAACTGCCCCCTTTGACGTATCTACTGCAGTCTTTGCAGGCTCTTTCTCAGTGGAATCACAAGACGAATCTCCAACCGGCCTGGCCTTCTCTGCTAATGGAGCAAAGATGTTTGTTGTAGGTAATAATGACGATGACGTAAACGAGTACACACTAGCTGCCCCCTTTGATGTATCTACTGCATCCTTTGCAGGCTCTTTCTCAGTGGAATCACAAGAATCATCCCCATACGGCCTGGCCTTCTCTGCTAATGGAGCCAAGATGTTTGTTTTAGGTACTAGTGGCGATGATGTAAACGAGTACACACTGGCAAAACCATTTACTATTCTCCCAAACTCCCTTGCCAGCTTTGCAGCATCTCCAGTTACAAACAACATTATTACTCCACTGCCAAGCATCATTGCAGCATCTGTTGATTCGGCTGATACCATAACTGTTACGTATAGCGAGGATGTAGATGTCACAACAGTTAACGGTCAAGGCTTTGCACTCTCTACTGGAACCGTATCTGCAAACTCTGATCCTGCAGGTTTAACTGATACCATAACCCTTACAGTATCAGGCATTACCACCTCTGATACGCCAGATGTGACTTACACTGCAGAACCGGGCACTGTAATTAATGCTTTATCCATTCCTGCAGAAGACCAGATCTTCACTGATACAGTTGATAACGCACCGCCAACTGTTGTATCCATTGTAACTGCCAGCCCAACTACAATTAATCTAATACTATCTGAGGTCATTACACTCAGCTCTGCTGAGCCTGGAGACTTTACAGTCTCAGGAGCTGCCAGCTTGCCTGCTGTCACTACTACAGTCTCAACATCTGACAGTATGGTAACGCTGACTCTGGATAACTCAATTGCACATGGCGAGACTGTAACCCTGTCATACTCTGCGACATCCGGATCCATTGATGATGCCTCTGGAAACTCTTTGGGCGCATTTACATCACAGCCAGTGACTAACAACGTCGTACCTGACACTACTACTCCACCACCACTGCCAAGTATCCCTCCGGCTGGCAGTAGAGGAGGAGGCGGCAGCTCTGGAGACCGATCTCCGCCTTCATTTACAACCTCCTTTGATGAAGGAGCCAACACCATTGTCATTAATGGAATAGGAATAGCGCCAGCCCCCTTCAAAATTGATCAAGTGCTAAGCAGTCCAATACTGGTGTCTGCAGGAGAGCCAACCCCGTTCTCCCTTACGCTGTATGAGAACACCTCATGGGAAGGCATTGCGCACATTGAGATCTGCCTAAACAAGCAGGTATCAAATAGAGACGCAACATGCCACAGTGCCACCAAAATTATTTGGGACAAAAACAGTCCTGATGACGAACTGGAAATAATTGATCCAAACGGGCTAATCCATAATGCCACAATTAGCATAACTGAGATAAAAGCAAGTGTTGCCACCTTTGATTTTGACGTAACCTTTGGTGGTGCAATGGATACCTCTGATATCCAGCTGTACATCTGGGATGCTACGAGAAATTCGTTTGTATTTACCATATACAATGCTTTGAGTGTAACTGAAGGAGCCGCCGCCCCCACAGCAGCAGACGGCAATACTGAAAACTCCCAGCTGCCCTGTGACGCAGGCGAGCTGATGCTAGATGACGGCACCTGCATGGATCCTGAGCCTGGCACATTTGCGTGCTCTGATGGGGAGGTAATGAAATCCAACGGAGACTGTATTACTGCTGCTGCAGATACGCAGGATGCAACATCTGATGCAACATCTGATGCAACATCTGATGCAACATCTGATGTAACATCTGATGCAGGCGATGATGATGCAAGCTACGATGATGATGCAAGCTATGATGATGTCATAATGTCATGGGCGGGATACTCTCCAGAGTCTGCAACTGACTCCCAGCTGATGTCGGCTCTGGATATTGCAAGTGATCCTGACGTATCATTGCCAAAGTGGGTAAAAGAATATCTCGGTGAGTGGGCATACAAAGGCAAAATCTCAACTGAGCAACTAAGGATCGTGCTGTCTTACCTGGCTGGTATCTCAAGGTGATATGATTGGCGCATAGTCTCCCAAACCCCACTGCTGCTACTACTACATGGCATGCCTTTTTGATGCTTATGCTTGTCGTACCCCTTGGCGTGGCACATGCAGAGTCGTATGACGTGTTTGTGACTGCAAACTCTAGTCTGCCCGGATGTGAGAAAGACGGCTCCTGCTGGTCAGATGATATAGTTATCATACGGCAATACGATGAGGTAACCTGGCATAACGATGCTGGTTTTGACATT
The DNA here is from genome assembly GCA_965248045.1 of Candidatus Nitrosopumilus sp. Taxonomy (GTDB): domain Archaea; phylum Thermoproteota; class Nitrososphaeria; order Nitrososphaerales; family Nitrosopumilaceae; genus Nitrosopumilus. The sequence goes on from CBDFIG010000002.1 coordinate 1,657,617, forward strand.
ACTGTGACATCTGGCGGCATACATGATGACTTTCTTGGGGAGTCATTTGACTCGGATGTTATCTTACCTGGTGGAACATACACCCACACCTTTGAGGATTCCGGAAGCTTTCCATATCTTTCTGTACTCCAGCCATGGATGACTGGAAGCGTGGTAGTAGAGCCTGCTGATGCCGTGTCTCTGGATATAGTGCATTCCGAGCCAACACCAGACCCAGAACCAACACCAGAACCAGAACCAGAACCGGCATGTGGCGCTGGAACTGAACTGGTAGATGGAATCTGTCAGCTAGTTGTAGATGAGGAGCCAAAGCCAGCAGGCGGCGGCTGTCTTATTGCAACTGCAGCATATGGGACAGAGCTTGCGCCACAGGTCCAGCTACTCAGGGAGATCAGGGATAACACCGTAATGGGTACCGCATCTGGCGCATTATTTATGACAGGATTCAACCAGTTGTACTATTCGTTCTCGCCATACATTGCAGACATGCAAAGAGAGAATGCAATGCTTAACAAAGCGGTAAAACTGTCCATCGCGCCAATGATTGCCTCTCTGAGCATCATGGGTATGGCCGATAATTCAGAGTCATCAGTTGCATTGTGGGGATTATCTGTCATCATGCTAAACGTGCTGATGTATGCTATGGCTCCAGTTGGCATTGTAATTGCATCTGGAAAAGTTTACACAAAACTGCATTCTAGGAATCATTAAATTTTCACTTAATCGTACACCAAACCAGATCAGTGATTCATTGGATGTTTCTTGGCTTTATGATGTAAAAAATATAGGCGCATGATTAGACTCATGCCTGTCCATATCAGAAAAGTGCGCGTGCCTTTGTTTTTGCATGACAGATCCAGGCATACATCTGTATGCCGACGCGTCATCTGCCAGTCCTAGGCAGTGCGAGTCAAAAGATATGGGGGCATGCCTGGAAGTTGCAGTGGATATCACTTTACAGCTGCAAAAGGCGGCAGGCTTGATTGAGTGACGGTCTTGTTACACATTACAATGCGACGATTCATTCAAACTGTCTGCCCAGGCAGGTACTTCCGCACAAGCGGCATGCAGCTGAATCGTACCATCCAAAATCAGAATTACCGGTAGAGCACACCATTGCAAATATCAAGAAATTTCAGATAACGGGAAACGTATTCAGGAACAGGCTGGTACCGCTATTACCGTATCTGCGACATCATCTGTGGCCTGATCAATTTCGGGGTATAGTGGGGGGGGGGATTTTGTTGTGATTCTGTAAGCACTGATGAATCAGCTTGGTTGAATGGATATGTCTTGTTGATAATTACACAAGAGTATTTTGCAAGTGTAATTAGAGTGACGCTCATTGAAAATTTCGCCTCTTGAGGCGCAGTACAGCAGAAAATCTTAAGGATCCCCGGATCGTCAAGCCGTACATGGACGCAATCGACAAGAAGATACGGGAGCTGACGGAGGCCATGCATGCAGAGAACGATGCCAGGATCCGCAACAGGATAATGGCAGTGAGGGGAGTCCTCAAAGGACACACGACAAAGACTGCTTCTGATTTTGCAGACGTGGACCAGCGCACGGTGCAGCTATGGGCGGCGCGGTTCGACGAAGACGGCATGGCTGGTCTCCGGGACGCTTCCGGAAGAGGCAGGCCCAGATGCGTAGGGTATGGGCGGATCAAGAAGCTTGCAGACCGGCTCAGCGGCAAGAACATGCTCACCCCGAGGAAGCTGCGGAACTGGATACGCGGGAAATTATTTGCAAAGTACAGCCTGTGCAGCGTGCGCAGGATAATGCGATCCCTCGGGTTCTCGTCTAAGAGATCTACCACGGAGTACACCTCGGCAGCCGGCGGCGACGAGGTGAGGAGGTGGCAAGTTGACGCTGCAGGCACGATATCCAGCGCAAAACAGCGTGGATTTACAATCGTGGTGCAAGACGAGTCCATATTCATCAGGATTGGAACGAATGGAAGGAAACTGTGGTCGCGCGTCGGGGATCCAGTAGCAGTCAGCAGGACTGACAGACGGGACAAGACCATTGTGTATGGCGCGCTTGCAGAAGACGAAACTCGGCTGATGCGGCAGTACGACAGGTTCGACGGCTTGACGTTTGTGAAATACCTCAAGGAGGTGCGCCGCAAGTGGGGCAGTGTCTTGCTCATAGTGGACAACGCAAGTCAGCACAAGCACAGGAAGGTGCGGGAATACCTGGAGGAACATGACGAGGTGGAGATCTTGTACCTGCCTACCGCGACGCCGAAGCTTAATGCTGTCGAGTCGGTATGGAGGGATGCAAAGTACAGACTTGTTACTTCAGAGTACTACGAGACGCTGGAGGATCTGACTCACGCGGTGTCAGAATATTTCAGGACGTGCTCGATCAAGCTAGACATTTACAGGTTCCTGTACCGCTGCATCTGAGGCGAAATTTTCACCGACCGTCACTCTAGGCTCAATCTATTAAATTATGCATAGATTTCAAATCTTTTTTAAATTGATCTAGATTTGCCGGAATTTCGATTTTGATTGAATCCTTCAACGAGAGATTTTGAGCTTTTTTATCATTCCATACTTTGGAATTGAATTCTGTGATTTCTTTTGTTATGTTACTTTGAATTTCTAAATCTTCTGATTCGACTTGTCTTTGTTTGTGAATACTTTCTTTAGAATACAAAGAATTCCATAGATGTTCAGTGATAAATGGTGTGATTGGAGCTAATAATTTTAAAATTGTTGATAATACTTTGTGTAATGTAAATATTGCACCATCCCTTTCTTCATCAGAAAAATTAATTCCATAAGCTCTTGCTTTTACCATTTCAATGTAGTGGGCTGCAAATAAATTCCATGTGAATTCTCTAATTGCTATTGCAGGAACAAAGAAATTGTATTCATCATAACCCTTCTTACATTCTTTTACAAGACTATCTAATTCAGATAAAATCCATTTGTCAGTTGTATTTGGAATTCCAGATTCAACTACTGAGAAACTAGACAAAAATCTGGACACATTCCATAACTTACTTAGGAATTTTTTAGTTGATTCTATTTTTTGTTCATTACATCTAAAGTCATATCCGTGATTAATTTCACTTGCACTCCAGAACCTAAAGGTATCTGCACCTAGTTTTTCAATAACTGGTAATGGATCAATTGCATTTCCTTTGCTTTTACTCATCTTCATTCCTTTTTCATCAAGTCCATATCCCATAACCCATGCTTCTGTCCATGGTTTTTTTCCGGTAAGCTGTTCACATCTTAGAAGTGTATAGTATAGCCAAGTTCTAACAATATCTTTTGCTTGAGGTCGTATTGAAGCAGGATATACCTTGTTGAAAAATTCATCATCTTTTCTAAATTTACTTACAAAAAGAGGTGATATACTAGAATCCATCCATGTATCAAAAGTTCGCTCTTCTCCTACAAATTCAGTAGATTGACATTTTGGGCATTGACTAATTGGACAGTCCTCTTCCCATGGTTTATAGTACTTTCCAGGCTCAGGAACGTATGGTTCTGAGCATTTCTTACAATACCAAATTGGGATTTCAGTACCATAGTATCTTCTTCTTGAAATTGGCCAATCAATATTGATGGATTCAAGCCAATTCATCAAAATCTGTTTGTGCATTGCTGGATGAAATGTAATCTCTTGTCCTAATTTTTTTATTTTTTCAACTGATTCTTTTTGTTTTAGATAGTATTCCTCCATTGGAATTATTTCAATGGGGATTTTACTTCGCTCAGATACAGGTGTCCTGTGGCTAATGTCTTCAATTTTCTCTACAAACCCTTTGGCTTCCAAGTCTTCTATGATTTTCGTTCTTGCTTGTTTTGGTTTTAGCCCCGCATATTCTCCTGCAACTTCTGTCATTCGCCCATCTAATCCAATTGCAATAATCTCTTCTAATTGCAATTCTCTAAATAGTGTCACGTCGTTTTGATCACCATAACTACATACCATTACTGCTCCTGAACCGAATTCTTGTTGGGCAGAATGATGTGTTTTTAATTCAACTTCTGCATTAGTAATTGGAATGATTATTTTCTTTCCAATATACTCTGAATATCTCTCATCTTTTGGATTTACAATAATTGTTTTGCATGCACAAACTAACTCAGGTCTTGTACTTGCAATAATTATTTCCTTATCTGTATCCTTTATTTTGAATTTCATGTAAACCAGTTTTGTTGGCAAATCCTCGTAAATAATTTCTGCATCTGCAATGGTTGTTCCTGATACCCAATCATAGTTGTTAGGTCTGTTTGCAAGATACACTTGACCTTTTTTCCATAATTCAATGAATGTTGATTGTGTAAGTGTTCTGTATTCTTCTGAATCTGTTCTGTAATAATTTGAAAAGTCTCCACTGATTCCCATATTTTTCATAATGAGAATCATTTCAGCTTCTAAATCATCTAGTGCTTCTTTACATAGATTCAGAAATTCACCTCTATCTGTTTCCCTCATTCTAATTTTGTACTTTTTTTCAGTGTACAGTTCTACTGGAAGTCCGTTTCTATCAATCCCTATGGGAAAATAGACATTTTTTCCTGTCATTCTGGCTGTTCTGGCAATCATATCAATTTGTGCATAATGTGCAGCTGCTCCAATATGCCATGGTCTACCTGATGGATATGGCGGAGGAGTATCTATGGTAAAGTTTTCTTCCTGTGGTGTAAAATCATAAATTTTATCATCTTGCCATTTTTTTAGTATATTTTTTTCTAATTCTGGATTCCATGCTTTTTCTGATATTTTGGGTTCCATTTCTTAACTATCTTGAAATCTTTGAAATAATATGAGATCCTTTATTGTAACCTTCGTAGATGTAAACTCCTAATGCTTCTACGTTTGATGGCATTTTAGGTGCTAATAGTTTGATTATTTCACTTGAAAGATTTTCTACAGTTGCTTCGCCTTCTAAAAGATAAGTAGTGTCTTTTGGCACTTGTAATTCAAACATTCCTTTAGGACCATCAAATTGAATTAGATAATGAGAATCATCTTCACTTTTTAGATATTTTCTGTTAATGAAAAATTTATGATCAAATATGTTAATTACTTCTTTGATAATTTTTTTTGCTACACCAAAGTCTACCAGTAGATTATCTTTCATTTGTCCTACAAACTCAACCATTACAGAAGATGTATGTCCATGTAAGATAGAGCATTTTTCAACTAATGGAAGTATATGTGCATAATCAAATGAGAATGATCCATCTTCTAAAAATATAGAACCTGTTTGTGGTGTTTTATCATAAAATACAATATCTTGTAATTCTTTAATCTGTGCGACATATTTTGCATGTCCTATTGCCATTACTTTGTCTTCAGGAAAGTCTTCTTTGATTTGTTTGTATTTCTCAATGTCTTGGTCAGTATCAATTACCTCAATCAATCCATTTGCGGTTTTAAAATCAATTGTAACCTCACCTCCATTCTTTAATGTGAGTTTGTGATTGTACTGGTAATCTTCATCAAGAAAAGTAAGCATTTGTGCTACTGTTAGTTCAGTTCTAGTTCTAAGCAAATTTCCCTTTTTATCGATATATCTAAAGTCTGAGTCTAGAATTGTAGGACTTGAAGCCATGTGAAGTCACCTGACTTTGGATATAATATAAATTCTAACCTGAGATTATTTGGTTAAAATAGTTCCGTTTTCTATATTATGGCATGCAAAGAAGTATGCTAATTTTTGAAAATTCTATCAAGTCTATTGAAACTAGAAAAACGTATGTTAGACATTTGGATAAATTCCTCAAATATTTTGAGATAAAAGATTATGATGCACTAGCATCAACATCACAAGAAAAACTGCAAATCATGATGGAAGATTTTGTTATATATCTTAAAAAAACAATGTCGCCTAATTCAATAAATCAACTGATCCCAAAACTAACCATTTAGACAAATTTTGATGATCATTTGGATCTATGAATAACAGCATTGATTATGTTTTCATGTTCAAAGAATTAACTGATTCACAATGGAATGCCCTCAAAGCACACCTTCCAAAACCAGCTGCAACTGGAAGACTAAATGTGACGATCGTACGACAATCAATGCAGTAATTTTTGTGCCAATCACCGAATGCAGGTGAATTGATCTTCCCGCAAAATACGGTTCCAAATCATCTGCACATAGAAGGTTTCAGAATTTTCAACAAAAAGGAGTATGGAAGAAGATTCTTACACATGTAATCAAATCAGCACAAAAACAAGACAAGATCAATCTGCGATACATATCAGTTGACTCGTCCTCAATTCCATCCAAAAAGGGGGGGGGGATAAAATAGGGTTTGACGGATTCAAGAGAATAACAGGCACAAAACTACACGTTGCAGTGGAATCAAACGGCCTGCCAGTATCAATCGTATGCAGTCCTGCAAATGTTCATGACAGCACAAGATTCATCGATGTGATGGAATCCATTTCAGATTTTGTATAGTTTGTAGCTTAATTCAAAAAGATTAGCACAGTATTATGATTTTATTTTTCAACTGCATCATTTCAAAATTAAAATCATGTATAGCGAAGAGACAAAGTTCGTGAATCAAATAATTCCAAAACAAAAAACTTTTTGATCAGTTAGCACAATGAGATGCATAACAATCTAGAATCCCTTGAAGCAGCATACAAGAAAGAAAACTCCAGGGTTGCAGTAAGGATGCTTGGCAGTGCTGATGATTCTAAAGGACGGCAAGGAATTGGAACACACTGCACAGACATTGCACCGCTGTACAAACTGGGTACGAAAATGGGCTGATCGTTTTGAGGAGTATGGCCTTGATGGCCTCCTCTACGATCTCCCAAAGAGTGGAAGACCAGGAATTATCTCAAAGAAAAGAATGGATTCAATAATGTCCAAAGCCATACCAACTTTGTTTACTCTTGTAATGTTGTTGCAGCAAAGCATCTTTTATTCCACTGGAGTAAAATTTCACATAACTCATGCTAGAAAGATAATGCATCAGTATGCATGTCTGCAAAAACTGCACAAAAATATCACATCAATCATGCAACTGTATCTGCTGTGAAAAGCTGGCAGCAACGCATCAAAAAGAGAATTCCACGCCTAAAAGAGGATGGATTCATCATTGCAATGCTTGATGAGGCATTCTTTGTAAGGGATACAAAAATAGGAAAAAAATACTGGTCACCTGTTGCAAAGAGAATATTCCTTCCATACACAGGACGACATGAGAGTTTGGCAGTTTATGGTACAATCACGATTAATGGAGATCAGCTGTTTAGAGTTTATAAAAAGTTCAATGCTGCGACCTTTGTAGAATATCTCAAGGAGTTGCACTGGAAATATGGCAGGGTTGCTCTAATGTTGGACAGGACATCAGTTCACAAATCAAAGAAAGTCAAGGAATATCTTACAAGCAATCCTGATATCAAACTAATCTGGTTGCCAAAGGGTTCACCATATCTTAACATGATAGAACAATGCTGGAAGACAAGCAAGCATTCGTTGCTGGTATCAGAATATTATGCAATGTTTGCAATAATGAACAAGGCAGTCTCTGAATATTTTAGAGTGACAAAGTTCAGGCTTTATGTTGCAAATTATATTTTTAGAAATCCAGCAAAAATGTTCACGAACTTTTGATCGTCGCTATACATCAAATGGTACACCAACCTGTGCTGTTCCAGGAAAAGTTACCTCGTATGTTGGCCATTTTATGTAACCAAATATTCTCGCCTCAGAAATTACGTCTGAATTTATTTTCTTGTTGGTAAAAACCAAATCTGTTTCCAGAATAGACATCAAAGCTGCATCATACTCAATTGAATCCATATCATCTGGAGTAGGAGTTGATGAATCATCGATGATGATTTCCTTAACATCATCAGGGATTTCTGTGGAGATTATTTTTCCCCAACTCAATTTCTCATCAGCTAGTTCAACAGATACAGAGTCATCTACATCTAGTTTATCAGACGTGTTAAGAATTGATTCAACAGTAACTATGTTATATCCTCTATCTGATAGCATTTCAGCAGTATTTTGATTTACACAAGCCGGAGTATTTCGTGGGGATTCCATTAGTATTTTGGAGTCTCTGCATTGTATTTCATTTAGTGGTATTCCATTTTGGAATTGTTTGCGTGGAGAATCAATTTCTGCAAACGCAGGTATTGCAAGTAATCCGATTGCCAGGAAGTCCTAACATTGTTATTCCTAACATTGTTATTCCTAACATTGTTATTCCTAACATTGTTATTCCTAACATTGTATTTTTTATACAATTAATTTAATTTAAGAGATTCAAGTTAATGTGATCTGTTTACTATACTAAAGCTAATTGGCAGTCAACAAAGGTATGATTTCTAAACATCAAAATATCATTAGAAATATAATAAAAAATGAAAAAGCAGTGAAATCATCCACTGCAAATAGTTCTGGCTCTTTTTTGCGCCTTCAGGACTTCGTTTCTCTTCTTTGTCGCTGATTTTTCAGCCAGACGGAGTTGTTTTTTCAGTGATCTTATCTTGGCTAGTGCCTTTTTGTGGTCACGCTTTCTCCTAGTAATTACCTTATTGGCATTGCGACAGGCTTTTCCTACTGGTTTTCGTCCATTAGTTCTAGATGTAGATTTTCTTTTTGGAGCCTTTCTTCTTTTGGATTTTTTCTTGCCAGCCATTGTCTTGCTAAAATATCTATATGGCTAAAAATACCACAAGTTGAGATAAATCATCTTTGGATGAAAAATTTTGATTGTATGGATTCAATCGATCAGAATCCATTATCTTCTTATATAAATAATCAGTTAATTTGATCGTTTGATTTAAATAATTAATTTCGTCATTGAATAAAATGACAAAAATCATCAAGATTTTTGATTGTATTTCTAATGAATTAGAATTTGGTATGAAAACAAAATGAATCAACAGGAAGAATTAGTTTTGAAAATTTTATCATCTGTAAATGTCATAGAAGGCAAGACAAAGTTTATGAAAATACTTCATCTGGTTTGCAAATTTATTGAGAAAAAAGGTGGGCATTCTCCTTTTGAATTTCAAGCAGATAAATTTGGAGTTTATTCTCCACAATTACAACCAGTATTAGAAAATTTGGAAAGTGATAGGTATATCAAGATACAGAAAGGAATGTTTTCAAAAAGAGAGGACTTGTCTTTGAGAAATACTAATTATTCGGAGATGGATAGATTCTCAGAAATAAGTCCAAGTATTAAAGAATTGGTTTGGAGCTTGAATGATTATTCAGCAGATGAAATCATTGCAATCTCATATCACTTCTTTCCAGATACTACCGTAAATAGCAAAATCAAGACTAAAGTCAATAAAAAAATCACAGAGTTGTTTTCGTCATTGAATCCCGAATTTGAAGACTCTGATGTATATGATGAAAAAATACACACAAGTAATGATATCTCATTATACCCTCAATACAACGACTTGGATATCAGGAAAAAAATGATGGATTCTCTAGGATTGGCAGACTTGCCTCAGATAGATCCTGCCATAATTGATGATTCTACTGGTATTCTTGCATCAAAAACTACATTTTTTAAAAAATATAATCTAGAAGAACTTTTGGAAGATGCCAGAAGACGTTAGAGTTTACTTTGATACGATGCTGTATTTGAATAAATTTCAAGATCCAGCAACTGCAAGACCTGAAACAAATAACATGTTTAACAAAGTAAAAACAGGCGAATTCAGACTAATCATATCCCAACTTACATTTGTAGAGATGTATCATGTAATGTGTTTGCCATTAGAAAAGATAACAAGACGTGATTTATCAGAATATGGATCAATGATGCATCAAGGTAGATGATAAAGCAGGTATTGCTTGACAAAAATATCGCATCTCAAAACGTGTACGCTCCTGGGCTACAAGTGGCTAAGAAGATTTACAAGACATGATATGCCAAGAACTGGAAGGCCAACTAGCATTTTAGCATCCAACTACAAATTGAGGTTGGAGTCCTAAAATGAGAAATCAGGAGTAAAATACCACGAGGTTCATGTGTATAGGTTATTACACAAATGGGGATTTGTTCCAAAATAGCACAGAAGAGATTTGATTCTACCTGAAGAAAAACTCTGGTTTAAAAAAAATCTAAAGAAGAAATAATTTCAAAAACAGCAGAAGGCTTTACAGTTCTTGCACAAGACGAGTCCATATTTTTAGCTTGTAGAAAATGTACCTGGTTCGTCTCTGATTGACTAAGGCAGTTAAACAAAAAGTTTGGCAAAATACTAGTCTTTGCAGACAGGGCACCACAACACAAATCAAATATCATAAAGCGGTACCTTGAGAAAAATGACGATGTGATATTGCATTGGAGGCTCGCCACAGTTTAATGCAGTTGAAGAAGTGTGTATGATTTGTTGGTATCTCAGTATCAGCCATCATTGAGCAATCTGAAAAATAGAATTTCCAAATATTGAACAAGGAGATTCCATTTGGATATGCAACGTGAAGATGGTTGATGATGTTAGAGAGTAAAGACGTGCAGAGGGCCAAGATGCATTAGATGAGATCACAAAAGGCTACAACGAAATCAAGAAAATATTACTATCTTTTTCACACACTGAATTTCCTGAAAATGAATTTGATGGAATTGACTCTAGTGCCCTGGTTAATTTTGTAGAAAATGTACCTGGTTCGTCTCTGATTGACTTTTTGGATATGAAAAAATTGCCAGGATCTATGGATTTTATGCATTTGGTGGTGGCCAAGAATTTGAAATGTGAAAAATTTTTTACAGAGGATAAGGGGTTTTGTTGCTAAAATCATACAGACATAATGGCGATATGAAAATTATCAAACCATACAGATAGACCAAATAATCTATGACATTACAAAATAATCCTAACAAAGAAATTATTTTTCAAAATCTGCTATCAGAGTATTAATTAGTCTCCATGAAAATATAAAAATTTTATTTATTCTGTTAATGATAATATCTATTGTGTTAAAAGTGGCTTTACATCATCATCATCAAAACTATTTCTTTCATCTACACTATAGTTATCAAGTACCTGTTGTGATTTGATGTCCTGTTTGAGAATTTCCAACACATCCGAAATAGTTCTTGCTGGCAATGCACCTTTTTGAAGAAATTTATCAAATCCCTCATGAGATAGTAAATTTGATTTTTCAGGTTCAATTACTATTACCGTCTTTTTTTGTGATATTGCAAGCTCGACTTGCCATCGTGTACCGCCAGAATATGATGATTCTACTGCAATCAATGCTTCAGACAATGCAGAGATAATTGCGTTTCTTTGAAGAAATTTGTACTTGTCCATAGAACCTACAGAAACATAATTTTCACTAATTACTGAGCCTTCTTTTTTTATTTCATCTAATAATTTCTCATGTTCTGGAGGGTATGGATTATGAATCCAAGGAAGCACTGCAATAGTTTTTCCACCTACACTAACAGACCCTCTCATTACAGCAGCATCTATACCTCGTGCCAAACCTGAAATTATTTGATATCCTTGTTCGGGTAAAATTCTTCCAAGTTCTCTTGCCATTTCAATGGCATGTGTAGATGCATTTCTAGTACCTACAACTGCAATTCCGTTTTGAATGGATATTTTTTGTCCTTGATGATACAATACTCGTGGAATCTTGGTTGTTTCCATTTTTCTTAAATTATTTGGATAAAATTCATCACAGTAAGGAATCAGATTAATTCTTTCCTTTTGAAGATTGTCAAATATTTTTTGACATGCATCAATTGGTAAATTTTCTTTATTTGCAATAAACTGCGAAATGATTTTTTGATCTAGTTCTTTGAAATCATCTTCTGACATATCCAATAAATGAGACAAAGGGATATTGTGTTTGCATGCAAATTTAATCATATCAAAAGGAATCGTTTTCTTTTCCTGAGATGCTATCCAAAGCAATTCTTCTGTTTCACTCATCAAAATACTTTACACCCTAAATTGTTCTCCCAGCTACAAAACACCATACTTTCTTTGCACCATTCTCCTTTAATATTGATGCACATTTTCCTTTAATATTACCTGCAGTAAGTACATCGTCAACCAATACTATACTTTTGCCTCTTACTGATTCTTTAGCATTAAACTGGAACATGTTTTTTACAATTTCTTCTCTCTCTGGTCTTGATAAACTATGTGTCTTGGAATCATTGGTTTTCAATAGTGCAGGAATAACTCCCACATGCTTTCCATCTTGTTCATACTCATTTGCTAACTCTTTAGATAATGCAATAGCCTTGGAATTGGAATATGGATCATCAACATGATTAGGTACAGGTATAGCGACGATCAAAAGTTCGTAAACATTTTTGCTGGATTTCTAAAAATATAATTTGCAACATCAAGCTTGAACTTTGTCACTCTAAAATATTCAGAGACTGCCTTGTTCATTATTGCAAACATTGCATAATATTCTGATACCAGCAACGAATGCTTGCTTGTCTTCCAGCATTGTTCTATCATGTTAAGATATGGTGAACCCTTTGGCAACCAGATTAGTTTGACATCAGGATTGCTTGCAAGATATTCCTTGACTTTCTTTGATTTGTGAACTGATGCCCTGTCCAACATTAGAGCAACCCTGCCATATTTCCAGTGCAACTCCTTGAGATATTCTATAAAGGTCGCAGCATTGAATTTCTGATAAACTCTAAACAGTTGACTGCCATTTTCTGTGATTGTACCATAAACTGCCAAACTCTCATGTCGTCCTGTGTATGGAAGGAATATTCTTTTGGCAACAGGTGACCAATACTTTTTTCCTATTTTTGTATCCCTTACAAAGAATGCCTCATCAGCCATTGCAATGATGAATCCACTCTTTTTTAGGCGTGGAATTCTCTTTTTGATGCGTTGCTGCCAGCTTTTCACAGCAGATACAGTTGCATGATTGATGTGATATTTTTGTGCAGTTTTTGCAGACATGCCTACTGATGCATTATCTTTCTAGCATGAGTTATGTGAAATTTTACTCCAGTAGAGTGAAGAATTGTTTGCTGTAGCATTACAGGAGTAAACAAAGTTAGTATGGCTTTGGACATTATTGAATCCATTCTTTTCTTTGAGATAATTCTTGGTCTTCCACTCTTTGGGAGATCGTGGAGGCCATCAAGGCCATACTCCTCAAAACGATCAACTCATTTTCGTACCCAGTTTGTACAGCGGTGCAATGTTTGTGCAGTGTGTTCCAATTCCTTGCCGTCCTTTAGAATCATCAGCACTGCAAGCATCCTTACTGCAACCCTGGAGTTTTCTTTCTTGTATGCTGCTTCAAGGGATTCTAGATTGTTCATGTATGTCATTGTGTTAACTGATCAAAAAGTCTTTTGTTTTGGAATTATTTGATTCACGAACTTTGTCTCTTCGCTATACTATCATATCAACTTCCAATAATATTGGGAAATTGATTTTCATCAATAGAAACATCGCTTTAGCAATAGGTATAGCATAATTGGGATCGTTCTTTAAGCGTAAGATATCTTTGCTTAACATATCATTTTCCATAGTTTTCACAGTAGTGTATTTTTTATGATAGTGACCTAGCTGATAAACCCCATCGGTATCTTTCAATGAGTCATGTAGATAAGATTCAAGACAGTGATATTTCCCCTGTGTCTTAATCATTCTTGGATCTCCACAAACATCACATGTTTTTCCCGTGATGATATTGTAAATTCCATGATCATCTCTCTCTGTTCCATCAGATTGATAGACAACGATATATTTTTCTTTTAATTCACAAAACACCGGAGTTAGGGTCATGTGTTTGTATGTCATTGAATGTTTAAAATTATTTGGTATGAAATGGGACTAGAGTGACGCTCATTGAAAATTTCGCCTCTTGAGGCGCAGTACAGCAGAAAAGCTTAAGGATCCCCGGATCGTCAAGCCGTACATGGACGCAATCGACAAGAAGATACGGGAGCTGACTGAGGCCATGCATGCAGAGAACGATGCCAGGATCCGCAACAGGATAATAGCAGTGAGGGGAGTCCTCAAAGGACACACGACAAAGACTGCTTCTGATTTTGCAGACGTGGACCAGCGCACGGTGCAGCTATGGGCGGCGCGGTTCGACGAAGACGGCATGGCTGGTCTCCGGGACGCTTCCGGAAGAGGCAGGCCCAGGCGCGTAGGGTATGGGCGGATCAAGAAGCTTGCAGACCGGCTCAGCGGCAAGAACATGCTCACCCCGAGGAAGCTGCGGAACTTGATACGCGGGAAATTATTTGCAAAGTACAGCCTGTGCAGCGTGCGCAGGATAATGCGATCCCTCGGGTTCTCGTCTAAGAGATCTACCACGGAGTACACCTCGGCAGCCGGCGGCGAGGAGGTGAGGAGGTGGCAAGTTGACGCTGCAGGCACGATATCCAGCGCAAAACAGCGTGGATTTACAATCGTGGTGCAAGACGAGTCCATATTCATCAGGATTGGAACGAATGGAAGGAAACTGTGGTCACGCGTCGGGGATCCAGTAGCAGTCAGCAGGACTGGCAGACGGGACAAGACCATTGTGTATGGCGCGCTTGCAGAAGAGGAAACTCGGCTGATGCGGGCAGTACGACAGGTTCGACGGCTTGACGTTTGTGAAATACCTCAAGGAAGTGCGCCGCAAGTGGGGCAGTGTCTTGCTCATAGTGGACAACGCAAGTCAGCACAAGCAAGGAAGGTGCGGGAATACCTGGAGGAGCATGACGAGGTGGAGATCTTGTACCTGCCTACCGCGACGCCGAAGCTTAATGCTGTCGAGTCGGTATGGAGGGATGCAAAGTACAGACTTGTTACTTCAGAGTACTACGAGACGCTGGAGGATCTGACTCACGCGGTGTCAGAATATTTCAGGACGTGCTCGATCAAGCTAGACATTTACAGGTTCCTGTACCGCTGCATCTGAGGCGAAATTTTCACCGACCGTCACTCTAGTAGTACATGATAGATAACTAGTTGAAGTGACTAAATTAACAAAAATGAACTGATACACTGTTCAATCTTAGGCACATGTTTTGGGTATTTACCACAAAATTAATTGAATTTTAATTAATTAATTACCACAAAACCACAGATTAAACCAGAATTAACGAAGTGTACACTGTTACATCTTAGAGGGTTTTCAACCATTTCAAACTAGTGTTACATTAGAGGGCTGAGCTGTTACGTTGGTACTGTAACATCTTAGAGATCTAGACTGAATCCTTGTTTAGTGAGGCATTTTGTATGATAGTCTTCCATTTGTTCTTACCATCAATCTCAATTAATGAGGGTGTTAACGTATCTCATAAAACAGTCTACATGTGGATTGTAAAGTATACTAGATTGATGCAGGATTATCTTGACAAAAAAATACCAATTGTAGGTGATGCATGGCGAGCAGACGAAGTTTATACTAGAATTAGAGGTGAGATGAAATATGTTTTTTCACTAATGGATTCTGAAACTCGATTCTGGATTGCACAACAAGTCTTAGACAAAAAGAAAGGAGCTGATGCTAGTTCATTATTTAGAATGGGTAAAGAAATAACTGGAATTAAACCCAAAGTTATCATTACGGATGGTTTACACTCAGACTCTGAAGCTTATCGTAAGGAGTTTTGGACTGTAAATCGAGAGAATCGTACAATCCATATACGTAACGTACACTTGCAAGGTGACATGAACAACAATCAGATGGAAAGACTCAACGGAGAGTTTCGTGATAGAGAGAAAGTTGTTAGAGGAATCAAAAAAGTAGACTCTGTAATTATTGATGGATACCAATTGTATCACAATTATGTAAGACCTCACATGGAATTGAAGGGAAAGACTCCTGCTGATATGTGTAGAATTATAATTGAAGGAAATAACAAGTGGAAAACAATAATTCAAAATGCAAGTAAAAGTTAAAGAATTATCAATTATCCTGAATGTTGTGGTTGATCCAAATAAATTATTTGAAGAATGTACGAGACAAACTTCCAAGAAGGTGATAAAAGGAAGTGATATTCTAACATATTGTCAATCCGCATTTGCATTTTATTGTAATCATTTTGTAGATGATTCAAGAAAAGATTTACCTCGTAAAGACATACTTTCACTTGCAAAAAAAGGAGTATTACATGAAGATGAAATAATGTATGAAGAAAAACAGGCAATATTAAGAAAACTTGGAGTAGAACACGAAGATGAAATATCAGAAGAATATAGAGAATTACTTCCAACTAATTTCAAACAAATACAGATCCCCACTATGAGAGCAAAATTCAAGGTATGCCTTGATGAAATGATACACAAAAAAACTAGAATCTTATATGATGCCCCCCTGCTTTTTCTTCCAGAATCAATTCTTGGTAAACCGGACATTCTTGAAAAAAGAAAAGGAGAATCACTTTTTGGTTCACATCATTATGTAGTAAAAGAGATAAAATCTGCAAAAATCATTCAAAGACACCACATACTTCAAGCTGCATTTTATAATCTATTAATTGGACATATTCAACAAAAAATCCCGAAATATTTCTACGTAATTAATGGTGAAAAAACAGAAACAACTTATTGCTATGCAGATTATGAATGTGATATAATCAAAATTTTAAAATTAATTATGGAAATTTTACAACAAAAAAGAAAACCACGCCCTTATTACAATACCTCATATCCTTGGTCAGAATATGGTAATAAAATAATTATTAAAAAACAGGGAATTTCTTTGATTATAGGAATTAAAGAAAAGAGACAGAAAATACTACAACAATATGGCTTCAAAACAATAAATCAAATTGCATCATGTAATGTGTCAAAACTTGCAAGTATACCTAAAATAGGAAACATGGCAAAGAAATTCAAATTACAAGCACAGGCAATAAAACATAACAAAGCAATCAAAAAAAAGGATTTTATATTTCCAAAAAGAAAAACAGAGGTATTTTTAGATTTTGAAGGTGAATTTGATGGTAATGAGATTTATCTAATTGGAATGTTGATTAGAGAAAACAAAAAGATTGAATATATTTCATTTACGAGTGGCAATGATGAGAAGAAAATATGGCAAGATTTTCTCAAATTTATAAAAAAACAAAACAACTATGTTATTTATCACTGGACTAAGTATGAAAAAGGACACATGAAAAGAATGGGTCAAGAATACAAAACATCTAAAAAAATATTAGATGCTATATTTTCTGAGAATAATCTTGTGGATCTTTGGTCAATTGCAACATCTACATTTGCATTTCCAACATACAAAAATGATTTAAAATCGATAGCAAAATGGATGGGATTTAGATGGACTGAACCAGACATAAACGGTGCTAATGTGCAAGGGTTGTTTGATGAGTACCTTGACAATCCACGTAAAAATAAACAATTTCTTCAAATGGTATTAGAATACAATAAAGACGATTGTAAGGCAACCATGGTGATTAAAGATTGGTTAGTGAATAACAGATGAAGTTTAACCAACCGAAAAGTAACAGTCAACTTTTCCCCCTAAGAGGTAACAGAACCAATTTTAGGCATGTTAGATAATGTTTGTTAATTTTGTCTGTCAGGATGCCATAAAACTTTATCAACAATACTTTTTTTATTTGGAAACAAATTATTTAATTGATAATTTGAATTATGCAGCTGATTATCAACAAATGACTGAACAAATTTTAAGAGGTCTTTTGAGAAACTTTGATCAAATGTATACACTTGGCAATAAGATAACACATTAAACAACAAGTTATGACGTAAATTTAAGAAAGCATCTTTAACAAGACTTTGGTTATACTCAATATCAGTAAGTGTTTTCCATGTAGTGTGGTTAAAATCACTAAGTTTGGAATAAACTTCAGACATGTTTTTCAAAATATCACCTTCATACAATTTTTGTTTATAAAAATTATAGCCTAATTTGGTTGGTTGAGTGTGATCGTTCTCTGATAATTTAACATAGTCGGAAAATTCACTTTCATCACATAATCCTACATAATATTGTGTTAAGATGGATTCATGTGTTCTTCTTGCAATCATTCGTGATATGGATATCTTTCCACTTAGAATTATTGTATATGCCGCATGAATTGCTCTAAAATTTTGTGTATATAATGAATGAGATATTGCTATTCTTTTATCTGCTGAAGATATTTTATCTGGATTATATTTTTGGAATTTAGTATTTAGATAACTAGCTGTTTTTTCATGTAACTCATATTGATATCTAATTCCCTCTTCTACTTCCATAACTAATTTGGTATTATCTTTTATTGCTTGTAATCTATATTCAGTATCAATATCTTCGATAGCAGAAAATGAATGAGTATCAAATTGCAATGAAATTAAGATATAAATTGAATATATGTTTGTAACTATCTGAGATTGGTATAATGATTTGCTGTGTTTTCTAACATGACTAAATCATCCAACTAATTTTATCAGACAAGCTTTAGATCAGAATATTTTGTATTATTCCATGAATAGAAACTGGAAAAAAATATAACAAATCACTAGTTAGACATGGAGAAATCATGTTGTCTTTTGATGCCATGGAACAATGAGTATAGAACTCAAAGAGAGAACCGTGGCAAGGAAGGACACCAATATGTGTATCCTGAATCATTCATGGAAGCATCAGGTACTGTCATCTCTATCTACATCTTCCATTCAGGCAAACAGAGGGCCTGATAAAATTACATCTAAAAGAAAAATCAGACACTGGAAATGAATCACGAGATAATACATTAAATGGCATGAAAGATTTTCTAGTTGATGCTGTACGAACTACCAGAAAATTTGGTCTAGGTTGTTTGTTTGTCAGTCAGACATTATCTAACCTTGATAAGAGAATAATTGATCAGCTTAGAATTTTTATGTTGGGTTTTGGATTGGCATGGGGTTTAGAAAGATTAGCTTTAAGGGATCTCATTGGTGGCAATGAAGAAGCCCTTGGATTATATCAACAGTTTAAGGATCCACAAAGTACCTTGGGGGTTAACCGAGAATATTCATTTATGACTGTTGGTCCTATCTCTCCTCTCTTATTTTCTAGCACACCGCTGTTCTTTAAATCATTAAATTATCCTGAAGAATTCGTTGAAACCAACAAGTTGGTAAATAATGAACATTGAATTCAGGTTAAAAAAAATTTTACGTTCATTAACTGAACAAGGCTTCAAATACAATCCACATTTACGTCCAAAAAATAATTCAAAACATGCTTTGAGATTAATTCACAAACAGAGTAGATTGGAAAAGATTAATCAACACACAAAAGTATTATTAGAAAATAAAAAAATCGTAAAAGAGTATTCTGTTTCTGGTTCTGAATTAAATCCCGAAGAAATTAAACTTGATCTTCGTCAGGTTGAATCTGATACTTTAGAATCAAAAATTTTTCTCTGGTGGAATTTAACTTGGTGGAGCATTCCCTACGAACACCCAATAGGAAGACAAATGCGATATTTACTTTGGGATAAAACACATGATGCGCCATTTGGTTTGATCGGATTACAAAGTCCAACATTAAGAATGTCTGTAAGAGATAAACATCTTGAAATTCCAAATGAAGAACTAGATTTTTGGGTGAACCAGTCATTGAATGGTCAACGAGTTGGTGCATTGCCTCCTTATAATGATCTTTTAGGTGGAAAATTAGTTGCTATGACTTTAACTTCGAACGAAATAAGAAATGATTATTCAAAAAAAATATTCTAGAAGAAAAACTTGGTTGGAAAATCGAGTATTACCTTCTAAATTATTATTTGTAACAACATCAAGTGCTTTTGGTAAAAGTAGTATGTATGAAAGAATAAAATTCTATGACGAACACGTTGGAAAATTTATTGGATATACAGCTGGCGCTGACACTTTCTTTATTTCTGATAAACTATATCTTGAATTGTTGGATTATTTATCTAGATTAGGTTATGATGCAACAAGGGGTTATGGTACTGGTCCATCAAGAAAACTTCAATTTATTACGATTGCACTTACCAAAATTGGAATTAAGAGTAAAAGCTTTTCATGGTATAGCGACAAGCATAAGTTCGTGAGTTATTTTCAAGATATTTTATTCTGGTTATTCGTATTTACTTAGGTAAAATTATCTATTCTCTAATTTATTGATGATTTTTAGTTCACGAACTTTGTCTCTTCGCTATATCAAAAGGGGATATTATCTATTTTCTAATGTATCTAATCTAAAGCAAGTAATCAAGGAGAATCGTAGGCCAAAGTGGCATAATAGACCATTTGATGAAATGCAAGAATTCTGGTTGGAAAGATATGCGATTCCACGAGCTGCATGAAATGATAGTTACAAAAAATTCAAAATATCAAATATTTTTCAAAAGCTTAACCGAGAACTGAAAAATTGATTTTGTTCTGACCTCCGCGAAACATCGAATCACTCAAATAACATTTTAGGCAGGTTTGATAAACAAAAATAATGACTTCTAAAACATTAGGATGGAAATTTAACTATAAATTAACAAACAAGATTGATTGTAATTTTGAAATCCAAGATAGATGTAACATAAATTTTATTACAGAAATTTATGGAAAATCTTCTCAAAGAGCAATAATTGGATTTAACATTACTTCCAAAAATACAATCCAAGAAGACGCAGAAAATAATTCCAATCAAAAAGCCTCAAGATTAATCCAACTACTTGTGGCTTCTTCAGGAACACATTCAACATTTTTCATGACAGGATATGAAGAAATTACAGAGTCAGGTGGTGGACGTATTGGTTCAAATTGTCAATCTTCATATTCAATTAGACATAATGCAATATTGAGTATGGGCGATGAATTATTTCAAGAAATATTAGAAAATAATACAGAATTAATAAACAAGATATATTTCATTTCTATGGCAAGACGAGCTGAAAAATCAAACGACTTTAAATCTATCATCAACTATCTTTTTCAGGCTTGTAACGAAGAACCACAAAATGACCTTAAAAAATTTACAGCTTTACGTAATGCAATTTCACACAACAAAAAACCTTTACATAAATCAACAATAAGTGGATTAGCAGAAGGGTTTGGGGAAAATTATTTTCAATTAACTGATGATAACAAATTTGATTTTGAATCAGAACAAAATATTCAAAATTTAAAAATTCAATCAAGTTTATTTTTAAAAACAATGCATGAAGAATTAAGACAAAAATTAGAATCTCTTTAGGATATTAGGCGAACAAGTACATTACTTCATTTCCTCTAAAACTTTAGAAGATTCTGGGTAATCTGAATGGGCTATATTCAATAATTCTACTTGTTTACTATCGGGGTCTAAGAAGGATTCACTTTGAGAAAGTACTCATAAATTCCTGATCCTATAATTCCCAAAATAATAGTACTGATAATTATTAAAACTGTCTTACGAAGTTTTTTCTGTATCCCTCTATCTTCAAATTCGACAAGTGGGAAAAACCTATGACATGAAAGTAAACAACAAGGATTGTATCATGTTGACTCAGCTATATGAAAAACCCCAATTTTTAGAAGATGATGAAATAATAATTACTGATGATAAAAAGGGCACATTTGAGCTAACCGTAAATTCAGCCATCTAACGTAATAGTTTAGCCCTAGAATGTAACACTAGTTTGAAATGATTGAAAACCCTCTAAGATGGAACAGTGTATTATTTTTCATCTTTAATTTTAGCTCGTTTCAAGATTTTAAGATCATCTTTTCTAACATCGGATTTTTTATCTATGTAGCCTAAAACTGATTTTTTATCCTTTATTTTATTTTGCAACCTAATACTTTCTAAGGCTAATTGTTCTACATTGAATGCGTTTTGAATCTTTGAGTCGGGTTTGCCTAAAATCAAAAATTCTGCAAGATCAACTCCTGAATCATTGGGGTAAAAACTTTCTAATTCATTTTTTGCAGATGTTTTAAGATATCCATAACTATTTTTATTAAATAATCTAGAACGATTGTCAGGATTTTTTTTCATGTTTTCAATTACTGACATATGAAGAACAGGCCTCATATGTCGATCACCCAAACTATCAATTCCTAAACCATATCCTAGAATATCTTTAGCAGGAATAATAGAACTATCCTTAATACCTCTTCCAACACCAGGATTAATCATATGTATGAAACTTTTTTCCAAGATTTCTTGTTTGTTTAATTCTCTCATAAATGCTCTTAACGAACCCTGTAATGTTATTGGATTTGATAAATGTGCATTAAAATAAAATGTGTTAATGCCTCTATCAACATATAACTTCACTAATTCATCAAAATAATATCTATAATCTGGGACATACCCCATTATTGGTTTATTGTTAAGTTGTTCAATTATTTCTATGGCATCATTTAGGTATCCCTTTACATGTTCAAATTTTGTATCGTTGGGGGCATAGATCTTTCTTTGACCTTTAATAGTAATATTTGTAATTCTTTCAACAAATTTTGATAACATAGGTATTGGAGTAATATCAGAATAAACATAAGCCTGATCAGTTAAGTATTCTATTTCTTTTAATTTTGGAATAGATTCATCCTTATATTCTAAGAAACAAAACTGCATTTCTTTGATTGGATTCCTAAATTTTCTTTGAAGTCCATTAAGAGAATAAATCAAACTATTGTCCGAACTCGTAAGATGATTAGATAATTTTTCTTTTGATAACCCCGCGTATAATTCATTCACACATTCAACATTTTTACTCAAACTCACAGAAGAATGAATTTTAGAAGGATCTATTGCTTTTATAGGGGTTTGAAGAGTTTTTCCATTTGCCTTGACTTCCTGACTTCTATACTGTAATTCTTGATCTGGTGAAGATTTTATTTTTGCTTCAGCCATATTAGAAAAATACCATAAAACTATATAACAGCATTCGCTGGAAATCGAAAATTGGACTTTCTTAACATAGTAACGACATGATCAATTTCTTTGGAGGTCATAATTGATCTTTCTTTTAGTAAGCGTAACAAGCCAAGCAAACCAGTAAATTCTACCTTTAATTCTAATGCAACAGTTCTAGCTCGTCTATCATCTAAGATACAATAAACAACATTTCCATTATTGTTTACTTTTTGGTATGTAAGTAAAGAATCACATTCTCCTAAGCCCAAACCTGGAAAATCTTTTTGAAATTCTTTGACTTCATCATTAGTATTCAAATTCAGAACTTTCAGTTTTTTTGCATGAATGAATTGCTTCGTAATCGTCAAAGTTGTACTGTCTAAGAGTTCATTATTCATCATATGATATGGGATTATCAGATTGTGATTTAGTTGAATTATTTTATCAATTAAATCAGGACATCTAATTTCATTGAATATTGCAATTATTGTTGAAGCATCTAATATTTTCAATGCCTAACTAAGAACTAGGATTCCTTTTTCTTTCATTTTTTTATTGATATAGTCTTGTGTTTTATGCAGTAATTCAGCTGCACGTTGTGAACTTATTTTTTGTTTTTTTACTAGAGAAAGAATGTAATTTTCCATATTGGGTTTAAGATTATCATATTCCACAGATTCTTCAGTCATATCAGGATATGCAGAATACACATATGCTAACAACTCTTTACTGCTTAGATCATTCAAGAATTTTTTATATTCGCTCAAAATATGTAAAATTTTTTTGTTTTCTTTTTTAGTAAATTCTTTAGCAATTTCTTTTCCTTCTCTAGTAAGATAAATCTCACCTGGGCCAGTAGAAAACACACCTATTTGTTCCAAATATCGCGATTCCTCATCGATTACTTCACTATAAGGTCCATAGTTATCAGCATCATAACTACTCTGCTCTTTAATCTCATCAATTTTATCGGCAAGTAAAAACATCATTTTTTGAAGTTTGAGTCTACCCATAATTGGTTCATCATTGGCATTAGCTAACAAAATTAAGAATTTCTGTAATTCGTCATCATTATCTAATACTTTTTCTTTAATCCCCATAACAATTTACCAGTAATTAGAATTATTACTTCTCGGTTATAATATTATAATCGTTAATTTTTGATACACTATTCAATCTCAGGAGCTTTTCAACTGGCTGTTAAATTAGAGACTTTTTGTGTTAAGTGCTTAATTCAAATCAAGTGGTTTCCAGTCTGAAAAATCTACATCATCATACTCATATTCCTTATTGTCATTATACAACCATTCACCATTCTCAAATACTGCAATACCCCCAAAGACTTTCTTTGATTTGTTGTCTCTGATGTATCTTGATAACGCTTCAGCCTTTGGCTTGGCAATCTTGGCTGTAAATCCTGCTTTTGTATCGTATAGACCTATTCTGCCATTATTCATGCGAATAACAAAGTTAACATAAAATGCGTGAGATTCTCTGGTTTCAGGATCATCGTATTTTATGGCAAAGTATTTCTTGTCGTTTACCTAGTTTTTGAACCATTTTTCTTCAAAATAATATGATCGCCTTTTTCATGATCATATTGATAACCTAAAGTTGCTAAAAATTTAATTAATTCTGTTGATGAAACTCTCGGAAATTTTCCCACAGTTATTATTCTACTGCAATCAACATAAACTCTTTCTCAAGTCCCATTGATTCCAACATAGCTTTTACTGCTTCATAGACATTTTCTAATGCCTCATCTTCGGTTGTTCCATCAGATATCACTCCAGTTAATTGAGGAACTGTAGCAACAAAACGTCCATCTTCATCTTGTTCTAACTTTACATGATATGTTTCAAGTTGTTTTGAAGTAGGAGATTCTAAAACTTCTGCCAAGACAGTAGTCATTCCAGTAACTTATTCTTGATGTATTTCTGACATCATATAATTAGATTTAAATTTTTGATATAAATGAGACTTGGGCATAACTAATTCAATTTTTTAATCAATTTCTCAAATTATTCAAATGAAAAAAGCCAAGGATCTCTACAATATTGTTTCATCATATCATAAATGTAAAAATCCCCAGCAATATTATATCTGAATCATTTCTTATTGGTGTTTTGTATCTGGTGGGAACATATCTTTGTATGAAGACATTCTAAAACGTGGCAGACCATATGTCTACCCAACTGTATTAATGGTGCAATTGTACATTATAAAATCATGGATGAGAATTCCAAGCAACAATACGTTTCATTATTTTCTTTCAATCAAATGTAACAATGACAAACTGCTCAAGGTTTGCAGACTAACACAAATCCCAGACAGAAGAACCATTGACAGAAGATTTCAGAATCTTCCAATTACACAGATGATCAGCAATATGGGAAACCTGTTTGTTTCAGAAAAAATAGTAGAGAACAAATCCGCATCAGCTGATGGTTCATTATCTTTGTATGAAGACATTCTAAAACGTGGCAGACCATATGTCTACCCAACTGTATTAATGGTGCAATTGTACATTATAAAATCATGGATGAGAATTCCAAGCAACAATACGTTTCATTATTTTCTTTCAATCAAATGTAACAATGACAAACTGCTCAAGGTTTGCAGACTAACACAAATCCCAGACAGAAGAACCATTGACAGAAGATTTCAGAATCTTCCAATTACACAGATGATCAGCAATATGGGAAACCTGTTTGTTTCAGAAAAAATAGTAGAGAACAAATCCGCATCAGCTGATGGTTCCATGCTAAAGGCTGCAGGTCCAGTATGGCACAAATCAGACATGAAGAATAATCGTTTACCAATTTCAGGAATTGATACAGATGCCAAATGGGGATATTCCAAATCAAAGGGTTGGGTATTTGGATACAAATTACACATGAGTTGTAGCACTGGCAAACTAATTGTTCCATTGTCAGCTAATCTCAGCACTGCAAATGTTCATGACAGTCAATTATTGCACGCTAGTTGAATCACTTTCAGGATTAGTCAAGAATGTTCTATGTGATCCTGCATATGATGATTCCAAATTATATTGTTTTAGCAGCAAAAAACATCTCAGATTGATTACTCCAATAAGGCAATACCCACATACTCCGCCAGAAAGAATTAATCTTGCAGAGTTTTACAATTCTGTGATTGGTCAAGAGTTGTACAGGGATAGAAGAATCTCAATTGAACCACTCTTTGAGATACTAAAAAGTACGTTTAGAATTGGTGTATTGCCAGTAAAAGGATTTGATAATGTCAAATCATTTGTGTTGATTTGCGTGCTGGTGTATCAGTTGGCAGTGTACTACAACTGTGTAATTGGCAATGAGAATCCAAGAGTTGTAAGAAGAATGCTTTGCTGTTAAATAATTTTAGATTTTATTTTTGTGAATTAGTTATGCCCAAGTCTCATTTAATTATAAATTCTGTAATGATTGTGCCTAAGATTCCTCTTTTACAACTATGCCAAAGAATTTAGAATTTTGGCCAGATTGACATCATTTTTTGTAATGCCTCCCGCATCATGAGTTGTTAATTCTATAGTGATTTTGTTGTATACGTTAAACCATTCTGGATGGTGATTCATTTTTTCAATCTCCATAGCAGCTCTGGTCATAAACCCAAATGCCTGGTTAAAATCGTCAAATTGAAATTCTTTGTGGAGTTTTTTATTTACAATACTCCAGCCTGGTAAATTCTTTAATTCTTCATCAATATCTACTTGTGATAATTGTATCATATTGTTTTAGATATGATGTTGAATTAAAAGATTGATTCATTACCCTTCTATGGAATCTATGCGTGAGAGATAATGGATGAAATAAATAAAAAATTACTTGAAAATATTAAAAATTCTATTTCTGAAACTGTTAAAGAAAAGAAAATTGCAATTGCTTTTTCTGGAGGTGTTGATAGTACATTAATTTCAAAAATTTGCTCAGACATGAATTATGATATTACACTATTAACAATTGGATTCCCTGAATCTCATGACATTTTATTTGCAAAACACGTTAATGAATACCTGAAATATCCTCATCATATTCTAGAAATTAATTCAGATGATTTTCCTACTATTTCTTCAAAAGTTAATCAAACAATAAAAACTGATAATCTATCTTGGAATGAAAACTGTATTGCTTTTCATTATGTTTCTAAACTAGCAAATAGTTTAGGACTTGATACTGTAATTACTGCAAACGGAATAGATGAATTATTTTGTGGCTACAATGCTTATCGAGAAGCATTTTCTGGAGGGGAATCTCAAATTCATGAAGTTATGAATTCTAAATTAGATAACGAACTAAAAATGATGAAGGCTGTTAATCTAATCTCGTCTGAATTTGGAGTAAAAATACTCCAACCGTTACTTTCTTCTAATTTCATCGAGTATGCAAAAACTATTCCTATATCTGAAAAAATTCACGACTCTGAAGATTTGTATCGTAAACATATCATACGAAAACTAGCTAGTGAAATTAATGTTCCAGAACTTTCTTGTACAAAACGAAAAAAAGCATTACAATATGGTTCTAAAATTCACAAAGCTTTACTAAAAACTAGATGAATTTTCCAACTGTCTTTTGAACCGATTTTTTCACATTATTTATGATTGCAGGTGATGCACCAAGATGTTTTTCTGGTGAAAATATTGAATCAATTTCTTTATCAGTTAACTTTGATGAAAATGCTTTATCATTTTTGATTGCATCAATGTATTGAATTCCTTTGTCATTTGCCTCAAATGCAACTCTTTGAACATCTTTGTATGCTACAAATCGTGGTATGCCTTTTTTGATTAGTGCTTCTAAAACAAATTCTGCAAAGATTTGGCCTTTTGTAATGTATAGATTCTCTACAATTTTTTTCTCATTTACCCTCAAGTTTGAAATAATTCTAGTCATAGTTTCTAGCATCTCATCAACTAGGATAGATACTGTTGGAATTACAAATCTCTCGTTGGCTGAATTTGAAAGATCTCGTTCATGCCATAATGGAATATTTTCAAAGGATAATGCAACTTGACTTCTCACTAATTTTGATAATGATGATACTCTTTCACTTTTTATTGGATTTCTTTTAACTGGAACTGCACTGCTTCCCATTTGCCCTTTTTTGAACTGCTCTGCTACTTCTCCTATCTCTGTTCTTTGTAAATTTCTAATTTCTATTGCAATTTTTTCTAAAGTAGCACCAATTAGTGCCAATTCAAATACATATTCCGCATATCTTTCTCTTGGGATTACTTGAGTGGTAACTTCTGCTGGGAATAATTTCAAGCGTTTTGCAACTCTTTTTTGCACTTCAAGTGATTTTGCACCCATTAATGAGCCAGTTCCTACAACACCAAGTGTCTTACAAATTAGAATTCTTTTCTTAATCTCTTCAATTCTTTCTACATGTTTTGCCATCTCTGCTGCCCAGTTTGCAAATTTTAATCCAAATGAAATGATACTTGCATGCTGTCCGTGTGTTCTTCCAACAGCTGGAATCTTTCCATGTTTTACAGCTTTTTTTGCAAGTATTGATGCCATCTTTGCAACTTTTGGCTCAATGATTTGTAATGCATCTCGCATCTGCATTGAATTACTAGTATCAACTAAATCATTACTTGTAAGACCATAGTGTATCCAAGGTCTTGCATCTTTGGTACATTTTTCACTTAGTGATTCAACTAATGCTGCAGTATCGTGATCACTTTTTGCTTCAAGCTGCTTGATTCTTTTTGCAGTGATCTTTCCAGATGTTGCAGCTTTGAGAATTTTTTTACCTACTGTTTTTGGTATAATTCCTATTTCACTTTGTGAAATAGCAGCTGTACCTTCAATCTCTAATTGATAATCCACTTTCTTTTGTTCACTAAAGATTTCTAACATTTCTTTGGTGCCATAACGACCACTGTCTATAGGTAAAATTGCCAACATTATGACTTTCTATCTATTAGAAAATAAATCTACTTCTTTCCTGATTTTGTGCAAATAGAGTTATTTTGATATGATCTAGCCTCAAAAAATTGTTTTTTAGGATTATGGTCTATTTAATGACGAGATTTTCTCACAGTTGCAATCTTCTTTTGTGATCTAACTTCTTTTGCCTTTGCCTTTGATTTGCTTACTTTTCCTTCGGGTTTGATACTTTTTCCACTTCGTCTTGCTGCTCTAGAACCTTTTACTCTAGTTTTTTGTTCTTCTTTTTGTTTTTCTATCTCTGCTTTAGTTAGTTTTTTTCTTACCACAATTCTAAACATTACTTATCATAGATAAACCAGTTGTTGATTTTCTTTTAGATTCTTTTTTACAATTCTTCTGATGATTTAAATTGGATTGAAAGGAAATTTTACCGATACTTATGTCTAATAATACTCCAAAGAAAATTGGAGAAAATCAATATCAAATTGATGCTGATTCCAATCTTGGAATGAAAGTTCCTGTGAGGATTTATGCTGATGAACCACTAATGCAGAAAATGTTATCTGATAGAACAATAATGCAGGCACGAAATGTTTCTTGTATTCCTGGTATAGTTAGTCATAGTGTTGTTTTACCTGATGGACATGAGGGTTATGGTTTTCCAGTTGGTGGTGTTGCAGCTATGGATGCTGAAGAAGGAATGATTAGTCCTGGCGGTGTTGGATATGACATCAATTGTGGAGTAAGATTACTTCGTTCAAATTTGACTGAACAAACAGTTCGCTCAAAACTAAAAGAACTCGTTACTGATCTTTTCAGCTCTATTCCTTCTGGTGTTGGTTCAAAAGGTGCAGTCAAACTTAGTCATTCAGAACTTGATGAGGTTTTAGTTAATGGCGTCAATTGGGCAATTGATCATGGTTATGGTTCATCAAATGATTCAGATGTTTGTGAAGAGAATGGTAAAATTCAAAACGCTGATCCAAATGAAGTTTCTGATAAGGCAAGAAAAAGAGGTGCCCCTCAACTTGGAAGTTTAGGTTCTGGAAATCATTTTCTTGAAGTGCAAAAAGTTGCAGAAATTCATGATGAAGAAGCAGCAAATAGAATGGGAATTAAAGAGGGAACCATTACAGTTTTGGTTCATTGTGGCTCTAGAGGGTTTGGTCATCAAGTGTGTAGTGATTATCTTAGAGTTTCAGAACAAGCAATGGAAAAATATGATATCAATTTACCAGATAGAGAACTTGCATGTGTTCCAAACACTTCTGAGGAAGGTGAGTCTTATAGAAAAGCAATGTTTGCAGCATTAAATTTTGCATGGAGTAATAGACAAATGATTACTCATTGGACTAGAAAATCTTTTCAACGTGTATTTAATCAAACAGAATCTGATCTTGATATGAAATTAGTTTATGATGTTGCTCATAACATTGCAAAAGTAGAAAAACACAAAGTCGATGGAAAAGAACGAAAACTTGTTGTTCATAGAAAAGGAGCAACAAGAGCATTTCCTGCAAATCGTGATGAAATACCTTCAAAATATCGTGACTTGGGACAACCTGTTTTAGTTCCAGGTTCTATGGGTACTGCAAGCTGGATTTTGCTTGGACAACCCAATTCTATGGATTTGAGTTTTGGTTCAACTGCTCATGGTGCTGGAAGAACAATGTCAAGATCAAAGGCTAGAAGAAATTACACCGAAGATGATGTCAAAAAATCTCTTAATGACAAGGGCATATTTATCAAAGCATTAACCCGAGATGGAGTTGTGGAAGAAACTCCTCAAGCATACAAGGATGTTGATGCTGTAGTGAATGTATCTCACAATCTAGGAATTGCCACAAAAGTTGCAAAATTGGTACCTATAGGTGTGATTAAGGGTTGAGTGAAGAAGATTCTGAACTTGAAAGACTAAAGGCAAAAAGACTTGCTGAAATGCAAAAAAATATCTCTTCAAAGCAAGAAGTAGAAAAAACTCAAGAACTCTCCAAAGAAAAACCACTTGAAAATCCACGAGATTTACTAGTTGATAGATTGGGATTTAGAGGCTTGGAGGTTTTAGAGAATGCAGAATCTCAATTTCCTAACGAAACTAAACTTATTGTGGAAAAATTGTCTGAATTGATTAAAACAGGTGAAATTAATGAAATTATTGATGGAGGACAATTATTGACATTATTTAGATCAGTTGGACTCAATATTAGAATGGCAACAAAAATCAATGTTGAACAAGATGGAAAATTTGTATCTTTAAGTGATAAGCTTAGTAGTCAATCATCTAATGATGGTGATGAATAGTGAGTATGATCTTAGAAGTTAGAACAAAAAATTATCTTGATGATTCATTATCAATTAAAAAAGCGCTTTCACATATGGAAAGCCTTGTAGAATGTTATAATGGATACAGTCTTAGTGAACCTTCATTAAAATTCGGCTGGACGTTTTTCCAATTAGTCTTCAAGCCTGATTTACAAAGTGGTATTGAGGAAAAATTTTCTGATATGCTAGCAAAATATCAAACAGTTAATCAACCACAAAAATTTGCAAAATTTATGATAGATTATTTTCATTCTAGAGATTGTGATGCAATAATAAAGACAGTTGACTAGACTCTTCTTCCTCTTTTACCACCTTTCTTTCTAGTGGTATCATGAGGAATAGGTGTTACATCATCAATTCTTCCAATCTTAAATCCGCCTCTTGCTAATGCTCTAATTCCAGCTTGTGCACCTGGACCTGGTACTCTAGAACCAACTCCTCCAACTGCGCGAACTCTGATATGAAACCCTGTGAATCCTTTATTCTTTGCAGATTCAACTACTGCATTTGCAGCTTTCATTGCAGCAAATGGTGATGATTCGTATCTATCAGCGGTAACATGTATTCCACCAGAACTGATGGCAACAGTTTCTCCACCGGTTAGATCAGTCATGTGAATAATTGTATTATTATAACTACTGTAAATATGGATAATTCCCCATTTTTCAGGACCTTCTTTTTTTACCTCTGGTTGAGTTTTTGTTTCTACTTTAGCCTCAGATTCTACTTTTTCAACTACAGCTTTAGTCTCTTCAACTACATCTTCAGTTTTCTCGACTGGTGCTTCCTCAACTTTGGCTTCGGTTTCTGACAATGACTATTCACATCTTAAAGGGTTTAAAATACATTGATTTTCTAGCCTTGTTTTATTTGGCTTGAAATTGATGATTGTTCATATACTGTGGTCAACTGGCTTCTTTTAATGACATCAATTTTTCTGTTGGCTATTGGAATTGGAGTTGCAACTGTATTGCTGGGTTCTATAGCATTTCAATTTCTAACGCCGATCAATGATGTAATTTTATCCCCACTGGAACAAAAATGTCAACAAATTGCCAATGAAGGATACAGAATTCATGCAATTTACCCTGACTCTAATCCTGATGAACTTCCTGAGGATGACATGAAACGATTAATGTATCTGGATGAATTATGGATGCAAGAATGCGTTTCTACTCTTCCAGCTGATTCAATAATTAACATTGCAAGTAATGTAGATCGAAATCTTTCTCATGGTGAATGATTATCTAAAATGTTTCCATCCTAAATCTCTCAAACGAATATGTCTGTTGTTTTCTTGAATAAAAACTCCTTTACCTGATGTGACATATCCAATTTCAATAATTGGTATTTTGAGTAATCTCGCATTTTTTTTAATTGTTTGTCTGTTTTTTGGTGATGTTGTAAATACAATCTCATATTCTTCTCCTCCATGAAAAACTAATGTGTTTAAATCTAATTTTTGAGATTTTGCATAATGTTGCAAGTCTTTCATTGAAGGAATATTATTAATGATGAATTTCTTTTTACTCTGGTTTGACATTTCATTTAAAGTAGTAGATAACCCATCACTTGAATCCATTGATGATGAAAAATACTTTTTATTTTTTATGCCAAAATTGAGTTTAGGTTTTGGTTTTACTACTGATTTGATAGATTTTTTAACAAAACTTGTCTTTTCTTTTTTCTTGCCAAGCAGCATATTGAGTCCTGCAGAAGTATATCCAAATGGCCCTGTAACAAATATCAGATCCTCCTTTTTAGATCCTTTTCTGCTAACTATGTTGTCTGTTTTTCCAAAAATACATACATTAAACACAATTTCTTTGCCTGCATTAGTATCTCCACCAAGAATTGAAATACCATACTCATCACATGCTTTTTTGAAACCTCCTGCAATCTCAGCAATTTTTGAGCGTGAAATAGTCTTTGGCAGATTTACTGAAATAATTCCATATTGAGGTTTGATACCTTTTGCAGCAAAATCACTTACACATGCAGCAATACTTTTTCTTGCAGCATCTGCTAATTTCATTTTAGATGGAATATCAGTACTTTCTACAAGGGTGTCTGTTTTAGCTGCGATTTTGGTTTTACCTAAATTGAAAATTTCTACATCCTCAGAAACAAATTTCTTATTTCCTAATTTGTTCTGAAAAATTTTGATTATTGAGGATTCATCTAGCTTGGTCATAGCTTTGTTTCACTAGTTCTAATGTGTCTTTAATAATTTTATTACATTTTTCTTTATCATTTGATTCTGCTGAAACTCTTATGCTGTCTTCGGTATTTGATTTTCTAATCAAAATCCAACTATTCTCATCAATAATTCCTTTAATTCCATCTAATGTGCTTGTTTCTGAATATTCTTTTGATAATTTAGAATTTACCTTCTCAATTACTTTATTATGAAAACTTGAATCCACTTCGATTTTTTCTCTTAATTGACAATAATTTTCCATATAGTCTAAAATCTCTTCAAATTTTGAAGTTCCTAACATGGAAGAAATTAAACCACTGGTAAGAATTCCTTCTCTACAATAATTGAACTCTGGTAAAATAAAACCCCCACTACTTCCTTCTCCTCCAGCTTGAGCATTAGTTTTTAACATAAGATCTATAACATTTGCTTCTCCTACTTTTGATCTTTGAACAGTTCCCCCTTTTTCTATGATGTATTTTTCAATTGATATGCTCGTATCAATACTTAGAACAAATTTTTTGTATCCTAGTTCAATAGATTTTGCAACGCCTAATCCTAATGTTACATCTGGAATTTGCTTCTTTCCTTTTCTAACTACAACTAGACGATCTCCATCTAAGTCAAATGCAAATCCAATTTCTTTTTTATTTGATGCTAAAATTAATTCAGACAAGTCATCAGATGTAGGATCTGGCCCTCTTGAGCATCCAGAAAGCTCTTCATTTAGAACTTTAACCTTACATCCTATTTTTTTTAACAAATTTGGCGCAAAACCCTTTGCAGCACCACCACCAATATCTACTACTACTTCTGGTTGACTTTCGATATTTCCTATGATTTTTTCTGCATCATCAATATATGATGATGATATGTCTTGTTCAGTTCCGATTTTTGATTCTAAAATTTCTTGATGTTCAATAATTTGTGGTAACTCCTTTTCATTTATCCCTCTTCCTTCAATGATGAATTTCATTCCATTCCATTTTATTGGATTGTGTGATGAAGAAATTACTATTCCAGCTCCGTACTTTCTTGCTTCTCTAAAAACTACCGGAGTTGGTACTGTTTCTAAATTAAACATATCAATTCCATTTTTCATTAATGCAGCACTGGCAGTATCTTTTATCATGGAACCTGAAGGTCTAGTGTCTTTTCCTATGACACATTTTTGTGATTTAATTAAAGATGAAAAATTATTACAAAATTCTAATACATCTTTTAGGTTTAGATCTTCTCCAAATACTCCTCTAATTCCAGAAATTGTTTTCTTCAATTAGTCCAACTCGGAAAGACTTTTTATTAACTCTGATGGATTTATCCAAACGTGCCTTGGTAGCTCAGCCTGGTAGAGCGAACGCCTCGTAAGCGTTAGGTCGCGAGCTCGTATCTCGCCCGAGGCTTTCTATTTTGTTTGAATTGTTAAAATTATCTAGAAAATTCTTATTCATTGAGGGTTTCAATATCTGTCTCTAACTCTTTTCCTAAACCTTTCCACCATTGTTTAGTTTGCTCTGTCATGCCCCTCACAAATAACGTAAAATTGTCCTTTATAGATCTGTCGGTTGATCAAACCTTGATCGTTTCATAACAAATTCTAAAATGTATCTAATCTTCTTTTTCTTCTTGTTTTCTTTTCATCTTTCTATAGATAATTATCAAAAGTGTACCACCTGCACAGCCCCAAAATAATTCTGACATTCCATTTTTTATCCCATATGGTTCGAATACTCCTACAAAACCTAATGTCATGATTGCTACAAGAACTAATCCTACCATTTCAAGCATTTTTGCCATAATTTTTCTATTACCCACTTGTAAAATCAAAAAGATATATGGTTTTTGTATAAGATTGATACCTTTATTATTTTCGTGATAACTATCAATGTTCATGTACAGTGATCCAATTATTGAAGACGAAGCATGGGATAATTTTCAAAGTGGATTGAACAATGAAAATTCTAAAATTGTATACACAAGAAATCTTAATGAGTTTATGCGATTCTCTGAACTTCATTATTATGATGAATTTGTCCAAATGCCAATCAAAGAAATCCAAGAGATGCTCAAAAAATGGATCAAATCACACAAAAAAGCAGAGCTGAAGGGAAATACAATCAGTGCCAAACTAAATGCTGTTGAATTAATGCTTGACATGAATGAAGTTGTTTGGGCCAGAAAAATGATTAGAAAAATGATACCAGGTATCAATCATGAAAAGGGAGGGAAAAGACCCATAACTACTGATGAAATTCAGGGACTCTTGAAGACGACTAATGACTTTAGAACCATCGCTGTCATCCATTTTATTGCCTCTACAGGTATAAGACCTGCAGCCTTGACTGATCCACCATTACAATTCAAGCACATTGAATTGTTAAAAGATGGAATCTGTGCAGTCAAAATTTATGACGAATCTGCAGAATGGTACTGGACTTTTCTCACACCAGAAGCTGGCAAATCCCTTGATGTATACATCAAAACTAGAAAACTAAATGGAGAGCATATTGATCAGGAAAGTTATCTTTTTGCAACAAAACAAAATGCCAGAACACGAAAGAATGGCTATCTCAGTGAGCAGTCAATATATCGATTTTTGATACATCTATACAAAAAAGCTGGAATAAATCGCATAAAGAAAGGCAACCGCTTTGACCTGGCAGTAACATATGGTTTTAGAAAAAGATTCAACGGTATCTTAAAAATGGATAATAACATCAATTCCAATATTGCAGAAAAACTAATGGCACACAAACGAGGATTAGATGGCACGTATCTTCAGCCAACAAGAGAAGAATGTCATAGGGAATTTGTAAAAGCGATTCCTCAACTAACAGTGGATCCCAGTGAACGATTAAAGATAGAAAACGAAAAGAAGCAAGAAAGAATTGATCAACTAGAGGCCAAGACAAGGGAAGTCATCGAGAAGACAAAAATTAATGGCGAGTTAGAAGAACGTATCAGCAGAATGGAAGAGATGATGATGGGTGATAATTTTACTAAAATAAAACAAGGTTTGTAGTGGAATTGGTCTAGTATTTTTTCTGCAAGAGAACGGACTGTCCATATTTGAGAGAGAATCATAAAATCATCTTCCAATAGTTATAAATAATTTTATGAACTCAATCATGATATGTTTGGAAAAAAATCCAATATAACATTATTTGAGAATGAGGAGATAATTGACTCTTTCAAGTTACGGGAAAGTGCATTGGTTACTGGTAGAGCGTTTGGAAATACAGGTAAATTTACCATCACAAATCAAAGAATCATTTGTGAACTATCTCAATTCAATATTTGGCATTCCATGTTACATAATGCAATCATAAGTTTCAATTGGGGTAACAACATACCTACTGAAGGTACTAGATTCACAATACTTTATTCAGATATCAATGATTTTGGAAACCCAGAATTCTATACTGTTGAGCTAAGAGTGCATGATAGAAAGAAAATAAAAAAAATACTAGAAACATACCCATATTATGAAAAACCTCAAGTCATTCCTACAACAAATCAATCCAACACAGCAGAGAAAACACCACCTCAAGAATCACAAGAAGATCCTCTGAAAATTCTCAAAACAAGATACGCTAAAGGTGAAATTACAACAGAGCAATATAATGAAATGAAAAATAATTTATCGTAATTATGTCATTTATTTTTATGTACTAACAAGCTGACATGTGGTATCCCAAAATCAGTTCGTCTTTTACTCTGCATGATACTTTTCTCCTGTCTGCTCATCAATAACTGTACTCCCCTTTTGTGGCATCTTTCTTACAAACGCTTTGGCTGGAGTTTCCAAAGTATCCCAGTCAAGTGACATGTGTGGTTTTGTATAATTATACCAATGAACCAATTCATCTATTGTGCCAAACCATTTTTGTTTTCTCTGAATCTCCCCGTGGAATCTCTCCAGCTTGCCATTTGTTTGTGGATGATTCACTCTAGCTAGAATGTGTTTGATTTCCAATCTCACTAGTTCCTTTTCAAATTCTGTTGCCCCTCTTCTTTTGTATTCTGATTTGTTTGCGTAAAACTGAGAACCATGATCAGTCAATATTGATGCTGGTCTACCATGCTTTACAATTGCTTCACTGAGAACTACAAGTGCATTTACTGTTGTAGCTTCTGCAAACACACCATAATGTACGATGAATCGTGAGGCATCATCTTGGTAACACAAAAACCATCTGCCGTCATCTAATTTCTTCCAGTCAGTATGCCACATAGAATTAGAATATGTTCTCTCAAATCTTATCCATTTTCGTCTTCTTCTCTTCTTTGGTTGTTCTTCTGCCAATCCCTTATTCCTTAGTATTTGGTGAATGGTATTATGAGGTATATGGATTCCATCAGAATCAAGTATTTTCTCAAGAAATACTGCTGAACATCTGAATTTCTCAAATGCTGACTGCACAGTTTGATTCATCTCCTCTGTAATTATTCTTCTTGGCCGTCCTGGTTTTCTTAGAGTGGGAATTACTCCTGCACTGCGATATCGTGAATATAGTTTCTGCACCCAACGTGTTGATATCTTCATAGAGTCAGCAACATCTGCATTTCTCATTCCATTTTCCTTTTGTCTGATTATCCATGATACTTTGACTGGATCTAATTTCTGCATAATTCTATGATTCTTGCCTCTGTTCCATACGTATCGTGATTTTAGTCTAGAAATGATGGGGTGAACCAATTTCAGGATAATAGACAAGATAAATATTGTTTCAAAATAGGATGTTGGTGCATTTTGGTGATCTGATCACCATTTTGCACCAGAACCCATAAAATACACTAGCGTCTAAAATTCTAAAATCCAAGTTTGCTCTATTTAATTTCGACATGTATTTTAATTACTTTATTCAAAATCATTGGATAAAACAAATTCAAAATGACGTGATCAAAGTATTTGATTAGCTATATTTACTAGATATTGATTTCAGAATTGCAATAGATTGATTTTCAGTAACGACAAAATTATCACCAATTATAAACGTCTTCAACTTTATCTTATCCATTAATTTAAGTACGTGATACAGTAATAAAAACTTGTCATGGCTAAACATGGAGATTTACAAAAAAGACTGTTAAAGACAATTGGATATTTGTATCAATATGAAGTAAATAATGATCATAATGAACACTATGAATTTAGAATTAAAATCAATCCATTCAAAACCTCCTTATCTTATCTGCTCATCGAGAAACTCAAGAATATGGATATATTTAGATTAGTTTGTGTGATACACACTAGTCCAAAAATTCAGGATATATTGAAAAAAGCATCACCTGAAGATAGAATTCAAATTAATACTCTGTTTGAAGATGTATATCTTAAACATAGAGCAGAATTAATTTTTGCTAAAGATGATGAATCTCTTCAAAATATACGAATTCTATTAACTCAAAATCTATCTCTTCAGGAAGTATTAGATTCTATTCTAGATAATATTTTACTTGTTAGGGAAGTAGTAAAACATTTGATAGCAATGGATAACTCAGTAAAGCCTACTGAAATAGATAATACTAATAATATGTTTCAATAATCGTTAAAGAAAATTATTTATGAAAAATAAAGTCATTAAAATAAATTAATGTAAACCACTGCTAAAATCCAAGTTTGCTCATCTGTCTTAACCCTCGCTTCTTTAATCTTAGGAAGACTGCTGGTTTTTTGTATTTTTTTATGGTAATTGGTTCTTCATATCCAATTGTTCTTACAACTTGTGCATCCATTGCAATGTTACAATCATGAGAGCAAGTGATTTCGATTTTCTCATCTGGAACAATTAATGATGCTAATCTGTAAACTGGTGCAACAGGTGTTATGATTAACACATCTAAACTTTCATGCAAAATTGGTCCCCCTAATGAAAACGAATGCCCTGTAGATCCACTAGGGGTTGCAATGATAACTCCATCCATTTTTTGTTTTACGGTATCATCCTGAAATTTTATTTTAATTTCTGCAGTTTTGGTCAAATTTGTTCTGGTAATGTAAATTTCATTTAATGCTGGAGGGAATTCTTTTCTACCACAAGATGCAACCACTCTGGTTCTTTTATCTAAAAAGAAATTATCTTTTGAAATTTGTTCGATTGCCTCGTCGATTTCTTCAATTGTAATTTCTGCTAAAATCTCTCTATTCCCTCCTACGTTAATTGTTAGAATTGGTGTTTCATTCTCTAAATTCCTAAACACTCGAAGTGTAGTTCCATCTCCTCCAAGTGTAATGACTAGATCTAGTTTTTCTTTTTTTAATTCTTCTAAGGTTTCAATCTGTTTTGTACCTTCTACTTCAATTGGAGAAATTGTATATACTGTTGATTTTTTTGCTAAAAGCTTTTTCGTAACATCTTTTGCAGCTGGATGTGGTGCAAAATGGTGATCAGATCACCAAAATGCACCACATCCTACTGTTGTAATTGAAGAACCTACTGCAAACTTGTATCCAAGTGTGATTAAATCATTGATTAATGAAATAATATCTATTGCAACCAGTAAAAATCTTCAATTAATTATAATTACACATGATATTATCACTTCATTAATATTTTTAAAAAAAATATGGAATAAAGATGTAGATACTACTGTGCATAAATTTGACCAAGTTGATGACATTACATATATTCATAATATTGAAAAGGATAATATCACTTCATCTCTTGAGGATTTTCTTGGGGAGTTTCCAGAAAAAGATGATATTACACTATTAAAAGACGTTGCAGGTTTTAACCCTGAATTTTAAAAGAATATGTAAAATATAATATGGTAATAATTTTATTGCTTCCCATAAAATACAAGAAAAAAGGTATTAAGGTGATTGATTCATGACAAGGTGGAAAAAAGACGAGACAGACTTTCCAGTCAGTGTAAGCTCAAACGGACATACAAGGTCATGCAGAATACCAAAGCCTATTCTTGAAGTGCTTGGTGATCCTCAATCAATCACATTCAGAATCAAGAACAACAAAATCACCGTAGATTAATAAGGCCCATGGACTTCCCAGTTCCTTTTTTTAGACATGTAGTCAAAGTTTCTAAGAGAACCAGATAATCTGAAATTTACTTTAAAGAATGGTAAAATTCTTCTAATTTCTGATGATAAAAATTAAGTGAAAAACAAATTCAATTTTTGCTTTTTATACAAACCGACATTGTCTGTTTGTGAAAGAGATCCTTGCGTTGATGATACTGACATTTTGCGTGGGGACTCTTCCACATTTTGCTTTTGCGCAAGAAACCCATCATGATATCGAACTATTTGTCCCTGAGAAAATGATTGCAGGCTATCCCTATCACGGAATGGTGACTCTGAAAAATCCCTCACCTGTAGATTCACTAATCGTACTCTCCACAGTTGATGACTTTGTTTTGGAATCTGACCAGTCAGTATCGATTCACGCAAATCAGAACCATGGGATATTCAATCTGATGCCACATCATGTAGGAGAATCAAAAATTTTTGCATCCTTTAATGGTGGGCTGGTATCTGATACCACTACAATATATGCAGAAAAATCAGGTCCAAAAAAACTTGAAGTGATTCTTCCAGGAAACTCTACACTGGCTGAGAATCTTCGAGGTTTTGTTTTTTTGAAAGATGGCAATGGCTTTCCAACCGTATCTGATTTTGATAGGACCATCAGCTTGCTGTCTGCTGAGAAGATTATCATCCCGCCACAGGTTACGATATTCAATGGCACGACACATGCAAGTTTTGACATGCAGGTAATGGCCACAGGGGACATCACTGCAACTGGAATTGGATTGGTATCAGGTTCTGCACACATCACAAAATCTCAGGAAGTTGTGGATGTGAAAATTGCAATTGCTCCAAATATTGCATTAGAGAATTCATATGTGAATTATTTTGTCTGGTTGGAGCAAAACGGTAGACCCTATAAGGTTCCATATATCCTCAAAGTCGAACTACAGTCAAGCAATACAGATGTTCTAAGATTGGGAGTATCGCCATCAAGCTACCAGAACACAAACACCGTGACAATATCAATGCAGGACGGAATGGCCGCAGGCAGACTATACACCGGAGAAAGAGGACTTGCAGATGTCTTTGCATCAGTTCCAGAGTATGGCCATGCATCAGCTCAAATCTATGTAGGTCCAGTAAGGCTTGTAGAAGATGCAATTATTCCAGAAGATCCACTGACCAAAAAACCACAGGAACTAACGCCGAACCATATCCAGTTTTGGGTCTATCCTGAAACAACTGATGATGTGGCATATGGCGTTGCAGCATTGTACCATTCTGAGACACAGGAATCTATCAGCGTATCAATTAATGACGATGGCACACAGATTACAAATGTTGTTGAGAATATCACATTGGTTCCGCTGGAAATTGAAGATACTGTAATTTCAATCTCATCTGAGGCAGGACTTGAGCATAATTCTGATTATCTGCTTGACGATATTTTTCCAACACACAGTAAAATCTTTGAGATAACTGCAAACAATGTTGGGAAATATACCGTTACTGCCACTGGGGGAAATGATTTTGATACTGCAGATCTTACAGTGGAGACCACGAAATTCTCAATATTCCATTCAAACTACACCACTGCCAATTCTGTCTGGAACAACGCAGCCGCTAATGATAGTTACAATTGCAGATGAGGATCAAAACATTGTAGATGTTTCAGAGATGTTTGGCTCTGCTTTTACACTCAATGCCGATGCAATTAATGCAAAGATTGGTTCGTCAAAACCTCTCATGGCAGATAACATCTGGGTGGTATCTGGCATTGTAAGTGGCCAGAGCACAATCGAGGTATCATCAGAACTGTTTGGCGCTCATTTGACTGAATTGCTCCCTTCTGGAACTCCGGTGTCGATTGAATTTTTAATTCCAAATGCCATCCATGCAGGAGAACCATTCCCACTGGCAATCCATGAAGTCGATGCTGGAGGAATACCAATTTCAAAAAAACCAACTCAACCAATATCATCCTCAGGCTTTGAGAAAATTGATGAAGGATTGATCTCAATTGACAGTGTCGGTGAGCAGACAATATCAGTTATTGGCCGACTTGGAGGCGCGTTTCAAACATCCGTTCAGTCATTTCTCAATGAGTTAATTTTTGATGTTTCAGCTGATGTTGCAAATGCCCGGATTGGCAATAAAGTGCTAATCCAAATTGATTCTCCAATTAGCGGCGTGAATTATAATATGGATTCTCCGTTTCCTTATGAGCAAATAGACGAGACAACATTCTCAGTCACTCCTGATTACGAGGTTGTAGATGCTGCAATAATAATTACAGGTGAATTAGATGGATTTGCATCATCAAGCAAGCAATTGATCTTGAATCCCAAAAACATTGTAGAAATTTCTGTAAACGCAAGGACATCAGATGGCAAAATTCTCTCACCTGCATATGACATTCATCTGAATGGTGAGATAGAGTCGGCAATTTCCCCACAAATGCACATGATAAAACCTCAGCAGGTTATTTTGGAATTTCCTGAAAACTATAACACTGCTGCAGGAGGCTACAAGTTGATCAAACTGCAAATTGATGCAAAGACAGTTGATGGGGACATAATTGATTTTTACGCTAAATCAGACAGCACTGTGACTGCCACATATGACAAGTTTGTTCAGATTATCGTTCATGATGGAAATGGAGGTGGAATTTATCCGTACGGCGAACAAATAATCATTTCAGCTCCTGACAAACACATAGTTCCTTTTCTGATTGTTGAGAAATTTGATCACTGGTTAGGAGTACAAAAGCCTCAATCATTTGCAGTTGATGGTTCTGAAGACCTGGAGATTACTGCTGTGTATAGGGATGATTATGTTGGATTGATGTTGGTGATATTTGTAGGAGTTGTGGCAGGTATGGCGGTATTTCTAAAAAAGACATCCCAATCAGATAACTCTGATTCTTTGATGTATTATGTCGGAGACTATGTGGAGAAGGCTGTCTCCAGGGTCAAGCAGGTAATCCCGACTAAAAAATGAAGACATGGGCCATAATCTCCATTGTTGGGATGTTGTGCTGTATGGCATATTTTTTATTTGAAAACAATGTCTTTTATTTTTCAATATCTTTGGCAATATTCCCAGTAGTGATGATCTTAAATCATTATCGTGAAAATGGATTTCCTGAATTCCACATCAAGGAGAAAAAACTTCTAAAGATAAAAAATGTTGTAGAGTCAAGATCTGATGTTGTAGACAAGTCGATTCTGAGAATTCCAGTATTTCAAAAGATGCAACAATATTTTGTCAAGGCATACTCTGATGATTTGGCAGCAGCTGGCACTGCCAGGTCGCCAGCAGACGTTGGACTGCAGAGCATAAAGTTCA
The DNA here is from genome assembly GCA_965248045.1 of Candidatus Nitrosopumilus sp. Lineage (GTDB taxonomy): Archaea > Thermoproteota > Nitrososphaeria > Nitrososphaerales > Nitrosopumilaceae > Nitrosopumilus. Next base: position 1,701,184 of record CBDFIG010000002.1, read on the forward strand.
CTCTTCTGGCATCTGTCTTTTGCGTGATTATTGTCAGTATGCTGTATGCATATTCAGGCAATCTTGCAATTATGTTAATTTTCTTCATCCCATTTCTGCTGTTTTTTGCAAGCAGGTTCAATCTGAAATCAACAATAAGTGAGAGAAAAAAAGGCGTTGAAAAGGAACTGCTGTTTTTTGTGGTGTTTTGCGATATTATGGATAATGCCCAGTCAGAAATCTACAGGGTTTTTGAGATAATTTCTGATGATAAAACACATCTGTTCCTGTGGATGAAAAAAGAAGCGCTAATCCTGGACAGAGACATTCACATTTTTGGGAATTCTCCAATTGACTCCATGATGGAATTGATTCGCAACCACCCATCAAAAATGTTTGTAGATTTTATCCAGGGGTATCTCACCAGCCAGTCATTTGGAGGCAAGGATACTGGGGATTATCTGGCAGAAAAGACAAGGGAACTGCAGATCATATCCAAGCAAAAGATGAACTCCTACATTGAGATATCAGACAAAATATCAGAGATGGTGGTTTTTGGATTTGTCATGTATCCGATGCTGATAGTGATTAGCAGTTCCATGATTCAGGGTGATTCTTTGTTCTGGATGATTGTGTCTGGTCTGATCATCATCCCAGTGATAATCTTCCTACTAATCAGAAAGATTGACTCTATACAACCATTCCCAAATGATCATGTGAGTTTTAGAAAAGAGCCAATCATAATTGCAGTGATATCTGCTGCAGTCTGCATAGTGTTTGGTCTTGAATACTGGGAGATGGTGATAATTCCAATGATTACCTGGTCTGTTTCCAACTTTGTCTGTGTTAGAAAAAATTTTACAATCAATGCAAATCTTGACGTGTCGATTCCAAGATTTGTAAGGGATATGAATCAGATAATGCTTGCAAATCCCAGCTTCTTTCAGTCATTTCAGTTGATTCAGAAAAAGGCATCATACACTCCAGAGTTTAATCTGATTTTGAGGAAGATAAAATCACAGATTGATTTTGGAGATTCAATCCATGAAGTAATGCTAAACATGCAGATAAGTTCATGGTTGACAAAAATCATAATCAATCTCTTGTCATATACCTCAAGGAGTGGGGTTGTCACGCCCACCGTGATGGAAAAACTTGCCCTGTTCTCAAGTAACTACCTGGAATCAAAAAAAGAGATGAGTGACAAGACATCCACAGGTCTGATGATCGGCTACATCGGGCCTATTCTGGTTGTGATCATGATATTGATTTTGCCCTCAGTCAGTATTGAGGAATTTACTGAAAATATTGACACTTCAGACTTTGTATCTGATATTGAGATTGATGATTCATTGACCATTATGACTTCTATCTTGACTGTTATTGTGTCATTTTTTGCCATGCTGCTGATATCCAAAATAAAATATTCTACGATAAACCATTCTTTGCATTCTGGAGTGATCTTGGTGATTGTGGCTATACTGCTATATTATGACAAGTTTGTTGGAATATCTCTTTGAAATTGGTTTTATGATTTGCAGCAGATTTTAATTTTTGATAATTTTTAGAATTATTGTAGAATCTATTTCTGCACCATAACTTTGTTAAGTTGTGCCATAATGTCTAACTATCTTCAAAACCTGAAATTTGCCCTTTTAAAACTCTCAAACTATGTCTAATGTGAAATTCCTGTGTTTTGTAGTACTGCTGACAATTCCATTATTGTTGATTCCAGCAGCAGCAGCATATGCAAACCATCAAAATATTGAAAAGCCATGCAACGTTAACATTTCTGGAAAAATAGTCCCTATAAAATATGATGGACAGCACAGAAACAATCCAGACGGTACGCTATATCCTGGCGATGGCGCTCACTTTATCTTCAAGTTCCGAGGATCAGAGACATGTGTCGGCTTTTTGGCACAACCAATAAAATCTGAAGGTGCAATTGACATGCTATCCCATTACATAACGATGGGTCCATCAAAAGAAATTGATGAAAAAACCCATCCCCATCATAATTATCAATATGTTGCAAAGTATCTCAAGACGTATCATTATTACGAGGTGCTGGGGTATGAGATTAGCAAGTGCTACATCGGAGCGGGGTCAAACTGCAAACCCATCTCAACTCCAATATTGGCAGAGGAACCAGTACTGTCAATTCGAGAAGACATGGTGCCAACCAAAAAACAACAAAAAATAATCAGACCTCCTGCAGATTGTTATTTTTGTAAGCAAGTAATACGCGAATTTACCGCTTCATGGCATCTGGCACAAGAGAAGACAACCCAAAACACAAGAATTGATGAACATGTCTTAGAAGATGAAGAATCCATTGTATCCTTTGAGAAAGCAGTAAAGGATACATGTTCGGATTTACCAAAACATCATGGATGTGTGTATGGCCATATGGAGATTGACACAGAAATCATCAATCAAAAATGTCTGCTAGAGGAATTAGAAAAATCAGATATCAATCATGATATTGAGGAGGACACCTGTGTCGATATTACTGATGAGATATCTTTGACAGTTGAGGGTCAAGAAATAGTGTGTGATGATGAGGACTGCAAAACAGTAGCTGTTTCAAGAACAAAGGATTTGGCATCACACGTTGTAGATCCTGTGTTTGAGTTACTGCTGGAAAAACCGGCGCTTAAAGACTCGGACTATTATGATGCAATGAATCTAGATGGCACTTACTATCTGCATGACCCTGTAACCATTACCCATGATCCGACATTGCAATGGAAGGAAAAAAGAGACAAGACAATACAATTTGAGACTGCAAAGACTATGCCGCTTGGCCTGGAAGATAATTTGGATTGCAAAGTAAATGACTGTGATTATATCGTACCACTAAACGGCTTGCATCCAACGTCACATGAGTTTGTCAATGGTCAGGGAATCAGCATTTTCAATGCCACATATGAGGATGAATTTGGTTTGCATTCTTTTGATTATGAATCCACAGTATTCAACATTGACAGGAAGATTGGAACTGTAACAGCATCAACTGGTGCAGAGATTGTAAGTTATGACCCTCAGCTAGAGTGCCATCCATATCCATTGCTTGCAGATGGTTTTGAGCTGGCATACGATGACAGGCAAGCTGCAGCATGTCACTACATGGGAAACTTGCGAGATGATACAATTCACACAGAAGAGAGGAGCAAGCACAACTATTCATTTTCCAGTGGGGTAGCCTATGACCCTCATCTTCCAGAGCAAATATATCAGAATTTCACATTCAGTGAGGCATTTAACGAATCATCAGAGCATCTAGCACTAGAATCTTACAACAAGACTACCATGTTTATCCAGGAAGGATATGGAAAACTGTATTTTGATTATCCATTAGGCGATGTTGTCTTTGATGGTGCAATTCCAAAATATGGAAATGTCACATCATTTACGACATTGCATTCAACTGATTTTGCAGCAAAGGATGTAATACTTGACAATTATTCCATGAGATATCCAGAAAACCCTTTCTCAAAAAATGTGATAATAAAAAATGTCAATCATAACGGCACTGTAATTGATGCAGACATTACACTGGAGGTAAAGCCTTATGAGAAAATTGGTACGGAATACCTGGAAGAATATGTTTTTGACAAGATAGAATTTGACACGTCTGATGTGATATTTGCCAGAATTATCTCCGATGACTTGTATTCCATGCAGCAGAAATACAATGGCAATGGAATGCTGGATGTTACAATATTTAAGACTCCGATATTTTTTGATGAACACGTCAAACAATCAGACATTGGCAACAAAAATTTTTCAGGTAGGCTAGTTGATCTCCCAGAACTTGCAGAGAACCCAGATACTTTGAGATTGACTTTGCCATACGACATAGGTCTTGGTTCCATATCTCCTACCACTTTGGTCATAACTGTAAATAATGTTACAAACAGTTTTGATGAGAGATATTTTGCATATGGGGGAGTCATGGACATTACAATAAACACGCAAAAAGACAATCCATTGAAAATAGACAGAGACGTTGGAAAAATTATCGTGTATCCTTCTGCATATTTTGGGCAGATTACTGCAGTATATGTTGATGAAAAACCCGTAAGACAAGAGTGTAAATTTGGATGTGTGCTGCTATTCCAGCCAGAAAGGGATCTTAGAATATCTGTTGAGAATGCATGGGGCGGAACTGCAACAGCTGATGCTCCAAAACCACTCAGAGGTGAAACACCTGTTTCTGAAATATTTGGGTACAGAATGATTATAGGTATCGTTGCCGGATTAGTTGCAGTTTATTTTTTGATCACCAAATTTGTGATGAAGGAATGATATTGTTCTAAATATGTGAGAAATTTTGCCTTTTATATCAAATCAATCTTTCAAAATATGTCAAAGAGACTACAACAACAACAACGCCAAGCAGTATCTGGTGTATTGGCAGCAGTGGTACTAATTGGAATAACAGTATCACTTGCAGCACTAGTGCTGACATTTGGAAGTGATTTTACTGAAAGTGTATTAATCATCGAGCCTGTTAGTATCGTGGATCTCAGCATTAGAAATGCAGGAGATACATCATACGTCCATGCTACTGTGAAAAATACAGGTAGTGTCACACTTGAAGATCCACATGTTATCGTCATTGATGGTCCCAATAGTCAAGCACTAGAGTTTGATAGTAACATTGCTGCAGGAGATACAGCTTCTGTGACGAAGGCGCTTAACAGCAAACTGTCAAACAACAAAGAAGTATTGACGCAAGTCAATGGTACTGCATCAGGTAATTTGGTAGAGACAGACATCATCACGGTTAGAGTGTCAAAGAACTAGTCCAAATTTTACCCTTTTATTCTTTTTTTATTTTTGACTACATGCAACCACAGGATCTGCTGATTTTCAGAAACTATTCTGGAATAGAGGAACCTGCAATATCAACTCCGGTCGGATTTCTCTCAATTCGAAACATTATGGTTTTTGCAATTTTTGCAGGAATTGCATTTGGACTGCACAAGATGATAATGCCCATATCCATAGAGTTTCCAAGGGATTTTGGACTTGCAGTAATTGTATCTGTCCCGTTTATCGCAGGTATACTGCTTGCGATAATAAAGCCTCAGTTTGGCAGTGCAGACTCTATTTTGCTGTCAATATTTTACATGCTCAAAAATAAAAACAAGGGAAATGATATTCATCTAAAAGCCAAAAGAAAAGACAAGAAAAAATCAACGGTCCTGGGATTTGGCAAGACTTTGAAAAAGGCAAAGGTTGTAGATGCTGACATTGAACATGAGATTTTATGCGCTGATCTGGATGAGCTCAAATCCATGAGAGTGCAGATCTCATATAATGATGGGAGCCATGTTGCAGACAAGCTGGTTCGATGCTACATTGATGATGTGCTAACTGATGCAATCAGGACCACCTTTGATGGATGGGTAATCATTAAGATCAGACCAGAGCAGATAGGAAAGAGGCATCTTGTGATTCGTGGGGATGATGATGTGGTTTTGCTAGAAAAGACACTGCATTTCAAAAAGAAGTAATGGCGAGGTTCTGTGTAATCTTAGTGATATAGACTTTACGAAATCAAACTTCCCATTCCAAAAGATGATTCGGTAAGGAATACTGTTACAAAGGAGATAAAAAATCGAGGGTGGAAAGACGATAGAGGAAAACTGTCAGTTACTTTGTAAGGATGATAATAGGAGAAAATCCGATAAATGACATCTACCGACACTTTCCAAGTAGAATTATCTACCGTAAACTTACCAGTTCCGAAGTCACACCAGGTGGCGGTGGTAAGAAAATCAAAATGGATGATGGAGACGGTGGCTCACTTGAGATTAAAAAAACCAAAAGTGATAAGTTAAGATGAGTTTTCCAATACATTGTGTAAAGTGTGGCAAGAAGATTGGAGAATCATCTAGTCTTAATGGCAAGTCTAGAAAATGTCGTAGCTGTTAAATAAACAATAAATTGGTGTGTTTTGTGGGCTGGTAGTTTAGTTGGTAAAACAACGACTTGAAACCTCGTTGATCGAGGGTTCGAGTCCCTTCCAGTCCACAACATTTTAATAATTTATGGGAACTATTCATAATAGAGGTTTCAAGTCGGTAGTCGTCTAAACTACCAATTTTTTTCTAAATACTTCTCAAATCATATATTGAATTAGAAATTATTGATGGCTGATTTAGAAAAATTATGGGACACAATGGAAAAGGATATCGGTACAACATCACACATATATGAAACTCGATTAATTTTTATAAAGTGTCAAAAGTAGATTTTCCTGATTTTGATATCATAAGTGAATCTTGGTGCTTTGTTTCCCAACCCAAAATAATTATCAACATTATCTAATCAAATAAATCATCTCAGATTCTATTGCATTACAATCATCTTATTGTACAAACAAACTTTCATTTTTAATTCATGAACCATGTTTTCTCTCTTGTGCGATGTTACGTGTTCGCCAAACATTCGCTTGAATGCTGAAAATACAGATTCTACAATCCATCTATCTCCATAGCTAACGCTAGCTTTCCACAATTCATAGTTGAAAATTTGAGCTAGGACAGATTTTCGTCTGGGATAACAGTCAGTGTTTACAGATGAATTCTTTCTTGTCTTGATTCCTGGAGTTATGTTATCATGATACATCAGAGACAACAAGCCCAAGAAAGTCTTTGGCGGTATTGCAGTATTTGAGAATGGTGAATGGTTGTACAATGACAATGAAGAATACGAGTATGATGATGTAGATTTTTCAGACTAGAAGTCATTTGATTTGAGTTCAACACCCTAATTATAGCGAAGAGACAAAGTTCGTGAACTAAAAATCATCAAAAAAGTAGAGGATAAATTATTTTACCTAGGTAAATACGAACAACCAGACTAGAATTCCTTGAAAATAACTCACGAATTTATACTTCTCGCTATATCTGAAACATGGAGAACAGATGAAATCTTTATGAAAATCAAGGGTGATATGAAATTACAATATTCAATGTTAGATCATGAAACCAGATTTATGATTACCCAATATGTGGCAAACACAAAGGGTACAGAAAATGTCAATCCTATGTTTAGGGAAGCCAGGATGATTGCAGACAAAATCCCAACAACACTAATCTCTGACGGAGCTGCAAACTTTCATGAGGCATGGAAGAATAACTACAAGGCAAAGAACTTTTTGTGGAAAGATACAGAACACATCAGACACATTCACATGAAAGGAGACAAGAACAATAACCGTATGGAACGATTGAATGGCACTAAGAGATCGTGAAATTGCATACAGAGGAATAAAGAAGATGGATAGCCCTCTCTTTGATGGATTCCAGATATTCTATAATTTCTCAAAAAAACATGGCGGAATCGATAAAAAGACTCCAGCTGAGATGGCAGGAATAATTGTTGATGGCTCTAACAAGTGGAAAATTATCATACAAAACGCTTCACTTAGCCAATATCAGTAATCTTCATTTTAGAATCTGTAAAATTTTCAATCCTTAGAAGATCCGTATTTCATTCCTATGTACCGATAACTTGACAATACCAGGGAAACGAATCAGAAAAGTAACCATAGTTAATGAAGGCGATTCTATCAAAATTTCACCTAAAGGCTGGATAGACAAATCAATCTGGAGAGAGATTAATGATATTCTGAAACTTCATAAATTTGCATGGTTATCTAATGACAAGGATAGTTGTTGGCTAAAACTAATTTCTTGATTTTTAAATTTGTTGTGTAGATAAATAGCTACGTATGGCTTCGAATGTTATTCTACACATTTCATTAGTTATCGGATTGTTCACACACTCGTTAGCAAATTTTTTAATTCTATCTGTTTTATCAAGTTTAGTTATATCTTTAAATTTATCTTTGATTTCAGTAAAAGCAGTATTCATAATAGATTCAATCCAATTTATCCCACGATCATTAATTCTACTAATGATTGGGATTGGAATTGGTGAACCAGAATATGGAGTCAGGGAGCCATGAACATAACCTGAATCAATTAGCCAAATTTTTGCAGCATTTTTTTCATATTTTTGTAGATCCATATTTTTAATTTTTGTATATGCATCATCATCTCTTTGTTCTGACCATTCAGAATGTAATTCTTGATAATACTCAAATAGAATTCTAAATCTTAATTCATTCCTATCCATATTTGTAATATCGTAATTAACTATAAAAATAAAAAAAGCAGATTTATTACATCTTTATGAATTATCAACCATAAGTGAATAAGTATTTGAAAATTGAAAACATCCTAACGTAACACTTCAGCACCCTAACGTAACACCTACTTGAAATTGAGGAAATTTAGGAAATGTCCCTAAGATGTACCAGTGTAAAAATTATTGCGTTGATTGTCGTACGGTCGTCACATCTTGGTCTTCCAGTTGCAGCTGGTTTTGGAAGATGTGGTTTTAGATCATTCCATTGTGAATCTGTTATTTCTTTGAACATGAAAACATCATCAATGCTGTTATTCATAGATCCAAATGATCATCAAAATTTGTCTAAATGGTTAGTTTTGGGATCAGTTGATTATGATGCTACAGATAAAAAGAAAAAAGAGGTTTATTGTGGACTGAATGATGATCCTAAATCCAGACAAAAAGCCATAACATTAGAAAAAAATTACCTAAAGAAACAGAAAAATGAATTGAAGTTAAAAATACATTATCTTGAAGATAGGCTAAATCAAATATCCTGAAAAGTCATATTTTTGTAATCAGTCAAATTAGAGAACGGAGGATCGCACTGATTCTGAGAATTCTCTGATAATTATCTAAATACATCTTACAGATGGTGTGGTAGATGATAGATATAATCAGTTCTTACGACATAATAAAATTATATTTTTTCCAGGATTTCTGCAGTATATTTACCATTAAATTCTGCCACATTGTCTTGCATGCCGCAGTCAAACACATAATCACAGTATTTCAAACATTGTCGTGGCTTTCCTTCGCTTTTTTCATATATTATCTTGAAAAATTCTGGACTGACAAACGGCCATGATTTGTCAGGTAGTTTTTCGGCATGTATGATTCGATTCTTATTGATCCTGTTCATGAGCAATTCTTCTATCTCTTCTTCTGAAAGCGGAAGTAGCTCAATTTTGTTAATCTTTGGATTTGCTCGTTCCATCCATGGCACTATTCCTCCTCCACCACCTCTTCTTTCTTGCACGTTTGTTAAAAATTCCCAGCAAGCAGGAGTCATCGCAATGATGAAAATTGTTCTTGCCATAGTTCCTGGTTCCTCTCCGTATTTGTCGTAGATGTCTTTGAAAAAATACAATATGGCGTCTACTTGTTTTTGATTATAAACATTAAGCACATATTCAAACTCGTCAATTAACAGATATGCGTCATCTATTCCTGCATGTTTGAGAAACTTGAGAAAATTATAAAATACCTGTACCGCATCAACGCTAGTAGTCAAGTTTTTTGATATTCCAAGATCTTTTCTGTCTTTGTCAGTTAATGCATTTCCGCACAGCCAATCATACGCAAATCGTTTCTTGTCCCGTATTCCGTTGATGATTTTTTGAAAGTTTTTATCTACTAACCTCTCATCCAAGTTTGAAGTCTTGCTGACAATGTCATGCATTTTTACATATCCAATATTTCTAAATGCGCGTGTCACAATTGAGTGACCAATTTTTGTCTCTGCTTCTCCCTCTACGAGACGCATCGAAATTACCAGACTTTTTTCAGTACGTGGATATTTTTTATCATGAAATTTTTCTTTAATTTTATTGAGAAGAAGAGTTTTGCCCAGTCCATAGTCAGCAATAATAAGAAAAGTTCTACTGCCTACTGAGTTTTTGTTGATGAAGTTCTCAAGGCGCTTTATCTCTTCTTTTCTGCCTATGATTGGATAATCCTGACGCAAGTCATCAAAAAGACCGTGTTTGAGATTATAGTCATCACTTGTCATTTCTTAGAGATGCTCAAAAAATAGTAATAAGTTTTATTGTAAAATATTCCTCCGATCTGTCGTATTCCTGTTTCTGATAGAGTAATTTTTTTATCGGGACTCTTAGTAATTGCCTCGATTAGATACTCTTTGAAATCTAGCGGGGTAAATCCTTTGCTCTTCAGTTTTGATGAGACCGCAGTCTTTATTGCTGGAATGGAAACATATGTTGTTCCCTTGTCTTTCTTGATTTTTTCATATTCCTCGTAAAGAACTTTTTTGAACTCTTTTGCTGAAACAGGTTGTGACTTGCTTTCCAGTGCTTCTATTACATGTGAATTAAAATGATAGACTGGAGGAACATATTGCAATATTTCACAATATGCCAAAAACTGTAACCATCTGCGTAACTTGTCGTCTGTTTTTTTGACGATTATCCCGTTCTTGCCTAACTCCTCAACTATGTCCTTGTATCTCATCTGCTGGTTTGTCTTTTGAAAAATATCCAGTATATGGCATTTTTCATTGTCTAACTGAAGAAGTATTCGAGACAATTCCTTTTTGTACAGTTCAATGTTTTCAGAAATTGAGTAAAGATATCTGCCTTCAAGTGTCAACATTACGTTTTGATTTTCACCTTGCAGCAATCGCAGTTTTCTTAATGAGTGAGCCACCCTTACCCTGAACGGACTAAGATGTGGAGATGCAAAATTCTTACTGTTTTTTTTATAATGCTCTAGTGTCAATTCTTCTATTTTCTTGCGGTTTCCGTTATTTTCCTCTATTATTTGCAACAAGGGCAGAACGTCAGTTGGCGAGATTTTTAATGCAAGAAGAATAATAGTTGTTTTCATGAAGATGACCAACAATGATTGAAGTATCCACATGACTTGCACTTTTCATCAGAATCAGGTATTCCAGTATCTTTTGCTGACTTCATCTGTTCTAACAGCTTTTCACGTCTTAGAAGAAATACCTTTCTGTATCTGTCCTCAATCAAGACGATTTGGGAATTAAAAAAATGAGGCACATTGCGTCTACTGGCAAATTCTGGAGTGATTATCATTCCCAGATTCATGTCTTCGTTATTCATTTTTTCATGAATTAATGCATATCCTCCCAATGTGTTAAAATATTCCTCATTCCAGGGAGGAGACTTGACGTCAATGATTACCTTGTTATCAAACAGAAAATCAGGTTGAGCATTATTGGATATCCCAAAAGAAGTCACAGTGTATGAAGGCTTTGGTACAAATGGAAATAACATCATTGGTATTGATTTAATATTTATGTCTTTAATTATTGAAATTTTATAATCCAACAGAGCGCTTGCTATTTGTGTTTCATAACGCATGGTTTGTTCCAACAGCGTTTTGAATTTTTCAATTAGTTTTTCTTCTGGAAAATTAATTATGTTTGGCTGTTCTTTTTTAATTAACGAATTTGCATTAGTGAAGACATCACAATGAAACTCTAGAAAATCATGCATAATATCAGCATTTGCCAAGGTAGTAGAGTTAAGATAATTGTGTAGTTTTTTTATGAATTTGTCATATGTGTCATCCAGTATTTTTCCAGTTAGTGATTCCCATGTCTGCTGTAGTTTTACTCCCTTCTCATATTTGTGCAGATATGCATAACGATCAGTCGGACAATACTTGATTGGAATCTGATTGAATGGCACAAACCAGTCTGGGTTTCGATAGTCTGCTGGAACATCATGTTTGGGGTTGTAACCGCGTATGTGGATCTTGTCCTCTGCATTTTTTTCCAGGTCTTTAATTCTGTTTGAGGTGAGATTGTCTAAAATAAGCTTCATCATGGTTTTTTCAATATTAGTATATGCTCACTATTAATCTTATTTGTTATATTGCCTCTTTTTGGAACTAATCTGTGAAATTTAATTTCATCTAACATTTCTAATTTGAATTCAAATCCAGATTCAGTTCCCATTATTCGTAAAAACTCATTTAAGGGAACTCGTTGTTCTAGAACCTTGCTATTTCCTACAATCATTGCACAATGACCTCCAGGCTTTAGCACCTTGTAAAATTTGCTCATCACTTCTTGTAAGTCATGAAAATAATGACTTGTCTTTATTCCATATGGTGCAGACTTGGAATAAATTTTTTCTATAAAATCATCAACTTTACGAATTTGCGTATATTGTAGTTCCTTTTTGATTCCAGAACTCATTTCACCATTAATGGATTTTCGTGCAAGTTCTCTGTATGGTTCTACTTCTCCATTGTTCAACCAAAAGTTTTCCAGTTTAGTACTTCGAAAGTATTCCATTGCTGCAAGATATGGAGGTGAAGTGATAACCATGTCAACCCTTCTTCGTAGATTGATTTTTTTGACATCATCTCCGATTATTTGGGCCTTTGACTTTAGATCTGAGATTTCATTTACCCTCTTAATGTTAAAATCCAATTGTCGTAAAAACTCCTTTAATACATTTGCAGAATTTTGCTGTTTGGCCAAGCGTGGGTGTATGTCACGTGGTTCTGCATTGGATACTTTTTTTACAATTGCTGAAAAACAAACTAGAAGAAAGTCACGAATGTCTTTACTGGCATCAAGATTATCTATTACATGTTTTATTTTTGCTAAATCCTTTTGTGTTTTTTTGTTAAACCATAAATCTCGGTTTTCAAATTCTGGAATATTTGCTTTTTTACAGTTTTTTATATCTGCATAACACTGCTGTGAGATTACCTTTAGATCTGCATTGTCTAATGGAGTGACCTTTACTTTGGAAATTAGCCTGGCAACAGGATTTAGTTCTATACCTACTGCATTGCGTTGCAAAAGTATGGCTTCTAACAATGTTGTCCCTGATCCACAAAACCCGTCTAGTATCACATCATTTTTGTTTGAAAATCTATCAATAAGATAATTTGGTATATGGGGAATTAGTTTTGCAGGATACTTGTGAATATGATGAGTTGCCCTGTTTCTCTTTGAAAGCTCAGGCATCAACTCTTTGAAGTTAACCTGTATTGATTGTTTTTGTAATAATATGGACATGACTAATATCTTAAATTATATTATTGATCAGATTGTGATCGTTTGTTGAGCTGTTAATCGAATTTTTCAATTATTTTTTTCTCCTTTTTAGTTTCTTTTTGGGAATTGCGACAATGACTTCCTGCCCTATAAAATCTGCAGGCACATTGATTTTTCCGCTTGTATCATTGCTTTTTGTGACATGTCTCTGATAGATTTTGTTAAATTCTATGTTATCCAAAACAATTTTTTCAAATGATATTTTTCCCTTTATTTCACCATTAATTTCTTTCATAGGCTATTAATAGCCTAGTTATAGAATAGATAACTGTTATGATAAAAAAATACACATCTCTAATCAAGTTTTTTCCATAAAATATCTTATCTAGATAAAATTTTATTTTAACTTTCTAATAATATGATATTTTCCTACAATTATTTCTAATTTGTGTGTCTTGCATGATTTTATGATAATGATGAAGAATATGCAACTTATTGAAATGTTGTTAGAATTAATTACAGTTATTATTTTTGTATAATCTCTAAAATTTTTTCATTCCATTGTTTGGCAGTCTTATCATTAAAGTTAAAATTCAAAAAAGAATCTGGAAAATCAACAGTTAAAGTCTTGTCATCTAATGCAGATATCCTTAATATCTGACTTAATGATTGTGCAATATATAACATAGGACGTTTATTTTTTCCAAACATTGATGATAATGATGCAGAGTGGACCAAAAATAACAATCTATGCGTTGTAAGGTACAACAATCCATTTCCTATATTATCTTTATTACTAATTGAAAGTATATTACCAGTAACAACATTGAATGTCTTTACCTCTACTTTTTCTTCCAGTAAGACTTGACGTTCAGAATTAAAAGACATTCAGAAAGGTTCTGGTAACTATATGTGAATAGCAAGATAAAGAAATCAGATAGCATAAAAAATGATTCTAATTCTAGGACTCATAGTACGTCCTTTCCAAAGAAAATTACAAAGAAACAGATTAGGACCAAATCCAACAATAGCATGTTTGTGGGCATTGACCTGCACAAGAAATTCCTTCAAGTTGCAATAATGGATGATACAGGCAAAGTGTCACACAATAACAAAGTGGATATAGCGAGAAGTATAAATTCGTGAGTTATTTTCAAGGAATTCTAGTTTGGTTGTTCGTATTTACCTAGGTAAAATAATTTATCCTCTACTTTTTTGATGATTTTTAGTTCACGAACTTTGTCTCTTCGCTATAACTTAACAACAAAAGTCTCTAATTTAACACCCTGTTGAAAAGCTCCTGAGATTGAACAGTGTACAAAATCTGCCTTTTATATAAAATCAATCTTTCAGGTCATGGGATTATCTGAGAGAAGTCCAGAAGATAAACAGAAACTCAAAAGTGGAATCCAAGCAGTGGTGATTCTTGTTGCTGCCGGAATGTTTGGGCCAATAATCATGGCCGAAGTCACCGGAGTGAATGTGGAAACATTGTGTGTAACAGACGATAATGATGTGGAACAATGCCTTGAGGACGAAGGCTACAAAAGAGATCTCAAATCGGGAATCAAAGATGCCCTTAATTTCTGGTTGCCTCTAGCAATCTTCCTGATTGGGACGATGACCATAGCAATTATAGGCATAAAATATTGATCAAGCAAGAATTTCTATTATTTTTTTTGTCTTTTTGTACATTTTGCATTTTAATTCTCAACTATTTTTTTGAATTTTTTACAATTCCCTTTGCAATGTATTTTGCAATGATCATCTCTTGGAGTGTGCTGATGACAGCAGACTTGTTATACACAACAAAACGAAAAGATACACTACAACATGAGACAAGTTTTATTTTCAGTTTTTTTTTACAAAAAACATCCGTTCCACGTGCAATAATACTTACCATATGTGCGGAGATATTCATTATGATTTTACTTCCAACGGTATTACTGCATAATCTAAGCTATGAGATATCTGCAATTGTTGGGATATTTTTTGCGATGACTCACATTCAGGGAATAATTCAGAACCGAGTATTTTTCAAGAAACTAGAAAAGAGTTAGACTGTATAATACCTGAAGATCTCTTTGGATATCTCTTCAGGATCAGAGATGTTCTCATCAAGTATTTTTTGCAGTATGGCCATTCTAGATTCCAAATCTGCATTCATATCTGAAATCCCAAGTTTGATTTTTGCAAGTTCTAACTTTTTACTTCGCTCGATTAGTTTCTCTGCAGTTTCAGGTAGTAACATGTCCTTTTTTACATCATATGTAAACACATTGAGCAAATCTTTTTGCAGTTTCTCATCATTAGGCTTTGGAATGGGCTCTGTAATGCCCAGTATTCTTCTGCATCGTAATTTATTCCGAGTAATCCATGACATGTGCAAAATATACGAGATAAGACTTGTCTGGGTTTTTGATACGTTAATTGGTGGCGCCTCCAGTCGGGTCAATGTGTGCCGGGCATCAGAGGCATGAAATGAGCTTATGCAGCCAGAACCACTTGATGCCACCTGGAATAGTCCTTCAGCTTCCTGACCCAAAACCTCTCCAACCACCACGAAATCAGGCCTGAATCTCAAAGAAAGTTTGCATAATGCAAAGATGTCATAACTGTTTTTTCCCGTAACATTACTGTTAATTGAGCTGTTCATCTTGGTCTGATGTCTGCTGACTTGTCTGTGTCGCAGTTTCAGTTCCAGAGCATCCTCGATTGTAAAATAATGCCATCGGGGATTGGACATTGTCAGTATGGCATTAATCAGAGTGGTCTTGCCGGATGATGGGGAACCAATGATCAGACCAAATCCCTTCAAATCCATCATGACCCACAGATATGCTGCAGCAAGCAAGCTAAGCTGGTTTCCCTTTAGCAGATGATAAATTGTGATTGCATCAACTGACGGTTTTCGAATCGACATTGTAGGACCATCCGGAGTGATTGCCTCAGTGTCGGTAAATGTGAATCTGATGTTATCTCTGTTTGTAAATGATGTGGTGGGGTTTAGATCATTTGGAGGGTCACCATAGCGCTGGGAGATTCTGTGGATTAGTTTGCTCATGAGTTGTGCAGACTTGAATGTAATGTTTGTTTCAAGTAGAGTATAGTTTGGAAAATTCTTATGGACTATGGCAATTGATGTATTCCATTTTACACACAAAATATCTTCAATGTACTTGTCATTAATCAGGATGTCAATTTCAGAATAGTTGGCAATGTCACGTGTGAGATAGTATTCGATGTTTTCCTTTTCTTTTTTCCAGGTATCAAAATTGGTGCGGACCCCTCTAGAATGAGACCGATCAAATCCAAATATCTTTTGAAGCAGGAGGTTGAGAGAAAGATATGAACAAGAGACGAAGTCCACAAGATAAGGTCAAGATAGTGTTGGAGTTTTTTACCACCAATATACAAGCTGCCGAGCTGTGCAGAAAGCACAACGTATCACCTGTAACCTTTCATGACTGGAAGGACAAATTCCTACAAGGAGGTAAACAAGCTCTTGTGAACAAAGGTAATGCGACCAAAAATCATGCAGCAGAGGTAGAAAATCTCAAGTGTATAATCGGCGAGATCACTGTCGCCAACGATGTTTTAAAAAAAACTTTGGAGGGAGTAAAGTGATTAAAATGCAAGCAGTCAATAATCTAAACAAACACATGAGCCTGAACAAAGCTCTGCAATACTGCGGCATGTCCAAACATGCTTGGTATTACACTAAGAAATCAAGAGATGTAATTGTAGATCCCAGAGTGGTTAGTATGGTAAAGAAGATAGCCTACAAACGTCCTACATACGGAACTAGGCGTATGGCAGCACAGGTCACTAGGGAGACAAATGTTCCTATAAATCGCAAGAGAATACAGCGCATCTATCACAAAATAGGCTGGATCGAGCCTAAAAAGACTAAAAACGACATCATTCGTACTTCAAGACGCAAAATGTTCAAACCAACAGCACCCAATCAATTGTGGGAGACTGACATAACATACATCCATTGTGGGATTGATGGATGGTGCTATTGTTTTAACGTCATTGATGTATTTACCAGAAAGTGGGTAGCGTATATGTTTGACACCACAGCTTCTACCCATACAGCAGTGCAATCAGTGTTAAAGGCAGTGTCATCTACAGGAGACATATCAAACCTCAGACTCAGGACCGACAACGGCTCCCAGTACAGTAGTCACGAGTTCAAAAAGGCCATACAGACACTGGGGATAAAACACGAGTTCATCTGGAAGCAGACACCGGAACAAAATGGACATGTAGAATCATTTCATGGGACGCTCAAAAAAGAATACATCTGGCCGCATGAGTTTGTACGCTTTCAGGATGCAGAGGTTGTACTTGCAAAAGCCTTTGAGGACTACAACAAGGACAGAATCCACTCGGCGTTGGGATATCTTACACCTGACGAGTTTGTAAGCAAGATGGAGGTTGAGAATAAATGAGGGGTATGATTATTCGGAAAAAGATGCAAAAAGTGGTACCAAAAACATGGGTCCAGATCAAAATCATCAGATTTTCTTGATTCTTCTTCCAGGGAATTTTGCAGCACTTGGATTATCTCATCACGTGCAGTCTTCTCAAGTGGGAAAGAATTTCGAATACTTGCCATCAGTTTTTTTAAAATTATCTCAGCTTGTCTGGTTAGTGGAGGTTCCTGGACCAGATATTTGCCGTCATCTGTGATGTATATCTTGACTCGTCCTACTGCATATTGTTCTAAAATATTGAGATTCTCAATATCGGCATCGAATCTGGATATGATAAAGTCAGCCACAAACTATAAGAAAAATTTGCCTTTTAAGGTAAAATCAAATTAGGTAATATGCAAAAGACGGGATTCCAAAAGACGATCAACGCATTATGTGGGCTCAAAAACCCGACAAAATTCGATTACTCTTATTCCATAATCCCTACAAACTTTATGATTTTATCTGATAAAAAACAACTGCGTAAACTGAGTGATTTTTTTGGGTTGCTGTTAACTCTGGAAAAAAACATCATGATCACACTTACCAGGGTTCCAATCATGGTCCCATACAAGGGCAAAGAGACAAGGATGGATGTGCTGCAGGTATTGATAGATTCTGTAGAACCACTTGATGCCATATTGGAGAATCTTGGATTCTCATTTACCATCGATGAAAAACACAATCCCATCAAAGTTGACAACGAGCATATCCGCAGCTTTACAACTAGAATTGAAAATCAAAAGTATGTTGGAAGGGCATACACGTTATACAAAATGCCTAGTATGCTTTCTCCGGCATGGATTCATTCTGTATTTGCAACATTTCACAGAATAGAGATACATATCACACCAGTAAGGTCTGATGATGCAATGAGAAAGGTAGGCAATAAGGAACTACTCTACATTGATAACAAGTCAAGCAAGGCAGACATGCAAAAAAAGTTAGAAGACATCAAGATTCTAAAAAAAACATTAGAGCTTGGCAATACCTCTGTATTTGAGTTTACAGTAAACGGATTCATCTTTGGAGATACAAGGGCAGAGGTAATCCGACTTGGTAAGGATGTTGCAAAAAACCTCAATTCAAAAAATGTAAGAATGACATCCTCGATGGCACAGCAACAAAACATTGTAAATGGTGGTGGCGTATCTTTTCTTGGAGACATTGATTCGCTTGGAATTTTGTATCCTTTTGCATCATCAGATATGTTGGAGACTCCCAACGGGGTATTTCTTGGCACAAACAAGGACACAGATGGTCCCATAATCTATGATCCTGACTTTAGAAAAAATCACAACATCTATGTTGCAGGTACACCGGGCAGCGGCAAGTCATTTTTTGTAAAAATTCTGTTAAAGCGATTCTTGGAAAAACATTCAGACCTGCCATGTTTGTATATAGATCCGCAGGCCGAAGCCATAGAGTTTGCAGACTATTTCGGACTGGATTCAATTGAGCTAAAACCTGGAACGCAGTATGGTTTGGATCCATTCAAGCTGTTTGAAACAAAGATAGAGGCAGCCGATGTGATAGGACAAGTAACTGATGCTCCAAACGAAATACGAAAGGAATGGCGAAGCAAGTGTGACAAGATCCATTCTATAGCAGAACTATACCAGGCAAGTTCAGAGCATGCAAAAAAATATCTCGTAGATTTGCATACAGGTCCAATATCAGCAATGATGAAAGGTGAAACTAGATTTTCAGACAGAATCATCATATCGCTTAAGGAATTAGATGGCCAAGAATATGAGGGATTAATGATATTTCTTGCATTGACCTATGCTTGGAGGCGAATAAACAAACAACTACCTGCAAACCAATGGAAGATAATATTCTGTGATGAGGCTTGGAAGATGAAGTCAATAAAGCACAGTGCAGCAAAGGTTGGTGAAATTGCAAGAGAGGGCAGAAAAAAATCTCTGATCTTTGCAGTATCTACCCAGACTTTCAGTGACCTTGATGATGTGATGGATGACGGTAGCAGACTCACTGAGTTGTTTGATACCAAAATCATCATGCAGATGTCAAAGACTGCTGCAGAAAATACAGGACAGGCTTTGAATCTAACTGATGAGGAGATAGAACGTGTAGAAAATTTCAGGCAAGGCAATGGAATGCTGCAGACTTTTGACAATACAATCTATGCAAAGTTTGAGGCAACAGAAGAGGAAACAAAGAGATACTTTAACACAAAAGAAGAGAAGCAAAAATGAGGGGGAGTCGTCAAGCAGTCACGTCGATTTTAGCTACTGTTATTTTGATTGCAATCTCCTTTGCAGTAGTCTCTATAGTGGCCATACATTATAATCAAATTTCATATGGGCATTTGGACTGTGATATCCAGTCTGCTCAGATATTTGCAATCTCTGGTGATGTTTTTTGGGGTTCTGTCCAATTCATCAACAGTGGCCAGCATGAAATTGAGAGTTACTCTGTTGTAATTTATGATGGGACAAACAAAGTAATTGTCGATACTGTTACAGAAAACATATCTCCAAAGGGAATGGCTCTAAACGAATTTGAAATCTCTGCAAGTCTGTCAGGAAATGCAATGCTCCTGGAGATTGCAGCGCATGGTTATGGCTCTTCAGCTATATGTGTGCAGGAGGTGGAGTTGTGAATCAAATAATAGAGTGGCTTGCAGTATCTGGAGTGGTTCTGGCCGCATTTGCAGTTGTGTTTAGTTATGCCGGAGATCATATTGGAATTGTTGCAATATCTCAGCATGACAAGATAGAACTAGAAAAGAGAAAGGCCTCTGAGCAGCTGAGGTTAATTGATGTGGTGGATAATCCCCTCAGAATTGATGTGATGAATGTCGGACTGGAGGAAATTAAAATCAAAAAACTGTACATTGGAGATACTTCTGATGATAGCTATACTATAACAGACAGATATGGGAATTCTCTTTTAGTTCTACCAAAAGATGAACTGGTGCAAATTACTCCATCATTATCTGGAACAGGCATAAAAATAATCAGCAAAAATAACAAAATTTTCAGTTTTGAGTGATGGTAAATTCTCTTAGAGATTTTAGGATTTTCAGGCAATGTCTGGAGGTAATAGTTGTCTGATACAACTCGTCATTTTGTATGAAATTTAGCAGAATCTTGTTTGCCTTTACATGCAGAAATGACCTGAGACTCTTAACTGATATCTCAAAGTGTGTGGTGCTGCCAGTCAGGCATTTTATTTTAGTTGCAGTTATTTCCAGTTCTGCTGACACATCATTGATTTTTTGCAAAAATTTGTCTTGATTCCATGCTGTACATGTCCTGATTTCCTTTTAAGACTCTGTTTTGAGGTTCTGTGTAGTCAGCAAGGCCTAATTTGATTATCAACATCACTGCAAAAATTTGTCTTGATTCCATGCTGTACATGTCCTGATTTCCTTTTAAGACTCTGTTTTGAGGTTCTGTGTAGTCAGCAAGGCCTAATTTTTATCAACATCAACACGATTCTTTAATAAAACAAAAATAAGAATTGTATGAAACAAGATGTAAAGTTATATGGTTTTGTAAACTCCACAATTCGTGGACAAGTATCTTATGGTCATTCTAGTATTCATGATTGTAACTATTCCTATAGCATTTGTTGAACCATCTTCAGGACAAATCAGAGATCCGCCTCTTATTCCACTATTTTATGCAGCCATAGCAGGAATAATAATTATTTTAGTTTACAGTTCTTACAAAGCTAAAAAAGAACGAGAAAAAGGTAATGCTAAAAGAAGAGCCAAGAAAAAATAGATTCTAAAGTTCTAATCCAAATGAACCTGCAATATCTGCAAATTTTACATAAGATTCCAAGTATTGTCTACCTTTCCCAGTAATTACAAAAGTATTCTTACCATCAAACTCAATTCTATTAATTAGACCTGCACCAGTCAAATTCTCTACGAACTTGGATAATCTTGAATGTGATAGATTTGCCTTTGTTAGAAGAGATGTTGTTTTGATGCCTTCTTGCCCAGACTGTTCTGTAGCAGTAAGTAAATCTGCAACAATCTGCATACTGGTTCTATAGGAAGCCATACGTGCTTTATTATAAAACTAAGATATAAGGGTATTACCATTGATTCAGATCAGATAAATATGCTCTGACCTGATTTTTCAACAATGTCTTCTCAATCAATTACTCCATGGTTTGATGACTTTATTGGCGTTGCTTACAGATACTATGATCTTAGAATGAATATTGTTCCTTTAATTTCTGATAGAAAAGAATCAGCATCACTTTGGCATGATACTATTCATTGGTGGTTAGATCCATCAATTAAAGTTCGATTTGTAGAAATTGGTGACAAATACTGGTTTATCATGGGTGCTGATTCCCAAAAGTCTGATACTAATTTGTCTTTTTTCAAAGTGCTACAAAAATCTGAAAATTATGAGAGATTTAAGAAAGGTCATGGAGGAGAAGCATATCTCCGATTAGGAGTATACACAAAAAAATTACTTAATGATGTAAAAAATAGTGCACTGTGTAATTGTGGTCATAAAGCTGATGATCATGATGAAGGAGACGATGATGTATGTCTGTACAACGATTGTGAATGCAAACAATTCTCTAGTTTTCAGGTAAACCTGTTGAAAAGAAAAAAAACAATTACTGACATTGCATTTTTAGAAGAAAAAGATGTAAAAGATGATCCGCTTGCTTGGAATTGTCTAAATTCTAATAAATATTCAAAACAAAATTAATCTAAATGCTTGTTTACTCTGGCATGTTCACCTGGATAATGTTCTTGGATTTTTTTTGAATA
The DNA here is from genome assembly GCA_965248045.1 of Candidatus Nitrosopumilus sp. Lineage (GTDB taxonomy): Archaea > Thermoproteota > Nitrososphaeria > Nitrososphaerales > Nitrosopumilaceae > Nitrosopumilus. Next base: position 1,723,349 of record CBDFIG010000002.1, read on the forward strand.
ACATTTTCCACATAATGAACCCTTTATTCCCCATTCTTCCATAGGACTATAATGAAGTTCAATTTTTTCACTACAAATTACACATTTGTCTTTTGATCCCAAAGTAACTTTGCTCTTTTTAATCGATATAAAAAACATTCTGGAATAAAACATACTCCTAAAATTATGTTAAATATCCCTTGTTTGTACTGATTTTAGGTAGGTAGTCTGGCCAATGTAAACCTCCTGCAAGATTTTTACTTGGTTGGACTTCTACCTTTAGAATTTAAAATAAACTACTTGTTAGTTTTTTTAATGCTAGGATCTCTTCTTCTTCTTGTCTGATTTTTTTATCAATTACTCGAAGCATCGCATCATTCCATACGTGTTGTGAGAAAAAATTATGTTTAGTATTGGCTAATTCAATCTCATCATCTACTACTGTATCTTCAAGAAATTTAGTTACAATTACATCTGTGATCTTTAGAATTCTAAAATTAAGTTTAAAACTACGAAAAATGGGCTCTATTTTTCTTACATCTCCCTTGAAATCCCCCTTTGATTCAAGAATTTTCTTGTGTAGTATTCTAAAGTAGACTGCAACAAAAAATAAAGTTGCATATCTTTTTGTTTTATGACCTCCTTGTTTTCCATATTTTAATGATTTTTTTGCAAATTCTTTAACAAGATATGGATAAAGCAAAATTCTATAATCATCTTTTAGATTATCATTGAAAACGTCATCATATTTTCTACCTCTTGGAAGAAACTGAGATGGTGAACTATATGCTTCAGTTGGTCTTTGTTCAATACCTGCAACTAGGGATTGAATTGCATCTTTTGCAACAATGACTTTCTTGTGATTATCTGGAAGATAATTGTTGTATGTTGCATCTCCTTCATACTCACATTGTTTTGATTTTGTTTTTGTGTCAAAAGAACCTGCTTGAATTTCATAAAAATAGCCACAATTTTTCAGTTGTGATTTGATTGATTTATGAAAATCCATTAATGAAACTAGATCTTTTCCTCTAACTGAATTTTGAGAATTTCTATACTTTGTAATGTTATTTTGTTCTTGTTCATCATCTGCTTTGATTATTGTAACTGTCATGGAACCGTCCATGTTTTTTGTTCTCTTTGAATGATCAAGAATCGAGTTTGATGTTTGTGCCCCATTTACAATTTGTGGAGCATGAAGTTCAATGAGATTTTCTCCTAATTCTGCAAAGTCACTAACTACAATAGTAATTCCATTATTGTAAAAGAAGAATTTACCTGGATTGCTTTGTAGCGTTTCACGTAATCCTTTGTTGACTGTAGTCTTGAATTGCATCCATTGTCTAATATTTGATTCAAAGACATAATCTTTATTCTTACTTACAAATTCAGTAAGTTCTCGTAATTTCAAAATTCCTAGTATAGTGTTCTCATGTCTGAGCATTCTTTCTAGTTTAATGGATGATTTTTTCCCTGCTGCAGGTTTTTTAATCCTATCCCATAATTTTTGAATTATTTTATCCCCATCTATGACCTCAACTAATTCATCATCATATTCCACTTTTTGATCTGTTACATAACAACATTTTATCTTGAGATTTTTTTCTTTAATTTTTGTAACAAGTTGAGCTAATTCAGGTCTCATCTTTGTAACATCTTTTGTAAGTAATCGTTTTGTATCTTCTTTGAACTTGGCAATTGCTTCTAGTGAGTGTGATGTGCCATATTTTGATTGAAATAATCTAATTGTATTATCTGAAAAATCTACTGGTAGGTAAGCATCAATTCCAAGATCGTTTGCGCCATCAACAATTGCATCTGCTGCATCATCTTCAGTAGCCTCAAAAACTCGTGTTAATACCCATTGAAGAAAATTATTCCCTTTCTCAACTTCACTTTTTGAATTTTCCGCATATTCTTGAATACTTCCTAGAATATTTTCCGCAAATCCTTCTAGGGGTAGACTAGAATTCTTTTGTACTAATAATGTATGTGAACCTGGAATGTATTCTAATAATCCATTTTTGTTTTGAGACAATCCCCTTTTCTAATATGTTATATATTTAGACAATTGGGTAATTATGTAATAACTCTATTCTGGATATGATGTGATTTGCTAAAAAAAATAACTGCTATTGGAGTAATTGGAATAGTAGTTCTTGTAATTATTGGAATATCGTTACCGAGTATTTCAACTGATGATGATGCTAAAGAAACAGAATTGACTGTTACAGGGGATGTAATAATGCCTACAAAAGTTTCTCGCCCTGGATGTGAAGAGATTGATAGATGTTACATACCATCTATGATTGTTGTCGATTCAGGAAATCAAGTTACCTGGGTAAATGAAGATTCAGCGTTTCACAGTGTTACTTCTGGTTTTTATGGTGCACCTACTGAACTTTTTGACAGTGGACATTTAGATCCATTTGAATCCTACACTCTTACTTTTGATGAAACTGGTATCTATGATTATTACTGCACATTACATCCTTGGATGAAAGGACAAGTCATAGTAGAATAAGGTACCCGAGGGAGTCGAACCCCCTTGTATAAGCTTTGCAGGCTCACGCATAACCGTTCTGCCAGAGTACCGTTTTAAAAAACACAAAATGAATAATTAAACTCTTTAGATTAGAATTTGTTAAATGGTTTTGAAGCCAACTTTACATCTTCTCCTTTTACAGTTTTCCTACCTGCATGAGAAGCCATATCGACTGCACTTTTTGCAATACTGTCAGCCAGTTCTTCAATAATTCTTCTTAATTCGTCTGCTGATTCGTCACTAACTCTTTCGGCCCCTGCTTTTTTCAAAATTCTATACATAGCAGATAGTCCTAGTTCTGACGATTTCATGAATTTCATTTTCGTTTTTTCCGAAAAAAGATAATGAGTGAAAAAATATCACTAAGGAATCGATTTATACAGACTATTTTAAGAATTGATAAAGAAATGTCATGGTATTTTGATTCTCATATACACTTGTCAGATCCTGCCTATTCTTCTGATATACAATTTATCTTAAAAGAAATGGAGTATTTGAAAATTAAAGCATGTTGTGTCTCAATGAATACTGAAAATTCTTTACAAACTTTAAAACTGGCAAAAAAAAGCAATCTAGTTTTACCATTTATTGGAATTCACCCTGAATGTGCAAATGATAACATTGAACAAATGGTTGTTATGATAGAGGAAAACCATCAAAATCTTTCTGGAATAGGTGAAATAGGATTAGATCCAACTTTTGTTACCAACGATGAAGATTCTAAAAGACAAACTCATGTTTTTGAAACATTATTGTCATTAGCAGAAAAATATAACAAACCTATTTCTATTCATTCAAGAAAAAGTCTTGATGATGTTTTTCAAATAATGACTTCCTATGACACTAAACATGCTTTACTTCATTGGTTTGATGGTAGTAAAAAACAACTTCAAAAAGCTATGGATATGGGATTTTTTGTATCGTATGGACCTGTAATGATTTATGCAAACGACAAACAAACTTTATTGTCTAAAACAGATGAATCAAAAATCCTTGTTGAAACTGATGGCCCTGTGAGATTTTCTAGATGTTTTGAAATGAAATCTGGCCAAATTAGCTTTATTCCTAGTGTAATTTTTTGTGCTTCAAAAATTCTAGGAAAAACATTTGATGACATGACATTACTGCTAGAAAACAATTCAAATTCATTCCTTGGAATATAGGTATAAAATACCCCAATTATTAGACGAAACGTGGATAGAATAAAGCGTATCACATATGAGGTCTTTAACGGACACAAATCAGAGTTTGGTGAAGATTTTGTCGATAACAAAAAAGTCTTAGATCAGGTTTCTATCATACGTTCTAAAGGCCTAAAAAACAAAGTAGCAGGCTATATCACTAAATTTATCAAAAAAGAGATTCGTGAAGAAAAAGACAAACAAGCAAGAATTGAATCTTCACGTTCTGAGGAACCAATTGAGCAAGAAATTCAAACAAAATCTCTTGAATCAACTCCTGTAGAAGAAACTTCCACTGAAACTGTCACAGAATCAACTCCTGTAGAAGAAACTTCCACTGAAACTGTCACAGAATCAACTCCTGTAGAAGAAACTTCCACTGAAACTGTCACAGAATCAACTCCTGTAGAAGAAACAATTGAAACTACAGAAGAGAAAACTGAGTAATTAACAAAATATTAATTTTCTAAATTTTGAATTAAATTAACATGATTACCATAAAACTTATTGGTGGTGCAAAAAAGTCTTTTCCAACAGAACAATTTCAGATTGATAAATCTGATATCACTATTCAAGAACTAATTGATTTATTGTTAGAATTAAAACCTGCTGACACACCTGATCTAGATCCTGAAAATATCTTAATTGCAATTAATGGAACTGATTCTTCTGCAATGGAAGGAAAATCTACTAAGATAAAAAATAATGATCTTGTGAGCATTATACCTGTCATTCATGGTGGTTCTTCCAAAAAATTAACTTTTCAAGTTTTAAAAAAACAAATTCAAATAATTGAGATTATGGGCCAAAAAACAATTGATGTAAAATTCCTTGATAATTTAAGAAAAAAATACCCAAAAATACAACTTCAGGCAGTATCCAGTAATTTTGTATTGAGTAATTATCACCTAAAAAAAATTTTATCATTATCTTTAGAATCTGAAAAAAATGATATTCTACTTTCAAATAAACTTGAAACTGATATTTTAATGCGTTTTGCATTAACTAAGCAAATTTCTGATTCAATAATAGTTGCTGGAATAAAGTCAAAATTTAATTTTATTTTAATTGCAATTGGAAATAAAAAAACATTAAATTTGTTATCTAATGAATTATTATCATTATCTGTAAATTTATTTTCAAAAAATAATGATTTATTCCTTAAAAAATATTTTAAGATTACAAAAAAGCAACTTGATTCAGTTCATTCAAAAAATCCGCTTGAGGATATTTTGGTAGAAAAAGCTGCAATTTTACTCTGAGATACTACGCTTAGTTTTTTCAACGTTTAACACATCTGTTTTTTTTAATATGGAAACCCCCGTTTTGTCACCTAAAATTTCAATTAAGACAATTTTATCAGGAAATTCAAGTGACACTTTATTTTTTATTTTATTTGCTATCTTTGAAATAATTTCTTGACTAGAAATATCTGAATTTCTTTTTTCTATTGATATTCTATATGTTTCTCCATCAGAAATTTCTTTTGACATGTCTGTAACTGTTTTTTCTATTTCTTCAATTTTTGTCTCAATGACTTTTTGAATTGGTATGATTCTTAGGCAATATCTAATACTCCATGGTTCATCAAGAAGCATTTCTTTAATTTCTCTTACAACACCTATTGGCTCAAGACTTGTTTCAGCAGTTAAAATCCCTGACATTTCTGTGATTGAAACTTTTGTATCAGAATCTCCAAATTTTTCTAGAATATCTTTCAACTCCTTTTCAGTTTCAGGTTCAAGATGTCTAGCACATGTAATGATTAAATTCATAATCCCAAAATCTCCTCGTAACTCAAAGAACCTTCTCGAATAATTTTGATCTCTTCATTTTCTATTTCAATTATAGTTGATTCTGATTTGCTAGTTATTACACCTCCATCAACAAAAATATCATATTTTTGAATATTGTTGAAACATTCATCAGGATTTGTAAATGATGAATGTCCAGAAATATTTGCACTAGTACCTACTAGTACATTACATTTCTTCAATAATTCTAGTGTGCATTTGTGATTTGGAACTCTTAGAGCAATTTTATCAGTTAAATTTAGTGATTTTTTTAAACTTTCATCAGTTAATTTTAAAATTATTGTTAATGGTCCTGGCCAAAATCTTTCTACAATTTTTTTAGTAAATACATCAAACAAAGCAATTCTTTCAGCAATTTCCTTTGAATACACTAAAACTGGAAATGGTTTCGAGAAATCCCTGGATTTAACCTTGTAAATTTTTTCCACTGCGTCTTTGTTGTATGGATTACATCCTATTCCATATACTGTGTCTGTTGGAAAAACAACAATTCCTCCTTGGCTAATAATTTGAGATGCTTTTTTAATTCCTTCTTTGTCACAACTTACTTTCAATAATCTATCTGTTCTTTTTTGTTTAATTACCATTTACTTTTGAATCAGTTTTAAGTGTCAAATTTCTACTTGTAAAGTATGTCTAAACCTTCTTCTAATCCTGAGGACACAGATTTTGAAGATGATTTTGATGATGAATTTGATGAAGCAGAAGACTAGATACTTAACCCAAAGTTATCTGCAAAGTTTGTAAATGTATAATATGCTTGAAGAAATTCTCTACCTGATTGACTAATTTTGTATTTATTTGATCTTTGATTATCTACTCGTTCCAAGAGCCCTTGTGACACTAGAGTTTTCAAGATTCTTGAAATTCTAGAATGAGAAATGTTTGCTTTTCTGATTAGATAAGTAACTGATGCTCCATCCCCATCTTGTAAATCATCTCGAGTTGTTGCTAGAATATCTCCAATGATTTTCATATGAGTTCTATATTCTGCCATTTCTCTATGATTAATCCTTCTAATTTCTATGAGAGGGCAATGATATTTTCCAATATACTAAAAAGATAAAAGAAATTGACAAATTTTTAATTGTTTCAGATTTTGAGCCTGTGAAATTATTCTGATCCTTCATCAAATTTTATCTTGGTTAATGGCACTTTACTCACTGGAATGAATAGTGCTATTAATCCAGCAATTTTAATCACCATTGATACAGAGTATAGAATTGATTCTGGAAATACAAATGAATACCATCCCAGAAATTCTCCTAATGCTAAGAGTCCTAATCCTACTGCAACAGAAATTGCACCTTTATTTTTATTTTCAAAATATGATAACATTGTTTCAATAGCACCATATGCCAACAAAATAAACGAAACTGATCTAAAGATATGTTCTAACTGAACAGAAGAAATTAGGAATAATGGAAAAACTCCAATTGATCTAAAGTATCTTGATTTTGGAAAAAATGATTTTATGCTATGTGAAAATGCAATGAAAAAGTATCCAACTGTTTGAATTGCAATTCCTAAAGTTTGAATCCCTCTATCTATGTTTCCTGATTTTATAATGTAATCTTCTACCATGTATCCTGTCCATATTACAAAAAATCCTAAACTTATTGAAAAAAATGCAATTGTTAATCTAAATAATGTTGGACTACCAGTATTTCTAAATCCAATAATTGACATTATTCCTATGGCAAGTCCTACCAAAAATCCTATCAGATTAAGTATATTTTCTAATAAAAATTCCAATGATGTTTAGGAACTCCTTAAACTAATTATTTTAACCTGATGAATGATTTTACCATGTTGTTAATCCCATTCATCCAATGAACCTGATGATTGACCTTCTGTACTACCAGTATAATCTCCAAGAATATCTGAATACTTAGCTTCATTATGTGCTATGAATTTTACATATTCTCCATAACTCATTTCTAAATCGCAAGAATTGCATTTTACTAAAGAGAAATCCATTGCCAATTCAGCATCTCCCTTACATTTTGGGCATTTTATCTTCATGAAGAATTTTGTTTTTGATAATTATTATTACTTTTACTCAATAAAAGATAAAAGGAGTTCATTATTGTTAATTTCTATGAGTCGTACTTGTACTAAATGCAAGAATTCTATTCCTGATAGCGAAGAACTTGGCATTGTTGCCGTAAAATACCCTACTTGCAACAAATGTTGGGCTGAATGGAAAGAATATCAAATAATGGTAATGAATGAAATGAAACTTGACATGTCTATGCCTGATCATAGAAAACTATTGAAAAAACATGAAAAAATCTTTGTAGGTGTATTGTCTCCTGAAGGAGAAATAATTGATTATACAAATGAAGATAATAGAAAGCCTGATGATCCTCCTCCAGGTGTTAAAACTTCAAGTGAAGTTTAGCATTATCTGGAACTACTAACATTACTCTTCTTTTTTGCTCATCATCTAAATTGTTGATGATTTTTTTAATTGTACTAGCAAGAATTTCTTTTTCATTTTCCTCTAATGTTAAAAATATTTCTAAAATTCCATCTAAATTGAATATGATTAGTTTTTGTGGATTTTGTGATACTTCAACAATATATGCTGAAAATAATCCTACTCTTTGTTCTTCTGGAAGTGTTGTTAAAATTTTGAGCCATGTTTTGAAAAGCTTTGAAAAGTTAGGAAATGGAATAGTTGGGCCTGCTTCTAAAGCATTGTTTATGACTTCTTTCTTTTCAGGGTCAGACAATGAAAAGAATTCAATCATTCTTTTTTTCAAAATTGGATTTCTTAGGAAATCTGGAAGACTTGCCAAATTGATTATGATGTTTCCAGCAAAATTTTCTCCTACCATCGATCTAAACAAATCCATGTTGGATATAAAATCATGTGAAAATACTTTAGCTTAAATAAACGAACTAGAATCTCAACAGCATGACATCCACTGTAGTTGTTGGCGGATTTTTTGGAGATGAGGGTAAGGGAAAGATCATCTCATATTTGGCAATTAAAGATAATCCAAAAATCATAGTTCGTGGTGGTGCTGGTCCGAATGCCGGTCATACAATTAGAGATGGTGATAAAGTGTACAAAGTTAGAATGCTTCCGAGTGGATTTCTCAATAAAGATGCTAAAGTAATGATTGGCCCTGGAGTCGTTATCAATCCAGATGTTTTAAAAAAAGAAATTCAGGATTTTAATGCATCAGGACGTTCTTTTATTGATAAACACTGTGGTGTTATCGAAGAAACTCATCTGGAACGAGATTCTAAAGGTGAATTAAAAGAAAAAATTGGAAGTACAGGCTCTGGTACAGGCCCTGCTAATGCAGATAGGGCTATGAGAGTTTTAAAACTAGCAAAAGATTTTGATTCTTTATCTTCACTAATTACAGATGTACCTCAGGAGATAAATTCTGCACTTTCTGCAAATGAGAATGTACTCATAGAAGGTACGCAAGGAACTTTTCTTTCCTTATGGCATGGAACCTACCCATTTGTAACCTCAAAAGATGTTACTGCATCTGGGATATGCGCTGATGTTGGTATTGGTCCTACCAAAGTTGATGAGGTAATTGTTGTTTTCAAATCGTATGTTACGCGTGTTGGAACTGGTCCTCTTGAGAAAGAACTTTCACTTGAAGACGCAGAAAAAAAAGGTTGGTCAGAGTTTGGTACTGTGACTGGACGTCAGCGACGTGCTGCTGATTTTGATTTTGACTTAGCTAGACGTGCAATCATGCTTAATGGTGCAACACAAGTTTCTATTACAAAATTAGATGTTCTATTTTCTGATTGTGCAGGTGAAACTTCATTTGATAAATTATCTGATGATGCAAAAGCATTCATAAAAAATATTGAAGATGAATTAAACACGCCTGTAACAATCATTGGAACAGGTCCAGCTATTAATGATGTCATTGATAGAAGAAGCTAGGCTCGTCTCCAAAGTTTCGGATAAGTTTAATTTGATACAATATTGAAAATCATTGTGGAAAAACAAAATTCTTCTACTGATAAATTACCTCGTTACATTCAAGTAAATTCAACTTTGGAATTCTCTAGACTTGTTTGTGCACTTGAACGTGCACCTCGTGTATCTTTTTTACATGATCATGATGGACGAAAAATTTTATCTGTACAAATGGATATACTTAAAGAAAAACCAATTGTATATTATACTCCACTAGAACATAACGGCCACTATCTTTGCTATGGATTAAAAGGAGGAAAAGAAGAATCTGAAATTGTTAATACTACTTCTGACAATAGTAAACTCTATTCTCCTATAGTTCGAATTAAATCTCTTCCAAAAACTTTGAGACCCGGTAATGGAACTCTTGATAGATACCAGCCAATTGAATTAGAAGATATGTCTAGTCTTGCAAAACTAACTGGCGGTTTTGATGAAATTCCTTTTCCACTATTTTTATTTCCACATAATGATAAATGGCTTATTGGTGTTTTCATGAATTTCAATGATGAAGGAACATCTTACTTCTGCCATGTAGTTTTAGATAGTGATCCACAAAAGCCTTTCATGAAATTTTCACCAGGTAATGGAACTGAACCCATTTTTGTAGAAAATCCATCTGAACACGGTTATTCATACATCAAAATAATAAAATTAAAAGACACACATCCGTTAGTTGATTATGGCCACCTTCAAAACTAGACTTTCAAAATCCTCAAAAACTCATGGGAGTGTAATTCTTGCCAATGATTATGATCCATCAGTTAAAAATTTGGAAAAAAAAACTGTTGAAAATATCAAACAATTGCATCCTTTTTTATGTGGAATTAAACTAAATTTTCATTTACTTCTCCCTTTGAGTGGTAAAGAAATTCTCAAAATTAACAAAACCGCTCATCGATATGGTTTACAAACAATTGCAGACATCAAACTCAATGATATTGGAAACACTAATCGTGTAACAACTGAGAATCTTTGGAATTTAGGGTTTGATGCAGTCATTGCAAATCCTATCATGGGTCTTGATAGTCTGAAAAATTTGGTAAAATCTGCTCATAAAAATGAGAAAGGTGTAATCACATTATGTCATATGAGTGCCCCTGAGGCTAAATTATCATATGATATGGAGGTAAAAATGAGAAAAAAACAGCAATTGTATCAATTATTTTTGGATTGGGCTCTAACTGCAAAAGTTGATGGAATTGTAGTGGGAGCTACTTTTCCAAAAATTATACAGTACTGTTCTAAAAAAGCAGGAAAAAAATTAAGTATATTTTCTCCTGGTGTTGGCACTCAAAGTGGAAGTGCAGATAAAGTAATTTCATCTGGAACTAATTATCTAATTGTTGGCAGAACTATTCTAAATGCAAAAAATCCTATTAGTGTAGCAAAGAAATTACAGTTACAGAGTTTTGGTAAGTAACGTTTGTGCTCTTGTTAATACTGTTTTTGCATTATCAAATGTAGTTTTTTCCATAGATGTATTATAATCCATCCATGTGTAGTTAAGATGTTCATGTGAAATTTTAACTTCTTTAGTTTTTGTTTCAGCTAAAAAAAATACTACCTTTTTATGAACTAATTCTCCCTGATATTGAAAATCATATTTAATCCATTCTTCAAAATTTTCTAAAAATACAATGTCTGTAATTCCTGTTTCTTCTCCTGTTTCTCTAACTGCAGTTTCATGGGGTGATTCCCCTGTTTCCATTTTCCCTTTTACAAAATCCCAATGCCCAGAAGGATAGTGTAAAAGTAAAAATAAAATTTTTGAATCTTCTTTTCTAAATAATACAATTCCTGCAGACGTTTCTTCTATCATTTTCCTAACCTTCTTTTTCTTTCTTGAAAAGTTCTAATTGCTCTCATTAAATCAATCTTTCTAAATTCTGGCCAAAAAATATCCATAAAAACTAATTCACTATAGGCACTTTGCCACATAAGAAATCCACTTAATCTTTTTTCTCCTGATGTTCGCAAGATCAAATCTGGAGATGACTGTGGTAAGTGTGATGTGTAGAGATTTGATTCAATCTCTTTTTTGTTAATATCATCAACATTCAGAGAACCCTCTTTGATTTTTTCTCCTATTTTCTTAACTGCATCTACTAGCTCATCTTGTCCCCCATACGCTAATGCAATATTTAGAAAATGATTATCATAATTTTTTGTAGCGTCATCTAATCTTTTTAAAACTTCTTTAATATAATCTGGTAATAGCTCAATCCTTCCAATTCCTTTTACTCTCATTTTGCATCTGTGAATTCTAGGATCATTATATAATTTCTCTAGTCTCATACGAATTAATTCATAGATGTGTTCTAACTCTTCATCATTTCTATCCAAATTCTCTGCTGAAAGTGCATATAATGTGACAATTTTGATATCAAATTCTTCACACCAATCAAGAAGGTTTTCTACTGCATCAGCTCCCTTCCAATGCCCTTCTTTTGGTAATGTTAGATGTCTTTTAGCCCATCTTCTATTTCCATCTAAAATTAGAGCCACGTGATTTGGAATAGAACCATTTTGAATTTCACTTTCTAGCCTATTTCCATAGATCTTATAGATTCCTGATAATTGAAAGATCACATCTTTTATTTTATTAATACCGTATTCACCCTTGATGATTAATACATAATTGAAGATATCAGTGTTTTTCAGAAATTTATTTTTTTGATGAATTTAAGGCTCAATTTAGTCTGAAACCATCTCTTGATCTTTCTGTTTTCTATACTTCTTAAAGAGAATTGTAGCTGAAACTAAAGTTGCAGCCAATCCTCCTAACAGAGGTGGAATCAAAGTAAATGAACTTTCATCATAAATCATTATGTTAGTAAATTGTGATATAGTTGGATAAAGTGATGCCAAAACAATAATCCTTAGAATATCACTTATTTGTCTTGGAACTCCTCCAATCCAATTACTTAGTAATATCCCAGCAAATATTGCACCCATTCCAATCCATAAAATTGGTAATGCCCCAGAAACAAATTGACCGATTATGATCTTATCTGTAATCTTTGCAACAAATTCTGTATCTGCTTCAATTAATTCTGAATCAACTGCACTAACTCCAGCTGGCACTGATGAAAGAATTAGTAATACTCCTGCAACCATTGTAAACATTCTGATAAAACCCATCGGAGTTGGTTTTGACCAACTTGACCATGCTCTATCTATATCAAACGCTCTAATCAAGAATGCCCCACCTAAAATACTTACTAGAATTGCAAATATTTCTGTGGTAAAATTAAAAACACTTGCAATTCCACCAATTAACAAAAGAATTCCTGGAACTCCTAAAAAGAACTTTGAATATCTTGAATCATAAGCAATCATTTTTAGATATTTTCCAAAAACTGCATAAGAGTACTCTACACTTCTACTCACTTTCATTACTACACGTTGTACAGAAACAACTGGTAGAACATTTTGAATCACTGGAATAACACTTTCATCATCTTCCCCATCAGAAACTATGACTGCACCATTTGCAGAAAATTTTTCTAAAACTTTTTTTACCTCGACAAGAATTTTTTCGTCAGCTTGAACCCCTCTATCTTTAACTCCTGCAACAGTTATTACTTCGACTTGGTAACCTTTACTGATTAAATCTTCATATGTTTTGATTGCTGAAAAAATTGAATTTGAATCTGCATCTTCAGGATCTTCTAAAGCTAGTCTTTGAGCTGCTTCAATACAAGCATCTCTACCTACCACTGGTGTGATAATTCCTGTTTTTTCTCCTACATCATTATCTCTATCAACACAAATTACCAGTAATTTGTTGGCTGTAGATGCATTGACATCTTTTTCTACCTTACCTGATTGTTGAGACATTCTTATTTCTATTACAAAATTGCTTTTTAACGATTTCCAACAAATATGATTAGTAAAATGTGGTTTTGAGGCTAAGGTCTTGATTCATCAGAAATTTTAACATATTCCAGAGATTCTGTTTTTAATGACTCTATTTCTTGTACAGTTTCAATCATTTCTGTTTCTGTACTTCCATTTTCAATCATATTGGCTAAAACTTTGGTTTCAATAATATAGGAATTGAATTTTTTCATTGCATCCATATAATTGATGTAACTATCTTGCCATTCTTCAGGTGGCTTTGATGTTACAAATTCGCTTATCTGAGCAGTTACTTGTGATGATGTTACTTCAGTAATTGTGATATAGTCTTCGGGAGAAATTTCACCGTTTCGTAGATTTTGATATTCAATACTAATTGATTCTTGTAATACTTCTTGGATATTTTTTACTCCATCAAGATAATCTGCATAATTTGATATCACAAATGTTGTTTCATTATCTTGTGGAACTATCCATAACAGAAAACTTGCACTAGTAATTGCCGCTAATATTATGGCCGTAGCTATTATTCCCTTTTTTGATGCCATTTGTAATTTAACAATTAAGGAGTTTATAACTGATAATTTCTTGAAAAATTATCTACTTTTAACAAATGTTAGAAAAAAACTCTTATTGTATAATTCTAGCCATAATTTTTAAAAAAAAACTCATATTCATTGAAATTTTCAATAATTATTGTTTTTTCACACCTAAAAAATTTACGTGTGTCTAGTTTATAGCTAAATAATCTTCACAGCCTCTTCCTAAATACCATCAAGTTTGACAAATTTCAGAATGGTTACAGCATATTGCGTAAAATGCAGAGAAAAAAGGGACATAAAAGATCCCCAAGAAACTAAACTAAAGAATGGACGTCCTGCCGTAAAAGGTACATGTCCAACATGTGGAACTAATGTTTTCCGTATTGGTGCAATGCCAAAAGAATAAAACCTTAGACCAAAGTCCACACGATTTCTCTTTTTCAAAACCCATATAGAGTCTAGTAAATACTATTTTTTATGACTAAAACAGAATATGAGAATTTACTCAAACGTATTCATGATAAACTAGGTAATGCTGAAAAAGACTCTTCAACCAGATTTGAACTTCCTGTTGTAGATATAATGTGGGAAGGTCAGAAGACTTTCTTGCGTAATTTTTCAGAATTCCCAAAAATTCTCAGAAGAGATCCAGATAAAGTTCTTCAATACCTCTCAAAAGAGTTTGCAGTTCCTGCTGAAAGATTAGGTGATAAAGCAATGTTTATTGGAAGACGAGCCCCTGATGATTTTACCAGATTATTTCAAATTTATGTAAAAGATTACCTTGAATGTCCTACATGTAAAAGCCCTGATACAAAAATTACTAAAGAAAATCGTATTTCATTTTTAATTTGTGAAGCTTGTGGTGCAAAATCTACTCTAAAAGGTAAATATGCGTAATGCAATTCTCAGTAAGAGTTTCTGATTACCAAAAAAATACGATGCTCAATATTTGTGATGTTGGACTATTAGGAAAAAAAATTATTCAAGATGAATTAAAAATGCATATCAGTGAAAGCTATTATGGTGAAAAACTAGTTGATAGAGAAGAAGCAAAAGTATTAATGAAAAATTCTTCAATTATTAACATGGTTGGAAAGGAAACAATTTCTTTATCTATACAACTTGGAATCGGTTCAGAATCTGGGATCAAAACAGTTTCTGATGTTCCTTTTCTAATTGTTTTCAAAATGTGATATGTTATCTGATTTGATCTTCGTCCATTATTTTGCATTCAAAAAGAAATCCATTTTATCTAGTAGAGGTAAAATCATTCAATGACTGATATACTTAGTAAGAAATTAGAATCAAAAATAGATAATAAACTAATCTCAAAATCTAAACGGAAACATTTGGAAGATGGTTTCAAAAAAGGAAAAGTCATCAATGAAGTTTTAGATAAACCTACTGTCATGACTCTTTACAAAATGATCACAGATCATATCATTGCATATATTAATGGGTCTGTAAGTGCTGGAAAGGAATCAGTTCTTTTTTGGGGTGTTGATGAAAATGATGTTAGTGTTGCTTTGAAAATTTATCTAGTAAGTACTTCAAATTTTAAAAAACGGGAGCCATATATCACTGGAGATCCAAGATTTTCACATCTAAAAAAAGGTACAAAAAATCTAGTTTATTTGTGGGCAAAAAAAGAATTTCGTAATTTATCACAATGTCATGATGCTGGAATTCTTGTTCCAAGGCCACTATATGTCACAAATAATGTGCTTGCAATGGAATTTGTCGGCAAAAATGGTGCTCCCTGCAAATCATTGTTAAACTCAGAGATGGATGAAGATGACTATAATCAAGCAATCTCAATCATCAAAGATCTTTATCATAAAGCCAAATTGGTACATGGTGATTATTCAGAATACAACATTTTCAAAACAGAAAATGGGTTAGTAGTTTTTGATATGGGTTCTGCAGTTGATCTTAGACATCCTAATGCTCAAGAATTTCTTAAAAGAGATATTAATAACATTACAAGATTCTTCAATAAAAGAGGAATTCCTGTTGAAGATCCAAATACATTATTTGAGGAAATTGTAAAATGAGTTTTGAAAAACTGATTCGTGTCCCAAATGACAGAATCGCTGTTTTGATTGGAAAATCAGGTAATGTAAAATTAAAAATTGAAACATCATGCCATGTCTCTTTGGATATTGATGGTGATACGGGGGAAGTTCTCATAAAATCTCAAGGTGATGTTGAAAAAATTCAACCATTCAAAGCAATGGAAATTGTTACAGCAATTGGTAGAGGTTTTTCGCCTGAAAACGCTATGACTTTGTTAAAAGGTGAAAATGCATTGCATGTGATAAATCTTAGAGAATTTACTGGAAAATCTAACGCAAATGTTGAAAGGATAAAAGGGAGAATTATTGGAGAAGGTGGTAGAGCAAGACAAAACATGGAAAATCTTACTGATACTCATATCTCAGTTTATGGTAAAACTGTTTCAATTATTGGAGATTCAACTAAATTACGATTAGCTGTTGATGCAATATCTGCTATTTCCAGTGGAAGTAATCATGGTCCAGTTTACACCAAATTAGAAGCTGCAAATCGAAAAGAAAAACAAGAAAAAATGAAATTGTGGGAAGATTAAGATGCCTCCTACTGAAGAAAAATTTAATCAAATATCTCCTAGTGAATTCTTTTACAGTAATCGTGATTTAGCTGGTTTTAGTAATCCTACACGCTCTCTTTATACTGCTGTCCGAGAATTTGTTGAAAATGCATTAGATGCGTGTGATCAACAAGGAATTCTTCCAGATGTTCATTTGATAATCAAGGCTGTTGAGCCTGAAAAACCAGATCCTAAGCCCTATATTTTGACAGTTAAGGATAACGGCCCTGGGGTAGACGCAGATCATGTACCTCTTGCATTTGGAACTGTGCTTTATGGTTCAAAATTTGGACTCAAACAAGCTAGAGGAATGTTTGGGCTTGGTGCAACCATGGCAATTTTGTATGGACAAATTACAACTAACAAACCTGTTACAGTAAAAAGTTCTACTGATGGAGTAACCCAAGATCAGTTTGATGTATTATTAGATATTCAAAGAAATAAACCTGTGATTGTAAAACATACTACAAAAGAAGTTTCAAAAAAAGGCCTTTCTGTAAGTATTTGTTTAGAGGGAGATTACTCAAAAGCAGGTAACAAAATTCGAGATTATGTATATGAAACTTCTTTAATCACTCCTTATGCATCAATAACTTTTGATGATCCTAAAGGACAAAAGTTTAGTCATCCAAGATTTGTAAAAGAAATACCTCCACCTCCAACAATAATTAAACCACATCCTCACGGTATTGATGTTGAAAGAATACGAAGAATGATAGTTGAATCACAATTTGAAATTCCAAATATTGATGATGCAATGATTGAAAAAGTTAGAAAAGATTTAGGATTGTCCAAGAAAAATCTTAGTTTTATTGCAATCATGGAAAAAGCAAGGAAAAAAGGAAAAGCTCTTCCACGTCAAACTAGAGTAGTAATTTCTTTGATGTCTTTTCTAAAAATGGATTTTGAAAAACTAAATAAAATTAAAATTGAAGATGTTGATGTACCTAACAAAAAATTATTCTATTGGGACTTTGGTGATTCACAATCAAAATCAGTTGATATGGATCCTGAAAGTCAGTATTACAATCAATTAACTCATACTGTTCAAGGTGAACCACTCACTACATTTTTGACTAAAAGATTCCAACGCATTGGTCCTACTACTGCAGTCAAATTTGCAGAATTTGCAAAAATCAAGCCTGAAAAACGAATGGGCACTTTGACAAATCAAGAATTAGTTCATCTCAGTGATTCCCTTCAAAAATTCGATGATTTTATGGCACCTGATTCAAGTTGTCTTGCACCATTAGGAGAAATGCCTCTGGAAAAAGGAGTTAAGAAATTCTTTAATCCTGATTTTACTGCTGTAGTTCAACGTCCAGCCTCTGCTTACTCTGGATTTCCTTTCATAATTGAAATGGGTATTGCTTATGGTGGCGAAATCAAATCTGGTGGTCCACATGTTTACAGATATGCCAACAGAATTCCATTGCTTTATGATGAAGGCAGTGATGTAGTTCTCAAAGTTGTTAATGACACTGATTGGGGTAGATACAAGGTAAAGGGTGAGCCTCCATTCATTATCGTGTCTCATATTTGCTCTACTAGAATTCCGTACAAAACTGCTGGAAAAGAAAATGTTGCTGACAGACCAGAAATTGAACGAGAATTAAGATTGGCATTACAGTTCCTATCAAGAAAATTGGCAGGATACATGTCAAAAAGAGGTCAAGCTGAAATGGCAAAAAAGAGATCAAATCTTTATGCAAAATATATTCCAATGATTGCAGAATTTTGTACAGAATTAGCTGGTAAGAAAAAAGAACCTAATTACAAGAAAATATTAGAACAAGAAACTACAATTGAATCTAAGACACCCGTAGAGGAGGAAAACCCAATTGAAAACAAGTAAATCAAAAGAACTAAGCAAGAAAGCTGACAAAAAACAAAAGAGTATTCTTGAGATGCTTAAAAGTCATGGTGCAAAAATATATGGTGACTTAGATAATGGGCGATTCCCAAAATTCTCAATACCAAGTAGATCTGTAAGTAACATAGTTTATGATAAAAAACTTAGACAATACATTCTAGGTAGTAATGCTGCTTTAAGGAGTGCAAAAAATTCTGCTCAGTTGAGATCTTTTACACAATTAATGTGGCTTGCATTTTTTGCAAATAGGTTAACCAAAGAGAAAAAATCGTCTACTTTAAGAGATGTCTATTATTCATCACAAGCATTTGCTGTAGAATTTGAAGACCAATCAGAATCAGATAATATTATTGTAGATTTAGAGGCTGTGACATCTAAACCTCGAGAAGATTTTCACATATTTCCTGAGGAGAGAAGTTCTATTTTTGGCGATTTGAATATAGAATATACAATTCCTGGATATGAAGGAAAAACCATGAATCTGTCAAACCATCCTGATGGATATTCAATAGGTCCTAGTTTGACTACTGCAGAACTAGTTGATACCAGTGCTGAAATTGTGATTGCAATTGAAAAAGGTGGTCTTTTTACAAGATTTGTTGAAGAACAAGTTGATAAGAAATTCAAGTCTATAATTATCAATACTGGTGGACAAGCTCCCCGTTCAACTAGAACTTTATTAAAAAGACTCCATGATGAAATGAAATTACCTGTCATTGTTCTTACTGATGGTGATGTGTATGGAGAACACATTGCAATGGTTATCAAATCTGGTTCAGCAAATGCTGCCCATCTCAGAGAACTGACAGTTCCTGATGCAAAATGGGTTGGAGTTTGGGCTACTGATATTGAAAAATACAAACTACCTACAATTCCTATGACTGAGTCTGACATTAAGAGATGTTATGATCTTCAAAAGGATCCAAGATATGAGTCTGGAATTTGGAAAAAAGAATTAGATGTATTTTTGAAAATTAAAAGAAAGGCAGAATTAGAGGCTTTTTCAAAATATGGTCTTACTAATATTACTGATAAATATTTGCCACAAAAATTAGAACTTGCAAAAAGTCTATAGTTATTTTATTCTAAGTGTTAATACACCATTTCTATATTTGAAATCAAATATCTGCATGTCATTTGATCCTTCTATTGGAACTTCTTTTGAAAATCCTGCAGTTCCTCGTATGTATAAAATTCCATCTATTAATCTGACAGCAATTTTGTCTTCAGGACCTGGTACCTCAGCCACAAACACAAATTCCCCTTCACCTTTAATCAGATCATAAACCCAATTCTTTGTTTCTGGTTCTCTTCCTTGAGAATATAGTGGTTTTTGATCCTTTGTCATTTTTTTCAGAACTCTAACCCAATAAAACATTGTTAGTGCAGCAGCACCAATTAAGATAAAACTCACAAAACCTGAATCTGCTCTTTGTGTCATCACATAGATTATCCCTAAAAATAAAATTACAATAATTGGTATTACAAAATTTAATGATTGTTCATTTGAATATGCTCCCTTATAACTTGCCAAACACTCAGAAACTGAGTTTACCAAATATAAAGTATCTTTGGTTTTTATTACCATTTTTCAAAATTTGACTATTGACTGATGATGAAACATCTACAAAACTTACTATGCGAGAAATTGCACTTAGAGGAACTCTAATTGCTGTAATCATTACAATTCCGTCCCTTGTTGCGTTTGTTCTTACTTGGGTTTTTCTTGATGATTTAGTATATGGAGTAATTTTCGGCGCAATGGCGTATTTTATTTCCATGGTGGTTTCCTTGAAAATTTCTAAAAAATTTTTGATTAAACGATAACTGTATAGATCATTTTTATTTCATTATAATTCATTTCAAAAATGATGAATTCTTCTAGAATTGAAAATGATCTAATCTCTGAAATCAAATTAGACCCTGTTCAGGCTAAAGTGTACTTGTTAGTTACTTGTTATGGAAAAATGTCTTCAACACAAATTGCAGAAAAATTAAAGATCACTTTGAATGATGCCCAAAAAGCAGCTGAGAAGCTAATGGCTTATGGTGCTTTCATAGACTTTTCTGAAACTGAATTCGAGGCAATGCATCCTAGATTCACTGCAGTCAATATGTATAGAAAATTGTGTGAACGAGAAAATATTGAATTTAAACGAAACAAAATTGTTGATAATATAGGGTCAATTTTAGAAAAATCCTATGATGATGCAAGAACTAAATAATACTGTGAATTGGTGAACAACATTGAGTATTGATACTGAAACTTGTAAACATCAGCCTGTTTACTTTGGAGTAGTAAACATCAACATTGATGAGAAAACAATTGGTTCTGTTGATGTCTGGAGATGTGGTGTTTGTAAGAAAAAATTCTGTGAAGAAAAACAACTAGGAATTGAAGAAATTGCTGAAACGGTAGGAATGCCAAAAATTGATCCTGATGCAAAATGGGCAGTTACAATATGTAAATTACAACAAGGAAAATACAAATGGAAATTAGTAAAAATTAAAGAAAATAGTGAAATCAAACACGAATGTTTAGATGAACAAATAATTCCATTAGCGATTAAGGATTTTAAAGTTGAAGATGATAAGCATTGGAGCTTTTTAATTGATGACAATGTTAACAAGGCTGTTGAAATTTAGTTTTTACAATGGATCTTAAAGTTCACATTAATAATATTCATGGAAGCCAGATGGCTGCAAAGATTACTGGAAAATTTATTTTAGATAATAATGAATTTCGTTTTACTGCAATTGCATTTGGTAGGATTGGTGGACAAAACGTTGGTGCAAAGCTTTCTGATACTACTGAGAAAGAACTGGAAAAATTAGGATATGATGTTGATGAAGTTATCAATTCACTTCAAAGGAATCTACTTCAAGGAGATTTGACTCTTCCTGAAGGACTTAAAAAAGAATCATTTGTTGATGACTAAAACTCTGCTTCTTCTAATGCTTTAGCACAAGAACAACTTCTAGTTTTAGGGATTTTATCAATTAATTCTGTTAATATTGTCTTTGTCTTTTCTACGTTTTTTGAAAGCGTTTCTAAAACTTCTTTTGCCGTTACAGGTTTTTCAGCCCAAACATCATAATCTGTAACTGTTGATATTGATGCATAACACATTTGTGCCTCTCTTGCTAGCTGACATTCTGGAACAAGTGTCATTCCAATGATATCTGCTCCTGTGGTTCTATAGAATTTTGATTCTGCTTTAGTTGAAAATCGTGGACCTTCAATGCAAACATAAGTACAATCTTTATGCATTTTCAAATCTTGTTTGTCTGTTACTTGAAGAATTGATGATTGTAATTCTGGGCAAAAAGGATCAGCTACTGAAATATGAATTACTTTTCCTTCTTTTGAAAATGATCCCTCTCTTGATTTTGTAAAATCTATAAATTGTGATGGTAATGCAAAGTGTCCAGGCTCTAATTCTTCTTTTAGGCTTCCAACTGCTGAAGGAGCTATAATCCTTGTAACTCCTAATTCTTTGAATGCCCAAATATTTGCTTTAAAATTAATCATATGTGGTGGGATAGTATGCTTTTTTCCATGTCTTGAAAGAAAAGCAATTTTCCGTCCATTAAAAGTTCCAACTGTTATGGTATCTGAAGGTTTTCCATAAGGTGTATCCATATCAATTTCATGTGTATTTTCAAGTAACCCTGAATCATAGATTCCTGTCCCGCCAAAAATTCCAATCTCTACATCTTTTTCCATTAATACTTCACCAGTGATTTACAATTATACTTGTTAATTCCTTTCATTCCGTTTAGATCTACTAACTCTATGAGAAATGCAAAACCTACGATTTTTCCTCCTATTTTTTCAATTAATTTTGCAGATGCTTTTGCAGTTCCACCAGTTGCAAGCAAGTCATCACAAATGAGTATTCTTTGCCCTTCTTTGATAATGTCTTTTTGAATCTCTATAGTGTCCTTACCATATTCAATTGTATATGATAATTTTACAGTTTTTCCAGGCAATTTTCCTGCTTTTCTAATCATTATCATGCCCTTGTTGTATCTTGAGGCTAAAATGGATGCTAAAATGAATCCTCTTGATTCAATCCCCGCAAACAAATCAATATCTTTTGGATGAAAATGTTTTGAAAATTCATCTGCAATTAAAGACAAGGATGCTGGATCTTTTAAAATAGGACTAAAGTCTCTAAATAAAATTCCTTTTTTTGGAAAATTAGGATATTCTGCAATTTTCTCTCTTAGATTCATGACAATTGAGATTTTTTGCCAAAATAAAATTGTTTGAAATTATTATTCAAATGTGTAAGTGCCGTTTGCAATATCAAATGCATCTGATGCCCTAATTGTATATAATCCGGGTTCAGTATCTTTAGGAATTATCCAAGGTAGATTGATTTCTCCTTCAGATGATGCTGGAAATGACAAAGTTTCAATGATTTCTCCATCTTCAGCAATTATTTCAATTTCTGTGACTTGTTGGGCGCCTGTTACTCTGATATTAATTGTTGTTCCATAACCATGAATTTCATCTCCCTCTTCAACTGTTACTATAATTCCTTCATGCAATGTTGCTAAAACCTCAATTTCTGTAGTTTCAAAGTTTGAACCACTTTTTACGTTAATTGTCCATGTTCCAGATTTTCCATCACTTGGAATTCTGAAAGAACCTTCAGAAATTTTTCCTTCCTTGTCTGAGAAAGTTTCTTTTTCTTTAACCTCATTTTCATCGGGATCAATTAATGTAATAATTAGTAACGAATTGGAACCTGTATTTCCTAAAATCAAAATAGGATCACTAGGTAGATATTCTAATTTTGTAGTGTTAATTTCAATATCGCCAGAACCTGTTTGTAAACCTACTGCAAAGATCTCTGTGTTTTGAGTACTTCCCTTGCTAATCACGGCTGTATATACCCCAGAACCATATCCTGTCAGATCCAGATAATACGTTCCTCTACCATCTGGTTGTAATGTTATGGATGTTGCATCTCCTTCTGGTTTATTTGAAGGATCAATAATTAGCAAACTAACAATGTCTGATCCTTTCCCTATAAGTGAAATTGTTGCTGTGTCTCCTGCATTGTAATTTAACTTGTCAAATTCTAAGTTAACTGGAATTGAAGGTAATTGCCCAATTCCTGCAAAAGTAAGCTCTTTCTCTTTTTCTTGTGTTGCAATCAATGTGTATGTTCCTTCTGGTGTACTTTGAGTTGTCGGAAATTCAAAAGTCACAAAACCTGAACCATCAGTTTGAATGATATCTGCAAAAATCTCTTGTCCTAAGGGATCTTCTAGTACCATTTCAATTGATTTGTTTGGTATAGCTGTTCCATTAAATTTCATGATTTCACCTGCTTCAATCTTTAAACTAATTGGAGTTATGACTATCACTTTATCTGATTCAAGTGTCCAATGTTTTACAACGCTCTCTCTTCCATCAGTAATCGTTGCACTATATTTTCCAAATGGAGCATCTAATGCTACAATGATTGGTTCATCTAATGCCCAATCTCCCTTGGCATCTATTTCTGCTGTTCTTGAATTGATAATTTGTCCATCTGGACTAGTAATTTCCGTAGTTATTGCACCATCTGGATTCCCAGTTCCAAAAATCTCTAAAAAGTCTCCTCTGTTAATAACATCTGGAAGTCCTTTAATTGTAAGTTTAATGTTTTCTGATGTTGGAATTAGATTAGCAATATCTCCTATTCTAAGACTGATACTCTTTTCTGTTCCTACATTGTCTATTATTTTAAAGTCTGCTCTGTCTGCTTTTTGATCCTCAGGAATTTTCATTGTAGTCATAAAATGACCGTTTTCATCTGTTTCAAAACTACCAATTTTTTTTGAATCAATATAAAAATCAAATTCTTGAGATGCGCTGAATTGATCTCCAGTAACCCTAATTGTTGAACCAACGTTTGGCTTTTCTGGGACTATTCTGAAAGATGACTCTGTAGACATACTTGGATCTGTGTTCTCTGAAGTTTGTTCTTGTTTGGGTGGAATATTTTGAATTACCTTTGGTAATTCTTCTGGTAATACTTTACCCGTGTCTATTTGTTCATCTCCTTTGTCTACTGCTTTCCAATTGATTCCAGGTTTTGCTGTATCTGTTTTAACACCAAACTTTACAGATTCACCTGGTTTGATTATTTCAGATGATGTAAAAATCACAACTCCTTGTGGGGTTTTTTCACCAACCCATCCTTCTTCTGTTTTAAAAGATTTGAAACTATCATCACCTCCAAGCCAAATTCTAAAGGTATTGATATTTTCATTTGAATCATTTGTTAATTCAATAATTGTTGTTTCTTCAAAAGCAAAACTTTTGACATCAATTTCTGCTGCATATGCATTTGATGGAATTATGATAAGTACTAATGAAAACAATAATGTAATTGAAAGGAAAATTCCTCTCATCGAGGATTTATTCATGTAATTCAGATTAGTCATCTCTCACTTAAACCTTAAAGTGTTTTTCCTGCTTTCTTATTTTTTACTTCAGTATTTTTCATGAGTAACCTTCTTAAATCTTAATTTTTAGCCTTTTGAAATTTATCGAGATCTGGTTTTGTAACTACATTTTGATATTGTCTGATTCTTTCAGCGATTAATCTATACAATGATCTGAATTGATCTTTTGTTTTGTCTGATAGGAAACTAGTCTCTTCGAGTGTAATTTTTTCACATATGTATCTGGTAATTTCTTCATTGTCAAATTTTCCCCAATCATCTTCTCTATGATCTTGCCATATCTTTCTTAACGCATCTAAGATTCCTTTGTTTCCTTTCAAAACAACATCTTGAGGTGTTAGATTTGAAAATCCTTCTTGCCTCAACTTTATTTCATAAGTTTGATTTACCACGTGTAAATAGTCTTCAAGAACAATATAGTCTTCAATTGATTCTAACTTTTTTCCTTCTCTCTCAAAGAATATGGTTTGAGTTGGTGAGAATTCATTTGAGACTAACTGGGCAGAAATTTGCTTGGATTCTTCAGTATTATCTAATAAAACAAACGTTTTGTACCCGTGATTTCTGTAAAATATTGCTAACGGTAAAACTGAATTTTTATTATATGCTGCAACAACATTAAGTGGATTCATTGAGATATTTGGATCCTGTAAGAATTTATCAAAAGCATTTAGATACATTGAATCCGACATTGTTTCTACGATAATTATTGGTCTGGAATTTGTTCCTATTTCTCTATCTACAATAGATTCCACTTGACCTCTAGATAATCCATACAAAATTGGTGTTAATGTTTTATCATCTGCATTCCAATAATCATAAAAGATCCTGCTTAGATGTTTTCTTTTGTCTAATTCTACAACGAGTAGATTACCTGGAGTATAGTCAAAGATCATAAATGGTGAATGTGTCGCATACAATACTTGGTTAGACCCAGCTAAATTTTTCAACAAATCTGAAATTCCCATTTGTTGTGTAGGATGAAGATTTCTTGCAGGCTCATCTAAAAGTAATATTGCTTCTTTTAATTCTGATCTTTGTGTTTCAGCTGCAAAATTTACAATAAAAGAAAATGTCCACTTGAAACCCTCTGCTCTTCTGTTTAACAATCCTGTGTTTGTAATAGTTCCATCTCTATGAACATCCGAAATTACAACACTCATGATATTTCCTGGATTGTATCTCAAGTCTACATGGATAGGATCCCCTTTCCATGCTGGATTTAATTTACTTGTCAGTCTGTTACTTGCTGCATTAAGAAGTTTGATACATCTTGAAGGACTTTCTTTTACTTCATCTAATTCTCTCATATCTAATTCAGCTAGATAGAAGAGATTTCTTACCGTCTCTGCCTTGTCAAATTCTTCAACATATTCAATTGAGTCATTTCGTTCTCCCTTCCCTTCTCTAAGATACTCATTGAGATTGATATTTCCGTAGATTTTTTTATAATCTGAAAAGTAAACAAATCTTGGATGTAATTCAGATGAAATAAAATTCTGTAGGGCTGTTTTTTCAGTTTCACCGCTTAGAAGATTTGAAAATTGGCTTTCTGGACTTTCATAGATTTTTTCCCATTCTTCTATGACTTTGGGTTCTTGAATAGATATAACATGAAACTGATTACTAAATTCTGCCATTCCACTATCAAATGTTTCCTGATTCTTTGGAACTGGCCCATCAAAGAATTTTGTATCTATTTGTATTCTAAGATGATTTGGAATAGCATCTAAAAATACAAGAACCTGTTTTGAAAAATTTTCCCATGAATTGAGTCCTTTGTCCTCGTTTTCATTAATCTTAATATCTTCAAATTCATATTGAACTTTTGGATTTCGATTTGTTCTAACTAGTTTGATCTTTTTTATTTCTGGTAAACCAAGAAATTTTTCTTTTAATAATTCAATTTCAGTTTGGGTTAATTCAAATTCTCCTTCTGCTAATCTAATCTCATCTTTGAGTTCTTCGTTCATTTCGTCACAAAGATCTAGATCTGAAACTTGTTCGTCCCTATTCAGTAAGGTTAATGCTTCCAGAATAGTGGTTTTTCCGCTTTCATTCCTTCCAACAAACGCTGCTAAATCACCAACTGTAATTTCTCCAGAATCATGAATGCAACGATATGCTCTAACTCTGAATTTTCTAAGTCGCATCTAGCGATATTTAGTTGGCTACGATTTAACTCATTCGTCAAATTGATCTCGAGTTTTCTAACTTTGCTAAATAGATATAAGGGAATTACAGATCTAAAAACAAAATGGCAACTAAGAAAGTTTTTGTTGTATTTGTCTTACCTATAATTTTCTCAATATTATTTGGGGCTGGAGTTATGACTGACATTCTCCAAAAACCAGATAGAGAATTAAACATGTGGTCAATGTCTTTCTCAAATGGACCTCCTTCTCATTATGAAATAGTTGAATTCATTGGTTTGGCTAAACAATATTCTACATCTGAACCAGTAGAAATTCAAGTCAAAGTTACTGATTCTTCATATGATTGTGGAGATCTTTATATCACAATTTACACATCTGACACAAACGACGCAATCACCCAAGGTGGCTTCTTTGATCAATGCTTTTTACCAGGGAGTAAAATGCTTCCTGTTGAAGATGAGTTTTCTGAGGTAGTTGATACTCCTGGCTCTTATAAGATAGTTGCAGATATGATCTCAAAAGAACTAAAGAAATACACTATTAGCGCTACATTTACTGTTAAATAGGAATGGATAATTGAAAAATAAGAAATTAAATTTAAAAAATAAGGTGATTTGATGGCAAAGAAAAAAGATACTCTAATTGATGAAGCAAAAAAAATTAAAGCAGAACTTGATGCATTAAAAAAGAAAAAGAAGATTCTAGATTCCTCTTCAGCAAAGAAAGCTGAAGCAAAACCAGCAAAGAAAGCAACAAAGAAAGCTGAAGCAAAACCAGCAAAGAAAGCAACAAAGAAAGCTGAAGCAAAACCAGCAAAGAAAGCTGAAGCAAAACCAGCAAAGAAAGCTGAAGCAAAACCAGCAAAGAAAGCAACAAAGAAAGCTGAAGCAAAACCAGCAAAGAAAGCAACAAAGAAAGCTGAAGCAAAACCAGCAAAGAAAGCAACAAAGAAAGCTGAAGCAAAACCAGCAAAGAAAGCAACAAAGAAAGCTGAAGCAAAACCAGCAAAGAAAGCAACAAAGAAAGCTGAAGCAAAACCAGCAAAGAAAGCAACAAAGAAAGCTGAAGCAAAACCAGCAAAGAAAGCAACAAAGAAAGCTGAAGCAAAACCAGCAAAGAAAGCTGAAGCAAAACCAGCAAAGAAAGCAACAAAGAAAGCTGAAGCAAAACCAGCAAAGAAAGCAACAAAGAAAGCTGAAGCAAAACCAGCAAAGAAAGCTGAAGCAAAACCCGTAAAACCAAAGAAATTAACTAAAAAAGAATTAGAAGAAGTTAAAAGAATAGAAGAATTAACTCTTGAAGAAGAATTAGAAGAGCAACTTTCTGATGCAGAGATTGAAAATTTTCAAATTGAAAAAGTTGACATGGAAAGACTCACAAACAAAGTTTGTGATATTTTAGCAGAACGTGAATCTGATGGAATGTTTCAAAGTGAATTATGGAAAAAACTTAAACTTACAAATCAGATTGGTTCCCGTTTAGCATTAAAACTAGAACGAATGGGAACTATCACTAGAGCAAAACTTCTTGAAAAAGATCGTTGGACTTATAAATTAATTTTAAAGAAGACTCCAATTAGTACTCAATCAATTGAAAATGCACCTTGTTTGGTTTGTCCTGTTGAACAGAAGTGTTCTATTGATGGCGAAATCAGTCCAAGAAACTGTCAATTTATTGAAGACTGGGTAATTGCTGAAATTAAAAAACCTGCGAAATGAAACTAATAGATGCTCGTAAAGATCACTATCGAAAATTAGCTCATGAACAAGGATTTCGAAGCAGAGCTGCATTCAAACTTAAAGAACTAAATCAATCTTATCGTATAATTGGTCCAGGATTTAATGTTCTTGATTTGGGATGTGCTCCTGGTGGTTGGACTCAGATGGCTGTCAAATTGGCAGGAAATCAAGGCAAAGTTATGGGGATTGATTTAGACTACGTTGAAGAAATTCCTGGTGCTCATCTTATTAGAGAAAATATTGAAGATGAGCATGTAATTGATGAAATTATGTCATATTTTGAGCGTAAAGTTAACGCTGTTATCTGTGATCTTTCTCCTAAAGTCAGTGGAAATTGGTCAGTTGATCATGCTAAGCAGATTTCCTTGAATTATGATTGTGCCAAAATTATGAATAAAGTTTTAGCAAACAAAGGAAATGCCGTCTTCAAAATTTTTGATGGAGAATACTCAATGGAATTCAAAGATTTTGTAAAGAAAAAATTTGCTCGAATAAATCTTACAAAACCTAAAGCAAGTAGAAAACAAAGTAGTGAATTATACTGTGTTTGTCTAGGTTTTATTGGATAGTTTGAAATATTTTAATTATCTCATTTATTTTTGCATCTGTTCTGAATCCTGTTGGACTAAATGATGTAATGCTAGCTTGAAAGTTATTTTTTTGCAAACTCAATATTACATTTTCTAATTTAGGAGGGGATGATTTCATTCTTGATGCAATCTCATCTAATGTAAAATATGTCCCTGGCATTTCTGATTCTGCAAGACATTTGTGGAGTGTTTTTTCACAAACTTTGTCAACTTCTAAATTTGGAATTTCTAATAACATGTTTTGAATAAATTCTTTATCAAAAATACTTCCAATCCATAATGGTCCTGCAACACTGATTTTTAATTTACATAATTCACATTCTTGTTCTTGTTCTAATGTAATTTTTCTATGTCCACAATTTTTGCAGTGTAGAATGTATCCTAAATTTTCTTGTTGATCTGGTCTGTTTAGAACTTTAATATATGTTCTATAGTAATGCATTTCACTTTCCACAAACAAAGGGATTATTTTCACTCCTAGTCTTGCTGCTACCCTTTGAAGGCAACCCAAAATTAATCTAATTGCCATTTCATTTCTGTATTCTGTTCTTACTGGAATTCCACCATACTTTCTCTTACATGCATCTTGAAAGAGGCCATTTAGAACTTGAAGATCTGTGGCTGCTGTAGATAAAATCCCACCATGCATAGTTGCTCTAATACCACAATCAAAAAATGCTGCAGGAGAACCAAATGGATCTATATCTACAATTGAGCCTCGCTCTCCTTTTTTTGAATAATTACTTAGAAATCTACATACTTCTTTTTCAGAAAATTCAATATTTTTTAGATTGTTCAAATTTGCTGAGTATTCTGCCATTTTTAGAGCAGTTGGATTGAGATCATTAATTATTGTATTTTCAACTTTTAATTCATTTGTAACTCGTAACCCTCTTGCACCAATCCCTGACAATCCTTCTAAGAAAATTTTTGGTCCTTCAAAATTTTTTAAAAATCCAGCATATGCAATTATTGAAAAATCTCTATTCAGTTTTGCTTTTGGATTGAAAAATGCTGGTTTTTTTGGTGGAACTTTTTCTGTCATCGATTTTTTTGGGACAAGTAGTTTTGTTTTACCCTCTATAATTTCTTGAAAAGATTCATTTGGGATTTCCAATTATTTTTCTATTTTTTATGAATGTATAACGGTTTAATACTTGTGCTTTAAGACAAAACTCGTGCAAATTTGTGGAATTGATGATGCAGGACGTGGCTCCATGTTGGGACCCTTAGTTATAGCTGGAGTTTCTTTGGGTAAAAAAAACTTGAGAAAATTATCTTCATTAGGAGTAAAAGATTCAAAAAAACTTTCTCCAAAATCCCGTGAATATCTTTACAAAAAAATTATTGAAATCGTTGATGATTATTATGTTGCAAAAATTTCTCCCAGATCTATTGATGCTAGTGTTAAGAAACACTGTCTAAATGGTTTAGAAGCAAAATATATGGCAAAAGTTGTTTCAAAACTAAATCCAGATACATCATACGTTGATTCATGTGATGTCAATCCGAAAAGATTTGGAAAAGAAATATCTAAACTATCTGATAATCATAAAATTAAATCATATCATCATGCAGATAATAGATTTGTAGTAGTTTCTGCTGCATCTATTCTTGCCAAAGTTACTCGAGACAAAGCCATTGCAAAGTTAAGAAAAAATCATAACTTGGGAAGTGGATATCCATCTGATTCAATAACTGTGAAATTTGTGACTAAATATTATAAAATTAATCATGAGATGCCAAATTTTGTGCGTAAAAGTTGGAAGCCTGTTCAACGAATTACAGGTAGTAGTTAGTTTCTATATTTTGCAATAACCATTGCATGATCCTTATCATATGGATGTAAATCTATAGATTGTAAAATATCAAATTTTATTTTTAATTTCTCTATTTCTTCTTCAATAATTCTTTTTGGGGCTTTTGTAACATCAATGCTTCTTGTTTTAATTACTAAAAAGAAATATCCTCCTTTTTTAAGAAATATGTCACAGTTATCTATTGCAATTTGTGTTTGATCAGGTTGTGCAATGTCTACATATACAACATCAACTTTTCCAAATACAGAAAAGTATTCTTTTGGTTTTCTTGCGTTCTGTAGAATTGGTGTGACATTTAATCTAAATGCTGCTACTCTATCTAAAAAATCTCTTGCAACTCTGTTTGCATGCTCAACTGCAAAAACTATTCCACTTGGACCTACAATATCTGAAATATGGCTAACCGTAGTCCCAGTTGATGCTCCTAAATACAACACTTTAGATTTATTCTCAAAAGGAAAATAGTCAAGTTCATTCATTATAGATGCTGCTAATTTACTTCTAAATGGATCCCATAATCTATACTCTATACCTTTTTTGATAATTAGTTTTTCTTTGTATACTTGATTTCCAGGAACTAAATTTTCAGTAGCCAGTTTTTTCTGCCCTTCTGATTTAATCCAAAAAAATAGTTGATTATCTTCTTCCAAACTTTTTTCTCTTTTTATTCGAATCTGATCTTTCTCTGTAATTTTGACCTTCTCTGTTTCTATCTTCATTTTCTCTGCTTCTGCTTCCACCTCTATCATCTCTGCTTCTGCTTCCACCTCTATCATCTCTGCTTCTGCTTCCACCTCTATCATCTCTGCTTCTGCTTCCACCTCTATCATCTCTGCTTCTGCTTCCACCTCTATCATCTCTGCTTCTGCTTCCACCTCTATCATCTCTAGAATATCTGGAACCTCTATCATCTCTGCTTCTGCTTCCACCTCTATCATCTCTGCTTCTGCTTCCACCTCTATCATCTCTGCTTCTGCTTCCACCTCTATCATCTCTGCTTCTGCTTCCACCTCTATCATCTCTAGAATATCTGGAACCTCTATCATCTCTTCTTCCACCTCCAAAGTTCCCACCTTCTCGTCTAAATGACTCAGGTCTTCTGATGTCTTTTTCAGTTGGATTTTCGTATTTCTTGCCTATTTCATCAACTCTAATGTTGAGTTTCTCAAGCAAAGTCTCGTTTATTCCCTCACCGTAAACATCAACTCTTGCAGCAATGACTGCTTTTGCAGCTACTGCACGTGCAATTTTCCCTCTTTGCCATCTTGGGGCAGCATGAACCATTGCATGTTGGAACAACAATCCGTGCTTTGGTGGTTGAGAACCCGTCTTTAATGATCTAAATAATGCTTTTTCAGCTCCTAAAACTTGTATTGTACTAGCAGGAAGAGATGCTAATCTTTTGAGACTTCCAGCTCTTCCTAAAATTCTTGCACCAACTGCAGAGCCAAGTATTGCTGAAAGATTTGGTGCAATTTCTTGCATTTCAGATTCAACGTGGTCTTCAAGTTTTTTACGTAAATCATGAAAGTCTAGAATTTGTTTTGCAATTGATTGTACTATAGCTAAATTAACATCAGAGATGTCTCCACCTCTACTTTTTGATGAAATTAAAGACAACATTTCTACTTTTGATTCTGGAAAACCTGCTTCCTCAAAAATTTGTTTTGTTAATGATTCACGTTTTCCAGCTATTACAATTTGTGCATATCCATTGATACTGTCAATTATATTGTCTAATTCTGGAAAATGTAATCCATACCATTCTCTAAGCCTTGAACTTAATGCATTAGCTATCTTGTCAATTTCATCTAGTGAACCAATTGCTTGAATTATGTGAAGATCTGGACTTTCTGATACTTCGGTAACTTTTGAAGATGATAATCCTAGTGCAAATTCTCTAAGTTTTCCTAATGCATCTTGAGGATTAGAAGCAAAACCTGAATCAACAATAATTTGTGGCTTTGATGCTTGTACATTTTCTAACTCTGAGGATTCCATGAGATAACAATCTATGGAATATTTTTTTAAAATAGCAAGTAATGATTCATCGCTAACAGAAAACCCTCTCTGAATTGAAGCTAGATAATTTATGAGTTCGTTTAGTTTTGATTCTTTATTTTTTATTAAAAGATACTCTTTAACTGAATTAGAGAAAGGAAATGCTTTTTCAAGTTTCTCATCTTTAAAAACTGAGATTCCCAATTCTGTTAAAATTACAGAATACATGACTAGTTCAATCTAAACCACCTTTAAAAAAGGTACCAGAATTGTGAATCAACTATTATATTCGAAACTAGGTTCATTAATCAAAGTGGAACCCAGTCTTGCAACTTCAATAGGCCAAATTCGATTAGATAGACCTGTAATGTTGGCATCAGGAATCTTGGGAATCTCATTAGATGTGTTTAATCGGTTATATCGCTCTGGAGCAGGAGCTATCGTGACAAAATCCCTTAGTACGGAACCTTGGGAAGGTTATCCAAATCCAACTATCTTTAGTGTAAAAGGTGGTGGTTGGATCAATGCTGTAGGTCTATCAAATCCTGGAGCACCAAATTTTGCTAAAATGATTGAACCCAATCAGAATGTTCCAATAATAGTAAGTTTGGTTGGTTCAATTCCTGAAGACTTTGAAATGATGATAAAACAATTTGAAAATTGTAAAGTCGCAGCATATGAACTAAATTTATCGTGTCCCCATGTAGCTAAAGTTGGTTTAGAAGTAGGTGATGATCCAGAGTTGGTAAAAAAAATTGTGACTACTGTTAAAAATTCTACTAATGTTCCAGTAATTGCTAAAGTTGGTTTAGGTACAACCCATTATCTAAATACCGTAAGTACAGCAATAGATTCTGGAATTGATGCCATTACTGCAATCAATACTGTTAGAGCCATGGCAATAGATGTTGAAACAAAACGCCCAATTCTAAGTAATAAATTTGGAGGATTGTCAGGTACTCCAATTAAACCAATTGCATTAAGATGCGTTTATGAGATTTCTTCAAAATATGATATTCCAATAATTGGCTGTGGTGGAATATCTACTTGGGAAGATGCAGTTGAATTTTTCTTGGCAGGAGCATCTGCAATACAACTTGGTAGTGCAATAGGTGATAATTGGATTGATATCTTTAATGATCTTAACAATGGAATAATTTCATACATGAAAAGAAATAGTTTTTCAAAAATAGAGGATATGGTAGGTCTTGCAAAAAAATCATAATCATCCAACAATTGTTACAATTGAAAAAGTAATTGATGAAACACCTACTGTTAGAACTTTAGTTTTTTCAGATGAAGTAATGTCAAATGTTCTTCCTGGACAATTTGCAATGGTTTGGATTCCTGGAGTAAATGAACTACCTATGAGTATTATGATTTCAAATGAATCTGGAAAGGCTGCGTTCACTGTAAGAAAACATGGACTTGCTTCTACTGGATTATTCAATGTTAAAGTGGGAGAACAAATTGGAATTCGAGGTCCATACGGTAACTCTTTTGATCTTAAAGAAGGAAAACTTTTGCTTGTTGGTGGTGGAACCGGTCTTGTCCCTATGATGAGATTACTTACTTTTGTAAAACCTACAGATGATGTTACTGTTCTAATTGGTGCCAAATCAAAAGATGAAGTTTTCTTTGAAGATTTGGCAAACAATCTTTTGAAAAACAATTCCCACAAAGTAATAGTTTCAACTAATGATGGAAGTTATGGCAAAAAAGGATTTGTAACTGATTTGGTCGAAAAACTTGTCAATCAAACCCACTTTGATGTAGTGTATGTCTGTGGTCCTGAAATTATGATGTATAAAACAGTACAATCTGCTCATTCAAAGGGTATTTTCGTTCAGGCTAGTCTTGAGCGAATGATGAAATGTGGAGTTGGAATTTGTGGTAGTTGCTGCGTTGGCGAGGATCTTGTTTGTAAAGATGGAACCATATTTGATGGAGAACATTTACTCGCAAACAAGGAATTTGGTCATGTTCATAGGAACAAGGCCGGAATTTTGGAAAACTACTAGTTTAACTAGCAAGGTTTAAAGTCAATCAGAAAATTCTTTTCATGAAGGATATGGGAACCCCAAAAATAGTTTTAACTGCTGACCGTACTTTAATGTCTCCTTATAGGGGATTGTCTCTGGCAACATTTTTTGGATGTGCGCCAGCTATTGATCCTAATCGAGACAAAAACAGTTTTTGGTACAAGATTCTTGGAAACCAAGTTACTCCAAAGATTCTGTTTGATTTCATCTGTAATTGGTCACCTGATGTTAACGGTGTGGCAAAATATGCTCCATATGGATTAAGAAAATTAGAAGCTGGTTTGTTACGTGACGGCTTTGCACGAAAAGATGTAGTTGTTGCTCATCCAAATCACATTGAACAATTCATTGGTCCTGAAACTGAAGTTATTGGAACATATGAGATGGATCCACTTGGAATGGGTCCCGTTACTATGACATTTACTTATGGTAGAAAACAAACATCATATGATGAATTTTACAACGCTGAACTACATCGTAGAATTAAAGCTGCTAAAGCAAAAACTGGAAGTAAAGCTAAAGTAATTTCTGGTGCATCAGGAACTTGGCAGTATAACTATGATCCTGAAAAAATTGAAGAGCTTGGAATCTATGCAATATTAGAAGGAGAACTTGGTGGAATTGCACCAGAAATTGATGGACATGCAGGAAGATTTTTCAATTATTTGATTAACGGCGACTTTGAAAATATGGATCCTTTCAGAAAGAGAAGTGACTTTAAAGTAAACATTAAGGAATTTGAAAGAAATGGCAAAAAAATCCATGGAAGATTTGTCAATTTCTGGGATAGACCTGATCTAGAAGAAATTCCTGATATTGTTGAACCAAGTATGCATGGAATGGTTGAGGTAATGCGTGGTTGTGGTAGAGGATGTAAATTTTGTGATGTTACATTAAGATCATTAAGATATTATCCGCCAGAGAAAGTTGTAAAAGAAATTGAAGTCAACATAAAAAAAGGTGGTTCTAAATCTGCATGGATTCACAGTGATGATATTTTTGTTTATGGAATGGATCCGAGAACTGCAAAGGGAATGGAACCAAACAGAGAAGCACTTGAAGAATTGTTTACTGCAATCATGTCTACTGGAGTTGAACATACAAACCCAACACATGGAACATTAGCCGGTGCAATAGCTGATGAAAAACTTCTTCCAAATCTATCACGAATTATGAAGGCTGGTCCTGATAATATGATTGGTGTCCAAGCAGGACTTGAAACTGGTAGTCTTAGATTAATTGGTAAATATGCAGATAGAAAACTTGCCCCATATGATCCATCTGAATGGCATTGGGTTGTAAAAGAAGGTGTAAAGGCAATGAACGAAAACTATTGGATTCCTGCATTTACTCTAATCATGGGTCTTGATAATGATGAAACACCTGAAGATTCATGGGAAACTATCCGTTTACTCAGTGAATTAGAACATGAACAACCAGATTCAATGTTTACTGCTACTGCATTAACATTTGTTCCAATTGGATTACTAGAACAATCAGAATTCTTTAACATTGGAAATGAAATGACACCTGCACAACTTGGCGTTCTCTACAAGACATGGCAACACAACTTCAAATACGGCATTCAAAAATTCATGACTAAGACTGGCTCAAAAGGTCCTCAAAGATACGCCTTTAATGCACTTGCAAGATCCCTTGGTGGTATTCCACTTGGTGCTATGGAAAAATATGCACGTAGAAAGAGTAAGGAACACGAACAAGTAATTGAGACTGTTAAAGCAAAGTACTGGTAGTCATACAAATACATAAATTTACTAATTTGAATTTATTTTCATGGCAACACACGGTTCGATTACCAAAGCAGGTAAAGTAAGAGGACAAACTCCAAAGGTAGAAGGAAGAAAAATCGTAGGCGACAGCTCTAGTGTTGCAAACAAAGGTAACTTCAAAAAGCGATTTGCTCTTGGACGATATCCAGGACAAAACAAACCAGGCCAAAGAAGAAAGAGACGATAGTCTATCTTTACAAAAATTTTATCATTTAACGATCATTTGCTAAAACAGGCTCTGTCAAGCCTACGGTTGATAAAATAGGCGTAAAAAGTTGGTTGATGGGGATTTGAGTGGTACTGTACCATACCGTATTCCTTCATTTCCACTCCAGTTGTGTTTTTAGAAATTAAACGTTTAATTTCTAAAATTATTTTGTGTTGTCATAATATGATGTTTGGATTTTTACAGATTAAACGTTTAATTTAATTAAATTGTGTTTGATCGTTTTATTCAAAATGTCTTTTGAAATCTGGGTAACCCTTATATTCAAATTTTATGATTCCAAGTCATGAATAAGCAATACAATTCGCAATGTGTAGTGAAACTCATGTTTACTCCAGAGCAAATTGACGAACAAAGACAATTCATAAACGATTTAGAAAACAATACCGCAGATATTGTTTTTGAAGGAAGTATTTTAGAGGCAAAAGCATACCTATCTGGATTAAGCCAACTTGTGGACTCTAAGCTACACTAAAAAATTTCTACTTCAATTTATGAAGTTAGAAAGAGATACAAGAAGTTTTGTATCTGATTGGATAGATTTTATTCTAAACAATGCACATATCACTCCCGACTTTGAGTATGATATTGTTGATGAATATGATGAAACAACAGAAACAATGGAGATGCCAGTAAATTATGTCATTAAACAAGATGAGGAAAAAGTATTCATCATATCTATCAATACTAATGGTTTAGACCAACATAGAACCCATAGACAATTCTAACTCTTTTTCTTACTTGCATTCTGAATTAATGTAATCCATTTGTTATCACCTTTAATCTCCATGCCACAAGCTTCTGATGGTGTCTTATTGTTTAATGCACTATGTGGTCTGATGTAATTATGAAACAACTGATAACCTGTTAGTGTAACAGAATCTTTTTTCTTAATTCCTCTCATTACTTTTTCCCTATCTCTAATTTCTCCATTGAGTCTTTCCATCTTTTGTTATTCATGTCACCTTGCAAGTGAATGTGTCTGATGTGTAACGTTCTGTTACGTCTTTTCAATGTCCAAAACTCTTTCTTGTATGCTTCATGATATGATCCTAGACCGTCAGTAATGAGCACTTTAGGTTTGGTTCCCGTAACTTGTTTTGCCTTTTGTAATAACCCTCTTGCACTATGTCCCTCTTTTCTATCTCCTACTTCTTGAGCAATCCAAAATCTAGTTTCATCATTCATCATGGCAAATACATATTTTAATTCACCACGAATCTTAACATATACTCGAGACTTGGGCATAATCAATTCTAATTTTTAATCAGTTTCTCAAATTATTCAAATGAAAAAAGCTGAGGATCTCCATACCATGATATCATTGCAACATGAAAAATATGGAAATCCCCAGGCAAGATATTGTCAGAATCATTTCTTATTGGTGTTTTGTATCTGGTGGGAACACACTCTCTTTGTATGAAGATGTATTCAGAATTGGCAGACCTTATGTTTATTCTACTGTGCTGCTGATGGTGCAACTATTCATAATAAAATCTTGGATGAGAATTCCAAGCAGCAATACATTTCATTATTTTTTATCAATCAAGCCAAACACTGACAGATTACTCAAGGTCTGCAGGATA
Organism: Candidatus Nitrosopumilus sp.; assembly: GCA_965248045.1. GTDB lineage: Archaea > Thermoproteota > Nitrososphaeria > Nitrososphaerales > Nitrosopumilaceae > Nitrosopumilus. Next base: position 1,762,158 of record CBDFIG010000002.1, read on the forward strand.
CAGCAAATCCCAGACAGAAGGACAATTGACAGAAGATTTCAGAATTTACCAATTACACAAATGATCAGCAACATGGGAAATCTGTTTGTATAGCGACAAGCATAAGTTCGTGAGTTATTTTCAAGATATTTTATTCTGGTTATTCGTATTTACTTAGGTAAAATTATCTATTCTCTAATTTATTGATGATTTTTAGTTCACGAACTTTGTCTCTTCGCTATATCTGAGAAATTAGTAGATGATACATCTGGCATCAGTTGATGGTTCCATGTTACAAGCAAAGGGTCGTCCAGTTTGGCACAAATCAGATATCAAACAGAATCGTTTACCAGTTACAGGAATTGATACAGATGCAAAATGGGGCTATCCCAAATCAAAGGGTTGGATATTTGGATACAAATTACACATGAGTTGTAGTACTGGTAAATTGATCGTTCCTTTATCAGCTAATGTCAGCACTGCAAATGTTCATGATTCCAAAATGTATTGCACGTTAGTTGAATCACTTTCAGGATTAGTTGAGAATATCTTATGTGATCCAGCATATGATGACTCCAAACTGTACCAGTTCAGCAATAAGAGACATTTGAGATTAATTTGTCCAATCAAGGTATATCCGCATACACCGCCTGACAGAATCAATCTTGCAGATTTTTATAATTCCCAAAAAGGTCAAGAGTTGTACTCACAAAGAAAAGTTTCAATTGAACCACTCTTTGAAATATTCAAAGATACGTTTGGTATCAGAACAGCTCCAGTAAAAGGATTTGACAATGTCAAATCATTTGTATTGATTTGTGTGTTGGCGTATCAGTTGGCAGTGTATTACAATTGTATTATTGGAGTAGAGAATCCAAGAATTGTGAAAAGAATGCTTTGCTGTTAAATGATTTTATTTTTGTAAATCATTATGCCCAAGTCTCAGTTAACTGACTCACAATGGAATGCCCTCAAAGCACACCTTCCAAAATCAGCTACAACTGGAAGACCAAATGTGATGACCGTACAACAATCAATGCAGTAATTTTTGTGCCAATCACCGGATGCAGGTGGATTGACCTGCCTGCCAAGTACGTTCCAAATCATCTGCACCTAGAAGATTCCAATATCTGCAACAAAAAGGAATTTGGAAAAAGATTCTAAAATCTACAATCAAATCTGCACGCAAACAAGACAAGATTAATCTGCGATACATATCATCTGACTCCTCATCAATTCCATCCAAAAAAAGGGGGGGATGAAATAGGATATGACGGATTCAAGAGGATTACAGGCACAAAGATACATGTTGCAGTAGATCAAAACGGACTGCCAATATCAATCGTATGCAGCCCTGCAAATGTTCATGACAGTACCAAATTCATTGACACAGTAGAATCAATTTCTGATTTTGTAGATGATGATATGATGAACCAAACTGTTTCAGTTTATGCAGACAAGGGATATGATGCAAATCTCATTAGGGAATATCTGAAAAACAGAAACATCATTTCATGCATTCCATTTAGAAAAAACAGTAAGCTATCAGAAAACAAATCATACAACAAATACAATTCAGTTCGTTACGTTGTGGAGAGATTCTTTGCGTGGCTGAAAAATGGTTTTCACAGGACTAGAATCAGATATGAAAAGAACTGTGAGAACTATCTTGGGTTTGTCTACTTGGCATCAATTGTGATGTATTGGAGAGTATTGGGATGAGTTCACTATATTGAAAAAATCAACATAAAAATTCGTACTTGATATATTACTAACACCCGTTAAGTTAGCAGAACCCTAAAACGGAACTGGTAAGTTAACGGGAGCTGTTATCTGCTGGTAAGTGTCGGGAGCTGGCGTTTTGTATGATGGTTTTCCACTTGTTATCACCCATAATCTTAATCCCTGATCTGTCGGCTGGGGTATCTCCATCTAATCCTTGATGAGGTCTTATGTAGTTATGGTGAATCTGCATACCTGTAATTATCACTGAATCAACCTTTTTGATTCCTCTAACGACCTTTTCTCTCATTCTTAGAGTGTTTGAGTTAAATGATTCCATCTGATTATTGTTCATATCACCTGATAGGTGTATGTGTCTGTGATGTTCAGTTTCTTTGTGTAGAAAGTTCTTGGCTTTGTATTGTTTCTTCCAAGCATGGTGAAAGTTTGCAGCTCCGTCAGAGATTAGTACAGTTGGAACTTTCTTTGCCTTTTGTTTTGCTTGTTTGAACATTGGAGATACATCATCATTTCCCTTGTGTTCTGATACCATTTGAGACAACCAGAACCTAGTCTCACTATCAAGCATTGCAAAGAGATATTTTTTATCACCCTTGATTTTCAGATATAGCTCATCTGTTCTCCATTTTTCCCCTACTTGTGGTGTTATCTTGTCAAGATACTTTTCCATTAATGAAACATATTTCTTTGTCCAATTTTGGACTGTAATATGAGACACCTTGACACCTGTAAGAACCAAAGATTGTTTTACCTTCCTTGATGATTCACCGTTAAAGTACAGGTTCATTGCCATTGTTATCTGATCTGGTGTGGCTCTCATTCCCTCAAAGCCTAGATTGATAGAGAATTTTGAATTGCAATCCTTACACTCGAAAAGCTGAATGTTGCCACTCTTATTTTTTCTTATTCCTGCTTTCTTGATGTTAGATGAATTGCATTTTTGACATGAATCTATTTTCACTTCTGAAATTACAATATCGTCTTTTACTTTTTGATGAATGTTGATTGATATTTCTACTGCATGAATATGCTTACAACAAGTTTTTCTGAAAAATTTATCTTCACATGAACAAGACCAGCCAGATTCTAAAGAGATAACATCATGCTGTTTGTCTCTTGATTGGGAATTTACCTTGTAGTGTGTTTGATCAATTCTGATAATCTGATTGTGTTTTTCAACGATTTGTCTGCCTCTTTGCTCACGTGTATTCATGTAAACACCCCAAAAATTATAAAGTAAGAAGAATCAAAGTGATTCAAGGTCTCAGAATAACAGGCTGTAGTCATTGGGAACTTGTCCTTCCCTCTTATCATTTCTGTCATCATCAACTTTCTTACTCTTTGATTCATACAATATAGGCATTTATATGCCTATATAAGTTATGCCCTTAGAAATAGGCATAAATATAACAGGTCATAATTACTAATATGAAAAACCTAGTAAAATATTCTAATGTGGTAATCGCTAACAAAAATCAAACAGTAAGATGTACTATTCCTAAGGATATTGCAGATTTACTAGATATAACCACTGATCATAGATTGAGATGGACTTTGGACGTTAAGACAGGTCAGATAGTATTGGAGATTGTAAAGGAATAATGTCAAATAATATGAATTTACAAAAACAAAAAAAGGAAAAAAATGATGAATTTTACACACAACTTTCAGATATTGAACATGAACTAAAATATTATCAAAAACACTTCAAGGATAAAACCATTCTTTGTAATTGTGATGATCCACGAATCAGTAATTTTTTTCATTATTTTTCATACAACTTTGAAAAACTGAAACTGAAAAAACTCATTACCACATGCTACAAAAGTCAGCAGATGGATTTGTTTAGTAAACATGATTCTGAAAGAGCCATCTATCTTGAATATATCGGGGGGGGGGGAAGAATAAAAATAAAGTTCCAGACCCTAATGAAATTGGAATACATCATTTAAAACAAGATGGGGATTTTCGTAGTGATGAATGTATAAAAATTCTAAAACAATGTGATATTATAGTAACAAATCCTCCTTTCTCATTATTTCGAGAGTATATATCACAATTAATAAAATACAAAAAGAAATTTATCATAATTGGTAACCAAAATGCCATAACATACAAAGAGATATTTCCTTTAATCAATGACAACAAAACTTGGTTAGGTGTAAGTATTCACAGCGGGGATAGAGAGTTTGGTATTCCTGATAATTACATTCCTACCAGTCCTAGCCTTAGAGTTGATGAATCTGGAAAAAAATTTGTTAGAGTTGTTGGTGTTAGATGGTTTACTAATCTTGATTATAAAGAACGACATAAGGATTTGATTCTTTATAAAAAATACAATAAAACAGAATATCCAAAATATGATAATTATAATGCCATAAACATCAGCAAAACAAAAGAAATTCCTGTAGATTATGATGGAGTTATGGGGGTTCCAATAACTTTTCTAGACAAATACAATCCAGATCAGTTTGAGATTTTAGGATGTGATTATAATGTCAGGCAAGGATTACTGCCCAAATTGGTAAATCTAGATTGGAATGGTAAACTTGACCGTGGTTATCTTGATGGTAAGCGGCTATATTCTCGCATTTTAATCAAGCACAAAAGGAAAACAAAATGAAAATAGAACTCAAAAAACTTACAGTCCGTGAGTTGATAAAAGATTATACAGATAACGCAGATGAAGGCGTTACAAGTTATGAAGGCAAGCTGGATATTCGCCCACCTTATCAGCGTGAATTTATCTACAAAGAAAAACAGAGGGATGCAGTAATAGACACGATTAACAAAAAATTTCCATTAAATGTCATGTATTGGGCTGTCCGTGATGATGGAAATTTTGAGATCATTGATGGACAGCAAAGGACTATTTCTGTTTGTCAGTACGTTACAGGTGTATTTTCATTTGATTCAAAATATTTTCATAATTTACAAGATGATGAACAAAATAAAATTTTAGATTATGAGTTGATGGTTTATCTATGCAGTGGAACTGACACTGAAAAACTAAAGTGGTTTGAAACAATCAATATAGCTGGTGAAAAACTCACGCCACAAGAACTTAGAAATGCTGTTTATTCGGGATCATGGGTTTCTGATGCAAAGCGTTATTTCAGTAAAACAGGATGTGTCGCTTATAATATTGCTAGTGATTATGTTAAAGGTTCATCTATCCGTCAAGAATACCTTGAAACAGCTATCAGGTGGATTTCAAATGATAGTATAGAGGAATACATGGCAAAAAACCAACACGAACAAAATGCTAGTATCTTATGGCAATATTATCAATCTGTGATTGCTTGGGTTAAATCCACTTTCAAGGTTCAAAGAAAATCCATGAAGGGTGTGGAATGGGGTTTTCTCTATGATGAATACAAGGATAAGCAATTTGACACAGATAAGATAGAATCTGAAATAGGCAAATTGATTTTAGATGATGATGTAACTAAAGAGACTGGCATTTACCCCTACATACTAACAAGAGATGAAAAATATCTCTCTATTCGTGCATTTTCAGACAGTATGAAACAAAAGGTCTATGAGAAACAAGCTGGTAATTGTGTAAAATGTAATGAACATTTTGAACTATCAGAAATGGAAGCTGATCATATAACCCCTTGGCATGAGGGTGGAAAAACAATTGAGGATAATTGTCAATTATTGTGCAAGAATGACAATAGGAGAAAATCAGATAAATGACCAGCTCCCGACACTTACCACGAAGAAGTAGCTCCCGCTAACTTACCAGTTCCCCTAAAACAACATCCTTATAAAGTACTAGTACCGTATCATACGGTATGGTAGAAGATTTGAGATTAGATAGTTTAGAGGGCGTAGGTCCTGTAACTACAAGAAAATTATCCGATGCAGGTGTCCACAACGTCATGGATCTCATCGTTAGAGGTCCAGTTGAAATTGCAGACATAACTGGAATGGAAAAAGATACTGCAGAAAAAATTGTCAATAAAGCCCGACAACATCTAGTTGAAGGGGGATTAATTGCCAAAGACTTTGTTAGTGCAAGTGAAATTTACAAACACAGACAAAGTATTGGTAAAATTACAACTGGTACAAACTGCCTTGACACTCTATTTGATGGTGGCGTTGAGACTCAAGCCTTAACAGAAGTTTATGGTGAATTTGGTTGTGGTAAAACACAATTTGCCCATACAATGTCTGTAATGGTTCAAAAAAGCAAAGAAGAAGGTGGACTTGAAGGCAGTGTTTTGTATATTGATACTGAAAACACTTTCAGACCTGAAAGAATTGTATCTATTGCTAAAGCTCATGATATGGATCCAGAAAAAGTTTTAGATAACATCATAGTTGCTCGTGCATATAATAGTGCACATCAAGTACTGATTCTTGAAGAGGCTGGTCCAATAATTGAAGAAAACAATGTTAAACTAATTGTTGCAGATTCTGCAGTTGGATTGTTCCGTGCTGAATATCTTGGACGAGGTACATTGTCTGTTAGACAACAAAAACTAAATCACTTTGTTCATTTATTATCAAGAATTGCAGAAACATACAACTGTGCTGCACTTGCAACCAATCAGGTTATGGCATCTCCAGATGTCTTCTTTGGAGACCCAACTCGCCCAATTGGCGGAAATGTAGTTGCACACACTAGTACCTACAGAATATACTTTAAGAAATCAGGCAAGAAACGAATTGCTAGAATGGTAGATAGTCCTCACCATCCTGAAGAGGAAGTAATCTTTGCTCTCGGTGAAGCAGGTGTTATAGACCTTGAGGAAGCAGAAGCAGCAAAAAAGACCAAAAAAGTAACTGCTAAAAAAGCAACTACCAAAAAGGCAAAAGAGCCTAAGGTAGAAGAAGCAGAAACTCCTGAAGTAGAGGCTACAGTAGAAACACCTGAAGTTGAAGCAACCGCTAAAACTCCAGAGGTAGAAACTACAGTAGACACACCTGAGGTAGAAACTACAGTAGACACACCTGAGGTAGAGACTGTAAAAGCACCTGAGGTAGAGCCTGTGGAAACACCTGCAGTAACGACTGAATCTGATGATTCAGAACCAATCGAAGAGTAACCTCTTCTTTTATATTATTTTTAAAAACACATAATTTGTAACATTAATTCGTGTCTGATTGCCTAAAAATCACATCTTGACTTTGCAAATCCCAATGATTCAATTGCAGGAATTGCCAACATACATTGCGATAAATTTAGAAACTAATCTCGATTTTTTTCATTATACTTTACCACCTCAACTAGGGGCATAGCAATTGTTCTATCTGAGCCTTTACAATAATTTTTTCCTTTGAAATGCTTGTGGATTTTAATTTTGGCCATCATGACACTATCTATTCCATAAGTTCCATGATGATCTGTAATTTCTTGACTAACAATATGACAAGGTTTTGAAACACTGCACCATTTACAGATAATTTTCATTTTTTTCTTATCGGTCACAAAGTTTCTGCAAGAATTAGAAACTTAAGCGTATTGTCTATTCTTAATTCATAACGAACTACAATGGAGAGACTTTTTCTGAAATTTATCAAAAGCGAGATTGAAAGAACTGAATAGGCTCTTCCAATCTCATGAAGAATGGAGAGAATCCGTTCCTCATAATTGCGTTTCGATTACCCGATTTAGTAATCGCGATTTTTGGAATCACGCAATAAATTATCCGTATGGGGATGTAAAAACTAGATGATTTTTTAGAATTTCTTTCTAATTTCACTCAAATGACTTTGCAATTTTTGTAATTCGATAGCCACAATTTGCACAAAGATTAATTTTACTATCAAATCGAAGTTCTCCACATTTGCCACATCTAGTAAAAGCCATAATACATTCAAACCCAACTAAGAATTAAGAATTTACAAAATCCAATCCAGAGTTCAAATCTTGACTTTGCAAATCTCAATGATTCAATGAAATAATCATGTGTAGATTAGAACAGATTTACTGATTCTATTAAATCATCATAGATTATGAAATTCTTAAAAAGTATAACCCACATAGTTACTTGATTGACTAAGTTATGGAAATGTAGAATATGTGGAAAGTCATTTCTAGTTATTTATTTAGAAAAACATTTCAAAAAACATCATTTTTGTGATAAAACTTCATAATTTAATCCTGTATAGATTATCTAGTTCTACTCTTGAGTTTGAATTTATGGATCATTGATTAAATTATAATATCAATTCTGAGTGTTACTATATCATGACAGACCTATATCGATTACTTCCAGAGGAGATGGAACAACTAGTAATTGATATGGGTTATCTGCGATATAGGGCAGACCAAATTCTACTTCCATTATACTACAAATTTCCAAAAGATATCAATGATATGCCACAACTCCCAAAAAAATTAAGAGACGACTTAACTGAAGCCGGATATACCATTGGTTCAGCAAAAGAGATGCATCGAGTAGTTAGTGAAGATGGAGATACGACTAAACTTTTACTTGATCTTTCTGATAGTTCTTCTGTTGAAACTGTTCTAATGCAGTATGATCCACAAAAGATTGCAGGTCATCCAAGATCAACAATTTGTGTATCTACTCAAATTGGCTGTGCAATGGGATGTGTATTTTGTGCAACTGGTCAAATGGGATTTGAAACTAATCTTAAAGCTGAACATATTGTATCTCAAGTAATTCATTTTGCAGAACTTTTACAAAAACGAGGAGAACATGTAACAAACCTAGTCTTCATGGGAATGGGTGAACCTATGGCAAATTATGATGAAATGATTCGTGCTGTAAAAATTCTAACACATGATAGGGGTTTTGGGCTTGGTCAACGTCACATCACAATTTCTACTATTGGTATTACATCTGGAATAGACAAACTAGCTGAAGAAAATCTACAGATTGGTCTTGCCATATCTCTTCATGCCCCAAATAATGATTTACGAAAAAAACTTGTCCCAACTGCAGAACCTAATTCTGTTGAAGATATTATTGATGCAGGAAGACGTTATTTCAAAAAAACTGGTCGACGTGTAACCTTTGAGTATGCCCTTATGGAAGGAGTTAATGATTCTCCTGAAATTGCAGTTGACCTAGCTAAACTTTTGAAAGGTAATGGCTCTCATGTGAATTTGATTCCAATCAATCCTACTGCTGGTGATTTTAAACGACCATCACAAGAACGTGTTCTTGAATTTGAACGGATTTTATCTGATGCTGGTGTAAACTGTACTGTTCGTGTGGAAAAAGGTACTGAGATCTCAGCTGCTTGTGGACAACTTAGAACCGATATTGTTGGCTAAGTGTTAAAATAGGGCTTTTGAAGGTTTTACACACATGGCAACTAAGAAATCTCATGGTCGTTCACATGGATTTAAACACAAATCCAGATCTGTTATGAAGAAAAAGGCACCTAGAGGAGTCTCATTCTTGTTACGTGAATACCAAGAAGGTCAACAAGCACTTGTCATTATTGATCCTAGACAGCACAAAGGATTGCCACACAGACGATACCACGGTAAAGTTGGTCTCATCACAAATGTTGGTAGACGTGCAATAACACTTGATGTGAAATTAGGGGAAAAATCGAAAACCTTAATCACTAGATTGGATCATATCAAACCATTCGGTGTATAGATATGGAAGAAGTAAAAAAGAAACGAGCTATTTCTCTTTCAGAAGTTAAAGAAATTTTAGGTAAAGTAGATGTTGAAGAGATGGATCAAATTCAACGTTGGACCTATGATTATGTTTCAAAATTTGTATCAATTGATACTAAAGATGCAAAGGACATGAAAAAAAAACTCATGAAAGAATGTGAGTTAACAGAAGATGAATCTGTTGAAATTGTAAATATCAGACCAACAAGTATGGCTGAACTACGTTCTTTTACATTTGGCTGGAAAAAACTAATCCTTGCTGAAACTCTAGAAAAAATGCTCAAGATTATCAAGGAGCATTCGTAAATTTCTCGGAGTATTTTATTTTGTCCAGGGCACAATCCCCTCCTAGAAAGTATGAAGAATATGCATATGTTCTAGACTTTAATCCTAGAGGAAAATCAACTACCGTAAGAGGAAGAGAAGGAATCATAGTTACATCTATTGGCGAAGATCGTCTAACTATTTTAGAAGTTCTTGGTGTTTCTAATTCAACATTTGAAATAGGTGAGAGAATCTATATTGGAAAAGAAGGACGAACTAAAGTTCTATCAGTTTTAGGAAAGATGGAATATGATAATATCTCATCATCTGCTCAAAGCGAATTATCAACAGTAGTAGAAAATATTGTAACTGTTAATGAACCAAAATTTGTTGAATATCTAAACAATGCACAACCATTAACACCTAGAATTCATGCACTAGAGTTAATTCCAGGAATTGGAAAGACATACATGAAAACAATGCTTGATGAACGAGAAAAACAAAAATTTGAAAGTTACCAAGATTTGCAAGATAGAGTAGGATTCAAAGATCCAATAAAACATATTTCAGAACGAATCATGGATGAAATTACTGGCGAAAGTAGAATGAATCTCTTTGTAAAGAGATGATAAAACGAAAACAACTCGGACAGCACTTTCTCAACTCAAATTCAATAGCTAAATCAATTGTTTTAGAGGCTAAAATTACAAAAAATGATATTGTATTTGAATTAGGTACGGGATTAGGAATTTTAACTCCGTTACTATGTAAAAAAGCAAATAAAGTGATTTCCGTTGATGTAGATGAAAAACTTGTTGAAAACGCAAAATCTGCATTTTCTAACATTGATAATCTTGTCTTAAAATCAGGTGATGGTTTTAAGAAAAAAGATTCTTTTTCTATTTTTGTATCAAACTTGCCATACTCTAAGAGCAGAGATGCAATAGAATGGCTTGCACAAACTCCTTTTTCTCATGGTGTGATCATGGTTCAAAAAGAATTTGCTGAAAAACTACTTGCAAAATCCTCAAAGAAAAGAAAAGCAGTGAGTATCATTGCTAATCATGCCTTTGAAATTAAGACTCTTTCTAAAGTAGGAAAAAATAATTTTTCTCCTCTGCCAAAAGTTGATTCTGTAATCCTAAAAATAACTCAAAAAAATACTATGGAAAAAAACCTAATTCAAACCATTAACAAAATTTTCTCATATAGGCGAAAAACTATCAAAAATATTCTAAAACAATTCAACAAAGAAACTGTAATAGATAAACGAGTAGATGATCTTTCAGGAGATGAAATAATACACCTTGCAAATCAAATCCTTGAAAAATGATGAGTATCCTCCTTCTGAGGATACTTTTTTCATGGCCGATAACATTGAAAATGAAAAAGGGAATTTTGCACTAGATATAGGAAGTGGTTCTGGATATCTGACAAAATTACTATCTGAGAATTTTTCTTTGGTAGTTGGGACTGACATTAACTATGAAGTATTAACACATCAGACTTACAAAACAAAAAATCTCATATGTTGTCATGGTTCAGATGCATTAAAAATAAAATTTGATCTTATTGTTTGTAATTTACCTTATCTTGCAACTGATGAAATATTGGATATTGCAACTGATGGTGGTCCAGAAGGACTTGAAATACCTCTAAAAATTATAAAATCAGCTATTCCGTGCCTAAATACAACAGGAAAATTTCTTTTTCTCACATCTTCGCTTTCAAATTATCAAGTATTAATTGATGCAACAAAAAAAGAAGGATTGAAAGCAAAAGTTCTTGCAAAAAAGAAATTGTTTTTTGAAGAATTAATAATTATTGAAGCAAAAAACTGATTATTTTTTTAATAATTCAGAAGAAAGTTTTGCAATTTCATCTGCCATTTCACTTGTTTTAGCATTACCACCAATATCATATGTTACATATTTTCCTTCATTAATTATTTCGTCTGTGGCTTTGAAAATTGCATCTTTAATTTCTGGTTCACCAAGATATTCTACCATCCATGCTCCTGATAAAATTGCAGCAGTAGGATTTACTTTATCCATTCCCTTGTATTTTGGTGCACTTCCGTGTGCTGGCTCAAACATAGCATAGTCATCACCCATATTTGCAGAGTAAACATTTCCAATTGAACCTGTATTGCCAGAAGCACATTCTGATATGATATCCATAAACAGATTTGTACTTAATAAAACAGAATTATTGAATCTTTCAGGATTTTTTACTAATTGCTGAGTCATGTTATCGATATAGTATTCTTCAATCTCAATTCCTGGGTTTTCTTGTGCAGCTCTTTCTACTTCACTCCAAAAAATTCCATCAGTTCTTTTTAGAATATTTCTTTTTGTAATTGCTGTTATCTTTTTTAATCCATATTTTTTTGCCCATTCAAATGCAGAATCTACTATTCTTTTACAACCCTTTCTTGTTATTTTTCTAATTGCTATGGCAGAATCTTCAGATGTATCAAACTCAATTCCTGCATACAATCCTTCAGTTGCTTCCCTAAAACATACAAAATCAAGTTTTGTATTAGGTGAAAGTCTGTCATATGACTTGATGGGTCTAACATTTGCATATAGCTCAAATTTTTGTCGTGTAGAGACAGCTACACTTCTTGGAGCATCAGGTGATGGTATTGTTGTAGTTGGACCTTTGTAACATGCATCACTCTCATCCATAATTTTTGATGTAGATTCAGGAATGTATGTGACTCCACCATTTTTCTCCCATTGCTCAGAGCCTGCTTCACAGCGAATAAGTTCACTTTGGGTATTACAAGCTTCTAAGACATTAATCATGGCGTCAACTAATTCAGGACCAGTTCCGTCACCATTAATCACGGCTGCTTTTTTACCCATTTCAGCGAGATTTGTCGATTGAGCGTATTTAATTCTACCCTTGACAAATAAACTGAAATTTTTTGTGACTATATTTCGTATAAGAGTAATTTATTAACATAATTTGGTTTTGTCTTGATAGAAGATGATAATTGTACAACTCTCGGATCTTCACGTTGGTTCTCAGTTTCAGTCAGATGTATTTGAAACAGTAGTCAAAGAGGTAAATGAACTAAATCCTGATGTGATTGTAATTACAGGTGATCTAACTAATGAAGGCTTGATGCAAGAATATGAAAAATGTAAATCATTGCTGACAAAATTCAACACAAAAAAAATTATTGCTATCAGTGGGAATCATGATTATAGAAACACTGGTTATCTGTTGTTCAAAAAATTCTTTCCGTTTGAAGCAGTCAATGAGTTAAGTGATGATGTTGTTTTAGTTACAGTTGGAACTGCTAGACCTGATAGAAATAATGGTGAAGTTGGGTATAGACAAAACTTATGGTTGGAGAGAATCATGAAAAAATACAAAGACAAAGTAAAGATTGTAGCGATGCATCATCACTTAATTCCAATTCCAGATACTGGTTCTGATCAGCTTACCGTTGTTGATGCTGGTGATGTTCTAAGGGCAGTTTTAGATTCTCACGTTGATGTCGTATTATGTGGACACAAACATAGACCTTGGGCTTGGAATTTTGGAAAACTGACAGTTGTTAATGCTGGAACTGTCACATCTGAGAGAGTTCGTGGATTGTTTGAAAATACCTACAATATTCTTACTATTTCTGACAAAAAGATACAAGTCGATCTCAAAATTGTAGGTGGAAAAAGACTCCCAATTGATAAGATTGTTAATAATTACAGCCAATTTGGCGACGAGTGAATTTATTTACAGATAACTTCTAGGCATCTTTATGCGGGGGTCGCCTAGCTCGGTAGGGCGTGAGATTGCTAATTTCATGTTCGCAAGGACTCGTGGGTTCAAATCCCTCTCCCCGCGCCATTAAAAATTAAATTTAATAGGGTGATTGAGGAAGTTTTTTTCAATGGGACGAAGAAAAACTCAAAAAATTATTCGAACTAGTCCTAAGAATGCAACAACTGGAATGTGTCCTGAATGTAGGACCATTGGTAAGGTGTTCCTCCTTGGTCCTCCTGGAAAAGAGAGAGGAAAATGCGAAAAATGTCGTCAAGAGTTTGAATTATAGTTCAAAAAGTCCAGCCTAGATGTCAAATCGTGTAACGCTAACTTTTTAAGACAAATTTTTGCTGATAGATAATTATGAGTGCAGAAGCTGAAACCATCTATGAGCGAGTTGCAAAACTTGAAGATGAAATTGCATTACTCAGAAGTGAATTAGATATTCTCAAAAAAGCATTTAGAAATAAAATTGCTCGTCATGAAATATCAATGATCAAGAAAGGAAAAGATATCAATTCTATCATTGACTAATTTTTTGTCTTTATACTTCTAATTAATTCTAAAATAAAATCTATATCTTCCGCGTTTGGATTGATTTCTAAATATTTGTTCAAATACTTCAATGCAATTTCAGAATTTAGTAATCGCTCTTCTAGAATTCCCTTATCTCTAATATCTTCTGGAGATTCAGGTTCAATTGCTAAAACCATATTTGTACATCGAAGTGCTTTGTCATAAACAAATGATTGTACATAGGAACTTTTCAAGTTCCTAGTCATTCTTATGAGAATTTGTTCTGATTCTATCTCGTCAAGAAATTCTGGTTGAAACTCTAGATGTCCATCAAAATTATTATCCAAAATTTCCTGCAAGTCATCTACATCTAATAGTATTCCATCATCAAATGGATCTAAAATCATTTCTTCGTTATATTTTACCAAAATGTGACTTGGAAATCCAACAATTTTAAGATCTAATCCAATAAACTTTGCAATTTCAACATAAAGAATTGAGATGGTAATTGGCAGACCTGATTTTTTATCAATAACTTCATTTAGAAAATTATTCTTTGGATTATAGTAATCATCTACATCTCCACTAAATCCTAAATTCTCAAACAAATGTTCATTTAACATTGAAATTAGATATGTTGGATTTTTAACATCATTAATTGATTCTTTTAGAGACATCCCTATTCGATTTATCTTCTTGATGTAATCATCTACATCTAGATCAGGATATTCTAAAATCTGAGCAAATTTTAGACATTTTTCAACTAGGTTAAAGTTTGGATTTTTAACAAATGAAAACCATTCTGCGACAAATGGATCAAATTCTTCTTTCAATTATTACTGGCTCATCTTTTTGAGATATAATTGAGGATCCTTTATCTCTCTGGTACTAGGAGGAACTTCAATCATTTTTTTGAAGGTGTCTTTGCCTAGTTTCTCATATACTGTTTTGGTGAAGTCTTTTCCCATGCTTTTTCTGACCTGATATGACGAGAAATCTGTGCCCATAAACGTACTAAGATAATTTTGAAAATCTTGATCATCTTTTAAGATATTTTCAATTGCAAAACTTGCCATTCCTTCCATGGCAGTAAATGCTGCATGATGTTGCTGAATTGGAACAAGCCATCTCTTGTAAATATCTAAAAGTTGTGGAATTGCCTCTCCAATCTTTGGGTCCATATCTACATGCGTAAATGTCATAACATCTGGTCCAATTTGCTCAATTAAGAAATGGTCTGGATTCAAAAAGAAAAATAGATTTGCTTTTTTTGCAAATGGAAAATCATCTGGTACTGCTTGTAACTGACAATACTCTGAAAGCTTGTTGACTATGTCAGTATCAAGTGACAAAATTATACTTGCTAATTCTTCATTGATTTTGTTTACCTGCATTGCAGCATTCTTGTTTACTTGTTGTAGATTTTCTTGCACAGAATGAATTAATTCTTCTAGTACTGTCATCTTTACTGCCCCCCGATATCCAGAATTTACATTTTCAAATCTTGATTCGTATGGCTCACCTTGTTTATGGAGAATTATTTGTGGATATTTTGATAAAATGAATTTGTTTAGATAAATCACTGAATCAAGATAATCCCCATATGTTGTTGTGAGTTTTGATATATATTGAATTGCATATGTTGAATATACCAAATATTTTGCGGTATCTTGTTGCATTAACTCTGCAATCTTTTTTAGATCTTCTTTTGCTACTGCATTAAATAATTCTATTACAAACTCCTTTGACTCTTTATCTGCAAACACTTTGTTGCCTTTTAATCTCTTTAAATCTTCTAACTCTGGAAATTTTAACTCTAAATTATCTGGAACTTTAATGCCCAAGAATTCTTCTACCTTATCTTTGTAAACTGGAAAAACTTCATTTGCAATATCTTCTGATTCCTTGAACTGTACCTTGCCTGCAAGGTCCTCTTTGGCCTTGATTGCTAATTTTGTGATCTCTTTTTCTTCGTCAAGTTCAACTGATAATTGGCCAAATAGGGCTTCGGCAAATTCTTCAAATTCTCCCAATTTGTATAAAATCAAAAAATACTACATTTAACTTATCTTGATTTTAATTCCGTACAATTATTTGGTATTACTCCTTAAAGAAACCACATGGCAAATATCATAATTCGAACCGCATCTAAGAATGACATTCCTATTTTACTTGGGTTACTATATGATTTAGGACGTCCAAAACCACAAGAAGATACTGATGTTGAGATATTTCGAAATCTTGTAAAAAAGTATACTCCCTAACAAAATTTTATGATCCATTGATCTGATTTATCATACCAAACAGAATATGGATCAGAAATAACACATCAAACCATGAATGAACAAGAATTAATTAAAGCCTACAAAGATGAAAAGGATGTCAAGGTGAAAGAAAGACTGTTTTTGATAAAGCAGGTATTGCTTGACAAAAATATCGCATCTCATGTTGCAAAGAGTCTTGGACGTGTACGCTCCTGGGCATACAAGTGGCTAAGAAGATTTACAGAATATGGAATTGCAGGATTACATGATATGCCAAGAACTGGAAGGCCAACTAGCATACCAAAAAAGAAACTAGTTAGCATCCAACTACAAATTGCAGAGAAACAATCAGGTTGGAGTGCAAAACAAGTGATGAATCTAATATATGAGAAATCAGGAGTAAAATACCACGAGGTTCATGTGTATAGATTGTTACACAAATGGGGATTTGTTCCAAAAGTAGCACAGAAGAGATTTGTAAATTCTGCCACACCTGAAGAAAAACTCTGGTTTAAAAAAAATCTAAAGAAGAAATAGCCTCAAAAACAGCAGAAGGCTTTACAGTTCTTGCACAAGACGAGTCCATATTTTTAGCTGATGCGATATTTAGAAAAAAGATGTGGGTAAAGAAATGTACACGCCCAGTCATACTGTTAACGGCTCACATCAAAAGACAATCATTTTTGGTGCATCAAGTAGTGATGGCAAACAATTCTTCAGACAGTATGACAAGTTTGATCAGTATTGTTTCTTGGATTATCTAAGGCAGTTAAACAAAAAGTTTGGCAAAATACTAGTCTTTGCAGACAGGGCACCACAACACAGATCAAATATCATAAAGCAATACCTTGAGAAAAATGATGATGTGGCATTACATTGGTTTCCAAAAGGCTCGCCACAGTTTAATGCAGTTGAAGAAGTGTGGAGGCAAGGAAAGTATGATTTGTTGGTATCTCAGTATCAGCCATCATTGAGTAATCTGAAAAGTAACATTTCCAAATATTACAGAACAAGGAGATTCAATTTGGATATTATCAAATATATGCAACGTGAAGATGGTTGATGAATTTATGTTAGAGAGTATAGTCATTTTCAAAGTAACAAATACTGTTGGTTATTTATTTTTAAATTGAATAATTTCATTAATGCATTTTTTTACTTCAGTACGGGTATAATCTGGTTTTTCTTCAGAAATTGTTTTAATCACATATTGTATGTCTTCGTCAATAATAGTTCTCTTTGGAAGCAAATACCATACAGAAGCATAAAGTTCGAGTAGTGAAGGATCGTTTAATTCATTTTTTAATAGTTTTTTCAAATTTTTGACAACTCCTTTCTCATCTTTTGAGAGATACATCTTTTTGCCTAGAATTCCAACTTCTTCAGCACTGTAAAGCATCTTAGTAAGACTAGACGAATATGGTCCACGCAAATACCAAGAGAAGGTAAAGCCACCTGAAGCACCCAATGCTTGTGCAAGGTATCCTAATTTTTGTAGTCTTAAACGATCATTAAATCTGTCTAAAGATACATCACATAAGGAATTTAGAATTCTAAGAGTCTCATTTTCCTCATAGATTGACATCTTATGGATTAGACCTCTTTTCTCGTTTTATTGTTTTCTTTTTCAAATCGATCATGCTTTCCTCAACCTTTTTTAGATATTTTTTCATATTTTTAACAGTGGTAATATTGTCATCATCAAATGGATTACCGCCTTTAGGCATTTTATCTTCAGGGGGTGAATAAATCCACACTTCGTTGCCTACATAAGTTGCATGATTTATTTCTGCTTGAGCACCCTTTGACAATCCACCATAATAGGGTCTAAAAACTGCAAGAATACTTGCATATTCGACTAATTTCAAGTCTCTGGATCGAATTTGATGAGAAATTTGTTTTACACTGTCAGTGATTTCTTTTGTTGGAATTTTTATGCAAGGATTGGTATTTGGGACAAGAATATCAGAGTAATCTAAAGGCCATCTTAATTTTGTATCCAAAGTAGTAACAGAAGATTTTTTTAATTTTCGTGCTTGTTCCAGTGTTAATTCATCTATTGTGACTGGATCAAAAATTGCAAACCCATGTTTTTCTCCTAATTCATGCATTTGTTTTCTAAAATCATTAACAAATGCAATTCTTGTTTTGAAATTTCTTGTTTTAGTTATTGGATAAGAAAGATAAATGCACAAAGGAGTTTTCGGTAAGATCAAATTTTTGAATGTTGAGTAAGGATGGCAGTGGATACTCCAGCATAGGGTTTGAAAACTCCAGAGGGCATAGAGATTACTGCGTCAAGTCTACATCGGTCTAACAATAATTCTCTTATTTTCTTATGAGCCTTTGAATTTCCAAACAAAACTCCATCAGGAATAATAACAGCACATTTTCCTCCCATTGTTAGAAGGTTATACATTAATTCTAGAAATAATAATTCAGTTTTCTTTGTCTTTGTTCTAAAATTCTCACCTATCTCTGATTCATCAATACTTCCTTTGAATGGAGGATTGGCAAGTACCACATCATAATAGTTAGATTCACTGTATCTTTTTGATAGTGTATTTTTTTGTTCAATATTAGGTAATGAAATACCATGCATCATCAAATTCATTAAAGCAATTCTTACCATCCCAAATGTGCCAAAAGCGGTATCCATTGCAGAGAGAATCATCCCACTGGATCAGAAATTGAGAAGGGAATATCTCAAGGCTTTGAGTCGTTCTCCAAAGTCATCACATCTTAAACTGCTGAAAAAGGCAAAGAGCGGGTTACTCCAACAGAGAGTTACCATACTATTGAATAAGGGTAATGCCAGGAAACTGCGCAGTTTGGCTATGGGGAAAGATATGGAAGCTGTCGAAATGGCAGATGAGATATTGTCAAGTTATTTGAAGAGAAGATAGAATTAGGCATAAAATAAGATGATTTGAATAAATGAAAATAAGGAAAATGTACAGTTAAATTCTTGTTTAATTAGACACGTTTGAATACATTATGTATGAATTTTGAATTATTTTTAATTGGAGGATTTATTGTGATTTTTGTTTTTTAATAGGCGTGCCACTCTATCAAAAATTCAAAATTAAGCGTGAAAAAAAGAAAAACTATTGATTATTCCTTTCAGCAAAGTAATTTTACAGATATTTTTTATTCTTTTTAATATAATATCTCATAAACCATTTTAGAAAATACATTTCATCATTGTTTAATTGTGATTTTTCTAATGATTCAAAACATCCATTTTTATCTCTATTTCTAATTAACATAAATGGACAATCTTCTTTGAACAAAATATAATTCATGATTAATCTTGACATTCTACCATTCCCGTCAGAAAATGGGTGAATTGATACAAATTTGTAATGTGCCATAGCTGCAAATTCTACAGGATTATCTATCTTGCATTTGTTTAACCAATCAAAAAATTCCTTTATTTTTTTTGGAATTTCTGGAACTGTTGCAAATTCAACATCTGGATTTGTTATTACTCCTATTGTGTGTGATCTAAATCCCCCCGCTTCACCAATTTTTGTTTGACTGAAAATTTCTTGATGCCATTTAAGAATCTCTTTTTTTGTAATTTTTGCCAGTTTTTTTGAATTAACTAATCTCATAAACAAATCATAGTGTTTTTGAGTCTCTATGGTGTCGCTAGGCGATTTTCTCATTGGCGTTAATCCATGTGCTAGTAAATTTCGTGTGTCTCTTTCAGTTAGTGACGATCCTTCAATTCTCTGAGTGTTGTATGTAAATGCGATTCCAAAACTTTCAAAATTCTTTAATTCGATTGATTTTGGAATACCTTTGTTTTCATTTTTGTATGAAATTTTAATTTTTTGTACGTTTTTGTTCCAATCTTCACTGTAAAACTCTTTGAGAAATGCTTTTTTCCGTGCTTCGATATCTTTTGGGATTGATTTACCTAGGTATTTTCTCTTTTCTTTACCTCGTATGTGGTGTTTCATGTAGTAGAATCCTTTTTCCTTCACAATACTAACCATGAATAATACTACATATCATTATTTAATAAAAGTATTGTTTTTGTAAAAATGTGAGATGTAATATTTTTATAATAGTTTTTGCTTTGTTTCCCAACCCAAAATAATTATCAACACCATCTAATCAAATAAATCATCTCAGATTCTATTGCATTACAATCATCTTATTGTACAAACAAACTTTCATTTTTAATTCATGAATCATGTTTTCTCTCTTGTGCGAGGTTGCATGTTCGCCAAACATTTGCTTGAATGCTGAAAATACAGATTCTACAATCCACCACCTACCCCCATAGCTGACGCTAGCTTTCCACAATTCATAATTGAAAATTTGAGCTAGGACAGATTTTCGTCTGGGATAACAGTCAGTGTTTACAGATGAATTCTTTCTTGCCTTGATTCCTGGAGTTATGTTATCATGATACAAATATGAGAAATCATCTTTGGTGTCATGCACCATCAGCTAGTGCTTTGATTACGTTTCCAAACTTTTTTGATTGCTGTACCAGAGATACAAAAGATTTTGAGTCATGTGACTTGTCATCTGTAATTTCCAAACCTGTTATCTGTTTTGATTTTACACCTGCTGCCACATGAATTTTCAAGAATCCTCGTCGTTTCTGTCATTTTTGTCTCATCCGCTCGCCTCTGTCTGCAACCTTGACTCCGGTACTATCAGTTGCAATTACAATGTCCTTTCCTAGTTTGGGATTCATCTTGATGTGTAACTTGTTGACACGTTTCCAAATGGCAGAATACGATGATGATTTCTTTATTAGAACATATGTAATTGAATCTTATATCAATCAAAATAAAATAAAATCAAACGTATTTGAGATATCATAAACTTAAGATAATAGGTCTCTATAACTTCACAGAATCGCTATGCCTATTTCGCCTGTATTATCTAAATAACAAAATTCTATTTTTTTAGATATAATTATTTTAGAAACCTGTTCTAAGAAATTAGAATAACTTCGGAAAATGTACCAATGATTTAAAAGAAATTCTTTTTTTGTGGGTACAATGACTAAATCAAGAACATCTCTTATGCTAATCGTATTATCTGTAACACTTGTTGCATCTCTATCAGTAGGTTTGCTTCAAGAAAGTGAAGCTACTAAAGGTCAAGGAGTGGGACTAACAGAAACTGGTTCTAACAAAGTTTGTGGAGATAGATTGTGTTCTGAACCTGCAACGAGTTCTTCTTCACATATAGAAACTCCAGTTCAGACTACATCTCAAATTAGTGAATGTAAAAGCAATGAAGGTAAAACACGCACCTATTACATTGCAGCAGACAAAGTAAAATGGGATTATGCTCCTATGGGACTTAATCAGATGAAAGCACATGAGTTTAATGAAGATGAAAATGTATACTCCCTAACAAAATTTTATGATCCATTGATCTGATTTATCATACCAAACAGAATATGGATCAGAAATAACACATCAAACCATGAATGAACAAGAATTAATTCAAGCCTACAAAGATGAAAAGAATGTCAAGGTGAAAGAAAGACTGTTTTTGATAAAGCAGGTATTGCTTGACAAAAATATCGCATCTCATGTTGCAAAGAGTCTTGGACGTGTACGCTCCTGGGCATACAAGTGGCTAAGAAGATTTACAGAATATGGAATTGCGGGATTACATGATATGCCAAGAACTGGAAGGCCAACTAGCATACCAAAAAAGAAACTAGTTAGCATCCAACTACAAATTGCAGAGAAACAATCCAGGTTGGAGTGCAAAACAAGTGATGAATCTAATATATGAGAAATCAGGAGTAAAATACCACGAGGTTCATGTGTATAGATTGTTACACAAATGGGGATTTGTTCCAAAAGTAGCACAGAAGAGATTTGTAAATTCTGCCACACCTGAAGAAAAACTCTGGTTTAAAAAAAACTCTAAAGAAGAAATAGCCTCAAAAATAGCAGAAGGCTTTACAGTTCTTGCACAAGACGAGTCCATATTTTTAGCTGATGCAGTATTTAGAAAAAAGATGTGGGTAAAGAAATGTACACGCCCAGTCATACTGTTAACGGCTCACATCAAAAGACAGTCATTTTTGGTGCATCAAGTAGTGATGGCAAACAATTCTTCAGACAGTATGACAAGTTTGATCAGTATTGTTTCTTGGATTATCTAAGGCAGTTAAACAAAAAGTTTGGCAAAATACTAGTCTTTGCAGACAGGGCACCACAACACAAATCAAATATCATAAAGCGATACCTTGAGAAAAATGATGATGTGATATTGCATTGGTTTCCAAAAGGCTCGCCACAGTTTAATGCAGTTGAAGAAGTGTGGAAGCAAGGAAAGTATGATTTGTTGGTATCTCAGTATCAGCCATCATTGAGCAATCTGAAAAATAGAATTTCCAAATATTACAGAACAAGGAGATTCAATTTGGATATTATCAAATATATGCAACGTGAAGATGGTTGATGAACTTATGTTAGAGAGTATATTTGTTGAAAATACTCCTGATAGAATAGGAAGTACATACATCAAGGCATTATACCAAGAATATACTGATGGTACATTTTCAGAACTTAAACCACGAACCTCTGAATGGACACATCTTGGAACACTAGGACCAATTATCCATGCTGAAGTATGTGATACAATCAAAGTTGTATTCAAAAATAATTCTGATGAACTAGATTATTCTGTTCATCCTCATGGAGTATTTTATGACAAAGATTCAGAAGGTGCAAAATACAATGATGGAACTTCTGTAGATACTAAATCTGATGGAATCATTGCTCCAGGTCAAACTCATACCTACGAGTGGCCAGTACCACAACGTGCAGGACCCGGACCAAGTGATCCAAGTTCAATAATTTGGATGTATCATTCACATGTTGATTCTCCAATGGATACAAACTCAGGACTTGTTGGTCCAATTGTTGTAACAGCTAAAGGAATGGCAGACTCCAATGGTAGACCAATTGGTGTAGACCGAGAAATGGTAAGCCTGTTTACAGTTTCTGATGAAAATTCTAGTCACTATCTATGTGAGAATCTAGAAACATTCACAGATGAAACTTGTGATAATGAGGAATTAGTAGGAGACGACGACTTTGCTGAAAGTAATCTCATGCATGGTATTAACGGATATGTCTATGGTAATTTGCCAGGACAAACTGTTCAAAAAGGTGAGCATGTACGTTGGTATCTAATTGGTATGGGGACTGAAGTAGATTTGCATACACCACATTGGCATGGAAGCACTGTAGTGTGGAATGGAATGAGAGTTGATGTTATGGAATTAATGCCAGCTAGTCTAAAGACAGTTGATTTTATTCCAGATAATGTAGGAACATGGATGTTCCACTGTCATGTCAATGATCATATCTCAGCAGGAATGATGTCACTTTTCAAAGTGATCTAATCCTTTTTTCTTTTATTTTACTGGGTAATCGTAGATGTTCTAACTAAACTTGGATTTACAATTACTACAATAACCAAATAATTCAAAACTACTCTTTACAATTAGATATTTTGATTTTCTAGCAGCTTTATTCTGAATATCTTTGAGTAAATTCTCATCAACATCTTCAATTTTTCCGCAATTCATACAAACTAAGTTGATATGCTCATCAGTATGTGCATCAAATCTTGCTTCCCCTTCTACCTCTATCTCACTAACTAGTTTCTTTTCTTTTAGTAGATCGAGTGTCTTGTAAACAGTTGAGAGACTAACCATTGGATGTTTTCTTTGAATAATTCTGTGAATGTGCTCAGCGCTAGGATGATCTTCTGTTTTTAATAGATAATCAACTATGGCAATTCTCTGAGGAGTAATTCTGAATCCTTCTTCTCTTAATGAATCTACAATTTGCTCTAATTGTTGCATGGTTTTAGTATTGGTATATTATATTTATTACTTATCATTCCTAATTAAGAATAATTCCTATTAAATAATAACAATTAAATAGGAATCATTCTTAATAGTAACATGAAACAAATAAACATAGGCATAACTGAACAAAATCGTCAAAGCACTGTTGGTATTTTAGATGCCCTCCTTGCTGATGAATATGTTCTCTACACCAAAACTAGAAACTATCATTGGAATGTTGTTGGTCCTCACTTTAATGACTATCACAAGGCATTTGAGGAACAATACAATGGATTATCTGATGATATAGATGAAATTGCTGAAAGAATTAGGGCTTTGGGTATCAAAGTATCTTCTTCATTAAGTGAATTTCAGAAAAATTCCAAACTAGGGGAACATCCTGGTGAATATCCAAACGCAAATGTCATGGCTTCAAATCTCTTGGCAGATCATGAAACCATAATTCAGACCATTAGAGAAAAGATTCTAGAAATTGGTGATCAATATGGTGATGTGGGGACAGAAGATTTTCTTACCAGTCTTATGGAAAAGCATGAAAAGACTGCTTGGATGTTACGATCCATTTTGGAGAAATAGATATGAATACTATTTCTCCAAATTCTTTGTTTTTAGGAGGATTTTGTTATGATGTCATTTGAATCCAAAGAATTTGAAACAAAAAAGCAAGCTGTAAACAATGCCATAAAAATTTGCATTGAATGTGGAAGTAGAGCTGTTCAGATTGATAATTATGGAATTTACTGCAAAGATTGCAATTCAACATTTAGAATAAAGGAGAAAGACAATGGCACGTAGTTGTAGAGGATATTGTGTTGATTATCTTTGCCCAAAAATTACAAATAGTGAAAAATATTCTGTTTGCAAGCGTTGTACATATTGTGATGTGTTTCTAAAAACATCTCAAATCCGATGTCTCTGCTGTAAGGTCATTTTACGCACAAAACCACGTACTAGAAGAAAACTAATCAATTAAGACCCACTAGGGAATTGTTTGATTGGTTCAATTCTCCTAAAGTTCCACGACAATATTGTCTCATTCTCAGTTCCAAAAAAGGTTCAGGTCCAGATAGAATTGAATCTAGGTTTGTAATATTGATCGCAATACAAGATCATCTTTAAGTAATTTCATAAGATCGTAAATTCGGGTATGGGGGCAAAGGATATTAAGAAATTATTTTTTGCATCAGCACTGATTGATGGTACTTTTCTACTTCCAATTTGTGGTTTCATACGCTAATTCTCTCAAGGGGCTTTTTCTAATTGGTTCAGTGCTCTAAACTTTCAAATCATATGTAACGTATGTTGAACTTTGATGGTGAATCATTTTTTGATTTTTTAGAAAAACAATTCAAAAAATAGGCATATCTGTGTCACTTTTATCCCCAATTTGGTGGGTGACTCCCCGTGGAGTTGAACTTCAGCTAAGATTTGCTACAGTTTTGTCGCTAGTAAAAGTTCCATTCAACTCTGAAAGGGTGTTGAAGTAATAGTTTGATACTCTCATTTTGTCCAATACTTGAGACACTATTGTATAACGTTTAGAGAGTCAACTAATAGAATAACTCCCAACCCTTAAAATATTGTAATAGATCAGATCTTAAATGACAAGATATCAAATTATTTGCAAATACTTGAGTGATGATGAGAATAATATTCAGTCTGTTGGTTTGGTAGAAGCAGGTAATGATACCAGTAAATATCAATATTTTTGGTCTACTAAAAAAGTAAACGGGCTTATTCAGAATGGTGATACATGTTTTTTCACAGATGAACAAGGTGATAATGTGGAAGTTTCAAAATTTGGGGACAATTGGATTACTACAGATCCAGATGATATAGAACATAACAATCTTAGAAAATTACCTAGCTGCACTCCTCCATAATGGCTTTATACAAAAAGCATAAAACAGCAAATTAGTTAATACTTTTGGAGATATCGTCGCAAGTTTGAAAAAAATTATTTAAAATCTGGATGATAAAAGATATGATTTCACAATTAAACGAGTAAAGATAAGATGAATAATGCATAAGCACTTGCATTTGCAACTAAAAATGTAGTGAGAAATTCCTTAATTTTTTTTGGATCTCTTTGAGTTTGTCCAAAAAATTCCTTTCATGATTGATTCATAATCATGAATTCCTCTC
Source organism: Candidatus Nitrosopumilus sp. (assembly GCA_965248045.1). Classification (GTDB taxonomy): domain Archaea; phylum Thermoproteota; class Nitrososphaeria; order Nitrososphaerales; family Nitrosopumilaceae; genus Nitrosopumilus. Next base: position 1,788,334 of record CBDFIG010000002.1, read on the forward strand.
TTCTTGACAGTTTTTAGGCTCACAAATATCGGATCTCAGGGGAGGGTATTAAACAGGATCTGTAATGCCGGGGGCGAGTTTCGAACTCGCGACCTCCAGATTATGAGTATTGCCTTAGTTGGAGAACCGCTAGAGTTTACCAAGTGAACTGGCACTCTAACCAGGCTGAGCTACCCCGGCATAGTATATGGCTGAAAATTTGGGAAATTAAATGATTCTAAAATGCTAAAGTCTACTTTATGTTCTTCCAATCTACATCTTCATTTTTGACCCAGAGGAATTTCTTTTGCAATGCAGATGTGTACAGTTTTTCCCATTCTGCACCTACCTCATCAGTCCATGCCTTAACAACACGAGGATCTATGTAATTTCTCAAAGATGTTCCAAGATTATAATCTTTGGTTTTTTCAGATAAATCAATCTGTAACTTCAATTTTTCTACTCTGTCTTTGTGTTTCACTTTTTGTTTTTTGATTTGTTCATTTAATGTCTTGATTCTTTTTACTTTACTCTTCTTTTGAGTGTCCGTTTTTGGTTCAGATGACTCTACTTTTTTCCGAGTTTCTTGGGTTTTCTTTGAAGGTTGGTCTTTTTCTACCTTTTTGAGAGTGCCTCTTTTCTTTTCTAATGTCTGCTCGTATGTTTTTGGAATTGTTCTTTTATGATTACACATTTTGGCAGCTTCCAAGTTTGCTAGTTTTGCATAGTATAGTTTCTCATTTGCAGTCTTTCCTTTCATGTTGTCATGTTCAACAAGATAGTCTTTGACTACTGTTGTTGCCAAGTAAGTTCTAAACACTTTTGCAGTCAATCCTTTTACAATTTCGGAATAATATGCATTTACATGTCTTGATGTAATCCCATCAAAAATATCGTCTTTTGGCTTTTTCTTCTCAACAAGTTTCTTTAAATTTTCATGAAATTGTTTATCGTGACCTTCAGCTACTACTGTTTCTTGCCATCTTACACTGTCTTTTCCTAGAAAGTCAAATTCAATTGTATTTGGAGTAATCTTGATGTGTTCTTTTCTTAGAGTTGTTGCACCTACTGTGTCTGCCTCATCAGGATCCTTTTCATCACCTACCCTCATTGCAGTTCTATAAATCAAGTAACATGCAGTAGCAATCTTATTTTTCTTTTTATCTTTCATATCTTTTACAATTCTATCTTTTATTTTCTCAATTTCCTTTGCAAGATTGACTGCTTTTTCGTACTTTTCTTTGTCTCTGTCTTGCTTTAATCCAGCAGTATCAGCAAGCCAGACATACTTTCTTTTCTGTGTAAGAAAATCCATCCAACTAGCTAGCCACATAGAATCTTTGTCATGAATAATCTTACCCCATTTTCCTTCAGGTACTTTAGCTTCCTTTCCAAGGTTTAGTGTAACATCTTTTGCAGTAACACGAGGTTTCCATTTTCCTCTAATTGGGTGTTCTCCTCTTCCAATGAAAATTCCTGGTGGTTCTGCCATGTAATTTCCAACTTCAACTTCCTTTCCATCCATTATGGCAATTCCATATTTTGATTTGAGTTTCTCTCGCAGTTCTTTTCTTTTTGCAGCAATGGATTTCTTTTCTTCTTTTGTCATCCTCACTTTGAGATCTTTTTCCTTGTCAACTATTTTGTAAGCATTTGAAAAATTAATATCTATATACGAAATTTTTTTAAATTTTGAATTCAGAGTTTTGGCAAAATCTACTGTAAAGTTTTTTTGAAAAACTTTGTCTTGAGCATATGGGGTGTCTTTCTTTTTTGCCCACTGGTAAATCATTTCTTCTTGGTTTAGATCAAGATCGACACTTTCTCCTTTGATCTTTATCTTGATTCCTTGAGCTTCATAGGCAGGGGGAAACAAGATTCCATTGTGTTGTAGAGTTTTCCATTTCATTTCATTCACCTTAAAATTGCGGACTTTGACAAAAACTGCATTCTATGTGTATATCAATTTAACGTACAAGTATGATGTCAGCTAGTAAATAGCTCTTTACTCATGTATTTCTCAAAATCTAGGTCTGTTTTCATCTTTTTTGCTTCCATAAACATGGCAGCATCGGTTCCTACAACATATCGTGGCAAAACCTCATCATCATGAATTGCTTTCATTATTACATCTGCAACTTGAGATGGTGCAGTTCCCATTTCTACCATCATTTTAAGACCTGCAAGAATGTTATCTGTTAATGCCTTGTATTTAGGATCAGTTTTTGATTCTGGAACTTTCATTGAATTGAAAAAGTTTGTCTTGATAACTCCCGGCTCAATTAAAGTAGTTTTAACTCCAAATTGACCAAGCTCATATCTGAGACATTCACTTAATCCTTCTAGTGCAAACTTTGTACTGATATAAGCTGGAGAACCTGGTAATCCCATCCTGCCCACAACTGAACTAATGTTTACGATAATTCCTGAATTCTGTTTTCTCATGATTGGGGATACTTCTTGAATAATTCTTACAATGCTGAAGAAATTAGTTTCAAACTGTTTTCTAAAATCATCAACTGAAACATCTTCTGTGCATCCAAACTGTCCATATCCTGCATTGTTTACTAAAACATCTAATCTTCCAGTATCTGTAACTATTTTCTTAACTGCAGAAACTATTGATTCTTCTTTATCAACATCTAATTCTATTACATTAATTGAAAGATTTTCTTTTTTTGCTGCATGCTCTAATTCCCCTGCTTTTTCAGTATCTCTCATACTTGCAAAAGTGTGATAACTGTCCCTTGCAAGTGCTAATACAGTTTCTAACCCAATTCCTGATGAACTACCTGTGACAAGAGCTACTTTTTCCATGTCTATGCTAGATTTTTGTTATATTTATCCCATTTTGATTTGTTATACTAATGGTCTGTCTCCTGCAGTAGGATCAATTAATTCTGTCTTCTCGCCATTATTGATTCTCTCTAGAATCTCTAATGCAGAATATTTGTGCAAGTATTCATTATTGTTTCCACATCTGTATGAGAATGTACATCTAGGACATCCAGATTCATTCTCACATGGACATTCCCTTACGATATGCATACTTCTTTCAAGGGCTTTTTCAAATCTATCATACAGTGCTTTACTAGCACCGCTTCCTCCTATTGCCCCATCATAGATGAAAATCAAGCCTGAAGTACCTAGAGATATGCCTCCCAAGTCTTGTGATACTCCTCCAGTAATCATGTTACTTCCTTCAATTACAACATGCTCTGTTGCATGATATCCACTAGCTTCAGTATACTCTTCGTCTTCTGATTTCTCAATAATTTTGAGAGGTCTTGGAGCATGGAAAACAATTCCCTTGGTAACAAAATCGTACTCTAGTGTAGTATCAAGTTGTACTTTTTCCCCTTGAGTAATCTCTTGCCCCAATTCTATATTGACATAACCGTAAACTTTCTTTTGAATATGTAATTTACAAAATGCTACTTCCATACCATTTGCTTTTCTTCTTTCAAAAACAGTTTCAATTGTTGGCCACTCTTCTGTAAGTGATTTTGTATAATATGGATAATCTCTTGGGATTCTTTCTAGTTTAGCATAATTTCTTTTGGGATAATCAAATTCCTTTACCTTATAACGAATTCCTGCCAAAAAATAGATTGCATCTTTATGCAGTTCCTCTAATGCAATTGGTAATATCCTGTCTCCTACCTTTTTTTCATTTAAGAAAATATCAATTGACTTTCCAATACCTCTAATACTGTAATCATTTAACATAGAATTAATTTTATCAAAATTTGGAATAATTCTATTATTGAATTCTTTGAGATTCTCTTTGATTATGTGATGCTCAATTATCTCTTGATGCTCTTTTAACTCATGTTTTGAAATTGGTCTATCACATGCCATTGCCAAAACCTGAAATTCTTCTACAAACGGATTCTTGGGATCGATGTATGTTTTTTCAATGTCCTCAAAATAATCATCAGGATGGTTCTTGTAGTATTGAGAAATAGGATCGTTTCCTAATGCCAAAAATGCATATCCTCTTTGGCCTTTTCTTGCCGCTCTCCCAATTCTTTGAATTAGTCGATTTATTGGAATGGTAGATGATATGACACAATCAACATTGCCTACATCTATGCCTAATTCAAGCGTAGGAGTACATGAAATTGCCTGCAAACTGTCTTCTTTGAATTGTCTTTCTACTGATGTTCTGTAGTTTGCCATCAATCCAGCCCTGTGAACTTTAATGTTGACTTTTTGTTTTTTTGCCTGTATTGCTAATAGCTCAGAATTTAGATGTGAATTATTAAACACCATTGTCTTGTGATTTTTTCCAGTCAATTTCTTTGTCAGTTCTACCATTAGTGCTCTTTGAGTTCTAAGTGATGGAAACAACATTGCAAAATCTGTTTGACCTTTTTTCCCAGAACCATGAATTATTTGCATTTTTTCTCCAAATAACTGCTGGCAGAACTTTTTTGCATCATCAAGTGTCGCTGATGCTGCAACAAACTGTAACTTGTTGGTGCAAACCCTCTTGAGTCGTTTTATGATGTAGTGAACATTTGATCCAAAAATTCCTGAATACACATGTGCTTCATCTACTACCAGAATTTTTGTTGAAGTCAATATAGATGAAAATTTTGTCTGATGCCAAAGATGATAGTGTATAATATCAAAATTTGTAACTAGAATTTGGGGCGGATTTTCAATAATTCCTCTCCTTTCTTCTATCTTTGTGTCTCCATCAAAAATCTTAACATTAATTCCAATCTTTTCTACAAATTTTTGAATTTTTGGATATTGATCTCGTGATAATGCTTTTGTTGGATAAACAAAAATTGCAAAAACATTTCCATTACTTGAATCTTTTTTAATTTTTTGAATTACTGGAATTAAAAATGCTTCAGTTTTCCCTGATGCAGTAGGTGCTTCAATTACAACATTTTCTCCAAATGTAATTTCTTGAATTGATTCTTCTTGAAATTTATAAAATTGCTTTATTTCTAATTTCTTTAGATGATCAGAAATAGATTCATCTAATCCTAAATCTTCAACTTTACAGCCCATTTTAGGCTCAGGATTCTTCAAAACCTTGTATTGTGAAACATAATCTTTTTTTGAAAATAGGATTTCTTCAGTAATTTTATCTGGCTTGTTTTTGCCAATCATTTCTTTGATTTCGTTTTCTCCTCTGATGATTCCTTCATCCTTTAGGCCTTCTGAAAGTCCTTTTTCTGTGACTAATCCCTTATCAAATCTTGAAAGAAATTCAAGAAACACCTCGTCGATATTTTTCGAAAATTCTAATAGATCTTCAATACCACATTTTCCACACGAGACGTGCATTTTTTTGTTGAATGTTTTTTGAATCTCTATTTTTGACTTACATTTTGGACATGAGAATTTCAAGATCTATTTGATAAGAAATGATTGGTGATTTATTGTTTAATCACCACTATTGATCCATGACATTATTAAGCTAGGAAATAGTCTTGAATTTAAAAATGAAAAAAATTGAAATCAACAAAATTTACAATTTAAACTGTACTGAAGGGATGAGTTTAGTTCCTAAAAATAAAATTGATCTTGTAATTACTGATCCCCCTTTTGCTATAAATTTTAAAGCAAAAAAAGCAAATTATAACAGAACTGCATCCAGGGTTCTATCTGGGTATAATGAAATCAAACCAGCAGATTACTACGATTTTACATTTGCATGGATGAGTGAAGTTTTTCGAATTCTAAAAGACTCTGGAAGCATGTATGTTTTTTCAGGATGGAACAATCTTAAAGATATTTTACAGGCACTAGACGATGTTGGGTTTGTTACTATTAATCATATTATTTGGAAATATCAGTTTGGTGTAGTTACTAAAAAGAAATTTGTTACTTCTCATTATCATTGCCTTTACGTCTGTAAAGATAATAAGAAACGAAAATTCTTTCCATTTTATAGGTTCAAAAAAGACGATAAAACTAAAGATGGAAGAAGTCTTCATTACAAAGACAAAGAAGACGTATGGTATATCAAAAGAGAATACTGGACTGGTGATGAAAAAACACCAACTAAGCTTCCTTCTGAATTAATTAAAAAATTATTGGAATATTCTAGTGAAAAAAAAGATGTTGTACTTGATCCGTTTCTTGGTTCGGGACAAGTAGCAGTTGTTAGTAAATCTCTTAACAGAAAATTTCTTGGTTTTGAAATTGTTCCTGACTATTACAAATTTGCTAAAAAGCGACTTGATAAAAACATCTATCGTATCAAAAAATCATAATAAATTATTCCTTATTTTCTGTTTCATCTTTCTTCTTTTGACCCATTTTCTCTGAAATCATTTTTTTTAATTCGTCGTCTGTTTTTTCCACGTTCAATCCCATTGATTTGGCCATGGTCTCTAACTTTTCTCGTTCAGTCCCTACTGGTCCTGTAATTTTTGGTGATTGTTCTTCTCCTACCTTCATCTGATCTTGAATTTCGTTTTTTGCTTTGTTGTATTCATTAACAGCTTTCCCAAGTTTTTTTGCAGCACCAGGTAGCTTCCCTGTTCCTAAAATCAAAACTATCGTGACAAAAATGATGATCATCCATTCGCTTCCAGCTATGTTCAATGAGAAACCAAGCATACCATGGAACACTCTCATTTGAAATTAAAGGTAATGTTCAAGTTTTATGCCTATATCAATTTGAGCTTTGGATTCTTTGTGGCTCTAGTTTCTTTCTTGACATTATAGCAAACAGTGTAACTACTATTCCTATCACGCAAAATATCAGATATGGTGTTTCATCTCCAAATGATTGCGTGATTGGGCCGCCAATAATTGGTCCTAATGCCCAACCTATTCCAAAAACTGTTTCATATGCTCCAATTAGTCTTCCTGAAATTTCTTTTCTGGTCTTACTCAAAATTATTTCTAACGTCAAGGGGAAAAATATGCTAAACCCAAATCCCATTAGAATTAATGAAACTGCAAAACCAATAATTGAATCTGCAATAACTGAAATGGCTAATCCAATTGATACTGCCATTGTTGCAGCAATCAAAGTCTGACTTGATTTTTTTGCAAACTTTCCAACTAATGCAAGAGATACAACACGTGATATTCCAAAAACAAAATACAATAACAAAATATCTGTGGCCCCCATTCCATTGTCATTTAGAAATGCTGGATAAATTGTGAGAATTATTCCAAATGATGATGTACAGAAAATCAATAATATTATTATTTCTGGGAATCTTTTCATCTCCTTAATTGATGAAAAAGATAATCGCTCGTGATGACTTCTAACTCTTTTTCTTGAGATAATTAGTGCAGAGATTATTGCAGTAGCCAGAATAAACGCTGTAATCTGGAATAGAATTCTATAGGTGATATCAAGGCCCTCAAGAAATACTGTGCCAAGTAATGGTCCTACCATGAATCCAATAACAAAAAACATTGTAAACCAGGAAATGTTTTTGACTCTGTTTTTCTCTGTGCTTTCATCAGCAATAATAGCTTGACATGGAGGCCAAAAAAATGCATGAGCTACTCCTGTCATTATTCTGAATCCCATTATTTCTGGAACTGATTGTGCAATTGATAGAAGATAGATTGATGTTGAATTGATGGCAGTCCCTAATGCAAGCAGGTATCCGTTGTTAAATCTGTCAAGAAGAATTCCTACAAAAAGTGGAATAAACATGTAAGGAATGAAATTGGTTAATCCAATTAATCCAAGTTCAGAATACGTAGCACCAATGACATTTTTTGCAAATAATGGTAGGGTTGGCCCATGTAGTCCATATGAAATTCCAATGATTAAAGCAGTAATGTTGACTAGAATTAGAGCTCTGTTCATTTGTATGCTGCAACCATTATTGCTCCGCCCATAAGATCTTTCTCAAATTCTACTCTGGAAAATTTTTCTAACAATAATCCTTTGAGCTTTTTGTTTTGAGGCCATCTTTTGAACGTACCATATAACTTTCCAAATTTTAATCCAAGTCTTCCTCCTGCAGCAAATGCAAGAATTGGAAGAATGCATCTTAGATAAAATGAAACTCCTGCTCTGATGAATGTCTCATCTGGTTTTCCTAAATCAACAATAACAAATCTCCCATCTTTTTTCAATACTCTATGAATTTCAGAAATTGCAATTCTCAAATTGATTGCATCTCTTAATGAATATCCACACAAAACTGCATCAAACTCTCCTTCTCTAAATGGAATGTGCTCAAAAACTCCGTTTGCCATATCTGGCAACTCTTCAAAATATGTACTTGTATTTTTGAGCATTGGGACAAGAGGATCATAAAGTGTAACTGAAATTTTTCCATCAGTTTGTTTTAGCGCAGTCTTTGACATGTTGCCAAAACCAGAACCCGCATCTAGAATTTTATTTCCTGGAAGAACTCTCTGTGAAATTCCCCGATTTCTATGTTCATCATCTTTGCCAAGAGAAATGATAGAATTTACTTTATCATAAACTGGAATAATCTCTCGAAGTACTTCCATTACTTCTCCCCAATAGCTTCCTAAACCACTCATAATCTATCGTCTCTGTATACTTGTTTGAATAGTTTTCAAATCTAAAACTTCTATTCTGTAGCAAACTTTGATGTGTTTTGAGAATAATTCTGTAAATCAGATTCAGGAATTATCTCGAAAACTTTTGCTTCAGTTGTAATCTTTGCCATTTTGATATCTTTGATTCCATCTTTTTGTTCAACTTTTAGATTAATTGCTGCAATAGCTAAAGATGCTGCATCATCTAAACTCATATCTGAGTTGTAATGTTTCTCCAAAAATTCATTTACGTCATCAGAACCTGCCCCAATTGCAATTGCTGCATATTGTACATAGGTTCCACTAGGATCAGTCACATAGATTGATTCTCCTTTTTGATCAATACCTGCAATTATCAAGGAAACTCCGTTTGGACGTACCCCTGAATATTGTGTAAACTGATGAGATTGATTTGCTAAATGTTTGGCAACTGTTGCAACTTCGACAGATTCATCATATGTCATTTTATTTCCTTGTGAGAAAAATCTTGCACTATCTACTTGAACTCGTGCATCTGGGATATATCCAGCTGCTGCAACACCAATATGAAAATCGACTTGGAAAATTTTCTGTGTAATATTTGTAGTTTGTAATGTTCGAGGCTTCTCTTCTACTGCCATAATGACTCCTTCTTTAGTGCAAACCCCAATTGCTAAAGTTCCTCTTTTTACTGTCTCCATAGCATATTCGACTTGGTATATTCTACCGTCTGGTGAATACATGGTAGGGGTCATATCGTAACCACGTGATGCCATCATGATATCCCGAGTCCATTCTCAGTCAATTTAAGGGTAATTATCTTGCTTGATATTGTCAATGTGGAAAAGATATGGAAATAGAGTTTTAAGCAAAATCGTCTTATTTTCTTTAAGACATGACTAATCAACTCCTAGAATTCAGAGAAATTATTAGATCAAAACAAGTTTCTACGCAAAGAAAACCAGACAAACAGACTAGAAATCTGTTACTTTACTTGTTTACAAGTACTAGAGGTGGACTTACTAGATTGCGTATTGTTATGCATTTGCTTGATCAACCATACAATACTCACCAACTAACAAAAGAACTTGGTCTTGATTACAAAGCAGTTCAACATCACATGAAAGTTCTAGAGAAAAATAATATGGTTTCAAAAATTGGGGAAAAATATGGAGTAATCTTTCACTTGTCAAATTTCCTTGAAATTAATATCAGTGCACTTGATGAAGCAATTGAGAAATTAGATAGAAAACTAAATCACAAAAAAGTTTACATATAAACAATCGTTTTGCGATCTGAAATTTTTCATTAAACTTAAATTAATGAGACTTTTAAAAAATACCCTTGGTCAAGCATGATCCTTTTGCAAATGCAACAAAGCAAGTTAATGATGCATGTGATATTCTTGGAATTAAAGATAAAGGATTGCGTGAATATCTTGCGATGCCTAACAAAGTTTTGCGAGTAAAAATTCCAGTAAAAATGGATAATGGTAAAATTAGAATTTTCACAGGTTTTAGAAGTCAACATAACAATGATAGAGGTCCATACAAAGGAGGTATTCGTTACTTTAATCCAGAAGGTGGAGTTGAATACATGGAACGTGAAGTTATGGCACTGTCTTCATGGATGACATGGAAATGTGCAATTGTTGATATTCCTTTAGGTGGAGGAAAAGGTGCAATCTATGTAAATCCTAAAACAGAAAAAATTAGTGATGAAGAATTAGAGAGACTAACAAGAGGATTTGCATTCAAAATTTCTGAAATCATAGGACCTCAAAAAGATATTCCAGCTCCTGATGTTTACACAACAGGTAGAGAAATGACTCAAATCATGGACACATTTAGCAAACTAAACGGCAACAAATCTACTCCAGCTGTAATTACTGGAAAACCAATTTCAATGGGAGGCTCTCTTGCGAGAAATGTTGCAACTGGATTAGGAGCAGCATATTGTGTGAGAGAAGCTGCAAAACAATTGAAACTGAATCTTAAAGGTGCCAAAGTTGTTTTACAAGGATTTGGAAATGCATCAACATTTGCAGGAGAATCTCTTGAAAAGATGGGTGCTAAAGTAATTGCAGTTAGTGATTCTAAAGGTTCTATTTCTATTCCAAAAGGTGCAAAGGTTAGTAAAATTTTAGAACATAAACAAAAGAAAGGCTCTGTTGTTGGATTTCCTGGAAGTAAAAAGATCTCAACTGAACAATTACTTACTACTAAATGTGACATTTTAGTTCCTGCTGCATTAGAAAATCAGATCAATGCAAAGATTGCCAAGAATCTGAAATGTAAAATTATTGCAGAAGCTGCCAATGGCCCAACATTACCAGAAGCTGATCCAATTATTTACAAAAAGAAAATTTTGGTTATTCCTGATATTTTAGCAAATTCTGGTGGTGTTTGTATCTCATACTTGGAATGGGTACAAAACAACATGGGTTACTATTGGACATTTGATGAAGTTGCAAAGAAAATGGAAGAAAATATCACAAAGGGATTCAAAGGTGCATATGCCATGTCCAAGAAACACAAAATCGACATGAGAAAAGCTGCTATGGCTTTAGCTGTTGAAAGAGTAGTAGAGGCCTTTAATCAAAAAGGTATTTGGCCGTAAACTTAGGCTAGGTACGATTCGTAACAGACTAGTTGTTCGATAAACATAATTTTCCCTTTAGTAATCTCTCGTAATTTCTTTTTGTAAGAAAGATCAATTTTTGTTCTTCTTTGCAATAACTGAATTGTTTTTCCAGTTAGATGCCTTCCTTTTTTATCTCTATCAAAAAGTATTATGAGATTTTCATATTTTGCAACTGAATCTATAAAGTTTACCATTCCTCCAAATCTATGAAATTCTAAAATTTTACCTGAGTAACCAAGTTTCTTTAATGCAATAGAATCTCTTTTTCCTTCAACTATCACAACTCCCTCTTTCATAGAGTTTAACTGAAAAATAAAATTCTTTAACTCTGTAATTTCTTGTTCTGTAACAAACACAATATTTGATTCACTTTAACATATTAATCACTTTTGAGAATAGAAAATAATGTCTGATGTTTTACTCATACAAAATACAAGAATTGAAGGGTCTGGATACTTGGGTGAACTTCTCAAAAATGATGGATTCAAAATTACTTCAGTTAATGCAAAACATGAACAACTCCCTGAGAAAGCTTTCTCTCTAGTTGTAATTTTAGGAGCTTCTGAAAGTGTAAATGATGATTTACCATATCTTCAAGCACAACAACATCTTATCAAAAACTATGTTGAAAAAAACATTCCTGTTTTAGGAATCTGTTTGGGTTCTCAATTAATTGCCAAAACTTTTGGTGCCAAAGTATACAGTGGGCCACGAAAGGAGATTGGATTTTACAACGATTTGAAAATTTATAACAAATCTAAATTTTTTTCTGGTTTTAAAAATCCCTTTACCGTATTTCACTGGCATGGAGATACATTTGATTTGCCTGAAGGTTCAGTTAGATTAGCCTCATCTGATCATTATCTGAATCAAGCCTTTCAATACAAAAGTGCAGTTGGATTACAATTTCATTTAGAGGTAAATGAAGAGATGATCAATTTGTGGCTTGATAACACAGAGGAAAAACTTGAAAAAATTCCTTACATTGATCCACAAAAAATCCGCTTAGATATTGACGAAAATATTTTAACTGTAAAATCAAATATGAAGAATTTTTACAACAACTTCAAATCATCATCCAATCTTTGACCAAAGTTTAATATACTTAATTTGATTTTATCGATCGGTTATGTCTTCAGTTAAGAAAATTTTTGATGAAATTATTCAAACTAAACACAAAGTTATCACAGAAGAATCATCCAAAGCTATTCTCAAAACTTATGGTGTTAAAGTTCCACCTTTTTCACTAGTTACATCTGCTGAAGAAGCAGCAAAACAAGCAAAAAAGATTGGTTTTCCACTTGTAATGAAAGTCGTATCACCACAAATCTTACACAAAACTGACGTTGGTGGAGTTAAAGTTGGATTAGACAATGTCAATGATGTAAAAAAGACATTCAATGACATGTATGGTAGACTTTCTAAAAAGAAAGGAGTTGATGTTAAAGGAATTCTATTAGAAAAGATGGTTCCAAAAGGTGTTGAGCTAATTGTAGGTATTCAAAATGATTCTCAATTTGGTCCTGTAATTATGGTAGGACTTGGAGGAATTATGACCGAAGTTATGAAAGATGTTGCATTTAGAATGCTTCCAATTTCAACTTCTGATGCAAAATCAATGATTAATGAACTCAAAGGTTCAAAACTTCTCAAAGGATTCAGAGGAAGTGCACCAATTGATCTTAACATGGTTGCCAAAATGTTGGTGGACATTGGAAAGTTAGGCGTTGATAATGCTGATTACATTAACAGTATTGACTTTAACCCAGTTATTGTATATCCAAAATCTCATTATGTAGTTGATGCAAAAATTATTCTCAACAAAGAATTAAGGAAAAACTCTATCTCAAAAGAAAAACCAAACAAAGTAAACATGGAGACATTCTTTACTCCAAAATCTGTTGCACTAGTTGGTGCATCATCAACTCCTGGAAAGATTGGAAACTCTATCTTAGACAGTTTGGTAAATTATGATTTCAAAGGAAAGGTTTACCCCATTAATCCAAAGGCTGATAAAATCTTTGGACAAAAATGTTATCCATCAGTTTCAGCAGTTCCAGGAAAAATTGATCTTGTTGTAGTTTCAGTTGATTTGTCTATGACTCCTCCTGTCTTAGAAGACTGTGCAAAGAAAGGAGTACACAGTGTAGTAATTGTTTCAGGTGGAGGAAAAGAGCTTGGCGGAGAACGTGCAGATTATGAAGCTGAAGTAGCGAGATTATCTAAAAAACACAAAATCCGAATTATTGGTCCTAACTGTATTGGAATGTTCAATGCTGCTAATCGTCTTGATTGTGCATTTCAAGGACAAGAAAGAATGCTACGTTCAAAATTAGGCCCTGTAGCATTTTTCTCTCAAAGTGGAACAATGGGAATTAGTATGTTAGAAAGTGCTGATGTATTTGGTTTATCCAAGATGATTAGTTTTGGTAATCGTTCTGATGTTGATGAAGCAGATATGATATGGTATGCTGCCAATGATCCTCAAACAAAAGTAATTGGATTATACGTTGAAGGATTTGGTGATGGACGAAAATTCATCAATACTGCCAAACGTGTTATGAAAGAAACAAAGAAACCAATAGTTATTTGGAAGAGTGGAAGAACTGCAATTGGTGCAAAACAAGCTGCATCACACACAGGCTCACTTGGAGGCTCAAATGCAATTATCATGGGTGCATTCAAGCAAGCAGGTATAATCTCTGTTGACAGTTATCAACAACTAGCTGGCGTCTTAAAGGCACTAGCATGGCAACCAGCTGCAAAGGGAAATCGTGTTGCTATGACTAGTAATGGTGCTGGTCCAATGATTGGTGGAATGGATCAATTAGAAAAATTTGGTCTTACAATAGGAAAGTTATCACCAGAACGTGTCAAAAAAATGAAGGCCCATTTTCCAGTAGCTGTTCCTATTCATAGTGGTAATCCCGCAGATGTAGGTGGTGGTGCAACTGCAGAAGATTATAGATTTGTCATTCAACAATTCATGGAAGAAAAAAATATTGATATCGCAATGCCATGGTTTGTCTTCCAAGATGATCCACTTGGAGAAACAATTGTTGATTATCTTGCTGATTTCCAAAAGAAAAGAAAGAAACCACTTTTAGTTGGTTGCAATGGTGGCCCATATACTGAAAAAATGGTAAAATTGGTTGAGAAACATAATGTTCCAGTTTACCAAGACCTTCGAACTTGGGTTGAAGTTGCAGGTGCATTAGTTCAATTGGGTAAGATACAAGGAAAATAGATAACATTTAAGTCCGCCCTAACTTTGCAAATTATCATGTCACTAGTTACCACATCAACTTCTGATGGCATTTGTACAGTCAAAATTAACAGACCGGACAAACTCAATGCTATGAATATTGATGTTGCAAAAGAACTAATCAAAACTTTTGAAGCACTCAATCATGATGATAATGTCAAAGTTATCATTTTGACGGGTGAAGGAGAAAAGGCATTTTCTGCTGGTGCAGATATTGAATACATGTCAAAAATCTCTGCAGACGAATCAGTTGATTATGCAAAAACTGGTCAACTTGTTACTTCAACTGTTGAACTAGTAAAACAACCAACTATTGCCGCCGTTAATGGTTTTGCTTTAGGTGGAGGTTGTGAACTTGCAATGTCTTGTGATATTAGAATAGCTGCAGATACTGCAAGGTTAGGTCAACCAGAAGTAACAATTGGTATTCCTCCTGGATGGGGTGGAACACAAAGATTGATGAGAATTGTGGGAATAGCAAAGGCCAAAGAAATTGTTTACACTGGCAAAATGGTCAAAGCAGATGAAGCAAAAGAGATTGGTCTTGTAAACCAAGTCGTTCCTCTTGCATCATTACAAGAAGAAGCTTTGAAAATGGCACAACAAATAGCTGTAAACTCTATCATGGGTGTTCAGATGTCCAAAGTTGCAATCAACAAGGGACGAAATGCAGATCTTGATACTGGTCTTGCAGTAGAGTTACTTGCTTGGAGAAATTGCTTTACTCATCTTGACAGAGAAGAACGTATGACAGCATTTGTTAACAAGTCAAAAAAATAGCTATTCCAACTTCTTTATTTTATTCAGTTTTAAAAAAATAGGCTTGATCTCTTGAATTCCTACTGTGCTGGGTGGGAAAAGCTTATTATAATTTGAATCAATATTTTGATTCATAATGGCAACTGAGCAAACACAAAAGATGATCACAGTCACTGCAAAAGCAGCTGAAAAGATTCATGAATTCATGAAAGAAGAAGCAGAATCCCCTGAATACCTTAGAGTATATGTTCAAGGCGGAGGTTGTTCTGGTCTATCTTATGGAATGGGCTTTGAAAAAGCACCAGAAGAAGATGACATCGTCATGGAAGAAAATGGAGTAAAACTCCTAGTTGACAGCTATAGTGTTGATCATCTGCAAGGTGCAAACGTAGACTATATTGAAAGCCTAATGGGTTCTGGATTTAAAATCAACAATCCAAATGTTACAAAATCCTGTTCATGTGGTTCTTCATTTAGCACTGAATAAACAACATTATTTTTCATTTTTAGATTTTCTTTAGCGATTGCTATGCAAGCATATTTCTTGAAAGACTTCATTTCTCAGTGCAAATTTTGGCGATACCCTCATATATCGAAAGCAGAAACCCAAATTATGAAAATAAAGGAGATGAATAGTTTATGCCTCAATCAGGAATTGTCAAATATCACGTTAAACTTTCCTATGAAGTCGATGGACTCGTTGAAAGAGCAGATATAATCGGAGCCATCTTTGGCCAAACAGAAGGACTGTTAGGCCCAGAGATGAATTTGAATGAACTGCAACGAGTTTCTAAAGTAGGTCGCATTGAAGTTAATGCAAAATCTACATCTAACACCACTAATGGTGATGCTTTAATCCCAATGAGTACTGATATTGATACTTGTGCATTAATTGCAGCTGGAATTGAAAGCATCGATAAAGTAGGTCCATTTGATTGTAAATTCAAATTAGAAGCTATTGATGATGTCAGAGCTGCAAAGAAAGACGATATTGTAAGACGTGCAAAAGAAATCAAGCAAAAATGGGCAACAAAAACCGTTAGTGAGGGAGAAACAATGCTAAATGATGTTCATCAAGGTGATACTGGTAAACTATCAACATATGGACCATCAAAGCTCACATGCAGTTCAGGTCTCTCTGATTCTAATTGGGTAATTCTAGTTGAAGGAAGAGCTGATGTAATTAATCTTCTAAGAGCAGGTTATGATAATGCACTTGCAATTGAAGGTGCAAAAATTGATGAGTCTATTAAAGAATTATGTAATTCTAAAGATACCGTAGTTGCATTCCTTGATGGAGATAGAGCTGGTGGATTTATCCTCAAAGAACTCACATCTGTTGTTACAGTAGATTATGAAATACAAGCAGATCCTGGTGTTGAAGTTGAAGAATTAACTCCACAAAGAATTGATGAAATTATTAGTCCTGTTGCTGCTGAAATTAAAGATGGAAAACCAACACCATCAATCAAAAGTGAAGACGATAAACCAATTGCAGATGTGGCATCAAAAATTTTCCCAAATCTTAATGAAACACTTGAAGCAGTTGCACTAGATAGTGATCAAAATGAAATATTTAAAGTTCCAATCAGTGAGGTTGTTAGTAAACTATCAACACAATCCGGAATCAAATATCTTCTACTAGATGGAATTATCACTCAAAGACTAATCGAGGGTGCCAAAAATGCAGGTATTGAATGTGTTATTGGACACAGGGTTGCTAAATTATCAAACTCTGATGGAATGATACTTAAAACATTTAGTGACTTAGGCGTATCATAGGATTTCTAGATGACTGAACTAAAAATTCAGCACCTCTTAACTCTCTCTTATCTTCTATCTAAAGGAGCAAAACACAACTATGTCACTCTCACTACTTCATCACTTGGAAAGAATATTAAAAAATCGCAACAAGCAGCATCA
This sequence comes from Candidatus Nitrosopumilus sp., assembly GCA_965248045.1. Lineage (GTDB taxonomy): Archaea > Thermoproteota > Nitrososphaeria > Nitrososphaerales > Nitrosopumilaceae > Nitrosopumilus. Next base: position 1,805,393 of record CBDFIG010000002.1, read on the forward strand.
AAACATCTTATTGAATTAGAACAAAACCAATTCATTGAAAGAATAGTTAGTGGAAGAAATCTTTCAGTAAAAATTACTGCAAAAGGTTTCTATGAAATGGTAAAACTCTCTGCTATTTTACAAAAAAGTTTGGATTCTTCTCCTTCTCATGTTGAACTAAAAGGAACTTTGGTATCTGGAATGGGTGAAGGTGCATACTATATGGGATTAAAAGGATACACAAAACAATTCAAATCAAAAATTGGATATATTCCGTTTCCAGGAACTCTTAATGTTAGATTAAATCAAAAAATTCATCAAGAAGCAATTAAACAATTTGAAGTTTTAGAAGGTATCAAAATTAAGAGCTTTTCAGATGGCAAGAGAACCTATGGGTGGGTAAAATGCTTTCCAGCTAAACTCAACAATTCAATTAATTGTGATTTAATCATACTTGAAAGAACACATCATGATGATTCTATAATTGAATTAATATCAAAAATTTGTATTCGAAAAACCGCGAAAATAAAAGACGGCTCAAAAATTTCGATTAAAATTCCAATAAATTCCTAAATTCCATGAATAGATTCCCCATATTCTTTTTGTATTTTAGAGCTAGAACTTTCTGGGATTGGAGATTGTAATCTTGCAACTTGTGTCTCCAAATCAATTTTCTTACATCCATCTATAATGAATTTCTCTTGATGAATTTGATCATAACCCAATGCAATAGTTTCTGGCCTTACACGATTAACTGTTTTAAAAATATCATCTTCTTGCCCAACTAAACAAAGATCTACCATTGAAAGTGAATTTACTAATTCTTGTCTTTGCTCTTGAGTATGCAGTGGCTTTCTTTTCTTCATCTTTTCAGATGTGTTATCTGTTGCTACAACTACTACTAGAACATCCCCTAATGCTTTTGCTGCATTAAGTGTGTAAATATGACCTGGATGAATGATATCAAAAACTCCTCCAGCTAATACTACTTGTAATGAACTTCGTCCAATTCCAGTGAGTGTATTCCTGTCTTCATTTACAAGTTGGTTTTTTATTAATTCGTCAATCTTTGAGTTAATTGTGTCTGTGGGTAGTATGCTTTTTTTTCTAATTAATTCAATTGATGATTTTCCATTAATCTGACATACATACATAGCAGATAGAATTGTCTTTTCAATTAATTCCAATATTATTTCTAATTTTAGACCCTCTCTTTAATTCATCGCTAAAGATTACATCTTTGGATCAAGGCCTTTTGCCAATCTCAATGCATCTACAAGACCATCTGCATACCCAATACTCAAAATTGCCACCTCGTCTTGACCATCTTCTAGGAATTTTTCTGCATCTCGTATGTACAATTCAGCATTTTCCAAGATCACTTGAAACTCTTTTTGATCTTTATAGTGTGGTTCAATTTCTTCAAGTGCCTCTCTAACCATTGGAACATACTTTTCTAACATCTGAATTGAAATTTTCTTTGTTTTTTCAGAATTATCAAATGGCTCATCAATACATTTTCCTAATATCTTTAGAGCATCTGACTCAGTAAAGTGTAACCTTCCTGTAATAATTACCGTATGTGGTGGTTTTCCAAAATCTTTTTTCTTCAAACTAGATACTTTACCTGAAATAACTGATTGATCTTTGAATCCAATTCTTGATGCAACTATGGCATAAGTGGATGAACTTATCACATTTCTTCTTTGTCCTTTCTCTGTTTCCAATAATCCATTTAACGCATCTTTAGGATCTAAGAAAAAATCCTTGTCTTGATTGTACTCTAGGAGAAGTACAGTATGATTTCCTTCAATAATATTTTTGTAAATTATATAGTATGGTGTTGTAAGTGATTTCATTTCATTCATTATTGTTGCAATTCTTCCAACTTTGTAAAAATGTAAACCACATTCTCCTATCATTGCAGTAAGTGATGATGAAGCATGAATGGAGTGTGTCTTTATTTTTTCTTCAATTGCCCTTGTTCTTAATTCAATATGTGTTGTTGCAATGTATGGATCTCCATATGAAAGCAAAACTACTTTTTTCTTTTTTGCATTTTCTAAAATTTCATTCCCATCTTCTACTAACCATCTCTTTGCAGGTTTGAATTCTCCTTTTGTTGCATTTTTGATTTTAACTAAATCAGATTTTCCAATTGGGCTGGTGAATTGTTCAATATATACAATATCTGCTTTTGATAAAACATCTAGTACCTCACTAGGAATTGATTTGAATCCCGAAATTCCTAAACCTACAAACCAGAGCATTACTGCATCTTTTTATCATGAAGTCTTTTTAAATGCTGAAGAGTTTTCTTGAGAATTTCTATTCCTCTTAGATACTCATCAATTGAAACTTTCTCATCAGTTGTATGTGCCTCGTGTGGATCTCCTGGACCATATGTGACCACTGGAATATTCCATTGATTTCCAAGAACATTCATGTCTCCTGTACCTGTTTTTCTGATTAGAGTTGGTCTAGATTGCTCTGTCTCCATAATTCCAAGTGTGAATGCCCTAACTAAAGGTGAATTGTGAGCTGCTTCAAATGGTTCTGTTTCATCGAGAATTGAATAAAATGCCTCTACTCCTCTTTTCACTGCAATTTCTTTTACCAATGTTGAAATTTTTTGTTCAGTAGATTTACAGTTCATATCTACTGGGATTCTAATGTCAAAAATAGTTTCACATTCTTTTGGAGTTACATTATGACTAATTCCTCCTTTAATTTCAGTCATAGTTGCAGTTAGTAACATTCCTTTGGTTTTACCTTCTTGACCTGCTTCTAATCCTTCTTTGAGTTCTTTTACAAAAACCATTGATTCATCAATTGCATTTTTTGAAAGCCATGGCGCACTTGCATGAAAGCTATCTTCAACGACTACTTTGAGATTAATTGCTAATCTTCCTTTGTATGCAATTGTGACTTTTTTAATTCCACTTGGTTCTCCAAAAATTGCATAATCTACACCCATCTTTTTTTGTACAAGATTTTTTACTCCTGTTGCAGTTCCTTCTTCATCTACAGCTCCCACAAAAATCACAGTTCCATTATTATTTTGAATTGATGCTGCGGCAAATAGCATTGCAATTAATGGTGCCTTTGCATCTGATGCTCCCCGTCCATAAAGTGAATCTCCTTCTTTTCTAACTTTGACTTTTCCTGGAACAACATCCATGTGTCCACATAACATAATTTTTGGCGAACCAGTTCCTTTCTTTGCAATTAAGTTTCCTACTTCATCAATTTGAATATCTTCAAACCCTAGGTCATCACATTTATCAGCTAAAAAATCTGCCATTGGTTTTTCGCTGAGCGATGGTGTGTAAAGTCTGAGTGCTTTTTCAAGTGTCTTTACTGCAAAACTTGGTGTTACTGTAAAATGAGTAGTCAATTTTTATTTTCCTATATTTATTGCATAATCTAACATTAAGGAAGGAATATCCACTTCACACACTCTAACCGTATTCTTGTATTCTGTTGTGTTATTAACTTCATGAACAACTAGTCCTTTCTCATCACTTTCCATCAAATCTACACCTACAATATCCCCCTGAACTGCATTTTTTGCCTTAATACACATTTCTTCCATTTCTGGTGTAACCTTGCATGGCTCTGCTATTCCACCAAGTGCCATGTTTGTTTTCCAATGACTAGAGTTTCTATAAATTGCTGCAACTATTTTGTCTCCTACCATTATAGCTCTGATGTCTCTTGGTGGTCTTTTTACAAATTCTTCTAGATAATGAATGTGGTAAATTGGATACATGGTTTCTCTACTTTCAATAATTCCTTCAGCAGAATCTTTGTCGTTTAATTTTGAAATTAATCTACCCCAACTACCAACTGTTGGTTTAATCACTTTAGGAAATCCTTGGGTTTCTAATGCTTGAAGAGCTGCGTCTTTTGAAAAAGCAACTGTTGCATCAGGTGTTGGGACTCCAAATTTCTTTAGTAACATATGTGTGAATAGTTTGTTTCCTGCAAAAATGCCTGTATTAAGACAATTAATTACCTTGACTCCAAGTCCTTCTAGTGCTGCAGTTGAATGCAAATTTCTATAATAACTTACACATCTTTGGATAACTACTCCATAATCATCAGGTTTTTTTTCTAAATCTAATGCTAATTTCTTACAATCTACCATCTGAATATTGATGTTGTTTTTTTTGCCTGCTTCTAGTAGAGCTTTTTCTTCCCAACGGATGTTATCGTAAAGAATAGTAACGTCAGAATTCACTGTCCCCAATCCTCGCCAACCGTTTGGGCAGGCTTTAGATCAAAACCGTTTGAACCTTTTGTTAATTCAAAACTTGCGCCACATTCTGGACATGTTACAATCTCTCCTTCAAGTGCATCACTTGGTGTAGAAATATCTGCATCACATTCTTCACATTTTGACATATTCTCTCTCCTCTCTTTCTCTATTTATCATTAATTATCTTTTATAATATTATTTTTGTTGCCTGTTTATTATTGTCAAAATTTATGATTTATTGATATATCTTAGGTGTACAGTTATTTAATTATTCCCTAAGTTATAATGATAAAAAAATATGGGCTGATTTTTTGTGTTTGAATAAATTACAAAACGTGAGAATAAGTTGTAAAAAAACCCTAAATAGTTATATGGTGTTAAAAAATTGGGAACAGGTATGACTGAAGATAGAAAAGAGATTTTAGAAAAAGTAGTTGAATCAACTCTAAAGAAGAGTAAAGTCATATTTGAAAGATTAGACAAAATTTAATGAAAAAAATTTCTGAAGAAGAAATAACTTCCATTTATAATTTAGTTGTTAAGCGATTCAAAATTGCAGATGGAACTATTAACAAAGGTACACTTGATGCAATTGTACAACGACTAGATACTGCTTTGTTTCCCAACCCAAAATAATTATCAACATCATCTAATCAAATAAATCATCTCAGATTCTATTGCATTACAATCATCTTATTGTACAAACAAACTTTCATTTTCAACTCATGAACCATGTTTTCTCTCTTGTGCGATGTTGCATGTTCTCCAAACATTTGCTTGAATGCTGAAAATACAGATTCTACAATACACCCTCTATCTCCATAGCTGACGCTAGCTTTCCATAATTCATAATTGAAAATTTGAGCTAGGACAGATTTTTGTCTGGGATGACAGTCAGTGTCTACAGATGAATTCTTTTTTGTCTTGATTCCTGGAGTTATGTTATCATGATACAAATATGAGAAATCATCTTTGGTGTCATACACCATCAGCTAGTGCTTTGATTACGTTTCCAAACTTTTTTGATTGCTGTACCAGGGATACAAAATGTTTTGAGTCATGTGACTTGTCATCTGTAATTTCCAAACCTGTTATCTGTTTTGATTTTACACCTGCTGCCACATGAATTTTCAGGAATCCTCGTCGTTTCTGCCATTTTTGTCTCATCCATTTGACTCTGTCTGAACCTTGACTCCGGTACTATCAGTTGCAATTACAATGTCCTTTCCCAGTTTGGGATTCATCTTGATGTGTAACTTGTTGACTCTTTTCCAAATGGCAGAATACGTTGGAGTTTTTGATTTTTCTTTTAGATGTGATTTTATCAGGCCTTCTGTTTGTCTGAATGGCAGATGTGGATAGAGATGACAGTACCTAATGCTTCCATGAATGATTCAGGATAAACGTACCTGTGTGTCCTTCTTTGTTATGATTCATCTCTTTGAGTTCTGTACCCCATTGTTTCATTGCATCAAAAGAGAACATGATTTCTCCACGTCTGACTAGTGATTTGTTATATTTTTTCCAATTACGTTTCATAAAATGTCAGAAATATCTCTGATCTAAAGCTTGAGTGGTGAGATTAATTGGATAAACTAGTCATGTTAGGAAACACAGCAGTAGCATCTACAACAGTATATTCTCTAGGTCTTTCTTGCAGTTTGTTCATCCCCGTTTGTAATTTTGATGCAATACTAGTTCCTGCAAATCTACTTTGACTAACACCTTGATTCATCGTTGGATCAAAAAAGATGTTTCCTTTCTTATCAACATAAAAATAGTTTCGCTCATCAACTGTAGAATGGATAATTGATGGAGATAATAGTATTATCAAAATGATTGAAAGATCACACATGCACATTAATGATCCTAGTAAACCCAAATAATCTTGAAAATTAACTATGGTTAACCTATTTTCATATACCATCAATGTTAAATGGAATAATTTCATGAAAAAATATTATGTCCAGTTTCTTCAATGGTGAATTAAATGAACCTCATATTATAGAAGCAAATAGGCAGAGATGTAAAATTTCCAATGAAGAATTTGGTATAGATGACCATGAAAAATTAAAAGACATCATAAAAAATATCAAAATTGTAGATAGAATCGAAGATAAACGGGAAAGAATTATTCGGAAAATCAGTATTTTGATTGTTGGTTTATGCTATAATCAACCTTTCAAGAATGGTAATAAGAGAACAGCTTTGAGCATTGCCATTCTTATGTTGAGATTGGAACATTATGATCTTCCATTTAACACTAAACAGCAAAAGAAAGATGTTTTTGAGTTGCTTGAGGATTAATGTATAAGTTTGAAGATGACATTCCTTATTTGATTTCTGATGTAGAGGGTTTTCTTAGAGAAAGGATTGTAGAAATTTAATTAAACTTATCTGACTGTAATGCAGAAAACAAATCTGGGTTTTCATCAATTATGGATTCTAAAGTTTTTAAATACTTAGTTCTAGAACTTACATCTGCTATAGTCATTATGTCTAATTATTCCAGAAACTATTATTTTAATTGTTCCCATTGGGGAACAGATCTTTGAGATTAAATTTTTGATTATTAAGTAATAATACCTCAATTTCTACTCCCACCTCTTTTTTTATCCATTGTCTCCAAAATCGAATAAACTTATTGGTTTCATATTACTTGGAATTGGTGTATTTTGAATTATTTGTTGGTAGTTCGGATTAAGGCTAAACTGACCACCCCCTTCATTTTCAGAACCAAAAGCAACATCATTTGCACTTTTAACAACATGTGCATTACCTACTGGTTCTAATACGATATTTCTATTATAGGTGTCAAGTTCTAATTGTATATCGTCTCCAAATACAGCAATAAAGACATTATGTGAAGAGTTTGTAGTGCTGCCAATATATGTAAAATCAGTTGCGTTCCTTGTAATTGTTTTTTCATGTGTGATTTGTATTATGTCTCCAAAGATAGTAAGATTCATTATCGGTTCACCCAATGCTTGTAGATTTATTTTCACATTAGAATAAGTTGTAGGTGGAGAAGATATTTGTGACCTAGATGAGACTAAAGAATCATCAATTATGGTAACAAATTCATTGTTTGATCGTTGCTATAGCGACAAGCATAAGTTCGTGAGTTATTTTCAAGATATTTTATTCTGGTTATTCGTATTTACTTAGGTAAAATTATCTATTCTCTAATTTATTGATGATTTTTAGTTCACGAACTTTGTCTCTTCGCTATATACATGATTTATTGTAAATGATACAAGTAATGTTAAAGCTATTACAAATAGTATTTTTATCAATATCAAAACACCATCTTATTTTCCGTATAAATCGGTTTGCCAGTTAATGCATCAACTACTGTAGTATAGCGAAGAGACAAAGTTCGTGAATCAAATAATTCCAAAACAAAAAACTTTTTGATCAGTTAGCACAATGAGATGCATAACAATCTAGAATCCCTTGAAGCAGCATACAAGAAAGAAAACTCCAGGGTTGCAGTAAGGATGCTTGGCAGTGCTGATGATTCTAAAGGACGGCAAGGAATTGGAACACACTGCACAGACATTGCACCGCTGTACAAACTGGGTACGAAAATGGGCTGATCGTTTTGAGGAGTATGGCCTTGATGGCCTCCTCTACGATCTCCCAAAGAGTGGAAGACCAGGAATTATCTCAAAGAAAAGAATGGATTCCATAATGTCCAAAGCCATACCAACTTTGTTTACTCCTGTAATGCTACGGCAAACAATTCTTCACTCTACTGGAGTAAAATTTCACATAACTCATGTTAGAAAGATAATGCATCAGTATGCATGTCTGCAAAAACTGCACAAAAATATCACATCAATCATCAACTGTATCTGCTGTGAAAAGCTGGCAGCAACGCATCAAAAAGAGAATTTCACGCCTAAAAAAGAATGGATTCATCATTGCAATGGCTGATGAGGCATTCTTTGTAAGGGATACAAAAATAGGAAAAAAGTATTGGTCACCTGTTGCCAAAAGAATATTCCTTCCATATACTGGACGACATGAGAGTTTGGCAGTTTATGGTACAATCACAGAAAATGGCAGTCAACTGTTTAGAGTTTATCAGAAATTCAATGCTGCGACCTTTGTAGAATATCTCAAGGAGTTGCACTGGAAATATGGCAGGGTTGCTCTAATGTTGGACAGGGCATCAGTTCACAAATCAAGGAAAGTCAAGGAATATCTTGCAAGCAATCCTGATGTCAAACTAATCTGGTTGCCAAAGGGTTCACCATATCTTAACATGATAGAACAATGCTGGAAGACAAGCAAGCATTCGTTGCTGGTATCAGAATATTATGCAATGTTTGCAATAATGAACAAGGCAGTCTCTGAATATTTTAGAGTGACAAAGTTCAAGCTTGATGTTGCAAATTATATTTTTAGAAATCCAGCAAAAATGTTCACGAACTTTTGATCGTCGCTATATACCAATGATAATGCCCATCAAAATTGGTCTGGTCCCCTCTAGAATGAGAACAGTTCCATACATACACTTTTCAGATAACTTAGGAGGTTCACTTTCATGGTAAAAAGCAAGTTTACACCTCAAGAAAAATCAAGAATAGTTCTAGAGTCACTTAACACAAACATTGCAACTGCAGAACTATGCAGAAAGTACAATATTCATCCACAGACATTCTATTCATGGAAAGAAAAGTTTGTGGACGGAGGTAAAGCGGCACTTGTAAGCAGAACGGATAATAACATATCCAAGGCACTGCAAAAGGAAAATGAAACTCTAAAGAGAATTGTTGGCGAGTTGACTATCGTCAATGATACTTTTAAAAAAACGTTGGAGGGACACAAAAGATGATCATTGCAAAACAACTCATTACACAATTGAGTCTAAGAAAATCTCTATCATACGTTGGAATATCTCACAACAAATGGTACCATACAAAATCACCTCGAAACATTCCACTAAACAAAACAGTGTCAGACACTTCAGAATATTGGGAATCTCAGACCAACCTATGGAACACGTAGAATGGCAGCTGCTACAACAAGAGAGTTAGGATTTGCAGTAAATAGAAAACAAATCAGAAGAATCTTCCACAAATTAGGCTGGATTGAACCTGCAAAAACCAAAAGAGACATCATGGCATCAAAAAAGAAACTAGTCAAACCTACTGCTCCAAACCAGTTGTGGCAGACAGACATGACCTATGTCTGGTGTGGGGTAGATAGATGGTGCTATTGCTTTAATGTGGTAGATACGTTTAGCAGAAAGTGGATTTCATATACATTTGATGTAACTGCTTCTAAAGATGCTGCAATTGATGGAATAGTAAATGCAATTGCATCAGCAAAGCCTGACTGTATTAAACTAATCATCAGAACAGACAATGGTTCACAGTATGTAAGCAAAAAATTCAGAGAAGCAGTTATGCTACTTGGAGCAAGACAGGAATTTATCTGGTCCACTCCACCAGAAGACATGCTGATGAGGGATTGATTCCCGAAACTCTACATGAGTCCATGTCAAAAAAACAATTTATCAAAAGAACATTGGTTGCAGTATGCATAACAGTATCTCTTGTCATCATCGCATCCCTCACATACGCCTATGTGATTCCAGCACTGCTCACTGCAGACATCCCCGGAATCATAGCAGGAGACATTGGAGAGGCAGATGAGATGATGGACAGCATCGGTACAGTCCTTGCAACAACCACAAACGAGCTTCAAAAGACTCACAAGAACACCCAGACATTAGATGATACACCAAAGAATGTCCAGTACAATAACGCAAGACAGACAATCCCTGAGGAAATATCATATGGAGCAGTCAGAAGCGGCACTGTCACAAAGATAGTAGACGGCGATACCTTGGATATTGACGGCATCAGAATACGACTGGCACTAGTCAATACACCTGAACGTGATGAATCAGGCTATGTTAATGCCACTGCATTTACCAGAAATCATTGTCCGGTAGGGACAATTGCACTGTATGATGCAGATGACGGACAGAAGGACGATTCACACGGCAGAAAGATAGCCAAGGTATGGTGCATGGGGTATCCTGCACACACACCGACAGCATCACTTAACTCATTGCTTGTATCAGACGGACATGCAGAAATTCTTTACCGATTCTGCAATGAAAGCGAGTTTGGTGACGAGTCGTGGGCAAAGCAATCTGGGTGCTAGATTAACCAAACTAACTGCAAGCAAAGCTTGTAGAAAGTCCAGCACGAATTTTTTTTGTGACCTGACAATCCTTCCAAACCCATATTAGATGATTCATCCTGACAGGCAGATGGGTGTGAGAAAGGCAATAATGCTTGCGGCATTTAGGAAAAAACATGAAGACCAAAGACACATCAGATAAAATAAGAATCAGTCTGATAAGAAAACAGCATGTCATCTTTGTGGCAATGGTAATAGTCGGGATATTCCTGACAGTCATGAGCCAGCTGACAGACCAGCGACTACTAAGTGAGGGCATAGCCTTTATTATAGTTGGATTCGTAGGTATGTTAATGTCTTGGACTACAATGGATATTGGCTCTAGCATCAAAGAGGCAATATATGATGTTGGAAGACAAAATTTAACGGCATTAGAATCCATTGCCAAATCTCAAAATGAGATTGCCAAATCTCAAAATGAGATAAAAGGCATCTTGAAAAATGATATTGCCAAATCTCAAAATGATATTGCCAAATCTCAAAATGAGATTGCCAAATCTCAAAATGAGATTGCCAAATCTCAAAATGAGATAAAAGACATCTTGAAAAACAAAGACTAGATTCTTCAAACATTCATTTTTTTCTTGACTGAGCCAAACAATCCAAACCCATTATATTCTCAAATGAGACCGACTCAGCGGATGGGTGTGAGATGGATTAAAGAAAATCAATACAGGTTTTCAAATTCCTAGGAATTATCATAGAGTCGTCTCAAAGAGTTGATTCCAAAATAGTTTCGCATTGGGAACGTACTGCTGAAAACGTTATTTCAGAAAAGGAGGTTGATGCCGATGGCACAACTAAACAATACAGGTACAAGTATTTCAAACGTACAACAACAAAAAACCCCGTTTTATGCAAACCATACAGTAGAGGTTGCAAACTAATGTCAACATTCTACAACCTAGTCGACAGAAACAGCCATCAGTATTTGGAGTCATTCATCACATCCCTGGTTCCAAAAAGAATCCAAGAACTGGAGGATACTGCAGATGAAATATGGGAACGTGAGCTTCACCCAGACGCAAAAAGCGACATTCTCTTTGAGCTGATCAAAGAAGAAGACTCAAAATTCCAAAAGATAGACACAGAGGAGCTACAAATCTAATGTCAACTGAAGGCTTTGAGACAATTGCACATATGGAACTAAAGCATCTTCCAAATGACGCAAGACTAATCATACAGCGACAGAAAGGCAACATGATTCCCAAAGGCAAAGTACAGTTTGGATTGCCATCAACATTTGTCAATCAAGACAACAACCAAACAGTATGGAATAGAGGGCCATCAATCCAGCTGGAGCAAATCCCAGAACTCATAGAGATGTTGAGAAAAACATATGAGAAATACTCCAAGACCGCAGAAAACAAAACAGTGACGTTTGCAGATGCCACATATGCAAAATTCTAGAAATGTCTCATCCTACAGAACTGCTATCTTGTGTGGATAGGTTAAAACAATGGATAATACAATCTGAGATGGAAGGACACATTGATGTCACAGACTCGTTTTATCCTGCATACAGGCAACTGGACATCATAAGAGAGAAGCTAGAAGAAGATGACGAGACATCCGGCCAGGATAATCTCTGATACTCACAAAGATCTTGGCATAGCACAGGACCATATCAGGCAGAGAAAGCACAAAAAGACACTCAAAAAGATTAGGCAGCAACTAAACAAGATTCTTGACTCCTAATCTTTTTTTAGTGTGTAAATAGCATATAGCATATGCCTGAAACAAAACAGATAGACTCGCCACCACTGACAGATGAAGAGATCAAAGATATCAAAGAGTTCTATAAACATCCAGAAGATCATAAAGTTGGAACTCTCAAAGAACTACTTGAAGAATTACACAGTGATTAAAAATTGTGGAATTTAGAATGGGCAAGTAAGTTTACAAAGCAATACAAAAAACTACATTCAGATATACAACACGAGGTAGATAATGCAATTGAAAACATTGCATCTTCTACAAACCCGTCTATTCTTGGAACATACAAAGCAGACATGAGAACTTTTTCTTATGAAATTGGCAGAAAACATCGTATCATTTATTCGATACGATACAAAGATGGAATTGTAGATTTACTTCGTGTATGTGATCACAAGTCAGTCTATGGCAAAGACTGATTACTTGACTGAGTCATGTCATCCAAAACCATTTTAGTTTTAGCGTAAGCTAAAACCCGACTCAGCGGATGGGTGTGAGATGATATAAAGAAAATCACAGTAGATTTTCAAAATTCCTGGAAATCATTTTTCAGAATAGTTCAAAGAATTCTTCTAAAATGATTTTGCAGACAGGAGTCGTACTACTGAAAACGTTATTTCAGAAAAGGAGGTCGATACTATGAATGGTTGCAAAGAGTCTTGGACGTGTACGCTCCTGGGCATACAAGTGGCTAAGAAGATTTACAGAATATGGAATTGCAGGATTACATGATATGCCAAGAACTGGAAGGCCAACTAGTACCAAAGAAGAAACTAGTTAGCATCCAATACAAATTGCAGAGAAACAATCTGCAAAACAAGTGATGAATCTAATATATGAGAAATCAGGGTATCATGTGTATAGGTTATTACACAAATGGGGATTTGTTCCAAAAGTAGCACAGAAGAGGTAAAGTGAAGAAAAACTCTGGTTTAAAAAAAACTAAAGAAGAAATACAAAAATAGCAGAAACATTCTTGCACAAGACGAGTCCATATTTTTAGCTGATGCGATATTTAGAAAAAAGATGTGGGTAAAGAAATGTACACGCCCAGTCATACTGTTAACGGCTCACATCAAAAGACAATCATTTTTGGTGCATCAAGTAGTGATGGCAAACAATTCTTCAGACAGTATGACAAGTTTGATCAGTATTGTTTCTTATCTAAGGCAGTTAAACAAAAAGTTTGGCAAAATACTAGTCTTTGCAGACAGGGCACCACAACACAGATCAAATATCATAAAGCAATACCTTGAGAAAAATGATGATGTGATATTGCATTGGTTTCCAAAAGGCTCGCCACAGTTTAATGCAGTTGAAGAAGTGTGGAGGCAAGGAAAGTATGATTTGTTGGATCTGTAACCATCATGGCAATCTGTAGAATTTCCAAATATTACAGAACAAGGAGATTCAATTTGGATATTATCAAATACATGCAACGTGAAGATGGTTGATGAACTTATGTTAGAGAGTATACTACTGAAAACGTTATTTCAGAAAAGGAGGTCGATACTATGAATGGTATCACTAATACAGGTACAAGTATTTCAAACGTACAAAATCATTCCTCAAGTGCAAAAGGTATAGTGCCAATGGAATGGAGTAAGGAACAACTAGAAATTCTGCAACAATGCCATGAGGAACAAATTGCAAATGAAGCATACTATTCTTCATTGGATGAACCACATGGAGTATCATGTAATTGTGTGGAGTGCAACTAATGGGTTACACTCACTACTACTACATCTCAAAAGAGTTTGATGCAGAAAAATTCTCAAAAGTTGCAGCAGATTTCAAAAAGATGATTACACCATTGAATCATCTTGGAGTAATCCTTGCAGATGGAATGGGTGAGAACCATCCGACAATCAGTCCGACTCAAATCACATTCAACGGACTGGAAAAATGCGGACATGAACAAAGAGACTTGGGAATCACATGGCCTGGCAAATCAGCATCAGGAGTATCCCAAAACAAAGTTGGACAGCAGCTAGAAGAATTAGTTGGTGGCAGGTGGTTTGTAGGAGCTGAGCTATCAACTAGAGTATGTGGTGGGGACTGCTCCCATGAGACATTCTCATTGAGTCAAAAACTCTCAGACATTCCAGAATGGAAACAAGATGATCTCAAGGCAGGAAAACCAATCTTCCAATGCACAAAGACTGCATTCAAGCCATATGATCTGGCAGTGACAGTATGTCTGGTAATTGCAAAACATCACTTTGGTGAGAAAATCAGTGTCAGTTCAGATGGAGTATTGGATAATTGGCAAGAGGCAATGAATCTGTGCCAGCATTTCCTCGGATATGGAAATAACTTTGAACTAGATGAGGCCAAACCATAATGCCTATAAATGCAGAAGTGAATCTAGTCAGAAATGAGATAACAAACTATCTCGTAGACTTGTCCACAATCCAAGACAAACGAAAGGATGTACAAGAAACATACAACAACGCAATGCACGAACTTGATGTAAAAGAAATAGCGCTGGCCAAAACACTGGCAAGAGGCAGCAACTAATGCCAAGAGATAACATTCCAGACTGGAAGAACATGCCAGAAGACACACCACTAGTAACATTGTGCTGGCAGGACATCTATGCATTTGCATGTGACGAATTGGATCGTGATCCAACACAGCAGGAAGTGTTAGACCTCTTTGAGGATACACAAGGCAGAATGTCAGATGTGGTTGGAGAATCATTCTCAGAGGATATGATGGATGTGATGAGCTATGTAATACCTGAGATGCTAAAGTCAAAGAGATACGACATTGATACAATGAGTGATGCGGAACTTCGCTCCAGAAAGTACTGCCATAACTGCGAGGAGGTTCACGATACCTACTGGGAGCTTGCCACGTGTGAGAAGAACCCTGAAGGCCTATCCTCAGAACCGCAAGACCACGGAAACGACACAGATGGAATAATAAAGTGCAGCGATGCGTGGTGCAACCCAACACTACAAACTATTCCATCAGAACAGATCACAAAAGAGTTTGTCCATACACATAATGCAGATGAAAAGTGTGCACAATGCCACCACATGCTGGAGAGTCAGTAATGGACACGCAATGCAACAACTGCAATGGTACAGGAATATTTGACACATGTGCAGAATGTGGAGGTACTGGATGCGTCTATTGCACATTTGAGGAAGGCTCTCAAAACATACTGCCAGGAAAAAACTGTTCAATGTGTAATGGTACAGGCAAATTTGACAGCATACAAACCCTCTGCATCGGTGAGAAAAGAATAGTAGTTGATGTCAAATCGACAGTGAATGCAAAACTCACACAGGAAACAAAAGCAGAGATTGCAGAGTCATTTCTCAACTCAAACATTACAGATTGGGAATGCGATGGCGAGCAGATGCATGACAGGTACACCCTGACAGTCGATACAGAAATAGCAATGGCTCAAACAGATGAAGATCACATCATTGCATCCATCACATCTGATGGCAAGGATTACGGATGTCTTCACGTGTACGGGTTGAGGGAAGCATAATGAGTGAAACATACGATGTGGATGAGTTTCTTGCCAATGCAAATGTATTGGATATTGTTCATGTGTTTTGGAAATTCAAGTCAGAGATAGAACATTCCAAGATATTCGCACAGCGAATCAAAGAAAGCGATGGAAAAATACCAATCACTGATGAGGAACTACGACATATTGCAATAGAGTTGAAAAGAATTGCAAAAGAAGACGATGGTATGATTCGTAGAGCCAAAGCAAGAAAACAATGAAGACACTCAAAGACTGCATGGAGCCATGCACACACGAATCATGGGAGATAATCCCTGATACTGTACAGGTAACACATCTACCAGAACATGGGGATGCGCATCTTAAATGTACCATGAGATGTCAAAAGTGCCACACTACAGCAACAGCTACCAGAACTGAACTAAACAACGAGTCCAGTTCGGACATCACATCATGATACAACAACAATGTCAACAGTAGCTGTACAAGGAAAGAGGACATTTGCATTAAGCAAGGTGGTAAAGAGAGCTGCTGCATATTTGGAGAATGCAGGACTGCACCATCAGATCAAGGATCTTCCTGCAACATACCCCCAACACCAATCAGAACTCTCACAGATTGACATGGTGCCAAGAGCCAAAATACTCAAGGCGCATCTTGAGGATACATTTGCACAAAATGTCTTTTCAGTAAAAGTAACGCGCAGAAAAGACCACTCCATCATAAACATCACTCATGATCTGCTGAGACCTGAGATGATGGCAGAGATTGTACAACTGTACGCAGAAAATACAACAGAAATCCGACTTGATACGTTTGTTGTATAATACATGTGAATAATGTCTGCATTCACAGAAAAAAAGGCCCGAAACCTCATAGACACGCAATCAATACAGCAAATAGATGATGATATCTACCAAGTAAAGGCATCTGCTCCTGGAAAGTCATACATCATCAGTGATGAGATATGTGAATGTGTAGGATTCAAGTTTCGAGGGGAGTGCTCGCACGTCATTGCAGTCCAAATGTTGCAAAAACAATCTGAGGAACCAGAGCTTGTACCTGCCTCTTAGTTTTTTTAGAGGAATATACAGATGAAAGACATGAGTGACATACTGCGAGACAATGCGTTTCTCTTTGGAATCACCATAGTTGGCGGTATAATTCTCGGCATTGGGTATGCACCACCCTACTATGACATGCTAGTTGCCCTGGGAGCTGCCTTTATTATTGCCGGTGGCGTAGGTATCTACATGATGCTTGCAACAAGACAGGTGGCAAAGAAACTGCACCAGCGATTCAACGAGCAAAACGACATTCTAAAGCACCTTGACGAGCGTTCTGGCAAACAGACAGAGATCCTCAAAAAGATGGACGGTTCCTTGAAGGAGATAGCATCGTCTCAGAACCAAAACCATTCAGAGATGATAGATGTCCTCAAGAAAATCGAAGGCAAGCTGTAGACATACAGCATATTTTTTGAGCCATACAGTCCAAACCCATTGTTTTTACAACAGTATGTCAGATTCAATGGACGGATGCAGTTGAGATGAGAATCTCAATGAAAACCATTCCTAGGATTTACAACTAAGAATTTCTCAAAGAGATATTCTGAAAGTAATTCTCAACAAAGGAACCGTACTGCTGCAACGTTATGCAGTTTATAGGAGGTTGAACCAAATGGTCCAACAGAATAGTGCAAGTGAAATCACTCAAAACAATTCACAATTTAGTGAGTATCCAGAAGGTTTCAAACCAAGATGGATTCTAGCAGCCTGTACTTGTGGTGTGGATGTCATTATTGATACACAGACAGTCACTGCAGATCAGTTAAGATCCTACAAGTGCAATCACGGAGGCAAATAACAATGGTAAATACAGATGCAGAAAAACAGTTCCAAAAAGAACTAGAACAAAAGACATCTAATGACATTCCAAAACTATACGAAACAGATGGCACACCATTTGCAGAAAAAATAATCCACCAAATATGGATGCTTACATCTGTAAACTTTGTATGGTATGTGGCAGAACTTGACCCAAAAACAAAAGAGGCATTCGGATATGCCAATCTCAACAATGATGATGCGGCTGAATGGGGCTACATCGATATTGCAGACATAAAGAAAAACGGAGCCAATCTGATTGCCTCACCTGCAATGCCATTTGCAGACGTTTCAAAGCTGCTTCGTCCAAAGAACGGATGTCCAAAATGTGGCTCACACCAGTATGGGTACCAATCCATAAAGAGAGAAGATCCTACTCTAACTGATGACACATTTGAGCTGTGGATTTGCAGAAACTGCAACTACCAGCCATTCACAGACATTCCAGGACTGATCTAATGCACAAGATGATTGGAGTGCTTGTTCGAACAGAATCAGCCAAGACCCAACAAGAGGCAATAGATCAGGCAGAGTCCTACGCTGATGATATCATAGAATGCAGAGAATGGTATGATTACCATCAAAGCTATGCAGATACTAGAGAGTTCTATGATGAGGCAGAAATCCTAAAAACAGACACAAGACAGGGTGCAGAAAAAATCAAAACACTCAGGGAATCATGGCAGAAAGAGCAGCTTGACATAATACGCAAGGCAAGAGAAACATTTGAGAAATATACGGACACTCAAATAATGAATGGTAATGGAGACAGATACTCTATTGGACGAATCGCCACACTCTCAGAATCGCCACTGGTTGGGGAGAATTTTGGCCATGTTGAATTCTCACGCGACTTTGATGGAATGGAGTCAAGCTGGATTGTGTTTCTGGACTTTCATTACTGATGAGTGCCAAAAACGAATCGTACATCACATGTTCCTGTGGCAATCCAAGAACCACTCAAAACAAATCAAAGTGTGCATGTGGCCTATATTTCAGAAAAGTAGTCGATTGTAAAATATGTTGTATAACTCACAAAGTTAGACCGGAGAGTTTCTGCAAAGCACTATACAATCGTACAATAAATGATCCGAAAACAAAAGATAGAATAGTCCATGACATCCTGTCTCAAGGCACAATACACATTACAGACATCCAGCTAGAAGAATTCCACATGACATTAAAAATACAATACTGATTGGAACAAACCTTCTAGTTAAGATATTTGAGGAGTTTGCAAAAAATAATACCAAACCCAGAGTGTTTCGACGTCTCTATTGCGAGTCAGGACAAGCTGGTATAAAGTCATACAGGTTTGTCAATGAATCCACCAGAACCAAACTGGAACAAATAATTCCAAAGTGTAAGGACTGCAAGCATCACAAACTAAGACATGTGACAATGGTTTTGGTATTTGAGGAACTTGTAAATCTCAAAGAGTTAGAACTACTCAAAGAGTCATACACGCAGATAGGCGGACCATCAAAATACGCATACAAGTTATGCAACAAGAAAACACAACGTACAATTCAGAAACTAGAATTGTATCACAAGTGAAAGGAAAATCACTTTATTAAAAAAACCAACAGTTAGGGAATCCCCCTGATGATTCTGCGGCAATTGAAATGATCCCCAAATGGGGGTGTTAATTGCAGCAGATGCTCAATTATTCCTTGTGAATAATTGGGTTGGCTTTGTCCTAAATGGGCACTGCCGAAACCATCTTTTTTGTGATGGTTGGGGAAAAATATAGCTAGTATGATACAATTCTTTCGGTGAGAAGGTCCGCGTCTTTTGAATTGTTCCAGGTGACTGGTTTTGCTTTTAACTGAATCTCACGACACCATTCTATGATGTGGGGAATCATCAAGCTGGTCGCATTTCTCATTATGATCATACTGTTGTGGAGTACGGGAATGCTGGCAGCAGCATATGACTTGCTTTATGATGCGCTGCTTGGGGCATCCAAAATAATCTGGGATGGCATGTCAGGTACCATACCATGACAGTTAATGCCCCCTGCAAAACCTGTCTTAAATGAAAATTTGCCTGGCATTAATAATGGAGATTCCTGACCATATTCTCAAGGCAATAAGTGATGCACTCAAAGACCCCTGCATATGCGACATACAAGTCATATGCAAGGACACTGACGGCAAGACAGTAAAGCAGCTCATTTCTGAATGATTCTCAGTGCCACATCATCAAAAATGACTGTCATCTTTTCATTATGACAATTCAGCTTGTGAATATGCCCTCTGATCTTTGTGAGTGATTCAGATGTAACACCCACAAAAATTAGTATTGTAATGTCTGCTGTTCTGAAAAATTTAAAATTATCATGGACATTGATTCTCAAAGCATCCAAATGTGCTTTTAGGATGTCTAAAGATTTATTGTATTCATCGCTGCCAAATCTCAATTTTTTACCGTTTTTATCTTTCATGATTATCTCAATAGAATAATCAAAAGCATCTTCTATTGGCATTTGATAGTTTGATTCCAATATCACATGTTTCTCTTTTTTAAGAAGACCCGGGTTTTGCAAAATATGCCTTAAATGGAATGGTACCATGACTAACCATGCCTTCATGTGCCAAGAAAGAGTCTGACAAAATCAAGAATAGATTGGATCCTGATGAGACCGTCATTATTACTGCAACACAATCCAGAATAAAACCAGGAGGTGCAGCACTAATCAACCCAAACACCATACATCTTACAGAAAAGAGAATAATTATCAGAAACCCGACACGGCTGGGACTAGGTGAGAACATCGAGGAGTATTCCTATGATGCCATAACAAACATCAGATTAGAAAATGGACTGTTATCATCATCGCTTGTGCTCTTTGTGAAGGGGATGACTGAACTATCAAAAAATGATAGGAATCATATCTTCTGGGGAAGAGACACAAACGGAGTAATTGATGCAATACCAAAGGGAGCAGCTGAAAAGATGTACCGGTTTATCAGAAATAAGATAAGCAAATCAAAAGATACAACATAATTCTGGTGCATTATGGCGATCTGATGAATAAAAGCCAATAAAATAATTTTTTCTAGTCAACATTTACTCTATTATCCTGAAATTGGTTCACCCCATAATTTCTAGACTAAAATCACGATACGTATGGAACAGAGGCAAGAATCATAGAATTATGCAGAAATTAGATCCAGTCAAAGTATCATGGATAATCAGACAAAAGGAAAATGGAATGAGAAATGCAGATGTTGCTGACTCTATGAAGATATCAACACGTTGGGTGCAGAAACTATATTCACGATATCGCAGTGCAGGAGTAATTCCCACTCTAAGAAAACCAGGACGGCCAAGAAGAATAATTACAGAGGAGATGAATCAAACTGTGCAGTCAGCATTTGAGAAATTCAGATGTTCAGCAGTATTTCTTGAGAAAATACTTGATTCTGATGGAATCCATATACCTCATAATACCATTCACCAAATACTAAGGAATAAGGGATTGGCAGAAGAACAACCAAAGAAGAGAAGAAGACGAAAATGGATAAGATTTGAGAGAACATATTCTAATTCTATGTGGCATACTGACTGGAAGAAATTAGATGACGGCAGATGGTTTTTGTGTTACCAAGATGATGCCTCACGATTCATCGTACATTATGGTGTGTTTGCAGAAGCTACAACAGTAAATGCACTTGTAGTTCTCAGTGAAGCAATTGTAAAGCATGGTAGACCAGCATCAATATTGACTGATCATGGTTCTCAGTTTTACGCAAACAAATCAGAATACAAAAGAAGAGGGGCAACAGAATTTGAAAAGGAACTAGTGAGATTGGAAATCAAACACATTCTAGCTAGAGTGAATCATCCACAAACAAATGGCAAGCTGGAGAGATTCCACGGGGAGATTCAGAGAAAACAAAAATGGTTTGGCACAATAGATGAATTGGTTCATTGGTATAATTATACAAAACCACACATGTCACTTGACTGGGATACTTTGGAAACTCCAGCCAAAGCGTTTGTAAGAAAGATGCCACAAAAGGGGAGTACAGTTATTGATGAGCAGACAGGAGAAAAGTATCATGCAGAGTAAAAGACGAACTGATTTTGGGATACCACACTAGTCAACATTTACAACAAGATTCTTATTCTATCTTGTCGTCTTATCTGTATTATGGAGCCTTCTGTACGTGAACTATTGAACAAGCTTAATCTGGAAGATTATCAAAATATTACGAGAACATATCAAAGACATGACGAGTATGAGGAAGGCATTGATGTCAATTGTTTGAGATTAAGCACAAACTCTTAGAAAAAAATGCCAAGTTTTAAGGACATTCAAGAAGAGATAAAGAACGAAAGAGTGCCTGAAACTCCTTATGATGTTGTCCGACGAAAATATCTCAAGAAATTACATGATAAAACCGGAAGAAACGTAATTCTGTACCTACTCAGGATGGCTGCAAAAACCAATACGTAGCATTTACCCTTTGATGACAATTAGCGATAATGACAAAAATGGATTCATGAGTACGGTCAATGGGTTAGATACTTCAAAAGGTCTTGACATAATACTTCACACTCCAGGTGGAGATATTGCTGCAACTGAATCTCTTATTGATTACCTTAATGAGAAGTTTGGCGGAAACATGAGGGCAATTGTTCCACAACTTGCAATGTCAGGCGGCACAGTCATTGCTTGTGCATGTAAAGAAATTTTGATGGGAAAGCAATCCAGCCTCGGTCCAATCGATCCTCAAATAAACGGTCTTCCTGCATCTGGCATAATTGCAGAATTTTATCATGCAAGCAAAGAAATCAAAGAAGATAAAAACAAAATGCATGTTTGGCAACCTGTCATATCTGGATATCATCCATCTCTGATTGAAACCTGCAAGAAAGTAGTCTTATGGTCAAAGGAACTTGCATTTGAATATCTTTCAAATTCCATGTTTTTTGAAGATTTAGAAAAAGACCCTCAAGGTGCACAAAAAACAATCGGCAACATCATACGCCTTTTGACCAGTCAAAACATAACAAAATCACACTCACGACACATTCCAACAACTGTATGTAAAGATACTGGATTGAAAGTCAAGTATATTGAAGATGATCAAGAATTACAAGACATCATACTCTCAATTCACCATGCATCCACTTTAACGTTAACGAACACGCCAGTAATCAAAATCATAGAGAATCATGATGGACAAGCGTATATTTCCAAATATTCAAGCCCAAGATCGTCAGAATTGTCTCATAAAAGATTGGATTAAAGATCTGTATAATGCACTAGAACATACAGCAATTCAGATATCTCACCTTTTTAAGAAAACTCACACAACACCACAATGCCAAGACTACAAAAGTACCTGACAAAAGATAAAGACGTCTCAGGAAACAAGGCAGAATACTACAATTACAGAATAACAGTACCTGCAGATATAGCAAATGCTGCACACATCACAGAGGGCCAAACATTGCACGCAATGCTGGCAAGGAACAGGATAACCATACACCAAAAGCCCCAGCCGGATTCCAAGCCGATGAGGGCGCGCCTCAGGATGACCCGACACTATAACGGAATGCCCTGCTATACTCCCTAACAAAATTTTATGATCCATTGATCTAATTTATCATACCAAACAGAATATGGATCAGAAATAACACATCAAACCATGAATGAACAAGAATTAATTAAAGCCTACAAAGATGAAAAGGATGTCAAGGTGAAAGAAAGACTGTTTTTGATAAAGCAGGTATTGCTTGACAAAAATATCGCATCTCATGTTGCAAAGAGTCTTGGACGTGTACGCTCCTGGGCATACAAGTGGCTAAGAAGATTTACAGAATATGGAATTGCAGGATTACATGATATGCCAAGAACTGGAAGGCCAACTAGCATACCAAAGAAGAAACTAGTTAGCATCCAACTACAAATTGCAGAGAAACAATCAGGTTGGAGTGCAAAACAAGTGATGAATCTAATATATGAGAAATCAGGAGTAAAATACCACGAGGTTCATGTGTATAGGTTATTACACAAATGGGGATTTGTTCCAAAAGTAGCACAGAAGAGATTTGTAAATTCTGCCACACCTGAAGAAAAACTCTGGTTTAAAAAAAATCTAAAGAAGAAATAGCCTCAAAAACAGCAGAAGGTTTTACAGTTCTTGCACAAGACGAGTCCATATTTTTAGCTGATGCGATATTTAGAAAAAAGATGTGGGTAAAGAAATGTACACGCCCAGTCATACTGGTTAACGGCTCACATCAAAAGACAATCATTTTTGGTGCATTAAGTAGTGATGGCAAACAATTCTTCAGACAGTATGACAAGTTTGATCAGTATTGTTTCTTGGATTATCTAAGGCAGTTAAACAAAAAGTTTGGCAAAATACTAGTCTTTGCAGACAGGGCACCACAACACAAATCAAATATCATAAAGCGATACCTTGAGAAAAATGATGATGTGATATTGCATTGGTTTCCAAAAGGCTCGCCACAGTTTAATGCAGTTGAAGAAGTGTGGAAGCAAGGAAAGTATGATTTGTTGGTATCTCAGTATCAGCCATCATTGAGCAATCTGAAAAATAGAATTTCCAAATATTACAGAACAAGGAGATTCAATTTGGATATTATCAAATATATGCAACGTGAAGATGGTTGATGAACTTATGTTAGAGAGTATATGTCACAGAAGTCATTATTCCAATAGAGTTTGTAAGAGAACTGCACTTTAGAAAAGGACAAAACATTGACTTTGCACTAGCTGACAATATCATTTCATTGCGTTAAAGAAAAACAGCAAATTCGTCATAGTCCGCAATTTATCTGAATTTATGCTACCACCCATATTGTACTACTCTCCCCTAGTACTGTTTTTTATTTTCAAAATTTATGCTACCACTGAGACTATTTTATGAAACCATTCCATTACAATACAATTAAAATTACAAGTTAAAATTAAATCAGAATAAAATTAAATTTCATTCCAGGATTAAATTTCATTCTAAAATTAAATTTCATTCCAGGACGCCGCCCCCCCTGACTCAATTTTAAGTTAATTTTTGATTTATTCAATTTTAATTCATTTGATTCCATTAGATGTAAAAGCCCTCTGACCAAGTTTCAAGTTAAATTTTAATTTGTTCCATTCCATGACGCTCCCTGTTTTTTCATTCCACTCCATTAACTTCAAATTTTAACTTCAAATGATTCCATGACATGCTCCCCTGCTGATACCATCTAAAATTAAGATTTGAAATTAAAATTTAATTCAAAGCCCCCCGATTTTGCGATTGAAATCATTCCAGAATTGCTCGTTCCAGAAACCACTCCAGAGTTTACAGGTAGGACATTTGATTGTCTACATTGATCATCAAACTGAGTATACATCAATATGATAAAATCTGTTGATAAAGTAAACATTTCGGAGAATTCTATATGTATACTAGAAATATTGCAAGTTTCTGATCGTCATTCTTTTATCAAAGTAGCCTTTCTGCTAGTTTAATGACTTTAAAAACAACAATGTCAGTATTGATAGCGATAATATTACTACCAATAGTTGCAGGTGATGCATTTGCAGAAACAGATACCCCATACAAACAATTCAAAAACGGAATACCACTAGAGGATATACAGTGCAGAGATTCAAAAATACTAATGGAGACAAATAGAGGGACTCCAGCTTGTGTAAATGAATCATCTGTTGTATTACTAGAATCTAAAGGGTTTACCAAAGTTACAGTTGTAGAATTTGTAAGTTCTGATTTACAAAACATTCCTGAAAAGTATGTGTACTCTAGTATTGACAATACTGGCGGTCATGGATCAGACAGGCTTCCTTCAACTCAAAAAACAATAGAAATTCCTAGCTCAATGCAAGTGGGTCAAATAACATCAATACCTTATACTATTTCTTGGTATGATTCAAACGGAAATTATCTGTGTGAACCTTGCGATGAATACACTGAATACACTGATAAAACTTTTACTAGAGTTTTTATTTCCGTACCTGAAGAGTTTACTGTTTTAAACGAAGATAAGAAATTCCTGTTGAAATTAGCTGATACTTACGCCTCTCACACTGCAACTCGTTATGAAATACAAGTGTTCCATTCAACAGATCCAGTTTCAGGCAGTATTGATGTTAGGTTGGATAGACCGCTACATTATGATCGAGATTATTTTATGATTGATGGTGTTTATGAATTTCAACTACAACAAACCGATACTGGTGTTACCCTAGTACCTGTTGATGATTTAGTTAGTGCGTATGATTTACTAACTTACGATATTCTTCGTAATGGATATGGTCCTGCTACTATAACACTTGATAATGGAACATCTCGCCATATGGAAAATACTATGGGTCGCTATAATACGTTGTACAGAGAAGATGTAGAACACATACCTGAAATAAAGACTGCTACACAGAAAGTAACACCTGAGCCTCCAGAAAATGTATACCTTGAAAAACACATTTGGTCTGGTTATGCGGACTTTCTAAGAAATGTAATTGAAAATGGCGGTAATTTTGTCGATTATCTTGGGACACCTACGTTTACTCAAGAGTTCATAGATGATTTCACACAAGAATATCCAGAGTTCCGATTGCAAAGTGTTAGAGCTTCTGATGGTGCTTCTGCACCTATTGCTACAAATGATACAGATGTATCGCCAATTTTAAATCCAAATTATACTACCATTTTGAATCTAATACCTAATAATGATAAAGTCACTAATCTGATACAATATTCTCCTGAAGGTGCAGATGAGTTTATTCAAAACATGTTAACTCTTTATGATGATACATTAATTGAAAAACGTATTAATTCACATAACGCTATAATTTATTTTACTGAAAAAGGTCGTATGGAAATAAATTATCAACCATTAAGATTCTTTAATTTTCATTATGAAATTTATGGTGCAGATATAATCCATGAACGATATGCTGAAGAATTCACTTACAAATTTATTGAAAAATTAGGATTGACACCAGACATTATTGGCACCCCTACAATATGTGATGATCCTCGTTATTGTAACTATAGTTATGAGTTTGGTCACTACAAAGATGATTGGTTTATTGGTTCTGATCGCATTGTTACATACTTTGCACCAGGTCATACAGTTTTTTATGTAAAAAATTGGCATGTTAATTATTCAGATATACAACTATACGAGACTTGGGCATAACTAATTCACAAAAATAAAATCTAAAATTATTTAACAGCAAAGCATTCTTCTTACAACTCTTGGATTCTCATTGCCAATTACACAGTTGTAGTACACTGCCAACTGATACACCAACACGCAAATCAACACAAATGATTTCACGTTATCAAATCCTTTTACTGGCAATATACCAATTCTAAACGTACTTTTTAGTATCTCAAAGAGTGGTTCAATTGAGATTCTTCTATCCCTGTACAACTCTTGACCAATCACAGAATTGTAAAACTCTACAAGATTAATTCTTTCTGGCGGAGTATGCGGGTATTGCTTTATTGGAGTAATCAATCTGAGATGTTTTTTGCTGCTAAAATGATATAATTTGGAATCATCATATGCAGGATCACATAGAATATTCTTGACTAATCCTGAAAGTGGTTCAACTAGTGTGCAATACATTTGACTGTCATGAACATTTGCAGTGCTGAGATTAGCTGACAATGGAACAATTAGTTTGCCAGTGCTACAACTCATGTGTAATTTGTATCCAAATACCCAACCCTTTGATTTGGAATATCCCCATTTGGCATCTGTATCAATTCCTGAAATTGGTAAACGATTATTCTTCATGTCTGATTTGTGCCATACTGGACCTGCAGCCTTTAGCATGGAACCATCAGCTGATGCGGATTTGTTCTCTACTATTTTTTCTGAAACAAACAGGTTTCCCATATTGCTGATCATCTGTGTAATTGGAAGATTCTGAAATCTTCTGTCAATGGTACGTCTGTCTGGGATTTGTGTTAGTCTGCAAACCTTGAGCAGTTTGTCATTGTTACATTTGATTGAAAGAAAATAATGAAACGTATTGTTGCTTGGAATTCTCATCCATGATTTTATAATGTACAATTGCACCATTAATACAGTTGGGTAGACATATGGTCTGCCACGTTTTAGAATGTCTTCATACAAAGATAATGTTCCCACCAGATACAAAACACCAATAAGAAATGATTCAGATATAATATTGCTGGGGATTTTTACATTCATGATATGATGAAACAATATTGTAGAGATCCTTGGCTTTTTTCATTTGAATAATTTGAGAAATTGATTAAAAAATTGAATTAGTTATGCCCAAGTCTCAGATTAATTACAACTGGTGATGGATATATGGAACGTGGAAATGCACTTCGTGATAGGGAAAATGCAGATGTTGGAGTACTATTTAATTTTATAGACAATGATCTTAATTGTGGGCTTGCATCAGAAATTCTAACAACTATAGAAAATGCCTTTGTGGTTGTAAACTCTAAATGTATAAATCCTCAATTGGGTACAGTAGTTGCGCATGAGATAGGTCATCTATTTGGAGCCCGTCATGTATTGCGTTCTGATAGTAATTTGACTCCATTTGCTTTTGGACATGGATATGATAATGTATCACAAGGTCATTATACAATAATGTCCTATCCATGTAATTTTGACTTGCGAGGTTGTACTTGGCATAATCAATTTTCAGATCCTGACGAATTATTTTTTGGTTCAACTACTACTTCTGGTACATCATCTAGAGAAAACAATGCCAAAGTTATGACATTGGTAGCTCCTTACATTGCTTCATTTAAAGGTGGAAATGAAATATATGCACAGATCCAAGATACAACTCCTCCTGTAATCTCTAATACTCCTGCTGATATTACTAAAACAATTGACAGTGGTACTTTTGCTGTTGTAACATTTACTATCCCAACTACAAATGAAGGAACTGTAACTTGTGATCATTCCTCTGGTTCTTTGTATCCTATAGGTATTACTACTGTAATTTGTACAGCTATTGATGACAATGAAAACTCTGCTTTTGTCTCCTTTGATATTATAGTATCTTTGAATCCTGATACTGTAAAACCTGTTATTATTGCTCCAACTGATAAGACATTTGAGGCAACATCTACATTAACTACTTTGAGCTCTACTCAAATCGGTACTGCAACTGCCACTGATAATCGTGATAGCTCCCCTACCATAACTAATGATGCTCCTAATTCTTTTCCTCTAGGTGATACAATAATTACATGGACTGCAACTGATGGTTCAGGCAACTCGGCCACGGCCACCCAGACAGTCACCGTGCGCGACACGGTGCCTCCATCCATCACGCCAGTACCGTTTGGCGTCTACGTCAGCGTCGGTGCTGATGCCCCGTCGACGATAGACTTTGAGGTCCCAGACGTGACAGACGCAGTGGATGCAACCGTGACTGCTTCCTGCACCCCTGCCCCAGGCGCCCTCCTGAGCCCCGGGGTGACTGTAGTGATGTGCACGGCCTCTGATGCGTCAGGCAACTCGGCATCAATGTCCTTCACGCTCAACGTGAACCTTTCCTATGCACACTCGCCGCAAATACTCAGCGCCGATGTCACCGACTCGGCAGTGGTGCTTGACTGGTACCGACCCACGTTTGGGGGAGATGTGACAGGATACCAGATACTGCGCAGTAATGCCACGACGACAGATATGGCAGTGATCTGGCAGGGTGTTAGTACCTCCTTTGTGGACTATACAGTCTTGCCAGATACCGAATATACATATCAGGCCATATCTGTAAACGGTACCCGGATCTCAGCCCCATCAAACGCAGTTACCGTCATGACTGATCCCGCAGGGCTGGTCGGCCTCATGGCAATCTCTACTGATGGCGCAGTGACGCTAACGTGGAACGACGTACCTGGTGCTGACAGGTATGTCGTAAGGAAGTCTGTCGCCGTGGACTCTCTGATCTCACGCTACGCGTGGTTCCTTGGCGGCGACATCCTCACGGTGACTGACCACAGCGTGTCTGCCGGGGAGACGTTTGTGTACCACGTGGTAGCTGATGACCGTACTGATTACCACAACTACCTGCACTACGATTTTGTAAAGGTAACAGTGGAGTAGTATCTTCTCAGTCAGGTCTGCCTTCTACCTAGAGGTACTTGTGCGTAATACCAACCACATATACTAGCTTTTTGTTCTTTTGGCTCCTAGAAATCATCAAGATTTTACTTGATTATCGATCAAAACAGATCATCTTGATCAATGAATAATTCTTAATTATTCCATTTTATGAATAAAAAATACAGACGCATGATTAGACTCATGCTGTCCATACTCAAGAAAATGAATGTTCCATTATTTTTGCACCCAAAATCAAAGCATACATTTTCTGTACACCAACATATTGTCCTGCTAGTCCTTAGGCAGTACGAGTCAAAAAGTTATGAGAGTTTTGTGGAATGGTTGGAAGTAACAACTGAAATTATTCTGCAATTGCATCTCAAATCAATTCCACATTTTACAACACTGCAAAAGGCAGCAGTTCGAATCTGTGATGAAATATTACATGTTGCAATAAGACGATTCATCCAAATTGCATCTCCTGGAAAAATATTTGCAGGAGCAGATGCAGCTGGATTTGAAACTAGACACGCTGCACCATACTATACATACAGATGCAATCTCAGGCATGCATACACCAAGATGTCAGCAGGATCTGACATGGAATCTCAATTAATTTGTGCAGTTGTAGTACAGCACCATCCAGTGTCTCATGACATCAAACATTTTCCACAATTATTTGCACAAATGGTTGCAATTACTCCAATGTGGATTATGATACTAGAGAAGGGATATGATGCAGAACCGATACATAAAATGATTCGAGATGAGAACATAGTTTCCATGATTCCTGTGAGAAATAGGGACTCTCTGATTAGCAGAACACAGGGAAAATACAGATGAGAAGAGAATTTGACGAGTCATTGTACCATCAAAGAAACAAGACTGAGACAATCTTTTCTGCAATCAAGAGAAGGTTTGACTCTGAAATCAAATCATACAGTGATGCCATGAAAACAAAAGAGTTGTTGTATCAAGTATTGGCTTATAATTGTCACAGAATGTGTTTGATTTCTTTGGTTTATGTGATGATTTCTAGGGAGCCTATCAATTCTATTGTACGGGAATCATGTCGCCTGAAAATACTCAGGCGCACTATGCAATACTTCAAGCTGCATAGAATCAGGGAGACAATGAGAGGCCGAAATTGACTGACAAGTCTATACGCTACGTTATTGGACAGCTAAAAAAGGGCACGGATACGGATACCGTGGCAAAGGAAGTACACGTGACGCGGCGGCACATCCAGAGGCTGTGGGCAGAGTATCTCAAGACTGGAACCATTCACCAACAACACCCCGCCGGCCTTTCAGAAAAATCCTATCTAACGCTCTTGAGTATCTCAAGACTGGAATCATTCACCAGCAACACCCCGCTGGTCAGCCAAGATGTACTGCACCATCCGAGGCAGAGATCCAGACCGTGCTGGATGCGCATAATCACAGACCTGCAGGAGTAGTGAGGACTGCCAAGAGACTTCGGAAGGAAGGATGTGATATAAGCTACTCCATGACTATACCAGATAATGAAATCCAACGGTCTCGTGGTTGACTCCCCAGCAAAGACCAGAAGGCGCAAGTGGATCAGGTACGAACGCCTCTACTCCAATGCGATGTGACACACGGACTGGCACGTTATGAAGGATCCGCGCATGAGGGATTTGAGCCTGATCACGTACCTTGACGACGCCTCCAGGTGCGTCACGGGCGCGGCGCTGTTCAGGGAGGCCACATCGGAGAATGCAGTGATCGTGCTACAGCAGGCCATAAGCAGGTTCGGCATACCTGCAACCATCCTTTCTGACAACGGCTCATGCCTTGTCGGCAGAGGCGGCCGCAAAAAGTCGACAGGGACCCGGACCATCTTTGAAAACGAGCTGCTGAACCTTGACATAGGATTGATCAATTCAAGACCATACCACCCGCAGACCAACGGGAAGCTGGAACGCTTCCACAGGACTATCAAGGATGAGATATGGCACTACAAGGATCTGGATGATTACGTCGAGTATTACAACACAGACAGGCTGCACTTCTCTCTGGACATAGACAACTATGAGACTCCCCTGATGGCATTTCGCAACAAGCGTGCAGCCGACGAGACAAGACAACAGAATTCCAAATGGATGGAGGCAGATATCAATGAAGGATGAACAACATGGATGGCGACATGATTCCCGTACAATAGAGAAGTTGGGAAGCACAGCACAAATTTTTATAATATAAATCATTACTTTAATAGTTGAAGACGCCAATTCATATCATTTTGCTCTCTACATTGATGCTGACTCTGTATATTATTCCCGCCCCGGGAGAAGAGGGGGGGGGGGTGGCATATGCCGAAGATCTACCGACAATTACTGCAGCCTCTGTAGATTCTGCTAGTACCATAACTATTACGTATAGCGAGGATGTAGATGTCAGTACAACTAACGGTCAAGGCTTTACCATCTCTAATGGAGCCGTATCTGCAAACTCTG